>JAUHWL010000022.1 GCA_030424545.1 Bacteroidia bacterium
AAGACATGCTAAAAGACGGCCAAGGGACAGATTTTGTAGTAACCAAAATGCAGATAAACGTACCGATTGCTGATGAGGTGTTTAATAAGAGTAATTTGAAGAAGTAAAAAGTTTTCTCAAAGTTAGATTAGTCCTACAAGAGCTCTGTATAATTCACCTTTTGAAATAGTTGCACCTGTTTGCATGATGGCAAACATTTCTGCTTCTCGTGGTTTTTCAAAAGTTCTTGTGCCTTGTATTAATTCCATTTTACCGCTTTTAAGAAGTGTAGGCGCTTGATTAAAAGCCTCTGCATTAAAAAAAGAAAAGGGTTCTTTTGCCACGTAGCGCAAACTGATGAGGTGTGCAGTTTTGGCAAAAAAGCTATAGCAATGAATTTCCGTTTCCGAGATTCGCTCTAAGTATTTGGCTGAGGTAAGGGCTTTTTCAAATACCATGTCAGAAAAAATATCCAATAGGTGGTCTGCCTTTTCAGCATCTTTTTCTTTAATAGAATCCCACTCTTTTTTATCTATGCTGTTAGATGCTAAAAAAATGGCAAAATCTTCTGCCAATGGTTCCAACTCTTCTTTTACTAATCTTCTAAACTGCATATGTGCATTTAATTTTCAGCAAACTTAAAAAGTAAGCAGCCAAAGTCTTAATTGCTCAAATTTATTTTAATTGGCATTGTTGGCTGCATTCTTTTCATCGGTATTTAACCAGCCTCCACCAAGGGCTTTGTACAGTTTTATTTGGGCGCTTAAATAGTCTGCGCGCTTGCCTTCTAGTATAAGTTCCGCATCAAAGGCTTGGCGTTGTTGTTCTAAATATTCTAAATAGCTTGTAACACCTTTGTCATAGCGTTGGCTGCTTAATGTAAGAGCGTTTATGGCAGATGCTTTTCGTCTTTCAGAAATTTCTATTTCTAGCTTTAAAGTATTTATTTCTACCAACGTGTTTTCTACCTCGGTTAATGCAAAAAGCACCGTGTTTTCATAAGCAAATAAAGACTGGAATCGTTTGCTTTGCTCTATATCTGCTGCTCTTTTTAATTGTCCCCAATAAAACAAAGGCCCTGCAAGTTGTCCACCTAAATTCCACAACGGATTGCTAAAGCTTAGGGTGCTAAAATCATTGGATGCAATGCCAAGCAAAGCAGAAACACTCAATGTTGGCAAACGGTTGGCTTGCGCTGCGCCAACCCTTGCATTTTGCCCAATGAGTTGATATTCAGCAGCAATTACATCGGGTCTTTGCGCTAATAAATCAACCGGTGCTTTACTTGGAATTTCGATGTTATAATTCTGTTCTTCTAAAGGTTTTCCGGTTTGTATTGGCCCAGGGTTTTCTCCCAATAAAAACTGTAATGCATTTTGATAATTCACCAATTCACGTTGATATCTAGGAACAGCACCTTGTGCAATGGCCAATTGTATTTCAGCTTGATTAACATCTATCATAGGCACAATGCCTTTGTTGTATCTAGCTTCTATAATAATAAGCATGCTATCTCTTGATGCCGCTACACGTTTGGATATTTCTAATTGAGATTGAACTCGTAATAAATTGTAATAATTTGTTGCTACTTCGCTAATTAAAGAAATCATGATGCCGCGATATCCATATTCAGTCGCAACCAATTGTGCGCGTGAGGCTTCGGAAAGCCTACGCAGTTTACCCCATAAATCCAATTCCCAATTTAGGTTGCCAGCCCCCATAAAAATATCTGTTTCGGCACCGATTTGGTTGTTTAAAAAGTTACCCCGCTGGGCACTAATGCCCATACTAAATTTGGGTAAAAACTCGGCATTTTGAATTTTTAAAGCATAACGTGCTTGCAAGATATTTTCCGCAGCTATTAGTGCGTTTTTATTGTTTTTCATAGCCTTATCAATGAGACTATCTAAAACATTGTCTTGGGTAATTTCCCACCAATTTAAATCAGAAATCTGGGGTACGTTTAACGTGTCAGTATTAACAGTATCTGAAATTACAGCAAGCGAAGTGTCTTTTTGAGCAAATTTATCAGGAACAATAACATCGGTTCCCTTGTAATTTTTACCCATTTTACAGCCTACAATTGTAACCACGTAGAAAAGTATGAGTGCTATTTTTTTCATGCTTTTGGTGTTGATTTCAATTTTGCCATTTCTAATTCTCTTTTCTTTTCGTATCCCGCAATTTTACCAATCAATACGAACAACATGGGGTAGAAAAACACCCCGAGTAATGTTGCAATGCTCATACCACCAAGCAATGCCATGCCCATAACTTTGCGTGCTTCTGCGCCTGTACCGCTGGCCACAACCAGAGGGAAAACACCAAGAATAAAGCTAAAGGCCGTCATTAATATTGGGCGAAATCTAGACTTAGCGGCTAATATTGCTGCATCAAATAAGCTAAGACCTTTTTTAAATTCATCATTGGCAAACTCAACAATAAGTATGGCATTTTTAGCGGCCATACCAATGAGCATGACAAAACTTACTTGTGCAAAAATGTTGTTTTCAAAACTCAAACTAAATTGTCTGGCTACCCATAGAAAGGCTAATGCTCCAAATATTGCAAATGGGGTGCCCAATAAAATGGCAAAGGGTAAGCTCCAGCTTTCGTATTGTGCCGCTAAAATTAGAAACACAAAGACCAATGAAAAGGTGAGAATTAAGCCTAAAGAACCAGAGGCTTTGTTTTCTTGAAAGCTCATGGCATTCCAGCTTGTAGTCATATTACTTGGTAATGTTTCTGCGGCCACTTCTTTTAGTGCGTCCATGGCTTGGGTAGATGTGTAGCCGGGCGCAGGTCCTCCTGTAACTTCTGCAGATCTAAATAAATTAAAACGCGTGGTATAGTCTGGCCCAGATTCCGGAATAATGGTTGCTACAGTAGATAGAGGAACCATTTCGCCTTGATTATTTTTAATAAAAAAGTTTTCAATCTGGTTTTCATTAACTCTGTATTCACTTTCTGCTTGAATATAGGTTCTATACAATCTTCCAAATCGTGTAAAGTCATTTACGTAAGCACCTCCCATAAATGCGCCAATGGTTGTATAAAGATCATTTAATGATACCCCGAGTTTTAAGGCTTTTTCTTTATCAATTTCCATTCTGCGTTGAGGAACATTAGCCTGAAAAGCACTAAACGCACGGCCAATTTCTGGCCTAGCATTCGCAGCAGCAATAAAATTTTGAGTTTGTTCTGATAGGTACTGAGGAGTATTACCGCCTTTGTCTTGCAGCATGATACTAAAACCAGATCCGTTTCCTAAACCTGGAATGGCCGGAGGGCCGAAAGCAAAGGCTTGTGCCCCTTTTATTTTTTGTGCGAGTTCTCGGTTTACTCTATCAATAACTTCTTTTACCGTGGCTTCGCGTTCACTCCATTTTTTTAAGGTTACAAACATAAACGCATTGTTTGGTGCCATTGCACCAGATAGCATGCTGTAGCCAGTAGCGTTTGTTACGTATTCTACTTCCGGATATTTTAATAAGATATCTTCTACAACAGCGCCAATTTCATTAGTGCGTTGCAGAGAAGCCGCATTTGGCAACTGTACGTTTACGTAAAAATAGCCCATGTCTTCTTCTGGTATAAAACCACCAGGAACAAACTTGCCTACTACTGCAGCGCCAATGGTAAGTACAACAATAAAAACAATACCTCTTTTTAGCTTGCCTGTAATTACCTTGGTAAAGTTGGTGTAAGAAGTGGTGCTTTTGTCCATGCCACTATTAAATTTTCCAAAAAACCAGCCCAATGGACCCCCGTAAGGTTTAGGTTCTTTTAACAAAATAGAGCAAAGTGCAGGACTTAGGGTAAGTGCGTTTACAGATGAAACTAAAACGGAAACTACTATGGTAATGGCAAACTGTTGATAAAGTAAACCTGTGATACCAGCCATACCCGCTACAGGAATGAATACGGCAACCAAAACCAACGTTGTTGCAATAATAGGTGCCGTAACCTTTTTCATAGCATCTAAAGTGGCCTCTTTGGGTTGCATACCTGATGCAATATTTACTTGAACAGCTTCAACAACTACAATTGCATCATCTACTACAATACCAATGGCTAAAACCAATCCGAGTAGAGACAATACATTAATAGTAAAACCTAAGGCCGGAAAGAAAATAAAAGCACCAATTAAAGAAACAGGAATAGCTAAAGTGGGAATAAGCGTTGCACGCCAATCTTGAATAAAAATGAATACCACTAAAATTACAAGTACTAATGCAATCACTAAAGTGACTAAGATGTCTTTTATACCGGCAGTAATGGGTAGGGTAGAGTCTAACGAAACATCATACCGCATACCTTCAGGAAAATTTGTTTTAAGGTCTTCCATTTCTAGCAAAACATTTTGTGCTAGTTCTACAGCGTTTGACCCTGGGGCTTGGTATAGAGCAATAATGGCAGATGGCCTTGGAATAGAATCTCTTCCTTCTAAATTTACGCCCATTCGAGGAATCATCTTATATGATTCTACACCCAATGAAACGCGTGCAATATTTCCAATTTTAACTTGCGTGCCATCGCTTTTTGTTCTTACAACTATTTCTTCAAAAGCCTCTACAGAATTAAACCGTTCTGGCAGCCTTACGGTATAGGTAAATTCTGTTCCAGGAGGCGCAGGTTCCGCACCAAATTGTCCGCCAGGTACAATTACGTTTTGGTCATTTATTGCACTAAGTATTTCTGGTACAGTGATGCCCAATTGCGCTAATCGATCTGGTTTTATCCAAATACGCATGCTGTAGTCGCTTGATCCTAAAACGTCTACACGACCTATACCTTTTAAACGTGAGAGCCGGTCTTTAATATTAATTAAACCGTAATTGCCTAAAAAATCTTGGTTGCTTTGCGCTGGATTGGTGCTTGTTAGCGATACCAACATTAAAATATTGGGTAAAGATTTTTTGGTTGTAACGCCCAATTTTGTAACGGCAGGAGGTAGTTTAGCGGTTGCTGCAGAAACGCGGTTTTGCGCCAATACTGTATTCATATCAGGGTCTGTGCCAACGTCAAAACTTACGTCTATAGACATTGTTCCATCATTGGCATTGGTAGATTTCATGTAAATCATATTATCTACCCCATTCATTTCTTGTTCTAATGGCGCAGCAACAGATTCCTCTACATTTAATGCATTTGCTCCAGTATATGATGCCCGTACTTGTACAATAGGCGGTGTTAAATTGGGATATTGCTCAATGGCTAAACCAATTACCGAGACGCCACCTACAATAACAATTACAATGGCTATAACTATGGCCACAATTGGCCTATGAACAAAAAAGTTTCCTTTAGAGTCGGCCATATTAAAGTGCTTTTGTTTTGCTTTCGAACGTTGTAACCTGCGGATTCACGACTAGACCATTTTTTACTTTCTGAATAGCATCTATCACAACATATTCATTAGGCTCAAGACCAGAGCGAATAAGCCAATAATCGCCAATTTTTGCTCCCACATTTACAGAGCGCATCTCTACAATATTGTCTTTATTCACAACAAAAACAGAGTATTGGCCTTGGATTTCCATAATGCATCTTTGTGGTATTACCAATGCGTTTTTTTCTATTTGATAGAGAATTCTAGCCTTAGCATATAAACCAGGACGTAATACTTTATAGGTATTCGGAAAGCTGGCTTGAATCATAATAGATCCTGTAGTAGCATCTATTTGTCGGTTTATAAAATCAATGGAACCGGGCTCCTCATAAAGGGTATTGTCAGATAAAATTAGCTCAACATTCTGGCGTTTTTCTAATTCTTTTTTCTCTCCGTGCTTCTCGGCATGAATACGGGCATTTTTTAACTCACGCGCCAAGGTTAAATACATTCTTTCTGAGATTGAAAACTGTACCCTTACCGTATCAATTCTGGAAACGGTATTGAGTATAACAGGGTTTGGCTCTTTACCTACATACTCGCCAATACGTGCCTCTGTTTTGCCAATTACTCCGTCTATTGGCGATTTTACCAAACAATAACTAAGGTTTATGGCAGATGCTCTGTAGTTTGCCTCGGCTGCTTTAAGTGCGGCCTTTGCGGCATCATAATTGGCTTGAGCTGCATCTAAATCACTTTTACTAACGGCATTTATTTCGGCTAAGGGTACGTAACGGTCTAATTCGTTTTTGGCATTTGTTAGATGCGTTTGTGCTTCGCTTACTTTGCTTTCAAATGCGGCTAAACTTTCTTGAAATGGATTGTCATCAATTCTATAGAGTAGCTGTCCTTTTTTTACTGCCATTCCTTCCTGAAAGGCAATTTCTTCTAAAAAACCATCTACACGCGCCCGAATAGGAATATCTTTTAAACCGAATATTTGGCCAACCTGCTCTACATAAATGGGTACATCTTTTTGTATAACCTCAACCACTGGAATGTCTTGAGGGGGCATTTCTTTTACTCCTTCTTCGCTCTGGCAGCCAAATATGATAAGGGAGGTAAGAAATGGTAGGTATTTTTTCATGCTACATAGTTTAAGACTAAATAATGAATGGTTATCTACAACGAATGCCATAGATAACCATTTTTTTGACAATGTTAAGGGTTGTTTTTTTAACGCCAATCCTTAACCTTAAAATTTCTTACTTTATTACCTGCTAATAATTAGCAGTTTTTGTTCTTGCATTTTTGTAGAGCTTATTTTAATAAGATATGTGCCTGCACTTAATCCTTGAACATTTATTTCTACTTGTTCATTTTCATATTGGCGTTTATATAGCGTTGCGCCTTTCATTTCTGCAATTTCAATACTAAAAGATTCTAAAGCTATGACCGGAGGAACATTAATCTTAACCCGATCTGTAGCTGGATTTGGATAAACCTTTATGTCATCTGCTGTAAATTCTTCTAAGCCTATGCTTGCTAAGCTAGAGGTTAGTGTATCATCATCGCCACAATTGTTGGTTACGATTAATGTTACTACGTAGAATAATCCCGGAACATTGTACGTATGTACGGGTATGGCCGAAACATTATTGGTTCCTCCATCTCCAAAGCTCCAGAAGTAATTGTTAGCACCAGTAGAACCAGAGCCATCAAACTGTACTGTCATTCCGCCACTTCCTGATGATAACACCTTGTAACTCCATAGTGCAGTAGGTTCTATACATACGGTTATGATGATGGTGGTATCTGCTGAAACTCCGCATAGGTTTGTAACGGTTAGCATTACGCTATATGTCCCTGAGGTAGCATACGGGTGGGTTACAACAGACCCAGTATCTGTGCCTCCGTCTCCAAACGTCCAATTCCAGCTAAGCGCATTTGTTAGCAAGCTACCATCAACCGTAAGATCAAGCCCATTTTGTGCCCAAGAGAAGTTTGCGCTTAGCGGACCACAAATGGTTATGGTTTGCGAAATGGTATCGGTTTGACCGCATAAATCTGTAATTGTAAGCAATATGGTATAAACTCCATCTTGTCCATAAACATGAGAAGGAGTAACTCCAGACCCGAAAGATCCATCACCAAAATCCCAGCTATATGTTAGCGTATTTCCAATGGATCCGGAAGCGTCAAACCCTACAGAAAGTAAGTTTGGTGAATTTGAAAATGTTGCCGTAGGTGTAGGGCAGGGGTTGTTACAGTTTGCACTGCCTGTAAAAAGTTGACCTGGGGTTAGCGGTGCGGTTCCTGTATACACGACATTGTTTGTTGCATCAAGAAGTTCAACACCGCATTCGTCATCCCAATTGCCATTGTCCACAAAGTTTACAATAATAGTGTCGCCATCACATACATTTATGGGTATGATGGTATCAAAACCATTTAGCATTGTATAGGATGTTGTAATATTTCCAATTGTAATGTTTACAACATGATTGGGATTTGCTCCACCAGCAACCCAGCCATCACCAAATGTATCTGACAGTTTTAAGGTATATCCACAGCCGTTTACGCAATTAAATGTAGTAGCAGACTGAGGCCCAACCCAAAGCGATTTATCAGTTGCACTACAGCTATCTCTTACATAAAAATCATAAGTGGTACTTGGTAATAACCCAACCACGGTAAAGGGATTTGTAGCAACATTTAACAACGTACCTGTACCTGGCGTAAAACCGGCTAAGCCATATTCTATTTGCCAATTTGTTGATCCTCCTGTAGTCCAAGCTAACTGAACAGATGATAGCGTTAGCGCAGTTGCTGTAAATGCGGTAGGCTCCATACAAGAAGGTAAATCTATAATAGACAAATCATCAATTGCGATGTCTCCTTGTTGTGGAGTTGGGCCGTTTGCTTTTCTTCCTCTAAACCTAATTTTAATGGTTTGATTGGCATATGCTGATAAATTAACAACTTGCTCTTTCCATGTATTTCCTTGGTTTCCTACAAGACTGTCTAGAACGGTCCATGTATTGTTGCTAAATACTTCCCATGTTAATGTGCCCATGGTTCCGTTTTGGGCATACATGCTATACCAAAAGCGCATTTCTGGACTCGTTAATGCCGATAAGTCAATACTTGGAGTTTCCAATAGTGCTTCAGAGCCGTTAGGTGCAAAAGAGGCTTCAGTGTACACGTAATTTCCAAAACCACTGGTGTGGTCTGCATTTGGACCAGTTCCAAAAGTAGTTGTGCCTCCTGTTCCACCTCCCCAATGGTATGCAGAATCTACATCTCTAGACCAACATGGGCTAATGGTTGAACCATCATTGCCAGCATTGGTGCCTTCATTAAAATCTGCATCAAAGTTTTCAAAATACGGTGCTACAACAGTTCCACAAGCTGTACTTTCAGTAATTGGGCCCTCCCAGAAACTAACTTCTCCTACACCGCAGCTATCTCTTACATAGAAATCATAAGTTTGGCTTGGGCTTAATCCTGTTACAATAAATGGATTTGTTCCTGCATTAATAAGGGTTCCTGCACCGGGTACAAAACCAACGGGGCCATATTCTATTTGCCAGTTGGTTGCTCCACCAGTTGTCCAGCTTAATGTTACTGTTGTTGTTGTGATTGCCGTGCTTGCAAGGTTAGTAGGTTCTAAACAAGTTGGGGCATTATCAATCAAGATATCATCAATAGATATATCGGCTCTATTTTGATTGCCGGCTTGTTTTGATCCATTAAATCTAATTTGAATCGTATTTCCTGCATAAGCAGAAATATCAATGACCATTTCTTGCCAAGCATCTGTTTGGGAGGTTTGTTGTGCCCCAACAACAGAGTCTAGATTGTTCCAGCTATTTCCATCATAAAGTTCTACATGAAGCATGGAAATTAAACTGCCATACATATGATACCAGAAGCGAAGTTCAGGGTTAGATAATGTATCCAGATCTATTTCTGGGGTTGTAAGTTGCGTAAACACAGATCCTGCTTGAGATTCGGTGTAAATAAACTTGCCGCTACCCGTTGTGTGATCTCCTGATGGGCCTGTTTGCTGGGTTGGTGTAGGGCCGTCACCAGGTCTCCACCAGTATTGCGTAGAAGCACTTCTTGTCCAACAAGGATCAATAGTACCAGAGGCAAAACCACCTGTCCCTACAATCCATGAATTACCATCAAAATTTTCTGAATATGGCGCTGTAAATAAACCACAGTTTGTTGTATCAGAAATTGGACCTTCCCAGGCACTAACGCTTCCAACGGCACAGCAATCTCTTACGTAAAAATCATACCCGGTATTTGGCGTTAAGCCAGTAACAATAAATGGGTTTGTTGTTGCAACTACGGTTGTTCCCGTTCCAGGCGTAAATCCAACAGCACCATATTCAATGTGCCAATTGGTAGCACCACCTGTGGTCCATAATACTTCAATTGAAGTTGATGTTGTTGCTCCCGTAGCCAATGCACTAGGTTTCGGGCAATTGGGTTTTTCATGAATATCAACATCATCTATAGCAATATCAATTTGATTTTGAAAGCCCGTATTTCTTGTTCCTGTAAAACGAATGAGAACTGTATCTCCAGCGTATGCAGATAAATCTACAATTTCTTCTAACCAAGGAGCCGTAGAATTGGCTTGTTGTTGACCTACAATAGTGTCAACAACGGTCCAGCCTGTACCATTATTAACTTCTACTTCCAATTGGTTGATGAGGGCACCGAACATATGATAGTAAAAAGAGAGCTCTGGAACAGTTAGAGGTGAGAGGTCAATAGGAGGCAACATGATACTTGTGGTTGTTCCCCCACCATTGGTTTCGGCATGTATATATTTTCCAAAACCGGTTGTATGGTCTGCACTTGGCCCGGTATTATTTGAAGGTGTTGTTGCTTGCCCAGGTTTCCACCAATAAGTGGTTGTATCTGTTCTTGTCCAGCAAGGGTCTATTGTACCTGGCGAGAAGTTTGGTCCTTCTATCCAAGTAGTACCATCAAAGTTTTCGGTATATGGTGCAGGAGTAGGTGCACACAGCGTAAAAATAGTAATGGGGCCAACCCAATTACTCACATCGCCAGTTCCGCAACTATCTCTTACATAAATATCAAAAGTAGTGCCTGGTGTTAAACCTGTAAGTGTAAAAGGGTTTGTGGTTGCCGATGCAAAAGTTGCTCCGGGTGTAAACCCTGGTACGCCAGATGCGATGTTCCAATTGGTGGCACCACCTGTGGTCCAAGCCAAATCTACAGAATTGCTTGTGATGCTACTTGCAGAAAGATTTAAAGGATCTGGACATAACGGTGTTTCATGCACATCAAGATCATCAACAGCAATATCGCCCAAAAATGAGTTTGCTCTAGTCCCTATAAATCTTATTTGAATGGTATCTCCAGCGTATGCACTTAGAGAAACGATTGCTTTTGTCCATGCATTTCCTTGGTCTCCCGATAAAGAAAATACGTTGGTCCAAGTGGCACCTCCATTATTTACTTCTACATCAAAATCCCCTTGTCCGGTACCATACATGTGGTACCAGAAAGTTAATTCGGGAACTGTTAAACTAGTAAGGTCAATTAAAGGTGTTTCTAAATCTGCCGTTGCACCATTGTTTCCAGCAGAAGCTTCAACATATACGTAATTTCCCGTACCTGTTGTGTGATCTGATGTTGGCCCTGTATTGCCAGAAGGTGTTGCTCCTGTTCTTCCTCCCCAATGATAACCTGCGGCCGGATTTCGTGTCCAGCAAGAATCAATTGTACTTCCAGCATTTTGATTTCCAAGTCCTGAAGTAAAGTCGGTGTCAAAGTTTTCTGCGTAAGGCGCAGGGTAGGGTGCACACAGTGTAAAAATAGTAATGGGGCCAACCCAATTACTCACATCGCCAACAGCACAACTATCTCTTACATAAATATCATAAGTAGTGCCTGGTGCTAAGCCTGTAAGTGTAAAAGGGTTTGTGGTTGCCGATGCAAAAGTTGCTCCGGGTGTAAACCCTGGTGCGCCAGATGCGATGTTCCAATTGGTGGCACCACCAGTAGTCCAAGCCAAATCTACAGAAGTAGATAAAATGTTGCTAGCCATAAGAAGGCTAGGGTCTGGGCATGTTGGCGCATTGTCTATAGACACCTCATCTATAGCAATATCACTAGCATTGTTGTTGCCTCTAATTCCCCTAAATACAATAATAACAGTATCATTTGTAAAACTACTCAAGTCTACCACAGCTTCGCTCCACGCTGCATTTGCATTTGCATGTTTTTGGCCGGTTAACGTAAATACGCCAAGATTTAATCCGGTTGATACGGAGATTACATCGATAGATAAAGTTCCCATACCATTACCAAACATGTGATACCAAAACCGCAATTCTGGATTTGTTAATGGTGTTAAATCTAAGTTTGGAACTGATAATGCTGCATTCTGACCGGGTGATCCTGCCGAAGATTCTGTGTATGCAAAATTTCCAACTCCAGATTTATCACCACTAGGACCCGTGGTTGGTGTTGATGTAGCCGTAGCTCTAATTCCCCAAAAATAATCTGAAGTTGCGTTTGTTCCTGCTTGTGGTGCTCTAATCCAACAAGGCGCTAATGTATCGCCAGTATTATAAACACCAGTTCCTCCAGCCCAAGGGGCAACATCAAAGTTTTGAAAATAAGGAGCTAAAATTGGGGCACATGGTAACGTTAAATTTAAAGGGCCAATCCAATCGGATGTGTCTGTTGCAGAGCAGTGTTCACGAACGTAAAAATCATAATTTGCTCCAGGGGTTAATCCTGTAACAGTACCCGGATTGGTTGTTACATTTACAATAGTTCCGTTTCCTTTCGTAAATCCCCCTAAGCCATATTCAATGTCCCAAGATGTTGCGCCAACGGCTGTCCAAGACAAAGTAGCACTTGTTGGTGTAAATGCTGCAACGGTAAGATTAGATGGTTTGGGGCATGTTGGTGCTTCTTTAAGTTTTACATCATCAATGGCTATATCGCCATCAAATTGAAAAGAACGAATTGCACGGAAACGAACCAAGATGGTGTCATTTGCGTAATTGTTTAATGTTACGGATTCCTTTATCCACGCTTGTGAACTAGAGTCTTGTTGTTGCCCACTTGTTAAAAATACGGTTTGCCATGAAGTGCTTTGGCTCCATACCTCAACATAAAGTTGACCGCAAGAAGGCCCAAACATGTGATAATAAAATTCAATTTCAGGAACTGTTAAAGCGCCAAGATCAATTAAAGGAGAAGTAATTGAAGCCACTGATTGATATGCACCTAATGAAGCTTCTGTATAAATATAATTTCCTGTTCCTGTTGTGTTATCAGTAGTTGGTCCGGTGCCACCACTTGAAGTTGTTCCTGTATGGGTTCCCCAAAAATAATCTCCGCCTGCAGAACCAGGGTCTCTTACCCAGCAAGCTGCAATGGCATCCCCGGTATTTTGAGCACCCGTTCCAGGAGTCCAACCTGTACCGTCAAAATTTTCTGTAAAAGGTGATGATGATGGGGCACATAATGTTGTAAATGTTCCTGCTAAAGACCAAATGCTTACATCTGCCACGCCACAACTATCTCTTACATAAAAATCATATGTTGTGTTTGCAGTAAGCCCTGTTATTACAAATGGATTGCTTGGTGCGTTAATGAGCGTTCCGCTTCCTAGCGCAAAACCTGTTACACCATATTCAATTTGCCAATTTGTAGCTCCACCCGTTGTCCAAGATACTTCAGCCTTGTTGCTCATGGTCCAATTGGCCACAGGTAAACTTGGTGGAAAGCAAGTTGGTGCAACGCCATGATGAACTGTAACGGTAAACGTACTGTCATCCACACGTGCATTGGTTGTATCGCAACTGTTTGCGCCAAAAGTTCTAAACGCATGAAGCACAAATTTTAATTGACCACTTGCACTAACACCCGTGGCAATTTGCAAATTAGTTCTGCTATACACTTCTGTTCCAGGTGCATTACCTACACCATTTGCAACGGTAGCCTCTTTCGTATTGGTAGAAACACTTTCTACATAAGAGTCTAAATCACCGGTCCATACTTGACCAAATGAAGTAAGGTTATAAGCGACATCTATGGAGTATATGTAGTTTCCTGCCGGAATTGTAACGAAAAGGGTGTCTGCACAAGTAGTTTCCGTACTGGTATCTACAGCATTAAATACACGCTCAACTTCTTGGCTGCCATTTGTATAAATAAAAGTGGTGGCTGTTTGGGCTTTGGCAAATGTAGAAACAACACTAATGAAAACGAGAATGAGTAGTTTTTTTAGCATAAAATTGGAATGAGTAAAATGAAAAAATGTCGATTATTGTTGAAATAAATAATATTATGAGTCACAATTAAAAATGATTTTAAGAATGCGCTTGAGCCTAACATTTTTAATTGATGTTGAGTAATGATAATAAGTAAATTACCGATGACAATGTAAAGAAATTTTGTAAAAAAAATGTGTTTATTTCTAACCCAAAAACAGCAAAAATGCTATCTCAAAAACAGGAAAAATTTAAAGTTGATTTTTTAAATATTTTTAAACAACGTTTTTACTTTTTACAAAACTTGCCCATGGCACTTTTAAGTGGTACCAAACTGGTCACGTTAGATGATGAAAAAGCTGTTTCAACGGTTCCGTTTTTTTGGTGGAATAAAAACCCCTTTAAGAGTATTTATTTTGCAGTACTTAGCATGGCAGCAGAGCTAAGCACCGCAGCACCCGCCATGTTAGCACTAAAAGGTACCAATGCCAACATCGCTTTAATTATTACAGAAACAAATGCTGTTTTTGTGAAAAAGGCACAATCTAAAATTATTTTTACGTGTACAGATTACTCGATGTTTAATCATGCAATGCAGGGTTTAACGCAGAAAGATGATTCTGTAGAAGTAAAAGCAAAAACGGTGGGTAGGAACGCGAAAGGCGAAGAAGTTGCCACATTTTATTTTACGTGGTCTTTTAAAAGAAGGGACTAACCAACATGTCGCTTTTTTAATTCGGATATAATTTCTTCAAGACCGTTACTTTTAATAACCAATACGGTTTCCAGCAACATACCCATTTCGCCTTTCGGAAAACCTTTTCGGGCAAACCACTCTAAATAATGCACAGGTAAATCAGCCAATAATAGGCCTTTATGCTTGCCAAAAGGCATTTTATATTTTACGAGTTTTATTAAAATCTTAGGGTCTAATCCGTGCATTTATATGTGGTGATTATTTTATTGAAGCCATGAAATTGCGATGCAAAATAAAATACTTTTGATTCCGTTTTTGATTAAAATTTTATATGAAACACTTACTCGCTTCTGCGTTCTTTTTGGCCTCAATCTCTGGGTTTTCTCAAGAGTATAAGCCAGGCAAAATTGATTTTTCTTTTGGTGTTGGTTTTCAATCCTACTCCTCATCCTCAGTAGTTTTAAATGACTTCAGAGCAAAATTTCCTGATTCAGAATTGCTGCAAGGCGAGTTTGATAACCATGCTTATTCACCCTATTACTACAATACCAATGCATCTACCATGATTAATTTGCTTTGGGGCGTGCACTTAAAAGAAAATGCAGGTTTTGAGCAAAGACTTAGAATTGGCGTTTCTTACAGTGGTTATACACCCAGCTATGGTAGTTTTTATAAAGAAAACAAATTTGCTTTTGATACGCTAACCTCTTCCGTAACTGGAGAAAGAACTTTTGTAGATTCTGTGTACAGCGAGAATTTGAGCATTTATACTTCAGAGAAACAGGTAGGATTAGACGTCTCTTATTTATTAAAAGCCAACCAACATGGCCGTTGGGGGTTTTATGCAGGAGTAGGGTTAGAGGTTGGAGCCTTGCTGGATGCTAAAGCCACCATTACAAGGGGAGATAACTCATACCTTACAAATGGCGCAGGAAATTATTATGAAAATGAATCGATGAATTTTTATGGGAATGACCATGATTATGAAGAAGAGAAGCTAGATGGAGGGTTTTACACATCGCTCTACTTACCTGTTGGATTAGACTTACGTCTATCTATGAAAAATGAATTTTGGAAAAAAATGCATTTGTATATTGAACTAAGACCAAACGTTCAATATAGAAACTCGTCATTAACAGATAATAATTTAGCATTAGGTTTCGGAATGGCGGCTTTTGGCGTTAGAGCGGAGTTTTAAGAAGGAAGTAAAATTTATATCATTGATAAAAAATGCACCGTTTATAAGAACGGTGCATTTTTTTTTGGTTATAACGATTTCTCTAGCTACAAATAGCTGATTAAAAGCATTAGCAACTACATTTGCGTTTCATCGAAAAAACGAATAATCACAAATTAGAGATTTATGAAAAAACGACTAAATACGATTTTGTCAATATGTCTTTTCGCATCATTTGCTGCGTTTGGCCAATCGGTGGGCGATACCATTGTAGTATCTACACTAAACTATGGGTCAACCGTTAGAGATACAGTTGTACAATTTCCAACCGACACGAATTTAACTTTCGAAAAGGTGATTATGTTGTACAGTATGCGCTGTAAAAACGGTCTTGTTTCTACTTCATCAGACAGAAACAAAGGTTGTGGCGAGTGGGACTATTCATGTAACACATACGTTCATGATTCTGCACACGTAGATTCGTTAAACGCTATTCAACCAAGCTATGTTATTTCAGGTTTTTCAGGCACATCTTATGCGTATAAATCTCAAGCAACCAATAGCTATTACCAACAGTACCAAAAATCTGTTGCACTAAATGCTGTTGTTACTGAAGATACAGCAATTGTTGGCGCAGGAACTGATGCAGTAAAAAATGGAATACAATCAAGTATGAAAGCAGGGAAAACACAATACTTGTTTACACAGACAGAACTTGCAGCAGCAGGTTTAACAGCCGGAAGTATTGATGGATTAGATTTGTTTGTACAAAGTGCACCAGCCAATGCAAAATCATTTCGTGTTCGATTAAAAGAAACAACAAGCACGTCTTTAAGTGCTTCAACTCCAGAAAATACAGGTTTTTCGGAAGTGTATTATTACAACAATGCATTTGTATTAGGCGCCAATAGAATTCAATTTTATACGCCATTTAACTGGAACGGAACTTCAAACATTATTGTAGAATTATCATTTACCAATTCTGCAGCTTCTCCAGATATTACTTTTGCTGGAGACTCAATAAACAGTGGGGTGGCTGTAAAAACAGCAGGCGAAATTGCCCACACATTTAATACGGCCAATTATATAGAAGCAGACAATTATTATGGCATTACGGGTAGTGGAACTAGAACTGTAGAAGCTTGGATTAAAACAACTGCAACAGGTAAAGAAATTGTGAGTTGGGGTACAAATGCTGCAAATCAAAAATATGTAATTCGCCTTGATGGTTCTGGTAAGTTAAGACTGGAAATAAACGGTGGTTGGGCGGTAGCCACTTCTGCATTGAATGATGGTAAATGGCACCATATTGCCGTTTCTCAAACAAGTGGTAGCATGAGCAGTGTTGCCTTTTATGTAGATGGCGTTTTAGAAAATAAAACCGCCTTACAGAATAAAACCATCAATACGCAACAAGGAATAAAAGTGCGTATTTCTAAAGGGCATCATAACCTATACTGGAATGGAGAAATTGACGAAGTGCGTATTTGGAATACATCTTTAACACAAGTTGAAGTACAAGAGTATATGTATAAACCAGTAGATGCTGCACATCCAGAATATGCCAATTTAGAATTGTATTACCAGTTTAATGAGGGAACCGGCTCTACCATAAATGACGCGAGTGGAAATGCTAGAAACGCCACAGTGATGAACAATCCGGTTTGGACACCCTTTACTGGTGTGAAGCATTTTTATGGTTGGCAAGATGATTACAATCGTCCAAACATGGCGTTTTACCAAGGTACATATAACCTAACGGTAGGAACAGATACAATTATAGATACGATAGCCAATGAACCAAACTTGGTAAAAGAATATCAAGTATATACTAAACCAGGAACAATTTATAGCGATAGTTTGGGTATTGTTATGCAAGGCAATTATTGGGAAGCTTTACCAGAAAGCGTTTACGACACGGCTGGTAACGTAGTAGCAACCATTCCTGTATCAGCCGATGGTACATTTAACATTGTAGACTTACCCTACACAAACAGATGGCCAAGCAAATTTGAAATCATGAGTTTTGTTACACCATACGGTATTGGTTTAGATTTAGGTTTAGATGGCGAAACGTGGGCGTTTGATGTTACCGATTTTACTCCAATACTTAATGGAAAAAAACGTATTACCATGGAGCGTGGAGGTCAATGGCAAGAGCAAATGGATATAAAATTCTTGTTTATTGTAGGTACACCTCCTAGAGAGGTAAAAGATATTCAACAAATCTGGAGAGTAGATTCTAGAAATTATACACAAATTAATACTGATGCTGCGTTTGAGCCTAGAGATGTTATGATGGATGCCAGCTCAAGCATGTTTAAAATAAGATCAAGCATTACAGGTCATGGCCAAGAAGGTGAGTTTATAGCTCGCCAACATCATATGACTATTAATGGAGGTGCTCCAGATTTTACATGGCAAGTATGGAAAAGTTGTGAGCTTAACCCTGTTTACCCACAAGGTGGAACATGGGTGTATGACCGTGCTGGTTGGTGCCCCGGTATGGCAACAGATATAAAAGAACTAGATATTACCAATTTGGTTGTACCTGGCCAAACGGCCAACATAGACTATGGTATGGCTGCTGCAACAGGAGATTCTAGGTACATTGTGAGCAACCAGTTGGTTACCTACGGTGCCCCCAACTTTACATTAGATGCCGCTGTTGCAGATGTAATAACACCGTCTAGTAAAATAGAATTTGCAAGAACGGGTACACTTTGCGAAGGACCCGTGGTAAAAATTCAAAATACAGGTAGTGATATTTTAACCACATTAGAAATTAGCTATTGGGTAAACAATGCATCTAGCCCGCAAACATTTTCTTGGACAGGGCATCTCGGTTTTTTAGAAACAGAAGAAGTACAATTGCCTGTGCAGAATTTATGGGATGATTTAAACGGAAGCAATAATGTGTTTTACGTTGAAGTTAGCATGCCAAATGGTGGTACAGATGGATATTCCTATAACAACAAAAATTACACTTCGTTTGAGATACCTAACGTAGTTCCAAACGATATTTATGTTTGGTTTAAAACGAACAATGCTGGGTACGAAAACAGTTACGAAGTACTTGATGAAAACGGAAACACCGTATTTACTAGACCAGCTATGGGCAATAACACTTTTTATAATGATACATTAAACTTAACGGATGGTTGTTATACGTTGCGTGTTTATGACTCTGGTGGAGATGGTGTAGCATGGTGGGCTAACAATGACGGAACAGGTTTTGTACAACTAAGAAATGCCACAACCAACGGCCATTTAAAAACCTTTGAGCCTGATTTTGGCGGTGAGATTTTGTACAGCTTTACTGTAAATTCTCCATTAGCTTTTGAGGAAATTAACCCAGCAAAAGAATTGGTTCTTTATCCTAACCCTGCCGCAGGTAGAGTTACAGTAGAAATGGAAAACCTAGAAAGTGCCACGGTAATTATTTACAACAATACCGGACAGCAGTTTGATTTAAGCAAAACTTCGAATAGAAATAGCACAACCTTTAATACATCTGTGTTAAGCAGCGGTGTTTATTACATTAAAGTTGAGTTAGAAGGAGAAGTACTTGTGAAGAAGCTTGTGATTCTATAGAAACAAAATAATCTTTATGTATAAAGGATGTCTGGTTCATTTCAGACATCCTTTTTTTTATGATAATTTGTGGGCCAAATCTTCGGTAATAAGTGTGTTTAAATGTGTTTTTAATCGTGGATTTCGTTTTAGAAGACTCTTTAATTCAGTTTGATTCCAGCAAACAATGCGCGATGGATTTAATATGCGTACATCAGCCGTAGCGGGTGCAGAAAGGCTAAAGCTTAATTCGCCAATAAATGCGCCATCTTCTAGCGGAATATTTTTATTGCTATTTAATTGTACAAGGGCAGTGCCGTTATAAATAAAATACAAATGCTCTACTGTTTTGCCTTTTTCTATTAATAGATCATTGGTTTTAAAATCTTCCCAAATTGCTATCCGCATTAACTTAAAAAACTGAAAGGCAGAAAACCTAGAAAAATATGCCGCAAAAATCTCTTCTTCGTCTTCGGTAAATTTTACTTTACTCTTTTTGTATGATGCCGAAAAGAGCATAAAAACATTAATGATAATTAATGAGCCTTCTGTAATTATATCAAGCCACAAAGGTTCTGATGGAAAAAGAAAATAGTACAACACATAGCAAAAAGAAGATATGGCAGACAATACTCTAAGCCATACAATGGAATTAAAACTAAATGCGCTTGCAGACGTAGCAAAAGCAATGAGGTAGATGATGTAGTAGGTAAGATCTTCCATGATAATGCCGTGTAGATTGAAAAATAATAATCAGAAAATGCCCTTAAAGAAATAAAAATAAAGGCGAAATTCTAGCCTTCATCGTTAAGTGTGTTCAGCTCTAAACTATAGTCATACTGCAAATCTTCATGCAGCGTACTTATTTTATTTTTGACTAACCTTAGCTGATTGTTGTACATGTTGGTAAGCACTACATTCTTTAAATAGGTTGGATTGAGTGCTTTAAGCTCAGCACAAAAGTGTATGAGTAAAGCAATTTCGGTTTCTTTATGGCTAGAAAAGCGGATGATTTTTTTTACGTTTTTTAAAATTCTGCGCACACTTTTTTTTATGAAAAAGTAGCTTGATGTATTTATGTTGGCAAACTCTTCGGTCATTTCTGCTTTCATTTTGTCCATAAAAGCTTCTTCGTTATCAGCCTCAAAGAGTAGGTAAGAGAGTAGCTCTTTGTTTTCTTTTTTAAACTTGGCTAACCTTAAAGTGATGGCCAAAATTTTGTTTTGAGAATAAAATTCTAATTCTTTTTTTATTGCCGAAATAGTTGCTGTTTCCATTGAAAAATTTTTGGCTAAATATTGTAAAATAGGGTAGTAGCGTTTGGAGTACCACATCAAATGTAGTGGACTATTTTGAAAAAAGAACGGCCGCCCTATTGAGGCGGCCGTAAAAAATCAAGTTAAAAAGACTTATTTAATAAATCCTTTTTTCTTTAATAATGGTTCGATCTTAGGTTCTTGCCCACGGAACTCTACATACAATTCCATGCCTGGCTTGCTGCCTCCGTTGGCCAACATTTGACGATATTTAGCGGCCAATTCAGTATCTAGTATGCCTACTTCTGTAAAGGCGGCAAATGCATCAGCATCCAATACTTCGCTCCACAAATACGCGTAATAGCCTGAAGAATATCCTCCGCTAAAAATATGCGCGTAGTAAGTGCTGCGGTAGCGAGGAATAATTTCTGGAATTAATTTAATTTTCTCCATTTGCGTTTTTTCAAACTCGTTGGCTCCCATTGTATTGGGCTCTGTAATGCTGTGGTATGCCATATCTAAATAGGCAGCACTCATGTATTCTACCGTTGCAAAACCTGTGTTAAACTGGTTTGCAGCATTCATTCTAGCTACCATTTCTTCTGGAATTACCTCTCCGGTTTGGTAGTGTTTTGCGTACAGTTTTAGTACTTCTGGTTCGCTCATCCAATTTTCCATAACCTGGCTTGGGAACTCAACAAAATCTCTGGGTACATTGGTACCAGAAAGCGATGCGTATTTTACGTTGCTAAACAAACCGTGTAGTCCATGTCCAAATTCGTGGAAAAGTGTTTGAGCTTCTGAGAAAGAAAGTAAACTTGGCGCATCGGCAGTTGGAGGAGGGAAGTTAAAGTTGTTTGTAACAATAGGGGTTACAAAATGATCAACATTGCTTTGGGCTCTAATTTCATTCATCCAAGCACCACCGCGTTTGCTTTCGCGCATAAAGAAGTCCATGTAAATAATTCCTATGTGGCTACCATCTGCCTCTAATACTTCAAATACTTGTTGGTCTTTGTGCCAAGTGGGTATGTCTTTACGTTCTTTAAATGTTAAGCCAAAAAGCTTGTTTGCTAGGGTAAAGCAGCCTTCAAGTACTGCGGTAAATTCAAAATATGGGCGAGTTTCTTCTTCGTTAAAATTATAGCGTTCTGCACGAACTTGCTCTACGTAGTATCTCCAATCGCTAGCTTCAAAAGTACCTTCTACGCCATCAGCTTTCATTTTGTTAGCCAAAGCGGTGCGTTCTTCTTTGGCCATGTTTAAAGCGGGCTCCCAAAGTTTATCTAAAAATTCGGAAACGTTCTCTGCATTTTCGGCCATGTTATCGCTCATTACATAATCGGCATGAGATTTATAACCCAACAAATTGGCTTTTTCTAAACGCAGATTAACCATTTCTTCCAAAATAGCTTTGTTGTCGTTTTCATTGTCATTGTTTCCACGCATGGCATATCCATCAAAAATAGTTTTGCGGTGTGCGCGATTGGTGCTGCTTTGTAAAAACGGGTTAATGCTAGGTCGTTGTAATGTAAATACCCAACCTGTTTCATGGCCTCTGGCAATGGCTTCCTCTTTTGCCATTGTACGTAGGTTTGCGGGCAAATCAGCAACGTCAGCTTCGTCTGTAATGTACAGTTCAAAGTTGTTTGTTTCTGCCAATAAGTTTTCGCCAAACTGTGTTGATAGAGAGGCTAAACGGCTGTTTATTTCTTTTAAACGTGTTTTATCATCGCCTTGTACATTGGCGCCAGAGCGTACAAAACGCTTGTACGTTTCTTCTAACAAACGGATGTCTTCTGCATCTAAGTTTGTTCTGTCTGCTGTTTCGTAAACGTTTTTAATGCGCGCAAACAAATCTGCATTTAGCATAATATTGTCTGCATGCTCACTCATCATAGGTGCTAATTTTTTAGCAACCTCTTTAAGTGTATCGTTTGTATTTGCGCTTTCTACATTGTAAAAAACTCCGGCAACTTTGGTTAGCAACGCACCGCTTGTTTCAAGGGCAACAATGGTATTTTCAAAAGTGGGTGCTTCAGTGTTGTTTGCAATGACTACAATTTCGTGGTTGTTTTTAGCCAAGGCTTCTTCAAATGCCGGAAAATAATTTTCGTTGGTAATTAAATCAAAAGGAGGTACACCAAACGGAGTATCCCATTCCATCAACAATGGATTTTCAGAGGCTGAAGTTTCAGTCATTTCAGGTTCGTTTTCTGTACATGCCAAAGCCGTAAATAGAAGCGCGGCTGGCAAAAGCAATTTTATTCGCATGTTTAATTTTTTATATAATCGGCTCAAATGTAGATTTAAAAAAGGACTATAAAAAAGACTATATTTTCTTATGCATGTTAAACCTATTGTAAAATTGTTGGTCAAAGAGAAACCGTGTGTATAGAATGGAAAAAGAATCCATTTTTGCCGTACATCTTATTTATAATAAAATCATGAAAAAAAGTTTGTTCCTTTTCCTTTTAGCGCCTATATGCATGCTAGCCCAACAGTTTTCCGGGGTAGCAACATATCAATCTTCTACCAAGTTTGATTTAAAAATGGATACCACCAAAGTACCGCCAGACAGAATTAAAATGATTAATGAGATGATGCGCAAAGAGCTTTTTAAAGAATACACCTTAAAGTTTAACAAGCAAGAATCGATTTTTGAAGAAGTAGAAGCATTGGAAGAAAATAGCAGCGGACGCATGGGCATGATGGCGATGATGTTGGGCGGTGGTGGCGGAATTGTATATAAAAACGTGCAAGAAAAGAGCCAATTAGAGCAAACAGAGTTTTTTGGCAAGATGTTTTTAATAACCGATTCATTGAAACTAGAAAACTGGAAGTTGGGCAAAGAGAACAAGCAAATAGGAAGTTACACGTGTTATAAAGCTACAACCACACGTACTATTCTATCTAGAAAATTAAGTAGAGAAGAAGAAAATAGTGTTGATACTACAGAAATTGAAATAACAGCTTGGTATACACCACAAATTCCATTAAGCCAAGGGCCCGATATATACTGGGGTTTGCCTGGATTAATTTTAGAAGTAAGCACCGATAAAACAACTTTTTTATGTACCAAGATAGAATTGAACATGAAAGAAAATTTGGAAATAAAAGCCCCAAAAAATGGTGATAAAGTTACTCGAGATGAATACAATGAAATTATGGAAGCGAAGCTAAAAGAAATGGAACAAATGGGCCGAGGCCAAGGAAAAGGCAGGGGCCCTGGCGGAAGAGGAAGTATGGAAATTAGAATTTCTCGCTAATCAATATAAAGCATGAAAACACTAATCACCATGATTGCCGCTTGTTTTGTTTTACTAGGACAAGCCCAAAACTTTACTGTAAAAGGAACCGTAAAGAACCCAGAAAACGAAGCACTTGAAATGGCTAATGTGATTGCTTTACTAGCCAAAGATAGCAGCATGGCGGGATACGCATTTACAAACCCAAAAGGAGAGTTTAGTTTAAAGGTAAATGAAGGAGAAAATTACATATTACGTGTAAGCTATTTAGGGTTTGCTACACAAGATGTACTAGTTTTTGCAGATCCTCAAGCAAAAGAACTCCATAAAGATGTGCGCCTAGAAAAACTTACCGAAAATTTAAACGAGGTACAAGTTGTTGAAGAAATGCCCATTATGATTTCTGGCGACACTATTAGCTATAAGGCCGATGCGTTTAATACAGGCACAGAAAAAAAACTAGAAGATGTTGTTGGTAACCTTCCCGGGTTTGAGGTTGATGAAGATGGACAAATAAAGGTTGAAGGCAAAACAGTAGAAAAAATTATGGTAGAGGGAAAAGAGTTTTTTGATGGTGATACAAAAGTTGCCATGAAAAACATTCCTGCTAATGCCATAGATAAAGTACAGGTATTACGCAATTACAATGATGTTTCTCCTTTGGGCAAAGTATCGAACAATGATGATAGAATTGCCATTAACATCAAGCTTAAAGAGGGTAAAAAAAGCATGGTGTTTGGCGATGTTGAGGCAGCAGGAGGCTTAGATGAACGGTACTTAGGACATGCCAATATATTTTGGTACTCGCCAAAGGCTTCTTTTAATTTTATTGGTGATGTAAACAACGTAGGTAAGCCTGCCTTTACCATGCGAGATTATTTTAAGTTTATGGGCGGTATGCGCTCTATATCTAGCAAGTCTGGTTCTAACTTAATGGTAGGCCAAGATTTAGGTATTCCACTTGGGCAGGATAACAGAAATACCGAAAACATATCTCAATTTGCAGCAGGAAACTTTAACCTTAACCCGAATAAAAGTTGGGCCATAAATGGTTTTGCCATTATTCTACATAATGATGTTTATACAAAATCAGAAGCTCTGAATAATTATGTGGGTCAGGGAGATATAATTAATAAGGAAGAGCTAACTACACTAGGGAATAGTGATAACAAATCGTTTTTAGGGAAATTTAGTGCAACGTATACGCCAAGTATTAGAACCCACGTTGCGTATGATTTCTTTGCCAAGTACTCAGATATATCAAGTGCAGATAATCAAAATTCAATTTTTTCTTTAGTAAACAGGGATATAACTTCTACAGATATTCAAAATCCTCTAGAAATAAAGCAAAATGTAGAAGCTATTTTTGATTTAAATGAAAAGAGCATTATTTCTTTAGAAGGGCAATATCAATATAAAAAGCAAGATCCATTTTTTGATTTGTTAACTACAGAAAAACCAAATTTTGCATTAATTCCCATAGTAGATTCAGGAACTTATCATTTACAGCAATCACGCCTAATTACGACCAACAAGGCCGATGTAGTTTTAAATTATTACTACATCATAAACAAAATGAACCACATAGAATTTACAGCAGGGGGTAGTTATACCAACCAAACGTTAGGTTCTAATATATCTCAAGTAGTAGGAGAGGACATTATTGATTTTACAGATACAAATCTTATGAATGATGTAAGGTTTGTGCTAGGTGATGTTTATGGAGGTGTTCATTACAGAACAAAATTTGGAAAACTTACAGTTAAACCAGGGTTTAATGTGCATTTGTATCAAACAAAAGATACACAATGGGGCAACCAGATCAATAGAAATTGGGCCATGGTTTTACCTGATTTTTATGCAAAATATGCCATTAAAAAAAGTTCTTCTTTAACGTTAAACTACAGTATGCAAGCTGCTTTTACCGATGTAAACAAAGCAGCGTTAGGTGTTTTAATTCAAAGTTATAATAGCTTGTTTATGGGTAACCAGTACTTAGACAATGCTTTGTACAATAGTGTAAACATGCGCTATATGAGTTACAACATGTTTAATTTCACTACGATTTATGCAGGTTTAACGTATAATCACAGATTAAGAGATATTACAAATACAGTTACCTATTTAGGAATTGATAGAATTAATTCTCCCATAAACTCAGGCGCGGCAAATCAAGTATATTCAGGATATGGTGGTTACCAACGTAGAATTAGCTACTATAAAATTGGCGTTAATGCCAATGTGAGCTATTCGTTAACCAATAACTTGGTGAATGACATTAAAAACGAGAACGTTTCACTAAATCAGTCATATAAAGTAGATTTTGGTACAAATTTTAAAAAGTATCCAAATTTAGATGTAGGCTATGCTGTTTCATTAAGCAATTATTCAGGTAACAATGTGAGCAACAAATTTGTAAACCATGCTCCATTTGCAAAACTAGAAGCCTCCTTTTTAAAAGCCTTTTTACTAGAAGTTAAATACACGTATAACAATTATTCTTCTCCAAATAACGGTCCCAGAACGGTTTATGACTTTTTAGATGCAGCATTATATTACGAAACCAAAAACGAGAAATGGGAATTTAGCATCAATGCAACCAATATATTAGAAACCGAGGTAATTCGTCAGGATTCATTTACCAACAGTGTAACATCTACCTCGGCAGATTATGTTTTACCAAGATATGTATTGCTGGGCGCGAAATATAAATTGTAAGCGTAGTACATATAATAGGAAAGAAGCCTTCAATTTATTGAGGGCTTTTTTGTTTTGACAAAACACCATTAGTGCAGTTTATGAAACATAATTAATATTGACTTGAGTTAATATTCCTACTTTTAGCATCGTTCTTTTAAAAAATTAATACCCCAACTAAACCAAATCACTATGAAAAAAAACTATATGCTCTTTCCGTATTGGAAAGAGCGAGATAAACGGGTTTGAGATTGCATAGCATAAATATTAAGTATTAATCAAATCGTTTATCATGAAAAAAAATAAAATACCCTTTATAAAGCGCACATTTTCTATTGTGCTTACAACAGCGTTGGCAGCAAATTTTTGTTTTGCACAAACAACGGCTCAAAACATATCTAACTCAAACAATACAAGTGCAGATCAACCTGGAGTTGCTATCTTAAAATCAAATTCAGCGTCTCATTCACTTTCAAATGCTTTAGATTTCTTACGGGAGAAATATAGCTTAAGTGGAAATGAAAACTTTGTCTTGCTTAAATCAGAACAAGATAACCTCGGGTTTACACATAATAAATATCAGCAACTGTATAATGATATTCCTGTTGAAGGAAGAACGGTTACGGTTCATGCCAGAAACGGAAAAATTGAACATGTAACGGGTAATTATATTAAAATAGAAGAATTAACAACATCTGCAACGTTAACGGAGAGTGCCTGTCTTGGTTATGCTTTGAAAAAGGTAGATGCCAAGAGCTATGTTTGGGAAAATAATAGCGAAATGGATATTCCGAAAGGAGATTTAGTTGTATTCACACATTCTAAAAACGGAAAAATAAATTTGGCCTATAAGTTTGATGTGTATTCTTATCAACCATTGTATAGAGCCTATGTTTTTGTAGATGCGAATTCTGGTGAAATACTATTTGAAAACAGTAGAATTCATAATGGAAATGTTGCTGCTTCTGGAAATACCCTATATAATGGCAACAGAAGTTTTACTGCAGATGAAGTAAATCCTACAAGTTTTAGACTGCGCCAAACAGCTACGGGAAACGGTATAGAAACTTATAGCGCAAATAATCTTTGGGATTATTCTAATACAACAGATATTACTAGTGCAGCTTCTACAAGTTGGACGGATGCAACAGCACTTTCTGCCCATTGGGGTGCTGAGCAAACGCATGGTTATTTTATGACCAAGCATGGCAGAAATTCTTATGATGGCGCAGGTGCGAAAATCATATCGTATGTGCATTTTGGAGTTGATTATGTAAATGCTTTCTGGAATGGTTCAGTTATGACTTATGGAGATGGAGATCCATTGTTGGGGATTGGTTACGGACCGTTAGTTTCACTTGACATTGTAGGGCATGAAATTGCACATGGTGTAACTACTCACTCTGCTAATTTAGTTTATGCAATGGAGTCAGGAGCGTTAAACGAATCTTTCTCTGATATTTTTGGAGAAGCAATAGAGCTTTATGCATCAGGAAGCCATGACTGGCAAATGGGAACTGATATTGGTATTGGAGGAAGTGGAGCGATTCGTTCTATGGACAATCCAAATGCGTTTGGTGATCCAGATACATATGGGGGAACATTTTGGGTAAATCAAGTAGGTTGTGTTCCAACTGGAGGTCCTGGAGGAAATGATTATTGTGGTGTACATACCAATTCTGGTGTTCAAAACAAGTGGTTTTACATTCTTTCAGAAGGTGAAACTGGAACCAATGATAATTCAGATAATTATTCGGTATCAGGTATTGGTATTGATAAAGCAGGTGCAATTGCGTATAGAAACCTTACCGTTTATTTAACAGCTAATTCAACTTTTGCTGATGCAAGAGCAGGAGCTATCCAATCTGCCATTGACCTTTATGGAGCCGGTTCTGCGGAAGAAATTGCTACCACAAATGCTTGGTACGCAGTTGGTGTAGGAGCAGAATATGTTGCACCTCCAGTTGTTTGTTCTAACGCTATTAGTAGTCCTTTTACTCCAGACACTTATGCTTATGATGGAATATTCTTTGACGTTAATGCTACGAATGATATTGCCATAAATGACTTTATTATTGGTTATGGTGGTTCAGGAAATGGCAACGTTATTTCAATTTATTCTATTGCAGGATCTTATGTAGGTCAATCAGCTTCGTTGGCAAGCTGGACCTTGGAAGGAACTGGAAATATCAATGCCACTCCAATGGGAACATACGTAGCACTAAATTCAAATGTAAATATCGCTGTTCCTGCAGGTACAACGCGAGGTATTTTGCTGATGATTACTACTCAGCCAGGTGGAGATAATGGTGGTATACAATGCCGAGTTTCATCTATACCGGGTATTAATGCTTCTAATGGTGATTTAACATGGACAACTGGAGAAGCTATTTTCAATGGTTTAACACTAGGAACTGATGTAGATGTTTCTGGAAGCATTTGTTATGATGCTGTTGTACCTCAGTGCCCAGTTACTAACACATTCGCACCCATGATGACATCTGGCCTTTATGCCGGTGCTGGTGCTAGTGATCCAGAAACCTATTACTGGGGATTATCTTCAGGGTTTATTAAAGCTAACCCAGCGGGTGGTGTAGGACCTTATACATACAGCTGGTCTAACAGCGCAGGTTATGCTATGAAAGGCACATCAAACATGAAAGCGCGTTTGTTCTATCCTACTGGCCCAACATGGGTAAAAGTAGCCATTACAGATGCTGGAGCTGGATGTACCATAGTAGATTCAGTTTACATTGATTGGGTAGATTATACGTGTAACCAGCCTGATCTTTGGTTCTACGAAATGTGTAACATCAACACAAATACAAGTGTTTGTATTGCCGGTACACGCAACATGAGAGACTCTGTGAAAACAGGCAACTATGTTTTTGGTCCTTGCAATCAACCAGTTAAAACGGGTGCCATTGCGCAAGGCGAGTTGGGTGTAAATGTATTCCCTAACCCTAGCAACGGAGACTTTACTTATGTAGTTATGGGCGAGGATGATGCGGTGTTTAACACAGAAATCTTAGACTTAAACGGCAGAGTTTTATTCGCTGAAACGTTTACAAGTTCTTCTACCATCACTTCTCGCCAAATCTCTTTACAGAGTTTTGCGGCTGGGGTTTATATGATTAAAGTATCTAGCAACGAAACAAGTACAGTAGAAAGAATTATTATTCAATAAGCACTTTAAAGTACGCATTTTAAAGCCCCGCCAAATGGTGGGGCTTTTTTGTTGGAAAATCTATTACAACATAAGTGCAATAAAACGCAACAAGCAGAAAATGGCTTTCTTTATATTTAAAATCCCAAAAAAAGACCAACATGAACGATTCTCAAACTTCCTTTTCCACAATGCAGCTGTATGTGTTTGCTGTGTTGTGGTTTCTTGAACAAAAGCTCAACAGATCAAATTTTCTATTAAACTTTTAACAACAAAATAAATTAACATGAAAAAAAATTCCTTTTTACTAATCATTATGATTTTTCTTGGGTTTGCTGGTTACAGCCAATCAAATAATTCATCTCAAACTAAAGCCGCAGATTACGTGGCTATAGAAAATCAATCGGGCATACAAGTTTCTTACGTCTATAACAATACCGAAAAACCCGAATACTTCTTTGTAAAAATTACTAATCTTAGTACAAGAGAGCAAACTATTGAGTATGATCTTTTGAATTCTAAAGATGAAAAACTAACAGGTTCATATGTCCCTATAAAGTTAGGAGCAGGAGAAAGCTTTATTGCTAACGACCTTACAATGGCTATTCCTGTTAATCCCGAAACCAAACTTTCTAACTACTCAACTACACTAACCATTAAAAAATAAAACTTATGAAAAATAAAATACATTCTTTTCTTGGCATTTTTATTTGCGTTTTGCTGGGCATATCATTAAATGCGCAAACTACTTTTAATTACACTGGAAGTATTGTTACATATACTGTTCCTGCAGGTGTAACGTGTATTAATATAGAAGCTAGGGGTGCAGAAGGAGGCAACGATCCTGTTTCTACAATTTCTGCAGGTTTCGGAGCAACAATATCTGGAGACTTTACAGTTACCCCTGGGCAACAGTTAAAAATTTTAGTAGGTGAGCAACCTCCTAGAAATGGTGGGGGCGGAGGAAGCTTTGTTACCGATAACGCTAATAACCCGTTAATAATTGCCGGTGGAGGTGGAGGAAGCTCTATTACGGGTGATAATCCAAACAAACACGGGCTGGCCAGTTGCGATGGTGCCAATGGACCTGCTGGTAACGGTGGTCTTGGTGGGCAAAACGGAAATGGCGGCTTAGCTGGAGTGGGCGGATATCAAACTGGCGCTGGTGGTGGACTCCTTACAGATGGTGCTGATGGATCGTCTAGTTCTGCTGGTGGAAATTCCTTCTTGAATGGTGGAGCAGGTGGAGCTATAGGTTTTGGTGATGGTGGATTTGGTGCTGCTGGCGCAGGTTCTGGATATATAGTTGGCGGTGCTGGCGGTGGCTATTCTGGCGGTGGCTCGGGATCAAACGGCACAACTCCTACTGGTGGAGGTGGAGGTGGAGGCTCTTATAATGGCGGCTTCAACGCAATAAACACCTCTGGAACTAACACTGGTCACGGGGTTGTTATTATTACATTAAACGGAAACTGTTCTGGAGCTACTAACCCTTGTCCTGGTGCAACTCCTCCTTGCGCCACAACCAACACATTCGCACCTATGATGACATCTGGCCTTTATGCTGGTGCTGGTGCTAGTGATCCAGAAACTTATTACTGGGGATTATCTTCTGGGTTTATTAAAGCTAACCCAGCGGGTGGTGTAGGACCTTATACATACAGCTGGTCTAACAGCGCTGGTTATGCTATGAAAGGTACGTCTAACATGAAAGCTCGTTTGTTCTATCCTACTGGCCCAACATGGGTAAAAGTAGCCATTACAGATGCTGGAGCTGGATGTACCATAGAAGATTCTGTTTACATTGACTGGGTAGATTATACGTGTAACCAGCCTGATCTTTGGTTCTACGAAATGTGCAACATCAACACAAATACCAGTGTTTGTATTGCCGGTACACGCAACATGAGAGACTCTGTGAAAACAGGCAACTATGTTTTTGGTCCTTGCAATCAACCAGTTAAAACGGGTGCCATTGCACAAAGTGAGTTGGGCGTAAATGTATTCCCAAATCCAAGCAATGGCAATTTCACTTACATTGTTATGGGAGATGCTGATGCTACATTCAATACGCAAGTAATGGACATTAACGGTAGAGTATTATTCGCTGAATCGT
>JAUHWL010000006.1 GCA_030424545.1 Bacteroidia bacterium
AAAGCCCAATGCGGCACTATAATTTTTGTAGCTCAAAATTATTGCCCACAAAAAAGACCGCGTTAAACGGCCTTTTTTGTGTTGTGTTTTTTACGGAAAAGAGGGTTGTGCATCAGCTACCATTGTTAGCCACCGTTTTTATTATGAAAAGAATTATTGAACAGCTAAAAGAACAGCGACAAAAAGCTGAACAAACATTTATTAAGAACAGCTTTATTAAAAGAAACTGTAAAATTGATGCGCCTTGCCCCGATACAGATTCGGATTTAGATACTATCGCTGAATTAAACCAAGCTATTAGTATTTTAGAAAACTATGGTGCAGCGAAAGAGTCTATCTTAAATGGTGGCTAACAATTGAATAAACGCAATTGCGTTTATCCGCTAATTATAGGAAATAAAAACAATTACGTTTATTTCTTCTTCATGCGCGACAATAAATTCTGCATCGCGTCATTTCCAAAAATAGCTTTTCGCGTTGTAAAAAGAGTTTTTTACGTGCTAAAAATGAAACGTTAATCGCAAGCTAACGTTAATGCCTAAATCATTCGCGAAGTAGCGCATCCGGTTTAGGTAATCGCGGTACACGGTATTCAGTAAATTTTCGGCACGCAAGCCAACATCAAGCATGTTGTTGGTAAACTTAAAGCTGGTGTTTGCCTCGGCACCTAGTAAAAAATAGGCGTTTGGTGGCGCCAGAAAATCTTGTCCAGGTAAATATCCTTTTTGTTGTGCCACATATTTTCCGCTAATGCCAACAGAATTGTTGGTACTTTTGCCCCAGTTTTTTAAAGCATAATTGGCACTTAGCAACAAGTTATTTGGTGGCATATATATTAAAGGTATATCCACTTTTATTTCATCACCTTTTAAGTAGGCATATTTTAGTACAAACTTTAAATTTTCGGTAGCCTGATAAGAAGTTAAAAAATCAAACCCATAAATTCTGGCGTCTGTTTGCGTGTACTCAAACACCGGGAAACTACCCGAAATGGTTAATTCAAATTCGCCCGTGGGCTTTAGGTAGATGTAATCTATAATTTGCTGATAATATCCCGTAACCTGTAAGAATACTTTTTGCTTTAAATTAGATTCAACCGTAAGTAAAGCTTTTATAGAATTTTCGGCATGTAGATTTGGGTTGCCATATTCTATGCTTGCCAACCCTTGATGCAAACCAGAGCTGTACAACTCGTTTACCTCGGGTGCTCTTTGTACAATTCCAAAATCGGCCTTGGCAATGAATGCCGAAGAAAAAGAGTATTTGGCTCCGGCAGAAAAGCCGTAGTTCTGAAAATCGCGGTTCTCTCTTTTAATTTCTCTAGGAAAAGTTGATGAAATGGTAATGGCTTGTAGGTATCTATAATCATATCGGCCACCAACTTCTACATAAAGTTTAGAGATGTATTTCTGGTAAATGGCATAAGCGGCCATTTGGTTAGATTGATAATCGGGGATTAACGGCAACCGATCTGTAGCAGCATTATCATTTGTATTATTAATATAGGTGTATTGCAATCCTGATTTTAGGGTTCCGCCACCAGAAAGTACGTTGGTGTAAACGCCTTCCATAAAATTGTTGAGCTGTTTAATGCTTAAAGAAGGTGAATTGTTGTAGCTGTTTCTTCTTACATCAAACTCTTTGCGGTTGTTTATTTGTATGCCGTTTTTAAATTCAATAACCTGATGGTCGTCTAGCAAGTAGGTTAAACTGTATTTTATAAGTTGATGTTTTACCTTTTGGCTTGGCGCTTCTATCTGGTAAGAGAAGTAATCTTTGGTAAAAAAGGGTTCGTCTCTAAACATGGCCAAAATCAAATCGCTGCTATTGCTAATATGCGAACCTCTTAAAATACCAAGTTGCGTTTGAAAATGGCTAAAGTATGCCGAGAATTTAAGCCGATGACCAAAACCTTTTTCGTATTGGCCAGCAAAATTTAGCTCTCTGTTGCCGGTGTTGGTTAAGTAATATGTGGGGCTTTTTCTATCGCCAATAAGTTTTGTTGTGCCAAGTACGCGCCAAGATCCCCAAGAGTTGCTCTTTTCTAACTGAACATTTAAGGTGTTTCCGAGTCCGTTTGTTTGAAAAACATAATTAACTCTACCGTGCAAATGTGGTTCGGTGCCTAAAGTGGCAGGTTCAACCAAAACAACACCACCTAAATTTACGCCACCATAGGCCAAAGCACTTGCCCCTTTTACCACAGAAATGTGGTTTGCTACAAAAGGATCTATTTCTGGAGCATGATCATTACCCCATTGTTGGCCACTTTGCGCAATACCGTTGTTAATTATGCCCACGCGGTTTCCATACAAACCATGAATAATGGGTTTAGAAATTCCGGCTCCGGTATTTAAACTACTTACGCCAGCAATGTTTTCTATGGTTTGCGCAATGTTTTTGTTGGCATTGGCAGCAATTTCAGATTCGTTTATGGTGCTGCTTGTTTGCGAAACTTGTTCGTTACGTTCTCCATGAACGGTTACCTCGTTCATTAATTCTATATGATGATATAGATATATAACAAACGAGGTATCCTTTTTTAAATCTAAATACAATACTTCGGGCGAGCAGCCCATATGTGCAATGCGTATATGATATTGGTTTTGGCACAACTGCGTAAACGTAAAACTACCGTTTGCATCGGTAAGTTTTTGTTGCCCTACCGGATTAAGATCAATTGTTGCATCCTTTAAGAAGGTTCCCGTGGTTGCATCAATTACGTTTCCGGTAATTTTATAGTTGCAATTTTGCCCAATAGCAAGAAAAGAACAAAGCACAAAAATTATTGAGCTCGCCTGTTTATTGTATTTCCACATCAAAACTTACTTCAATATCGGTTTCACCACCCGCATTTGTAATGTCGTTATCTGCAACACCTGGTGCAGTTTTGTCGGGCATATGTCTCAAAGTAATCTGAAGTACTCCGTTTTCGGCACCCATAGTTTCCAAAGTAGTTTTCAAACCTATTGGGTTACCATCTATATCGGCATCGGCATAAAGTATATTTATACTTAATGTGTTTTTCGTGTCATAAAAAAACTGATGTTCAGCTCCTTCTTCTTCTACCTCTTCGGTGATGTCTTCTGCAGGAACTTCTTGTTCATTCAAAAGTGTTAAGCTTCCGTTGTAAAGTGTATTGGCCAAGAGTGTATCAGAAGTTAATTCTGGTGCGTTGCCTCCCGGGCCATCCAAGTCTTTAAAAACAAAAGTTGCAGTGTCCGATAAATCAGAAGAGATTAGCGTATAAGTAAAGGTTGTAATCAGTTCTTCCTCGTTCGGAATTACAGGATCGGTTTTTTCTTTAGTACAAGATGATAATGCAAAAAGGCCTATAGCCATTGCCGTTATTGATTTTTGAAAATACATGGTATATAATATTAGCGTTTTGTATAATAAGTTAGTTCACTGTTTCGGTAACAAAACAGTTTAAAAAATAAATTATACAGTGCTGGGTGGTCCTCTAAGAAGGTAATTCGTAAATGAATTTCTAAGGACGGGTACAGATTGAACAACAATCTGTGTGGAACTTGAAACTATTGTAACCTTAAATTGTGATTTATAAGCTACAGTTTTAGATGGGTTGGAGAGAAAATGACAATAAATACAATCATCTTCATCCGCCACAAGGTGATCATGCCCTATACATTCGTCTGATTTTATTCCATGATAGATAAACTCAAAGCACGCATCTTCATCATGGCCATAAATTTTTTGGTGTTCGTGAACGTGTTTACCTTCTTCATGATCATGTGTAATCGGCAAAAAGGATTCTGCATATGCCAAAATTAGGAACAAGCAAAAGCCACGATAAACAATATTTCGAACGTTAAGAGATCTCATGTTGCAGCAAATATAGTTGCAAAAGGCAAGAGCTGTGTTTATAGTTGCAAAATTTGCGGCAATTGATTGTTATTATTACCCCATATTTTTTGTTGCATATATAATATAGGTATCGTTATGAATATATTGAGCTAACCGCTGTACATTGGCCCCAACAAAAAGGTATATAATGAAGAATATTTTGGTAACAGGAGCAAGCCGTGGAGTAGGGTATGCGCTTGCATCTAAATTTTTAAGCGAAGGTTACAGTGTATTCTGTGCATCGCGTAATTTAAAACCGCTGCAAGAGCTAGAACAAAAGCATCAAATGTCATGTACACTTATCCGTTTAGATCTAGAAGAAGAAGAAAGCATTTTATCAGCTGCGCAATATTTTAAAGAGAATGCTATACAATTAGATATAGTTGTACATAATGCCGGAGCAATAATCAACAAGCCATTTGCCGATATTACAAGAAAGGAGTTAGAAATGTGCTACAATGTAAACGTACTTGGTCCATTTCAGATTACCCAAAACTTAGTGCCGTTGTTAAAAGAAGACGCCCACGTAGTATTTATATCTAGTATGGGAGGCTTTCAAGGCACGCAAAAATTCCCGGGATTAACGGCATATAGTTCTAGCAAATCTGCGGTTGCAAGCCTAACGGAATGTTTGCAAGAAGAGTTTAAAGAAACCAAATTGGCGTTTAATTGCATTTGCCTTGGTGCCATACAAACAGAAATGTTGGCAAATGCGTTCCCAGGATACCAAGCTCCACTCAATCCAGAACAGATTAGCGAGTATATATGTCAGTTTAGTACTACAGCACACCGCTATTTAAAGGGTAAGGTATTGCCAGTTTCATTGTCTACGCCTTGATTTTCAGCGAAATAAATGTGGAGGTAAAATAATTTGTAAAAAAGTAAAATAAGACTTGCTAGATGTGTAAACCAGATTATATTTGCACCCGCTTTTGAAGGAAAGCATGTTCATTGAAACGGTCTATTGAAAAGTCCAAAAACAAAAGGTATTTAAGTTTAGAAATAAGCATAAAATATTTTAAAAATAGTTTTGGTTGTTTACAATATTATAACGTACATTTGCCGCCCCAAAACAACGACATGTTTGAAGTTGTAAAACGGGAAGTTTTTTGAGAAAATAAACAGCGACAATTAGTGTTTTAATAAGCTTAAAAAAGCAGTCAAAAAATATTTTTATTTTTTGTTGGATAAGTCAAATTATAATTTATATTTGCCGCCCCTTAGAAACGATGAAAATCAATTGTTTTGCAAAGGGAAGTTTATTGAAGTTATAGGTGATAATTACAGGGTGCTTTCGAGCTCCAAATAAGTTGAAAAAAGCTAAAAAATATTTGCAAAAATATTAGATAGAATTAAAGACTTAACGTATGTTTGCCGACCGAATTAAAACTAACAAGTGTTCGTTAAAATTATTTTTTAATAAGCTTGCGGATATCGAAATTAGTTTTACATTTGCCGCCCCTTTGACAGGGGTAAAAACAAGAAAACGTTCTTTAAAATATTTAGGTAAGAAGAAAAAGTGTGAAATCATTTTAAGAGTCAACTCCAAAAAATCAAATAATCTTACAATGGAGAGTTTGATCCTGGCTCAGGATGAACGCTAGCGGCAGGCCTAACACATGCAAGTCGAACGGTAACAGGTCTTTCGGGATGCTGACGAGTGGCGCACGGGTGCGTAACGCGTATGCAATCTACCTCTAACTGAAGAATAGCCCAGGGAAACTTGGATTAATACTTCATAATATTAAGATATCGCATGATATCATAATTAAAGCTTTGGCGGTTAGAGATGAGCATGCGTCCTATTAGCTTGTTGGTGAGGTAACGGCTCACCAAGGCAACGATAGGTAGGGGGTCTGAGAGGATTATCCCCCACACTGGTACTGAGACACGGACCAGACTCCTACGGGAGGCAGCAGTGAGGAATATTGGGCAATGGACGAAAGTCTGACCCAGCCATGCCGCGTGCAGGATGAATGCCCTATGGGTTGTAAACTGCTTTTATGTAGGAAGAAACCCCTCTACGTGTAGAGGGCTGACGGTACTACTTGAATAAGCATCGGCTAACTCCGTGCCAGCAGCCGCGGTAATACGGAGGATGCAAGCGTTATCCGGATTCATTGGGTTTAAAGGGTCCGTAGGCGGATTTTTAAGTCAGAGGTGAAAGCCTACAGCTCAACTGTAGAATTGCCTTTGATACTGGAAGTCTTGAGTATAGTTGAAGTGGGCGGAATACGTCATGTAGCGGTGAAATGCATAGATATGACGTAGAACACCGATTGCGAAGGCAGCTCACTAAACTACAACTGACGCTGAGGGACGAAAGCGTGGGGAGCGAACAGGATTAGATACCCTGGTAGTCCACGCTGTAAACGATGATAACTCGCTGTTGGCGATACACAGTCAGCGGCTAAGCGAAAGCGTTAAGTTATCCACCTGGGGAGTACGTTCGCAAGAATGAAACTCAAAGGAATTGACGGGGGCCCGCACAAGCGGTGGAGCATGTGGTTTAATTCGATGATACGCGAGGAACCTTACCAGGGCTTAAATGTAGAATGACCTTTCCGGAAACGGAGATTCTCTTCGGAGCAATTTACAAGGTGCTGCATGGTTGTCGTCAGCTCGTGCCGTGAGGTGTTAGGTTAAGTCCTGCAACGAGCGCAACCCCTATCTTTAGTTGCCAGCGAATAATGTCGGGGACTCTAAAGAGACTGCCAGCGCAAGCTGTGAGGAAGGTGGGGATGACGTCAAATCATCACGGCCCTTACGTCCTGGGCTACACACGTGCTACAATGGTAGTGACAGAGGGCAGCCACCACGTGAGTGGGAGCGAATCCTTAAACACTATCTCAGTTCGGATCGAAGTCTGCAACTCGACTTCGTGAAGCTGGAATCGCTAGTAATCGCGCATCAGCCATGGCGCGGTGAATACGTTCCCGGGCCTTGTACACACCGCCCGTCAAGCCATGGGAGTTGGGAGTGCCTGAAGTCGGTAACCGCAAGGAGCTGCCTAGGGTAAGACCAATGACTGGGGCTAAGTCGTAACAAGGTAGCCGTACCGGAAGGTGCGGCTGGAACACCTCCTTTCTAGAGTAGTTTACTCTTAATCTGGTTCCGCTTTTTCTCTTCTTACTTATTTATACCTAATAATATAATAGTCTCGTAGCTCAGCTGGTTAGAGCGCTACACTGATAATGTAGAGGTCCCCAGTTCGAGTCTGGGCGGGACTACTAATTATGAGGATATTATAGGAAATTCTAGGGTTGAGCAAAAAAGTTTGAGTTTATCTCAAAACTCAAAACTAAAAACTCATAACTATCATGGGGGATTAGCTCAGCTGGCTAGAGCGCCTGCCTTGCACGCAGGAGGTCATCGGTTCGACTCCGATATTCTCCACAAATCTATTCAATTAGATAAAGTTCTTTGACATATTGAGAGTAACATAAGTAAATACATAAAAGTTCTAATGAGCTTTAGAAAGTAATTAAGAGCATACGGTGGATGCCTTGGCTTCTAGAGGCGATGAAAGACGTGATAAGCTGCGATAAGTTCTGGGGAGATGCACATAATCTGTGATCCGGAAATTTCTGAATGGGTCAACCTGGTATTTTGAAGAAATATCACTCCGCTTGCGGAGAGCTAACCTGGTGAACTGAAACATCTAAGTAACCAGAGGAAAAGAAAATAATTAATGATTCCCGTAGTAGTGGCGAACGAACTGGGAATAGCCCAAACCAATGTTGTTTCGGCAATGTTGGGGTTGTAGGGCCACAATATAAGATGATCTACGAAGTGGAATTGAACTGGAAAGTTCAACCATAGAAGGTGATAGTCCTGTACACATAAGTACGATTTATTTTTAGTGGTACCCTGAGTAGGGCGGGACATGTGAAATCCTGTCTGAATCTGCCAGAACCATCTGGTAAGGCTAAATACTCCTAGAAGACCGATAGTGCACAAGTACCGTGAGGGAAAGGTGAAAAGTACCCTGAATAAGGGAGTGAAATAGTTCCTGAAACCGTATGCTTACAAGCGGTAGGAGCCATATTTATATGGTGACTGCGTGCCTTTTGCATAATGAGCCTACGAGTTACTCCTCACTAGCGAGGTTAATTGATTAAGTCAAGCAGCCGAAGCGAAAGCAAGTCTGAATAGGGCGCATAGTTAGTGGGGGTAGACGCGAAACCTTGTGATCTACCCATGGTCAGGTTGAAGCTCTGGTAACACAGAGTGGAGGACCGAACCCGTTGACGTTGAAAAGTCTTGGGATGAACTGTGGGTAGGGGTGAAAGGCCAATCAAACTGGGAAATAGCTCGTACTCCCCGAAATGCATTTAGGTGCAGCCTCGAGGTAAAGTATTATGGAGGTAGAGCTACTGGTTGGATGCGGGGGCTTCATCGCCTACCAAATCCTGTCAAACTCCGAATGCCATAATATATACTCGGGAGTGAGGGCCGGGGTGCTAAGGTCACGGTCCGAAAGGGAAACAACCCAGACCAACTGCTAAGGTCCCAAAATGTATGCTAAGTTGATCTAACGTGGTCTGACTGCTTTGACAGCTAGGATGTTGGCTTGGAAGCAGCCACTCATTTAAAGAGTGCGTAACAGCTCACTAGTCGAGCGGTCGGGCGTGGATAATAATCGGGCATCAAGCATACTACCGAAGCAATGGTCTCATATTTATATGAGAGGTAGGGGAGCATTCTAGTCTGCGTAGAAGGTGAATCGTAAGGTTTGCTGGAGCGTCTAGAAAAGAAAATGTAGGCATAAGTAACGATAAAGCGGGTGAGAAACCCGCTCACCGATAACCTAAGGTTTCCTCAGCTATGCTAATCAGCTGAGGGTTAGTCAGGACCTAACGCGAACCCGAACGGGGTAGTGGATGGACAACGGGTTAATATTCCCGTACTTGTTTATACTGCGATGGGGTGACGGAGTAGTGAAAGTACCGCGCACAGACGGAATTGTGCGTTGAAGCTTGTAGGTATAAGTTTTGTAGGTAAATCCGCAAATCTTGCCGAAAGTGATAGTACCCAGATTCTTCGGATGAAGGGATAGTGTACCTAATCAGACTTCCAAGAAAAACCTCTAAGCTTCAGGTATAAACAACCTGTACCGTAAACCGACACAGGTAGGTAAGAAGAAAATTCTAAGGTGCTCGAGTGAATCATGGTTAAGGAATTAGGCAAAATAGCCTCGTAACTTCGGGAGAAGAGGCGCCCCCACTTGTGGGGGCCGCAGTGAATAGGCCCAGGCGACTGTTTAGCAAAAACACAGGACTCTGCAAAATCGAAAGATGAAGTATAGGGTCTGACACCTGCCCGGTGCTGGAAGGTTAAGAGGAGATGTTAGTCGCAAGGCGAAGCATTGAATTGAAGCCCCAGTAAACGGCGGCCGTAACTATAACGGTCCTAAGGTAGCGAAATTCCTTGTCGGGTAAGTTCCGACCTGCACGAATGGTGTAACGATCTGGGCACTGTCTCAACCATGAGCTCGGTGAAATTGTAGTCTCGGTGAAGATGCCGAGTACCCGCAACGGGACGAAAAGACCCCGTGCACCTTCACTACAACTTTGTATTGACTTCGGACAAGTGACGTGTAGGATAGGTGGGAGACTATGAAGCGGCCTCGCTAGGGGTTGTGGAGTCGTCCTTGAAATACCACCCTTCTCTTGTTTGGAGCCTAACCCCTTACGGGGAACAGTGCATGGTGGGTAGTTTGACTGGGGTGGTCGCCTCCAAAAGAGTAACGGAGGCTTCCAAAGGTTCCCTCAGCACGCTTGGTAACCGTGCGTAGAGTGCAATGGCATAAGGGAGCTTGACTGTGAGACTTACAAGTCGAGCAGGTACGAAAGTAGGGCATAGTGATCCGGTGGTTCCGCATGGAAGGGCCATCGCTCAAAGGATAAAAGGTACGCCGGGGATAACAGGCTGATCTCCCCCAAGAGCTCACATCGACGGGGGGGTTTGGCACCTCGATGTCGGCTCGTCACATCCTGGGGCTGGAGAAGGTCCCAAGGGTTGGGCTGTTCGCCCATTAAAGTGGCACGCGAGCTGGGTTCAGAACGTCGCGAGACAGTTCGGTCTCTATCTGTTGTGGGCGTTAGAAATTTGAGAGGAGCTGACCTTAGTACGAGAGGACCGGGTTGGACAGACCTCTAGTGTACCTGTTGTGGCGCCAGCTGCATTGCAGGGTAGCTATGTCTGGATGGGATAAGCACTGAAAGCATATAAGTGCGAAGCCCACCTCAAGATTAGATTTCTTTTAAGGGTCGTTCTAGACTAGGACGTTGATAGGCTATAGGTGTAAAGGCAGTAATGTCATAGCCGAGTAGTACTAATTACCCGTAGCTTTCAAAGCTAGAATTTTTATGTGTTTACCGCTCTCGATATGTTAATCTTATTAAACGCTTTTGGTGATTATTGCGGTGAGGTTCACCTCTTCCCATTCCGAACAGAGAAGTTAAGCTCACCAGCGCAGATGGTACTAGGTTATCCTGGGAGAGTATGTCGTTGCCAATTTTCGAAGCCTCGTCAATTTATTGACGAGGCTTTTTTATTTTAGACGCATAATGTTTAAAAAAACTATACTTCTGCTATTGCTTTCTAGCTCATTGTTTGGTCAAGTCATTGATTCGAACAGGGTTGGTTATTCTACATTAGTCTCTTCCAAAATAATTCCATTTGATACCGTTTTAAATATTTCTACATATCATGATTTTAATGAATGGGGTAGAGATGACTTTGGTGTTGTTTCCTTGGGAAATTTAGGAGATCTAAAAGCAAATTTGACGCAAACAAATTTGCTTAATTTTCTTCCGAATTTGGGAATTGATGGCTATTTTAAAAATTCAAATTCCTTAAAAAGTATTCCATTTTATAATGTTAAAGCTCCAACTGGTGGAATACGTTTTCAAACGGCATATGAAAAAGGTCAAATGTTTGGAGCCTTTTTTACCGTAAACCCAATAGATCGATTAAATATTTATTTAGATTTTCAACGAATAAATGCACGCGGTTTTTATTTTAATCAGCAAAACATCAGTAATAAACTCAAGCTTTCTACTCATTTTTCTACATTAAATGAGTTTTATACCGTTGCTAGCGCTGTAAGTTGGAACAAGTTTACCAATCTGGAATTCGGAGGTATTGCTGACAATCAATCTTTTGAAGAAAATTCGTTATCTAACAGAGAGTTGATAGCTGTTAATCTAACCCAGTCTGGTTCTAGAACAAATGATTTCAACCTATTAGTAATTCAAAAAATTAATCTAATTCGAATTGATTCTACAAAGCTTGTAAAGATGTTTTATGAGTTTGATGTAAAGAGTCAATATGTGGCTTTTACAAGTAGCGATTCTGCCTTTGTACGAGATGCAATATTTGAAGAAACTACCATACATGACTCCATCAGTTTTTCAAGATTTAATAATTTTATTGGGCTATCGCTTTATGGCAAGAAGCACGTTTTTGATGTAGGTATAAACCATAGTTATTATACATATTCAAATCTTTTCTTATCTCAAACAGAAAATTTATTTGCATTTAAAGCCAGAACTTATGGTGAATTTGAGAAGTTTAAATATCGTGCTGAATGGGAGAATTATTTGGTAGGCGATTACCTTGGAACCTACAATTTGGCTCTTCATATTTTGGATTTTAGTCTTCTAAAGAACTTTACACTAGATGCATCATTGGTACATGGCCTTTATAATCCGGGCTTGTTTGTTCAAAGTTTTGTAAGCAATAATTTTAATTGGGACAACGGGTTTAAAAAAATAAGGAATACAAATATTAGAGGGCGTATTTTATTGAAAGAAAAATATGGTTTTGAAGCTGGCTTTACGGTTATTGATGACGATATTTATTTCAACGAGTATGCTGTACCTGTTCAATATGATGGATTGTTGAGCAATTATTACGTACAAGCAAGTGCTGATATTAAGCTAATTGGCAAATTACGATTGGATAATAAGGTACGTTTTCAGCAAGTAAGTAACACTGATATTTTGCGAATACCTAATTGGGTTTTGAGAAACACACTTTATTACGAGGTAAGTGCCTTTAAAAATGCGTTAAACTCTCATTTTGGGATAGAATTTGAATATTTCGACTCTTTTAAAAGCAATGCGTATATGCCTGCAACAACGGTAACGTATTTGCAGAACGATGTAGAAATAGGCAACTATCCTTATTTTAATTTCTTTTTAGATTTTAAAATACAAGAGCTTGTGTTTTTCTTGCGCTTAGAGAATATTACTCAAGGATTATTTGAGTACAATTATTACGCAGTTCCCAATTATGCTCGTCCTGATTTTAATATTAGGATTGGAGCAACATGGCGTTTTTTTAATTAAGTTTTTTGAGGTTTTTTTCTGGCTGCTGGAAATAGAATATTGTTAAGAATTAATCTATAACCAGGCGAGTTTGGATGCACATTTAAATCGGTAGGAGGATCGCCAACACGATGTTGATAGTCTTCCGGATCATGTCCTCCGTAATATGTAAAAAAGCCTTTTCCAGCCTCTCCGTGAATATATCTAGCTTCGTTGAACGAATTTAACTCGCCAAGAATAACCACATTTGGTTTTATATAATCTTTAAAAAATGCGGTTGTTTGCCCCATAAATCCTTTAACATAACGCGTATGGTTTTGGCATAACATGGTTGGTATTACGTCCCATTTTGCCGAAAATTCAAACAATTCGAAATAATCATCATCCTCTCTAATGGCTGCTGCGTGTTTTTCCGTAACGTCTATGGTAGAATATTCGTAGCGAAGTGGATTTGTTATGAGATCGTAATTTTCGAAGGCAAAAGATTTTCCAAAATTTAATTGCTTACTTGGATTTACATCTGCAGGATCTCCATCAAACATAGATTGGCAAATATCTATACCTTCTGCGGCAAGCGCGATTTCATAACTATCGGTTGCAGAGCACATGGCAAATAAAAATCCGCCACCAATTACGTAACGCTGAATTTCTTTTGCAACCGCCAATTTTGCTTGAGAAACCTTGCTGTACCCAAGTCTGTGTGCATCAGCTTCATATTCTTTTTTCTGCTGCATATACCAGGCAGCATCTCTATAAGCTGCATAAAATTTACCGTATTGGCCCGTAAAATCTTCGTGATGTAGATGCAACCAATTGTAATTTTTTAAATCGCCACGAAGAACTTCTTCATCATAAATAACATCATACGGAATTTCTGAATAGGTTAAAACCATGGTTACGGCATCATCCCACGGAAGTGCGGTTTTGGGTGAGTAAACAGCAATTTTAGGTGCTATTTCTAGCTTTACAGCTTCCATGTTTTCTGATGGACTTGCAATTTTAGCTAGTAAGGCATTTGAACTTGCATCATCAATTACCTCATAACTAACTCCACGTATAATGCATTCTTTTTCTATGGTTGGGCTGTGTGGTATTAAAAAACTGCCGCCACGGTAATTTAAAAGCCAATAAATATGTATTTGCTGCTCTAAAACCCAATAGGAAATGCCATAGGCTTTTAGGTGGTTGGCCTGATAATTGGCATCCATAGGGATGATAATTTGACTGGCCTTACTTGTAAATGTTATGAGTAACGTTATCGCTAAAAAAATAGTTTTAAAATGGCGAGTCGCCATCCATCGGTCTGTTGTTAAAGTCATATCCTTGATCATCTGCACCATAATTCATTTTAGATTCAATGGTTTCTGTGGCGTATTCGCCAATGTCCGTAAGGTCAGAAAATCTGGCTAAACTTCCTTCAAATCTTAGCCTTACATCTTCTAAGCTACCATTTCTGTGTTTAGCAACAATAAATTCCGCTTGATTATCTGCAGGATCTCCATCTTCCCATTCGTGTATGCCGTAATACTCAGGGCGATAGATAAACGAAACAATATCGGCATCTTGTTCAATTGCTCCAGATTCACGTAAATCAGAAAGCATTGGTTTTTTAGAAGGTCTGCTTTCTACATTTCTACTTAACTGAGAAAGAGCAATAACAGGTATGGCTAACTCTTTGGCTAAACTCTTTAATGAACGCGATATAGTAGAGATTTCTTGTTCACGATTACCTCCACCTTTTTTATCGCTTCCAGCAGTCATTAATTGCAAATAGTCAATTATAATAATGTCTAGGCCATTGTTTGCAGCTAACCTTCTACATTTTGCGCGCAAATCAAATACACTTAATGCGGGCGTATCGTCTATAAAAAGTTTGGCGTGTTCTAAATCTTTTACACCGCCCAACAGGGTTTTCCATTCATCATCATTTAAATTTCCTTTTCTTAGTTTCTCTGAGTTTAACCCAGTTTCTGAGGAAATTAAACGCGTAATTAATTGTACCGATGACATCTCTAACGAGAAAAATGCTACGCGTTTACCATGATCTATCGCCATATTTCTGGCCATAGACAATACATATGCCGTTTTACCCATACCTGGGCGAGCTGCAATAATGATTAAATCTGAAGGTTGCCAACCGCTGGTAATTCTATCTACGGCAGTAAAACCACTCGGTACGCCACTTAAACCTTCTTGCCCGGCAATTTCTTCTATGCGCGCAATGGCTTGCTTAATTAACGATTCCGAAGTTTCGTAATTGCGCTTTAAGTTTCCTTGCGCAACGTTAAACAACTGCTGTTCGGCCTCATCCAAAAGGTCTAGAACATCGGTGGTATCATCGTATGCTTTTTCTATAATTTTAGACGAAATGCCTATTAACTCGCGCTGTATGTGTTTTTGTAGAATTATACGTGCGTGATATTCTACGTGGGCAGACGAAGAAACTTTCTGGCTTAAATGCGCCAAATAATAATCTCCACCAACAATTTTTAACTTAGCTTCTTGTTTTAACTCTGCGGCAACCGTTAAAATATCTATCGGATGACTTTCATTAAAAAGAGAACGTATAGCTTCAAAAATAAGTTTGTGCTCTTCTTTATAAAATGCATCTTTATGCAAAATGTCTATAACTTCGCTTAATGCAGTATTATCAATTAACAATGCTCCTAAAACGGCTTCTTCTATTTCTAAAGCCTGTGGAGGTAAAATACCTTGATTGAGCGCAATAACCGCTCCTTGAGGAGAACGAGAAGGCGCATTTTTTGTTGAATAATCTTGAGACTGCATAGGGGTCAAAAATAGGTAAATTGAATACTTTTATATGATGAAATTGGGTGTAAAATCGTCAGTGTTGATAACTTTAGTTGCCGTTTTAGGTTGTGCCCTTGTCGTTCTATCAGGATGCAAAAAGGAAATAAAAACAACTCCTATTGTGACATTCTTTCAGCCTTCTGAGAATTCATTTTACGATTTTGGCGATACTATATGGGTAGAAGCCAAAGTGAGTCATCCGAATATAAGTGCCATAACACTTACACTTGTTAACGATGATTTTCAACCTGTTGAGCCCGTTTTAAATATTAAGATAAAAGGTACTGAATTTAGGTTTACCGATTATGTGGTAATTGCCAACAAAAACATAGAATCTGGTAAACACAGCATCAGGCTGCAAGTTGTTGCAGAGGGAGAGAGCTACAACCATTTTGTGGCAATTAATATTGGTGAATTACAAAAACAACGCCTGGCCATTTATGCCAGCTGCGATAAAAACCTGAACAGCTACTTGTATAAAATAAATGCAAACGGCCAAAAAACGTTGCAGCACACGTTGTTTGGCGATGTTTCTGGCATTGCTACCAATAGTTATTATAACCAGGTGTATATGGCGCCTTTTTATTACGGAGGTTTAAATCTTTTTGCCGGAGCAAATGATAGCCTTATTTGGAGTGAAAATAACAACGCTTCTAACGGAGCTCCTTTTATGCACGGTGTTTATAAAGGAAACGAAAATGTATTTGGCCTTTACCATGATGGCCGAATTGCAAAATATGGCAATTACGGTGGCGTAATCAAAACGTTTCAATTGCCTAACAAGTATTACGCAATAGATATTTTAGAGATTGAAAATTACTTGCTTGTGGTTGCAGAAACACCTCCGCAGCTTAACAAATCTTTATTCTTTTTTAGCAGTACTACTGGCAGCCAGATTAGAAAAATAGATTTGCCTCAAAACAAAACGCATATAGATTTACTTTCGTTTAATGCTACAACGGTGGCTGTTTTGTACAACAATGTTGCAAATGAAGCCCAGTGGGAGGGGTACCTATCAAACGGAACATTTATAAACCTCCCCAGCTTGCCCAATTTTACGTTTACATCCGCGGCTTTTGTAAATTATGGAGAAATGGCGTTGGGCACCCAAAGTGGCATCTATCAATTTAAATATTCGCCATTAAACTTTTTACCAGTTTCCCAAATTGTGCCCTCACTTTTGGTGTACGATTCATTAAGCAACCAGCTTTTAATAGGTGCAGGCAACTCATTAAATATTCATAGTTATCCTGCATTGCAATTGTTGAATTCCTACTCGTTTACAGCGCCAGTAAAAAGTACGGCAATTCTATACAACAAATAAAAAAGCTTCTACAAGATTTGCAGAAGCTTTTTAAAAAGAGTTTAAAATAGGTTATCCGTTAAAAACACCCATTTCGCAAAACTTGTTGATGCGTTGTTCTACAAGTTTTTCGGGAGGTAATTTTTTTAGTTTTCTAAGTTCTGATAGAATTGTTTTTCTAACCGTTTCAAACATTTCTATAGGGTTTACATGGGCTCCACCAAGAGGTTCAGAAATAACACCGTCTATCAACTTGTTTTTTAACATGTCTTTAGCGGTAAGCTTTAATGCTTCTGCGGCTACTTCTTTGTAATCCCAACTACGCCATAAAATAGACGAGCAACTTTCTGGAGATATAACCGAATACCACGTGTTTTCTAGCATTAATACACGGTCTCCAACGCCAATGCCAATGGCACCACCGCTAGCTCCTTCGCCAATAATGATGCAAATAATAGGAACCTTTAAACGCGCCATTTCCATGATGTTTCTGGCAATGGCTTCGCCTTGGCCTCGTTCTTCTGCCTCTAAACCAGGAAATGCACCAGGCGTGTCTATGAGAGCCACAACGGGTTTGTTAAATTTCTCAGCCATTTTCATCAAGCGCAATGCTTTTCTATATCCTTCTGGATTGGCCATACCAAAGTTTCTGTACTGGCGCATTTTGGTGTTTACACCTTTTTGCTGGCCTATAAACATTACACTTTCCTTGCCTAACATTCCCCAACCACCAATCATGGCTTTGTCATCTTTTACACCTCTATCGCCAAAGAGCTCTAAAAAGTTGCCCTCTGTCATGGCGTTTATGTAAGATAATGTATAAGGTCTGTTTGGATGCCTAGACAGTTGTACTCTCTGCCAAGCTGTTAGTTTTTTAGAAATGTCTTTTCTTGTTTTTACTAAGCGCGCGGTTAATTCGTCAATGTTCTTGCTCATATCCGTATCGCTTTCTTGCTGTAAAATTTTGGCCTTTTCTATTTGGGCTTCTAATTCTTTTACAGGTATTTCAAAATCTAAGTATTCCATAAAATATCTAAAAAGATGGTGGCGCAAGTTATAAAATTAATGGCCCTACGCTTTAAGAGATTTATTGGTTTTCTACCAATTTATTTTCTTTAAAGTAGGGGGTCCGGTTTTTTGTTACTCACCAACCGTTTGCTAAACCATGCATTGGCAAATAAAGTACCAATGATGAGCAGCGCGCCAGTATAGAAAGCGGGCGACATTTTCTCGTCATCGCCCAACAAAAAGTAGGCGAGTATGATGCCGTAAACAGGTTCCATATTGATGGAAAGAATTACTGTAAAGGGCGAAAGTAACTTCATTACCCGAACAGATTCAATAAAGGGATATGCTGTACAAATAGTGCCAAGAATGAGCAAATACAGCCAATCGGATTGGCTTTGAGGCAAAATAGAAAAGTTTAAATCGCCCGTAAATAATAGCACAACACAAATAGATAACCATCCGGCCAAAAGCTCATAAAATGTTATGGTTTCAGATTCATTTTTATGCGCCATTTTTCCGTTTATGATAGAAAACAATGCAGCCAGTAAAGCAGAGGTTAATGCGGTGATGATTCCCCATAAAAAATCGATGCGTAAAGAAAACACCATAGCAATTGCCCCAATTACAATTAAGCCTAAAACCACCTCATGTATAAGTAGTTTACGCTTGTAAAAAATAGGCTCTAACAGTGAGGCAAAAAATGCGCCTGAGCTCATGCATACTAGAGTTACAGATACATTGGAGATTTTTATAGCATGAAAAAAAGTAATCCAATGGGCGGTAATTAGCATTCCGGCAACCGAGAAAATGGCGAGGGTTTTGGCATCTATTTTAAGTGGAATTTTCTTTATGAGTATATATCCCAACAAAACAACAAGAGCAATTAAGATTCTATTCCAAACCAATGATATGGCTTCTAGAGAAATTACATCGCCAAGTATGGCTGTAAATCCCCAGATAAAAACTACAATGTGCAGCTTTAAATGGCTTTTAAATGCGTTACTTCGGGGCAATTCTATATAAATAAATACCTATAGCAAGAAATATAAAATTCGGCAACCACACGGCCAACAATGGCGAAAGCGAATCTTTGGCAGCAAATGTTGTGGAGACCTGCATCATAAAAACATAGATCGCACAGAGCAAAAGACCAACCGCCATGTTTAATCCTAAACCGCCTCTATTTTTTTTGGTGCAAAGGGCAACGGCAATTAAGATAAGAACATAGGTACTCATGGGCCAAGATGTTCTTCTGTGCAGCTCTACCAAATAGGCGTTTATGTTTTCTGAGCCTCTAATTCTTTCGGCATCTATAAATTCAAGCAGCCTTGGCGTATTCATCATGCTTGTGGTATAAAGTCGGGGTACAATTTCTTTTGGCGAAAAATTGAAAGTTGTATCCATACGCCTACCTTTTGTTAGTGTTTCTGTGCCATTTAAATCAATAATGCGCAAGGTCCAATTGTCTAAAATCCAATTGTTTTTTAAGGTATCAAACCTGATAAAATCGCTTGCAAGCTTGCTTGCAAGTCTATTGTCTTCAATCACTTCATATGTAAAGTGATAACCGCTTTGCCGGTCTTGGTTATAGGTTTCAAAGTAAGTATAATGCCCTGGAGATATTTGCCTATGGATGTTTTTGCTGTACGTTTCTTGATAGCCATTACCCACGTAAGTATGCTCAAACTTAATACGGTTTACATTGGTTTTAGGGATAATAAAATGATTGAGAAAAAGCGAAACAGTTACAACTACTGTAGCACCCAAAAAGAAAGGCCATAGCATGCGCCTAAAGCTAACACCGCTGGTTAAAATAGCAACTACTTCGGTATTGGCAGTTAGTCTAGAGGTAAACCAAATGGTAGAAATAAAAACAATCATGGCGCTAAACATGTTGCCGTAAAACGCAATAAAGTTTACGTAGTAATGCACAACAATTTCGTACATGGTTGCGCCAGTTCTAAAATCGCCAAGTTTTTCAGAAACATCAAAAACTACCGCAATGCTTAGTATAAGCAGTAGGGCAACTACAAAGTTTCCTAAAAATTTAAAAAGGATATAGCGATCTACAATTTTCACCTACAAACGGTTTGTTACTTGTTTTACCATGGTGTTCTTCCAAGAACTAAACGTACCATTTTCTATCTGATTGCGCGCCTCGGTTACGAGCCATAAATAAAAATTAAGGTTGTGTAAGGTGGCAATTTGTTTAGCCAAATACTCTTTTGCTACAAACAAATGGCGCAAATAAGCTTTGCTATAAAGTGTGTCTACATAGCTTGTTCCGTTGGGGTCTATCGGGCTAAAATCATCCTCCCATTTTTTATTTTTTATGTTGATGATGCCTTGGCTGGTAAACAGCATGCCGTTGCGTGCGTTACGCGTGGGCATTACACAATCAAACATATCTACACCTAATGCAATACACTCTAGTATGTTGGCCGGAGTACCAACGCCCATTAAATAGCGTGGTTTGTCTTTGGGTAAAATATCGCAAACTAAATCGCACATGGCGTACATATCTTCTATGGGTTCTCCCACGCTTAATCCGCCAATAGCGTTACCAACCGCATTTTGGTTGGCAATAAATTCGGCACTTTGCTTTCTTAATTCGGGGTAGGTGCTTCCTTGTACAATTGGAAATAAATTTTGCTCGTATCCGTAAATCCCTTCGGTTTCTTTAAACCTCGCCATGCACCTTTCTAACCATCTATGGGTTAAATGCATGCTCTTTGTGGCATATTCTATATCGCAAGGGTAGGGTGTGCATTCATCAAACGCCATGATAATATCTGCACCTATTTTGCGCTGAATATCCATAACATTTTCTGGGGTAAACAAATGGCTGCTACCGTCTATGTGGCTTTTAAACTTTGCTCCAGCTTCGCTTAGCTTGCGCATGGCACCCAAAGAGTAAACTTGAAACCCTCCACTATCCGTTAAGATGGGTCTATCCCAATTCATAAACTTATGCAGTCCTCCGGCTTTTTCTAAAATAGAAGTACCCGGGCGTAGATATAAGTGGTACGTATTCCCCAAAATAATTTGGGCATTTACATCTTCTTTTAGTTCTGATTGATGCACGCCTTTAACCGAGGCAACGGTGCCCACAGGCATAAATATGGGCGTTTTAATTTCGCCATGTGCCGTAGATATTATACCGGTTCGGGCTTTGCTGCCGGCATCTGTATGTTGGTGCTTAAAAAACATGGCGGCAAAAATAACTTTTATGCATGGCTCTTTGGCGTTTAAACCTAGAATTAAATTAGAGCATTCATGGTTATAGAAATTCTAATTCTGCGTTTTTTATCGCCAGGCTAATTAATTTTTTGCCTCAAACGCAGCTTTAGTGTGTTGAATAATTAATTTACAAAACGTGAATAGTTACTTCCAAAATTGTAACATTTGGCGCGGCCTTTCTTTTACATTTGCAGCCGTTTCTTTTATGTAAAACATGAATCAAGAATTTATTTTACCCGCAATTTTACTTGTGCCAGCAGCTATACAGGTGTTGTATTATTTGTTTGTGTTTTCTCGTTTTTCGTTTTCTCGTGCCAAATCAAAGAACAAACAACATTTAGTGCCCATTTCGGTAATAGTTTGCGGCAGAAACGAAGAGGAAAACTTTAAAGCTTTTTTACCCAGTATTTTAAAGCAGAATTACCCCAATTTTGAGGTTGTAGCGGTAAACGATCAAAGTATAGATAATACCAAAGATGTTCTTGAAGAATTGCAGTTGCATTATAAAAATTTACGGGTTGTTAATGTTGAGGAAAATGAGCGTTTTTGGAACGGGAAGAAGTATGGCTTAACCTTAGGTATAAAAGCTGCCATGCACGATAACCTATTGTTTATTGATGCAGATTGTAAGCCAAATTCGTCTGAATGGATTAGCGAAATGGCCGCTGGTTTTGGCAATGATGATAAACAAATAGTGCTTGGTTTTGGTGCCTATAACAAGGAGAAGGGATTGCTGAACAAAATAATTAGGTTTGAAACTTTGCAATCTGCCATACAGTATTTTTCTTGGGCACTTTGGGGAATGCCTTATATGGGTGTTGGCCGAAATTTAGCCTATACACGACCTCTTTTTTACGAGCAACGCGGTTTTGTTCCGCACATGCACATCCCTATGGGAGATGATGATTTGTTTGTAAATGCTGCGGGAACTCGTAAAAATACCGCGGTGGTTTATACAAAAGAGAGCTTTACATATAGCACACCAAAATCACATTACAAAGATTGGTTTATACAGAAGAGAAGACATATAGCAACTTCTTCTAACTATAAAGGCTTGCATAAATCTTTGTTAGGATTATTTGGTGCAACCCAAGTTTTGTTTCTAATTTCCACCATTGTATCCATTGTTCTATACTCCGTATTGCCTGTGTGGATATGGTATGGTGTTGCTGCTCGGTATGTTTTTCTCTATCTCACATTTATTTTTTCAGTAAAAAAAACCAACGATTGGGACTTACTTGTTTTGTTGCCTTTTTTAGAAATATTTTTAGTGCTCAATCAGGTACTTATCATCTTGGCCAATCGGTTTAATAAAAATTATAAATGGAAATAATCAGCAAATACTTTCCTGATTTAACAAAGCATCAATTACATCAATTTGGGCAATTGGGCGATCTTTACAAAGAATGGAATACCCAAATAAATGTAATTAGCCGCAAAGACATGGACCATTTTTATGAGCGCCATGTATTACATTCTTTAGGCCTTGCAAAGGTGATGGAGTTTGAAGACAACTCTTCTATTCTAGATGTAGGAACGGGTGGCGGATTTCCGGGAATCCCGTTGGCCATAATGTTTCCCGATTCGTTTTTTCACTTAATAGATTCTATAGGCAAAAAGATTACTGTTGTTAAAGAGGTTGCCGAGGCAATTGAGCTAGACAATGTAAAGATTGAGCAACTCAGAGCAGAAGACTCAACCTATCAATATGATTTTGTGGTGAGTCGTGCGGTAACGCAAATGCCAAAGTTTGTAGGTTGGGTAAGAAACAAGATTTCTAAAAAGCAGTTTAACGATTTACCCAACGGCATTTTAGCCTTAAAAGGCGGAGACTTAGGTGAAGAATTAGGCGCTTACGGGGCCAATATTTATGAGTTGAAAAAGTATTTTACAGAAGATTTCTTCAAGACGAAGAAGGTTGTTCATCTGCCTAAAAAAGAATTTTTTAGAAGATAGCTTTACGTATGTAGCTTACACTCGGCTGGCCGTTTGTGTTTCCATCTTTTATGGCTCCAAAGCCAAAATGGTGGAGATTCTATTATTTTTTGTTCCAATAATTTTGTGTGCAACTCGGTAATTTTACCGTAGCTCATTTCTTTAGCATCCTCGCAAAGCAGTTTAAAATCTATTACGTATTTGCCACGAGCAAGCCTATTTATCACCCCATAAACAACAGCACAATTGTATTCTTTGGCAAATTTTTCAGCACCAAATTGCACACCTGTTTCTTGGTTTAAAAAATTCATCCAATACGCTTTTTTTGCGTTTCTAGGAGATTGATCGGCACCAAAAATGGCGGTTATAGGTATAGACTTCGTTTCTTCAAAATACTGCTTTACCTTATCTATGGGGAACATCTCTAGTCCAAACTTACCTCTGGATGCTTTCATTTTTTTATCGAAAAAAGCATTGGTTAATGGTGTGTAAAGAGCCATAGTTCTATGCGGTATAGCTTGGTTAATGGTTACAGCCAAAAGTTCCCAATTGCCATAGTGGCCGCCAACAAGCACAACACTTTTGTTTTGGTCATGCAGTTGTTTAAATATTTCAGGGTTAGCATAAGAGAATTTTCTTATCGCCAATTTTTCTGAAATAGAGAATGCTTTAACAGACTCTACAATTAAGTCGCACATATGCCGATAAAATATGCGTTCTATTTTACGGAGTTCTGCTTTGGATTTATCAGGAAAAGAACGTGCAATATTTGCACGGATTACTTTTAATCGAAATTTAAAAATGTAATAGAAAAAAATGCGTAAAACATCACTTATGGCATACAACATCCAGAAAGGAAGCAATGAGAGCGGATAAAGTATAGTATAATATAAAAAGGCTGCCAAAGATTGCAAATGTTTAAGCGGGCGTGAAAGTCGGGAAACTTTTTAAAACAAACAGCAGCTTTTACACATGTAAAAGCTGCTGTAAATATGTTTAAATTATTACCCTAAAAATGGGTATTTATAATCTTTTGCAGGCACAAAAGTTTCTTTAATTGTACGAGCATTGACCCAACGTAACAAGTTCATGTAGCTTCCGGCCTTGTCATTTGTTCCAGAGCCTCTTGCGCCACCAAATGGTTGTTGGCCAACAACGGCACCCGTAGGTTTGTCGTTTATATAAAAATTACCTGCAGCGTTTTCCAAAGCTTTTGTAGCATATTCTGCGGCATAGCGATCTAAGCTAAAGATGGCACCTGTTAAAGCATACTCAGAAGTGCTGTCTACTAATTTTAGCATTTCTTCCCATGTGTTGTCTTCGTACACATAAATGGTTAAAACTGGGCCAAATATTTCTTCGCAAATGGTTTTAAACTTGGGGTTTGTGGTTACAATAACAGTAGGCTCTATAAAGTATCCTTTGCTGTCATCGTAATTTCCACCGGCAATTATTTCGGCATCATTTTGAGATTTTGCAAAATCTATATATCCCGCAATTTTGTCAAAAGATTTTCTATCAATAACGGCATTTATAAAGTTGCTAAAATCTTCTGGAGAACCGATTTTAAAATCGCTTACCTGAGCAATAACATGTGCTTTAACTTCTTCCCACTTGCTGGCAGGAATGTATGCGCGGCTAGCTGCCGAACATTTTTGTCCTTGAAATTCGAATGCGCCACGTGTTAAACCCGTAGCCACTTCAAGTGCATCAGCACTGTTGTGCATCACAACAAAATCTTTACCGCCCGTTTCACCAACAATTCTTGGGTAGCTGCGGTATTTTGCTATGTTTACTCCGATTTCTTTCCACAAGTGGCGAAAAACTCCGGTAGAACCCGTAAAGTGTAATCCGGCTAATTCGGGGTGGTTAAAAATAACATCGCCTGCATCTGGCCCGTCTACATAAACAATATTAATTACGCCATCTGGCACTCCTGCGGCACGGAATAATTCTACTAGAGTCCAGGCAGAATAAATTTGTGTATTCGAAGGTTTCCAAACAACAACGTTGCCCATTAATGCTGGTGCTGCGCACAAGTTGGCCGCAATACTGGTAAAGTTAAAAGGAGTTAATGCAAACACAAATCCCTCTAGAGGGCGATATTCTAATCTATTCCAAATACCCGGTGCACTTTCTGGCTGATTATGGTAAATATCAGTCATGTATTGTACGTTAAAGCGGAAGAAATCTGCCAACTCACATGCAGCATCAATTTCTGCTTGCATTGCGTTTTTGCTTTGCGCCAACATGGTGCTTGCATTTACGCGGTCCCGAAATGGCCCAGCAAGCAAATCAGCTGCCTTTAAGAAAATGGCAGCACGGCTTTGCCAGCTCATGTTAGCCCATTTTTCTCTAGCTTCTAAAGCGCTATCAATAGCTTGTTGTACATGTGCTTTTGTACCAGCGTTGTATGTACCAATTTTATGTTTAAAGTCATGCGGTGGGTGTATATCACGTTTATTATCGGTAAATACTTCTTTACCACCAATAAACATGGGGATATCAACAACCTCATTGTACATTTTTTTGTACGTGGCTTGTAAAGATTCACGTTCTGGGGTTCCAGGTGCAAAACTTGTTACAGGTTCATTAAAAGCTACGGGCACTTCAAAAAAAGCGTTCGACATATCTATTCTTTTTTAAGGTAAAATTTAAAGGTGCAAATGTAAGTTGTTCGGTCTAAATTATGATGGTTTGTGTGTACACAATTCTTACCACATTAAAGTAAGTGTTATTGATTAAGAAGAATTATCTAACCCGCTAAAAACCCTAAAATAAGTTCTTGTAAAATGCAGTGAATTTCCCTTTCGTTGCCCTCTTTTCAAGTCCTATATTTGTGCCGCTAAAAATTGATATATTTTATAATGAGAACCCATAGACCTGTTACACTAGGAGAATTTATTGTTGATAAACAGAACGAGTTTAGATATGCTTCTGGCGAACTTTCTCAACTACTTACTTCCATCCGCTTAGCCGCAAAAGTGGTAAATCGTGAAATTAATAAAGCAGGCCTCGCGGATATTCTAGGTGCTATGGGCAGCGAAAATGTGCAAGGCGAAAAACAAATGAAGTTGGATGTATATGCCAATGACATTTTTATGGAAGCGCTTAAAAACCTAGGTGAAGTATGTGGTGTTGCCAGCGAAGAAGAAGATGATTTTGTGATTTTTAACGATGAAATGCACAAAGACAGCAATTATGTTGTTTTAATGGACCCATTAGACGGCAGCAGCAATATTGATGTGAATGTTAGCGTAGGTACAATTTTTAGCATTTACCGCAGGGTAACACCATCGGGCACACCAGTAAAGTTGGAAGATTTTTTACAACCAGGAAATAAACAAGTAGCTGCAGGTTATGTAGTTTATGGCAGCAGTACCATGTTGGTTTATACCACCGGTCATGGCGTAAACGGGTTTACTCTAGATCCTTCAATCGGAGTGTTTTGTTTATCGCACCCCAATATGCGCGTGCCAGAAGATGGTAAAATTTACTCGGTAAACGAAGGCAATTACGTGCACTTTCCAGAAGGTGTAAAAAAATACATCAAGTATTGCCAAGAAAACGATCCTGCAACCAACAGACCTTTTACCTCAAGATACATTGGGAGTTTGGTAAGCGACTTACACAGAAACCTGCTAAAAGGTGGTATTTATTTTTATCCACGAGGTACAAAAGCCCCCAATGGAAAACTCAGACTACTGTATGAGTGCAACCCATTGGCCTTTATTATAGAGCAAGCCGGAGGAAAAGCATCTGATGGTAAAAATAGAATCATGGATATAGACCCAACAGAACTTCACCAACGCGTGCCTTACTTTATAGGCTCAACCAAAATGGTGGAGAAAGCGGAAGAATTTATCCAACAATTTGGAGATTAAACTTGAAGATTCAGCAACTTTTAGAAAAGTACTTTGAAGATAAAAACGTGGCCTTATTGCTTGCTGATTTGCAACAAGGCCAGCGTACATCATACCACCTTAAAGGTGTAGCCGGTTCTCAAATTGCCTTGTTGGCCGCGTCTGTTTTTAGTAGAGGCAGCAAGCCGCATATTTTAATTTTAAACGATAAAGAAGAAGCGGCTTACGTATACAATGATTTGCAAAAAATCATTCCGAAGTTTAGCGTGTTGTTTTACCCCGGAAGCTACCGTAGGCCATATGATATAGAAGAGACAGACAATGCCAATGTGCTATTGCGTGCCGATGTTTTAAATCATTTAAACACACGCAAAAAAGCCCCAATCATTGTTACATACCCCGATGCGCTTTTTGAGCAAGTAGTTACCAAAAAAGAACTCCAAAGCAATACATTTCAATTAAAGATTGGTGATAAATTATCGATTGACTTCTTAAACGAAACGCTATTCGATTTTCAGTTTCAACGGGTAGATTATGTAACCGATCCTGGTCATTTTTCGGTACGCGGTGGTATTATAGATGTTTTTTCTTTTTCTAACGAAGAGCCCTACCGCATAGAGTTTTTTGATGATGAGGTAGAAAGCATCCGCACATTTGATATAGAAAACCAACTAACAGTGAAGCGCGTAAAACATATGGCGCTTGTGCCCAATGTTGAAAATAAAACCTTGGTAGAGGGCAGGCAAAGCTTTTTAGAATATGTAAGCAACGATGCTATAATTTGGCTAAAAAGTTTAAGTGTTGCCAAAGAAAATCTGAACAAACTTTTTGATAAAGCAGATGATGCCTACGCCAATTTAAAAGGAGAGATAAATCGGGCCAAACCAGCAGATTTATTTTTAAGTGCAGAAATTTTCATCCAACAACTAACTACTTTTTCTGTCATACAATTTGGATCAGAAAAGGCGTTAAACCCTGAAAAGTTTCTCGATTTTAAAAGTACGCCACAGCCAAGCTTCAACAAAAATTTTGAGCTTTTGGCTAAAACGTTGCAGCAAAACTCGGCCAAAGAAATTACCAATATTTTGTTGTGCTCTAGCCAACAACAAATAGAACGTTTCTTTAGCATTTTTGAAGACATTGGGCATGATGTTCAGTTTCAACCTATTTTAGGTGCTCTGCATGAGGGTTTTGAAGACCCAATAAATAACATAGCCTGCTATACCGACCACCAGATTTTTGAACGATTTCAGCGATTTAACCTAAAAGGTGGTTTCGAAAAAAAACATGCCATTACGTTAAAAGAACTCAATAGTTTGCAGTTTGGAGATTATGTAACGCACATAGACCATGGTGTTGGCAAATTTGGGGGATTGCAAAAGATAGAGAATGATGGCAAAGTGCAAGAGGCCATTAAACTAATTTATAAAGACAATGACGTGTTGTATATCAGCATACATTCTCTGCATAAAATAGCCAAGTTTAATAGCAAAGAAGGTACAGCACCTGCGCTGCATAAATTAGGCAGCCAAACGTGGAGCACACTAAAAACCAAAACCAAGAAAAAGGTTAAAGAAATAGCGTATGATTTAATAAAATTATACGCCAAACGTAAACAAGCCACAGGTTTTGCATTTGCGCCAGATAGCTATTTGCAATACGAGTTGGAGGCAAGTTTTATTTACGAAGACACCCCTGACCAACTTACCGCTACGGCCGATGTAAAAAAAGACATGGAAAGCCCAATACCCATGGACCGCTTAATTTGTGGCGATGTTGGTTTTGGTAAAACAGAAGTCGCCATCAGGGCGGCATTTAAGGCGGCAACAGATGGCAAGCAAGTGGCTATTTTGGTGCCTACTACTATTTTGGCTTTTCAGCATTATAAAACGTTTGTGAGGCGGTTGCGCGATTTTCCGGTAACTGTAGATTACATAAACCGTTTTAAATCGCCAGCTAAAGCTAGAGAAACATTAAAAAGGCTTGCCGAAGGAAAAGTTGATATTATTATTGGTACGCACAGATTAGTAGGAAAAGATGTTGCCTTTAAAGATTTGGGCCTGCTGATTATTGATGAAGAACAAAAATTTGGCGTTGCCGTAAAAGACAAACTAAAAACTTTAAAAGTAGACATAGATACGCTTACGCTCACCGCAACGCCCATACCCAGAACACTACAATTTAGTTTAATGAGCGCCCGCGATTTAAGCGTTATGAATACGCCTCCTCCCAACAGGCAGCCCATAGATACCCAAGTTGTGGGATACAATGAAGAAGCCATTAGAGATGCCGTGATGTACGAAGTTTTACGCGGTGGACAAGTTTTCTTCATACACAACCGCATACAAAACATACACGAGGTTGCAGGGGTGATTAAGCGCCTTTGCCCTGATGTAAAAGTGGGTGTAGGACATGGCCAGATGGATGGCAAAAAGCTTGAAGATGTAATGCTGCAGTTTATGGAAGGCGAGTTTGATGTGTTGGTTTCTACCACCATTATTGAAAGCGGTTTAGATGTGCCCAATGCCAATACTATTATGATTAACAGCGCCCAAAATTTTGGGCTTAGTGATTTGCATCAAATGCGTGGTAGGGTTGGGAGAAGCAACAAAAAAGCGTTTTGCAAACTCATTGCACCACCGTTGGGTACCCTAACAGAAGAAGCAAGAAAAAGGTTGCAAACCCTAGAGCAGTTTAGCGACTTGGGCAGCGGATTTAAAATTTCGTTGCGTGATTTAGAAATACGCGGTGCTGGTGACTTGTTAGGTGGAGAGCAAAGCGGATTTATTAATGATTTAGGTTTTGACACCTATCAGAAAATATTGGCCGAAGCAGTAGACGAACTTAAAGAAACAGCGTTTAAAGAGTTGTATTCAGATAGCAAGAAAGATGATGGTGTTTTTGTGAAAGAATGCCAATTGGATACTGATTTAGAATTGCTTATTCCAGATTCTTATGTGAACAATATAGAAGAGCGACTACGCCTTTATCAGGAATTAGACTCTCTAGATAAAGAAGAGCAATTAGATGCGTTTGGAGAAAGCTTGATTGACCGATTTGGGCCTTTACCAACCGAAGTTTCGGAGTTGCTAAAAAGTATGCATTTACGTTGGTTGGCGCAGCACCTTGGGTTTGAGAAATTGGTATTGAAGATGGGGAAACTCATCGGCTATTTTATCAGCAAACAAGACTCGCCATATTTTCAATCGGCACAATTTGGAGAGGTGCTTATGTTCTTAAAAGTGTATGGCCGTAAAGCACAAATGAAACAGCGCAATGATAAACTTAGTTTGGTTATAGAAGATGTTACGTCTATTAATCAGGCATTGCGCATACTAAAGCCACTTAAAAAAGAAGAGGTTACGGTTTAAAGCTCAGGGTGAAAAACCCATCAAGAGTTTTCATAAACTTTACACATAAAAAAATCCCCGCACCATTGGTACGGGGATTTTATATTTAAAAGAATGCTCTTAATTATTGAACACTAATTTTATAAGTAGCGCTAGCAGCACCGTTGTTTACGTTTAACATATAAACTCCAGCAGAAAGTCCGCTTACATCTACAGTGTGTTGTGTTTGACCTAAAACGTTAATCGTTTCGTTAGAAACAACACGTCCAGTAACATCCATCATTGTTAATGTATAGTTTCCTTCTACATTGTTGAATGTAACATTTACAAAATCATCAGCTGGGTTAGGACCAACGCTTAAGTTCGCTCTTAAAGCAGCTTCATCAACACCAATAGTAGTGCTTAAAATAGCACGGATGTGAGGTGAATTTAAAGTTTTACTGTTGCTATATCCGCTGTACCATCTTGCATCTGTTGTGTTGTACATGATTTTTCCACCAGCAACTTGAGTGATAGAAGCATCATTACGTAAGTAAACAGGGTTTGCACCGGTGTTAGAATACATTTTTACAGAAACAAAGTAAGAAGGCATAGTTAAATCAACATAAGCATTCGTACCATCAGATACAGGTACATCAAAGTATCCGGCAGTAATATCTGCTTGTGTAATGGTGTATGGAGAAGAAGCACCAATCAAGTTAGAAGATGGGAAACCTGCAGTGTAATCAAACCCTGTAGTATCATATACTTCAACTTCAACAATACCACCAGCAACTGTAGTGTTAGAAAGTCCAATTTGAACACCATTCATACGTGCCATGGTAATAAAGTCTAATCTAGAAGCAATAGCAGAACCATCATCACCTAAGTTAGCAGTACCAAGACGGTTGCTAAATGTGTTAAAGTCTAAAGACATTAACGTTTCTGTTACATAAAATCTAATAGTATCGCTTACTACTGTTGTAGAATCTGAAGATACTTTGTAAATAGCTTTGTAGTTACCAATAGCCGTAGGCTTGTATGGGTTACCGTATGTGTTTAACGTGTTGTAGTTAGCTGTATCACCTGGGTTTAACGTTACAGATCCAGTAGATGAATACGTAGAAATTAACGTGTTGTTATCGTCTAAGATATCTACAGAAAGTTTCACGTTATTTTGAGTTCCGTAACCATAGTTGTATGCGTTTGCATCAAACTCCATAGTACGTGTTTGGTCAGTAGATTGGTTTTTAGCCAAAATACCCATTTTGCTAGATCCAGATGCTGGGCCAAAAATCATGTCTTCAGCAGGTGCTCCATTCCAATCAGTAAAAATTAACTCGTTTCTAGGAAGTTCGTTGATTTCGATATCATCAAGCATCCAGAAGTAGTAACCTTGACCAGAACCAGAAGCTCCTGGATCATCGTATGTACCATCAAAAACAAAGCGTACTTTACAGTTGCTTTGGTTTCCTAGAATAGTAGAAATGTTCATACCTACTACAGCATTGTTAGGAGTAGCAGAGTTTACCGCCAATGTTGGGGCAACAGCTAAAGTATCTGGCCAAGTTAAACCGCCATCTTTAGAGAAAGCAACAACTGCTCTACCTTCAAAATATCTGTGATAAACGTTAAATCTTAGTTCAAGATTAGTTTTACCAGTAAGGTTAATTACAGGTGTAGTTAGCGTACCAACGTGAGGAGCAGGAGCTTTACCTAAACCAAAGTTACCAGCAACACCATTGTTGTCTAAATAATCAGAATCAAAGATTACAAATCCGTTTCCTGGAGTTTTAGATACGATAGGGTCGCCACTTGCGTAAGCTCCTCTAGATCCAAACGTATTGTCAGGAGATGTAGATGTTCCTCTGTATTCCCATAACGCACTATCAAGTACGTTTCCAAAAGCATCATAACCAGCATTTACCCATCCTGTAGGAATTCCAGAAGAAAAATCTTCTGCAAAGATTGGGGTTTCAGTTCCGTTTTTAGCTGCTTCTTTTGTAGCACCAGTAGAGTGAATATCCTCAGCAGTCATTTTAGTTAATGATGCTTGAGATTCGCTCTTCATTCCATTTTGTGCAAACAACATACCACCTGAAACAGTAAGCATGATGATTGCCGTTGTAATTTTCTTCATAATAACATTTAAGTTTATGTTAACACCGTTTTAAAAGATTGTCGCAAGTATAAGGCAATAACGCGAATAATGAAACAATTGTTTAGTTGGATTATAAAGAAAATGGCTTAATGAGCCGATATTATTTTTTTTAGCCGAAAAGGAATTATTGTGGTAACAATATGTTAAATAATTAAAAAATCCCGTAAGATCTTAGCCTTACGGGATTTTTGTAAATAAATCTAGTTTAACGTTACTGAACGCTTATTTTATAACTTGCATTGGCAGTGCCATTGGTTACATTTAAGATATAAATGCCACTTGCTAAATTTTGAACGGATACACTTTTTTGGGTGTTGCCAAGAATATCAACTTTTTGTTCTGATATTTTTCTGCCCGTAATATCAGAAAGATTAAGCGTGTATATTCCTTCTAAATCTTCAAATGAGATATAAATAAAGTCACTGGCCGGATTTGGACCTACTTTTATTGAACTACGCAATTTTTGTTCATCTACACCAATGCCGTGTACAGAAATGTTTGCACGAATATGAGGTGCGTTTAGGTTTTTACTATCTAAAAAACCAGAATACCAACGTGATTCATCAGAGTTGTACAATATGCTACTAAATGCAGGCTGGTTAATCAATTGTCCGTTTCTAATATTTATAGGATTAGCCCCCGTGTTAGAGAACATTTTTACAGACAAAAAATATGATGATCCTGGTAATTCTGCGTAAGGATTTATTCCATCGGATACGGGAACTTGGAAGTATCTTCGGGTAACATCGGCTTGGGTAATGGTATATGCGGTTGATGCTGCTACTAAACTTGTAGCTGGGAAACCGGCTGTAAAATCAAAACCTGTTGTGTCAAATACTTCTACTTCTACTATACCGCCAGCAACGGTTGTGTTAGAAAGCATAACTCTAACGCTTTTAATTACACAGGGCATTACTAAATCTATACGAGAAGCAATAGCTGAGCCATCATCACTAATATTTGGTGTGCCTACTCTATTGGTAAAATCGTTAAAATCTAATCCAAGAATGGTATCGGTTACATAAAAATTAAAGGTATCACTAACTACTTGTGTAGAGTCTGAATGTACTTTGTAAACGGCTCTGTAATCTCCAACGCCTGTGGTTAAAAACGGATTGCCATAAGTGTTTAATGTATTGTATGTTCCTGTATCGGATGTATTTAAAACCGTATCGGATGTTGATGTCCATGAAGAAATAAGGAGGTTATTTCCGTCTAATATATCTACTGTTAATTTTACATTGGTTTGCGTTTCGAAGCCATAATTATATACGTTGGCATCAAACTCCATGTTTCTCATTTCATCTATTCCAATGTTTTTACACAAAATGCCCATTTTGCTAGAACCGCTTGCAGGACCAAAAATCATGTCAATGGCAGGAGCTCCATTCCAATCTGTTAATCGAAGCTCATGTTTGGGCAAATCGTTTAACTCAATATCATCAATCATCCAGAAGTAATATCCACCGTTACCTGTGGCAGCTGGATCATCATAAACGCCATCATAAATAAAGCGAAGTTTAACATTGCTCTGGTTGCCAATAATGCTGCTAACGTTTAAGGCAACGTATGCATTTGTTGCGGTTGCGGCATTTACGGCAATACCTAGGTGTGCTGCAAGCGTATCAGGCCATGTTGTGCCTCCATCTGTAGAAAAAGCAATGAGTGCTCTACCTTCAAAATATCTGTGATAAGAGGTAAAGCTTAATTCTACATTGTTGTTTCCCGTTAAATTTATTGTGGGCGTTGTTAAAGTACCTACGTGTGGAGCAGGAGCTGGGCCTTGACCTGGAGTTGAAGAAACTCCTCCGTTGTCTAAATAATCCGAATCAAAAATGATAAAGCCATTGTTGGCTGTTGGGGAGGCAATTGGGGTACCATTATCAAATGCACCACGAGAACCTACCAAATTATTGGGTGTTGTACTCGTGCCTCTATATTCCCAATTTGCTGCGGCCATTGGGTTTCCAAACTCGTCAAATCCTGCGTTGGTCCAAGAACTCGGAATTCCAGAGCTAAAATCTTCGCTCCAAAATGTGGCTTCTTTTAAGTTGTTAGATGCTTTGCGATGGGTTTTCTCAAGGTGAACTTCCTCTTGACTAATCTTAGCTTTTTTAGATTGAGCCATGTTTTTTTCTGCGTTTTGCCCATAGACCAAACTACTGGACAGAGCAAGCATTAAAAATGCTGATGTACATTTTCTTACCATAATTTTGTGTTTTTGTGTGTGTTTATGTGTTTCTAGCGGTGGCCGTTCTTAACAGATAAATATCCCTAATAGTAAGAACCACTAAAAGTTTAGACGAGCTAAATTAAAAGCGTTGCCTCAGCTATCTGCTAAATAAACGTTAAAGAAAGGCAGTTGGGAAATATTTAACATTGCCCCAAAAAAAATCCCCGAACCGTAAAGCGATTCGGGGATTCTATTTTTATGCAATCGTATTATTGTTTTAATACTTTGTAGGTAATTACACTTTGGCCGTTGTTTACTTGCAACAAGTACGTGGCACTTGGTAAGTTTTGCAAATCAATGGGGTGTTTTAATCCACCGTAAGCGTTAAGTTCTTGTTTTAAAATTTCTCTTCCCATTAAATCGGTTAACGTAAGCGTAATATGGGCCGTGTAATCTGTAAAATTAACATGCACAAAATCGGTGGTTGGGTTAGGAGATATAGACACGTGTTTGCGCAACGCGTCTTCGTTTACATTTCCGGGAGGGCAAGTTATAACGGCACGGATGTGTGGTGCATTTAGCGTACGGCTGTTGCTGTAGCCACTATACCAACGGGCATCTGTAGTATTGTACATTATTTTACCAAAGCCAACTTGGGCAAACATTTGGTCGTTGCGGATGAAAATAGGGTTTGTACCATTGTTAGAGTACATTCTAACTACAATAAAATAACTGCCTAAATTCAAATCAACATAATTAGATGTAGCATCTAACACGGGCACAGAAAAATATCCATTGGCAATATTTTGCGCGGTAATGGCGTGCGAATTAGAAGCACCTACGAGGTTAGATGCCGGAAAACCTGCTATGTAATCAAAACCGGTGGTATCATAAACCTCTACCTCTACAACCCCGCCAGCAATTGTTGAGGTTGATAAACCAATTTGCACGCTGTATAACCAAGTTGTTTGTAAAGAAGGATCTAAATCTATTCTTGTGCCGATGGCGCTTCCATCATTTCCTAAATTATTTGTGCCAAGGCTATTGTGAAAATATTTAAAATCGTTAGACAAGAGAGAGTCCGAAACATAAAGATTAAATGTATCGCTAACTACCGAAGCCGAATCTGAAAGTATTTTATAGACAAATTTATACGTGCCAACAGCATTTGGTTTAAACGGATTGGCGTACGTATTTAAGGTGTTGTAATTGGCTGTATCGCCCGAGTTTAAATTAACCGATGCGGTAGAAACATACGAGCTAATCAGCAGGTTGTTTTTGTCCAAAATATCAACACCCAATTTTACATTGTTTAGCGGAGCAAACCCGTAGTTATACGCATTGGCATCAAAGGTTACATCTTTGGTCCAATCGCACGACATAAATTTGGTGGTTGTACCCATTTTAGATGTTCCGGAGCCGGACGGGCCAAAAATAATGTCTTGTGCTGGGGCGTCATTCCACTCGGTAAAACGCAATGCGTGTTTTTGCACTTCATTAATTTCAATGTCGTCTATCATCCAGAAGTAGTATGCTGCACCAGAGCCGCTCGCGCCAGGATCATCATAGGTTCCATCAAACAGAAATCTAATTTTTACGTTGCCTTGATTGCCAATAATACTGGAAACATTAAAACTTACCGTGCCGTTGCTTGGGCTGGTAGCATTAACGGCAAGAGCAGGGTGTGCCGCCAATGTATCGCCAAATGATAGTCCGCCATCGGTAGAAAATAAAACTAGCGTGCGGCCTTCAAAATAGCGATGATAACTGTTGAATTTTAATTCTACATACGGAAAACCTGTAAGATTGATTGCGGATGAAGTGAGCACTCCTTTGTGTGGAGCTGGTGCTTTGCCCGTACCGCGCGCGCCTTGCACGCCATTGTTGTCTAAATAATCAGAATCAAAAATTAAAAAACCATTGCTAGCTGTTGGCGATACAATGGGGCCTCTAGTACCTACCCAAGCACCTCTAGAGCCTGTTGTAACAGAGGGTGTGGTGGCAGCTCCTCTATACTCCCACAAGGCGCTATCTAGATTGTTGCCAAAAGCATCATAGCCGTTGTTGGTCCATCCCGTTGGAATTCCGCCTGAAAAATCTTCAGACCAAATGGGTGTTTCTGGCCCATTAACAAAATGCATTTTGGTTTTTTGCTGAGGAAGATCATAACCTTCTTCTGACAGCACGGCTGCTGCAGTGTTTTTTTCTGCGTTTTGCGCAAATAAAGTTGCTAAACCGAAAACTGTAAAAGCAATAGAAAGTACTTGTTTTTTCATAATGACACTAAATTTTAGTAGGCGGTTGTGTGCCTGTTATTTACACTATGAAAGTACAAATATTCTTGTACCGTTTAACGTGGTTTTGTTTTAAGATCGTGAAGAAGATAAATTATAAATTATCTGCTTTTCTCATGTGTTTTTGCATGGGGTTTTTCGCATTGATACAATCGTATTACCGTTTTAATACTTTGTAGGTAATTACACTTTGGCCATTGTTTACTTGCAATAAGTAGGTGGCGCTCGGTAAGTTTTGCATATCAATGGGGTGTTTTAATCCACCATAAGCGTTAAGCTCTTGTTTTAAAATTACTCTTCCCATTAAATCGGTTAACGTAAGCGTTACACGGGCGGTGTAATCTGTAAAATGAACATGCACAAAATCGGTGGTTGGATTAGGAGATATAGATACATGTTTGCGTAACGCGTCTTCGTCTATACCTAAAGGGCAATAAAAGGAAGATATTATTGCCCTTATATGTGGTGCATTTATTGCCCTGCTTCCAAAAAAGCCATTATACCAACGCTGATCGATTGTATTGTACATGAGCTTACCGAATGTTACCTGATTAAATGTTTGGTCATTTCTAATTGATATTGGATTTGTTCCCGCATTTGAATACATTTTTACAACAATAAAATAGCTTGACCAATATAAATTTACAAATGGATTTATTCCATCACTAACAGGTATTGTAAAGTACACATCTGAAATGTTTTTAGCCGTAATTGTATGTAAGTTAGAAGTACCGACTAAATTTGACGCTGGAAAACCACCTGAGTAACTGGATGCATAAATAAATCCAGTGGTATCGTAAATTTCTATTTCAATAGCACCACCCGGGACAGAAATATTGGAAAGACCAATTTTTACTTTTTCTATTTTTGCTGAGCTAATAGATTCATCTAGGTCAATCCTCGTAGCAATTGCACTACCATCATTGCCAAACTCGTTGGTGCCAATACTGTTACTATAATAATTAAAATCTGTAGATAGGTTTGTATCTGTTACATAAAAATAAAATGTATCACTAACTACAGAAGCGGAGTCTGAAAGAACGGAATAAATAAATTTATACTGACCTTGCGATTGCGGTTTAAACTGGCTAGTAAATGTGTTTAGTGTGTCTCTATATGCTAATGCGCCTCTTTTTAAAACTGGATATGGTGAAGAAAAAGAGCTGTTTACCAACGTATTATTGCCATCTAAAATATCCACTTTTAACATGACATTGTGCAGAGGTGCATAACCTGCATTATAGGCATTTGCATGAAAAGAAATGTAGTTGGTCCAATCGCAAAAAAATGTCTTTGCAGTGTGTCCCATTTTAGAATGGTTTTGGTTTGGATTGCCAAAAACAATATCTCGTGCCAATTCATATTTCCATTCATCAAAACGCAATTCATGTTTTTGCATTTCTTTGATTTCAAGATCATCAATCATCCAGAAATAATACCCAGAAATATTTGGCCCATTGGGAGGTATATAAGTACCGTCAAAAATAAAACGAAGTTTGACATTGTTATGATTTCCGATAATAGTAGAAACATCTAAACTTATAATGCCATTAACATGATTTGTATAACCCTTTAATAGATCTGTATGTAAAAAAGCAGTATCAGTCCATGTAACTCCATCATCAGTAGAAAATGCAATAAGTGCACGGCCATTGAAGTAACGGATATAGCTGTTAAATGATAATTCAACATTTGCGTATCCTGTTAAATTTATAGAAGCAGTAGTTAAAATTCCTTTATGCGGAGCAGGTGCTTTTCCATTGCCCGTGTTTGTTGCAAGGCCACCATTGTCTAAATAATCCGAATCAAAAATTAAAAAACCATTGCCTGCTGTTGGTGAAACAATGGTTCCAGTGGTGTTGGCATATGCTCCGCGAGAACCCATTGATACAGATGGGCTTGTTGATGGGCCTCTATATTCCCAAAGCGCACTATCTAAAATGTTATCCAATTCGTCATAACCAATGTTCGTCCAACTGGAGGGAATTCCTCCAGAAAAATCTTCACTCCAAATCACTGCTTCTGGCGTGTTTGTGATTTGCTTGCTGGTTTTTAAAAGCGGGGCTTCAAACGCATTTTTCGAAAGAGTATTTGGAAGAGAATATTCATTTTTATTTTGCCCAAATAAGGAGGCGATTCCAAATACAATTAAAGCTAAAGTAAGTACTTGTTTTTTCATAGAAACGGTTTCCTAATGGACGATTTTGTGCCAATTAGTTGCTTGCAGAAAGTACAAATATTCTTTTTTGAAGTAAGTTTTTTTTTTGAAGGAAATATTAAATTTTTCTCAGCACCATCAAGCCGTCTCTAATGGGTAAAAGTTGGTTTTCTACGCGTGGGTCTGCCATTACTTTTTTGTTGAAAGCCTGTAATGCTTTTGTATCAACATCATTCTCGGGAGATTCATTTAAAACTTTTCCGCTCCACAACACATTATCGGCAATAATAATTCCGCCCGGATTCATGCTGTCAATCACCAAATCAAAATAGTTGCTATAGTTGTTTTTGTCAGCATCAATAAAAACCAAATCCCATGTTTTATTTAATGTTGGAATAATTTCTAAAGCGTTGCCAATGTGCAAATGCAGTTTGTCCCCAAAACCAGATTTTGCAAAATAACTGCGAATCATAGTTTCTAATTCTTCATTAATATCAATGGTATGCAACTCGCCATTTTCTGGTAAGCCCTCTGCCATGCACAAAGCTGAATAACCTGTGTAGGTGCCAATTTCTAAAATATTTTCAGGCTGTTTAAGTTTGGAAATGAGGCTTAAAAATCGCCCTTGCATATGCCCAGAAAGCATACGGGGAATTAAAACTTTTTGCCACGTTTCTCTATTTAGTTCTTGTAAAAGTTGAGGTTCTGCCGCGGTGTATTTTAATGCGTATTCTTCTATTTGTGGGTCTAAAAAATCCATAATTAAAATTCTATTTGGCTTGATAAATAAGTAAACTTAAATCTGCCGGATTAAAAACTTGATTGGCAATATCTCTTAATTGTTGGGCAGAAACGGCCGTTATTTTTTGGTACACATCCTCTAACGTATCTATGCGGTTATAGTTTAACATAGATTTTCCCAACGCAACGGTTAGGGCCAGGTTGTTTTCTTGGCTTAGCGCAATTTGACCAATCAGTTGTTTTTTGGCCTTGTTTAATTGCACAGTGCCCAACTCTTTGTCGCAAAGGTTTTTTAGCTCATTTTTAATCAGCTTTAGGCTTTTGTCTATGGTGCCTTTGTTGGTACCCACGTACACGCCAATAGCGCCTGTATCGGTAAATGGGGTGTAAAAACTTTCTATGTTGTAGGCAAAACCGTATTTCTCTCTAATGTTTAAATTCAATCGGTTGTTCATGCCGGGGCCGCCCAAAATGTTGTTGAGCAAAACAGTACCAATAAAATGTTCGTGATAAATATCGGCTGCCCGGTTGCCCAATACCGCATGTGTTTGCATGGTGTCTTTTTGCGTGGTAAGGGTAACGGGTTTGTATTCTTGCGGGGCAATGCGTCCGTTTATTTTACCAACAAAAGGAATTTCTGAAAAGTATTTTATCACCATTTTAAAAAGCCTGTTCCAAGAAATGGGGCCAGAAATACTCAACACCATTTGTTGTGGGTTGTAGTTTCGTGCAATAAAAGAATTCAGCATTTTTTTATTAAACGTATTGATGCTTTTTTCTGTGCCTAAAATCACGCGGCCCATGGGGTGGTGAGCAAAAATAGATTCTTCAAAATCATCAAAGATGCTTTCAGTTGGGCTGTCTAGGTAACTTTCTATTTCGTCTCTAATCACATCTTTTTCCTTTTCAATTTCTTTGTCAGGAAAAGTAGAGTTGATTAAAATATCAGCTATTAATTCTAGTGCTCGGCTAAAATGTTCTTTTAAGAAACTGGCGTGAATCACGGTTTCTTCTTTGCTTGTATAGGCGTTTAAATCTCCGCCAACATCATCAAGCCTGCTTAAAATATGATATGTTTTACGATGCTTAGTTCCCTTAAAAAGATTGTGTTCAATAAAATGAGCCATACCGTGCTCGTCTTTATTCTCATCTCGGCTCCCCGTATTTATTAACAATGCGCAATGCCCAACCAAACTATTAGTTGGCTGAAAAACAATGCGTAAACCGTTGGGGAGTGTGTGTTCTAGATGTTTCATAGAGCCCCTCCAACCTCCCCAAAGGGGAGGCTTTTTATCTGATGGAAAAACTGTGAAGAATTCCCAAAATAAATTTTAAAGTAATTCATTTTTTAATTAGCGGGGGATTGATTCTCCCCCCCCCCCCTTCGGTGGAGTTAGAGGGGGCTTTTATTTCAACCATTTATCCAACCAGTTAAAATATTCGTTGTGCCAAATTAAACCGTTTTGGGGTTGTAAAATCCAGTGTCCTTCGTTAGGGAAATACAAAAATTTGCTAGGAATGCCTCTTAGTTGGGCTGCTTGAAACGCTTCCATACCTTGGTTTTCTGGTACACGAAAATCTTTACCTCCATGAATTACCAAGATTGGAGCCGTCCAGTTTTGTACATAATTGTGTGGCGAAAATTTGGTGTACGCCTCGGGTTTTGGGTTTTGCCAATATGGTCCGCCAATATCCCAATTGGCAAAGAATACTTCTTCTGTTACACCGTACCAGCTCTCCATGTTAAACAAACCGCAATGCGAGATTAATGCTTTAAATCGGCCTTCATGAATGCCAGCCAACATGTACACGCTGTACCCGCCATAACTCGCACCAACGGCACCTAGTTTTTCATTGTCAACAAAAGGTTCTTTGGCTACTTCATCAATGGCGCTTAAATAATCTTTCATGGGTTGTCCGCCCCAATCTTTGCTAATGGCTTCATTCCACTCTACACCAAAACCGGGTAAACCACGTCTGTTTGGTGCTACAATAATATAATCATGCGCAGCCATCAACTGGAAATTCCAACGGAAACTATAAAACTGACTTACCGGAGCTTGCGGCCCACCTTGGCAATAAAGTAGTGTTGGGTATTTTTTATTGGGGTCAAAGTTGGGCGGATAAATAACCCAAGTGAGCATGTCTTTACCATCGGTGGTTTTTACCATGCGCTTTTCTATTTTGCCCATGTCTAGGTTGTTATAGATGGCATCGTTTACATGGGTAATTTGCTCTGCGGTGCCTTTTTTAAGGTTCACGCTATAAAGCTCTGTGGCGTGATTCATGTCTTGGCGCTCTGCAATTAAACTTTTTCCAGCAAAAACAAACCCTTTGTAGTTATAATCACCTTTGGTGATGATGGTTTCTTTTTTGCTTCCGAAATCAATCATGCCAATTTGTTGGGTGGCCATTTTAGGCACCATGTAACCTACCGCGTTGTTGTTAATCCATGAAAAACTTTGCACATAGTTCTCAGATAGCACTTGTGATTTTTCTTTTGTTTCCATGTTCATCACCCACAATTTGTTTACGTCACTTTCGTACCCGTCTTGTGGCATACTTGTCCAAGCTAATTTTTTACCGTCTGGCGAAAAAGATGGGCTTCTGTCATATCCCATCATGCCCGAAGTAATATTGGCTGTATTGCCGTTTTTAATATCGTATAAATAAATGTCTGTATTGGTGCTCACAGCATATTCTCTACCAGAAACTTTTTTGCAATCATAAGCTACAATGGTTCCTTGCGCATTGGCGGTGTAACTGCCAACATCAAACGGCTCATTGCCTTGTAAATCGATACTGGTTCTTACCAAATCTCCTGCGTATTTGGCCATGTGCAGGTGGTCTACAAACTCATCATTCCAATGGTCCCAATGTCTGTACATTAAATCGTCAAAAACGTGGGCTTCTGCCAGATCTAAATCGGGGTAATTTTCTTGTGTTGTTTTAGCAAACTTGTACTCTTTTGTAAATAGTAAAATAAGTCCACCATCGTTTTGTTCTATGGCTTTCCAACCGCTAGCACCTTTAATTAAAGTAATTTTTTGTGGATTGTTACCGTCAGCATCTACAAGGGCATATTGGCCATCTATTGTTCCGCCTACTTTGGTGCCGTTAAAAAGATATTTAGCACCATTTAAGTTAGCCGCAAATGCTGTGGCTTCGCCTTTTTTAATGTCTAGCGCGTATAATTTTGTTTCGCTTTCATTGGTTTTTGTGTCGTATACTTTTACGGAGTATAGGGCTGTTTTACCGTCAGGCGAAACGTCTTCTAAACTTACACGGCCTAATTTCCAAAGTAATTCTGCGCTCATGCGCTCTTGTGCGTGAGAAGTAAAAATGCTGAATGCTAAAAATAGCAGGGTGAATACTTTTTTCATGTAATGAAATTTAAAAATTTTTTGTGGTGGCCGAATATACAAAGCACAGTAGAATTTTAAGGTTTTATCTGGTTATCTTAAAATACTAACCGTGCCGCGTACTTGGCGTTTGCTACCGGTTGGGTTGGGGTCTTGGCCATTATTATTGATGTACAAGTATTCTATGACATAAGTGTATATACCTGCGGGTAAATAGTTACCCTGAAAAGTGCCGTCCCAATTGTTTTGGTACTTGTTGCTGTAATAAACTTGCTGCCCCCAACGATCAAAAATGTAAAGTGTTACGGGTTCTGGTGCCCCTTTAAATTCAAAGTAATCGTTTATGCCATCTCCGTCTGGAGTATAAGCGTTGGGTATCCAGAGGTAGCTTTCGCAAAAATCTTGTACGGCCCAAGTGCTGTCTGCTAGGTTATAGCAAGGTGTTTGGGCGTTTAGCCAATACAATCCTGGGTTGCGCACGTGTATGTCCGTGAGGGTGCTGCAAGTGCTCCATAGGTAGGCGGTAAGTGTGGCGTATTGGTTGGGCAGCGTAGCGGCTTGTATGGTGGCTTGGTCTCCTTCGCAAAAGGTTACAGATTCAGGCAAATTTAGCGTGTAGTTGGCCGGTATAGTCTGTGGCGCTGCTATACACGTAATCCTCTTCATTAAAAACCATTCCTTCTACAATAGGGAATTTTCACGGATTTTATTTATATCCATAGTGCTGATACAGGATTTGTTCAATGCTATCATTTGTGTAAACCCTAGTAATTTGTGGAAAATGTAAATCCACGAATAGCGCGAATTTTCACGGATACTACTTTTCTTGTGGAATGAATTTTTGATAAAAAAGCCCCTGAAAAACTCCAGAGGCTTTAACAAAACGTATCTTTTTTATGATTACAGAACTACAAGCTTTTGTTGCGCGGTACTGTTTTCTGTAGTTACAGAAACAACATAGGTGCCTGCTGGTAATTGGTGATTTATAACAATAGTATTGGCAGTGCTGTGTAGACTGTTGTGCACTTGTTTGCCAGTAATGTCTACAATGGTTATATCAACATCGGCACTTGTACTTGTTACAGTAACGTGTAGCAACCCGTTGTTGTTTGGGTTGGGGTACATAGAAAAAGAAGCAATTTCAGACTCTTCTAATCCCACGGTTGTGCAGCTTTTTGGTTGAGGGTTAAATCCTGATGGAAATGCAGCTTCGAAACTAGCAACGCTAGAAATGGGCCAAATATCTGAGCTTTTTAATTTATTGTCGGGCCCAATAATGCAATAAGTAGGGTAAGCCGTTGGGTTTAAATCATTGTCAACCGTGGCAGAACCACCATCTCCGCTAACTGCTGGGGCATGGTTAAAGCTACCACCATATTGATTTTCGTAAGCAAGTACAGCGGCATCATTGTCTTGTCCGGTGTTTATAGCAATGCAGATTACATCGTTTTCGTTGCAGCCATACTTATCATAAAACTCATTAAATATGGGCGATGTAGATTGACAAGGCGGACACGTGGTGAAAAAGAAATCTAAAAACACATGTTTACCCGCAGAGGTGTAGGTGTACAAGTTATGCGTGTTGCCGTGTATGTCTGTTACGGTAAAATCGGTAACCACATCGCCAACGTTATAATTTTGAATTTGAGCGTGACTTAATGTAAAGCCAAAGATTGCAGTAAGAGCAAGTAAAAGTTTTTTCATAATAGATATTTTTCGTGAGGCATAAATCTAACGAAAAATTTAAGCTGGAATAACGTAGTTATTACGAAATAAAAACCAACCTTTATTTGGTGTTGATGGTAAAAGCAATGCTAGAAACGCGTTTTGTTTTAACGCCTTCTATCGTTTCTTCTCTAACCAATTCTTGCGCAGCCGGATTTTCAAACACTTCATCCATTGCTCTAATGGCACCAGCCGGAATTTGATTTTTAATGCACTCGTTTAAAATATCATCACGGTTGATGTTGCTGAAGTAGGGGGTAAGAAGTTCAACTAATTCGGTTCTGTTAGTAACGCGCTGTTTGTTGGTGCAGTAGTTTTTTACGTTCGGATTTTTATCCGCACCAAGTAAATCAATCAGCTTGGCAAATTGAGCATCACTACCAATGGCAAGCACAATTTTAGATTGGTCTTTGCACACAAAAGTATCTCCGTAGGGTGCAATGTTGGGGTGGGCGCTGCCCATGGGTTGGGCAATATAGTTTTGCATTAAATAGTTGCTGGCTTGGTTTACCAAACTTGCTATGCCGGCTTGTTCTAAATTGGTTTCTACAAAGCTGCCGAGGCCCGTTTTTTGTCTTTGCAAAAGCGCAATTAAAAGGCCTTCTTTAAGTTGATGTGCCGCAAGTACATCCATTAAAGCAACGGGCATTTTTATGGGTGCCGATTGCGGTGTGCCATTCATGTACATAAAACCCGTTTCGGCTTGTACAACTACATCAAAGGCGGTGCGTTTTGGGTTGCTTTTAAAACCGCTTATCTGGCCAATAATTAATTTAGGAAACTTGGCATGAAGGCTTGCAAAGTCTAATTGAAATTTGGCAGCGCTTCCGGCTTTAAAATTTGTAAGTAAAACATCTGCCTCTTTAAGCAAATTAAAAAGGTGTGCTAAATCTTGGGCTGTTTTTAAGTTGAGGCTGAGGTAATCTTTTTTATAATTAATGGCACTGAAATAGGCCGAAACACTTTCTGTTTCGGTGGGCAGTTTCCAGCTACGTGTAACGTCTCCGCCTGCCGTGCCATTTTCTATTTTTAATACATGGGCGCCAAGTTCGGCAAAAAACATTCCCACACTTGGGCCCGCAAGCACACCTGCCAATTCAATAACTTTTAATCCGTTAAATGTGGATTGCAAACTCATTCTTCTTCAATGGGAAAAAATTCTCTTTCTAACTTAAGCATGGTTCTAAAGGCAACAAATTTTCCTTCGAATTTTGCCGTATGTTCTGCCTGCAAAGTGGGGGCATACATTTCTTCATACAACTTAAATGTTTCTAAATCTTTGATGAGGTATTGTATCGAATAAGTGGTTCCGCTCTCTTCATCAACCATTACTTTGCAAAAGCGGTTGCTGATAAATAGCCCGGTATTTATTACATCAGGGATGTGCGTTTCTTGCATCCAAGTTATCCATTCGTCATGAACAGAATCATCAATGTTTACGGTTACGTTGTATATGTACATGGGGAGGGGGAGTTAAATGTTCAAGGTTTAATGTTCAAGGTTGAAAGTTTAAATGTGTACTATGAAAAAGAGTTTTTCGTCTTCGGTCTTCGGTCTTCGGTCTCCCGTCTTCGGTCTCCCGACTTCTGTCTTCCATCTCCCGTCTTCCGTCTTCGGTCTTCAGTCTTCCGTCTTCCCTCTAATTCGTCAAATTGTCTCCTCTTAATTTTCTGTATTGGCGTCTGGCTTCGGGCACATAAATGCTTCCGGGGTGATTAAACAAAACGGTTTCGTAGGCTAACATGGCTTTTTCTCTTTCGCCCAAGTGCAGTTGGTAAATCTCGCCTTGTAGCATCAATACATCATCGACCCAAATATCGGCATTGCCGTTTTTCAGCAATTCGTCTAACGTTGCAATGGCTTCGGTGTATTTTGCTTGTTTGTATAGGATACGGGCTTTAAACAAGGTGGCTTCTGCAACAATGTTATGGGCAGGAAAAACTGCAAGCAAGAGGTCTAAGGTGGCGAGGGCGGTATCGGGCATGCCTCTAAAGTTGTATAAATCGGCTTGGGCGTAGTAGCTTAAACCTTGGTACAACGTATCCTCAACACTATTGTCTGTAATAAGAAGGGCCATTTCTAGCGCATCGTTGCTAATTAGTTTTGTCGTTGAAGATTTTAGCACTTCAAATTGGTTTAACGCCCACGGAAAATCTAATGTGTAGTAGGCCACCATGCCTTTCATAAACTTTGCTTCATCACCCAATGGCGTACCAGAAAAGGCGCGTTCTACCTCCATGTATTTAAAAATGGCATCAATTGATTCGCCATCGGCAAGTTTAAAATCACCTAGCAACATTTTGCAGTGCGCAATGGGTTTTTTGTAGGTATTGCCAAGCGTGGCAATGGTGTTTTCCAATACATGAGTAGCGCTGTCTTTTAGGTTTAAATCAAAATACAGAATGCTTGCAATGTTGCGCTTGGTTTCTACGTATTCTTCTTCGCCCGCCAAATCATTCAACGCTTGGTAATGGTTGTTTAGCAGATTAACAAAGTCAGATTTTTTTACTCCTGGGGTTGCTCTCAACGCTTGTTTAGCGGTTTCTAAACTGCTAAATACGGCATCGGTATAAAAGCCGCTAGTAAAACCCTTAGCTTTTATGTAGGTAAAACATTCTTGAGCAACTACGAAATTTTCTTGGTAAAGTGCTTTTTCGCCCAAATTATAAATTTCGCGCTCGTAGTTTTTATCTCGTTTATCTAACGCTTGAAGTTGTCTTAGCGCTTTGCTGTAGGCATTTTCTTCTATATACAACCAAATTAAAAGTTCAGAAAAAAGTGGGTTTTCTGTTTCTTGAATTTTTTTAATGAGCTGTTTTTTAAGCACCACGTTCGCCACATTTGCAGGGTCGTCTGTAATGTTTCTAGAAATATTTTGTTTTACCGTAGAGTAGTAGTTGGGGCTAAACTCAATCATGGTTAAATATGAGTTGTACATGTTTTCCATGTCGCCCAACTCAGCATAAACCAATGCTTTTTGGTAATGAAAAATTAAGTTTGGGTTATTTCTCTCGGCTGTTTCATAACACAACAAGGCGTATTTATACAGCCCATAGCTAGAAAATTTTTCGCTGTATTGATGGGCAAATCCAGGGGTTTTTGCAACGGCCTCAATGGCGATGAGGTAGCTTTCGTCTGCTTCTTCTTGTTGCTTTTGTACTTGTTGTAGGTAGCCCAAATCTATATACAGAATGGGGTTTTTGGTTTTTTTTATGCGCTTCTTTAGCAGCTTTTCGGCATCGTTATATCGTTTTAATTCGATGTAACATTTTATTAAAAGCACCAGATTTTCTTCTGGGTTTTCCTCAAAAATTAAAGCGGCTTCTTCAAATTTACCCTCGTTGTATAGCGTTAAACCCTTTTTTGCATTGCTTTGGCTAAATGCCAGCGTGCTAAATAGAACAACGAATGATATGGAGAATAAAAATTTAATTGCTTCTGTTTTTAAATTCTGTTCTAACCGAATCTAGTTTAAACGTAAGTTCACCGTAATTTCTGATGCAGGTGGAAACCGTTCCGGCATATTTTTGCACATCTTTATGTAATGTGCTAGAAACCTGGACTTCTGTGTCTAGATAATGCATAAACTCATCTTCGGTAATTAAGCTCTTTTCAAAATCGTGTTTTAAGCCGTTTAATTGCACTATTGATTTATTGAGTTCTTTGTTCCAGTTATCTATTTCTAAGCTCGCTTTTTTAGTGTATTTAAAACAGAGTTGCATTTGGTCAAGCTCATGTGTGTAAAACTCTGAGTTACTTAAATCATCATACTCGTTCGAGTAAAAATCATAAAACTCTTTATACACATTAATTTGGCTTTGCAAAGGTGTTTCTGATAAGAGTTGAACCACTTGTTTATCGGCCTCTAAAATTTCTACGATAGAATCTAGCTGGATTGTTTGTTTGGTAGCGTTTATGTTTTTGCAACCTATCGCTGCAACAAACAACGTGAGTAATCCAGTAAGAGCAAATAACTTTTTCATGTATTTATATTGAATTGAAACCTGCATACGGAACCAAGACTTCTGGAATATTAATTCCGTTTTCGGTTTGGTAATTTTCTAACAAAGCGGCCAAAATTCTTGGTAGAGCTAAAGAGCTGCCGTTAAGGGTATGTGCCAATTGTGTTTTGTTGTTTTCATCTTTATAGCGCAGTTTTAGGCGGTTGCTCTGAAACGTTAAAAAGTTTGATACAGAGCTTACCTCAAGCCACCTTTCTTGTGCTGCGCTCCATACTTCAAAATCATACGTTATAGCACTGGCAAAACCAAGATCGCCACCACATAAACGTAAAACGCGAAAAGGAAGATTTAGTTCTGTTAAAATACCACCTACATGTTCTACCATTTCGGCAAGCAGATCATCACTTTTTTCAACTTCAGAAATGGCCACAATTTCTACCTTATCAAATTGATGAAGTCTGTTTAAGCCGCGAACATCTTTGCCGTAACTGCCTGCTTCTCTTCTAAAACATGGTGTATAAGCAGTACATTTTATGGGTAAATCTTTTGTGCTTACAATTACATCTCTAAACATGTTTGTAATAGGCACTTCGGCAGTGGGAATGGCGTATAAATTATCGGCTGTAATCTGATACATCTGCCCTTCTTTATCGGGCAATTGTCCGGTTCCTACACCACTAGCCTCGTTTATAAATAGGGGAGGCAAATACTCAGTGTAACCTGCTTGTGTGTTTTTATCTAAAAAATAATTAATAAGTGCGCGTTGCAAGCGTGCCCCTTTGTTGATATACACAGGAAATCCCGCACCTGTAATTTTTACGCCCAATTCAAAATCAATCAGGTTGTATTTGGCGGCCAAATCCCAATGGGGTACCGCGTTTGCATGTAGGGTTGGAATTGTGCCTACTTCTTTTACGGTAACATTGTCATTTTCGCTGTTGCCGCTTGGCACTAAACTATGGGGTGCATTAGGTAAGTTGTAAAGAATGTCAAACTCTTGTTTTTCTAATTCTTCTTGTTTGGCCAAAAGAGCTTTTAATTCTTCTTTCAGTTCACCTGTTTTGGCTCTGCTAGCTTCGGCTTCTTCGCGCTTGCCGCTTTTAAATAATTGGCCAATTTCTTTGGCTATCGCGTTGCTTTTGGCTTGTAGGTTTTCAGCTTCGCTTTGTACTTTTCTTCTTTCTTCGTTGATGACCAATAGCTGTTCTATTGTTTCTGTTGCATCAATATTTCTTTTCGCAAGCGCGGCAATTATTTCTTCTTTTTGCTCGCGTATGGTGTTGATTTGTAACATTAGATCAAGTAAGTTTTTCTGGGGTAAATATACTATGAGATTAGGAAGCGTATGGGTATGTTTTAAAATAAAAAAACCCTGATTAAGCAAAGCTTAGTCAGGGTTTATCAAATAAAAATGATTTGTATAAAACGTCTTAAGCTTCTGTATTAGGTTCTACAGAAACATACGATTTATTGTCTTTCTTTTTGCGGAAAACAACGGTTCCATCTACCAAAGCAAAAAGAGTGTGGTCTACACCAATTCCTACATTAGTTCCTGGGTTATGTTTTGTACCTCGTTGGCGCACAATAATATTACCTGCAATGGCTTGTTGGCCACCAAATAATTTTACACCTAAGCGTTTACTATGCGATTCGCGTCCGTTTTTAGAACTACCGACTCCTTTTTTATGTGCCATCTCTAATTAGGTTTTGTCGTTATTATTTACTTAAAGCATCAATCAATTCCGCTTTTTTCATGGTAGAAAATCCTGAAATTTCTTTTGCTTTTGCCATTTCTCTTAATTCTGCTACTGTATTTGCGCTTAAATCTGTAGTAGCATCTTCCTTAACAGGAGCAGCAACTTCTTCTTTTTTAGCGGCAGGAGCAGCTTTCTTAGGTGCTTTACCAGCACCAATACTGTCTATGCTAATTTGCGTTAAATATTGGCGGTGACCGTTTAATTTTTGGTAACCTTTTCTTCTTTTCTTTTTAAAGACCAATACTTTATCACCTTTAAGGTGGTTTAAGATGGTTGCGTTTACGGCAACTCCTTCTATAACTGGGGCGCCTACAGTTACATTCCCGTTATCGTCAGTAAGCATTACTTTATCAAAAGTAATTTTATCGCCTTCTGCACCTTTTAAACGGTGAACGTAGATCTGCTGGTCTTGCTCAACTTTAAATTGAAGCCCTGCTATTTCTACTATTGCATACATATTCTATCTATTTTAAGGGGCGCAAATATAATAGAAAAAGCTAAGTCTAAAACTTTTAACATAAAATTCACAAAGTACAATTCACGCAACGCAAATTTAGTACAAGCACACAAGCCATAATTGCTACATTTGGCGACTTTGAAAATCGTTTATTAATAACATAACAAAAATAACATGAAGAAAACACTAGCCGGTGTTATGCTTGGTTTAGCGTGTTTTGCTTTGCAAGCACAAGACAAAATTAAGTTTAAAGAATATGATTTAGACAATGGTCTGCATGTAATTCTGCACCAAGATAAAAGCACCCCTATTGTAGCGGTAACTGTTTTGTATCACGTAGGATCTAAAAACGAAGACACAAATAGAACCGGCTTCGCTCACTTTTTTGAGCATTTATTGTTTGAAGGAACAGAGAACATACCAAAAGGCGAATACGATAAATACGTAATTAATGCAGGTGGTGCTTTAAATGCAAATACAACACAAGACAGAACTTTTTACTACGAGCTTTTGCCATCTAATGAGTTGGCTTTGGGGCTTTGGTTAGAAAGCGAGCGTATGTTGCATGCCAACATTTTGCAAGTTGGGGTAGATACACAACGTGAAGTTGTAAAAGAAGAAAAGCGCCAACGTATAGATAATCAACCGTATGCTTCTTTCGCTACAGAAATGTTTAAGCGTGCCTTTACGGTACATCCTTATAACTGGTCGCCTATTGGTTCTATGGAGCACCTTAACTCGGCACAACTTAGCGAGTTTATGGAGTTTTACAAGAAATTCTACATCCCAAACAATGCAACATTATCTATTGCGGGCGATATTGAATTTGATGAAGCAGAAAAATTAATTGAGACGTACTTTAAAGATATACCAAGAGGTGCTGATGTTGTAAGACCAAATGTCGTTGAGCCAGAATTAACAGAAGAAATTGTTGCTACGGTTTATGATAACATCCAATTACCAGCAACCTTTATTGGGTATAGGGTTCCTGGCCAAGCCGATAAAGATGCTTATGTATTAGAAATGATTACCAGAGTATTGAGCGATGGCGGAAGCTCTCGTTTAAATCAGCGTTTGGTTGAGCAAGATAAAAGCGCGTTACAAGTAGCGTCTTTTCCGTATACATTAGAAGACTACGGAATTTTCATCACGTTGGCATTGCCAAACGTTGGGCACACTTTAGAAGAACTAGAAGTTGCTATGGACGAGGAAATAGCTCGTTTACAAACAGAATTGATTACAGACGAAGAATATCAAAAAATCCAAAACATGGTAGAAAGTGATTTTGTATCGTCTAACAGTTCTATGGCGGGTATTGCAGAATCTCTGGCCAACTACCGCGTTTATTTTGGCGATGCCAATTTAATTAATGACGAAATTGAGCGTTACCGTGCCGTTACAAAAGAAGATATCATGAATGCTGCAAAAAAATACTTGCGTAAAAACAACCGCGTGGTATTACATTATTTGCCCATGTCTGAACAAGTTGAACAATAAAACACAAGCATTATAGCATTATGAAAAAATCAATAATATTTCTACAAATATTTTTATTTACTGCCTTTGCAACATTTGCACAAGTAGATAGATCTAAACGCCCAGAAGCTGGTCCGGCACGCGCACCGCAAATTGGCGAGTATGAATCTTTTGAATTGAAAAACGGAGTGAAAGTTTTTGTGGTAGAAAACCACAAGTTGCCTCGCGTTTCAATGTCGTTAATTATAGATAGAGACCCTATAGTAGAAGGTAGCAATGCCGGATACGTTGAGTTAGCAGGCGAGTTAATTGGCCGCGGTACAACCAACAGAACAAAAGAAGAACTAGATAAAGAAGTAGATTTTATGGGCGCTCGCCTTTCTACTTCGGCAAGTTCTATAGGTGTTTTTGGGTTAAGCAAATACACAGAAAAGCTTATTGAAATTATGGCTGATGTGGCCATGAACCCAAGCATGACTCAAGAAGAATTTGATAAAGCAAAAGAGCAAATTCTTTCTGGCTTAGAAACGGTAAAAGACGACCCTAGCGCCATTATGGAAAATGTTTGGTCTGATTTAATCTACGGTAAAAATCATCCTTATGGAGAAATTGTTACCCAAGAAACGGTAAAAAATGTTTCTTTAGAAGATTGCAAAATGTATCACGCCACTTACTTTAAACCAAACGTTGCGTACATCGCAGTTGTTGGAGATGTTAGCGTGAAAAAAGTTAAAAAGATGTTTAACAAGTACATGGGCAATTGGAAGCCAGCAGAAGTACCACAGTTTACATATGAGTTGCCTAAAACCGTTACAGAAAACACGGTAGCATTGGTAGATCGCCAAGCTAGTGTACAATCTGTAATACGCATTGGTAACCCAATTATATTAAAACAAGGTGATGCTGATATTGATGCATTGCGTGTAATGAACGTGATTTTAGGCGGTGGCTCTATGGGGCGTTTGTACAATAACTTACGCGAAGACAAAGCATACACCTACGGTGCATATTCTAGCTTTGGTACAGACGAATTAGTAAGTGCATTTTACGCCTACGCACAAGTTAGAAACGAAGTTACAGATAGTGCAGTTGCACAATTCTTAATAGAGTTAGATAAAATGCGTACAGGTAAAGTAACTACAGAAGAGCTTAATCAAGCAAAAGCTAGCATTATGGGTAGCTTCGGAAGATCTTTAGAGCAGCCAAGTACAGTAGCAGGTTTTGCCTTAAGCACAGCGCGCTACAACTTACCAGCAGATTATTATCAAAATTACTTAAAACGTGTAGAAGCGGTTACAGTTGAGGATATTCAACGTGTTGCTCAGAAATACATTTCTGAAGATGAGTTGCTTATTACTATTGTAGGTAAGGGTCAAGATATTGCTCCTGGTTTAGAACAGTTTGGAAAAATTGAATATTATGATATGTATGCCAACCCTACAGAAGCACCTTCGTTTTTGTTTATGCCAGAAGGAGTTACAGCCGAGAATGTTGTAAATAACTACTTAAAGGCAATTGGTGGAAAAGATAAATTGGCAAAAATGACTGCGTTTAATATGTCTATGACTGCAGAGATGGCCGGTTTACCAGCTCCTATGAACATGACCATTGCTAAAAAAGTGCCAGATTATTACATGGAATCGCAATCTATTCCAGGTATGTATGAGGCTAAAAAATTATATGCCAAAGGAAAAGGAACCCAATCTAGCCCACAAGGTTCTGGAGATTTAGAAGGCGATGAATTAGAAGATGTTAAACGTACAGCTAGCGTATTCATGCCAGAAATGAACTACTTAAAAGGCGATTACAAAATAACATTACAAGGTCAGAACATCTTAAACGGCAAAGACGTTTATCAGCTTTTAGTTGAAAACGCTTCTGGGGCAAAAACCACTGAGTATTATGATGTAGCTACAGGATTAAAAATTCAAGCTGAGCAAACAGAAGAAACTCCTCGTGGACCTATGACTATTGTTTCGGCTTATGGTTCTTACAAAAGTTTTGGCGGCATTTTGTTCCCCACAACCTTAGTACAAAGTGTAGGACCTCAGGTTATAAACATCAATATTACAGATGTTAAAACCAACAAAGAGGTGTCTACAGATATATTTAAATAAGAAGATTTTTATCATATTTCAATTCAAAGAGAGCCGCCACTTTTGCGGCTCTCTTTTTTATACCTATGTTTCTAGAGCTCCGAGAAAAATTAAAAAAAGCCTTTTACGGCATGCCCGTTATTTGGCCACTATTAATGTGGTCTAAAACCATTTATTACGATTTAAATTACTGGTATTATTATAAATCTTCTTTTGGAAAACGCAATGTTAGCCTGCGAGAAATAAACCTAGAATTTAATAGCGCCTGTAATTTGCGCTGTAAATTTTGCTCGTTAGATTTTACAAAACCAACCCAAACCATGCCAGTAGATTTGCTAGAGAAACTCCTCGCAGAACTGCAAACAGACAAGCGCATGGCCAACGTACAGCAATTAAATTTGTACAATGGCGGAGAAACGCTATTGCACCCCAAACGCTTAGAAATGTTCCAGGCCATTGGTAATGCAAAAACAAAGGCGCGTGCCGAAGGACGTAAATTCCCGAAAGTGCTTTTGCTCACAAACGGCATGTTGTTGCGCCCAAAATTGGCTCAACAAATTTTAGAGACAGATGCACTAGATGTTGTGCAGTTTAGTTTAGATGGCGGCACACCAGAAAAGTTTGAAGAACTCCGCGTAAATGCAAAATGGAAACCGTTTTATGATAACGTGAAAACCCTACATCAACTTGTGCAAGAAAACAAGAAAGATGTGGCCCTAAAAAGTATTACCATAGTAGAACAGCCCTTTACATTAACTACCGATTGGATGCACCCAGAATTTAAAGAAGTAATTGATTTAATGAGCCATTTTGAGCTACGCAGGTTGCATGATTGGGGCGGAGAAGTAGAATTGGGCGATGGTGAAAAAAAGGTAGTAAACAAAAAAGGTTGCATGCTTTTAATGCACCAAATGGTGGTGCTACCCAATGGCGATGTTACCGTTTGTTGCAATGATCTAAACAGCAAAGGCGTTGTAGGCAACATCACTAATAAAACACTTTTTGATGTGTATGCTGGGCATGAACGCAGAGTTTACGTAGACAAATTACAACAAGGCAGAAAAGACGAATTGGAGTTGTGTAAGAATTGTGTAAGTTTTTAAATTGCACCTTCATGTTAATTCACTTTTTTAATGCCAAATCAAATAGAAATTAAAAAATGCACATTTTGCAATAGTGAATTGTTGAGTGATTATTGTTCTACTTGTGGCCGCCCTCAATCCGTAAAAAGGATAAATGGAAAGTACATTTTATCAGAAATAGGTCACGTTGTAAATTTTGAAAAGGGGATCCTTTTTACCGTTAAAGAGCTGCTGATACGGCCAGGAAGCAGTATTCATGATTTTATTCATACCGATAGGAATAGGCTTGTAAAGCCCGTTCTTTTTGTTATTGTGTGTTCTTTAATTTACACTGTCCTTCAGCAATGGTTAAAGTTTGAAGACGGCTACGTTGGTTTTTCGTTTAAAGAAGTTCAAGGTATTGAAAAAGTGTTTCTGTGGATTTCGAGCCATTATGGTTACAGCAATTTTTTTATGGCATTTTTTATTGCCTTTTGGTTAAAAGTGTTCTTTAGAAAATATAGGTATAATTTTTTTGAGATTTTAATTCTCCTTTGTTTCTTAATGGGCGTTGGGATGCTCATATTTGCCTTCTATGGAGTACTGGATTATCTAACAAATTTCAAAATAATAGACAAAGGGTTTTTAATCGGAGTCCTTTACATTACTTGGGGCATTGGTCAGTTTTTTGACAAAAAGAAAGTCATAAACTATTTTAAGGCATTTCTGAGCTACATGTTGGGAATGATTTTTTTTACAATTACAGCCATGATTTTGGGTGCAATTATTAGTTGAATAAAAGTTTTAAGCTCTCCTTTTTTTATTGACCAAGTATATGCCTAGTAATATAAAACTCACACCTATAAAGTGTTTGGCGCCAATTATTTCGCCATCTAAAAACCCCCAAGCAATAGCTACTATAGGCACTGCATAGGTTACGCTACTACTAAATATGGGCGTTGATATTTTAATTAAGTAATTAAACCCTATTACCGCCAAGCTAGAGCCAAGTATGCCTAACAACGCCAAGTAACCCATGCTGCTCCATGCATAAGGATTGCTAAATCGTTCCGTAAAATCTGTAAAAAGTAAAAAAATAACCATGGCTGGCCCAACCGTTAATAAAGATAAATTGGTAATGGCTAGTGAGTTTAAATGTTGAAGTTTGGACTTAATAACATTTATACTAATTCCATAAAAGAGTGTAGCTGTTATGGCAAATCCTAAGTAACCAACGTTGTTGTCTATTTGAAAACCTGTTTCGGGTTTTATTAAGTATATAGCACCAAGAAGGCCTAAAAATATCCCAACATATTGAAGCACGTTAGGTTTGGTTTTAAAAACGAATAATCCAACTAGCAGCGTAAAAAGCGGAACCAAAGAGTTGGTAATGCCAACAATACTACTATCTACTTTGCTAACGGCAAGCGGGAAAAAGATATAAGGTAAACCGTTTCCTAGCCAGCCCACTATTGTGAGTGGAAGAATATCTTCAAGGCGTAAATGTTTAAACGTTTTAATTCCAATAAGGGCTGTAAAAACAAAGGCAAAACCAACGCGTATAGCACCAATTTGTATTGGGCTAAAAGTTATTAATCCTCGTTTCATTAAAATAAATGAGCTTCCCCAGGTAATAGCAAGTAGTACAAAAAGGAGGATAGAAATGTGTAGTTTGTTATTTCCCATTAAGCCGCAAATATCTGCTTAATATCAGCTTTAAATAACAATAGGAGTTTAAATTTGTTTGCTTATTCAACAAGCAAGATTCTTTAAAACAAACGCAATGGGAGCGATACAGAAAGCGGCAATTATTTCTTTGGTTTTTATCTTTTTTGTAATTATTGCAGGAAGTATTGTGCGCATGACAGGCTCAGGCATGGGGTGTCCAGATTGGCCGAAATGTTTTGGGTACATTATTCCACCAACAGAAGAAGCCCAAGTGCTGTGGCAGCCAGACAAAACATATCACAAAGGGCAAATGATTGTGAAAGATGAGGCCATGTGGAGTGCCCGTTTGGATTTTACATCGGGGCAATCATTTAACATAGAACATTGGGAAAAATATACAAGACATGCGTATGCAACATTTAATCCAACCCATACTTGGATAGAATATATAAACAGATTGTTTGGTGCCGCAAGCGGTGTGCCCGTTTTAGTGCTGTTTGTTTTGGCGTTACTTAACATAAAAAAGTTTCCGATTATTTTTTTACTAAGTGCGGTAACGCTTTTTATGCTGGGCTATGAGGCATGGCTAGGCAAACTTGTAGTAGACGGGAATTTAGTGCCCCATGCCATTACAAAGCACATGTTTGGTAGTATGGCTATAGTTGCATTGTTATTAACCATAATTTCTAAAACAAGCCAGCGTAAAAGAATAGATGTGTCTAAAAGCTTTAAGGTGATGGTGGGTGTTTTATTTTTATTGTTAACCAGCCAAATACTTTTGGGCACACAAGTAAGAGAGCAAATAGACGAAATTGCCAAATTGGGAGCAGAGCGCAGTACATGGATTGGCTTACTAGATGTAAAAATTCTTATTCACAGATCCTTTTCTTTGGTATTAATAGCAGGTGTTTTCTGGATATTTTGGATAAACTGGAAAAATGATTACAACATGCATTCCGCATATTCATTACTGGTAATAACCCTTATTGAAATTGTTGCGGGTATAATTCTGTATTACTTTGATGTTCCAAAGTTTGCACAACCCATACACCTGTTGCTAGGTATTATTATGTTCTCTTATTTATTTTGGATGTTTATAAGAACATCAACCAGAAAGGCATAAAGCACGATTACGTTTTGAAAAAGAGGTGATTGATTATAAAACGGTTGTGTCTAAATCATCCTTCAACTCGTAGTAAATATCAAATGCTCTAAAGCTATCAGAAAAAGGAACTTTAAGTTTTATTCCTCCAAACGGCCCCATTGGCATTAGGCTGTTCATATACACATCGTTTAAAATACATGTTATGCCATCAGATTCTAACCTAGCCTTAAGCAAGTAAGCTTGGGCGTGGGTGTCTAGAATTGCTATGGTAACGAGTTCTTCCATTCAAGACTTTCTATTATGTGCACCATTTCGTTAAACATAAAGTTGTTTACGGGTTTTAATGAGTCTGCATTGGGCACGCTATAAAAGTAAAGAACTCCTCTTAAAAAATGGTGCGTACTATCTGTAACAAAAAACTGGGTGCTACTGGCCGCATTTCCTTGCATATTGTACATCAAACCGTACACCTTTTTGCCTTGGTCTATATATTCTCTTTCGCCTATTCCCTCTGCGTTTGTGGCATGTTTGTAAGCAAGGTTTTGCGCTTCGTTTAAGATGGTGTGTAGTTGTTCTTCGTTGGCAATAGGCTTATAGGTAAACTGCACGGTTGCTTTTATAGAGGGGTAGTATGCATCGCCCCAACAATCTTTTTTAGGAACCCAATTAGCTTTTGTATTTAAATCAAATGAATAAGGGCAATTTGTTTGCAGAGGTTGGTATTGCGCAGTTGGCAATCCAATTCTAAAATAAGCGCGTGGTTTGGGTTGGAAATCTTCTGTACAAGCAAAGGTTAGTAAGACAAGGCTAAGAATCAGATATGTTTTCTTCGGGAATTGTAACCTTAATGCTTTGTATGCGTCTGTTTTCAATATTTTCTACCTTAAATTGATAATTGTTAAACTCTATAACCTCCATTTTTTCAGGTATTTTCCCTGAAACTTCTAGCAGTAATCCGGCTAAGGTATCAGAATCTCCTTTTACTTCTTCAAATGCATCTCCTTCAATCTCTAACGCTTTGTAAAATTCGTAGAGTGGTGTGCGTCCTTCAAAGAGATACGTGCGTGGATCTAATTTTTTAAACGTAAGATCTTCGTCATCAAATTCATCGCTAATTTCACCTACAATTTCTTCAATAACATCCTCTAGGGTAATAACTCCGCTAGTGCCGCCAAATTCATCTACAACAATGGCAAGATGTATTTTCTTTTCCTGAAACTCGGTAAGTAAATCGTCTATCTTTTTGGTTTCGGGTACAAAAAATGGTTCTCTTAATAGCTTATACCAATTAAACGTCTTTCCTTTATCCATAAAAGGAAGCAAATCTTTAATGTATAAAACGCCTTTAATTTGGTCTAAATTATCATCGTAAACAGGAATCCTAGAATGGCCATGTTCTATTACAAAAGATAAAATCTTATCGTAGGCTTCGTTTTTTTCAAGTGCTTTAACATCGGTTCTCGGTGTCATTATTTGCCGTACCGATGTATTGCCAAACCGTACAATTCCTTCTAAAATTTTTTGTTCTTCGTTGTCGTTGTTTTCGTCTTCTGTAAGCTCTAGTGCATGTTCTAAATCGCCTACGCTAATGGTGTTACTCTTGGCGGTTGTTTTAATTAATGCCGAAGTGCCAATGAGCACTTTTATTAGAGGGGTAAAAAACTTGCCTGTAATAAAAAGTGGGCGCGCCATAATTTTTGCCAATTTAATGGGAGATGCAGTGGCGTAAACTTTTGGCATAATTTCTCCAAAAAAGAGTATTAGAGTAGTCACCAAAACAATTTCTATAATAAAGGCGGCCAAAGGGTTTGCGGCAAAATTAAAAACAGACTGTAAGGCATATGTAGACAGTATTACTATACCTACGTTTACAAAGTTGTTGCTGATTAGAATTGTAGCTAATAGTCTTTGCGGTCTTTCTAAGAGTGTGTAGGCTAGCTGCTCATTCTTGTTTTTAGAATTTTTAAGCTCGTCTTTGGTAGTAGAGTTTAATGAGAAGAAAGAAACTTCTGAACCAGAAATAAGTCCGGAAAGTAAGAGCAATGCTAAAATGACCAAAAAAATTGGTGCTAGCGTAAGCCAATCAATATCTTTAAAAAGGGTATTTAATAATAAACTCGGGGGCTCTGGGTCCAATTTGATGTGTTTGGTTAGTAAAATCTAAAAAGGTAGGTCATCATCATCTTCTGCTAATTTAAAATCAGCGTCAGCTTTTGTAGATGGTGTATTTGCGGGCTTAGGAGGAGTATATCCCTCTGTATTGGCACCACTGCGTTCTTTAATTAATTGAGCTTCTTCTTTGCTTGTTAAAAAGGTAATATTATCTCCAAAAATCTCTGTAGTGTAGCGTGTGTTGCCAGAATCATCTGTCCATGATCTGGTTCTAATTTTGCCTTCTAAATAGATTTTATGGCCTTTTTTCAAGTATTTCTCGCAAAGTTCTGCTAAGCCTTTTTTGCCAACGGTGATGTTGTGCCATTCTGTTTGGGTAACTTTTTCGCCTGCTCTATTGGTATAGGTCTCAGATGTAGCAATAGAAAATTTAACCAACATCCCCCCACCTTCAAAGTGTTTAGCTTCTGGGTCTTTTCCCAGATTGCCAATCAACATTACTTTATTTAAAGATCCTGACATATTAATTTACTTTCTAACAAATATAAAAATTCGGTTATCCAATTGATGGCTACAAATGTAGAAGATTTGCATCTATAAATCGTTTTAAAACAATAGGAAAAGCGAGTGTTTGTAACATGTCTACATCCACCCAATGGTATGTAGTTTTAGGCAATTGCTCTGGATGTTTAATTTGCCAAAAAGTAATGTGCAGGCGTTGGTGGCTTAATAGGTGTTTTACGGGTTCAGCCATTTTGGTGCCTTTTAAAACGGTAGCGTTTCCGTTTTCTGTTTCTATAAGCGGAAATTGAAAAAGCCCTTGCCAAATATCTTTATGGGTTCTTTTTTCAACCGCTATTTTGTTGTCTTTAAAAAGTATGAGATAAGACAAAAACCTATCTTTTACTGGTTTTGCTTTTGTTTTTACCGGAAGCTTTTCTACCGTGTTTGTATTGTACGCCACGCAAGTGCTAGAAAATATACATGTATTGCATTTCGGATTTTTTGGTGTGCAATGCAAAGCACCATATTCCATAATAGCTTGGTTGTAATCTCCAGGCAATGGGCATCCTTTTATTAATTTTTGGGCAAGTTGGTTAAATTGCTTGATGCCCGCAGAGGAGTTTATGGGAGTTTCTATGCCGTAAATTCTAGAAAGTACGCGGTAAACGTTGCCATCAACAACGGCTATTTCTTCTTTAAAGCAAATTGAACTGATGGCTGCAGCCGTGTACGGACCGATACCTTTAATAGATAAAAGCGTACTATAATCTTTTGGGAAATTGCCATGAAATAAGGTTACAATTTGATTCGCGGCAAGATGTAAATTACGGGCTCTAGAATAGTACCCCAAACCTTCCCAAGATTTAAGAACAGCATCAAGGGGCGCATTGGCCAAATCTTTTACAGTTGGGTAAGTAGAAATAAAATGATGATAGTATTTGGTGCCTTGCGCAATTCTAGTTTGCTGCATAATTACTTCAGAAAGCCATATGTTATATGGGTTTTTGGTTTTTCTCCAAGGTAAACTTCTTTTGTTTTCTGAATACCAAAGTCTTAATTGTATTTCAAAGTTCATGAAAAGTACTGTAAATGAGCTATTTATAATTATAAAAAATTACGTTTAGAGCATTGTTGTTACGGGTAAACCATTATATTTGCGCCCCCGAAAATACAAGTATAACTCTTTAATATAGTGTGCAATGACGAAAGCAGATATTGTTGCGAGATTGTCTGATAAAACAGGATTAGAAAAAGGTGATGTTCAAGCAATAATCGATGGATTTATGAGAGAAGTTCGTGTTTCTTTAGAATCTGGTGATAATGTTTATTTACGTGGTTTTGGAAGTTTTATTCTAAAAAAACGTGCTCAAAAAACAGGAAGAAATATTTCTTTAAACACAACTTTAGTTATTCCAGCACATTACGTACCTGCATTTAAACCAGCAAAGGTTTTTGCAGAAACAGTAAAAGACAGTAATCCAGTAGAAGCATAAGATGAAAATTGGGCAAATTATAGTGGTTGTTGCGGCACTTGTGTTAACGGTGTTGATTTACAATTTTTCTAGAACACCCAATGATGCGGATTTACCAACACAAGAAGCAGAAGAAGTAGCCACTGTTGCCAGTGAAAACCCTGCTCTTGATGCCAAAGTTGAAGAGGCGGTAAATATGATTCAATCTGGCAATGGGGCGCCCATGCAAGCCATTGGCCTTTTGCGAGAAGTAATACAGGTAGATTCTAACCACGTAGGAGCCAATTTTTGGCTTGGTGAGTTTAGTTTGATGTCTGGTCAATACGACAAAGCAATTGAACGCTTTAACAAGCTACTGCAAATGCAACCTGCAAATGCAGAATTTTGTATAAAACTTGCTCAATCCTATCAAGGAGCAGGGCAAACCAGTAAAGGGGTAGAAGTAATAAATGCGTTTATTGCTGCAAACCCTGAAGAAAAAATGAATGAACAGCTTAACGCTGTTCTAGAAAAAATGAGTGTTGAACTTTAAAAAACTTAGTTATGCCTAGCGGTAAAAAACGTAAACGCCATAAAATGGCAACACACAAGCGCAAAAAAAGACTTCGTAAGAATCGTCATAAAAAGAAGTAATCAAAAACTTTATTATTTTTTGACATAAAGCACCACACCAAATGTGTGGTGCTTTATGTGTTTGATTACATATTAACTTTTAACTTCTTATAAAGTGCGCACAAAGCTGATTATTAATACTCGGCAAGAACAAGCTGTGATTGCACTACTACAAGATGATAAGCTTACGGAGCTTATTCTTGAAAAAAGTGATGACAGGTTTTCTGTCGGTGATATTTATATGGGCAAGGCTAAAAAGCTAGCCACTGGATTAAATGCTGCATTTGTTGATGTAGGATATGAAAAAGATGCGTTTTTGCATTATCATGATCTTGGCCCACAAATACGCTCTTGGCAAAATTTTGTTTCTCGCACCAAAAAGGGAAAACAAACATGGAGTTTAACAAATTTTAAACTTCAGCCACACATCAATAAAGATGGAAAAATTGATGAGGTCTTAAAAACAGGAATGGAGATATTGGTACAAATTGCCAAAGAACCCATCTCCTCTAAAGGCCCTAGAATTACATCAGAAATATCTTTACCCGGACGTTATGTTGTTCTCGTACCTTTTTCTGATCGAATTTCTATTTCTCAAAAAATTGTAGACCGTAAAGAAAGAGATAGACTAAAAAAGTTGGCGAGAAAAATTCAGCCTAACGGATTTGGTGTTATTGTAAGAACGGTAGCACAAGGTGTAAGTGTTCCTGAATTAGAAGGCGATTTAGAAAGCCTAACAAAAAAGTGGAGACAAATTCACCGTAAAATTTCTAAGGCTAAAGCCCCGAGCAGAGTGTCTAGAGAAATGAATCGGGCAAGTGCATTCTTGCGTGATGTATTCAATGATAGTTTTGAACAAATTATAGTGGATGATGCCGAATTGGCTGCGGAAATGAAAGAGTTTTTAGAAACTATTCAACCAGGTAAGTCTAGTCTGGTTCATGAGTTTAAGGGGAAAACCCCAATCTTTCAATACCACGGCATAGACCGTCAAATAAAAACGGCATTTGGCAAATCTGTATCTATGGCAAAAGGTGCTTATTTAATTATAGAGCACACCGAGGCCATGCACGTTATAGATGTAAATAGCGGTAACAGAACCAACGCATCAGAAAATCAAGAAGAAAATGCTTTGGCAACAAACCTTCTTGCAGCAGAAGAAATTGCAAGACAATTGCGCCTACGCGATATGGGTGGGATAATTGTTGTTGATTTTATAGACATGCACAAAGGAGAGAACAAAAGAATTCTCTTGGATAAAATGCATGAGTTGATGAAAACAGACAGAGCGAAGCACAAAATATTGCCATTGAGCAAATTTGGTGTTCTAGAAATTACGCGTCAGCGTGTTCGCCCTGAAATGAATATTCCTACCCGCGAAGAAAACCCCGATGCCTTAGTAGAAGCCCCAATGATGCTGATTGAAGAAATAGCTCATTATTTTGATCGGATTTCTAGTAATGGAACAACTGGAACAACGTATCTGCATGTTCACCCTTTTATATATGCCTACTTAACAAAAGGATGGTGGTTTAATACCATAGCCAAAAAATGGCAAAAACGTTTTAAGCGCAAATTAGTGGTGCAAGAACGTGATGCATTTAAAATGCTAGAGTATCGTTTTTACAACGAAGACCAAAAAGAAATTATCTTGAAGAATTAAATAGAAAACCCCGGCCAATTGGTTGGGGTTTTTTAATTTCACACCATGCAATCTTCTCAAAATAAGATTTATGATTTAGCGGAAGCCCGTGAAAAAATTAGACGATTTTGCGCCTATCAAGAGCGCAGTCAAAAACAGGTTGAAGAAAAATTAAAGAGCTATGGCCTATTAGATTTAGCCGCAGATGAATTGCTACTTGAATTAATACAGGAAAATTATTTAAACGAAGAGAGGTTTGCATCAACATTTGCAAGGGGTAAATTTTCTATTAAAGGGTGGGGCGTGCGAAAAATTGAGCAAGCCTTGTGGCAACATCGGGTAAGCAAACCCAATATTGAAAGTGCGCTGGCAGAGATAAATCAAGACCAATACAAAAGCAAATTAATTTCGATAGCGCAAAAAAAATATAACCTAATATCAAGCACTGCTAAGGGTAAACGAGAACAAAAACTAATACGTTTTTTGCTTGGCAAAGGTTATTTGTATGATGAAATAAAAGAGGCATTGACTCATCTAGAGATTTAACCACGACAATATTCTTATGCCACTTATTCTTGAATGTTTCTTCATAAAACAAGTTTGCTCTTAAATACGTTTAATTTGTTCACCCATAATAGAATCAAAAACCTACCATTGAAATCACTCTTCTTAAATACATTATTGCTATTAGCCTTTGTATTACCAGCACAAATTATTGTGCCTGGCAAATGGGAGCTGGTTAAGCAAAAAGAAGAGGTAAAGATTTATACAAGATCGGTTCCGAATTCTGATATTAAAGAAATGCAAATGACGTGTACCGTTAGCGGTGCATCTTTATCAAGTTTCGTAGCCTTGTTTCAAGATTTGGAGGGGTATAAAAACTGGGTGTTTAGTTGCGAAAAGGCCTATTTACTTAAGCGGATATCAGAAAATGAAATTATTTATTACATCAATTCAGATTTTCCTTGGCCATTTGAAGATAGAGATTTTGTGCTGCGAAATAAAATCTGGCAAGATGAGAATACCAAAGCGTTTCATTCCAAATCGGTAGCGCATAATAATTTTTATGCCACAAAAAAAGGCATTATAAGGGTTAAGGTTTTTGAGGCCGAATGGATTATCACACCCTTAACAAACAATCAATATTATTTGCGCTATACATTTCGTTCAGACCCGGCAGGCAGTATTCCTACTTGGTTAATCAATTCGTTTATGGATGTTGGTCCGCTTAAAACAATTAAAGACATGGAAAAACAAGCTAAAAGCGATAAATATTCTACGCTTAAATATTCTTTTATAGAAGAGTTGTAGTAATAAAAAAACCTCAATGTCTCCAATTGAGGTTTTTCATGAGTTATATAAATGTTGACATCAAAGTGCCAACCGGGCGTCTGTTGTACAATTGCTAAAAGCAATTATTCCAAATGAGTTATTTGAAAGATTTATTGGAGCATAATTTCCTCTTACTATTAGAATTTCTACAATAGCCCCATCTGGAATTTTTTCAATTAATGAAGTAGTAATTGCAAAAGAGCCGTTATCATTTTCAATATGAGCCATGTTAGTAACATCTGGATGTGTACTAAAATCTTTGTTATATGGATTGTTTGATGAAAACTTAAACACACAAATTAACCCTTTAGAATTAGTAGGGTCTGCATTAAAAGTTATGGTTGATTGAGCATTAAATTCACTCCAATTTGAACTAATTACTACCTCTTCTGGAACATTTAAAGTTTGTGTAAAAATTAGGGAATCGGCACTGTTGTAATATTTAATAACATTGGTTTGTCCAAAACATGGTACTGTAGATGGGCCTGAATAAATTATTCCCATTTGTGGATGTTGATAGTAATCTGTGCCATTCACGTTTATTCTTCCCTGATTGGGTAATGTTTTTTTTTGTTCGTCATAAAATGCCCCTATTAATTTCGCTTTATCGTTTGGAGACACACCTTGTACAGAATATTTTTCGAGCGTTATACTATTCTGAAAATCAGCATTAAAAAATGATATAAATGCACTAGCGGCATCATTCATTTGATTAGATGCTCGTCCATCATTTGGAGCACTTACATGATCGGAGTTTTTACATGAACTAAAAGAAATTGCTAAAAATAGCGAGGTAACTATAATTAAATATTTAATAATTATCATTTTGAAATTAATCATAATCCCCAAATACATGTTTTGGATCAAAACTATTTTAATTTAATATCATCTACAATCTAACAATTCACGTTTGCCGGAATACCTGTAAGACCTGTTTTATAATAGCCTTTTATATTGAGTGTAAAACACAAAATTTAAATCTTAATCTCAGCCAACACATTACAAACCGTTTCAATTTGCGACATAGAAACATCCATGTGCGTAACCATGCGCAAACGGCCTTGCCCCATGCCAATTATTCTAATATTCTTTTCAGCCAATTGGGCTGTAAATTTTTCGGCATGAGCGGGGTATTTAAGCATAAAAATCACCAAGTTGGTTTGTACGGGTTGCACAAAGCTTATGTAATCTAGTTGCAATAAGGCTTGCTCTAGCATTTTGGCTTTTGCATGATCATCAGCCAACCTATTTATATTATTGTCTAAGGCATAAATTCCTGCTGCGGCCATAAATCCAGCTTGGCGCCAAGCACCGCCAAAACGTTTGCGAATAAATTTTGCCTCTGCAATAAAATCTTTGTTTCCTAATAAAAGACTCCCAATAGGGCAGCCCAATCCTTTGCTTAAGCAAATAGAAATAGAATCAAAGGTTTGCCCATAATCTGCGGCATTCTCGTTTTGGGCAATTAACGCGTTAAAAAGCCGAGCACCGTCTAAATGGTAACCAAGATTGTGTTTTTTAACTACAGTTTTAATTTGGTTTAATTCAGCAATTGTATAGCACGTTCCGCCTCCTTTGTTGCTGGTGTTTTCTACTTCAACTAGCTTGGTACGCGCGGCATGTATATCTCCGGGTTTGCTTATTACTTCTTCTACTTGTTGTGCGGTAAAAATACCATCAGGATTGCCAATTAGTTTTGGCGAAACGGCAGAGTTAAACATCATGCCACCACCTTCGTAATTGTAAATGTGTGCGTAATGGTGGCAAATCACTTCGTCTCCGGGTTGTGTATGCACTTTTATGGCAATCTGGTTTGTCATTGTGCCACTTGGGCAATACAGCGCAGCCTCCATACCAAATAGTTTTGCGGCTTTTTCTTGCAAAGCATTTACCGTAGGATCTTCATCAAAAACGTCATCGCCAACTTGGGCATTGGCCATGGCGTGCAACATTTGGGGTGTTGGTTTTGTTACGGTATCGCTAAGTAAATCTATCATGGGGTAAGTTTAAATGTCTCTAAGTTTTGGTATAAAAGCTGGCACTTCTTTTATGTAGTCGGTATATTCTTTGCCAAATTGATTAATCAATTTTCGTTCTTCTAATCGCGCCCCTAAAAGTGTATATCCTATCAATATAAGGCAAGAAGCTATTATAAGATTACTCGGCCAAAACACAATAATGCCAAGTAAAAACAAAACGGTACTTAAGTAGAGTGGATGCCGAACATATCTATTTAATCCGGTAATTTTAAGTTTAGCATTGTTTTCGGGTTGTAAACCAATAAAAATAGTTAAGCTGTAATTTTTAAACGAAAGCTTCATTAAATAGAGGCTGCCAAGAATTAGAATTCCACCACCAATGTAGGTTATGAAATCTGGATTAAACAACCACCGGCCATGCAAAAGCAGTGTTGTTAATGCGCAAATAAATAAACTTATAATAGAAATTAAGGCGTAAAATAACCGATAAGATTGATCGTCTATATTGAATATTTCTTGCAAGTTTTTACGTAACGGCATGTAAATAAGGCTGCTATGTAACGCACCAAAAAACAACCAACAAAAAACAACTATCAACAAATTGCTCATATTACATTACATCAACTTAACGTGTTAAATGTAAATGTAAAAAACCTTAAAAAAATCTATTTTTAAGCCATGATTACACAAGAACAGATTAACGAATTAGGCGTGCGTTTAGAGGCCTTGGTTGGCTACTTAAATCTAGAAGAAAAGCGCATCCTAATCATAAATGAAGAAGAAAAAACGGGCGCTCCAAGTTTTTGGGACGATCCGAAAAAAGCGGAAATCACATTAAAAAAGATTCGCCAATTAAAATATTGGGTAGAAGGTTACGAGGCAGCCGAAACACAGTTTAATGAACTGGAGTTAAGCCTTGAGTTTTATAAAGAAGGAGGGCTTACCGAAGCTGAGGTAACAAACGCATTTAATAAAACCGAGACTTTAATAGATGAGTTGGAGTTTAAGAATATGCTTAGCGGAGAAGAAGATAAACTCTGTGCTGTTCTACAAATTACAGCCGGTGCCGGTGGTACAGAAAGTTGCGATTGGGCCAGCATGCTTATGCGTATGTACGTTATGTGGGCCGAAAGAAATGGCTTTCAGGTAACCGAATTAAATTATCAAGATGGTGATGTTGCAGGGATAAAAACGGTAACCCTTCAAATTGATGGTGATTTTGCGTTTGGCTATTTAAAAGGCGAAAACGGAGTGCACCGCTTAGTAAGGATTTCACCATTTGATAGCAATGCCAAAAGACATACTTCGTTTGCCTCAGTTTATGTGTATCCGCTTGTTGATGATACCATAGAAATCAACATCAACATGTCTGATATTTCTTGGGATACATTTAGGTCTAGCGGTGCGGGCGGACAAAATGTAAATAAAGTAGAAACTGGGGTTAGGTTAAAGCACAAACCAACGGGCATTACCATAGAAAATACAGAATCGCGTTCGCAGCTTCAAAACAAAGAAAAAGCTATACAAATGCTTAAATCTCAGTTGTACGAAATAGAGATTGAGGCCAAAAATGCTGCACGTGCAGAAATAGAAGCGGGTAAGAAAAAAATAGAATGGGGTAGCCAAATACGCAACTACGTTATGCAGCCTTATAAACTAGTTAAAGATGTGCGTACGGGCCAAGAAACCAGCAATGTAGATGGCGTTATGAATGGAGAAATTGATGAGTTTTTAAAATCGTATTTAATGAGCCAAGGTTCGGTTTAAACTAAGTAAAGACCGCTTAAACTAAAGCATAAAACGCTTTGCAATAATGTTTTAAGTTTCTCAAAATCCATTTCCTAACTTGGCGCTATGCGTTTAGCTTTTCAAATAGCTCTTATATTATTTTCTCTTTGTGTTTTACAAAGTGCAGATGCGCAGTCTTTTATTAAGAATAAAGGACAGTGGCATGATGATGCATTGTACAAACTAGAATTAAAAAACAACACCATTTATGTAAAACAAAACGGACTTAGATTTCACTTACAAGATCCGTTGGCATTGCAGCACCTTCATCCAGAAACGGGGAAACACAGCACTTTTCCAGATTCTATTTTAAACCATGTTTTTGATGTTGAATTTAATTCAGCGGCCGCAGAAGTAATCCCTCTTAAAAAAGACATTGCTTATCGCAATTATTATTTGGGTAAAGACAAATCAAAATGGCAAGCTAATGTGAGTATGTACCAAGAAGTGCGGTATAAAGAATTGTACCCAGGAATAGATTTACTGCTTAAAAGTGGTCCGGCCAATTTAAAGTACGATCTTATTCTTGCCCCACGTGCCAACCCAGACAACATTCGTTGGAATTACAACCACATAGATTCTATTTACTTAGACCAAAACCGGTTAATCATCAACACAGCGGTGGGTAGGTTGGTAGAGGAGGCGCCTATTGCTTGGCAAATTATTAAAGGCAAAGTTGTACCTGTAGAAGTTGCTTTTGTTTTAAACGGCAATATTGTGCAAATACAGCTGGGAGATTACAAGAAAAATAAAGAACTGATTATAGACCCCAATTTTGTTTTTTCAACTTACACAGGCTCAACAGCAGATAATTTTGGTTTCACGGCAACCTATGATAACAATGGTAATTCTTATGGAGGAGGAATAGTTTTTGGCAATGGGTACCCATTAACCACAGGCGCTTTTCAATCTAACTTTGGAGGTGCACCTATAGATATTTCAATTTCAAAATTTAGTGCAGATGGTACGCAACTCATATATTCAACCTATTTGGGAGGAAATGATGCCGATCAACCCCATAGCATGGTGGTAGATAGTTTAGGCAATCTAATTCTAATTGGTATTACAAGTTCTCTAAACTACCCCGTAACACCCACAGCGTTTGATACTACGTTTAATGGTGGCCCAACGAACACCATTATAGGCCAAATGTTTTATGCCAATGGGGTAGATATGGTTATCACAAAATTTAATGCATCTGGAGACAGCTTATTGGCCAGTACATTTTTAGGAGGATCAAATACAGACGGGGCAAATAAAGGCATACCATTTAATTATGGTGATGTTGCGCGAAGTGAAGTTATTGTAGCCGATGATGGCGATATCTTTTTTATAAGCAGTTCAAGATCAACAGACTTTCCTGTTACGGTAAGTAACGCTTTTCAAGACACGATGGCGGGAGATCAAGATGCTATTTTTGGCGCATTATCGTCTGATTTAGCCAGTTTAAAATGGTCTACCTATATGGGCGGTAGCGGCAATGATGCGGGCTATAGTTTAAAACTAAATACCGCCCAAAGCAAAGTATTTGTTGCAGGAGGCACCAAAAGTCAAAATTTTCCTATAGATCCAAATAGCTATCAGCCCACCTTTGGTGGCATTAATGATGGATGGATAGCAAGCTTTAACAGATCTGATGGTGCATATATTACTTCTACATTTAATGGCACCACACATTACGATCAAAACTTTTTTGTGGCGCTAGATGCAGAAGATGCAGTATATGTTTTTGGTCAAACCAAGGGTTTGTATCCTACAACACCAGGCGTTTGGCAAGTGCCGAATAGCGCACAGTTTATTCACAAATTTTCAGAAAACTTAAAAACATCGTTAAAATCTACTGTATTTGGCAACGGCTCCATCAATAATATTAATATTTCGCCAACAGCATTAATGGTAGATGCATGCAAGTCTATTTATATTTCGGGTTGGGGAGGGGCTACCAACACAGAAGGAACAACAACCGGCATGCCCACCACCCAAAATGCATATGATACCATAACAGATGGAAGCGATTTTTACTTTTTGGTGCTTGATGGTTCGTGGAAATTTATAGAATATGCTACCTTTTTTGGGGGAAATAATGCAGCAGAACATGTAGATGGAGGAACCTCTAGGTTTAGCCCAGAAGGCATTATTCATCAAGCTGTTTGTGCCGGCTGTGGCGGGAAATCAAGCTTCCCAGCATTTCCTTCTAATGTTTGGAGTACAACAAACAATAGTCAGAATTGTAATTTGGCATGTTTTAAAGTAGAGTTTCAATTGCAAAAAGCGAGAGTAAATGTGGTTTTTGAACCCGATTCTAGTTGTGCTCCGCACCTGTTAAAATTTAAAGATTATAGCACCAATGTAGATGTTATGCTGTGGGATTTTGATGACGGAACATTTTTTACCGGCAGAAACCCGGTGAAAGTATTTAACACTGCAGGTTTTTATAATGTAAAAATTATTGGAATTGATACGTTGTGCAATACGTCAGATACGGCTCTAGTGCCTTTATATATCTTCAGTTCAAACACAAAATCAAGTTTTATTGCCAATTATGATTCTTGCGATGTTTCTTATAAAGTAAGCTTTACCAACACATCTCCACCGGTTACTTCATTTATATGGAATTTTGGCGATGGTACTACTTCCATGCAATTAAATCCCGTTAAAATCTATAATAAACCAGGGCCGCATTTAGTCTATTTAGCCATACAGGATTCGCTCTGTGGCAGTTGGGATACGGCTTATACAACCATAGAGTTTAAAGTTGGCGGTGGTGATTTAACGTTTTCTAGCGAATACGAACCTTGCATCAATTGGCAAGAAGTTGTTTTTACACCTAGAGGGTCAGGAACATATCATTCTTTTAATTGGGCTTTTGGAGACGGTTCTGGAAGCAATCAAAGATTTCCAACACACCAATATGTTAAGCCTGGAACTTACTTAATAACCATGAATGCCTTTGATACAATATGTGGTCATTCAATAAAAGTTACAGAAGAAATAAATATCATTTACTATGAAGATTTTGATGAAATATTTCCCAATGTGTTTACACCCAATGAAGATGGTTTGAATGATACTTGGCAAATAGTGAAAAATATACAGCCTGAGCAATTCTCTGAATTTAATTTAGAAGTGTTTAATAGATGGGGGGGGAGTGTTTTAAAGACACAGAATGCTGCATTTTCTTGGAATGGAAATTTTGAAAATAAGAAACTAGCCGATGGGGTATATTTCTGGCTGGTGAGCTACAAAGATGTTTGTGGTAACTATAACGAAGTGCACGGTGAAGTACATCTTATGCGCTAGTCTTCAATAAAAATTAGTTTCTTTGAATCCGTTATAAAACCCGAAGAAATGATAAAAATATACCATAATCCGCGATGCTCTAAAAGCAGAAGCGCAGTAAGTATTTTAGAAGAAAAAGGAATTGCTTTTGAAATTGTAAAATACATGGACGAGGCGTTAACCGCTGCAGAATTAGAAGAACTTCTTGATAAATTAGATATGGATGCAAGTGAACTGTTGCGTACCAACGAAGCTATTTGGAAAAGCGATTTTGCGGATAAGGAAATGGAGAATGATGAGTTAATTCTACTCATGATAGAGCATCCAAAATTAATGGAGCGCCCCATTGTTGTGAATGGAAACAAAGCTGTTGTGGCAAGACCTCCAGAAAAAGTTTTAGAAGTATTGTAGAAATACTAAGAAATAAAAACCCGCTTTAAATTAATTTAAAGCGGGTTTTTTATTAAATATACGGTATGGGCTATTTTTCGTCTTCTTCTTTGTAGCCAATAATTTTATGAGCCAACGCTGGACTCATTTTTTCTATAGCCAACAAGGTTAACCAATAACCTATAAAGCCGCTTAAGAAAAGTAACATGCCAAAGCCCATCAATACAATGGTTAAGAAAACAAGAAAGCCTAAAAATTTCATTTGTCTAATATTTTAAAGGCGCTAATTTAACAATAGAAATCAATGCTGCCCAATTTATTTTTTCTTTTTATACAAGGAATTTATCACCAAATTTTAAGGCAGTACTACATCTGTATAAATAGGAAAATGATCGCTTAAAACAACAGGAACAACCTGCCATCTATTTATCTCAAATTCTTTACTCGTTAAAATATGATCTATGCGCATAGGGAAGTTATATGCCTTAAAGCGCGTATGTGTGGTGCCAAAACCAAACCCTTTTGCTTGAAAGCAGTCATTCAAAACTGTACTGGCTTTTTTATAGGCATAGCTTGTTGGCGTGTCATTAAAATCTCCGCATAAAATAGTTGGGTATGGAGATTTTTCTATAAAAGTAATTACCTCGTTTATTTGGGTGCCTCTAGTTTTAAAACTTGCCAGTAATCTCGTGTAAATGTTCTTTCCGCTTGATTTTACTTGTTCTTCACTTGCGTCATCTAGCGTTGTAAAAGTTTTTAAATCTTGATTGTTTAAATGAATGCTTGCAAGGTGAACGTTAATAATGCGGATCGTATCTTCTTCTATAATGACATCTGCGTAAATAAACTTGTTGTAATAATTCTGCTGGTTAGAGTAAGCTACTTCGCCTGTATTGATAATTTTATAGTTACTGTAAATGGCCAATGTCGCACTTTGTTTATTGGCTATATATTTATACGGATGAGAAAATTTTGGCACCCAATTTCCATTGGGCAAATACTCTTGCATGCATAATATATCAGGTTTTAAACTATCGGTCATTGCAGCCATTGCGGGTGGCGTATTGTGCCATTTTCCTGCACCCGGATAGTGAAATACCCGCACGTTGTACGTCATAATCCTGATGCCATTTTTGGTGTTTGAAGGAGCAACATGATTAAATTGTAAAAAAGATTGAATGTGCCACCAACCAAGGCCAATGCATAATAGTGATAATAGAAACTGCTTTTTTCTTAGGAGTAACCAATAAAAAATAAAAAACAGATTTATGAGTAACAGCATGGGCACACCTAAACTAACAATGCCTACCAATGGTATTGTAGAAGGATTTACAAACCATGCTAAATAGCTTAATAATAAAATAAATGCGGCTAAATTGTTTACTAAAAAAAGTATGCGATTAAAGAATGAGAGCTTTTTCACAGGAATGTTCTCACGTTATTTTTTTCCAAAATTAAAGAGGAACTCTTTTTCTTCTTTGGTTAATTTATCATAGCCGCTTTTACTAATCTTATCAAGAATCTCGTCCATACGTTCTTGGTCTGCCGTGGTGTTTTTCTTGGTTGATGTTCTCTTTTCCTTAGCCGTATACACAGTGCGCATTTTCGGTTTTGCTTTAAAAAGCGAATTAATTTTATCTAAAAAGTTATAAAACCCAATGCTCCAATCATTTCCTTTTTTAAGCGATGTTACAAAAAAGTACCCGGCAATGGCTCCGCCAATATGAGCCAAATGGCCACCACTATTTGCACCTGTAACGCCAGCAATATAGGTTACCATGGCAAGTGCAGCCACCATCCAAAGTTTTACTTCTAATATAAAAAACAGTTTTACCGGCATGTTGGGCACATAGGTTGCAGCGGCCACCAAAATGGCAACTACACCTGCGCTAGCACCCACCAACGGGGCATTTACGGTAAACGCGGGCGATATATTGTACAGAATAAAAAACAACATTCCACCAGCAATGCCGCCATACAGAAATACAGTTAGCAATCTCCGATCACCAAGATATTCTAAAAATATTTTGCCGCTAAAAAACAGAATCACCAAATTCCAGAACAGATGCCAAAAATCGGCATGCAAAAACATGTAGGTTATTAAAGTCCACGGGCGCGTTACAAACGTAAATGGATCGCTAGAAAGTGCACTCCACTGCGTTATGTAGTATTTAAAGGTAGCAGCGTTTCCTGTAATTAAGAACGAAACCATATTTACAATCAGCATGGCCACAAAAACGCCTACGTTAATGTAGATAAGTTTGTTGAGGTTGTTACCTTGTGTAAACTGTTCTTTTAATTTTTCGACAATTGTGCTCATTACCATTGTCTGTATTGATTGTTTCGCCAATGCTTTATTAAGAAATACCCGAATATCATTCCACCTAAATGGGCAAAGTGCGCAACACCATCATTGGTATACATTACGCCATTAAACAATTCTAAGGCGCCATAAATCAACACAAACCATTTGGCTTTTATGGGGAATAAAAAGTAAATATAAATTTCTTGTTCCGGAAACGTCATCCCGAAGGCCAGCAAGATCCCGAAAACCGCCCCAGAAGCTCCGAGCACAGGAATGTTTAATAGCGCATTTAAGGCCGCCATGGCAGGGTTTTCGTAATTCATACCGCTATGAATAACACTATAACCTTCGGCATTAATTAAATTAATTTGTTCTGTATTTAGTTGGCCAATAACATTAAAGTATTCAATGGCATTTACACCCATGTGGAGCATGGCTGCTCCTAGTCCAGTTATTAAATAATAGATTAAAAACCGTTTTCCTCCCCACAAATTTTCTAGTGCTGTTCCAAACATCCACAGGGCAAACATGTTAAAGAAGATGTGGCCAAGATCACCATGCATAAACATGTGCGTGATAATTTGGTGCGGCATAAAGTGGCTAGATGCAGGAAAATACAGCGCCAAAATACTAGAGAGATTTGTTCCTAAAAAATCGCCCATTACATTGGTACCTAAAAACATCAGGCCATTTAAAATAAGCAAGTTTTTAATTACGGGAGGTAGCAGGGTGAATCCTTGCGGACGGTAATTCATTTTTGAAATTGTTTTTCTATAAAATCTTTATTGATATGAACAACCACAGGTTTGCCATTGGGCGCCAAGTGTGGCATTTCGCAGGCAAACAATTGATCTGCCAAATGTAGCATTTCTTCTGTGCTAAGGCGTTTACCAGTTTTAGTGGCCCCGTGTTTGGCTAATAAAAACGCAAGTTGGTGGCTTTTGTTTAGCTCAAAATCTTTCTGGTTATTTTTTAATCCTTCAAGAATTTCTTCAAGTGCCAAAATGCCGTCTTGCTCTTGCATAGCAAGGGGAATGCCTTGTATAACTAGCGTAGTTTGGCCAAGCGGTTCAATGTCAAAACCAAGTTGGCGCAAATCGTCAATGCAATTTTGTAGCAAAGCCAATTCTCCGGCCTTTATAGTCATGTTTTGCGGAAACAGCAATTGCTGCGATGCACCGCTTTGGTTGGCCAAAGAGCGTAAAAACTTTTCGTACAAAACACGTTGGTGCGCCCTTTTTTGGTGGATTAAAATGAGGCTAGATTTTGTTCGTTTGGCTATATATGTATTGAATAACTGAAAGGTAGATTCTTCTTGTACTTGCGTGTTTTCTTCGCTAAAATCGGCCTGTAAATTAAATTGTTGTGGTTCTTGCTCGGGCACAAAAAGCTTTTCCCAGGGTTGGTGTGCTGGTGATTGCTTTTGGTATGTGCTGCCCGAATATGCAGGAGAATTAGACGAAGTTGATTTTGCTATTTTCTTTTCTTCTTCGGCAAACGGATTAAAAGTAGGGTCCACCGTTATTTTAGGCATACCTACAAATTCGCCCGGTTTTAGCGGAGGTGTATTTGCCGTATTTCCGAGTTCGAAATCTAGCGAAGGACTAACATTAAACTGGCCCAACGCGTGTTTTACACTTACGCGAATAATGGCGTAAATGGCTTTTTCATCGTCAAACTTTATTTCCGTTTTTGTGGGATGAATGTTTACATCTATGCGTGCAGGGTTTATTTCCATAAACAAAAAATACCCCGGATGTTGATGCGCAGGAATAAGCTCTTCAAAAGCATTGTTAATGGCATGGTGCAAGTAGTTGTTTTTTATAAAGCGGTTGTTTACAAAAAAGAATTGCTCGCCTCTGGTTTTGCGTGCGTGCTCTGGCTTTAGTACAAATCCGGTAAGTTTAACAACATCTGTGTTTTCATTTACGGGTACTAATTTCTCGTTGTATTTTCTGCCAAAAATGCCGGCTACGCGCTGCCTTAAATTCCCTGCGGTTAAATTAAATATGGTGTTTTGTTTGTTGATGAGTTCAAAGCTAACGTGGCAATTGGCTAAGGCTATGCGCTCAAAATCATCAATAATGTGGCGTAGTTCTACCTGGTCGCTTTTTAAGAAATTTCTTCTGGCAGGGATGTTAAAAAACAGGTTTTTTACAGAGATAATGGTGCCCTGGTTGCACTGACAGTATTCTTGGCTTGTTACTTTGCTGCCTTCTATTTGTATTTCTATGCCTAACTCTTGGTTGGCCGTTTTGGTTTTGATGCTTACTTGAGCAACTGCAGCAATGCTGGCAAGCGCCTCACCTCTAAAGCCCATGCTGGTTATTTCAAATAAATCTTCGGCTTTTCTAATTTTAGAAGTGGCGTGTCTTTCAAAAGCTAAGCGAGCGTCTGTCTCGCTCATGCCAGAGCCATTGTCTATTACTTGGATTAAACTTTTGCCAGCATCTCTAATCACTAATTTAATTTCTGTTGCGCCTGCATCAATGCTGTTTTCCAATAGCTCTTTTACAACCGAAGCAGGCCTTTGCACTACCTCGCCAGCTGCAATTTGGTTGGCAACGCTATCGGGTAATAATTGTATGATGTCTGTCATTAAAAAATGTAGAATAAAGCGTAAACAAGAGCAACTAAGACTCCGAAAATAATAACCAAACGCATGCCGTAATTTTTGCTAGAACTGGTGCTTCTGCGGTACTCCCAATTTTGCCGTAAGCGTTCGCGGTATTTTTCTTTGTCTTCAAACGGTATTTTTTCATTTTTTGTACGCAGCACGTTATCTCTACGTTCTTTGTCCTCATCATAGTAACGCGATTTTAAATTAAAACCTCGCGTTTTTCTTTGCTTAAACATCTTCTTTATTCGGCTTTTGGCAAAGGTAACTTTCTGCAAGATGGCGGCAAAAGGGAAAGGGGGCAAAGTTCAAAGTTGAATGTTCAAAATTCAAGGTTGAATGTTGAAAGTTCAAGGTTCGATGGGAAAATCTGGGTTAAGGGGTTAATAGATTTTCTTGTTGTAATTCTTAGGATTTTTACCTTTTATGTCTTTGTAAAAATCTTCTATGATTTGCATATCGTGTTCAAAATTTCCAGTAAGATTTAAAACTTTTCCTACTCCAGCTTTTTTGTTTTCAAAATCTAGAAAACCTAAACATACGGGTACATGGGCATTTAGGGCAATTTGGTAAAAGCCTTTGCGCCATTTTTCTACACGAGAGCGGGTGCCTTCTGCCGGAACCAAAATAACAAGTTCTTTATTTTGGTTAAGCAGCGAAATGCAATGTTGCACCAAATTGTTTTTTTTAGATCGGTCTACACCAATGGCGCCTGTCCATTTAAAAAGAAAGCCAAAGATTGATTTTGTGTATTGATCTTTGATAAAATATTTCACATTGATCTCGAGTAGCCAAAAGGAAAACAAAGTGAACGGAAAATCCCAATTGCTGGTGTGGGGTGCAGCAATCATGACGCTTTTTTTTGTTTGATGGATTAAATTTTCGGGGATATATATTTTCCATCCAAACAGAAAGAACCAAAATTTAGCGAGGCTTTTTTTCATTCACCATATTGTTTGTTACGAATGTAGCGATATCAATTTTCGCCTCTCAATTAAAAGTGGAATAAAAAATTAACGTCTTTTTTTAGTCATTATGCCGTCTATACTAAACTTTCCAGCACCAAGTAAGGCTATTGCAACAAATGCAACTAGGTACAAAAAAGCCATTTCTCTGTCACCAAATGGGTCGCCTGCATGAATCATGAAAAAGGCAACCGCCATAGTGATTATTGCAGGAATAGCCGCTAATCTGGTTTTAAACCCAAGAATAAGAATGATGGGAATAATAAGTTCGCCAAACACGGTAAGTACCAATGTTGCCGCAGGGCCAATGCCAAACGGATCGGCAAAACGTATATCGCCACCTGCAATTAATTTTTCTAATTTGGGATAGCCATGCGTAAGCATTGCACCAGAAAAACCTACGCGCAAAGCAAATAGGCCAATGTTTGAGTATAAAGATTTATTTTTCATGTGGCCAATCTAAATATTACAATGACGATAAAACAGATGAAATAAAATTACTATTCACAATGAAATGAACACTCTTGCAGCTTACATGGTTTTTTTAAGCGTAAGAAACATGTTGTTAAAATGGGAATATACCTCGGCTAAAAAATTTTCGTCAAGAATGTTTTTTACATCGGCCAAAGAGAGCACTTTTTCTTTGCTCCATTTGTAGCCTTGTTTCATTGGGCCCGCCTCAAACTCTACGTACCATGAGGTATCTAAGGTGTAGATAACAATTCTAAATTGCGGGGTAGTTATGCTTTCTGCAATGCGCATGATTTTGGTTTTAGGGGGCAATAATTTTTAAAGAGGCGGGTATAACTTTAACGTTTATTTTTTTTGCCATTTTAATAGGCTCACCATCAATATGAATTTTTTTCTTTTTGTTGATGAGCGTGATTTTTTTGCCAATAAACTCTTTGGTAAACTTAAACTTGGGCAATTGTTTGGTAAGTAAAAAATAGGCAAATACAGGCGTATAAATAAGGGGGAATTTTTGCACAAAAATTAAACGTACGTAACCATCATTAATCACCGAGTTTGGCGAAATTATAAAATTGTTGCCGTATTGATTGGCATTGGCAAATGTGGCTAAAACGGCATTGTTAAATTGGTCTTCTTTTTTATCTACAATGATTTTATAGTCTTTGGGTTTGTAGTTAAGCACGCTTTGCAATGTAATTTTTACATAACTCCAAAATCCTCGTTTTTGGGCACGTGCAAACTTCCAACTTACATAAGCATCTAGCCCAAAACCTGCTGTACAAAAGAAATAATCATCATTTATTTTAATAGAGTCTATGGTTTTAAAATTGCCCCTATTAATTAATTCTACGGCTTTTTTAGTGTTAAGAGGAATTTTTAAGTGGCGTGCTAATCCGTTGCCAGAACCAGTTGGTATAATGGCCAATGTTGTCTCTGTTTCTATAAGGTTTTTAGCAATTTCATTTACAGAGCCATCGCCACCTATGGCTACAATAATTTGGTATTTATGGACATTATGAGCGCTTATCTCAGAGCCATGCTTGGCTCTTTCTGTGTAAATAAAGTCGGCATTAAATTGTGTAGCATCTAAATTTTCATCAATAATTTCTCTAATACTTTTTTTTATCCCTCTGCCTGCAAAGGGGTTAATGATAAATAATATGTTTTTTTTAGTGCTGATGATGTTTTATTTAGAAGAGGAAAGCTGGTTGTGAATGAGCCGGTTATTGTACTGCTGTATAATGGCTTTTAGAAGAATTTCTGCTTCGGCAACAATGGGTTTAAAACTATCGGGTTGTTCTGCAATTATGTTGTGGGTTGTGGCGGGGTCTGTTTCTACATCATACACGGCAATGGTATTAGAGCCGTCAAAAATTAAAAAACAATTTTTATAAGTGATCTGATACGTGTTGTTTACAAAATTCACCACATAGCGTGGAGTGTTGCTAAACGCGCTATTGCCAAAAGTAGTTAGGGTGGTTGTGCATGCGGTTAATTCGGCCAATGTTGCGCTAACATCTATTTGTTGGAAGTATTTGTCGTTTCTTCCTTTCAATGTTTCGTTTGGATCAAAAAAGAAAATAGGAATAGCAAAACGTCCCATTCTAGATGTATGTTTAGGTTCTACCGAGGGGGCAGAATGATCGGCAGAGAAAACAAACAATGTGTTTTTGAACCAAGGCATTTTTTGTGCCGTTGCAAAAAACTGTTTCAAAGCGTAGTCCGTATAACCAACAGACTCATGCAAAGGCAACGTGCCCTTTGGGAACTTGCCTTGGTGCTGCGCTGGAATAACATAGGGGTGATGAGAAGAAATGGTAAATACCGAACTAAAAAAGGGTTGCTTGCGGTTGTTTAATTCATTGGCGAAATATTGCAAATAAGGTTCGTCAAAAATTCCCCAATGTCCATCATATAGTTTTTCGTTTTCCGGAAATTCATCAAACCCATAATACTCATCAATACCTGTGGCCCCCACAAAACCATTAAAACCCATCGTGCCATTTTTACCACTGTGGTAAAATGAGGTATTGTACCCTTGGTTTTTAAGGAGCTTGGGTATTCCGTCTAAAGTATTGCTGCTGTAGTTAGATAAAACATAGGGCATGCTCATAAGTTGAGGCAAGCCTGTAAGCAAGCTTGGCAAAGATTCTATAGAGCGTTGGCCATTAGCAAATGCATTGGTAAAAACAAGGCTGTGCCCAAGCAAAGAATCTATAAAGGGCGTGTAACCTTGTTGGTTGTTTAATGCGCCAACATACTCTTTGGCAAAGCTTTCTAAAATAATAAGCACCACATTTTTACCCTTAAACTTCCCGGTTGTTGCTAGTGTTTTCTCGGGTGTATAAATGTTGTTTAGGGTGGCAGAATCAAAATAATTGCGTTGCTCTAAAGATTTGGTTTCTAAAGTTTTTAAAACGGTAAAGGGTGTGTTTAAAACTACAGGGATGTTTTGCGCTTGAACATATTGTCCGGCATTTATAATAGAAAGTGGCATGTACTGGAAACCACCACGCATGCCAACAACGGTTAAAGCTAAAGCAAAAACAAACAACAAGCTATGTATGCCATAGGCTTTGGGGTTGTATTGTGCTTTTGGTAAATGGGCGGGAATATATTTTTTATGCAAAAACGCAGCGAACCAAATAAGTAGCCCGAACAGTAAAAAGGCATACCAAAAGTCTAAAATATAGCTAGGCAATAGCGTAAGAAAATCATCGCCTGTTTTCACAATTTGAAACAAATCTGCTGTTGATCTTTTTAAGGCGAAATCAAAGTAAACAACATCAATCATATTCAAGAAAATAGAAAGAACAATGCCTACATAAAAAAAGAAGTTGATGGCTTTTAAATAGCCTTTGTTGTTGCGGAAAGGAAAAGGAATAATGTGCAGTAATATAACTGGGGCAAATAGAAAAGAGATTGACATCAAATCAAAACGAAGGCCGTAAAAAAAAGCGCCAAACTCTACATCGGTAAAATGATTGGCATTAAAACTATAAAATAACAAACGGCAAATGGTATAGACTAAAAAGGCTATTCCTAGTTTTTTAACAAGCAGTAAAAGGTGTTGAAAATGCGTGCTCATCAATGGATGATTAATAAAAGTGTGGCAAGATAAAGCACAATTTTTACAGTGCGCAGCGGACTATATTTTTATGGTAAGCTTAAGGTTTAATAACCTATTTGTTAAGTAATTTGGTACCGCATATTGGCGCGATGTGGATATGTCTCTAATCCATAAATAGCTTGCCGTATTTCTGCTTTTTAACAAGTTAAACACTTCAAGTCCAATCCATACGCTTCTAAAGTTGTTTAAGAATTTCCACTTTTTAGTTTGGCCTTCATCTTTAAGCACTTTTATAAAGCCTAAATCTACCCTGCGGTATATAGGTGCTCTGTACACTTGGTCTTTACGTTCTGTGCCAGGTGCTCCAAACGGAAATCCACCAGTTAAATATAAATTTAAAGACACTCTAAAAGAGGGGTCGTTGGGGATGTGGTCTTGAAAATAAATCGCGAAGTTAAAGCGTGTGTCTGTTGGTCGGGGAATGTAACCTGCGCCATCACCTTCAATATCTTCCATTACGCGAAATAGGGATAGACTTGCCCAACTTTCGGTTCCTTTTACAAATTCACCGTTGATGCGTAAATCAATTCCAGCAGCATAACCCACAGCGTTATTCAAGGCAGAATACCTAACGCGCACGTTTTCTATGGCGTATGGTATTAAATCATACATATCTTTATAATACACCTCGCTTACAAACTTAAAAGGCAAGTTGGCCACTTTAAATTGGTAATCATAAGCCAACACAAAATGTACGGCCACTTGTGCTTTTATGTCTGGGTTTAGAGATCCGCTGATATCTCTAAATTCTCTATAAAACGGGGGTTGATGATAAAAACCGGTGCTAAATCGCCAGGAGGTGTTTTTAAAACGGCCAGGTGTAAAGCTAAATGTGGCACGAGGGCTAACCGTTATTTGTTTGTTATACGTCCAATATTGGCTTCTTACACCGGCAATAAAGCTGTAAATAGAACTGTCTTTTCCCCAATTTTTTTCAAAATCAAAATAGCCCATCACTCGGTCGCTTATTACCGAAGCGCGTGTATCATAACTTTCCCAAAGCGGCAATCCATCGGTAGGAGTGAAGTACACAATGCCGTTTACAATACTATCTATTTGGCTGGGGTTGTGCGGTACAGAGTATCCGGCAGAATCTATGCGTTCCCACTCTTTGTACCGATCTTGAATATCATCATGCTGCCATCGGGCACCCCAGCGCAAAATTCCCTTTTCTGTTATCCAAGTTCCTTTGTGTTCTAAATTTCCCACAATGGCGTCCATGCGGTTGCGCAAGTAATTCTGAAAGGCGCCCTCGCCCCTTAAATCTTTTATTTCGCCAAAATCATCGCTGCCCAAATTGTTGTTTAACTCGCCAAGTCTGTAGTAGCCAATTACATCGGTAAGTTCTTCTTCTTCGGTTTGATAACCAGAAACGATAAAATCTAGAAAAACATTTTTTTCTGGGGTATAAGACGCTTTAAATGCACCAAATTTTGTGGTGTAGAAATATTGTTCTTGCCCATCAAAAAAGACATTTAATTGCAGGGCTTCATTAAGAGTTCCAAACTTGGTTTCGCTGGTTTGCGGTAAAACGCGATAATCGTTTTTGGCGTAATTCCCAAGAAATTCCAAGTGCCACTCGTCTGTTAATTGGTAGGTGATAAGGGTTTGTACATCGGTAAATTTGGGTTGAAAATCGGCTGTTACATCGGTGCTGCCCAATAAATACTTATTGGTACGATATCTAAAGCTTGTTATGATTCCCAATCGGTCTTTTAGCGTTCGGCCTTCTGCGGTAATGCTACCACCGAGCAAACTGGCTTGTGCTCTTACGCCAAAAGGTTCGGGTTCTCTGTATGTAATGTCTAGCACAGAGCTCATCTTGTCGCCATATCGGGCGGGGAAACCTCCAGCAGAAAAGTAAATGTTGCTTACCATATCGCTGTTTACAAAGCTTAATCCTTCTTGTTGGCCGCTACGTGCTAAAAAGGGTCTGTATATTTCTATGCCGTTTACGTAAACAAGGTTTTCATCAAAACTTCCGCCTCTAACCGAATATTGAGAACTAAACTCATTTCTAGAAACTACACCCGGCAATGTTTTAATTAATCCTTCTACGGTAGAAAGTGGTCCCGTATTAAATTCCAATTCGCGTGGTTTTAAATCTACACCGCCCTCTACGCGCTCTCGTTCACTCACTACATCAACCTCTTCTAAAAGGGTGTTTGTGGCTGTAAGAGTAACATTTTTATTAATGATTTCTCCTGGAGATGGGGTAATAATTAGCGAGTCTGTAGTATAGCCAAAAAGGGTATAAAGTATTTTGGTTTTCTTGTTGGCCGGTATGCTGATGAAGTATTCGCCCTTGGCATTGGTTACGGTAGTATTTCCGCGATAAACAATGGCCACACCTTCTAAGGCTTCGGCTTTTTTGTTTTTTATTGTACCAGAAACTTGGGCGTTTTGCGAAAATACAAGCGTGCTTACAGTAAAAAAGAGGATTGAAAATAATATACGCACGCTTATTTTTTAGATTTAAAGTCGCCTCGTTTTAAAGCATCAAAGAATTGGGCCCATGCAAATGGGTTGGTAATAGCACCTAGTATAGCTGCTCCGCCATCTTGGCCGTAATATCTTCCAGAATTATAAAGAGCTTGGTTTTGCAAGCCAATCATGTAGTCCTGCATTTCTGCGGCATCATAGCCCATAGCCATGGCTTGATCTTTTAACTCTTGTATAGCTAGGTTTCTTTGGGCTATATCAAATTCTGTAGTTGGAATTTTCATAGCCAAAAATTCTTTTTTAAAATCTTCTGGTAGAGGCCATGGGTAAACAATTACGGGTTCTAGATATTCTATTTCCCATTTTAAAATAACCATGGTTAGGTACGTGTTTTTATCTAGCGTATCTGGCACCCATAGTTTTTGATCTTTAAATCCAACGTGAGAAAAAACAACTGTATCTCCTGCCAAAGCAACGAAACTAAAAAACCCTTCTTTGTTAGAAATACTTACTTGGTTTCTCTTTTTAATAAGAATATACGTGTTGGGTAATAGTTGTTTTAGCGAATCATTACTTACCACCACCCCAGATATTTCTACAATGACATCATTTTTCTGGCCCTTTGTATAAAAGGCAGAAAAAAGAAGAATAATTAGTGTTATGAATTTAGTTTTTAGCATGTGGCAAAAATACATTTCAAGGTTGGTACGTAAAAACGGCTTGGTAAGTAGTTGTATTGCCTACCTCGTCTGTAAAAGTTAAGGTAATAATGTGGCTACCTGCGGTGAGGTTGTCTTCAAAATCGTGCCAAAAATAATTGCGTTTTGCATCGTGTTGTAGCAGTGCCCATTGGCCATCTATGCTGCACTCGTATTGGGTAATGCCGCTTAATTTGTCTGTTGCATAAATAGATATTTTGTCCCCGGCGGTTACAATTTTTCCATTCGAAAAATTTTTTACTTCCAAATTTGGCTCTGCCAAATCTTGCACTACAGCAAACTCGCCAAACTCTCTTGGATTTGCTGTAAGGTAATCTCCTTCCCAATTTGTGGTTAATCCGCTGCCCACATTATTGCCACTCATGTTTGCCCAAACCAGTTTTTCGGTTTTGGTAAGTTGTGATTTATGAATGCCCAATGAATACCTTTTGTGCGATGGAATGGTTGATTCTCCGATTTGGTAAATTTCTGTTTCGCAGGTAGAGCAAGCTGGAGATTTTTGGATTTTTATTTCTTCGTTTTTATAAAGACTTTTTGCAGGAATGTAAATTTTAACGCCATCTATTTTTATGGTATGCGCTTCCTTCCAAGAAATTTGATTGGCTTTATCTGATGAGATTACGGTATTGTCGGTACCCGTGGCGGTAAGTTGAATGGTGCTTTTGTTGCCCCAAGAATCTGATACTATTAATTTTATTTGCTTCTGGCTGTTGGCATCTAGCGTAATAAAACCGCTATTAACCAAATGAGAATAATTCGTTAAAAAATTGCCAGGCCATACAAAGCAGTTATGCGCCAATTGCCGTTTTGCTTTATACTTCTCAAAATCCATGTGGGCATTTATGTAGCGCGTTTTATCAAACGTAAACTTGTCTATTTTAAAGGCATAGGTAACCGTATCGTTAACAAATTGCTCAATGGTAAAAACACCGTTGTGGTTGTTGCTTAAATCTTGCTGATCAAACGTATGAAGCACCAAGCCAATTACCCCACTACCACTAAAAGAACCTTTAAATTGGCCATGGCCCAAATTGGTTAAGGCAATTTCACGCTCTCCGGTATATTTATTAATTGTAGCTCCATCAGAAATAGGTTTGGCGTATAAGTGCGCAATAATTGGTTTTCTTTTATCGCTAATAGGCAATCCAAAAAAAGCGGGATTTATTGTTTCTTCTGTCTTGCTATCGCGTATTTCAAAATGCAGATGAGGTCCGCCACTACCACCAGTATTTCCGCTTAGGGCTATTTGTTCACCTTTTTTAAACGTAAATTTTCCGGCAGGCGGAAATAAGTTTACCTCGAAACTCTTTTTGGCGTATTGTTGATTTTTAATCCATTCTGCTACGCTAGGCGAAAAACTTTGTAGGTGACCATAAACCGTTGTGTAGCCGTTGGGGTGAGCAATGTATAAGGCATTGCCGTAGCCATAGGCCGAAACTTTTATGCGCACAACTTGCCCGTCTGCAGGGGCATATATTGGTAAGCCTTCTCTTCCTTGCGTTTTTATATCTATACCAGCATGAAAATGATTTCCGCGTAGCTCACCAAATGTACCCGAAAGTGCCAACGGAATTTTCAGTGGAGAATCAAAATAGTTTTGGGGATATTCTTGTGCAAATACAACAAACGGAACACAAAGCAGAAAGCATAAAGCCTTTAAAATCATCTTTTATAACGAGTAAGAATTGCCGAAATTACACTAAAAGAAAGAATTATTGGGCTTTTAAAAATTGGCATTTAAATTTTTTTGAAGCTCTTGTTAATGGTTATTTCACAACTTACCTTTGCTACCCACCAGGCTAAGTTGTAATCGTGACAAACCCTAAACTTGATATAGTAAAATCTAAATTTTCTGCCTTTGTAACAGAAGTAGATACTTTGCGCACACAATTAAAAGTTGCGCAAGATGAAGTAGCAGAATTAAAAAGAGAGCTTGCTATGAAGTATGAAGAGGCTACGGAATTACAAAGCCGCCTAAGTGACCGTAATATTGCTGATGCCGTTGTTGGCCAAAGTGGAATTGAAGCCGATGAAGCAAAGCAAAAAATTACGGAGTTAATGCGGGAAATAGATCGTTGTATCGCCTTGCTAAATGTGTAATTATCTTGGATAACACGCTTAAAATAAAAGTAAATATTGCCAATCGCACGTATCCTCTAACCATAAAACGTGAAGAAGAGGAAAAAATAAGGTTGGCCGTAAAACAGATAAATGACGCTGTAAAACGTTTTGAAGAACGTTATGCAGTACAAGATAAGCAAGATGTACTAGCCATGTGCGCCTTGCAAATGGCTTCGCAAACAGAAAAATTGCGCAGTCAACACACAGAACAAATAAGGGAATACCAACAATTTGTAAGTGATATGGATGCTGTTCTTGATAAGATAAGCATCTAAAAAAAAGTCGTTCTTTAAAAGAGTTAACCCGCGTTAATTCAACATTTGCTAAACTCAACGTTCACAATAATAGGAGGCTGTCTCGGTCTTTCTAGAGCATGCCGCTTCTCGCTAGTCGAGACTGGCGGAAGGTCGAAATTGTCCGGCAGGTTCCGTTCCTGTCTAATCTGGAGTTTAGACAATTATGAATTAGCGTGGGATTTTTATTTTTAATACTGAAGTAAAATTATGTTTGAATCGATAATTGGAGGAATAGGTGTTTTGATTGGCGTGGCCGTGGGCTACTTGCTGATGAAAACAGGCTTAAAAAAGCAAAGCACGGAAATAATAGAAACGGCTAAAAAAGAGGCCGAAGCCTTAAAAAAGGAAAAAATACTGCAAGCCAAAGAAAAGTTTTTGGAGCTTAAAACTGAGCATGAAGCGGTGATAAAAAAGCGCGAGCAAAAAATGAGCGAGCAGCACAGCCGCATTAAAGAACTACAAGGAAAAAATAGCAAGCACTTTGAAGAAAACAAAAGCCGCGAAAGAGAGCTTGCCAAGCTTGAATCTAAGTTTAGCCGACTACTGGAGTTGAACGAGAAAAAATCTGAAGATTTAGAAAAAATGCACCGCAGCCAGGTAGAGCAGCTAGAAGTAATTAGCCAAATGAGTGCTGAAGATGCTAAAAAGCAGTTGCAAGAAGCCCTAAAAGACGAAGCAAAGCACGAAGCTGCTCAATTCATTCAAACAGCTATGGAAGAGGCCAAATTAACGGCCAATGCTGAAGCCAAGAAAATTGTAATTCAAAGCATTCAACGTGTAGCCACGGAGCAAGCGGTAGAAAACTCAGTATCGGTATTTAACATAGAAAATGATGATGTTAAAGGTCGTATTATTGGTCGCGAAGGAAGAAACATTCGCGCCATTGAAGCCGCTACAGGTGTAGAAATTATTGTTGATGATACGCCAGAAGCCATTATTCTTTCTTGCTTTGATCCTGTACGTAGAGAAATTGCCCGCTTAAGTTTACACAAACTGGTTTCTGATGGCCGCATCCACCCCGCAAGAATTGAAGAGGTTGTTGCCAAAACCAAAAAAGCTATTGACGAAGAAATTATAGAAACCGGAAAAAGAACGGCCATTGATTTGGGAATTCACGGTTTACATCCTGAACTTATTAAAACCGTTGGCCGCATGCGCTACCGCAGCAGTTACGGACAAAACCTATTGCAGCATAGCCGTGAGGTTGCCAACCTTTGCGCCATTATGGCTAGCGAACTTGGCCTAAACGCAAAATTGGCCAAACGTGCCGGATTGCTGCATGATATTGGCAAATGCCCCTCTGAAGAAACCGATGCGCCTCACGCTATTTTGGGGATGCAGTTGGCTGAAAAGTATGGTGAAAAACCTGATGTATGTAATGCCATTGGTGCGCACCACGATGAAATAGAAATGACAACCTTGTTGTCTCCTATTATTCAAGTGTGTGATGCTATATCTGGCGCGCGCCCAGGTGCCCGCAGACAAATTGCCGAAAGCTACATCCAACGTTTAAAAGAGCTAGAAGATTTGGCGTTGAGTTTTGGTGGAGTTACAAAAGCATACGCTATTCATGCTGGCCGCGAATTGCGTGTAATGGTAGAAAGCGAGCGTGTAACCGATGCGCAATCGGCACAAATTAGCTTTGATATTACCCAAAAAATTCAAACAGAAATGACCTATCCAGGTCAAGTAAAAGTTACTGTAATTCGCGAAACACGTGCCGTAAACGTGGCGAAGTAATTTTTTAAAAAATAGGTTTGAAATCCCCTTATGGCTTTGCTGTAGCGGGATTTTTGTTTTGTGAAAGAAGGCTCATAATCACTTAAAAAATATTGTAACCTGCTTTTTATAGCATTATTCGCCAAGAGCAAAAGTACTTAAACCACTGTGCCAACCAATTGGCCAAACACCTACTTTTGTACACTTATTTTAATGGCCGATTGAAAGAATACCATGCGTTGGAGAACTGGCTTGCCTGGATAGATGAGCTCTCCGAAAATGATTACGTGATTGTTGATCAATTCATCAGAGACGACATCTTTGCCGAGTTGCGTAACAGCTTTTTATCTCAATTGCCAGAATTCACCGAAGCTGGCATTGGCGCTCTACATGAAAATGTGATTCGCGAAGATATCCGTAGCGACCAAACCTTTTGGTTAGATAGAAAACGCGATACGCATTTATCGGACTTTTGGCAGTTGATAGATGAAACAATGCACGTTTTAAACCGTTACTGTTACCTTAGTTTATCGGGGTACGAATTTCACTTTGCCAATTATCCTCCCGGCTCTAAATATAAAAAGCACCTAGACCAGTTTAACCACCGCAACAACCGTATGATTACGGTAATTATTTATTTAAACCAAGCATGGCAAAAAGGTGATGGCGGTGAATTGGAAATTTTTCTAAAATCGGGCGAAACAAAAATTATAGAGCCACTGCAAGCACGATGTGTGCTTTTTAAAAGTGCCGATTTGCCACACCAAGTATTGTTAACCCACAAAAACCGTTATAGCCTAACCGGATGGCTGCTATACCAACCCGGCAAGCTTGGGCAATTATTGGGTTAACTTTCCAAAATGGGATGTAAATTTTAGCTTGGTACCTAGCTTGAGAAAAGAAGCTTTGTCTTTAAAAAGAATTACGTGGCGGTTTTATGATCGCTTTTTACATGTAGGGTGGGTATGGTAACAATTTCAAAGGTGGCAGAGGCGAGGGCAACTTTTCCTTTGGTTTCAAAAATTCGTTTGCCAATTTCTTCATTTAGTAAGTTTTTGGTCATCCGTCTTTTTTTATAATCAACAATATAGCGCAGGTTAAACTCAAACCAATTGTCGGTTAATTTTATGGCAAGCGTGGGTTCTACAACAGCATTTTCTATGTAATATTTGTTTACAACAGCTTGCCAATCGGCCTTAGATTCTTGTACAAATTTAGCGAGGTGCTCTTGTGCGGTAGAAATAATAATTGACTTTGCCAGCTCTACATCAGAACCATATTTTATAGGTAGGTTAAATTCATCCCACACAAAAGGAAAATCAGTAGAGTAATTGTACACGGGACCTTTGAAGACAAAGGCGTTACTGAGTTTAACAATGCGGCCGCTATAATTATCGCTCGTTACCCATTCGCCAATTTCCATCATGGTGGTGTAAATACTGTCAATATCAATTACATCTCCCTTAATGCCATTAATTTCTATGCGGTCTCCTGGTTTGTACACTTTTACTATAAAGATGTAAAATGAGCCTGCAATGCTCAGAATTAACTCTTGAAGCGTAATGGTAATTCCGGCCGTTAGGAGCCCAATGGCAAGTCCAAAATCTTTTATACTACCCGTAAAGTAAGTAATGGAAATAAAAATGATAACGATATAACCGATTACCTCAATGCCTTTTTGAGATTTATATTTTAAGGCATTGTCAGGCAGCCGTTTTTTTAAAAACCTTCTCAGCCAAGCAATAGCCACAAAAACAAGCACGACCCAAATCAGGTATTTAAGCAAATTTGCTAGTATCATATTGTTTAGGTATAAGCTTTTTAATTCTTCCATCACGTATGCATATTGGATTAATAAGAAGTTGTTGATGCTGTTTTACTTAAAACCAGTGTACAATTTATGGCTTTATCACAATTGTTTTTTTTAAAAAGCATGCTAAGTTTCTTTCAGTAAAGTTATCGTTATTGCTTTATTTTACACCTTATTAAATCGCATCATGAAAAAGTTTTTTATCGGTTTATTGATTGTTGTTTTTGTTGTACTAGCCGGCATATTTTTATTTATAAACTATGGTGTGTATAGCGAAGGTACACGTGCCGGACAAGTAATTAAGGTAAGTAAAAAAGGCGTGGTTTTTAAAACCTGGGAAGGACAATTAAACATGCAAAGCTTTGGTGCTGTAAAGAGTGATAATTCGATGGCAGAGGTCTTTACGTTCTCTGTGAAAAAAGGAGATACGGCCATTTATAATGTGTTGCAAAACGTTTCATTAACAGGTGAGCGGGTGAACCTGCATTATGAACAGAAATACGCAAAAATTCCTTGGAAGGGAGATTCAAAATTTTTTATTGTGAAAATTGATCGACTAAAAGAAAGTCAAAACAATAAGCAAAAAGACAATGATCCATACCGCGAGGGGCGCTAATTGGTTAAAAAGTTCAAGGTAAAAAGTTTAATGTTTGCAAACTGCCTATTGCATTCTCTTCACATACCGCAAATCCAGTAAATTCATGGCGTTGCCTTTTAATCCGGAAAATTCTTTGGGGTAAATGCGCACCACTTCGTCATAAAACAACGGTACGATGGGCGCTTCGGCAACAATCAGGCTGTCCATTTTTTGGTAGAGTTTTAGGCGCTGTTTGTCGTTGGTGGTGGCCACGGCTTCTTCGTACCAACGGTTAAAATCGGGGTGATAAAAGCGGCTGTAATTTGGTCCGGCCGGGCTGCGGTTGGGGCCATAAAAAAGACTCAAATAATTTTCGGCATCGGGGTAATCGGCAATCCAGCTGGCGCGATAAAATGGCAATGCCGCGTTGCTTTTTAGCTCGCGCAGCGTGGCGGGCGGAATAACATCTACACTAATTTTTAATCCTAATTTCCCCAATTCGCTCTGAATAAATTCGCACAAATCGCGGTAATTGCCCACGGTGGTTAGCGTGATTTCGGGCAGTGTGCCGACTTCTTTTTTTACTTCGGCAATTAGTTTTTTTGCTTCTTTGGGTTGATGCATAAATCCGCGCCCCGAAATGTTTCCCGGCAAACCAATAGGCACAATGCCGCCCGTGGCCGGCTGGCCAATGTTGTTACGCAAATACGCCATCATGCTTTGGCGGTCAATGGCCATGTTTATGGCCAAGCGCAAACGTTTGTCTATGGTGGTTTTGCTGGCAGAATCTACCGTGAAAATTAAATATTCGGTGTTTAAATACGGTTGTTTTGCGAGGGTGTAATTTTCGGCATAGCGTTCGCGGAGGTTGCCTTCGGGGGTTAAAATTTCGTCTTTGTAGCTGGCGTCTAAACCAGAAATTAAATCGTTGTTGCCTTTTAAAAATTCTAAAAATGCCGCTTGCGCATCGGTTACAAAAGTGATGGCTACACCATCGGCATAAGGCAGTGCATTTCCGTTTTTATCAACTTCAAAATACTGCGGGTTTTTGCGCAAAACCAATTTCTCGTTGGCATGCCAGGCTTGTAAATAAAACGGACCTGTGCCCACGGGGTTTTCGCTAAAGTTGGCGCCATATTTTTCTACAGCTTCATGCGGCACCACCGAGCAATACTTCATGGTGAGTACGCTGGCAAAAGGTGGAAATGGATAATCTAATTTAATGTGTAATTCGGTAGGCGATGCTGCCCAAATGCTGTCCATGGCATCAAGCGTCCAGCGGCCAGGCGATGCCAAATTTGGGTTGCGTAACCGAAGAAAACTGTACACAAAATCGTTGGCCGTAACGGTGCGCGTGCTGTCTTTTCCGAAGCAATTATTTTTATGAAAAAGCACATCATCGCGCAGCAAAAAAGTATAATGTGTTCCAGAAGAATCAACCGTAAAATTTTTGGCAACGCAGGGTTTTACATGCAGCGAATCGTCCATTTGCAGCAAACCATTAAACAATTGATTGGTGGCCCAAATGGTGCTTTTATCGCGCGAGAATGCAGGGTCTAAGCTATTTAGTCCAGCATTTTCATTGTAATGAAAAATGAATTTATCGTCATGATTTTCGCGGGTACCGCAGCTAGAAAGAAGCCCTAAAATGACGGCCAAAATAAAAACGAAAAGGTGTTTTTGCATGTAGCGAAAATAGTGTTTGATGGCCATGAATAAAATGAATTTGTTGCGATAAAAGCCAACCAGCAGCGGACTTGTACCGAACAGTTGGACAAGGGGCCGAGATTAGAAATTAACACGTTGGATTTTTGAAGTAAAAACCGAATGTCTAGATTTCTTTCAGTCTAAAGTCTAACATCTAAATCTTACTTTTGCCGCGCAATGGAAAACACTTCAAAAACAGTCGCATTTCACACACTTGGGTGTAAACTTAATTTCGCAGAAACCAGCACAATAGCGCGCGATTTCACGGAAAAAGGGTTTGCCAAAGTGGGCTTTTCTGAGCCTGCTGATGTGTACGTAATTAACACATGCTCGGTAACCGAAAATGCCGATAGAGAAACCAAAACGATTGTGCGATCTGCATTAAAGCAAAATGCCGATGCTTTTGTGGTGGTGGTGGGTTGCTATGCGCAGCTTAAACCGGGCGAAGTGAGCACCATTGACGGTGTGGATTTAGTTTTGGGCGCTACGGAAAAATTCAAGGTAACCGACTATTTAAACGACCTAACCAAAAACGATTTTGGCGAAGTGCACAGTTGCGAAATTGACGAAGCAGATTTCTTTGTGGGCAGCTACAGCATTGGCGATCGCACACGCGCATTTTTAAAAGTGCAAGATGGCTGCGATTACAAATGCACCTATTGTACCATTCCGCTGGCGCGCGGAATTTCTAGAAGTGATGCCTTGGAAAACGTGTTACAAAACGCACGCGAAATTTCGGCCAAAGGCATTAAAGAAATTGTGCTTACAGGCGTAAATGTGGGCGATTATGGCAAAGGCGAATTTGGCAATAAAAAGCACGAACACACTTTTTTAGACTTGGTAAAAGCGCTAGATGATGTGGCTGGTATTCACCGTTTGCGCATCTCCAGCATTGAGCCAAATTTGCTAAAAGACGAAACCATACAGTTTGTGGGGCAAAGCAAAAACTTTGTGCCGCATTTTCATATTCCGTTGCAAAGTGGCAGCAACAAAATGTTGGGGTTGATGAAAAGACGCTACCAGCGCGAGTTGTATGCCGACCGCGTGGCGAGCATTAAAAAACACATGCCCCATGCGTGCATTGGCGTGGATGTGATTGTGGGCTTTCCGGGCGAAACGGAAGAGCACTTTTTAGAAACATATAATTTCTTGAACGAGTTGCCTATCAGCTATTTGCACGTGTTTACTTACAGCGAACGCCCCAATACCGAAGCCGTGGAAATGCTTGGCGTGGTGCCCATTCCAGAGCGCAAACGCAGAAACAAAATGCTGCGCATTCTCAGCGCCAAAAAGCGCAGAGCGTTTTACGAAAGCCAGTTGGGCAACACGCTAAACGTGCTTTGGGAAGACGAAAACAAAAAAGGATTTATAACAGGATTTACACAGAATTACGTCAAAGTAAAAACCTTCTGGAACCCCGAATTGGTAAACACCATTCAAGAAGTTACGCTAAAAGAAATTGATGAAGATGGCGCGGTGCGGATTGAAGAAGGGGTTTTTAGTGCTTAGTCGTTAGTCTTGAGTTTTTATTACGATTAAATTTCTTTCTGTAATTTATTCGGGTTTTGCCGATTGTCGAAAATTGTGATGATTTCGATTTCATCTGAATAAATTCTATAGTAGAAAGATACCTGCTTGGTTACCGTGCACTTGTAGAGATTAGAAAAATTTTGCGATTCGGGGCAACTCTTAGGTTGCATAGAAACTAACTCGGTTTTAGATTTAAACTTTTCTAAAAAGTTATTTCTTACACGAATTGACCATTTTTCTTCTAAATAATCTAAAAGAATTACGAGTTTTTTTTCAGCCAATGGCGATAAAAAAACAGGAAGCATTTTAAGAAACCTTTTTGATGAAATCTTCTAATGGAATTCGTTGACCGGCATTAAGCTGTTCTAGTCCAAGTTTAATTTCATCTTGCTCTTCTTGGCTTAATTCATCCCAAAAATCGGCACTTTTTGCGCGACTAAAAATGTTTTTCACGGCATCAATAATTTCGATGTTGTTTGTTTCGAGAAGCATTTTTGCCAACGCTATTTTTTCTGCTTGAATATCCATGATGCTTAAAACTTGAAAATCAAAAGTACGGAATAATGATTTTTGGTGTTTAGTCAATTGTTTCAATGAGTTCGATATTTTCTACTTGGTTGTTTTGGAAATAAATTTTCAAGTCGTTGAACTGCCAGCCAAAACCTGCTTTTGAAACACCAAGGTCGTAAATCCAAATGTCATCGGTAATCTTGCTGCTCGGTTCGCCAAGTAATTGTAAGACTTCTGTTGGAGTTTTATTTTCAAGCATTTTGCTTTCCAAAATATCGTCTTTCATTTCATATCTCAAATCTTTAATTCCTGCCCAAGCAGCTTGGTCAAAGTCTTTTTGAAATTCGGGCACGAAAAGTTTAAACAGAAGAACAGCTACAATAGCGAGATAAAAAAGAATAGGTAAAGCAAAAAAAGTTGCTAGTACGGAAAAACGTTTTCCGCGCCAACCTATTCTTGTAGAATTAAAGAGCGTCTTGGAAAGAATAAAATAGAGCAGAAGTCCTAGCAGTCCGCAAACAATAAAGATTTTTATGTCAAGTCCGAAAAGCATTTACTGGGGTGCTGGTGTTAGCATTGCATTTGCAAGCTACTTTTTATCACAAAGTGAGATAGATGAGGAGACGGATGGATTGTATATCATTTATTTTTTTATCAGTTCAAAATTTGGGGTTTCCTTAAAGCAAAAATAATACTGTGAATTCTTGATTCGTTCTGATAAAAAGCTATGAGTCACTTCTAAGAACCTTCGTGTTTTAAAATACCATGGATCATTTTCAATTCCTAGATTTAACCCAAGTTTCATATGTAATAAATTTCCTAAACGACCTTCGATTGACTTGATTTTAGACTCGGGTATATTTTTGTATTCGCCCCAATAAACTTTTTTACCAGTTGTAGAGTCAGTAAAGTAAATTTCGTAATCATTATCAGATTCAGGATCAATCTGATTCATAATTAACTTCTTGCGCTTTGGGTCATTTTTCTTTTTGTCATTTTTTGAATGTTCTTCAGAAAGTGTTAACTGATTATGAACAATTCGTTCCACAGCTAGTCTCATTTCTAAAGCTGCGTATTGTAAAAGAGAGTTGTCATTTTTACCAAGAAGTATTCCAGCTCTACTTAGATGCTCATTAGGGTCTGCGGTTAAAAGTCTTGATTGAAACATACAAAGTGCTTTGTGTTATTTATTTTATTAATTCGAATGAAATCAAGACTGGTATCAAAAGACCAACTACCCAAAAAATAAAATTAAAAAGTCCTGACCTAATTAATTTGAAATCCATCGAGTAAAAAGTGTCCACTGGTTCTTCATTGAATAATTTCAAATAAATCCAAAATTGGAGTCGAAATATTCCGTATGTAAAAATTGGAACCATTAGAATTGGTATAGTTGGAATGGATTCACGAAAGTTAATTGATAAGAGATAACCGATAACAAATAAACTAACAGATGTTATCCAAATCCATTTTTCAATTTTCCGGTCGGTTAAAATCTCACGCTTAAATAGAAAGATTAATTGAATCGCCATGCCTATCGGTATAATTAAGAAGTCTGCTTTCATTTTTTTTATTAGCTCAACAATTAGTAAACAACAACTCAATTGCAGTTGTTTTCCCTTTATGAGTCACCCAAAATCAGCAACTCCTCAGCTTCAAAAATAGCGCATTACCTTTGGCGCGGAAACTAAATTTAGTCACTCCATATAAATCCTCATAGGAGCCAACTAAGCACTCAAGACTAGAAACTAACGACTCAAAAAAAATATGGATATCCTCGGCACTGCCATTCGCGATTGGCACAACGGCATAAAAGACCAAATTTTATGGATCAACAACAAATATGGCGCGCCCGAAGAAATGCCCATCGATTATTATTTCCGCGCAGCAGATGAGTTGCCCGAGCTGGAAGCCTTTGCATTGGAGCAGTGCCGCGGAAAAGTGCTGGATGTTGGCGCAGGAGCCGGAGCACATGCCTTGCCTTTGCAGCAGCGCAAGCTTAATGTTGATGCGTTAGAAATTTCGGCAAACGCGTGCCAAGTACTGAAAGAGCGCGGAGTGAAAAACATCATAAACAAAGACATTTTTAAGACCGAAGGCAAACAAAATTACGATACCGTTTTATTGCTGATGAATGGGCTGGGCTTGTCGCAAGATGTAAACGGCATGCGCGATTTGCTCAAGCATCTCAAAACATTTTTGGCGCCTGGCGGACAAATTTTATTCGATAGCAGCGATGTGTATTATTTGTACGACAATGCGCTCGAAAAAGTAGAAAAACCCTCCGATCGGTATTATGGCGAAATTGAATACCAATATCAATACAAAAATGAAACGGGCGCGTGGTTTAAATGGCTGTACATCGATTATGCGTTTTGCGCGCAAATTGCCACCGAAATGGGTTTCGCCCCAGAATTGATGGCGCAAGATGATGAAGGCCATTTTTTGTGTAGGTTAACCGTTATATAATAACACATGTCTTTCGATGAATATAAAATAGAGGCTTAAATAGGCTATAGATGAGTTGTATATGACATTTTTATACATTAGTAAAAATTTGAATTCATGAAACGAAATCTATCTCTCTTCGCCATTGTCTTTTTATTTCTGACTGCTGCTAAGCCTGCCTATTCTTCCCACATTTTAGGAGGAGAATTAACTTTTAAAGCAATAAATGACAGTGTTTTTAATTTTAGATTAACGCTGTATCGCGACCCTACAGGGGCTAGTATGGGGAACGCTAAAACACTGCGCGATAAGCATGGTAGTGTAAACGAAAGTTTTGTAGTTGCTTTAGATTCTATGGTCACTAAAAAAGTATCGTGCACAGAAAACATAGAAGTTTATTATTATTCTGCCGATAAGGTAATAAACGACACCTATACTGAACATATAGTTTATTGGTCTGACTGTTGCCGTAGAGGCAGTATAGACAATATTTTTGGCAGTGGCGGATTTTATCTAAGTGCAGTTTTGCATCCGAGCATTTTTAACAGGGCATGGAAATACCGCAGTACACCACAGTTTTATGCACCGGCAAACCCCATTCTATATACACCTTTTGTCTCTCAATTAGATTTAAGCTCATATAGTATAAATGGCGATTCCCTTTTTATTGAATTGATAAAAGCGCAAGAGGGTTCTAATGATACTGGCGTAGATCTTTCATATAGTTTTCAAACAAACGAGAACTTTCCTTTTGGTATAAATGTGCTTACAACATTTAATGCGAATACGGGGATTTTAGAAGTAACAGACCCCTTAATAGGGGAATTTGTAGTTGCGGCAAAAGCCAGTATGTATCATCAAGGGGTATTGGTTTCATCAACGGTTAGAGATTTAATGTTTTTCTCAAAACCATATAGCCCCGTTTATGCCAATTTCCCAACTACCGAAGTTAAAAATGTAAAATCAGGTACAGGAGGATATACTAAACAAGGTAATCAGCATTATTTTACTGTTTATGAAGGAGAAACAGTAGAGTTTGATTTTGAAGCGAAAAACTCAACGACATTTCCATTCTTCAACCCACCTATTGTATCTACGTTGTACGGTAATAACTGCATCAACAACAAATGCGCAACTTTTGCGGGAATATTGGTAGACACGCTATTGGTAAACGCGCATTTTTCATTTAAGCTGCCAGCATCTTTTGTAACTAGCCAAGGGCAAAGTAAAACTGCCAAGTTTATGATTAAAACAAAAGGGATAGATCATTGCGGAATTGAATATTTTGGCAATGAGTACATCAATATTAATGTGCTGAATACCACTGTTTTTTCTGCCCCTGACACGCTTACCATTTGTGAGGGTGATTCTACCATTATAAAAATTACTGGAGATGTTTCTAATCTTTCATGGCAACCTAATGTTGGCGTGCAAAATCCAACATCAGATTCAACGTGGGTATTTCCGCAAAGCAGCACACTTTATACCATATATAATTTAAACGATAGCAGTTTAACGCAAGTGTTTGTAGATGTTCTTCCACCCGCTAAGGTAGTGCCAACCGTTACAGCCAACCAAGTTAGCGTACCTGCAAACCCTGACTTTTCGAAGGTAGATTGGTACTATTATAATGTATTGATTGATGAAAACACGTTGGTCACAGATGCCATTTCTAACGGTGCATATTGGCCAACCATTTCGGGGCAAGGTTGCGGCTATGAAGGAGACACCACACTTAAATCTTTGGTAGATTTTGCTAGTGCTGTGCGCGTAAATCAAGGTGTAAAAAGTATAGAAAACTACATTTATAAAACCGAGTTTACTTTTACGCCACAGCATGCAAATACCACGTTAAAGTATATGTATTTTACTTTTCCAATTGATAAAATTGACACTTTAAATACCTGGAGTTATCATATTTATGCTGGCAGCAATCCTATCGAAATTGCTGTTGGTAGTTTAATTCCGGCAAATAGCCAGTTAAAAACAGGTTCTTTAAATTTAGGTTTGAAATTAAACCAAACGTATAGGGTTGTTATTAAAAGCACAAATACAGCGGCTACACAGTTCTGGCCACTTTATTCACCTACTCAGTTTCCGTATTTAGATCAACACAGCTTGGTTTCTTTTGGTTCTGCTCAAGCCTATACCTTAAACGGAGCCACATTAAATAAGATGCCCTTTGTAGATTTAAATGTTCATTTTCCCGGCATTGGCATTGATGAAAATGAGCAGCCCTCTTTTGTTGCTTTTCCCAATCCAATGCAAGATGTTCTGCACATAAATGCGCCACAATCTGGCACGCTTACCATGATGGATGCATCAGGAAAAGTTGTGATGAAAAAACATATTTCCGTAGGAGAGGTAACTTTAGAAACCAATTTTTTACGAAAAGGATTTTACGTTCTTCAGCTGTATACATTGCAAGGAATATTCATACAGAAATTAACGAAATAGCTCCGATACACTCGTTTTATATATCCAAATACCTTAATTAAGCGGTGATTTGCAAATGATGTATTTGGACAATAAAGAATAAAAATGAAAAAGCTTATTTCTAACGATTTTACAAATTTCTACAAGAAGTGGTTGTCGTTTTTAGTGCTGATAGTCGGTTTAGTCATTATTTCATTTATGCCATACATGTCGCTAAGAATGCCCTTGTTCGTCAGTGTGCTATTGTTTTCAACGCTTTTGTTTGTATTTGTGAGCTACAGCTTCTTAACCATGCATAATCTGTGTAAAGTGCGTTTAGACGAAGATTATTTATATGTAGATGATTTTAAAAAGGAAGAAATTGTACCCATTAAAAACATCAATAAAGCATGGCAATCTTTTGGTTTTTACACGAGGCTGATTAATGTTTCTTATCAGGTAAACGAGGAAGAAACCAGAAACATAAAATTCATCGGTCATTTTGAAGTAAACTTGGGCAAAAAACATCACACAATTATTACTGAAATTAATAATCGGGTAGCGGAGAAATAGTACATTTCGTAAATAAGCGAATATGCCGATTGGTGTTGAGTGAATAGAGAGTTGGGAATTGAGCTTCAATACAAATTTGTAATTTTCAACATTCAACATTCAACATTCAACATTTGCCATATATGTGCACCATCACTTTTCTTCCCTATAAAAACGGCTACATTTTAACCCAAAACAGAGACGAAAGTCCATTGCGAGCCGATGCTGTTTTTCCTGTGGAAGAAGAAATAAAAAACCAAAAAGTAATTTACCCACAAGACCCCGAAGGCAGCGGTAGTTGGTTTGTGAGCACCGAAGCCGGACTAACACTTTGTGTGATGAATGGCGCTTATCATCCGCATAAAAGGGCCGGGCAATATGCGCATAGTCGTGGGTTGGTTCCGTTGCATTTTCTCGCGTTCGCGGATGCGGATGATTTTATGAATAATTATGCCTATCAAAAACTAGAAGCATTTACCTTGTTGGTATGTTCGCCAACTGGCGTAGAAGAATTTATTTGGGACGAAACCGACATGAACCGCAAAACGCATCGCGCTAAGCCGCTCATATTTCAAAGCGACCCGCTGTATAATGCCGAACAAAAAGCATTTCGGAAATCGCTTTTTACCCAATTTATGGTGGAAAATGATGCCATTACAATTTTAGATTTTCATACCCAACCACAAACGCCAGACAATGCCGTAAATATTTTAATGGACCGCGAACGGGTGAAATCGGTGAGCACAATTCAGCGGTATTTTTATGGTGGTATAAATGAAGTAGGCTATTTAAAATTAGGTGCGGAGGGATTACATTGCGTTAGTTTTTAGTTTGATTCCTGCTATATTTGAGTGATAATTTAAACACAAAACAACATGAAATTAGGAGCATTTTCAATCAGTTTAAACGTTAAAGATTTAGGGGTTTCAAAAGCATTTTATGAGAAACTTGGCTTTGAACAATTTGGCGGAAACATGGATCATAACTATCTCATTATGAAAAACGGAAACGCGTTAGTGGGTTTGTTTCAGGGCATGTTTGAAAACAACATTCTCACTTTTAATCCTGGTTGGGACGAAAGCGCGAACGAGTTAGAAAATTTTGATGAAGTGCGTGACATTCAAAAAAAGCTAAAAGCCGAAGGCGTAGAAATTATTCAAGAAGCCGATGAAAAAACCGCAGGTCCCGCAAGTTTTGTCATTTCAGACCCAGACGGAAACACCATTTTGATAGATCAGCATGTGTAAATAAAAATTGGTTATTTTTAAAACTCATTAAAATCGATTTAACATGATTTCTAAAACGCGCACCCTATTTATTGTTTTATTTTTTAGTATTCAACTTTTTGCGCAAACAGATAATCTTGAAGCAGAAAATACTCCATGGTTTGCCATTTCGTGCGAAGATTCTTTTGGTGAAAAAGGATATATGGTTTGGGAAAAAAATGGCGAAAGCATGATTACAGCGGAGGAAAAAGATTTCTTGGTTATTGAGGGTCAATATATTCTCGGTGCTTCAAAAAAAATGAAAACCGTTTATGAATTATTATCGCAAAGTTTAGGGCAAGAAACTATGGACGAAATGCTCATTCATAGCATAGATATGCATAAAAGTGAAGAAACTCTGATTTATGATTTAGAATATTTTCTTCCTTCAAAACAGAAAACATTTACCCGCGTTGTGGGTATTAAAACAGCTAAATAAATTCAAACAAATTTGTGATTAATTGTTCTCGTTTCACAGCAATTTACACCCGATTATTCGCATATTAGCACAACGTCAAATTCGCTAATCTGCATCAATGCAAAACTTAAAAGACATCACCCTCGCCACAAACGTTTTAACCTTACAGGTGGGCGATTTCATCCGCGAACAGCAATTAATTATCACCGCTAAAGATGTGCAAACCAAAAGCCTAAATAGCTTGGTGAGTTATGTGGATGTTGAAGCCGAAAAAATGATTGTTTCTGGACTAAAAGAAATTTTACCCGAAGCAGGTTTTCTTACCGAAGAAGAAACAACCGCCCAAGAAAAAGGCGAAACGTTTTGGATAATTGACCCCTTAGATGGAACCACTAATTTTTTACATGGCATTCCCGCATACGCGGTAAGCATTGCGCTAATGCACAAAAACGAAGTTATGGTTGGGGTAGTTTATGAAATTTGTAGAGACGAGCTTTTTTATGCCTGGAAAAATGGCGGTGCTTTTTTAAATGAAAAGCCAATTGCAGTGAGTAGCAAAACCGAATTAAACGACACTTTGCTAGCCACAGGATTTCCGTACCATAATTTTAGAAAAATGCCCCAATACATGGCCTTGCTGCAAGATTGTTTTAAAAACACCCGAGGCATGAGGCGCATAGGTAGTGCCGCTACAGATTTGGCTTATGTAGCAGCGGGTAGATTTAATGGTTTTTTTGAGTATGGTTTAAACCCTTGGGATGTTGCCGCAGGCTGCCTTTTGGTAACAGAGGCTGGCGGGCAAATTTCAGATTTTAAGGGTGATGCCGATTACATTTTTGGTGATGAAATTGTGTGTGGCGCAAAACCTGTATTCCCGGCAATTTTTAATATGGTACATAAGCATTTGGGTAAATGAAACAACGCGTTTTATTTTTTAGTGGGATGGGGGCAGATCACAGAGCTTTCCAGTTTTTAAGGTTAGAAAACATAGAGGCTGTCTACATCAATTGGATTGAACCAAAAACAGACGAACCCCTTGCTACGTATGCGCAACGCCTTATTCACAAGGTAGAAATAAAACCAACCGATGTTTTAATTGGTTTGTCACTTGGCGGATTGATTGCACAAGAAATTGCAGCAACACATCAAGTAAAAAAAGTAATACTAATTTCAAGTTTAAGAAGCGGAGAAACTATGCAGCCGCTTTTTACCGCTGCACAAAAGCTACATATATTAAAGTTGGTGCACGCAGATTTGTTAAAAACCACCTTGGTTAACGGAGCAAAAATCGTATTCAGAAGCAACGATGAGCGCGTAAAAATAATGGTAGAAATGCTAGATCAATATTCTGGACAATACTACAAATGGGCTATGATGCAAGTACTAAATTGGCAAGGTGCAAATGCAAAGTGCCCTGTGCTACATGTACATGGAGATAAAGATGAATTGTTTCCGATAGAACAAGTAAAAGAAGCTGAAATCATTGCGAATGGAACTCACCTTATGGTCTCTTTAAAAGCGGCCGAGGTAAGTAAAAAGTTACAAGCATTTTTAGACAATTAACCTATTTTTGTGCGCTTATGAAGGTAATAGAAACTGGCTTTGACGGCCTTTTAGAATTGGTGCCACGCGTGTTTGAAGATGAACGCGGATACTTTTACGAAAGTTATAATAAAGCGGTATTTAGCGAGATTGGCATTGAAGCCAATTATGTGCAAGACAATCAAAGTCTATCTCAGAAAAATGTGGTTCGAGGCCTTCACTTTCAAGCCCCGCCTTTTGCACAAGGTAAATTGGTGCGGGTTATTAACGGTTCTGTTTTAGATATTGCGTTAGATATAAGAGTAGGTTCTCCTACTTATGGCGAATATCATAAAGTGCTATTAACCGCAGAAAACAAAAAACTTTTTTGGGTACCGGCTGGTTTTGCGCACGGTTTTGCAACCTTAGAAAACAACACCGTTTTTGCCTACAAATGTACAGATGTGTACAACCAAGAAAGCGAAGGCGCTGTGCTTTGGAATGACCCTGAACTAAACATTGATTGGGAAGTTAAAAATCCCGTAATTTCTTCGAAAGACAAGAATGGTACCGCTTGGAAAGATTTTAGATCTCCGTTTGTGTTTTAATTCTAAACAAGATACTAGTTTTTCATTTTACATTGAGAATTTTACCTTTTAATTTTTTTCTTTTTTTAACCCAGTTTGTTTTTTATGTAAGACCCTAACCTTGGGCTGTTGTATTAAGAAAAACAAAGTTTTACAAAATACTTACTGTACCGCGTACCTGCCGTTTGCTGCCTTCGGGGTTTTGTTGGGTGGCTTGTGGGTTGATGTATAAATACTCTATTAAATAGGTGTAAACGCCTGTGGGCAAATACGCACCTTTAAACGTGCCGTCCCAATTGTTTTGGTAATTGTTGCTGTAAAAAACTTGCTGCCCCCAACGATCAAAAATGTAAAGTGTTACGGGTTCTGGTGCCCCTTTAAATTCAAAGTAATCGTTTATACCATCTCCGTCTGGGGTAAAGGCGTTGGGTATCCAGAGGTAGCTTTCGCAAAAATCTTGTACCGCCCAAGTGCTGTCTGCCAAATTGTAACAGGGTGTTTGCGCTTCTAACCAATACAGGCCAGGATAAATTGTTTGTATGCCCGTCATGGTTTCGCCTGTATTCCATAAATAGGCGGTTAGCTGCATGGGGTCTGGGTTGGCTTGTAATGTGGCTTTTTGCCCCTCGCAAAAGGTAACGGTGTCTGGTAAATTAAGCGCGTAGTTGGCGGGGAAATATTCCACCACAATGGTGTCTCTGGCTACAAAGCGGCTGTTTATAGTGGTTTGTACCCAATACGTGCCGGGTTGTGTTATCACAATGCTGCTGTCTGTGCTGCCGGTGCTCCACATGTAGGTGGTGGTTGTGTCTTCTAGCATAAAACCCTGCAACTCTGGTTGCAAAACCAATTGCTGACCTGGGCATAGCAGAGTGTCTTTGGGCAGGGTGGCGGTGTAGAGGGTATCGCTGCATTTGCAAAGCAGAGGGGCATCTATTAAGTACGTGGTAATATTGTGTATAAACCAAGGGTCTGTGGAGAATCCACTCGCTACAATGGTTGTTGCTGCATCACTTCTAAAATTGCCAAAATTGATAAAATTTTCGCTACCTATTGCGCTAAAACTACCCTTTACGCGCACCCATTTGGTGGTGTCTGTTAGTACCTGTGCGGCTTCTATTTGTGGTGTTAAGTTTTGGGCATAGCTATAGTAATCAAAGGGACTTGAAGTAAAGTAGATACCAATATTTTTAGTTAAGCCTATAGACCATTAAAAGGGGCGGGTATAGAACTCAGCACAATAGATTATATCAGCCTCTAAAGGTTTTTGCAATTGTTGGGAGATAAACCCTCGTTTGGTAAAACCTGTTTTTAAAGTTACTTGACCATATCCTATACCATTTACAGGACATGGGAAAGGATAATTGCAGGGTTTTGCGCTATTTGGGTCTATATTCCATTTTGCTTGACAATCATGTATCGCCCAGCCATTATTCATGTAATTAGCTGGTATATTTATAGTGTCACTAGGTGAATACCATTCAGCGACAAATTGTGATTGACCAGTGTCAAATCCAACCCTCCAAGTTGGGCATCCTAACGGACCTCTACTATCTAAATTTGTTAAGGTATTATTCAAAAGTATATTCTGCCCTATTAAAACACTTGGGCAGAATATACTGAATAGAAGTAAGTGTCTAAACTTAGTTACAAACAAAACGAGCGATATAAACGGAAGTGCCATTAATAGCTTTTAAAACATAAATTCCTGGTGATAATGTTTCTACGTTTATTGTGCCTGTGATTTCTTTATTTAGAAATTTCAGATGTGTTTTACCATCTATACCAATAATAGAAATATTGTATCTAAAGTAGTTTTGTAGTAAAGTGCTTTGGGGGATGGAATAATTTAAAATACCGTCTGTAGGATTTGGATAAGTTACCAATGCAGTAGTTGGCAGGTTTGCTGTTGTTTTACTTGATGGAACAGCAATAGAACAGTTGTTGGGATAAAGGTTAGGAGTAGAGGCCACATACGGGCTATTCGGTGAGTCTGGATATTTTGTGTTGTTAGTGCCAACTACTCCTGTGAAATAATAGTTAATATAATCTCCAGGCCCTTGATTCACTCGATCATCTTTTACTCTATCAGCAGATGATATTGGTAATCCGAGAATTTGCAACCATTCATTATCGGCTGCCAATTTTTTTCCGCTAGTATTTTGGCCAATGGAGCTTATGGTAGTTCCAATGCCAATATATATGCCAAAGTAGTAATTCTTGAACTTATTGCTCTGAAATTGAATAGGGAAGATAGGAGAACCATTTTGGTCGTAGTCCAGCCAAGAATCTCTGGTAACATCACCAGAAAATGCCAATGCTCTTCCAGCGTATAAAATTTCGTTACACCCAACAAACGCATTGCGGCTTTCTGTTAATTGTATGCCAACGCTTAGGTAATTGGTAGTTGAATCAGGTAATGTTATACCTAGACCATAGTTGTGTGTAATTTCATTCTCCCCAATGCTAATTCCTTCGCAATTGTACACGTGTATGCCTGTAGATATACTAGTATTACCCGTAGAGTTATTAGATTTTGTGGGGTAAAGAAAATTGTTATTTATATAAACTTTTTGGTTTGAAGAAGTTTGCCAATCTGATTTGAGGTTGCTAACCTGAACACAGGTTTGGGCAGTGATATCGTTTTCTTGAACTTTAGTGCGACTACTAGAAAGTGTGGTGGAAAATATTTTAACACCGTATAAATCTAAAGTTGCAGAAATTTGATTCTTGTATATGTATGTTTCTATAGGATCTACAATATTAATATTGGCGTGGTTTAAAAAGTAATTAGAAAATGGCGTAGCGTTAAGGTCTCCAATGGTTATTTTACTATTTATAGCTTCTATACCTGAGGGGCTAATGCCGCTAGATGGTATGCTTTTGTAAAACTGGTTGTCAAAAATGCGGTATTCTCCATTTTCGCAAAGTATATTCAAGCCTTCTTCAAAATCTATTTCTGCAACTGTTCCCGTACTATTGTCGGCCCAAAAATGATGGCTTTCGTCTCCTGTGGGGTCGCTACTCCAAAAAGAGTTGGGTTTATCTAAGCTAAAATCTTGTACGTTAATCATTTTAATTCCTACAGATTTATTAACATTATTGGCCACCAAAGCTAACCAGTTTATTCCAGAATTTGGGTGAGGTGTTGTGCCAAAAGATGGGCCGGAATGCTCAAACCTATTGCCCTCCCAAGTTAAAACACCATTTGCATTGCTATAGTTTTCTATTAGCTGACTAATTACATTTTGGCGAAAAAGATTATCAGTGAAGTTTGCAGTGGCATCATCAATTAAATGCACGCCTCTTATCGCATCTTGTAACGTACAATCTTCCATAAATAGAGTAGAAGAAGCGTGTGGATTATAGATCCTATCCCATTTGTAAGCGTTGCATGCTTGAAAGGTAGACCTTGTAAAAGCCACTTGTACATTCGCATCTATTTCTAACTCGGCATCAGGTAGTAAATAAAATTTACAATTGTCAAACGTAAAGTTATCGTTAATGATTACTGTTCCTGCAACTGTAATTGTTTTGCCAACTATGTTTAGGGTGTTAGGAATTGTTGAAGTTACATTGGTGTTAGGTGGAAAAAAATAGTCGCTTTTTAAACTGTTGTCACAGCAACTATAAAGTTTTGTGTTTAAATTAAAGGGGCACATTGTTCCTTGAAAAGATATTGAGCCGCTTATGGTGATATCTGCATATCCCGTGTTGGAAGTTACTTCTGGGTTATAGATTATTAAATTACCATTGCTACTTAAATTGTAGCTGGAGTAATTAGCCCCGCTAATAGAAACGTTAAAACTACCCGTGGCATCACCCAAATAAAACTCTGCGGTTGCATCGCAATCATTATTTACAATAGATGTAATGTAAGGTTGAGGCGCTAAATAAATGGTTTGTTCATCTGTATAGCTTAATCCATTAAAATATACCGTCATTTTATAGGTATGTGTTCCAGGCGTATTTATGGCAATACTGAAATTCTCATTCGTGCTTACAACCATTCCGCTTTGCACATGCTCCCATGATATTTGGGCACCTGTTGTTGCTGGGCTGCAAGTGGTAGACGAACCAATAATCACGGTTTGTGGCGTACACAGGACTAAGTCTTCGCCTGCATAGGGTAGGGCAAAAACTTGAATGTCATCAATTCTCTGGCTTGGTATAAAGTGATGTGTATTCATGCCTTGGGGTGGTATTGCTGAAGAGAAATTTAATGTTGTGGCATTATCTAAAAAGTTGCCAATTACAATATGTTCTGAGGGGGCACTATTTGTATATTGAAAAATAGCAGCAGATTGTTGCCACCCGTTTTGATTTACATCAATTTGAGAACTAAAATCTACTTGCGGTGTGCCCCAAGTAGTTATTGGTTGGCTGTTTGAAATAGGATTGTTGCTCATGTCTGCCGTTGTTGGAAATAGAACTTGTATAGCACTGGAGCGCATAAACCTATTAAAAGATAAGTTAGACCACAAGGAAACATAATAAAAACGCCCTTCAATCATGGTGTTGTTTATTTGCTGCATGATGTATTCTCTTCTGTTAAATCCAGCACGGGCATCCATACTAAATAGATGTAATACCCCGCTGCCGCTTTGGGTATTGGTGTTGCAAGAATTGCCTATTGGGCCCGTACAGTTTAAACCATAACTAGAATGAGCATTTGCTAAAAGATAATCAGGTGTGTTATTAGCGGCAGGGTTTCCCGAAAAAGATTGAGGTACGTCCCAACCGCAGGCATGGCTTGGTGGGGCATAAGTTAATGGCAATTGGGCAACACCTCCTATTGGGTTATTTGAATTGAATTGAGATTCTGCTTGTTCAAAACTACCATTTTGAATAAAATCACAAACAGGGGTGTTACAAGTCCCGCTGGACTGAAAATCTTCTTTGGGAAACGCATGTAAAATAAAACCACTGCCAACAGAACCTTCCATTTTTAAATAATAGGTTAACCCAATTTGTAAACTATCAAAATTAAAAAGTATCAAATTGTCTTCTGTACTTTGTATAGGACCTGTGCTTACAGTGTTAAACCCACCACAATTGCCTTCAAGTAAAGTCCAAGTATGTGGCCAAGTTCCACCTTGGTCTATGTTCACGCCAACGCTCAATACATCATTATGTAAATTAATAAACGCGTAGGCCGCTCCGTTCGTTTCAATAAAATCAAATGCTTGTTGGTGTACCATTCCCGTTGCATTGCTACAGTTTTGTGCTTTCAAATTCTGTAAACTGATAAATACCCCGAGGAAGATAAGTAGTTTGATTATTACATGGGGGGGGGGGTAAGTTGCTGTTTGTGAGTAATTAATGGTTGCATAGCTTGGGTTTTTTAGTTTTGAATGCTCTAAGATAGTAAGATTTATAATTAAAAAATAGCCTTTCTTTTCTCCAACTATAATTTTTTGCATTTACATTTTTCAGTCTGTTCAAATCTTACTTTTGTGGCATGAATAAATGGATTTACTCTTTAGGGATTTTGGCGCTTGTTGGAACAACCTCTTTGCTGTTTACACAAGGCACCAGAGATGTTACAGAAGATAAACAGTACGCTCAACTTTTTCAAGATTCTTATTCTATATATGCAGTGCCAATTCCCGCTTCTATATCTTTTGCAGGCGAAGCTCCACCACTTTCAGATCAAGATGTTTATGAGCGCCTAGATAGAGAAATGCATGTAAATACATATTGGCAAAGCAATAGCATATTGATGTTTAAACGAGCAAATCGGTATTTCCCTGTTATTGAACCCATTTTAAAAGCGAATGGAGTACCGGACGATTTTAAATATTTGGCGTTGATAGAAAGTGGTTTGCAAAACATTGTATCTCCTGCTGGGGCAACTGGTTTTTGGCAAATCATGAAAGGTACCGGGCAAGAGTATGGCCTTGAGATAACCAACGAAGTTGATGAACGCTATCATTTGGAAAAATCTACCGAAGCAGCTTGTAAATATCTAAATGATGCTTATAATAAATTTGGTACTTGGACAATGGCTGCAGCCAGCTATAACATGGGCATGGGTGGATTAAACAAGGCTTTAGAGAGACAAGATGCCGATAATTATTACGATTTGCTTTTAAATTCTGAAACGCAGCGATATGTGTTTAGGTTACTTGCAATAAAAGCCATTATGGAAAACCCAAAAGCCTACGGTTTTCATTTTAGAGATAAAGATTTGTATGCACCAGACCAAGTTAAACTAGTTTCCATAGATACTACAATTTCTGAGTTTACCGTTTTTGCTAAAAACTACGGTATGAGTTACAAAACGCTTAAATATTACAATCCTTGGTTGCGCCAGAGTTATTTAAATAATTCGAAAAACCATTCGTACCAAATTGCAATTCCCGTAACGGAATAATGAAGTTTAAACTTCAGTAATTACCCAGTTTAAAACTTCTTGTATCAAAGCGTCTATCGTTTTTGCTGGGTTTTGACTAAACTCACCCGTGGTTCTATTGGCCAAAATAGCGTTAAACGAAATGGCTTGATGGCCTAAAAGTTGACTTAAGCCGTAAATACCTGCCGTTTCCATTTCTAAATTGGTTACTTTTTTATGGTTGATGTCTAGGTTTTTTAGTGCATCCAATTGGGTATTAAAAACCGAAGGCAATCTGAAACTGCGGCCTTGTGGAGCATAAAACCCTGGCATGGTTGCCGTAATGCCTAAAGCAAATTTTTCGGGAACTTTATTTATTAAATCGCGCGAAGCCGTAGTGATTAAAGGACAAATTTGAGCTAATTCATTCGGCCAATTGTTTGGTGTTTCAAACGGATGGTTGGCATAAAAAGGTAAAAGCCCATCAAAGGCCAGCGCGTGTTCTGACGCAATAAAGCTATCTAAAGCAATACTTTCTTGTACGGCACCACTTGTGCCAATGCGTATAATGTTTAATGGTGTATGTGTAGGTTTCTTTTGCCGCGTCTCAAAGTCAAATTGAAAAAGAGCATCAAGTTCATTGAGAACAATATCTACATTATCAGTGCCTATGCCCGTAGAAATAACGGTTAATCGCGTGCCTTTATACGTTCCTGTTGAAGTTTTAAACTCTCTTTGCTGCCTTGTAAATTCAATTTGTTCAAAGTATTGTGCTACGTTTTCAACCCGATCAGGGTCACCAACGGTTAAAATGGTAGGGGCAATTTCTCCTGGTTTTAAACGCAAATGGTAGATGCTACCATCTGGGTTTATAATCAATTCAGAAGATGGAATAAAATGATTGGACATGTTGTTTTTGCGGATTACTTTTGCGCGAAAGTTAATAAAAGGCTCTTCCATGTCAGAAAAATCAAAAAGAATTCTTGTTCCCGTTGGATTTTCGGAACAATCATTAAAAGCTTTGGATCATGCGGTCATTATCGCAAAGCATATAAAAGCAGAAATCGTATTGTTATCTGTTGTAGAATCAAATAGTTTTTGGGAAAAACTTTTTGGAAAAGAAAGAGACGAAGATGGCTTAAAAGAAGAAGCGCTTAAAAAGCTTAACGAGATAATAGACAACTACAAAGACCATGGTTTATTCATGGAAACGATGGTAGGCAGAGGAGAAGTTTACGAAGAGATTGCCCGTGTAGCAGATTTAATTTCGGCTGAGTTGGTGGTTATGGGAACCAATGGTCGCCCAGAAAACTTTAACAAGAAGATGGTTGGCTCTAATGCTTTTCGCGTAGTTAAAAATGTAGAGCAGCCCGTTATTACTATTAAAGGCGAAAGAAGTGCCACAGAAATAAAAACCATTGTATTTCCGATGATGCTTGATAGAAAAAGCAAGGAGAAAGTGGGTGAATGCTTGCATTGGGCGAGAATTTTTGGTGCGAAGGTTAAGGTTGTTGCTATCTCTAACAACAAAGAAGAGTTTAAAAAACTTACGCCTCATGTAAACCTGGTTACAGATTTTATTAAAGATCATGGTGTAGAAGCGTCTAGCGAGATAATAAAGACCAAAGTAAAATCTGTGCCTATTGGTATTTTAAATTACTGCAACGAGGTAAATGCAGACATGATTATTATTATGGAAGATGAAGAACCAGGCGTTATACGCATGGGCGGAAATGAAGTGGAAGATGTATTGTACAATGCGGAAATTCCGGTGATGTGCGTTACACCAAAACCAAGCAAATTTGCGCCAGGATTCCAAGCGTTTTAATAAACTAGAAATAGCTCAATAAAAAATGCCGCACAAATAGTGCGGCATTTTTATGTTTAAGACTTGGTTACCCTTGGTACCCAAATACGCGTTTCAGAATATCTGTAACACGAGCTGCAGGATTTTCTCTAATCTTTTTTTCTTCATTGGCAACCATTAAAAACAATCCGTCTATGGCTTTTTCATTTACGTATTTGTTTAGATCAGGGTTTACCTTGGTTACAAAAGGCACATTGTTGTACACTTTTGCAAGATCATCCCAATAGGCGGTAACGCCAACATCCTCAATGGCTTTTTTAGTAATGGGGTCAAAAGCATCTTCCAGTTGGGTGTATGATGTTCTTTTTAGATATTCGGTTGCTGCGTTATCATCTCCCTTCCAAATGGCTACGGCATCATTAAAAGTCATCTGTGTAATTGAGTTCACAAAAATATCTACCGCTTTTCCACTAGCTTCTTCTGCAGCTCTGTTTAGGCTCGTTTCAAAATCGCCTACCAAGCTGTTTAATCCAAGTGTGTTTACAACTTCTACCACCTTTTGTGCCTCATCTGGCACAGGGATGTGAATTAAACTATTGCCATTAAAACCATCTTTTTTACTGGTAGACTTCACAGCATTTTTAATACCCACCTTTAACGCGTCTTTAAGACCCGCTACTATTTCTGTTTGGGTTGGTGCCATTGTTTGGTTAGCCACATCGGGGTACTGGCTTACTAGGTGGTTTAGCTCATCGCAACCGGTAAACAAAAGCAGTAAAAAACTGCTTAAAAAAACTAATTTCTTCATGGATTATCTTTATTTGTGCAAGATTACAAAAAGCAAATATGCAGGCGGAAATTATTACCATTGGAGATGAAATTCTAATCGGTCAAGTTGTAGATACTAATTCGGCTTGGATGGGCCAACAGCTAAATTTAATTGGTATAGATGTGCTGCGCATTAGCAGTATTAGCGATACCAAAGAAGCCATTACTGATGCGTTAGATGCATTGTATCCCGAAACCAAATTGGTGCTCATTACAGGGGGCTTAGGTCCTACTAAAGACGATGTTACTAAGAACACATTGTGCGACTACTACAACATGAAGTTGATCTATCAGCCCGAAATTTATGCGCACATAGAAAAGTTGTTTGCCGCATTGGATAGAGTTCCGGCAGCTGCTAATAAAGAGCAAGCCATGCTACCCGATGGTTGCCGAATTTTACCAAACTACATGGGTACCGCTGCCGGTATGCTTTTTAATAAAAATGAGCGCTTGATTGTGTCTATGCCCGGTGTGCCTTATGAAATGAAACACATTATGGAGGAGCAAGTGTTGCCCATTGCCATAAAAGAATTAATACGCCAACATATTGTGCATAAAACGGTGCTTACTGTTGGAGTGCCCGAAAGTGAGTTAGCAGAACGGATATCTTATTTTGAGAATGGTTTACCAATTCACATAAAATTGGCGTATTTGCCTCGCCCCGGAATGGTGCGCTTAAGGTTGAGTGCTAGAGGGAAAGATAAAGAAAGCATTGAGCGAGATTTGGCTGAAAAAGTAAGTTTGCTTCAAACAATATTGGGCGATGTGGTTTACGGCACAGATACCGAAACATTAGAGCAAATTATTGGTGGATTGCTAAACATAAAGAAGCATACGTTGAGTACCGCAGAAAGTTGTACAGGCGGATACATTGCGCATAAAATTACAAGTGTATCGGGTAGTTCGGCTTATTTTTTAGGCAGTGTAGTTGCGTATGCCAATGAGGTGAAAATATCATCATTGCAGGTAGATAAGCAGGTGCTAGAAAGCAACGGTGCTGTAAGCGAGCAGGTGGTAAAGCAAATGGCGGAAGGAGCAAGAAAAAACTTTAATTCTACCTGGGCGCTAGCCACGAGTGGCATTGCTGGCCCCGATGGCGGAACAAAAGAAAAACCTGTTGGCACTGTTTGGATAGCATTAGCCGGGCCTACAATTACAGCGGCAAAAAAATTTCAGTTTGGAACCCACAGAGACCGAAATATTAAAAAGAGTGCTTTTGCGGCATTAGATATGTTGCGCGCAGCTCTTATTAAAAGTTAGTTTGTGTAGCGAGTCCAAAGCGTACTGCGGCCTAAAAAAGGCATGCCCAACACGTAACCTTTTAAATATAGTTTCCCATCTTTTTGTAAGTGAGCATAACAACTGTACGTTTTACCGCTTGCGGGGTCGTAAATTTCGCCATCATCCCATTCGTTATCATCGTCATCCCACTCTAGGTTTTTTAAAATAATGGTGCCAATTAATTCTCTTTTTCGCACATCTGGATTGGGGTTGTGGATATCTGTTCGCGGACTAGACCCATCTGGATTGGTGGTTTTTTTAAGCCAAACTATTTTGCCGTAAATTTTACCATTCTCTTCAAATACTTCTACACGGCTTGTTTTTTCTTCATTCCACCAAATGCCTAGAATTTTGCTATTTGGATTTTGTGCCTTTAGCAGGATTGCCGAAAAGAAGAATACGAGAAGAATTGAAAGTTTTTGCATGATAATGGTGAAAGTTTATTTCAAATGTAAAAGAAATTGAAAAGGTAAAAATGGGTTGGCTTAAAACAAGGGAAACTTTTGCCCTAAATTGCGCAAAATTTATTTTGGTATGGGCTTAACAAACAATGATGTTTTAAAGAAAGTTAGGGTTGCATTAAAACTGCGTGATGATGAGATTGTTGAGATATTAAAGCTGGTAGATTTTAGAATATCTAAAAGTGAGTTGGGTGCTTTTTTCAGAAAAGAAGACCACCCCAAATACATGGAATTGCAAGACCAAATTTTGCGCAATTTTTTAAACGGATTGGTTATTTACATGCGCGGCCCAAAGCAAGAAGAACGGGGGAAACCTTTTGACAAAAAGAAATTAGGCAAGTGATATTCGCACCTTTTTCTTTTTGAGTTTACTGTTGTTTAACTTTTCGCAAACGGCTTCGGCTTTACTTTTTTCTACCGATACAAAAGCACAATCTTGTTTAATTTCTATTACACCCAATTCTTCTTTGGTTAGATTTCCTTGTTTAAAAAACAGTCCGGCAATGTCGCCTTTAGAAATTTTGTCTTTTCTACCGCCCGAAATAAATAACGTTTGCCAATGTTTTTCTACGCCATTTTGGGGTTTAGCAATGTCTTTTTCATAAAGAATTTTAGGCTCAGCCTCAACAATAAAATCAGGTAAATTTTCTTTTTCCCAACGTAAAATGTAAGCTGTTCCGTCACTCATCATTCTGGCGGTGCGCCCATTGCGGTGGGTAAATTCTTCTTTTCTGTGCGGTAGTTGATAGTGCATAATAAACTCTATTTCTGGCACATCAATACCCCGTGCGGCCAAATCTGTAGCCAATAATATTTTGTGTGTACCATTTCTAAATTTTATCAAGGCGCGTTCGCGATCTTGCTGTTCTAATCCGCCATAAAAACAGCCATGCGCAATGTTGTGTTCTTGCAGCAAATTGCTAACCCAATTTATAGTGTCTTTGTAATTGCAGAAAATAATGCCCGGTTTATCTTCTAAACTTTTAAGCAACGTAACCAGTGTTTTTAATTTGTCCTTGGCGGGAGAAAGAACCGTGACAAGTTCTAGTTGTTCGTTTTTATGAGTTAAATAATTTAGCGTTTTGGGTTCGTTTAGTCTAATGAACCGTGGAATTTCAATACTGTTTGTAGCCGATGTTAAAATTCTCTTTTTTACTTTTTTTAGGGCGAAAGCAATTTCAACCATTTCGTCTTCAAACCCAATTTCTAACGATTTATCAAACTCATCTAACACAAAGGTGGAAATAAAATGCGTGGTAAATGTGCCTCTGCGGATGTGATCTGCTACTCGGCCGGGAGTGCCAATTAGGATGGCCGGTTTGTGTTTTAGTTCAATTCTATCTTTAGACCCAGCTCGCCCGCCATACACAGCATTGGCTTTAAAGCCTGTGCCCATTTCTCTAATTACCTGTTCTATTTGTATAGCCAGTTCTCTAGACGGAGTTAATATTAACGTTTGAATTTCGGTGCAATTAGGGTCTAATTGAGCAAGAATTGGAAGCAAAAAAGCCAATGTTTTTCCAGAGCCTGTTGGTGAAAGAAGGATAACATCATCATGTGCTAAAATGGTTTTTTGCGCATCTAGCTGCATTTTGTTTAATGCGGCAATATTTAATTTTTTAAGAATGGCCTGTTGGTCTTTTTGCAATTTATTCATGCGGCAAAGGTGCTTTTATTTATGGCAGCTTCGCAGGGTTATTGCAACAATTGTGAGGCTAATATTTTACAGTTTACTCATTAAAGATTGCTCTTCTTCTAATTGTGATTTTGCTCCGGCAATACTGGCGTTTAATTCAAAACCAATAATAAGCCCGATGGCGCTAATGTAAATCCAAAGCAAAATTACAAGTAGCGTTCCTATACTACCGTAAAGTTTGTTGTACTGGGCAAAGTTGGTTACATAAATACCAAAGGCAATAGAAGAGAGAACTATTAATGTAGTGGCCAAAATGCTTCCGGGCGAAATTAGTTTCCAATGCTTGCCCTTTATAGGGCCGTAATTGTACATTAAAGAAATAGAAAATAAGATGGTAAATAGTATGATGATGGTGCGTGCAATTCGCATAAGATCAGCAGCAAATTGTGCGATGTAGCCTTTAGAAACAATCCAATCAAAAAATGATTCTCCCAACGAAACCAATGTTAAAGAAAGGATGAGCAGAAAGATTAACGCAATGGTTAATAGGATGGCACTTACATACTGTTGCCAAAAGTTTTTGTACTCTATTTTATGAAATCCATTTGAAAAATTTGTGATTAAAGAAAGGGTTCCGTTGGTAGCAAAAATCAAGGTAGAAATAAGCGTAAGCCACAATAAATCACCTCTCTTAATGCTAATAATATCTATGATGGTAGATTCGGCAAGTTCAAAGCTATTGGGTGGAAGCACATCTTTAAGCAATTCAAAAATATCATCTTGCATGCCTTCTCCGGCCACAAAGGGAATAAGGGTGAAAATAAAAATGAGCCCGGGAAAAAGTGCCATAAAAAAGCTAAACGAAATACTGCCGGCACGGGTAGTAACGGCACCTTCGTACAACCCTTTAAAGAAAAATGTGGTTACGTCATAAAGACTAAGCCCCTCAAAAAAAGGTAGTTTAATTCTTTTGCTTTGCACCGCAACTACGCGCAATAGTATTTTTAGTTTATCTAAAAGTTTATTGAAAAGCGATTTTAATTCTTGCATTTGTCTTCTTTCAAAACTTTGGCATTTGGGTTAATCTATAGCTTTTAAACTTAAATCCATGCAATTTACACTATGGGTTAATGCGCCAACCGAAATAAAATCTACACCACAAAGGGCATATTCTCTTATGGTATTTTTTGTAATTCCGCCTGAACTTTCTGTTTCAAATGTACCATCAATTAGCTTCACTGCTTCCCTCGTATCATTATAATTAAAATTGTCTAACATAATACGATGTACGCCACCAACCTCTAGTACTTGTTTTACTTCGTCTAAGTTTCTTGTTTCAACTTCAATCTTTAAATTTTTGTTGTTTTTTACCAAGTAGTTTTGCGTGCTTACAATAGCTTCTTTAATGCCGCCCGCAAAATCTATGTGGTTATCTTTTAGCATAACCATATCAAAAAGACCTATTCTGTGGTTTACGCCACCACCAAGTTTTACGGCCCATTTTTCTAAATAGCGTAACCCTGGCGTTGTTTTACGTGTATCTAATATTTTGGTTTTTGTGCCTTCAAGCAACTTAACATACGCATTGGTTTGGGTGGCAATGGCACTTAAGCGTTGCATAAAGTTTAGTACAACACGCTCTGCAGTTAGTAGTTTTTGACTTGGTCCTGTTACATAAAAAGCAATATCGCCCGGGTTTACAGGTGTACCGTCTTTAATTTTTATATCCAAAGAAAAGCCATCATCAACTTTTTTAAAGATTTTTTCCGCCAATTCTACACCGGCCAAAATTCCTTTTTCCTTAACCAAAAGCTTGGCCTTGCCTATGTTTTTTGATGGAATGCAGGCCAAGGAGCTATGGTCTCCATCGCCCAAATCTTCGCGTAAAGCTTGGTCTATTAAATCATCTAAATAAGGTAAATCAGAAAGCATCATCCGGTAGAGATTATTTTTGCGCAAAATAGCCAACTTTTAAGGGGCAATCAATAGCAATAAAATGAAGATTATTTTTCTTGTTGTAGGCAAAACAAACCAAAACTGGCTTTCTCTCGGAATTGAAGAATTTGAAAATCGATTGAAGCATTATTCAACTTTTGAAATGGTAACTATTGATGATATTAAAGGGAAAAACAAAAGTGCACAAGAAGTAAAAAAGCTTGAAGGTGCCGCATTGTTAAAGTTTTTAGAGCCGGCAGATAAATGCATTTTGCTTGATGAAAACGGACAGAAACTCAGCTCTAGAAAATTTGCTGATACCTTGCAAAAGTGGATGAATGCCGCACCAAAAAGATTGGTTTTTATTGTTGGAGGTGCATTTGGTTTTGATGATGCATTGTACAAAAGGGCGGATGGAAAAATTTCGCTATCGCCTATGACCTTTACCCATCAAATGATACGGCCATTTTTTGTGGAACAGCTGTACAGAGCCTTTACAATTTTACGCGGAGAAAAATATCACAACGACTGAGATAAGAATCGGCCTTAAAAAATTATTTTCGCCTAATGGCTAGCACATACCAAAGCATATTGCATGATTTACACAACGGGCGTTACGCGCCTGTTTATTTGTTTGATGGAGAAGAAGATTTCTTTATTGATGAACTTACCGATTATATAGAGGAGCATAGTTTAGATGAGGCCGGAAAAGCTTTTGATTTGGTTATTTTGTACGGCAAGGATGTAGATGGAATGTTGGTTGTAGATGAAGCAAAACGCTTTGCCATGATGGGCAACAGGCGCGTAATTATTGTGAAGGAAGCTCAACAATTAAAAAATATTGAAGCACTTTTAGATTACATAAAAAACCCTGTACCCAATAACATCTTAGTGCTGGCGCATAAGCACAAAAAAATGGATGGTAAAAAAACCATCACCAAGCAATTGCGTCAAAAGCACGTTTATTTAGAAAGTAAAAAACTTTACGACAATCAAATTCCACCGTGGATTACCAACCATTTAAAAGCCTTTGGATACCATATAGAACCAAAGGCGGCCTTAATGTTGGCCGAGTTTGTAGGTTCTAATTTGAGTAGATTAAATAACGAGCTTAAAAAATTAATGCTTGTTGTTTCTAAAAGCAGCAACATTACTCCCGATGATATAGAGAAAAATATTGGAGTAAGTAAAGACTATAACAATTTTGAGTTTATCTCGGCACTTGCGCATAAAGATGTATTAAAGGCCAATAAAATTGTAAAATATTTTTCTCAGAATCCTAAGAAAAACCCTGTGGTAGTTACAAATAGTTTAATGTACTCCTATTTTAGTAAAATGCTTATAGTACACGCAACACCAGATAAAAATGAATATAATTTGGCCAAAGCGTTGGGTACATCTACGTATGGTGTAAGAGACCACGTAGTTGGTATGCGCCATTATTCGCTAAACAAAACTGTACGCATTATAGGTTATTTAGCAGAGCTTGATGTTAAAAGCAAAGGAGTTGATAATGTTAGCACCAATGAATATGACTTGCTGCGCGAATGTGTTTTTAAAATTTTACATTAAGTATTCCTTGTAAAAAAAGAGCCTCAGCATTGCTGAGGCTCTTTTTTTGTGTAAACTATAAATTACTTAATGGGGTAATATATCTCTGTTACCCAGTTGGCTGTGTCGGGTTCAGTGGCTGGCCCAACCACATAAACTTCCATTACAGATCCATTCATTTCTAATCCGTTTTTTAAGATGTAATCATCTATTAAGTAATGCGTTTCTCCAGAAGAATCGTAAGACCCAATATGAACGGCTTTTAGCATTTTTCCAGATGGAGTCATTCCTTTAAGTACAACATCATTTCCTGTTTTTTCAGATGCGTTGGGCATTGCAATATCCATAACCGTTGTTTTGTCAACCTCATTCCATTCATGTATAACAGCAAGTGGTGCGCCAGTCATCAATGAAGCATCCTCACCTAAATAATTAGCGATCTCACCATAGCTATTACCAAACAAATCACTGCTCATTTCTTCCCAAGTAATTTCATGATGCATGTAAAACATGGCTGTTGGTTTAAGCTCAACAACAGAAATGTCTAAGGCAGGTGCTCTAGACTCTAGGCGCTCTTTAAGATTTGCAAGTCCTGCTTCAAAATCTGGCCCTACACTGGCATCCATTTGTTCCGCCATAAAGCTTACATAAAATGGTAATTCGCCACGCATACTCCAGGTCACTTCGGTTCCGCCATCTTTTTCTACAAATGTCCAAAATCCGCTAGAGCTTCCCATGCCTTCAAACGTAATTTCTGTTTGCATGCTGCTATTGGGTTCGGCTTTTACAATCGTCATTTTTCCAGCACCAGAATTTTCGCCAATCCAGCTGTATTCTGCTCCTTGGCCTTGAGATACATCGCCAAAAGTAACTTTCATTGTAGAGTCTTTCTCAAACCACGACCCCCACTCTGGCCATGTTTTAAAGTCAGATACTTCAGCATAAACAGCCTCTGGTGTAGCATCAATAAATGCAGATCTGGAAACGTCAAATTTTCCATCCATGGTAGAAAGCCAGATGGCAATTCCGCCAATAATGACTACAAGTACAATTAAAATAATTTTTAAAACTTTCATGATATTTAATTTTTAGGTAGACCAAAGATATATTTTTCTTCTTCACTTGTTCGGGGTCAATTCTTACACAAGTGTTTAGTTAGTATATTCGGCCACTGTAAAAAAATAGACATTAAAGAAAAAAAGAATGAAAAAATTTTTTGCTTATGCCAGTTGCTTAGCGCTTTTAGTAGCCTGCGAACAGGGAACAGAAGAAATAGAAATTACGGAAGAAATGAATGAAGAGTTTGTTTGGCAAACCGAGCAGTTTGCAGATATTAAAGTCTTGCGTTATCAGGTGCCAGGTTGGGATGAGTTAAGCGCAAACCAGCGTATGTTGGTTTATTATTTAAACGAAGCAGGTCTTGCAGGTAGAGATATTATGTGGGACATGAATTATAGACACAACCTAGAAATAAGACATGCCCTAGAAGGAATTATTGCAAATTACCAAGGAGATAAAGAAGAACAGTCTTGGCAAGATTTTATGGTGTATGCCAAGCGTGTATTTTTCTCTAGCGGTATTCATCATCACTATAGCAATGCCAAGTTTTTACCAGAAATGAATCGTGCATATTTTGAGCAATTATTGGCAAATACAAATCAATCGCTGTCAGAAGAGGCGATGGAGGCAATTTTTAACCCTGATGTGGATGCTAAAAAAGTTGTAAAAGCAGGAGATGGAGATTTAGTGCTTTCATCGGCTGTAAATTTTTACGGTCCTGATGTAACGCAGAAAGAGGTAGAAGATTTTTATAAAGCCATTATAGATACAGAAGATTTAGAAGCCATTTCGTACGGGTTAAACTCTACTTTGGTAAGAAATGAAAATGGTGAATTGGAAGAAAAAGTATGGCATGTAAACGGTTTATACGGCAGTGCAATAAGCAAAATTGTGGAGAATTTAGAGCAAGCTGTGAAATATGCCGAAAACGAAGCGCAAGGCAATGCCCTTAAATTATTAATTGAGTATTACAAAACAGGCGATTTAGAAACATGGGATGAATACAGCATTGCATGGGTTGAAGCCACAGAGGGCGATATTGACTACATTAACGGTTTTATCGAAGTTTATAATGACCCATTAGGATACCGTGGTAGCTACGAAACCATTGTGCAGATTAAAGATTTTGAGGCATCTAAAAGAATGGCCGTTGTTGCAGATAATGTACAGTGGTTCGAAGATAACTCGCCAATTATGGACGAGCATAAAAAAGAAAAAGTTACAGGCGTAACCTACAAGTTGGTTACCGTTGCTGGAGAAGCTGGAGATGCAACTCCATCAACTCCAATAGGTGTAAACTTACCAAACGCCAACTGGATTCGTGCAAAACATGGATCAAAATCTGTTAGCTTAGGAAATATAGAATATGCATACCACGAAGCGGGTGGAAAAGGAATGCAAGAAGAGTTTGGATTTAGCACTGAGCATAATGAGAGAGCTGAAAAATACGGCCAGCTTGGTAGCGCCATGCATACAGCATTGCACGAAGTTGTGGGACACGCTTCTGGTAAGATTAACCCAGGTGTTGGAACCCCTAAAGAAACCATGAAAAACTACGCAAGTACGCTAGAAGAAGCACGTGCCGATTTGGTTGCGTTATATTATATCATGGATCCTAAAATGGTAGAAATTGGTTTGTTGCAAGATAACGGAGCTGCTTTGGCCGAGTATGACAATTACATAGCCAACGGTATGATGTTGCAATTGCGCAGATTAAAACCAGGTGAAGAAATTGAAGAAGACCACATGCGCAACCGTCAGCTTAACGCTTCTTGGGCGTACGAAAAAGGCTTACCAGATAACGTAATAGAGAAAAAGGTGGTTGAAGGCAAAACCTATTTTGTCATTAATGACTATGATAAATTAAGAGCAATATTTGGTGAATTGTTAAGAGAAATTCAGCGCATTAAAAGCGAAGGAGATTACGATGCAGGCAAAGCATTGGTAGAAAACTACGGTGTAAAAGTAGATCCTGCATTGCATGCAGAAGTGCTAGAAAGAAGCACCAAGCTTAACATTGCCCCATATTCTGGGTTTATAAATCCAGTAATGAAACCAATTATGGAAAACGGCAAAATGATAGATGTTGAAATTACTTTCCCAACAGATTTTGTTGAGCAGCATCTTTACTACGGGTCAAAATATTCGTTTTTAAAATAGCGAATTCTTAAAATCAATATTTAGGCCGGTTCATTCTTTTTTTTTTTTGAATCGGCCTTTTTTGTGCCTTTTTGTAAGGCATATAAAATCAAAAAATGTTAAATGGTCAATCTATTTTTTTTAAGAATAGTTCGTGATATTTACCGCCAATAAAACTACCTATATGTGGGCAGAAATTTTAACAGCCGAAGGCTTAATTGCACTTATAACCCTTACCTTTTTAGAAATAGTATTGGGTGTAGATAATATTATTTTTATAAGCATTTTAACAAATAAATTAGACGAAAGTATACGCGGAAAGGCCCGTACAATGGGCATTGCGCTGGCGCTTGTATTTAGAGTTGTTATGCTTTTAGGTATTACGTGGATTATTGGTTTTACCAAACCTTTGTTTGAAATACTGGGTCATGAAGTTACCGGTAGAGATGCGATTTTGTTCTTGGGCGGTATGTTCTTATTGGCAAAAAGCACCAAGGAAATACATCATAAAATTAGGGTTACAGAGAATAAAGAAAAAAGCAATGCAGGCAAAGCAGCAACAAATTTTGTGGCGGCTATCGTGCAAATTGCGTTGTTAGATATCGTATTTAGTTTTGATAGTATTCTCACTGCCATTGGCATGACAAGAAACCTACCTATTATGATTATTGCTGTAGTTATCTCTCTGATTATCATGCTCGTTTTTGCCGGAAGAATTGCAACATTTATAGAAAAGCATGTTTCACTTCAGATATTGGCACTTTCTTTTTTAATCTTAATAGGATTTTTATTGGTGGCAGAAAGCGCAGGAGCTCACGTACCTAAAGGGTATATTTATTTTGCTGTGGCATTTTCATTAATTGTTGAATTGATAAATATGCGCGCAGATAAAAAGCAGGAACAAGAAAGAGTAAACAAAGTTGATTAAACCAAGCAGAATAGCCTTTTTTTTTACTCGTAGCGGGTATTATTGCTTTAGGCTTGCTTTCTCGTACCTCTTTAACACCAACAATTATTTACCCCTATATTGGCGATGTACTCTATGCTACCATGATGTTTTTCATTGTGGCATTTATTAAACCAAGTTTTTCTATTGCAAAGCTTTTGGTATATAGCGTGGCAATATGTTTCCTCATAGAATTTAGTCAGTTATTGCAGCCTGATTGGTTGGTGAATTTGCGCAAACACAAAATAGTTGCGTTAGTTCTAGGTCAGGGTTTTTTGTGGGTAGATTTATTGTGTTATGTAATTGGAGGGCTATTGGCAATGCTGCTGCATCTATTTGTTTTTAAAAAACCAGAGTAGAATATATAAGCTCACTTTTAAGGAAATATTAAAAAGCAAAAAAGAGGCTGTTTACAAGAAACAACCTCTTTTTTTTGAAATTCAATAATGATGTAATGCAATTAGTTCTGCGCAATTAAAGCCGGATCAAGGTTTCCGTTTAAGCTGGTAAGAAAAGCTACAATATTGTCTACATCTGTTGCTGTTAGCTTTTTCTCGGTTTGTAATTCACCCATAATTTTCACTGCTTGGCCAAGATCGGCAACGCTACCATCATGAAAGTAAGGAGCTGTTTTAGCAATGTTGCGTAACGAGGGTACTTTAAACATGTATTTGTCGCTTTCGTTTTGGGTTACATCAAAACGGCCATTGTCTATGTTTTTGCTGTTTGTATGCTCCCAGTAGTTTCCGTACAAACCAAATTTCTGAAACATGTTTCCACCAAATGCTTTACCATTGTGGCATGTTGTACATTCAGCATCAATAAACGTTTTTAAACCTGCAAGTTCTTTTTCCGTAAGTGCCTCATCATTGCCAGCAATAAACTCATCATATCTAGAAGGCGTAATTAACGTGCGCTCAAAAGCACCAATGGCCAATTCTAAGTTTGCATAGCTAAGCGCATCAGCATCATCTGGAAATGCTTTGGCAAACAGTGGTGGATAATCGGTTGTTTTTTTAAGTTTATCAACTACTGCTTTTTCGCTCGGCATTGCCATCTCTACAGGGTTTAAAATAGGCTCTCCGGCTTGCTCTTCTATGCTAGCGCTACGTCCGTCCCAAAATTGCGAACTATGAAAAGCTGCGTTTAGCACAGTAGGGGAGTTTCTTCCGCCAAGCGTACCATTTACACCCGGAGAAAATGAGAGATTATCTACCCCTGTGCCGTTGTTGAGGTTGTGGCAAGAATTACAACTTATGGTGTTATCGGCACTTAAACGGGTATCGAAATAAAGCTTTTTACCTAATTCTACTTTGTCTTCACTCAAAATGTTTTGGTTGCTCGCTGCCGTTGCGGGAAGTGTACCAAAAAATCTTTTGCTTATTTGTCGTAATTCATCCAACTCTTTGTATACCGTGCTTTGGTTTGCATCGTTAATTTTTGGGTTTGTTTCCGAACAAGCAATAACAACAACAGTTAGGATAGGAAGAAGTAAAAACTTGCTTTTCATTTATAAAGTATGTTAAATTAAAAAATAGCTAGCTATATTATACAATTTGTATGAATAAAAGGTTTTTGAAATATACTTTTAATTGATGTTTTAATTGATTTTGTTTATAAAAAAACCATCGCAAGACATTGCGATGGTTGATTAAAAACGGGTAACAATTGCTGGTTTTTATTTAGAAGATTTATTTTTTAGTCTATTTAACTCTTCTTCAGCTTCTTTCAATTTTCTTTGTACTTCTTCTAGTTTTTGTTGCTCATATTCTTGTGCTTCAGATTCAAATTGTTCCTCTGTATTTTCCCAGTCTTCAGAACTTTGCCATTTTATTTCACCTTGTTCACAATCTTTGCAAGCCAAACCATTTTGAGTCATAACCCACGTGTAGCCCAGCATATCTAAATCATAGGTATTGGTTACATTTTTAATATCGTAAATAATGTTACCCATGCTTTTGTCTAAATATATGCTGTATCCAACGGGTAAATAGAGAACAATATCCATTTCTTGAAATCTGTACTTTTCATCGGCTGGAATTAAAAAGTAATCGGCAAAGCTTAACACAGAGTCTTTCGTATCTGTAAAATACTCTCTGTTTTCGGCTCTTTTACGGGCTTCAATTCTGTTGGTACCGTTGCTAGATGTAGAAATATTAATGTAGGGTTCAGGTTTTCTGGTTTGTTTTACATCCAACTCTATATCGGTAAGAATTTGATATTTGTCGGTTAATGTCCAGTCTAATTCATAAGGGCGTTCATCATCAACAAAATTATCTACTTGTAAATAAAAATTCTTGTCTGCGCTGCTTACGTCAATTATTTCTGTTGTCGTAGCACTGCTTGCAAAGCTTCTGCCTAAAAATGATAGGGTAGTAAACAAGAAGATAAAACCGATGACAGAAACACCAATAAGGGCAAAACTTGCTACTTTATTTTTTGTTCGATAATTAAATAAGATGCGCATACTAAGCAAAATGATGCCAATAATTGGGGCGATAACAATCATGACAAGGCCTATCATAAATAAAAACATGTAAGAGCCTGTTGGAAAAATGGCGTTTAAATAGCCGGTAAGATTTTGCCAATCTATGCCGTCTATGTGTAACGTGTTCCAGCCAAAGAATAAACCTATTAAAGCAATTATGATAAACACCCCAAAAATCATCAGGATTACACCAATAAATTTGGCAACAAAACCAAATATGCTTTTGGCAATAGATAAAATAGCAGATATAATATCTTCTAATACATATCTAATTTTTTGGCTGGTAGATTTTACAGATGTGCGGTTAGAGAAGTTGGAAAACTTTTCTTTTACATCTTTCATTTCTTCTTTTACAGATCGCTCTATATTGCTAATGTTAATAGGCTCACCGCGCATTTGTAATTTTTGCGCGGTGGTTTTTGCTTCTGGCATTACAGCCCATAAAATGATGTAGAAAATAAATCCAGTTCCAAACCCAAAAAACAGGGCAATCCAAATTAATCTAATCCAAACGGCATCTATGCCAAAGTAGGCCGCAATTCCGCTAGAAACACCGCTTAAAATTTTATCGTCAGGATTTCTAAACAACTTCTTAGGACCTCTGTAGTTATAAGATTCGGATTGAGAAGTTTTGGTTTGTTTCTTTTTTTCGGTTGTGTCATCATCATCTAATGCATAATCTTCTGGACTACCCATTATGGCAATAATGCTTTCAATATCCTCTAGGTTTACAACCTGTTTGCTATCGCTAAGTTTGCTTTGCAAAAGTTCTGCTATGCGCGCTTCAATATCAGCTATAATTTCGGTGCGCTCTTCGGAGTTATCAAACTGGCTTTTTACGCTTTTTAGGTAGTTGCTAAAGTGTTCAAAGGCAACTTCATCAACATAAAAAATAATGCCAGCTAGATTAATATTTATTGTCTTGTTCATTTTTCAGGGTTATTTGGATGTTGTAACTTCTACAGCATGAACCAATTCGTTCCAGGTTTTTTCTAATTCTTCTAAAAATTGTTTACCCACTGGGGTAATAGAATAGTATTTTCTTGGGGGGCCGCTTTTACTTTCTTCCCAACGGTAGGCAAGTAAACCGCCATTTTTTAGACGTGTTAAAAGTGGGTAAAGGGTGCCTTCTACAACAATCATTTTCCCTTCTTTAAGCACATCTATAATGTCTGAGGTGTAAGCATCTTTATTGTTAAGTACAGTGAGGATGCAAAACTCCAGAACCCCTTTGCGCATTTGTGCTTTGGTGTTCTCGATGTTTAAGCTCATAGTTATAATTTTTCTTCTGTTACTGTTATATCTCCATATACCGAAAGGAATATGCCGCTGCCATCTTTGTCTTCTATTAAAACATGTGCCTCTGTAAAGCGTTTACCTTTTTTATTGGTAAAAAGCCAAACTCTCTCCGATTCGTTTTCTAATTCAACTTCGGCTTCCTCGGGTAGTTTCATCAATTTATAGCCCATTTTATCAAGTTGGCTATAAATGTATTTTGTGATTTTTTGTGATTTAGAATCGTTGTCAATCAACATTACTTTAATGCTGTGCAAATCACCTTTTAAGTACCTAAGGGTTTCTCCCCATTCTACATCGGTGTCTATGCTTTCTAGCATTTTTTTATTAAAAGACAATGTCATGATATCGTCTTCTTTTTCTAGCTCATTATAAATTTTCTGAGCGGCATTCTTTTTTTGTGCGGTGGCCGTAAGAGCAAATGCGGTTAAAGCGGCAAATAATACTAGCTTTTTCATTTTAGTTGTGTTTTTGTGTGGGTCAAAGATAAAAATAATACAGTACTATGCAAAACATAGTACTAAATTAAAGCAAGTAAGTAGCAAAGCAAAGTACTATATGTTGATTTAAATTGCTTTAAGGCTGTTTTTTAGATAAAAAAAACAGAGATATTTTTTTGTTTTGTAATGAATCTCCTGAAGAAAAGGCAATGGTTGAGGTAAATTGATGTTGGAAAGGAAAGAAATCTATCCGAATTTTTAATGAAAATTAAATGAATGACTTTGAATCTATCCTTTAAATTTATCTATAATCGTAAAGTTCTTAAACTCACCAATTTGTTTTCCGCCCAAAAGTTTTGTTTCAACCCAAGTAAGGGCTCTGTACTTAAAGCGTTCGTGGGGCTCAGGGTTTTCTGGTTTTATTCTTTTGCCAGAATATTGTAACTCATCTTTCCAATTGTGTTTTGCAATCCAATCTTGCATACTATCTGGATGGCTGCCTTTAAATGTTGAGATTTTATTTAAGGGGCCATAATCAAAGTTTGCCGCGCTCTTTTTAAAAATTTGTTCGGTTGCTTTTTTACCGTGGTAAGAGTCGCTGTTAGATTTTTGCTTTTTGCGCATCATCTTTGGTGGGCGAACCCAACCGTAGTGAAAAATTTCGGCATCTATTTCGGCTACATTTAATTTGCGCGTTCTTTCTTTACGCTGGTAGTTTTCCATGGTTGGCTCAAAATCCTCATAAACCCTAAAACTTTGCGCATCTTTCCAAGAATGAATTTCTGGTAGGTTTCTAATTACTCTAATTTCTCTACGGTAAAAAGCATGACTTTGATTGTAATGCTCATAATCGCCCCAAAAATGTTTGTATTTAAAAAGAAGTCCTTCTACGTTTTTTTGTGGATGATAATATTCAATGGCCCTTTTAACGGTTGGTAAATAGGTTTCTTTAATGGCTTCATCACATTGAATGTAAAAAAGCCAATCGCCTGTGCAAGCATCTTTGGCTAAATCTGTTTGCTGTGCAAAAATGGTGTTCTTCGCAAATCTATTGGTATCCCAAACAGAATCGACAATTTTTATTTTATCACTGTTTAGCGATTCTATTTCTTCTCGGGTATGGTCATCATCATCGCTTTTGCCCAGCACCACAATAAATTCATCTACCATGGGCAATACAGATGCAATAGCTTGTTTTGCAGGTATATAAAGTTTGGTTGCGTTTTTAACAAAAGTAAATCCAGATATTTTCATCAAACTACAAAGGTTTGCAACAGTTTGCCGTTGCCCATATTATGGGCGGCCAAAGTAAGGTATAATGGGCGGCAATTGCATCTATCAGATTACAAATAACGCTCATTTAAGATGTTCGTATGGTGTTGGGTATGGCCAGCAATTATGTAACACAATGCTCTTAAGGAAACAGTTCCTCCATTTGCGTTGCCAGTTTTTTCCTCATCAGTATAATTAAACGAAGAAAAAATGCCCAATGTTAATTGCCGTGTTTTATCAAAAAGGTCAATTAATTCGTCTAAATTTTTATAATCAGCTTTTGCCTCTTGCACATAATCGTCCTGATTAAAACCAGGCATTTCGGTTTTGTCTCCTCGTGCAATTCTCATAGCTCTGTATACAAAAACAATTTCGCAATCTATGAGGTGTAACAAAAGATCATTCACGCTCCATTTGCCAATTTCATACTTATAGGTGCCCTTAGTTTTAGGGAAATTTAAAAGTGTATTTTTTAGCCTAGTGCCGGTTTCTTTTAATGCCATTATACCATTGGTATATGGTAATTGGTTTATATATTCTGCGTAGTATTCTTGGTATTCAAACGGATTTGGTCTTTGCATAATTCTTTTAATTTATGGCTGGATCATCATAAAACCCGTCTAAAATACGCCAGCCAGAGCTTGTTTTAATTACTTCAAATCGAATGGCATCTTCAAGAGGTTCTTCTTCGTTGGGAATATTGGCAATGTAAAAACAGGTTAGCATACCAATGTCAGGAAAACTTTTACTAGGTGTAAAAATGCTTTTTAAATAAGTAAAAGTTGAGCCTTTTTTTTTAACGCCTTGATAGAGCTTTAATATTTTTAAACACTCCGTATTGAAGGTGTTTTTTACTTCTGAGTATGATTTTGCCGCAACATCTTTCATGAGTTCTCTATCTTCTTCAGGTAAATTTGTTAACCTGTCTACATAAGCGGTGTATTGATTTAGGTCAACAAATTCATCGGCAAGTCTTGCATCACCGTTAACAATAAGTTCATAAACATGCAGCGCGTAATTTGCTGTATTTTCTTGCGGTAAAGCAGTTTTTGCAAAAAGGAATAAGAAAAGTAAACTTGTAATTTTAATCACTTTAGGTAGCTTTAAAGAAGAGTCTAAAATAATAAAGCCCTCTATATAAGAGGGCTTTATTATCTAAATTAAAATTTTTAATAAAAATACTTTGCGTATCGCAAGTTAAATTGATTGCTTAAATGAGAAAGTGCGGCTTTTAATTGTTTGTTATGGTTTGGAGATTCATGCATCATATTAAACCTCCTAATAATTTGCGCTTCATCAATTTGTTTTTTTAATTGCTCAAGCACTTCCTTTCGTTCATTAAAATTACTTACGAGAAGCAATTCGTTCGAAATGTTTGTTAAAATGTTGTTAGAGAGTTCTTCAAATTTCTGTTGGGTTCTTATCCCAGAATTTAATTCAGCAATTAAACGAAGTCTGAAAGGCGATTGCGTAACATCCGCGGTAAGTGTTTGCATGGCGTGTGGTTATTTGTCTGATTTGGACTACAAATATAGGATTCCATTATAAACCAAATTACCTAATAGTTACATTTTTTTTAAAAATTGATGCAACATTAAAAAAGGGGTTTTAAGATACCTTAAACCCCTTCTGCGCAATTTAGCTTATCGTTATAAGCTTTGGCTCTTTTTCTTTGGCCTTTTCTAACTTAGGTAGTGATATTGTTAAGATTCCGTTTGTGTACTTCGCACTGATCTGATCTTCATTTATTTCGTTTTTAGGCAAAGTAAAAGTTCTGCTAAAGGTTTTCTTAGTAAACTCTTTAACATTAAATTTTTTAGTTGCTTCTTCTTTTTCTTCTTCAAATTCAGACGAAACGATAAGCTTTCCGTTTTCTACATTTAGTTTTATTTCCTCCTTAGAAAATCCAGGAATAACCAATTCAATTATATATTGCTCATCAAGTTTGGCAATGTTTGTTGCTGGAATAAAGTTTTTATCGAAAGTTTTAGAAAAATCGTTCGAAAGCACTTCGTTAATCACAGATGGAAAATCGAAATAAAAGCCGGTGTTGTTTTTTAGTGTTCTCATTTTATTCTTGTTTTTAAGATTTTATTAATTTCTAAAAGGTCATGTTCAAATCAAATACCAATCTTTATTTCAGTAAGAATTGTCAATATACGCAGACAAAAAGTCGTGATAAGCGTCACAATAGAGACAGTATGTCTTGTTTTTTTTATTTTTCTTATGCGTATCCTCAACGGTCGTTTTAATTATTTTGCACGAATATTTTTAAGTACATGAAGAGGTTAAGCGTAAGTTTATTGTTGGTAGCACTAATCATAGTTGCTTGTAAAACGGTACCATTAACAGGTAGAAAAAGTTTCAAATTCATTTCCAGTTCCGAAATAAACTCCATGAGTTTTCAGCAGTATAATGAGTTGAAAAATCAATCTAAATTATCTACCAATGTGGCTCAAGTAAACGCGGTAAAGTCTGTTGGTAGTAAAATACAGGCATCAACTACCGAGTTTTTAATAAGAGAAGGTTATGAAGATTTACTAGAAGGTTATGAATGGGAATTTAATTTAATAGAAAGCCCTGACGTAAATGCATTTTGTATGCCAGGAGGAAAGGTGGCATTTTATACGGGTATTTTACCGTATTGCGAAGATGATGATGGTATAGCAGTAGTAATGGGGCATGAAATTGCTCATGCTATTGCAGAACATGGCAATGAAAGAATGAGCCATAGCATGATTCAGCAATTTGGTGGAGTGGCACTTTCGGTAGCGCTTTCAGAACAGCCAGAAGAAACTCAACAATTGTTCGGATTGGCATATGGGGTTGGTTCTCAGTATGGTGCAATGTTGCCATTTAGCAGAAAACATGAAAGTGAGGCCGATGAATTAGGGCTTTATTTTATGGCATTGGCTGGGTTTGACCCAAGAAAAGCGCCTGAGTTTTGGAAAAGAATGAGCGAATCAGGAGGGTCTAAACCACCAGAAATGATGAGTACGCATCCATCTGATGAAACTAGAATTGCAAATTTGAACAAGCACATGGCTAGGGCATTAGAGTATTATAACTTGTCTAAAAAGTAATATAGTCTGAGAGGTTAAAATGCCTAATTATTTCGTGCAAATTTTTCTGTTCCAATTTACTTCATCTAGTAAAACAATGGCTTTAATATACTTACCTTGCGCGGCTTTTATAACCTAAAAACATCAACAAAAAAGGGTTTTAAGACGTTGTTTTATAAATATTTCTAACATAATCATTGCCGTGAAACTTAGAGATTTCGCAAAAATTTATTTCGTAATTCTACTGGCCCATTTGGCAGTTTTAGATGTGAATGAAAGTCAAGCCTTAATTTGGTTTACAAAACCCATGTTGCTTTTTAGTCTTATCGCATATTTTGTTTTAATAACAAAAAACAGAAGCAAAAACGAGAAATATGTTTTAACAGCACTTGTTTTTAGTCTTATTGGCGATGTGCTCTTGATGTTTTCTTCGGTAAATGATTTTGGATTATTTACAGCGGGAATAGGAGCTTTCTTATTTGCGCAACTATTTTTTACTTTCGGTTTTGTTGTAGAAATGAAGGGGAAAGAGTGGTTTTTGAAACGAAATTTTTGGTTGATTCTTCCTGTGGGTGTATATGTGTATTGGTTTATAAAAACACTCATGCCGTATTTAGGAGATTTTGTTACACCCGTTATAATTTACGCAGTAGTGCTTATTGCAATGTTTTTTGCTGCATTAAACCGTAGCGGAGGAGTATCTCAAAAAAGCTTTTACTTGGTTTATGTAGGTGCTATTTTCTTTGTTACCTCAGATTGTATTTTGGCTTTTGCCAAGTTTAAAGGTAGCTTTCCGTATAGCTCAGTACTTGTCATGGCAACATACGGAATTGCCCAGTTTTTAATTGTTTGGGGTGTTTTGCACAAACGTCTTAGTACGGATCAACATTAAAAACACAGCGCACGCTTTTAAAAGGAGGGTGTTGATTCATGTGATGTTGCAACTGTAGCAAATGAGTTTTTACTCGGCTAGCCGATTTCGTTTTTTCTAATTTCAACAATATTGATTTGTGGTAATACCCTTTTAATCGTTTGGAGGGTGGATATTCTGGGCCTAAAATCATATCTCCAAACTGTTTGCGCAAACTGCTTGCAAAGTATTCTGATGCCGCATCTAACGTTGGCATTTCTTTATGCCGAAAATCGATATGAATGAGTTTTGTGTGAGGCGGATAATGAAAAATTTTGCGCTCGGCCAACTGCTGTTTAATCATCTCCTCGTAACTATGCGCAAGCACTTGCTTAATGATGTGATGGTCTGGTTTAAAACTTTGAATTAAGACTTTTCCTTGCTCGTTGCGTCTTCCTGCTCTTCCTGCAACTTGTTCCATAAGTTGATAGGCGCGTTCTTGAGCTCTAAAATCAGGGTAATAAAGGAGGCTATCGGCACTTACAATACCTACCAATAACACATCTGTAAAGTCTAGCCCTTTGGTAACCATTTGGGTACCTATAAGAATATCTACATCGCCTTTTTCAAATTTTGTAATGATGTTTTCAAAAGCGTTTTTCTTACGTGTAGAATCTAGATCCAAACGGGCGATTTTAGATTCAGGTAAAAGGGTTTGTAGTTCTTCTTCTAATTTTTCGGTGCCAAAGCCAACTTCTTTTAACTCATGATTGCCGCACTGTGGGCATTTAGGCGATGGTTTTGTGCTAAATCCACAATAATGACATTTTAAAAGATTACTGAATTTATGGTAGGTAAGCGAAATATCGCACTGCACACATTCTTGTGTATGTCCGCAACTTGTGCATTGTACAACGGGCGTATATCCACGCCTATTCTGAAACAGAATTACCTTTTTATTATTCTTTAGCGTTTCTTCAATGGCACCGAGAAGTTGCGGTGAAAAGTGCCCGTGCATACTTTTCCAAAGTGTTTCTTTTCTAACATCTACAACATCAATTACAGGCATTTTCACTCCACCAAATCGTTCTGTTAACTGTACCGTTTTAAACTTATTAACTAAACCGTTGTAGTAGCTTTCTGCACTTGGGGTTGCAGAACCAAGTAAAATGGGGCAGTTGTTGAGCTTCGCCAGAAAAAGTGCCGCGTCTCTGGCGTTATACCTTGGTGCTGGATCTTGCTGTTTAAAAGAAGAATCGTGCTCTTCGTCTATCACAATTATGCCCAAATTTTCTAAGGGCAGCAAAAGGGCGCTTCGGGCACCTAAAAGAATTAAGGGCTCATTTTCGGTGAGTAATCTTTTGTACACGGCAAGGCGCTCTCTATGCGATAATCTAGAATGATACACAACAACTTGGTTGCCAAAATGCAACTGTAAACGGTTGGTGAGCTGCGTTGTTAACGATATTTCGGGCACTAAATACAATGCGCGGTTATGTCTTTTAAGTGCTTCTTGTATTAGGCAGATGTAAATTTCTGTTTTGCCCGATGAGGTTACACCATGCAATAAAACCGGTTTATTTTCGGCAAAACCAGCATGAATATTTCTTAAGGTAAGCTCTTGCGATTTGCTAAGCTCTATTTGTTTGGCTGGCTTGGTTTTTAAAGGTGCCGATAATTGATCTTCTTGCGTTAAAACATTTTTTTTGATTAAACTTTTTAATGATGTTTTAGCTGCATCGGCCAATTGCAAAACTTCTTTTTCTAGTATTTGGTCTGTTTGCTGGGTAGATTTTAAATCTAAAAATGCCAACAATATTTGTTGCTGTTTTGGCGATTTCTGAAGCTCATCTAAAATGCCAACGAGCTCTTTTTCTGTAAAATCTTTAATTAGCTTTAAATACGTATGCGTTTTGGGTTTGAGTTGCGTTTTTAATTCTTCGGCCAGGAAAACGGCATTTTTATCTAGCAGTTTTTGAATAACCCGCATTGGGTTTTGCAGTTCTAAAATTTTTGCCGCATCAAGCATATTTATTTGATGCTGGACTTCTAGCGCTTCTAAAATTAAAAATTCTTGGTCGCTTAACGTATTCCAATCTTCGGTAAAAGAGGGGTTAAGCATAATGTTCGACTCGCTTTCTATTTTTAAGCTAGCCGGAAGTGCTGCATTCATTACATCGCCTATAGTACACATGTAGTAGTTACTCAACCACTCCCAAAACTTAAGCTGTGTAGGCGATACAATGGGTTGATGGTCTAAAACATCTATAATCTCTTTGGAAGGGTATTGGGGTTGGTTGGTATGCAAGCTATGTACAATACCTGTATAAAGTTTTCTTTTTCCCAGCGGCACTACAATTCTATGGCCTACGGCAATTTTATTTTGCAGCTGTTGAGGTACCAAATAGGTAAACGGTAATGGTGTGGCCAAGGGCAAAATCACATCGGTAAAAAGTGATTGTTGCATTTTTAAGAAAGTACATTTACCAACTCTAAAAGCTGACTGTTAATTTTATTGTGATGTTTTGTTGCCATACTAAACGGAGTTAAAACAAAATTTTTGTGATGTAGTCCTACCATTTTATTTGTCTCGCCTTTTAATAATTCTACAACAGCTTTGTTGCCTAAACCACTCGCCAAAACCCTGTCAAACGCACTTGGGCTTCCTCCTCGTTGTATATGGCCTAGAACCGTTACTTTGGTTTCCCAGTGGCTAAATTTGGAACCTACAGATTTTGCTAGTTCATAAGCTCCGCCAGATTCATCGCCTTCTGCAACAATGATAATGGCGCTGCTTTTATGATTTTTCCACCCTTTTTCTAACGTGTCAATCAAGCTATTAACGTAGGTAGTTGTTTCAGGAATTAAAACCGTTTCGGCACCAGAAGCAATGCCAGAACGCAATGCTATAAATCCAGCATCTCGGCCCATAACTTCTACAAAAAATAACCGGTTGTGTGCATCTGCCGTATCTCTAATTTTATCAACAGCTTGTACCACGGTGTTCACGGCCGTATCGTATCCTATGGTACTGTCGGTACCAAATAAATCATTGTCTATGGTTCCTGGGCAGCCTATTACAGGTATTCCAAACTCAGTGTTTAATGTCATAGCCCCTCTAAAAGAGCCATCGCCACCAATAACCACAACGCCTTCAATGCCTTCCTTCTGAAGATTGGCAAAGGCCACTTTTCTTCCTTCTGGAGTTAAAAAATCTTTACTTCGTGCAGTCTTTAAAAAAGTTCCTCCTCTATGGATAATATTGCTCACAGAAAGGTGAGAGAGCGGGGTAAAATCACCTTCAATCATGCCTTGAAATCCCCTGCATATACCGGTTACTTGTACATCAGATTTTAACGCTGTTCTAACAACGGCTCTTACACAAGCGTTCATTCCAGGGGCGTCTCCACCAGAAGTAAGTACAGCAATTTTTTTCATGGTAGAAATTATTCTTCTGCGTAATCAAGCACAAATTGCTCTATTCTTTCGTTTAAATCGGTTTGAGAATCGAGAAGACTTTGTAAGATTTTTTCTAGTTTTAGTTTGCTCTTTTCTACTTTTTTTTCGTCTTCGTCATAGCGCGCTTCATCAAGGTTAGAGAGTTCTTCATACAAATCTAAATCTGCTGCTTCTTTAATATTCTCCAAATAGTCTATAACGGCACTAAGTAAATAGTCATCGGCACGCTCATCTTCTTCTACATAGTAAACATAATCGTTTACCGTTTTTGCTGATAAAAGCGCTTCTTCTGCGGCTTCGCCCATGCCTTGGCGTAGGTCTTCAAAATTGTCGAATTGATTCTTTTTAATTTGACTCAACATTTCTTCTACTTTATAGGGTACCGCGCTGTATGTAGCACGCATATCTTCTACATAAATAGAAAGAGAACGCAAGGTATTAAGTTTTGGCAAGGTAGGATCTACCATAGCGTTTACGGTGTATGTGCCTGTAAAGTAATCTTCGTTGCTTGTCCAACGATATTCGCAATCATCTACCAAATCTTCCATGTAATAAAAAGCATCTTGAAAACTGCGCATATTGCTTTCAGATTCAGAGGCCGTTTTGCTTAAAGCTCTAACAGAATCATAAACCACGGTGTAAGCTTCCATGTATGTGTTTAAAATGCGCATATAGTCGTTTCTAAGGGCAGAATCTCCTTTATAAGCGGGCATGCGCGATACATTTTTCATAGTGGCAGCCAGTTGGGTGGTTACCATGTCTCGTCCTTTAATTAGTCTGTTCTCGTCTGTTTGCAGCAGTGTGGTTTTGTAAAAAATGGTTTGTTTTGATCTTATTTTACGTTGCTCACTTGCAATTTTTCTGTAGTAAGAAGATGCATTTCCTTGCGCAAATGAAAAGTTGCTGATAAAAAATGCAGCTATTAAAAGAGAAAGTATAGATGTTTTCATGAATTCGAATTTAATAGTGACTCATCAAAGTTGTTAAATGCTTTTTGTTTGGCAATGGTTTTTAGTCAATACTTTTTTATACTGCAAAAAATATCATTTTTCAAAACGTTGGTTGTGTTTGCCTTTAAACATATCATAACGAAGCAAAAGTGCTTCTAGTGGGCCGTTAAAGAACTTTTTCTTCCAAGTTGGTTTTAAGCCAATATGTTTTATAGAATCTAAATCGGCAGTAAGAATATATACTTCCCAGCCGGCATAGCTATGTTTTAATTTGGTGCCAATTTCGCTATACAGCTTTTCGTTTTGGCTTTGTATTTTTTTGTTGTACGGAGGGTTCATCACCATGATACCTGTTTCTGCAGGTGCATCATCGGTTAAAAAATCGGCTCGTTTGGTTCTTATTAAATCATCAAACATGGCGTGTGTAATGTTTGCTCTAGCGGCTTCTAGCGCTTCTGCTTCAATATCTCTACCTAAAATTTTTCCTTCGTACTCAATTGTTCTTTTTAGGGCGCTGGTGCGTATGGTTTCAAAAAGATTTGCGTCATAATCTCTCCAATAGGTAAAGCTAAAATCAGATCTAAAAACCCCTGCAGGAAGCTTGCTGGCTAACATGGCGGCTTCTATTACAAACGTACCGCTACCGCACATAGGGTCGAAAAATAATTTTCCACCGTTCCATTTTGTAAAATGAATGATGCCTGCAGCAAGTACTTCGCTTAGCGGGGCAAACCCTGCTTCTTTGTGGTAACCACGCCTATGCAAACTATCTCCACTACTGTTTAAGTACACTTCGGCCTCATAATTGTTCAAGTAAATGCCAATAGAAATGTTGGCAAATTTGGTGTCGATGTTGGGGCGTTTGCCATCATGCGCCTCTTTAAAACAATCTACAACGGCATCTTTTGCTTTAAAAGCAGCATACAGCGTGTTGTTGAATATGGGCGATTGACCAGAAACATGAAACGAGAATGTATTGTCAATGTCAAATATTTCGGTCCAATCTATTTTTGCTAAGGCTTTGTAATAGCTATCATCATCTCTAAACCGGATGCGTTTTATAGGTTTTAAAACTTTTATGGCCGTTCTAAGCAAAAAGTTGCACTTGTATATAAAGCCTAAATCGCCTGTGCATTTTACAGCCCGATTTTGGATTTCAACATTTCTACCGCCAATGCTGCGCACTTCATCGGCCAAAACCTCTTCAAGCCCAAAAAGTGTGGTAATGGTTAAATTGTAATCTGGTGCGCTATTTTCTTTCAATGATTTTTATTTTGGATGTAAATGTAGGTTTTGATTTTTCTGAATACGAGCAGTTAGGGAAAATTATTTCGCCCGCAACCTCTTCGTTTGCCGGAATTGTAAAGACAATAGAGTCGCTGTGCATTTCTGCACCACGCGTTAAAAGTACATTGTATTGGGCCACAACAAACTTTGTGCTGGTAAGTTTTACATCTACACTGTACACACTATCTAAGCTTGATATTTGGTACATTTTTAATTCTTCGTGTGTGGTTTTTACATCTTGATTTTCTTCTGTGGTTTTGGCTGGTTCACTACATTGTGAGAAGAAAGCAATAATAACAGCGAATACAATAATCTTTTTCATCTTAAATAACTTACTTATTAGCAAACAGCAACGTTACAGAATTAATTAAATTTAAACGCGTTATTCTAATTCCTTTTTACAAGGATATTGTACCGTTTATTAAGACGTTATAAAGGGCTATTAACTTGGCATAAAAATTGAAAATTACTAGACAAATATTATAATTATGAAAGCAAAAAAAATGATGACAGTTGTATGTGCCGTTTGTATGATGGTGTTTACGGCTCAGGCTCAACAAAAAGAAAACGGCAATAACAAAAACGCCAAAAGTGTAGCGCCACAAGAAACAAAGGTGAACATGAAAACTGAAAAAGCAGTTGAAGTGCCAATGCGCGGAACTGCTCCAGTACAAACAAGCACTATAACGGAACCAGTTGTAGCTCCGGTAGAAATAGCAACACCGGCCAAGGTAGAGGCTACCCCTGTTACAGAAACCAGAATGGAGGCTGTTACAGAAACAAACACAAATGCTGGTAGTAAATTAAAAGGTACGAAAGCAAAATCTAGCAATAGAGGTAAAAAATAAAAATACATTTGCCCCATGCAATATTCTGTGTGGGAAATGCTTTTAATTATTGGTGGCGGCTTTTTAGCCGGCATTATTAATACGCTAGCGGGTAATGGTTCTGCGATAACCTTACCCGTTTTGCTATTTCTAGGGCTAGATGCAAATGCTGCAAATGCCACTAATAGAGTGGGGGTGTTGCTTCAAACATTTACGGGTGTTGTTGCATTAAAGAAAACGCCAAGAACTAATATGCTAATTAAAAAGAGTTCTTGGTATTTTATACCCACAATTTTAGGTGCATTAGGTGGCGCTTGGTTGGCCGTAGATATACCCGAAAGTGTATTAAAAATAATCATCGGGCTTTTAATGGTTTTTGTTTTGATAACACTTTTGTTAAGGCCAAAAAAGTGGCTCATCAATACCGATCCTAGTAAAAACAAAAAGACGCTTTCGCAATGGCTCATTTTTTTTGCCATTGGGTTTTATGGAGGTTTTATACAAATGGGCATCGGTATATTAATTTTAAGCGCCCTTGTGCTTTTGGCAAATTATAGCTTAAAAGACAGTAATATTATTAAGATAGTTGTGGCTTTGGTAATGATTATTCCTGCTTTTTTTATTTTCTTATGGAGTGGGCAAATACAATGGGCACCAGGGCTTTTACTTGCATTAGGAACTACTTTGGGTTCATGGTTTAGTGTAAAGAAACTGTTGTTTCATCCGCAAGCTGCAACCTATATACGCTATTTGCTAATTGCCATTGTTTTGTTTGCACTAGGCAAATTGTTTTTGCCCTATTTTTTGTAGCGCCTAAAAGGCATCTTAATTTTATGCAACGCAGAAATGTACAAATTATGATTGCGCGCAAGAGGAAGATTTATCAACACAAAAAATGTGTAAAATGTGGAAACTTCATTCTAATTTAATGTTGATGGTAGGCACGCTTTAATATCTTTCTGATACTTAAATCTACAGAACATGCCAGCAAAGAAAACTGCGAAAAAAATATTTGTTTTAGACACCTCTGTAATTCTTTACGACCACAATGCCATTATGAATTTTGATGAACACAATGTGGTTATTCCTATTCCGGTGCTTGAAGAATTGGATGAATTTAAAAAAGGACACGATAGTAAAAACTACGAAGCCCGAGAATTTATACGCTTCATCGACAAAAAAACGGGAAGTAAATCGCTTACCGAATGGATTAGCATGAATGGCCCTAAGCGCGGTAAGTTTAAGGTGGTGATGGATACAGAAAACCCAACCATGGATGCCGTAAAGATTTATAGCGGCAATAAAATGGATCATAAAATTTTAAATGTTGCCTTGCGTGTTCAAAGTGATGAGGCAGAATCTAATGTTATTTTAGTCTCTAAAGACATCAATCTACGTTTAAAAGCCAAGGCATTAAATTTAGCCGCAGAAGATTATCAAACAGGAAAAGTTGCGGCTTTAGAACACCTCTATACAGGAAAAGAAACTGTAACAGCTATACCACAAAAAGTAATAGATAAGCTTTATCAAGAGCATTATGTGCCGGTAGAAGATTTAAGTGCAAAATCTTTGGAAAAAATAAAATTTACACCCAATAAATTCTACATATTTAAAAGTTCACGCAGTTCTGGGTTGGGTTGTTACAACCCAATTTTAGACAGAATAGATCACGTAGAAAAGCGCGGATATTATGGTGTAAAGCCTCGTAATGCCGAGCAAACGTTTGCCTTGCATGCCATTTTAAATCCAGAAATTAAATTGGTGAGTTTAACAGGTGTAGCCGGAACGGGTAAAACACTTTTGGCATTGGCCGGTAGTTTAGAACAACGCAGAAATTTCCGCCAAATTTACCTAGCCCGCCCAATTGTGCCTTTGAGCAACAAAGACATTGGCTTTTTGCCGGGTGATGCCGAGCAAAAAATAAACCCTTATATGCAGCCCTTGTGGGATAATTTAAAGTTTATAAAAAATCAATTTAGCGAGCACGATAAAAGCTACAAGCAAATTGATGAAATGGTAGAGCAAGAAAAAATTGTAATTACCCCGTTGGCCTACATCCGCGGACGCAGCTTAAGCAACATTATTTTTATTGTAGATGAGGCCCAAAACCTAACGCCCCACGAAGTAAAAACCATTATTACCCGTGCAGGCGAAAACAGCAAATTTATTTTTACGGGCGATGTTCGCCAGATAGATTCTCCCTATTTGGATGAAGAGAGCAACGGCCTCAGTTATTTGGTAGATAAATTAAAAGGCAATCCTCTTTATGCACACATTACTTTAGAAAAAGGGGAGCGGAGTGAATTGGCGAACTTGGCGAATAATTTATTGTAAATAGAAAATGAAAAAAATAGTTTTTGTTGGGTGTGCGGTTTGCCTCCTTCTTTTAACTATAAAAAGCCAAAACCAAAAGTTTGAAGTTGGCGTAACTGGTGCAGCTGGTGCATCTTCATTACTGATTGGGCCTGATGCAAGTGGTACATTTGGATTTGTTTATAAACCCAAATTTGCTTACTCATTTGGAGTTTCATTTCAATATAATTTTAATGAATTTTTCGGGTTGGTTATAAATCCGAACTATTTAAGAAAAGGAGGCCAATTAGATGGCGAGTTTAGAGATGGCCTAGGAAATTCATTAGGAACACATTCTGTTGTAAAAAATTTTAATTACTTCTCAACGCCATTTTTGGCGCGTTTTACTTTTGGGAAAAATGTAAGGTTTTTTGCGAATGCTGGTGGTTACTTTGGCTATCTAATTAATCAGATTTCTGTTTATCCTGATATTTATGGATCCAATTTTCCAGAAGTAAACAATGAAATTGATAATACTGAAAATTGGGATAGATTTGATTTTGGTCTTTCAACTGGTGTTGGTATTATTATTCCGTTAGGAGAATCTTTTAGTTTGAGCGTAGAGCTGCGAGATAATTTTGGTTTGAAAGATATTAGTAAAAATGGTGGGCTAATAAATACAACAGACACTTGGTCTAACAACATTGCTTATTTACAAGTAGGCTTTGCATATGGATTTGGTGGGTGATTAAAAATAAATGAAAGCAAAAAAAACGCGAGCCATCGGCTCGCGTTTTTTATCAACCCTATGTTTTAACTTATTCTGGCAAATCGCCTCTTAAATAAGGAGCCCCTTCTTCGTAAAGTTGAGCTTTAATGGTTTGAGCTTTAGCCATGATGTCTTGCAATTCTGTGCGTACATCGGGCAAAGCGGCTTTTACCATTTCTAAGTCTTGTTTTTGTGTTCCTGTGGGTTCTGCGGTAGTGTACCAGCTCGCCCAGGCGGTTAATCCTAAACGGTCTCCCAATCCAGGTAAAACAGCTTGCTCGCGTTTTTTCAAACTACCATCGCCATTAAGCACAATGTTTACTTCTTCTAATCTTACTTCTAATTTTCTTAGTAAGCTTAGGTGCTCATAGCTTGTGCCGGCAGTGTTTCTTGCCGCAGCTTTTAAGTGCTCTACAAGTGTGTTGGTTTCTTTGTAGTATTCATCTACAGCAGAGTATTCGCGGCCAACGGCATCAATTTCTTTTTGAAATGCCAATTGTTCTTCTTTTTTGTTGTTGGGCAGCGTGTTGTTGTTAAGGTGTTTTATTTTAAAATTTTGTGGACCTACAAGTGGGCTTATTTCACCATTTACGCTTTGGTAAATAGAAACGGTATAATTTCCTTCGGGCGCAAAAAACGCATTGTCGGCATTGGTTTTGGGTGCATTTCTGGTGTTTAGTTCCATGTTGCTTCCGTAGCGGCCATCCCAAGTAAAGCGTTGTAAACCGCTGCTGTAGCTCGTTGAGATTCTTCTAATTTCTTCGCCTAAAGCATTGCTGATAGAAAAAATGAGATAATTGCTTTCTTCGGCATCTTCAGCTCTAATTTCTTCTGCACTTGGGTATTCTATTGGCGATTGATCTTTCTCCTTGGCTTTTCGCTGTTGTTTTAAAGATTTTGGGGTTTCTTTAATATAGTATGTAAAGGTTGCGCCAATGTCAGGGTTATCTGCAGTGTAGTATTGTGTGCCTTTGTAGTCTATGCCACCAACGCTACTTCTGTTAAACAGCAAACCATCTTTAATAGGGAAGATGTATGCATCGCTTTCTAAATTTTCGTTGGTTAAGGAGCGCAATGGGCTATAATCATCTAAGATGTAGAATCCTCTACCAAAAGTGCCCAATACCAAATCGTTTTCTCTGCGTTGGATGTCAAGATCTCTAACAGCAATGGTAGGTAGGCCACCAGCAAGTTGTTTCCAGTTTTTGCCTCCATCTAGCGTAAAATACACGCCAAATTCTGTTCCTACAAAAAGTAAATCGGGGTTAACGTGATCTTCTGCTAACGCATAAATAGAACCTCTTTCTGGCAAATTGCCAGCAATGTTGCTCCAAGAGCCGCCCTTGTTGCTGCTCTTTAAAACGTAGGGTTTAAAATCTCCGTTTTTGTGGTTGTTAAACACCGCGTAAACTACGTTTTCGTCATGCAAACTTGGTTTTAAATCTTGTACATACGTTCTGTCTGGTATGCCTGTAAACGATTTGTAGGTTTTCCATTCGCCACCATCGTTGCTGCTTACGTGTATTAAGCCATCGTCTGTACCAGCATACAAAAGGCCCTTTGTTTTTGGCGATTCGTATAAGGAAACAATGTTCCCGTAAATGGTGGTGCTTTTGTGGTAAGCTATGGCATCCATGCTCCAAACTTTATCCATTACAGGCAAAGTGTTACGGTCTATTTTCTGGCTTAAATCATCGCTAATCACAGTCCAATTGTTTCCTCTATCTGTGCTTTTAAAAACCTTGTTTGCGGCAAAATAAAGAGTTTTGTTATCGTGCGGAGAAATCAGTAATGGGGCATCCCAATTCCAAACATGTGGGTCTTCACCGGGTCCGGGTTGAGGTTGAATGGGCACGCGTTCTCCACTTTTTCTATCAAATCTTACTAACCAGCCATATTGAGCTTGGGCGTAAACAATGTTTGGTTCTGTGGGGTCTATTTGGCTTTCAAATCCATCGCCACCGTTGGTTACAACCCAATCTTCGTTAACAATACCGCGCCTGTAAATAGTTTGGCTTGGGCCACCTAAACTATTATTGTCTTGGGTGCCGCCATAAACGTTGTAAAACGGTTCGGCATTATCTACCGCTACTCTATAAAACTGTATGGTTGGCAAATTTGCACTCCAGTTCCAGCTGTTCATATTGTCCCATGTTTGGTATAATCCACCATCACAACCCCAAATCATGTTGTCTGGGTTTTCGGGGTTTATCCACATACAGTGGTTATCTACGTGCTTGTATCTTTCGGGAATTCTTTCAAAAGATTTTCCGCCATCGTAACTTACCTGTCCGTACGTATCCATGCTAAAAATGGTGTTTAAATCATGTGGGCTAGCGTAAATTTCTACGTAATAATTTCCGCTTGTGCTATGGTTGCTTTGTTTGCTCCAATTTAAACCTCTATTAGTGCTTTTGTAAAATCCACTTTCTTCTATCAATGCATAAACAACATCTGGGTTTACGGGAGAAATAGCTAAAGAGATTCTACCAACATCGCCTCCAGGAAGGCCGCTACTTAACTTTTCGAAGGTTTTACCGCCATCGGTGCTTTTATAAACAGCGCTTTCTGGGCCACCAGAAATGTAGGTCCACACGTGGCGTCTGCGTTGGTGCGCTGTAGCATAAATAACATCGGGGTTTCTTGGGTCTAGATGAACCTCGTTAATCCCAGTGTTTTCAGAAATTTCTAAAATATTATTCCAGGTTTTGCCGCCATCTTCTGTTTTGTACAATCCGCGTTCTCCGCCTTTGCTCCAAAGAGGCCCGTATGCGGCAACATAAACAACATTGCTGTTGCGCGGGTCTATCTTAATCATACCAATATGCTCCGAAGTTTTTAGTCCCATATTGGTAAAACTTTGTCCGCCATCTACACTTTTGTAAACACCGTCTCCGTAGGCTACAGAACGTTGATTGTTGTTTTCGCCCGTACCTACCCATAAGGTGTTTTCGTTGTTTGGGTCTATAGTTATGCAACCAATAGAGTAGGAGCCGTAATTATCGAAAATAGGCTGGTAAGTAGTACCGTTGTTTGTGGTTTTAAATACACCGCCACTGGCTATGGCTAAGTAATACTCGTTAAAATTGTTTGGGTTTACGGCAATATCAGCTATTCTACCGCTGGTAGTGGCAGGCCCAATATTTCTAAATTTTAAGGCAGAAAGCGAAGTTTTTTCGAGCGAAGTTTTTTCAGGTTCGGCTTCTTTTTTCTTGTTTTTTTGACCGTACGTAGGCAAGCTTAACGCAGCGATACAAATGAGAGTAACAATTTTTTTCATATAAATTATTTGTTAGTGTTTGCAAAAAGACCAAAAGCTAATTGGAAGCCAATAAAGAAATTTTTGCCGTTTGTTTCTGTTAAAGGTTTGTAAATGTTATTGATGCTGTAGGCCATTTTAAGGCTAAAATCTGCCCAGAGTAATTTATAGCCTGTTGTTATGCCGTATTCTATGGCCAGCATGTGATTGTTTTGCATTGCGTAAAGCTGGTCCTCATCATTATAAATTTGACCTGTTACACTGTTTTTTGTTAAATAATGGGCAGAACGTGGTACATTATACAGGTAGCCAAGTTTTGCCGTTTGATAATACCTAGAACTTTTTATGGGTGAAAGCTGATAGAGTGCAAAAATTCCAAACGAATTGTATTGGATGTTTAAGTTTCCTTCAACATCATTTTGTTTCATATTCTGGGCAAAGCTAGAAGTTTTGTATTCTACCAATACACCACTCTTTTGGCCTTTATAGCCCGCAATAGCACCAAATTGAAAAGCAGAATTGTAGCCTTTATTGGCTGGAGGTTGTAAGGAATCTGGATTGTAAATTTTAGTTATATAATCATATCCAACCATGGCAGAAGGCGCAATAAAAAAACCCTGCTGTTGGCTTAAAGCTTTAAAGCTGATAAGCAAACAAAATAAAATGAAGATGTATTGAGAAAAGTGCATTTGGCTCAAATATATAAAACAACCTTGTTCTATAATTTAAAACTTGCGCTTATAATAAGGGGCTTTCTTTGTATGGTTTGGTAGGCAGGTTCTACCATTTCTGGTGAGTAAGGATAGTAATTATAGGCTTGAGTTTGAACAGAATATGCCAAATCAATATTAAATTTATTTGTTCTATACCCCATGCCTAACGCAATGGTTGTTTGTGTGCCATCTTGTTCAGAAAAATTGTACGGGTTGCTAAACCAGCTGTATCCTCCTCTTATAAAGATATTTCGTAAACGAATCTCGGCTCCAAATTTTATACTGTGTTGGTTTAGTAAAAATTCTTTTATATCTGAATTTAAATAGCTTAGATCATTATTTCCTGTTCTTGACCATTTGGTGGGTATAAAGGTGTAATCTAAACTTACCAAGCCGCTTTTATTAAACACATAGGCTAAACCCAAGTTTGTTTGTGGGGCTGTTTGTATTCCGTATATAAAATCTTCATCAGGTTCGTAAAGTGCTTTTACATCTTCTAGAGAAATAAAGTCTGAAACAACGGATGTACTGTAGGTTTGAGTTATGCTAAACCAGCTTGGTGAGAAAACGCTTGCCCCTATTCTAAAGTTGGGAGTGGGTCTATAAATAGCTCCGGCTTTTATGTTTATTCCAACACCTTGATTGGTAAAATCTTCAAACCACTTTAAGCCATTTATTACACCACCTTCATAACCAGTTTCAGCAAAATAGTAAGAGCTTTTGTAAGAATAGATTGGAATATTTAGCGAAGCGCCCAAATAAATTTTATCGTTTTTATGCGCACCTAGGCTTATGCTAATTTCATCAAACCGTCCTTTTATTTCTTCGCGCCAAAGTTGTGTTGTAGTGTTAAATTTTGCTTGTGAACTATAAGAATTATCAGGTTCGTCATCCATTAAAAAAGTCTCAAAAGCAAGTAATTCATACACCAAGCCATTTTCTAATAGTTGTGTGGGCGGAGTGCCATTTGCATTGTAAATCCAATTTTCTAATACGGTAGAATTTGGGTTTATGCCGTAAGCTTCTTGTACTTGGTTTAATTGATGATTTTTATTAAATGATATTCCAAAACTGAAGACAAATTCATTTTCTTCTGAAACATTTGTTTTTACATAACCAATGTTATTGAAAAGAAAAGTATTGCTTTTTTCTAAAATGGTTTCATCATAATAAACAGAGTTTACCGTGTTGGTTCCCAAACCTAAGCTTAACCCAAACTCATCGTGCCTAAAAACAGCAATTGCGGCAGGGTTTAGATGTACACTGCTAAAGTCATTACCTAAGGCGGTAAACGCACCGGCTGTTCCCATAAAACGGGCGGTACCCATTTGTATAGGAGCGTTCATATTTACAATGTCGTTTATATTCTGACAAACTGCAGATGTAGAAAAAATGCCAAGTAAAAAGAATAAATAATTGATTTTTACCTTCATTAATTATCTTCTAGAACGTCTAATTGGTGTTCCGCCAGAAGTAGTAGATCTGGTTGCACCACCTGATGGCCTGATTCCTGGTTGGGCTGATCTGGTTCTGCTTTGACTTCCGCCTTGGTTTATAAACCCACCAGTGTTGGTTCTACTCGTTGTGTTTATGGTGGCATTTTTTTCGGATGTAGATCTAAAAATCTTTGAAGCCTGGTTTTGCCAATTATTATTGCTTGCTTTTGGAGTAATACTCATGTTTTCATTTTGAGAACCAGTTTGCGTAAAAGTTCTTTTGGTTTTATTATATAAGTTGGCGTTGCCTTGTTGGTTTCTTTGGCTTTGTGTTTGTACAATAGTGTTAGAAAATGAATTGTTTTGTGCGGCTCTTAGTTTAGAACCATTGCTTTTGTTTTTTATACTAGTAGTAGAAAGCTCACTTTTTTTAGACGTTTTTAATACTCGGGGCGTAGTATTTCCTTGGGTTCCGCCAAAAGATGTTCTGCTTGCTCGAGGACCTTTTTTTCCTCTTATTATTACATCCGCAGGCTTGTTATTATCCCAATAATTACCGTTTCCCGTTCCATAGCCATAATCATAAGGATATCCGTAACCATAACCAGGGCAATATCCGTATCCAAAACCGTTATACCCGTAATAAGGATAATAAGGATTCCACCCCATACCATATCCGTAACCAAAACTCGGCTCATAAAATGGATCATAACCAAAACCTAATGCAGAATTCCCCCATTGATATCCCAAAGACATGCTTACTCCTGAACTCCACCCCCAAGGGCTACTAGACCCATAATATCCAATGTCTCCATAAAAATTTCCGGAGGTAGATTGTTCTTGATAAGGGCTTGTATAGTTTCCAGGTTCGTAATAATCGCCTTCCTCAGTTGGTGTTAAATATTCATCAGTCGTTGTAGTTGCACTGTATTCAACACCTCCATAGGTTTCGTCATAATAAATGCCATCTTCGTAGTAGTTAGATGCTAAATTGTTTTCTGTACCACATTGCCAAAATAGCAATGCAAAAAAGATGATAAAAATGGATTGAAACCTGAACATAATTTACGGACTTTAATGAGGCTTTTACTTAGTTTTGCTGCTTTTTGAAAAGTACAAATTTCATACCATAAAATGTAATGGCCAAAAATTTAACAAGCAGAGACACAGATTATTCAAGATGGTACAACGAGTTGGTTGTAAAAGCAGACTTAGCGCAAAATTCTGGCGTACGTGGATGTATGGTAATAAAGCCCTACGGCTATGGAATTTGGGAACGCGTGCAAGCCGAATTAGACCAACGCTTTAAAGCTACCGGACACGAAAACGCATACTTTCCACTTTTTATTCCGAAATCTTATTTCAGCAAAGAGGCGAGCCATGTAGAAGGTTTTGCCAAAGAATGTGCGGTTGTTACACATTACCGACTTAAAAATGCCGAAGATGGCAGTGGCGTTGTTGTAGATGAAGATGCTAAATTGGAAGAAGAGTTAATCGTTCGTCCAACTTCTGAAACCATTATTTGGGATACCTACCGCGATTGGATTCAGAGTTACCGCGATTTGCCCATCTTGGTAAATCAGTGGGCCAATGTGGTACGTTGGGAAATGCGCACACGTTTGTTTTTGCGTACAGCCGAATTTTTATGGCAAGAAGGGCACACTGCCCACGCTACAAAAACAGAAGCCATTGCCGAAGCCGAGCAAATGCTAGATGTGTATGCAGATGTGGTAGAAAACATTATGGCTATTCCGGTTTTAAAAGGAACAAAATCGCCAAACGAGCGCTTTGCTGGTGCGTTAGAAACCTATTGCATTGAAGCCTTGATGCAAGATGGAAAAGCACTGCAAGCTGGAACATCGCACTTTTTGGGGCAGAATTTTGCCAAGGCATTTGATGTAAAATTCCAAACCAAAGAAGGAACAGTAGAGCACGTTTGGGCAACCAGCTGGGGCGTTTCTACCCGTTTAATGGGTGCGCTCATCATGACGCATTCTGACGATAACGGTCTTGTTATTCCTCCAAAATTGGCGCCCATACAAGTTGTAATTGTACCTATTTATAGAGGCGAAGAGCAACTGGAAGAAATTTCGGTTGTGGCAAGAAAATTAAAAGCCGAGATGGAAGCCAAAGGTCTCCGAGTGAAATTTGACAACCGCGACACGCACAAGCCAGGTTGGAAATTTAACGAGTACGAATTAAAAGGCGTGCCTGTTCGTTTGGCCATCGGGCCCAAAGATTTAGAAAAAGGAACTGTTGAGGTGGCCCGCAGAGATACTTTGGAAAAAGAATATTTACAGCAAGAAGGCATCGCTACAAAAATTGAAAACTTGTTGGAGCAAATTCAGCTAAACATGTTTCAGAAAGCGGTTGATTTTAGAGAAGAAAACAGCCACAAAGCTGATACTTGGGACGAATTTAAAGCCCTTATTAAGAAAAAAGGGGGCTTTGTTTATGCCCATTGGGATGGCACGCCAGAAACCGAAGAGAAGATTAAAGAGCTTACCAAAGCCACCATTCGTTGCATACCACTTGACCAGAAATACGAAGATGGTAAGTGTATTTTAACCGGCAACCCTTCAAAAGGACGCGTGGTTTTTGCAGTAGCTTATTAGAGTCATAAAAACATAAAAAGAAAACCCCGTTTTGCGCTTTGCAGAACGGGGTTTTTGTTTAAAATAAGTTTCGCTGATTATTGTACTATTCGGATTGTAGAAAAGTAGCGTTTTTAAACTACAACCAGTCAAAACTCAGCCCTACAAAACCAAGTACCGGAAATGAATTAAAATTTTTGCTGGCATTGTACGTATAGTTTATGGGCAGATAAAGTTTTACAGAATTGTCGTGCTTTTTGGTGAAAAAATACTGCACACCAATATTTGCTTGCAAACTGGCCATAAAATAATTGTCGGCCGCAATGGTTTCTTTAAATGTTCCTTCGCCAGATTGCGTGCTTTGTAAAGTTTGCATCTGCCAAACACCGTAATATCCTGCTAATTGAACCGCAAAAAATGGCGCCAATTTGTTTCTTTTCCTTTTGCTCAAATTCAACGACTTTTCAAAACCAACATTTAGCCCAACGTACAATTGATCTGTTCTTACATAATAAGCTGGGTACAGATATTCAAAATTTTTGGGTAGCGATGGTGCTTGAAAAGTGGTAGGAGAATACAAAATGGAGACACCAAAAGTGAAGAATTGTTCTTTACTTTTCATATCAACTCCCCGCATACGATTGAATTGAAAAATGTACGAGGAAGACTGTTCTACTAATTTATCCATCGGTTCTGATCCGCTGATATACACGCCTTCCCAATAAATAATGCTAGTGAAATTCAATAATTCAACTGAAACGGAATAGCCCGAGTTGTTTTGTGCATGAATCTTTAATAAAGCAAAAACGCAAAAAGCTGATAAAAATATCTTTGTTTTCATATAATGGCAAATCAAAAAAAAAAATGAGCTTTTATCTATAATATTTATTCAAAGAACAACCTTTTAGCAAACATTTAGGTTCTGTTATTGCTTTTTTATAAGCGAACTATTGTTTGTTGTGAAACCGTAAATTAAAGCCCTTTAAAATAGCATTATGAAAGAAAACACTTGCAATCAAAAAATTCTTAAGATACTGGCAGAAAAATCAAGTACCAAACAGCTTGTTTTTAGAGAAACAAAAAAGCTGTACAAGCTTTTTGAAGAAACAGGTTCAAAAATTGCGGAAGAGTTAAACAGCAATATTTGCAATATTGACAATTCCGTTGTGGTAGAATGTAAAGATATAAGTGCTTTTGAAGGTCAGCTTCATTTTTCTGGTGACGTTATAGTTTTAAACATGCATAGCAACGTTTTCACATTTGATGATGACCATTATATCTGGAAATCTTCTTATGTAAAAGAAGATCCGATGCGCGCTTATTTTGGAATAATTAGAATCTATAATTTTTTAGCAGATTCTTTTAGGCAAAATAGAACAGCAGATTACGGCCAACTTATGGGTAGAATTTTTATAAATAAAGACAAACACTTTTTTATGGAAGGTGCAAAGCAGTTTGCTTTTAAATATAACAACGTGGCTCAAGATGTTTTTGATGAAGAGAAAATGCGCGAGATTATTGAGCAAAGTATGGTGCTTGCTTTAGACTTTGACCTTACAGTACCCGATTTTAATGAGCAAAGTGAAATAACTGTGGGTCAACTACAGCAAATTGGAAGCCTACAAAGTTTAAGTACAAGAAAAAAACTAGGGTTTAAATTCATAGCTGAGAACGATGAAATGGCGGTTTAGCCAAAATTTAGAATGTAAAAGTGGCCAAATAATGGATGCGAAAAAAATTATTTGCCAACAGTATAATTTTATTTGCAGAATTGAAAATTGATTTTACATTTGCATCCCCTTAAATAAAGGGAAGTACAGTTAACATTTTGGCCCGTTCGTCTATCGGTTAGGACTTCAGGTTTTCATCCTGGCAAGAGGGGTTCGATTCCCCTACGGGCTACTATATTTTATTAAGGTTTTAGCAAAAAGAAAATGGCAAACCATAAGTCAGCATTAAAGAGAGTACGTCAAGACGCTAAAAAGCGCTTGCACAACCGTTATTATCACAAAACTACGCGTAACGCTGTTGCAGTATTGCGCGAAGCTACAGATAAGAAGGAAGCTTCTGAACAACTTAGCAAAGTATATAGCATGCTAGATAAGTTGGTGAAGAAAAATATTATTCACAAGAATAAAGCAGCTAACCTAAAATCTAGCCTTACAAAGCACGTAAACGCGCTTTAAGAGCTTTTAGAAAATAAATAAAAAGGTCGTACTGAATTTATTTCGGTACGACCTTTTTCTATTTTTGGAAAAACCAAAACCTTATGGCTGATATAGAACAAAAAGGTTTTTCTATAAAACAATGGGCAGAAGATGATCGCCCACGCGAAAAACTGCTAAACAAGGGCCGCACGGCACTTTCTGATGCCGAACTCATCGCAATCCTAATAGGCTCAGGTACACCTAAAATTTCGGCTGTAGATTTATCAAAGCAAATTTTACAAGCAGTTGGCAATAACTTAAATGAGTTGGCAAGATGCAGCGTAAAAGATTTAATGCAGCACAAGGGTATTGGCGAGGCCAAAGCAATTTCTATAATAACCGCGCTTGAATTGGGCCGGAGAAGGCGCGAGTCTGAAGTACTAGACAAAAAGAAAATTAGCAGCAGCAGCGATGTGTTTAACCTCATGCAGCCACAATTGGGCGATTTAGGTCACGAGGAATTTCATGTGGTTTTTCTAAGCAATAGCAACAAGATTTTAAAAAGAGAACGTATTTCTTCTGGAGGAATAACAGGAACAGTAGCCGATGTTAGAATCATAATGAAAGAAGCTATCAATCAAAATGCTACGGCAATTGTGCTCTGCCACAATCATCCTTCTGGCACATTAAAGCCAAGTCAGGCAGATATTACGCTCACAAAAAAAGTAAAAAATGCGGGAGAAATTTTAGACATAAAAGTGCTCGATCACATTATTGTAACCACTAAAAGTTACTATAGCTTTGCGGACGAAGGGATGCTTTAGCATTTTGTTTTATTAACTATGATATCTTCCTTAATAAATATTTGCAATGAGTTTGCTTTTTTGTTGAAAAACAAAAAAACACGCAAACTGATGATGAGCGAAATCAACAAAAAAATATACTTAAAAAGTTATGTGGGCCGCGTAAATGTCAATACCAAATGGAAGGCGTTGCGCGAGGCCATTGCGTGGTTAGAAAATAGTCAAGACGCCATGGCAGACGATGGGTTTGGTACATTTTATCTCACCACTGGGTGGACCAGTTCGTACCCAGAAACCAGTGGATACATCATTCCTACATTATTGAAATTTGCCGAGAAAGAAAACAATGCGGCCTTAAAAGTGCGTGCCAAAAAATCGCTAGACTGGTTGCTAAAAATACAGAAACCAAGTGGTGGTTGGCAAAGCGGCTATGTACACCAAAACCGACCAGAAATTGTGTTTAACACAGGCCAGGTTATTCGCGGCATGATTGCCGGATACCAACATTTTGGCGAAGAAAAATATCTGCAAGCTGCACAAAGAGCAGCCGATTGGCTTGTGGCTATTCAGGCAGAAAATGGCAGTTTTAATAAACATGTGTACATGGATGCCGTGCGCGTGTACGACAGTTATGTGGTGGCGCCTGTGTTGGAATTGCACGCCATTTCGCCCAAGCCAGAATACGTACAAATGGCCGAGAAAAACATTGATTGGATTTTGCGCGAAAAGCAAAACGCTGCCGGTTGGTTTGCCGATTGCGACAACACCATAAAAGGAAATGCCGCGCCCATCATCCACACCATTGCCTATACCATAGATGGAATTTTAGATTGCGCTTTGCTGTTAAATCGAGAAGATTATTTGCAGGCAGCCATAAAACCAGCTAAAGTTTTGGCCGATTTATTTTTGAAAAAAGGCATGCTAAACGGCCGATATAACAAAAACTGGAAGGGAAGTCAAGATTTTATTACAACGGGTGGCGCGCAATTGGCTATTTTGTGGCACAAATTGTATATAAAAACAGGCGATGAATTTTGGCGAAAAGCGCATCAAAAAATGAACACTTTGTTGGTGGCCATTCAGCAACGCCATGTGCACGAAAACCCAACAACCAAAGGCGCGCTTTTTGGAAGCTTTCCGTTTTGGGGCCGATACGAGCGTTTTGGGTGCAATAACTGGGCAACTAAATATTTTGCAGATACGCTAATGTGGGAGGACGAATATGGCGATTAGAGATATATTAAGAAATTTAGTTCCAGAGAAAATTCTCAACTGGAACCGCGCGCGCAAAAAAGCGCAGCAGCGCGAAAGTTTGGCGGCACAGCGCGATAAAGGCGAAATGCTATCGGTAGCAGAATTGGTTGCGCAGCTTAAAAACATCGGGTTAAAAAATGGAGACCATGTAATGGTGCACAGCGCCATGAGCAAAATTGGCTATTTAGAAAACGGGCCAGAAACGTTTGTTAATGCCCTTTTTGAGGTGGTTGGAACTTCCGGTACGGTTTGTATGCCGAGCTCGCCCGTAAAAACATTGCAGTTTTTACACATGCAGAATAACCCTGTTTTTGATGTGGCAAACACCCCTTCGGCTATGGGGGCGATTACCGAATATTTTAGAAAACTTCCGCGCACGCGCAGAAGTTTGCACCCCACAGAACCCGTTTGTGCCAACGGTTTTCTGGCCGATACGTTGGTAAAATATCACTTCGGAGAACCTTCTCCTTACACGATAAATTCGCCTTGGAAAAAGTTGATGGATGCCGGAGGAAAAATTTTATACATCGGGGTTACGTTAGACAATGCCGGCACGCATTTGCACACGTTAGAAGATGCGGTAGATTTTAAATACCCGGTGTATGCCGAAGAAGAATTTATAGCCAAATGTATTGACGAAAATGGCACAGAAAAAACAATGAAAACCAAGGCGCATAATCCAGAATTTTCGAAACGCAGAAAGTGTGACGGATTAATTCCGTTTTTTGTAGAAAATGGCGTCCTTAGCAAACACCAACTGGGCCGTGCCGATGTGTTGTTTTTAGATGCCAAAGAAATGTTTAACGCTATGATTTCGGGCTACAAAAATCACGGAATTACCATGTACACACCTCATGGCGAAAAAATAAAAGGATACGATGAATAAAGAAAAAGTATTGCTATTAACGGGCGCTTCGGGCGGAGTAGGCCGTAGTTTAATAAAAGGTTTGAGTGATGCTGGTTATGAATTGGCATTACTGTATCATGATAATTTTGACGAGCTAACAAGCATTATACAAGAAGTAAAACCAAAGAATAGAATTGGTTTGTTTAAAGCTGATTTACGTAGCGAAGCTGCCATTAAAGAGATGGCGGCCAGCGTATTTACAGAATTTGGAAGGGTAGATGTGCTTGTAAATAATGCTGGAACGAGCCACAGCGCCATGTGCTGGAAACAAGAATTATCCGATTGGGATAATATTATTTCTTTAAACCTTACAGCACCTTTTTTAATGTGTAAATACTTTGTACCATTTATGCGCGCTGCAGCGTATGGGCGCATCATTAATGTATCTTCTGTTGTAGCCCATATTGGCATGCCGGGTACCACGGCATATGCTGCAAGTAAATCTGGGCTGGAAGGTTTTACCAGAAGTTTGGCCAAAGAGGTCGTAAATAAAAATATTACGGTAAATAATTTGGCCTATGGTTATATGGATGCCGGAATGATTGATGTGCTAAACGATGAAATGAAAGCAATTGTACGGGCAATGATTCCTGCGAATAAATTTGGACCCACTGATGATATCTTATCGGCCATTTTGTATTTAGCTGACGAAAAATCTACTTATGTAACCGGGCAAACGTTGCACCTCAATGGCGGATTATTTATGAATAGCTAATGTCTATCTTAGTTTTTACCCCACAGATTACGTCACGTATTAAATATGCATTTCATGTTTTGTTGCATGAAACATGTGGTATTTATGATGTGAAATTTACGGTTGATGAAAATCAGTTTAAAGCAGCCGAAGGCGCAAAAATCAATTACTCTCATCAGTATTTTGATGAATGCATAAACTTTATTCCGCATGGCCTTCTGTTAGAAAAAGACATCAGCGAGCATGAAATTTTTGTAAAAAGGCATTTAAATACACCTATATTTTTTTCAGTATCAAAATCCATTCTTCCTTTTGATCCTTTTGCAGCAAGTTTTTATCTGGTTAGCAGGTACGAAGAGTATTTGCCCCACATATCAGACCAACACAACAGATTTATGGCCACAGAAAGCTTGGCCTATAAAAATGATTTTTTAGAAATACCGGTTGTCAATATTTGGGCAGGATGGGTAAAAGAGCTCATTTTAAAACAATTTCCTAATACAGTATTTAAAGCTAGAAAATACAATTTTGTATCTACCGTAGATGTAGATAATTTGTTTGCTTACAAAGGCAAGGGATTGTTTAGAACCAGTGGTGCATTGGTAAAAGACTTAGCGGGTTTTCAGTTTAAGAGAATTAAAGAAAGAACAAGTTCTATTTTAGGGTACAAGCGCGACCCGTACGATACTTTTGAAGCGCAAATGGCCATGAATGACGAGCATAATATTGATAGTATCTACTTTATGCTTTTTGCTGAGTTTGCGCAATATGATAGGAATATTTCTATGTACAGCCCAAGAATGCAAGTGGCAGTGCGTGGTATGAATGATTATACAACCATTGGAATACACCCTTCTTACCGATCTAACGAGAGCGACAAAATTGTTGAAACGGAGATTAGACAATTGGAAGAAACCTTGCGAAGCAGAGTAACAAAAAGTAGGCAGCATTTTTTAAAAATGACTTTTCCGGATACGTTCAAGAAATTAGTAGAATTTGGCGTAACAGATGAATATAGCATGGGCTATGCATCAGAGTCAGGGTTTAGGGCCAGCATTGCAACACCTTATACCTTTTATGATTTAGAAATGGAAGTGCCTATTCCGCTAAAAATGCACCCGTTTATGGTTATGGATGTAACATTTATTGATTACAAGGTGGTAGATAAACAACAAACGTTAGATAAAATAGAATCGCTTGTAGACCAGGTAAAAGCTGTAAACGGACAATTTATTAGCGTTTTTCACAATAGAATATTTAGTGAGACCGAACCCGAATGGAAAGGCTGGAAAAAGATTTATAGACAAATGTTGGCTTATGCCAAACCATGATCAAGTTAGTAACACATACAGATTTAGATGTAGATAAGTGGGACACCTGCATAAAAGCAGATGAGTCTAAAATGTTCTATGGATTAAGTTGGTATTTAGATATCCTGGTTAAAGAATGGGATGCCCTTGTGTACAATGATTATGAAGCAGTATTCCCGTTGATATTTAACAAAAAGTATGGCGTACATTATTTAAATAGACCTTATGGTGTACAGCAATTAGGCGTGTTTTCAAAAACAATATTATCGCCAGAGCTTATCCGAGATTTTATTTTGGCCATCCCAACAAAGTACCTGTTTATAGATGTTTTTTTAAACGTAAATAATCCAGTAGGGTTACTCAACCAAAAAAACATACACCGCAATGTAAACTATGAGCTTAATCTTCACCGCTCTTACCAAAGCATTTACGAGGGATATAACAAACGCACGGTTAGAAATTTAAAAAAGGCAAAAAAGTTTAAGCACCGCATTTTTGAGCATGACAGCCCAGAGCAAATCATAACACTTTTTAAAAACAATAAGGGAAAAGAAACATCCCTAACCGAACAACAATATGCGGTTATGAGGCAGGTTATGTATGTCATGCTGCACAAGCATCGCGGTTATATGTGGACCATTTATGACGAGCATAATACCATTATTGCCGGAGCATTTTTTATTGAGAGTTTTGGTAGAATAACATTACTATTTTCGGCAACAGACCAAGTAGGTAAAAAACAGCATGCCATGACGTATTTGTTAGATGAGCTTTTTATTGCACGAGCTACGGATCAGGTAGTATTTGATTTTGAAGGTAGCAACATTAAGGGCTTAGCAGATTTTTACGCAGGTTTTGGTGCCGAAGAAAAGATCTATTACAATTTAAAAATCAACAAACTGCCTTGGCCGCTAAGCTTGATGAAGAAGTAGAGTTGGAGGAAAAGTTGATTCGTTAATGGGGTGGAATGAATAAAAATTCAGAGATAACTTTTTCGTCATTCAAAAACTCCAATTTATAAACGGTAGTTTTCTTTTTTCATTCACATTCCAAAGCCCAAACTGAAACCCCTTAACTTCCTTGGCGAGATTGATTACACCAATTTGCACACCTTTTATTTTGCCAACTTCGTTTATTACGCCTAGTTCTACTCCTTTTACAATGTTGTAATCGTTTCTAAGCAAGTTTAAAGCGAGTCCGTTTAACTTGGCGCCTTGCCCGTAAAACAACGAAATACAAACACCATTCACCCGAGTTTGGTAAGGGCCTAAAAGAGAAATTAAAAGTCCGTTGTGTTTGGCACGAAAAGCATCATGATTGATTAAATATGCTTGGCTTGTAGTATCAATTTCTGTGTTGATGGTTTTATAGTAATTAAACGAATAAAACATCCACAAAGCACCCTGACCGAGAATTTGAATGTTTAAACCATTGCTGATTTTATAATACGGATAGCCGCACATTACTTCAGACCCCAACGGTCCAATTTGTAGGCCGTTGCTTTTAGGGCTAGCCGAAGGAAGAATAGAAACAACATTTCTATGCTTAATCGTCTTTGTAGTATCGGTATGGTTTTGTGCAGAAAGAGGTTGGAGCAAATAGCAAATGGAAATAGAAAAAACGAAAATAGTTTTTATAGCCAGAATACTTTTCATTAGTTAAATGATTCTACTCTTAAGTACACAGTTTTGCCAACTGCCAACTGCCAACTGCCAACTGCCCAAAAGGCCTATAAATCGCGCTGAATTTCTTTCTTTAAAAAGTTTATGGCACTACGCGTAGGGAAAATGCTCATTTCCATAGCACCTTCTAAAATGCGTTTGCTTAACTCGTACCCGGAAGCTTTAGGGTCTAGTTTTGCTGCGTGATTGTTTACAATAGAAACCGTAGCTGATTTTGCTGTAACAACCATGCGCCACGCTTCTTCGCTCACATAAATTTGTTGCGACAAATTGTATTCAAATTCTTCTCTAATGGCTTTTAAAAGCAGAATTCTATATTCCTGCACATTTAAATCTTTACTCTGAATTCTTACCAAAAGGCTACTGGGCGTTATGCGTTCTAAGAAAAGTGATAATCGCTCAAAGGCTTGTAACCTCATGGGCAGCGCATTTTTTTGATTTAATTTACGCAACTCAAAATTTCTTTTTTTGTCCTCGCTATCAACAAAGTTTGATAAGATCAGGTACGTAAGTAAAAGCATTAAAAGTGCCGGAAAGGTGTATTTTATTATTTCGAGAAAAACTTCCATGTATTGTTTCTATGTGCTTAGCGACAAATATCTAAAAAACACCAAGCAAACCAATAAAGTTTAGGGGCAAATCCATTTTTATTCTCATAAAGGCGCATTTTGATTTTATGTTGATGGTTACGCTGTTTTTATTCTAGAATTAAGAATATTTTTACGCCATAATTATTTTACCATGAAACACGCATCAAATCTTTTACAGCAGCTTGCTGTACCCATGACCATAGAAATGACTCAGAAGAGCAGGGAGCTAGCTGCACAAGGAAAAGACGTGATTTCATTAAGTTTGGGAGAGCCTGATTTTGATACTCCAGATTTTATTAAAGAAGCGGCTAAGCAGGGGGTAGATCAAAACTATTCGCATTATATGCCCGTAGCTGGCTATCAAGATTTAAGAGAAGCCATTTCAGCTAAGTTTAAAAGAGACAATAATGTCATTTATGGTCCTAATCAAATTGTTGTATCAACAGGAGCAAAACAAAGTTTGGCAAACGTTATTCTAAGCTTAGTAGATGCAGGGGAAGAAGTGATAATTCCCGCGCCATATTGGGTAAATTATGTAGAGCAAGTTAAACTGGCCAGAGGTAAATCCGTAATCTTACAAACCAGCTTTGAGTCTGATTTTAAAATCACACCAGCGCAACTCAAAGAGGCCATGAATGAGAATTCTAGATTGATGATTTTTAGTTCTCCGAATAACCCAAGTGGTGCTATTTATAGCGAAGCCGAATTACGCGCTCTGGCCGAAGTTATTGCCACCAAAAAAGACTTTTATGTAATGTTTGATGAAATTTATGAACTCATAAATTACGGCAAACCACATTTTAGTTTGGCTGCTATTCCAGAAATATATGATCAAGTAATTACCGTAAATGGCCTTTCTAAAGGTTTTGCTATGACGGGCTGGCGTCTGGGTTATATTGGCGCCCCAGAATGGATTGCCAAAGCCTGTGACAAAATTCAAAGTCAGTTTACCAGTGGTACTTGTTCTATTGCCCAACGTGCCGCTATTGCCGCAGTAAGTGCAGAGCCAAATAGCGTTAAGTACATGGTAGATGAATTTGCTCTCAGAAAAGATTTAATGATAGAAAAGCTTGGTGCAATACCTGGTATAAAGGTCAAAAATCCTGATGGCGCTTTTTATGCATTTGTAAATGTAGAAGAGTTAATAGGAAGAAATTTTCAAGGGCAAATCATGAAAAGCTCTTCTGATATAAGTATGTATATTTTAAATCATGGACTAGTTTCTAATGTGCCAGGCGAAGCTTTTGGATTGCCAGGGTTTGTTCGGTTTAGCTTTGCAGCAAGTATAGAATCTTTAGAAGAAGCTTGTAAAAGAATTGCCAACTGTATCTCTAAATTAAATTGATTTTGACGAAAAAAGAATTAACAAATCTGGTAGATAATTTTTCTAATAAAACAGTTTTACTCATTGGCGATGGTATGATAGACGCCTACATGTGGGGGAAAGTATCTAGACAATCTCCAGAAGCACCAGTGCCTGTAGTAGATGTTTATAGCACTGAAAAAAGACTAGGAGGGGCTACAAATGTTGCTGTAAACTTGGCTGCTTTAGGCGCAAAAACAATTTATTGCGGTTTTGTTGGCAATGATGAAAACGGACAAATTTTTAGAGACTTACTTAAAAAAAATAACCTTACAGAAGCAGGGTTGTTTACAGTGGCCAATCGTCCTACTACTATAAAAACACGTGTAATAGCTCACGACAAACACGTGCTTCGTGTAGATGAAGAAACTACAGAGAAACTGATAGACTATACCCGTTTTGTTGCACATATAGAAACGGTTATGCAAAACAACGCGGTTGATGTTATTCTTTTTCAGGATTACAACAAAGGTGTTTTGGTGCCGCAGGTGATAAATAGAGTGGTAGAGTTAGCCAAGCAGAAAAATATTCCAACCATTGTAGATCCTAAAAAAGAGCATTTTTTAAGCTACCAAAATGTTACGCTTTTTAAACCAAACCTTAAAGAAATTATAGAAGGATTGGGCGTAGAGTTTAATGCAAACAACGCGCAAGAAAGAAGTAAATACGTAGGTGTTCTTAAAGAAAAACTAAATGCCGAAATGATTTTACTTACGTTAAGCGAATCAGGTGTTTATATTTTGCATGATCAAGGCGAATCACATTTGCCAGCTTTTAAAAGAAATATTGTAGATGTAAGTGGGGCAGGAGATACGGTTGTTTCTGTAGCAGCATTAACATTAGCATCCGGCTGCGCCCCAAAAGAAATTGCACTATTAAGCAATTTAGCTGGTGGCTTGGTTTGCGAAGAAGTTGGCGTAGTGCCTATTACAAAAGACCACTTTTTAACAGAGGCAATAAAGCTATACGCTTAGTAATAGTTAAGCCAGCGTTTTTTGTTTGCTTGAAATAAAATTAAAAACTTCACGAATGGTTTTTCTTCTAATCTTTTGCTGCAACTCCATGTCTACTACCTTTAAAGTGTATTGAAATTTCACCTCTAAATAATCAACCTTCATTTCTACCACTTTTAAGGCGTAAGATTTTGGCTCAATGTATTCCTCAAAAGAGTTTAATGACGTAATAATTTCTTTTTCTAAATCTTCAATACTGGTAATGTACTTTAATCCAATTTGAAAATCTACATGCATCAGGCGCGCATCTTTTTTTGTATAATTTATTATTTCATTAGAGTGAACTTTGGAGTTAGGAATAATCGCAACGTCTTCATCATCATTTAAAAGTCTAACCTTTAACATCGTAATTTCTACAATTTTTCCTTTCTGATTATCTATTTTAACATAATCATTGATAGAGAAAATATTAGAGAAACTTAGGTAAATGCCACTTAAAAAATCGGCTATATATTCTTTTGTTAAGATGGCTACCGCTGCTGCAACAATGGTTAAAGAGGTGATGAGCTGTATGGGGTTAATGCCTAATAAACTCAAGCTGGTAATAATAAACCCAATGCCTACAATAAAGTGCGCAATGTTTTCTATACCAAAATGAACATTGTTTTTTTTACCTGAAGGTATCTTGTTCTTTTTAGAGTAAAAATATTTTGCAGTGCTAGACAGCAAATACACCGTTATATAAAAAACCACAAAGCCAAGTAGCGATTCTATTCTAGGGTGAGAACTTATAAATTTAGATGTAGAATCATTTATAAATTTAAAGTATGAAATAACAAAAAACGCAATTCCATAGACGGCAAAAAACCATTTTTTATTACTCATAGCTACTTTTTATTTTTATGTAAGAAAGCGCTGCAAAGATGAAATTTTATTAAAGAGTAAAGGGTTTATTTAGAAACAAAGTGGGTTAAAATATGCACTATTTTTTTCTACCAAATCTATGGTTGTATTTAATAAAACCTTGAATTTCAGAAAAATCATCTCCAGAATTTGTTTCTATTGTTTGCTTGGAATATTGTATGCTGCATTGAACAAAATCTGAAGGATTTGGCCGGAAAGTACATGTAGCACCGGGTAAAAAAGTTGTTGTTGATTTTACGCTACCTTGATAAACATAAATTTGATGAAGGTTTACGCCCAACCGCCATTTGTTTTTATTCAATGTTCGGGCCAATTCAAATTTGCCACCATACCGATGCTGCATGGGTGATATTTGGTCAAACCCCAAATAATCTACACCAACCAGCCATTGCCATTTTTTTATAAACAATTGATAGAATAAAGCGGCATTATAGTTTTTTGATGCAGGCACACCTATGCCGTAATCTTGTCTGTTTGTACTCTTAAAAAAACCAAGCGATGTCCTTATTGAATGGCGGTTGTTTTTTTTATCCTTAAAAAGATATTGTAGAGAACCTGTTAAATTGTTGGAGATAATTCCTGTTTTAAGAGAGTCTTGATTTTCATATCCTTTTAAGCGCTGCTCGGTTTGGTAGTTAGAATAATTAACAAAAATCATCCAATGTGTATTGGGTTTATAAATTACTTGCAAAAGGCCTCGCCCTCTTATGCTTTGTAATGCCCTGTTATTAACAAGGTTGTTTCGCATTAACCCTCCCTTTGCTTTAATACGTAGTTTCCGTTTAAGAATTCTGGCTCCTAGGCTTATATCAAAGCTTTCTAAATCATCTTGTATAAAATATGCCCCAAATGTTCTATACCCAGGAGCAACTCTTTGGTAGGCAAATTTGGTATCAAATAATTTTCCTCTGTATCCTATAAAGCCTTCTATGGCATCAGAAACTGTAGACGATGATTTCGGATTCCAAAACAATTCTAAAATTGGCAATTCGCCTTCCTCTAAAAGATCTTGCGAGTTTTGATTCCACGTCATACCAGATACGGCATACTCCGCCCCAATAAACCATTTTTTTTTAAACAGGTAATGCTCGGTTCTCATAGAAACAACCATGTTTTCTTCAGGATACTGATCTATGCTTAACTTGGTTGAATCCACAGTATTTTGGAGGTCTTTTCCTTTTAGCAAAATCAGATCGATAAAATTATTTCTTGTTCCGAGTCCCAATTTAAAAGCATAAACATTTTGGGTATAAGCGTTTGTTTGATTTACATTGGTTAAAAAAGAGGAGGATCCTTGTTTTGTTGTGCCCCAAAATCCTGCAAACCTTAACAACCCCGGATTAAGTTCTGCACCAATGCCAAAAAGTGTTTTGCCGCTAAGACTAAAATTAGATAGACGCAGGTTGGTGTGCCCAAAATGCATTTTACCCCATGCCCATTCTGGGTGTACACCAAAACGCATGAATTTAAAGTTTGACCCAATGCCCACATTGTATAGCAAAACTTCAATGGGGATTTGCCAATTATTTTTCACCAACATGGGCCTGAATGAGGCTGTATATCTAAACGGCTCTCTTCTGTCTGAAATACCTATGGCACCATACCCGTTTGTGCTTATTTGAATAGTGCCTTTTAATGACCATGTTGTATCTCTTTCTTGAGCAAAAGAAAACGTGCAAATCGCCATTAGAAAAACCCCAAGGATGCAGTAGCGCATAAATTAAAAGTTTTTAAAAATTCTTTCAATTATTTCGTCTTTTTTTATTGCTCCAAGGCTATTGTAGAGTTTTCTGTTGTTTTCTTCAAGCATTGCTTTTTTTAAATCTCTGCTCTGTATAATTTGTTTTTCTAGTTTAAAATAAATCTTTCTATCGGTTTTTGTGGATTGCATATTTTTAGTTACCCATTGGCCATTTTCACATACATAATCTACTACAACATAATATTTGGCCCAAACAGAATATAAATCATAGGCATGACCAACTGAGGTTAATTTATAGACATTATCTACAGAGGCATTAATGCCGAGGGGATCTCCTATACTGTTGAGGAATGAATACATTTCGTGTCCGATATTGCCTGGAGTTAATTGCGTGGTTATATAGATATTGCCAACCTGATAATCTGCAACAAGAATTCTAACTCCTTCGCTGGTGCTGCCTTCGTTGCACTTAATAGCACTTAGTTTAGGTCTAAAGTCAAAATCTATAATTTCATACACTTTCTTGCATAGCCTTTCAGCCAATGCATAATCGCCAGTATTAATAGCTTGCTTTACTTCATCAAGGGTTTTTTTAGCACTTGATATGGCACTCTCTGCTGCTGAATGATCAGATTTTGGATGTCTGTCTTTGCTAATATCTAAATCTGCCTGAGCAGCGTCCACTTTGGCCTTGGCTTTTTTGTAACAGTCTTCTCTTTGTGCAGCAATTTTAGATTTTTCCGCTTCTTCATCGGCTTCTCCAGCAAGTTTTTCGGCTAGTGCATAATCACCTTTAGAAAAGGCATTCTCAGCTTCTTTTAATTTTTCTTTGGCATTATTTGCATGTTGATTCGCTTTGCTACCAGAACCTCCGCTACCGCGCGAGGCGCCATCAACTTTAACGCCAGTGGTCATTAATTTAGACGATGCTTTTTTTGCAGCAGCTTTTAAATCTTTAATAATATCACCGCATTTTTTTGCAATTACTTTTAAATCTTCTAATGCCTGTTCTAATTCTGCTATTTCCTTTGCGGCTACATCCATTTCGGTTTGCCCTTCGGTAGCTTTTTTTGTCCCGTTTGCTTTATCTGTTTCTCCGTCTTTCTTTTTACGTTTTTGATCGGCAACGGTTTTGGAGTGCTCGCTAACCTGTTTGGTATAACCTTCATATTCACTCCTTAATGCGTTAAAACTTTTTAACCAATCATCAATTTTATCTGCAGGAATAAAAAGTGATGTGCCAGCATCTAATTGTAAAGAACCGCCATTGGTAGAGCCAATTAAAGCGCCTTTCGTAAATTCAAAATCAGGTTTAACTATACTAGCTCCATTTTTTTTATTGATAGCATTTAAGATGGCATCGCGCTGTTGTTTTGCTTTATCTAATTTAGCTTGTGCCTCTGCCAAAGCCTTGGCGGCATCTTTTGCATCTTGTTCTCCTTTTTTTGCTTGAGCTTCGCCCTCAGCCTTTTTGCGTTCTCCTTTTTGATAGTTTGATCTAGCTAATTTTAGCTTTTTTTGGATGCTGTTAATCAATTCTTGAATGGAAGGGCAAGGATCATCTTTAATAGAAGCGTTTTGCAAATAGCTAGGCGATGTAAATTCTTTAACAGAATCTCTCCAATCTTTTATGTTTGCTTGATTTTTGCCTTCATACTGAAAAGAGTAAATCTGACTTTCACCATTATTTTCCCCAATTCTCTTGCCAAATTCATCTTCGCAAAAAATAAACCACGCATAAGAAAATCCAGCCTCAAGGGCAAGGGCTGTTGGCGGATATATTACACTGTTTTCATCAGGATATACATCTTGAAAGAAAACATCATTTATTGCGATGGCATCTTGTGGTTGTTGGCCTTCAATAATTTGAACAACTACTAGATTATAGTATACCACTTGCGTCCAAGGAATAGGAGTCCATTGAAACATCGGATAAGCATTGTTGATTGTTTGTTCATCATCAGGTATAATAAGTTGAACGTTTTGCGGTAAAAATGTTTCGAACAAGTAACAAAAGTCAGCTACTGGACTGGGGTTGTTCTCTACTAAAACTTCAATGCAAAGATTGTACACGCCATCAGGCAATCTGCCTGTTCTTTGTATTTGATTTTTTAAGCTTTCATCATAATCCCATGTATCCCAATGTGTGAAATCTGAATTGGTTATAATTTGTTGAAATGGAGCATTTGGAACATACACTACATCACTTTGTCCAAAAGCAATTCTACCTCTTCTGTCTTCGGTTAGTTCTATTGCCAAAACAATTTGTGTGGGTTGTTGAAAAGTGCAACTTAAATTGATAAAGAAAAGATCTGCCGCGGCTTCCCAATCTCTAATATAGGGAGGGATGTTTATTCTATTGCTTCCCGCGGTTACTTGTACATCTTGCGCAACAAGGGGTTTAGTTGGATAGATAAGCATTGTAATTGCCAGGAAAACAGTAAAAAATATAGAAGAATTTTTCATGATACAAGGATTAGATTGTCATACAAAAAGCATGATACCTAAATGTACGGGAAATTCTTAAAGTGGTAAAAGTGTGCTAGTTACGTTTAAAGCTAGATTTTAAATGAAAGCATATTCGTACAAATGCAAAAAGTCTTCTTTTAACTTTTAAAAAGAAGACTTTTTGAGAAACTATTTTAAAGAAGCTTATTTGTTTTTTTTGTTTTTATCCTGGAAATCTAAACTGCGTATACCAAGTGCTTTTAAAAACTGCTTTCCTCTAATTTTTAAGGCTTCTTTTGTAGATGTGGCAATCTTTCTACTTAATTTATCATCAGGTCGGCTTAAAAACTTAGAGTCTCGGTAGGCAACCCCGGCCTCTGGTTTTGTATAATAATACGTGTAAAAACTTTTGCGAGATTCACCTTCTGGTACGGTTAGTTTGCTAACTCCATGAGGCGAATTATCATCTGTATAAAAAATTACGGCACGATTAAAACCAGGCATAACCTTATTCCAGCATTTGGTCATTTGTTTGTCCCAAATTTCTAATTCACCACCATAGCTTTCTTGCCAATTTTTGTTTAGGTAAATCAGCAAATTAATTCTGCGCCAAAGTCCGGCTTCGGTATTCATGTTTACATCTACGTGCACATCAACAAAGCTTCCGTTTTTGCCTTGGTGCACACCGCTTCCTAGCGCATCTATGGTGGTTTCAAGTCCTTTTAAACCTGTTATTTCGTCCATTATTTTACACCATTCGGGGCTTTTAATAACCTCACGTACTTGCGTAAAAATCGGGTCCCAGCGTTCAAAATGATAATCTTCACTTTTGTCTTCATTCAAGCTTTTGCGTTTTACATTTAAATCTTGAATAGAAGGGAATTTCTCAAACATCGCTGTGGCTACATCTTCTGTAAAGAAATTGTCAAGCACCAAATGCCGATAAGGCTGGGCATTTTCAAATTGCTCATGAAGCATTTTTACTGCTTCGGGCGATGTGTATTTCGGATTAATTACAGTGTTGATATTCATCTAAAATGCGAGTTTTCTTAAGCATACAAAAGTACATTTTGATTGCTGATTTAATGCTGATTAAAAAACGGAATATTAAGGTTAATGTTCTGAATTTTACTTTTTCTTTTTCGCGTTCGCGGCCATTTTACCGTACAACCAATAAAAGAAGTTTGGCATTATTCGTTTTAATGGGATGGCCAACATTTCTTTGCCGCCAGGATAAAAATACTTTTTGTTGCTATTGATGGCATCTATTAATTTTTGCGCCATTTTTTCTGGCAACATTCCTTGTTCTTGCGCCACACTATTTTGGTTGTTTTTTTCTCCGGTTCCGGTTAATGAATTAAGCGTAACATTGGTATTTACAAACCCAGGCGAAACCAATAAAACATGAAGACCATTTGTTTTTACTTCTTCACGTAAGCTTTCAAAATAGCCCAAAACCGCATGTTTGCTAGCAGCATAAACGGCCAAGTTTGCCGTACCATAATGGCCGAGCAAACTACTAATAGCCACAATTTTTCCGCTGCCGCGCGAAATCATATCAGGTAATACGGCTTTGGTAATCCCTACTTGTCCCCAAAAATTGATGTCCATTACTTTGTGCTCTACGGCATCGCTCATTTCTAGCACGCTACCCAAATGGCCAATGCCCCCATTATTTATAAGCACATCGGGCACGCCCATGTTTGCTTTAGCCGTGGCAAACCAGGCGGGGGCTTCCGTATAATTTTCTAAATCTATAGGTAGAATAAATATTTCGCCATGCTTAGGGTGGCAATTTTGCTTAACGCGTTCAAGTTCATTTTTTCTTCTTGCCGAAATAATTAATCTTGCACCGCGCTTTGCATAAGCATAGGTGAGGGCTTCGCCAATGCCAGATGAGGCACCCGTAATCCAAATTAATTGTTGATTATTCATGCGGTGAATATACTCACGGAAAATAAGTTTTAGAATATTTAAAAAACTTTAAATCATCTCTTGCGCGTTTGTAAAACTACTTTATATTTGCAGCCCGAATAACGAGGGGTTTAACCTGAATAATTTATAGAGATGAAACGTACATTTCAGCCATCTAACAGAAAGCGCAAAAATAAACACGGATTTCGTTCACGCATGGAAAGCGTTAGCGGCCGTAAAGTAATTGCTGCCCGCAGAGCTCGCGGACGCAAAAGATTAACAGTCTCAGACGATATGAACCACAAAGGTTAATAATGATATTTTGCATAAGCAAAGAGAAAAGGTGTTGCCAATGGCTACACCTTTTTTTTTGCTTTTTTTACGCTTTCAAAATGAGCGAGAGCGTGTATTTTTGTCCTCCATTTTTATCAACCTTACAAAGAGAAAAGTAAGACATTATGCCCATAGATAAATCCATAAAATCCGTTTTAATAATTGGCTCAGGCCCTATAGTTATTGGTCAAGCCTGTGAATTTGATTACGCAGGATCTCAAGCTTCTAGAAGTTTGAGAGACGAAGGAATAGAAGTTACCCTGATTAACTCTAATCCTGCAACCATTATGACAGATAAGGTTGTTGCAGACAATATTTACCTATTACCCTTAGAAGTTGAAAGTATAGAGCAAATCTTAAAAGAACATAAAATAGATGCCGTACTGCCAACAATGGGTGGCCAAACTGCGCTTAACCTTTGTATTGAAGCTGATAAACAAGGTTTATGGGAAGAATATGGCGTTGACATTATAGGTGTTGATATTGCTGCCATTCACATTACTGAAGATCGTGAGCAGTTTAGATTGCTCATGGAAAAAATAGATATACCCGTTGCACCAGCACAAATTGCTCGCTCTTTTCTAAAAGGAAAAGAAATTGCACAGGAATTTGGTTTTCCATTGGTAATCCGCCCGAGCTTTACCCTGGGTGGTACAGGAGCAACTTTTTGTTTTAAAGAAGAAGAGTTTGATAAAGCGTTAAGCCGTGGTTTAGAGGCTTCGCCTATCCATGAGGTTTTAATTGATAAAGCTCTCTTGGGATGGAAAGAATATGAGCTGGAATTGTTGAGAGATAAAAATGACAATGTGATTATTATCTGCTCGATTGAAAATATGGACCCAATGGGAATCCACACCGGAGATTCTATTACCGTTGCGCCAGCCATGACGCTTAGTGATACTACCTACCAGCGCATGCGCGACATGGCCATAAAAATGATGCGAAACATAGGAACGTTTGCGGGTGGATGTAACGTGCAGTTTGCTGTTAGCCCAGACGAAAAAGAAGACATTGTTGCCATTGAGATTAACCCACGTGTTTCACGTTCATCAGCATTGGCTAGTAAAGCAACAGGTTATCCTATTGCAAAAATTGCCGCCAAAATGTCTATTGGTTATACGCTTGATGAGCTTTTTAACCAAATTACAAAGACTACAACGGCCTACTTTGAGCCTACGTTAGATTACGTAATCGTTAAAATACCTCGTTGGAATTTCGATAAATTTGAAGGTGTAGACAGAAGATTAGGCCTACAGATGAAGTCAGTTGGCGAGGTAATGGGTATTGGTCGCTCTTTTCAAGAAGCGTTGCACAAAGCCACACAGAGTTTAGAAATTAAACGCAATGGTTTAGGTGCCGATGGAAAAGGTTACACCGACCAAGATGAAATTTTAGATAAATTAGAAAACGCTAGCTGGAACAGAGTTTTTGTAATATATGATGCTATACAGCGTGGCTTCACCCTGCGCAGAATACATGAAATTACGGGCATAGACCTTTGGTTTTTAAGACAGATAGAAAACCTTGCACAGGTACAATCTGAAATTGAAAAACACCGCATAGAAACTATTCCGCAACCATTGATGTTAGAGGCAAAAATGAAAGGTTTTGCAGACCGCCAAATAGCCCACATGATGCATTGCTTGGAAAGCGAAGTGCACAAGAAAAGAACTGAACAAGGCATAGAACGCGTTTGGAAACTTGTTGATACTTGTGCTGCAGAATTTCCGGCACAAACGCCATATTACTATTCTACCTTCGAGCTAAAAATGCAAGAAAACGGTGGAGAAGCATTTTCTGAAAACGAAAGCACAAGCACTGATAAAGAAAAAATTATTGTACTAGGTTCTGGGCCAAACCGTATTGGGCAAGGAATTGAATTTGATTACAGTTGCGTGCACGGTGTATTGGCCGCCAAAGAATGTGGCTACGAAACCATCATGATTAACTGTAACCCAGAAACGGTTTCTACCGATTTTGATACAGCCGATAAACTTTACTTCGAACCAGTTTTTTGGGAGCATATCTATGATATAATCCGCCATGAAAAACCAAAAGGTGTTATTGTACAACTTGGTGGCCAAACGGCATTAAAATTGGCCGAGAAGCTAGACCGCTACGGCATTAATATTATGGGTACAAGTTATGATGCCCTAGATTTGGCCGAAGATCGCGGACGCTTTTCTAACCTGTTAAAAGAAATAAATATTCCATATCCTAAGTTTGATGTAGCCACAACGGCCGACCAAGCTTTAGATATTTCAGACAATTTAGGTTTCCCAATTTTGGTTCGCCCAAGTTATGTTTTGGGTGGCCAGGGAATGAAAATTGTCATCAACAAAAAAGAATTAGAACATCACGTTGTAGAGCTTTTTAAAGTTTTTGAAGGCAACCAAGTGCTTTTAGACCATTACTTAGAAGGCGCCATAGAGGCCGAAGCTGATGCTATTTGCGATGGCGAAAACGTATACATTATTGGTATAATGGAGCATATAGAGCCTTGCGGAATTCACTCGGGAGACTCTAGCGCCATGCTTCCTCCGTTTAATTTGGGCGAATTGGTGATGCAACAAATTAAAGATCATACCATAAAAATTGCCAAAGCTTTAGATACAGTTGGGTTAATCAATATTCAATTTGCTATTAAAGATGATGTTGTTTTCATCATAGAAGCAAACCCACGTGCATCTAGAACTGTACCTTTTATTTGTAAGGCCTACGGAGAGCCATATGTTAATTATGCCACAAAAGTGATGTTGGGCGAAAACAAAGTGAAAGACTTTACGTTCAATCCAAAGCTAGAAGGCTGGGCAATTAAAATCCCTGTTTTTAGCTTTGATAAATTCCCAAATGTTAATAAGGCTTTAGGACCAGAAATGAAGAGTACAGGCGAGAAAATTTACTTTATAGAAAATTTAAAAGACCCTGTATTTAAGAAACTTTACAGCGAGCGAAGCCTATATTTAAGTAAATAATTATGATAAGATTTATTTTTTACATCGTAATATTCTACTTCGTTTGGAGGTTTTTAAATAGTTTTTTTAAACCCAAACGAGAAACATCGCCTAACCATAATATGGGTAGAAACCCAAACCAAAAGGTTACGGTTAAGTATGATAAGGAAAAAAGCAAAAGCAAAATTTCTAAGAATATTGGCGAGTATGTAGATTTTGAAGAGATTAAAGACGATAAATCTTAACTAACAATTTTAGAATTTGGCCGAGTTAAAAAAACTAGTTATAGTTAGCTATTATTGGCCGCCAAGTTCTGGCGTTGGCGTAAAGCGTTGGATGTTTTTTGCAGAAGAATTGCAAAAACAGGGAGTTAAACCCATCATCATTACGCCAAGCAATCCGCAGTTTAATGTTAAAGATTTTGAGGCAGAAGCCAATTTATCTAAAGACATTGAGGTGATAAAACTCCCTATTTGGGAGCCGTTTGCCTTGATGCAAAAATTAACAGGCGGAAAAAATAAATCGCAAGTAAAACAAGGCCTTGTTCTAGAAAAAGAGAAACAAGGCCTTTTAGATAAAATTTTTATCTGGATAAGAGGAAACCTCTTTATCCCCGATGCACGAAAATATTGGGTTAAGCCGGCATCTAAGTTTATTTTAAACTACCTAAAAAACAATCGGGTAGATGCATTGGTTACCACAGGTCCGCCACACAGCATGCACTTAATTGGCCGTGCGGTTAAGCAAAAATCAAACATTATTTGGGTAGCCGATTTTAGAGATCCATGGAGCAATTGGGATTTGCTTGATAAACTAAACACAAGCAAAATTGGCAAGTGGTACCACAAAAAGTTAGAACGATCGGTTTTGCAAAATGCCAATTTGGTTTTGGCTACAAGTCCTCGCCAAGCGGCAGATTTAAAAACATTTGGCGCCCAAAAAACAGCCGCTATAAACAACGGATTTTCGCCTAGCCAAGAAGTAGTGCCAAAGCAGCAATTTAAAACGTTTAGAATTTCGCACTTGGGCTTGCTAAACGAGCTTAGAAACCCTGTTGAATTTTGGGAAGTGCTAAACCAATTGGCGCTAAAAAATAAGGCATTTAAAGATGCTTTAGAAATATCGCTTTACGGCATTGTGGGCGATTCTGTAAAAGAAAATTTTAAGAAATATAAAGGGCTAGAGGGCAAGGTTAAATTTTATGGCTATTTAAATCAGAGCGAATTAAAAGCAAAAATGCACCAAGCTTCTGTGCTTTTGGTTATACAAAACAGATCTGCAAACGCAACCCGAATTATACCTTATAAGTTGTACGAGTATTTGCCTATGGAGCGCCCTATTGTACAGATTGGAGCTAGTACGGGCGATTCTAACGAGCTTATAGAAGAACTTAACGCGGGCAAAGCGTTGGATTACGCCAATAAAAACGCCATGAAACAGGAAGTTGAAAAGCTCTTTGAGAATTGGTTGAAGCAGAAAAGTGTAGCGGTAAATCCTAATTTAAATACATACAGTCACCCGGTTTTGGTGACCAAATTAATTGCCGAAATAAACGCATTGTTGCATGACAAGTAATTTAATTTATCCAAAATTTATTCTTGGTGGAGCGCCCAAATGTGGAACCAGCTCGCTTTATTTCTGGTTATCGGCACACCCAAAAATTGTTGGCTCGCCAGTAAAAGAGCCGTTTTTCTTTGCAGATGATATTAACCGGTTTAACAAGAACTGCAATTACATAGAAAATCCGCTTACCGATTACGCTAAGTTTTTTGAAAACGGAAGTACCGATAAACTAAGCTTTGAAAGCACCGCTCATTACATCTATTATAAAAATGCCATCGAAGGTTTGCAAAAACTTCCGCAAAAGCCAAAGGTTATTTTTTTGTTGAGGGAACCTTCTAAACAATTGTATTCTCACTTTAGCATGGAGCGGTACAGAACCCAAGTGGTAGACTGCGATTTGGCCGAGTATATGACGCGCGAAAAAGTGTTGAAGAAAAGTAGATATGCCGAAAACTTAAAAATTTGGTTTACGCAATACGGCAAAGAATCTATTAAAATTGTGTTGTTTGAAGAGATGATGAAAAACAAGAAAGTGGTGATTAAAGACATTTGCAACTTTCTAGAAGTAGACAATTCTTTTTACAACAATTTTGATTTTGAACACAGAAACAAATCGGTAAAAATTAAAAGCTCTGCGTTGCACCAATTTGGTTTAAAAATGCAAAAGTTAATTCCGCATGGCGTGCAAAAGTTGTTGCTGCCCATTTATTTAAAATTTAATGCGGGCGAAATTCCTTCGCTAACAGAAGCAGAAAAAAAGTTGTTGGCTGATTTTAAAACCGAAAAAAAATCGGAGCGAGCAGCCCTAGAAGAGCTACTGCCCGATTTAGATTTTTCTTGTTGGGATTAAACAAGCTGTTTTAGTACTTAAATAGCTTACGCTTCTTCTTCTGGTTTTGTGTTTTTAAATGTAAAAAACAGCGCAATACCAATGCCCAAAACCAAGATTATTGAGAAGGTTAAATCAATATTTCCTCCCATAAAATAGGTTTTTGGGTGGAAAACAAATTTAATCTCGTGCGTACCTTCTGGTATTTTTAATCCGCGAAGCAAATAGTTTACACGGATGTGTTCAACTTCTTTATCGTCTATATATGCTTTCCACGCTTGATTTTTAGGTGTGTAATAAATATCAGAGAAAACAGCCAATTGCGTTCCGTTGGTAACGGTGGCTTTGTAAATCAACTCTTTGGTATCGTAGCTTGTTAATGTAATCTCAGAATTATTTCCGTTTAAGTTTAAGCCGTTTACATAATCGGCAAAATCGTTGTGTACAACGGCTTGCGTTTTTGGTGTAAAGTCTGTAATCAACTCCATTTCTTGGTTGGCATCTTGGGCCGGTAAAATTTGGTTTACAAACCAAGCATTGCCAAGCGCACCAGGGTTTTGCTGTGCAAATTGTTGTTTGCTTTTTGGGTCTTCAACAATTATGTATTTGGTATTTAGCATATCTAAGGTTGGTTGGTTGCCCTTAGAAATTTGGTAGTCAATTAAATCTTGATAGCGTTGTAGTTTACTTGCGTGTATGCCTCCTAAAGATTTATGCAGGTAGGCTGTTTTGTAATCGCCCGTAAGCGGCATAGTGGTATTCCAAACTCTGTAATAAAGGTCTGGGTCTTGCAAAATCTGCTGGTCTGCAGCAGTAATTTCGGCTAATTTTTCTACTCCGCGTTTGGTTATAAAATCAGATTCGTTCACTTGACCTTTGTCAAAACTCCATAAATCAAACAGAATAAAAGCACCAAGAGCTACTATAAAAATATTCTTTTTAAGCACCTTTTGGTTGTATAGGAAAAACAATCCAAACGTTGCTGCCATCAACAAAATTGATTTAAAAATGCTGGCCTGAAACAGCGAAGCACGATCGTCTAACAATAGATTGATGTTGATGTATTGGCCAAATCTTTCGTCTTGCATACCATCAAACGAAAAAGTAGATGCGCCAATAATTAGCCATACCAAGCCAAAACCGGCACTTATGCCAATGGCTTTTATTAGTTTTTTCTTGTAGTAATCTTTGGTTTCTTCGCCTTTAATAAATTGATTTAAACCTAAGAATGCCATATATGGTACCAGTATAAAAATGATAACCAAGGCCATGCTTGGCACTCTAAATTTGTCGTAAAACGGCAAGTAATCAAACAACCATTGGCTGATGGGCTCTATGTTTTTTCCCCAACCAAAAATCAGAGAGATACATATTGATGCAACAATCCAATATTTGTTGCGGTCTTTAACAATAAGCAAGCTAAAAATAAAGATGAAGAACACAATGGCACCAATATAGTACGCGCCATTTACCATGGTTTGGTCTCCCCAATACAAAAACGAGCCAGCATTTTGGTTGGCAGCTTCTTCGGCATTTTTGGTTGAATAACCTTGTTGTTTTAACGAGTTATAAATGGTTTGGTAGGTTTCGGTAGATGAATAATCTCCACGAGAACCACCGCCCGTTGCGTACGGAAAAATAAGGTTAGCGGTTTCGCCAATGCCGTAACTCCAACTCATGGCGTAATCATAATTTAAACCATCGGGGTTGGTGTTTTCATTCATGGTAAGTTCAGATCCGCCACCACGCATGGTTTCCTTCATGTTTACCATGTTGGTCCATAACCTACCAATATTTGGCCCAACGCCAATAAAGGCGGCTAAGGCCAGAAAGATTGATTTTTTAAAGAAATCTGGAAGCGTTTTTTCTTTAAAGGCAAAAACCCCGTACGTTGTAATTAAGGCCAAGATGGTTAAAAATGTGTAATACGTAATTTGTATGTGGTTGCTATAAACAGAGAGGCCAACAAACAAAGAGGTGAGTGCCAAACCTAAAAGCATTTTGCCACGATAGGTTAATAAAATACCCATTAAAATTGGCGCAAAGTAAGCGGCTGTACGCACTTTTGCGTTGTGCCCGGCACCTACAGAAATAATAAAAAAGGCCGAAAATCCTACGGCCACAGCACCCAAAAACGAAAGCCAGGGATCTACGTTGCTGCTTCGGGCGAAGAAGAAAAATCCAATCATGAGCATGGCAATAATGTAAGTGCCGCTGCTACCCATAGTTTCAAAAACGGGTTGTATGTAGGTGTAAATGCTTTTTGGGAAACGGTGCATTTCTGGCATGCCCGAGAACATATGGTTTCTCCAAAGTGGTTCCTCGCCATTTTTGGCGCGGTAATCGGTAATTTCTTTTCCTTTTATTTCGCCAGTAATTATATCGTTCTGGTTTAAAATTTTACCCTGCAAAACGGGGTAGAAGTAAACAAAATTTAGTGCGATGAGAAGTAAAACTTGGGGTAACCAAGAGGTTAAATTTGCTTTAAATTGGGTGTTCATTAAGAATGAAATTTGAATTTTTTTATCTAAAAAATTAGGGCAAAAAGATAGAAATATTTTTGGCGGCCAACTTGTAAATATTTCACCTTCTAAGATTGTTTAATATTCATGAAATAGCCACTTTTTTTAGCTGAATAAAAAATGCGGCTGCGTAAACAGATGTGAGTTTGCTATGCCTATTTTAGACCCGTTTTTAACGTATAGAATTAAATGGCCTAAGCAGCGTTTACATTGGTGTTTAAGCTAAAAATAGAATTTTGCTCTAGCAATGGGGATAATAAAAAAACAGGGTTTGCACGGCACAGTGGCCATTTATTTGGGCTTGCTAATAGGTGCTTTTAATACCATAATCTTTTTTCCTGCTGTTTTTCCCAACAACCCAGATGCCATGGGTATGGTGCAGCTTATTTTGTCGTACAGCTTGGTTTTGGGTACAATAATCGGGGCTGGTTTTCCTAGCGGAGTAGTTTACTTTTTTCCCAAATTAACGCAGCATCAAAAACAAGTATTGTTTGGATTTGCGCTTGCATTTTCGCTTGTGTTGGTGATTTTAGGCTTTTTATGTGTTTTTCTTTTTCCCGATTTTATTGCCGGATTTATTACAAAAAGCGCAGCAGATTCTAAACCATACTTAATAGATTTAATGGTTTTGGTTGTGTTTTATATGGTGTTTGAGCTGTTGGCGGGCATCATGCAAAGTGCCCGCATTGTTGTGTTTCCGGTTGTGCTAAAAGAGGTTGGCCGAAAACTTACCATAACATTTATTCTGCTTGCAACTTACCTGCAGTGGATTGATGGCGTAGAGCAGATGATGTTTTTCCTGGTTGTTTTTTACGGTATCATGGTGTTTTGGCTCGGCATAGATTTTTGGCGGAAAACAAAGCTGAGTCTGTCTTTTCAGTTTTCTAAAATAGATTACAAGCAAATTTCTAAATACAGTTTTACCCTGTTGTTTACCGCGGCTATTTACATGCTAATTTCTAGAATAGATGTAATGATGCTGGGAAGCCTGATGGAAACCACCGCCCACGTTGCATTTTATACCATCGCTTTTCAAATTGGTAGTGTAGTTTGGACACCAGCAAAATCTTTAAACAGAGCCACACGACCATTGTTGGCCGAGTTTTTTGCCAATAATCAGGTAGATAAAATAAACCAAACGTATCATCAATCGGTGTCTAACCAGTTTTTTGTTGGCGCTTTTATTTACCTAATGATAGTGGTAAACCTAGATTTTATCTACTCTTTTGTGCCTGATGGTTACAGCTTTGGCAAAAATGTGGTTTGGTTTATTGCCACCGGATTTTTAGTAAATGTGCTTTTTGGCCCCAACGGTATGCTTGTAAGCTTGTCTCATTTGTACAAGATTGATTTCTACCTAAATGTGGCCATGTTGGTTGTTATTGTGGTGTTGAATTATTTCTTAATTCCAGAATATGGCGTTTTTGGTGCCGCTGCCGGAACGGCATTTACCACTACCATTTATAATTTATCCAAGAGCTTTTTGGTATACAAACATTTTAGCATCAAGCCAATAAAAACAAAACAAGTAATGCTTATTGGCGTAATGGGAGCTATTATTGTGGCACATTTTATTTTGCCAGATTTCGGGTTAATTGCCAATATGCTCATCAATTCGGTGTTGGTTTCGGTTATATTTAGCTATCTCTTGTTTAAAACAAAATTGGCCATAGAGCTTAAAGAAATGGCCCTAGGTGTAATCAATAAAACATTTAAATAGCATGAAATTAGGTTTGATTGAATTAGATCATCATGTAGAATGTTTAAACAGTTTATGCCAAATTGTAGAAGATTCTGATTTTGAAATAACCGTTTTTACAACACCAAAATTGTACGCAGAATTGGCCAGTTATAGCTATAGTAAAAAGTACAAATGGCAAATTGCAGAAGGCGATGTAACTCAATTTATACATAGCCAAAAAGCAGAGTTAGAAGCGCAAAGTTTGCTTTTCTTTTCTACCATAGAGTCTAATTTTAACGCCTTTAACAAGCTAAATTTAAACGTAAAAAGGCTTGTTAGGATTCATAACGCACAAACATTTTTGGCGCAAAAGTTTACGTGGAATGCCAAATTATCGGCCTACTGGATGTTTAAAGACGCATCTTACGTATTAAGAAAACGGATACTTAACAACGAGTTTGCCGCGCGAAAAACATTTTTGGCCAATACAGATTTCATCTGCTTTACGAGTAACGAAATCACCAATTATGTACGCAAGCAGCAAAACTTTGCGCATGTAAGTAAAATTGTAAATGCAATTCCCATTACGTTTAACGAGCATCGGCCAACAGCCAATATTAAAAAAGCAAAAACTTTTGCGGTAATTGGTACTATAGATAGAAAGCGCAAGGATTACCATTTTTTGTGGCAAGCTATAAATCAGCTTATTAAAACTACCGATGAAACATTTGAGCTGAAAATTTTAGGCAAACCAAAAGGCGGTTTTGGAAAAAGCACAATTGAAAAATTTAAAAAACTACAAACCGAAAACTTTAGCGTTAAAGTGTGGCCCAATGGCGTACCTCAAAAAGAGTTTGATGCAGAAATGCAAAGTGTAGATGTAATTCTAGCGCCCATATTTAAAAGCACCAAGTATTTTTTGTGGGAAGAAATTTATGGCTCAACAAAAATTTCGGGAAGCATTAATGATTGCATTAAGTATGGAAAACTTGGGTTAATCCCCGATTTTTATGCATTAGAAGACGATAAGAAACCTCTTTTCTTAACTTATAAAAATCTAGATGATTTTTGCGATGTTGTACAGAAATTGATGAATGGAAGTACAAATGCTACGCTTCATCAAGATGCGTTTAAACCCTTCTCTCAAAAGGCAATTAAAGAGCAGGCAATACAAGAGTTTTTAAAGCTTATTTAATATTGCTGAAATCTACGTACTGAGAATTGGGCAATAGTTGATAACCGAATTTTATCTCTTCTAACTCAGATTCAGAAAAATATCCTTTCCAAGCATCTATCAAATCTGTGGCATTTCTGGCGGTAGCATATCCGCTTCCAGTTTTGTTTTTCTCGTCAATTATTCGCTCAACCCTATCAGTGTAATTCATCTTTAAAGATTTATACAGCTTCTTAAATTCATCTTTTGGGTTTAGTAAAAAAGATTCATGTTTAATCACGATTAGGTTTTTTTCCTTCGCTAGTTGGTGCCAATAATAATGGTGTATGCCAATTTGCAAAGCGGCTTTTTGTAGTGGAGTTTTTGCTTTTTCAAGCTCAGGCAGAAGTTCTTGTGGAATGATGTTGCCAATTCCGGGGTCTTTTTCTATGCTCCTATAAATATCTTTATTGTTAAGCGTTTGCATGCTTTTAATTACCGCTGCCGGATGGCGTAGCGTAATAATAGGCTTAAAATGCAGTTTTTCATTGCTGAGAAATTGATGCAAAAGCAATCCTGAATGAACCGATTTTATTAAAAACGGGGCTTTGTTTCTTGCGATACCTAGGGTTAAATAAACTTTAAAAAGTGTTTTTAGCAATTTTAGCTTTCGCTGGTTTACAGATTTGGCCACAACTTTGGGAGCGTTTATAAACGTCTCCAATTGCAAAGGAGAATACCCGAGTGCAGTAAGCGGGTAGGTAGAAAATTTAGATTTATGCGAAATAAACTTGCCGCTTAACGTATCTTCAAAAAGCTGTGCTATTTTTTTGTCGGTATCTAGAATCTCAAACCGTGCACCACCTTTTTTAACCAACAACCCGTTTATGTTTATACGCTCGTTATCGGGTTCGTGCAAATAGGTTAACTCGCCAGATGCTAAAACTTCAGAAATCCACGTTGTTCCGCTTCGGGGGTACCCAAAAAGAATAATTGTTTTAGTTTCTTTTTGCATTTACTTCTTGTTCAATGGCAATATTGATGTTGTTTATAAAGCCATTTTGAATTTTTGTGGTAGGAATAAAGAAGAAATTGTTGATGTATTTGGCCGGGTTTGTTTTAAAGAACTCCATTTTTTGAATGTCTTCAAACGCTGAATCGGCCGTAAATTCTATAAAAGATTTTGTGTTTGCATCAAAATAAAAACAGCTATACATAAAGGTATTGGTAATGTATGTAATGATGTCTTTCGCATTTTTTTCATGATGCCTTTGTTCAATCTCTATATATAATGTAGGTAAAAACTTAGCGATGCTTTTTTCTGCACCCTTCACTACATTTTCTTCAAAGCCTTCTACATCAATTTTTATAAAATCAATTTTAGACAGTTTTTGTTCATCGCAAAAAGAATCAAGCAATTGCGTTTTTACATTAAATTTTATCGATTTTTCTTCGTCAGTTTCAACAAAATCTACGTTTAAAGTGCCTCTAGAGTTGTATGTTTTTCCAGCAATAATGGGTATTTTAAATTCGCTAATGCCGTTTGTATTAGATAGCGCAATTTGATGGATCTTATTCTTTTTGAACAAAACCTTTAACCTGTTGTACATGGCAGGAATTGGCTCAAAAGCATATATATTTTCGGGTTTTACATGCTTACTTGCCAACCAGGTAAATTCACCGAGGTTTGCGCCTACATCAAGAAATACATCTTCGTTATTTAAGAAATGCTTTATATATAGCGGTTCGGCATTTTGGGTGGTCCAATTATTCCAATTGATGGTGTTTGCGTTTTTATAATATTTGGCTTTATACCAATCGGGTAAAAACCTGATTACCAATGGTTCTAAAATTTGAATAATTTTTTTGCGCATACCAGTTTTCATTTTTAAAAATGAGGCGCCAAATGTAATGGAATACGTGGCTTCTCTATTTTGTTTTTTGAAACAAAAAACATGTAACCCTAAAGAAATGGAATATTCTAAATAAATATAATTATGTATAGATAGCTTTCGGGTTGATAATTTCATTTTAGCACCAGCTCTATTAAATTATATAATATTCAAATTCAATACGTTAGTTGTTTCTTGGTTTAGCGGATATTATTAGTTTTAGCCTAGTCTTTACCGTTAACATGTCCGTAGCAATAGATTGCTCATTTTACATATTTGATGACTATCCTTTTTTGCTATCTTCGGCACCCAAAGAAGCTATACAATATTTAATGCGCACATTTAGTTTACTTCTAACATTTTTTGTTTTTACAATTTCTGTTTTTGGGCAGGGTTATTCGCAAAGATTAAGTCCTGTGGTAAGTGCTACTTCGTACGAGGTTTGTCCAAACGATGAGGTTCAGGTTACTGTAGTATACTCAGAGCCAGTTAATACCTCTATACTATTAAATGGTTTGGATGAATTTGCTAATGTTTCTGCCACTACGGCTTTTGATTTTGGTGCCAACACAAATTTTACCATCGAATTTTTCATGAAATCGCCCGCAGCTGCAGCACTTCAACAAGGGTTGGTTACAAAAGGAGACGTTGCCAATGGAGCTGGTTTTCATATTGGGACACTAGCTGGGGTTGTAAATTTCACATTGTCAGATGGAACAAATAACATAACCATTAATGGTTTTACAAATGTTTCTGACGGAGCATGGCACCACGTAGCAGTTGTTGTAGACAGAGCAAACACAGCGACAATTCTTGTAGATGGAATTTATGATAATGATGGAGCTATTGGAACCATTGGTAACATAAATAGTACAGAATTGATGCGAATAGGTGCTGGCATTTCATTGGGAACTCCATCTAATTTCTATAATGGAAACATCGATGAAGTAAGAGTTTGGGATTCTGATTTAACCACAGCTCAAATTGTTTCCAGAAGCACATCGCATATTAATCCGCTATCGGTTACCGGCTTAATTGGTTATTGGGACATGAATGAATTAGCTGTTCCGTTTTTGGTAGATTGTTCTCCAACAGGAGCAACGGCAACATTGGTTAGCGCAGCAAGTTTATCTATAGACGCGCCAACTTTAACCTGGAATTTTAACCCAAAATGGAATACGGGACAGTCGGGCACCACCATTTTTGCCAACCCGTTAGATACTACAAAGTACAAAGTAGAAATAGGGTATTGTAAATATCTTAGTGCAGATAGCGCCACTATTCGTGTAATAGAATGTGAAGAAATAGATGAAACAGGCTTAATAAGTTCTGTTTGGGTGCCAAGTGCTTTTACACCAAATGGCGATTTTAAAAACGATCTTTTTGAAGTGAAGGCAAGTAATATTACCTATTACGAAATAATGATTTTTAACAGAGCAGGTAATATTTTTTATCATTCTCAGAATATTTTAAATAGCTGGGATGGAACATTTGAAGGCGAACGCGTTAAGGATGACGTATATACATATGTAATTACCTATAGAGACAGGTATGATGAGCAATTTAAAAAGTACGGAACAGTAACTGTTTTGCATTAAAAAATATTGCTAAAAAAGACTTGTCAGACTCGATGAGTTTTATTTATTTTGCAAACCAATTTTTGAGAATTAAAAAGAAGCTGGAATATGTCTAGAGTATGTGAATTGACGGGAAAAAAGGCGATGACTGGAAATCATGTTTCTTTCTCGAATAAAAAGAATAAGCGCAGGTTTAATATCAACTTGACGAAAAAACGTTTTTTTATTCCGGAAGAAGACCGTTGGGTAACGTTGAAAATTTCAACTTCTGCCTTAAAAAATATTAATAAAAAAGGTATTTCTGCTGTTTTGAAAGAAGCAAAAGAAAACGGCTTTTTATAACCCATTTATTGTTTTAAATTATGGCCAAGAGAGGAAATAGAGTACAAGTAATTCTTGAGTGCACAGAGCACAAAGAGAGTGGTATGCCTGGTACATCTCGTTATATTACTACCAAGAACAAAAAAAATACGCCAGATAGATTAGAGATTAAAAAGTTTAATCCAATCTTAAGACGCGCAACCGTACATAAAGAAATTAAGTAAAAGTTTAGATTATGGCTAAGAAAGTAGTTGCAACACTAAAATCAAAAGATGGCTCTAATATGTATACTAGAGTTATTAAAGCTGTGAAATCTCCTAAAACTGGAGCTTACAGTTTCGAAGAAAAAATTGTAAACAAAGACACTGCAATGGATTTTTTTAAATAAATCCGTGCCAACAATATTTTAGTTAAAGCCTGCAAATTGCAGGCTTTTTTTATGATGCCGCAATTTGGTTTTTAGTAAAATAATAGTTTTCTAAAAACGATATTTGCCTAAATTTTTACAACATGGCAATTTTAGGAGGTTTTTTTTCCAAGAAGAAAAAAGAAACTTTAAATAAAGGACTCGAAAAGTCTAAAGAAAACATGTTTTCTAAATTATCAAGAGCTCTTGTTGGTAAAGACAAGGTTGATGATGATGTGCTTGATAATTTGGAGGAAGTTTTAATAACATCTGATGTTGGGGTTGATACGACCTTGAGGATAATAGAACGCATAGAAGCAAGAGTTGCTCAAGACAAATTCATGAATTCTACTGAGCTGAATAGAATTTTAAAAGAAGAAATTGCCAAGTTACTTGCCGAAAACAATACCGAAGATTTTGTAGATTTTTCGTTGCCCGATAAACAAACACCACACGTTATTATGGTGGTAGGCGTCAACGGTGTTGGAAAAACCACCACCATTGGTAAACTGGCTTATCAATACAAAAAGCAAGGAAAAAAGGTTGTACTTGGCGCTGCAGATACATTTAGAGCTGCGGCAATTGACCAACTTGTAGTTTGGAGCGAAAGAGTTGATGTGCCCATTGTAAAGCAAGAAATGGGTAGCGATCCGGCATCTGTAGCATTTGATACTTTGCAAAGTGGTGTAAAGATGAATGCAGACGTAATCATTATAGATACTGCTGGGCGACTTCACAACAAAATTAACTTGATGAATGAGTTGCTTAAAATCAAGCGCGTAATGCAAAAGGTAGTGCCCAACGCACCTCACGAAGTGTTGTTAGTGCTTGATGGCTCTACCGGACAGAATGCTATAGAGCAAGCCAAGCAGTTTACCAAAGCCACAGAAGTGACGGGCCTTGCCGTTACTAAATTAGATGGTACTGCAAAAGGAGGCGTAGTTATTGGTATTTCGGATCAGTTTAAAATACCTGTAAAATATATTGGAGTAGGAGAGAAAATTGAACACCTACAAGTGTTTAATAAAGTAGAATTTGTGGATAGTCTTTTTAATAAATAGAACGTGCGTACGAAATCATATAAAAAAAATTCAATAAATGTAGTAACCTTAGGTTGCTCTAAAAACATTTATGATAGCGAAGTGCTGTTAGGGCAATTAAAAGCCAACGGCAAAGAAGTTACGCACGAAGCAGCTCCAGAAGACGAAGGGCGCATAGTGGTCATCAATACTTGTGGTTTTATAGACAATGCAAAGCAAGAAAGTATTGATACGATTTTGCATTATGCCGAGCGTAAAGAAAGAGGAGACATAGATCAAGTATTTGTTACAGGATGTCTTTCTGAACGCTATAAGGACGATTTGGAAAGTGAAATTCCGGACATTGATGCATGGTTTGGTACAAGACAACTACCTCATTTATTAAAAGCATTGGGTGCCGATTACAAGCATGAATTGGTGGGTGAAAGAATGACAACCACACCGAAGCATTATGCCTATTTAAAAATTGCCGAAGGTTGCGATAGACCGTGTTCGTTTTGTGCTATACCGCTAATGCGCGGAAAACACAAAAGCACACCCATTGAAGATTTGGTAACAGAAGCTAAAAAGCTTGCCGCAAAAGGTGTTAAAGAATTAATTTTAATTGCACAAGATTTAACCTATTACGGGTTAGATCTATACAAAGAGCGCAAACTTGCCGCCTTGCTAAAAGAGATGGTAAAGGTAGAAGGTATAGAATGGATTAGGTTGCATTACCTTTTTCCAACAGGTTTCCCAGAAGATGTGTTGGACGTTATAAAAGAAGAGCCAAAAGTTTGTCATTATATAGATATACCGCTTCAGCACATTGCAGATCCGGTTTTAAAATCTATGCGCAGAGGAACAACAAAAGCAAAAACAAATGCGTTGCTTGATAAAATGCGCGAAAAAAATCCGGGAATTACCATTAGAACAACATTGATTTTAGGTTATCCTGGCGAAACAGAAGAAGATTTTGAAGTGGTTAAAGATTGGGTAAGAACACAAAAGTTTGACCGATTGGGCGTGTTTACCTATAGCCACGAAGAAAATACACATGCCTATAATTTAGAAGACGATGTGCCAGACCACGTTAAAAAGCAACGTGCAGATGAGATTATGGAAATTCAATCGGCCATAAGCAGAGAGCTTAACGAGAATAAGGTTGGCCAAGAATACAAAGTGTTAATAGACCGTAAAGAAGGCGATTGGTTTATTGGTAGAACAGAACATGATTCTCCGGATGTTGATAACGAAGTGTACGTAAATGCCGTTGAAAACTATGTTAGAATTGGCGATTTTGTAGATGTTAAAGTTACCAGCGCAGAAGATTATGATTTGTTTGCAGTGCCCGTAGGGATATAAACACTTGGTGTTTGCGAAAAATAATTGCCCGTGTATTTTTGCTTTCTTGTTTTTTTACATTTGGTGTAAATGATTAAAAAAATATTTCTTTTCACTTTTGTTTTTGCCAGTACCTTGGTTGCAACGGCTAAAATGCCTTGGCAAGCCGTACAGCAGGGCAATGCATATTGGGCTAAAATGTTTAGCGTAGATGCTGTATTGCCCAATAAATTGTCGGCATACAATGTGAATAGTTTAAGCGAAGTAAAACCTGACCCCTCTTTTAAGTTAATTAACGCAGCCGTTCGTTACCAAATTAATGAGCTCCCTAACAACACGCTAAAAAGCTTTGCAGACAGCATGATGCATGTGGTTATTTATCTCTCTGGTGGCTCTCCAGCTTTGCCAGATGTGTATGATAGAGCAGGGTGGTGGCGCCTATCTTACCCCGTAGCAATGCGTTATGGGTTAACGATAAACAATGATATAGACGAGCGTTTTGATTTTGAAAAATCTACTGAAGCAGCCATGCTTTATGCGCTAGACTTGCAACACAACATAGGCAACAATGCTTGGTTAGATGCATTTGTAAATGATGGCACAACCGCTATGCGCAATAATAGATACGCAATAGATAGCTTAGAAAATGATTTAGATGCCGTGTATAAACTAATGGTTTTAAGCGATTATTCTACCGCAGAAGCATACGCAGTGCAATATTTTTATGGCAACGTAAAAAGTTGGAAGACGGAAGAAATGATGTTGAAAAAATTAGTGCTAGAAAAAACCGGAATTCCAAATCATGTTTTTGTGTCTCTAAACCCGGCTATTTCTGGTGACATTATTCCGCAAAAAACAGTAATACACCTTACAGATTTGGCGTTAGATAGTTTAAAGAAAAACAAAGCAGATATTGCTATGTTGAGCGATGCACGCTTGGAAGAGGGCACAGAAAAATTAGAACTATCAAGAAAAAAAATAGTTGCCAGTACACCTGATTATTCAAATAAAGAATCTATCACCTACCGCATAAAAAGTGGAGATAATTTGGGACTTATTGCCGACAAATATGGCGTGAGGGTTTCAGAAATTAAAAGTTGGAATGGCTTGCGTAGTGATGTGATTTTTGCGGGACAAAAGCTTACCATCTACACCAAAGAAGCTGCTAAAAAATCACAAACGGCAAGTAGTGCTATGCAGAGTACAAAAACAATTTTAGCACAATCTGATATAAGTACAGACGAAAGTGATTATTTATCGTATAAAGTAAAAAATGGCGATACGTTATGGTCTATTGCAAAACAATTTCCGGGCGTTTCTCCAGATAATTTAATGGCTTGGAATTCTATTACAAACCACATTGAGGTTGGCCAAGAAATTAAGGTGCTTAAAAGCGAGATTAGAAACTATAGCGCAAAAATTTATCCAGACAAGTTATAATTAGTCTTTAAAGCGTTCACCACCAACTTTCTCGGGTGTAGCTTGTTCTTCTAATAAAAGATTCAACTCTCTTTCTTTAATAAACAAGTCGTAACAATTAAGTAGGCTCATTAAAAATTCGTAATCGTTTATTGTATTTATTCTGCTGTTGGCGTATTTGCAATAAAACATAAATGCTTCCAATTCGTCTTTTTGCAAGCCCGTTAAGTTCGTAATGATGTCTCTGTTGTTTCCTTCTTTTAATTTTTGCTTGTAGTAGTCTTGTGCATAAAGCTCACGCAGTTGCTCCAATTGTTTGGCTCTGTTAGAAAACATGTAGTATAAAAAATCTACTGGGTTGCCCAAAGTTGGTTTTGGCGATTGCCGCATTTCCAGCTCGCTGTTACTCGGTATTAAGGGCTTTTCAAGCGTCATAGGTTTTGGGTTGTTGGAGTGTATGAGATACTCTTTTACACTTACCTCATCCAACAAATAATTTCTTTTTTTAAGCTTTATAATCAGGTTATCTGGCTCAGTACCCGTAATTTCATGGTAATAAAATTGAAAGCTAACGTTAGAGAAAATTAGGGTGTCACCAATGTTGCCTTCTACCATAAACTCGCCAATGCTATTGCTTACCGTACCCGAATAAGAACGCTTATTAATCACGTGCGTATTGGGCACCAAATAGAGGCTATCGGAAGTGACTACCGTGCCGTAAATAGTTACGCCTTTTGTTTGCGCGTAGCCATCTACGGTTAAAAAACACGCCAAGAGTAGTGCAACAAATATTTTTAAAAATCGATTTTTCAACAAGAATTCTTCTTCATTAATTAACGAAATTCGCGAGCCTAAACTAAGGAAACATGTCAGACGATAAAAAGATCATTTTTTCAATGGTTGGAGTGAGCAAAGTCCTTCCAAACAACAATAAGACCATTCTTAAAAATATTTACTTAAGTTTTTATTATGGTGCAAAAATCGGCATACTGGGTTTAAACGGCTCTGGTAAAAGTACATTGCTTAAAATTATTGCCGGCTTAGAAAAAAATTACCGTGGCGATGTGGTTTTCTCGCCCGGATATACCGTGGGTTACTTGGCGCAAGAGCCAGAATTAGACGATACCAAAACGGTTTTAGAAGTTGTAAAAGAAGGCGCGGCAAAAACGGTTGCCTTGCTAGATGAGTACAACAAAATAAACGACCAATTTGGTTTGCCTGAGGTTTATGAAAATGCCGAGAAGATGGAGAAACTCATGAACAGGCAAGCCGTGTTGCAAGATGAAATTGATGCGAGCAATGCTTGGGAATTAGAAACCATGCTGAATCGAGCCATGGATGCATTGAATTGTCCCGATAGTGATACTCCAGTAAAAATACTTTCAGGTGGAGAAAGAAGAAGAGTTGCTTTGTGCAGATTATTGATACAAAATCCCGATATTTTATTACTTGATGAGCCTACCAACCACTTGGATGCCGAAAGTATTTTGTGGTTAGAGCAACACTTGCAGCAGTATAAAGGAACTGTAATTGCCGTAACGCACGATAGATATTTCTTAGACAATGTGGCCGGTTGGATACTTGAATTAGACCGTGGCGAAGGCATACCTTGGCAAGGAAATTATAGCAGCTGGCTAGAGCAAAAAACCAAACGCATGGCGCAAGAAGAAAAGCAAGCCAGCAAGCGCAGAAAATCTTTAGAGCATGAATTGGAGTGGGTGAGGATGAATCCGAAAGGACGCCAATCTAAATCGAAAGCTAGGTTAAATAACTACGAGAAAATGCTTGGCGAAGAGCAAAAAGAAAAAGAAGCTAAGCTTGAAATTTACATTCCACCAGGACCGCGTTTGGGAACCAATGTGATTAATGCCGAAGGCGTAAGAAAACAGTTTGGCGATAAATTATTGTATGATGATTTAAACTTTAAACTTCCGCCTGCCGGTATTGTGGGGATTATTGGCCCCAATGGTGCAGGTAAAACAACCATTTTTAAAATGATGCTTGGTTTAGAAAAACCCGATGCAGGAAAATTTGAGGTGGGCGATACTGTAAAAATTTCTTACGTAGACCAGAGCCACGAAAAAATTAAACCAGAAAGTACCATTTATGAAATTATTGCAGATGGCCAAGAGCAGTTTGAATTGGGCGGACAAATTGTAAACTCTAGAGCATACTTAAGCCGATTTAATTTTGCGGGTGCAGATCAAAGCAAAAAAGTAGGCGTACTCTCTGGTGGAGAACGCAACCGTTTGCATTTGGCCATGGCGCTAAAAGAAGGCGGAAATGTTCTACTGCTTGATGAGCCAACCAACGATTTGGACATAAACACTTTGCGCGCTTTAGAAGAAGCACTTGATAATTTTGCGGGTTGTGCTGTAATTATTAGCCACGACCGTTGGTTTTTAGACCGCGTGTGCACGCATATTCTTGCGTTTGAAGGAGACTCTGTAGTTTACCCGTTTGAAGGTTCTTTCTCTGATTATGAAGAAAACAAGAAGAAACGTTTGGGCAATGTAGAACCGAAGAAATTTAGATATAAAAAGTTGATTAAGTAAAAAAGAATGGTCGCGAAAGCGGCCATTTTTAGTGTAGATAAATAAGTCTTTTTTAAGATGTTGCTTCTGGTTATATTGGTTTTAATAAATAATGCTATGAGTGCCAATTACAATCTACCTGAAATGAAGCGCAATTGATATGTTGAAATACAGAATTATTTTCTTTTTTCTACTGGTAATGGTAAGCGGTTCGGGACAAAACCCTGTGCGCAATCATGATTTTAATGAAGTAAGATTAGGAAATGGGCAAATTGGGTTATATGCATCTAGTTTTGAGGTTTTTAATGAGTGGTATTGGCATAGAGCAAGCAATGGTGAAATAAATCCTGCTCCTGGTTCAGTACATGATACAGCATGTTACCTTAACCCGTTATATGGCGGATGTCCTGGAATGACTACAAATAACTCAACTTTAAGTCTTTTTACCCCGAATCCCTATGAAGGAAATGGATATGGGGTTCTTAGCATTTTTGTAAATCCCTTACTATACCAGGGCAGCGCTACAACTAGTATTGTTTTAAACCGCTTAACAGATGTTTTAAAGAAAGATACAACGTACTGTACAGAAATGTCTGTGCAATTTATGGATGGAAAAGCGGGAGGGTATTCATGTTTTACCCATAATGGCTTGGGCATGCATTTTCGGCAAGATAGTGCTTTACCATCTTCAAGGCCATGGTACGATGGCATTCTGCCTCAGGTTTTTGGCTTTGGGTACATTACCAATACAAACCATTGGCGCAAATTAAAAGGTAGTTTTACTGCAGATGGTACCGAAGAATATACGCTGATTGGTAATTTTAATCCGTTAAGTTCTCCCCCTTTGAATATTAGAACTAATCCAGTTTGTGATTCTTTTGGTTTTGTGTTTTTTGATGCTGTTTACGTGTACAATTGCAACGACACTCTTTTTTCGGTACACCAAAAAGACACCACGGTTTGTTATGGCCAACCCGTTACCCTAAGCCCAACCCGCAAAGGGTTTAAGCTGCAAGACAGCACCATAACCTACCACTGGCAAGCGCCTAGTGGTACAACTAGTACAACAGATACTTTTTTTATAGCCACAGAGCCGGGCAGCTACACCGTAGAAATTGAAATTAACAAACGGTTTACAAGCAGCACCACGTTTTATGTAAACTGGGTAGAAAAAGAACCGGACAGTACTTTGCTAGATTCTGCCTATCGTATTTGCGTGGGCAAAAACATCCCGTTAAGCGTACCCCGTTATACTGGGGCAAAATATATTTGGAGCAACGGAGATTCAACAGCAACCACTTTGTATAACACACCCGGCAACCATTTTGTAGAAATAACCACACCCTGCTGGCAACACCAAGAATATTTTACCCTAGAGCAAGACCCCTGCGAAATACGTTTGTTTGTGCCCAATGCTTTTACCCCAAACGGAGACGGAAACAATGATTACTTTCAGTTTTACGGGCCAGAAGAACCCATAAAATTATGGGTGTTTGACCGTTGGGGTAAAACAGTTTACTTCAACGCCAATTACAAAAACAACTGGGATGGCACCTACAACGGAAGTTTTTTGCCCACAGGCAGCTATAGTTACTTAATTGAGTACAATTATGTAAACCCCAATGCATCACAGCAAAACCTAGAAGGTAGCATTAGGCAAGAACGCGGTCTGGTTACCCTTTTGCCGTAATAAAACAAAAAACCTTTTTTATTTAGCAGATGGGCGCGTTAGAATAGAAAACAACAAGCCGCCCGTGATTAAACTCAACACAAAAGCTGCAGGAATAATAAGCTGTGTATTTGAAAGCAGATTTACAGCATCAGTATAAATGTTGGCTTCTAGCTGAGCATGAGAAATTACATCTGCAGTTAAATCTGTTGTGTTTTTAGGTTTTAAAATCAGAAAAGTATCTATGCTCCAATATACAACTGCGGCCATAGCAGCATGTGTAAATTGCAAGCCGAACCGTTTACCATCTGTAAATTTATAATTGGCCAATTTATAGGCATGCAATAGATTGCAGCCAAATAGCACCAACCACCAAACGGCAACAAGCAAAGGCAATATAAAAGTATTATCAAAATTAAACCAGAGAAAACCAGTTAGGGCTAACAATGATCCTGTAAGAAGGCCATTTAAAGCAGAATGTGATATTCCTTTTGTTAGTGTCAAACGATGTAAAAACGGTGTGTGTTAAAACGAAAAGGCAGCAAATATATTGCTGCCAAATCAAGAATTAAAATTTTATTTTATTTAAATGCCTGCGGCTTGCACGTGCATCCAATCAAAGTTGCGTTCTCGTCCTAAACTAACCCAACCTTCGGCTTCCCAAATTTGCCACCAAGCGTCATATTCTGGTTTTGCAAAGCTGGCTTTATCTCTTCCCCATTTTAATTGGTTTCTGCCGGGATCAAAATCAAAAGCTACTCCCCAACTATGCATGCTCCATTTGGTGCCGCCTCTAATGGGCCTTTTGTTGTAGCAACCGCCAAACACGTTTAGTTTTAGGGCATCAATTTTAGCTTGGCCATAATGGTTAAGCACGTTGGTAAGTACTTTAACGGCACTGTCTGCAACGTTTTTGTGGCATAAGGTAGAGGTAACCTTGGAGTAAGGTTTCCACGCCAACTTCATATCGTACGGAAATTGGATACGTACAAGGTTTGAGTTTCCCGGTGGGCCATAAAACTGATCGAAAGCAGGCGTATAAGATTTTGGCCAGCCATGTGGGTTACTTGTTGCTCTGTCCTCGGGGCGCCATAACGAACGCATTTTGCCGTGCTCTTTGTAATATAAATATTGGTCTACAGCTTCTGCGGTAGAAGGCCCCCAACGCCCATCTATTTTGCCTGTTTCTATTTGCAATGCTTTACAGGCCAATTGCAAGCAGCCAATAATTTTTCTTTCCAATCCCCAGCTTTGGTCAAGGCCCGGATATTTGGCTAAAGCGGCTTGAGATTTCGGGCCGAAATCGCCATCTATTTTACCCGTGTATAAGCCTGCATCTTTTAAAATTTGCTGGGCAATTTTGGTTCTGTTGTTCATGTTTTGTTGTGGTTGATTTAATGGTTTTCTATTAGTTTATCTACAATTTCATCTAATTCTTTTTTATAATGTTCTATAGAGGCAACACCATCTTGGTACAGCGCTTTTAAATTATCTACACTTCCATTGTCCATGGCATTATCTGCCTGCTTGAGTATTGGTTCTAAGCGGTAGTAGTTAGATTTGTTTTCTTCTGTTAATGTGTTGAAAATTTGTCGCACTTGGTAGCTAACGGTTTCCGCATTTCCACTCATCATTACATCAATCAATGGTTTTATCCATTTTATCATGCCTGCATCTTTAAAGTCTTTGTAGAGCATGGCTTCTTTTTGAGTTCCCGTTCCAACTGAGACGATAATCATATCTTTTGCAGTGGGTAATTTGGGTTTGTTTTTGTCTTTTAAGAGCTTGCTAAAATCTAGTGTACGTGCCTCGGCATAGGCACAAAGCGTTGGGTTGTTGGCAAACACACCACCATCTATTAGGGCATAGGGCGTACCAAAAATTGATTTTACACGTGCAGGTTCAAAATACGTAGGTGCGGCCGAAGTAGCTCGAGCTACATCTTTCACATAAAAGTCAAAATCGTCTGTGGTAGCATCGGCACTTGTGAAAAAATGCGCCTTTCTGTTTCTAATATCATAGCTTGTAATTAAGCAAGGTTTTTTAAGTTGGCTCAGTTTTACATCAGTAAAATAATCTTCTAAGGCTTCAATCAATTCTGCCGCGTCATATTTCTCATCGTTTATGCCGCCTAAGCTTTTTAGTTTTTGTTTAAAAGAAACATCAAAAATTTCGTCACCACGTTCTAAGTATAAGTTGAGCGAATCTTTGGCGGTAAACTTGTAATTGCCTTTTGCATCGGGTATTAAATATGTGCAGGCTAAAATCCCCCCGGTACTGGTTCCGGCAATAAAATCAAAATACTCGCCAATGCTTGCGTTTTTGTTGCCAGTTTTTTGTTTTATTTTTTTTTCTAGATAGGCGATCATTGTGCCAGACATAATGCCGCGAATCCCTCCTCCATCAACAGATAATATTCTAATTTTTTTCATGGTTTAGTGATTTTAATATTTATATGGTAACAAGGTACTAAGAATGTTCTAAATTTTTCACTAACCAATTTTTAGTTGGCATAAGTCATGCTATTTTTGGCAATCAGATTTTTAAGACAAAATGGAAAACAAAAATTCTTATTTCGCGCATGAAACAGCCGTTGTTGATGTTCCTTGTACCATAGGCAACAACACTAAGATTTGGCATTTTTCTCACATCATGCAGGGTTGCGTAATTGGCGAAGGATGTAATATTGGTCAGAACGTAGTTATTTCTCCTGATGTTGTTTTGGGAAATAATGTAAAAATTCAAAACAATGTTTCGGTTTATACAGGTGTTACCTGCGAGGATGATGTTTTTTTAGGACCTAGCTGTGTGTTTACCAATATTACCAATCCCAGAAGTGGCGTGGTAAGAAAAGGAGAATATCAAAAAACAACAGTAAAAAAAGGAGCGAGCATTGGCGCAAACGCAACCATTGTTTGCGGACATGACATTGGCCGTTTTGCATTTGTTGGTGCAGGCGCGGTTGTTACCAAACATATTCCAGATTATGCCTTGGTTGTAGGCAACCCCGCAAAGCAAATGGGGTGGATGAGTGAATATGGCCACCGCTTAAATTTTGATGAGTATAATAAGGCAGTTTGCCCAGAAGGTGGAGAAACTTATATTTTAGAAAACAATACGGTAAGAAAACAAGTTTAGTGGTTGTGAATGTTCTCTTAAAATAACAACAAATAGAAGGTGGGTTTACTGGTTAAAGGTAAATTCGCTGAGTTTTTGAATAATGAAATTTTAAATACAATAAAATGCTGGCAGGAGTAAAAACAGAAAACCTAAAATTAATAGAAGAAAGCGCAAGAGACTTTGCCGAAAGAGTAATCCGTCCGAATGTAATGGAGTGGGATGAAGCGCAATTTTTCCCCGTAGATGTAATGAAACAAATGGGTGAACTTGGCTTTTTGGGCGTACTTGTACCAGAAGCATATGGTGGTGCCGGATTTGGTTACCAAGAGTATATTACAGTAATAAAAGAAATAGCAAAAGTTTGTGGGAGTATAGGTTTAAGCGTTGCCGCGCATAACTCTTTGTGCACAGGCCACATCATGTATTTTGGTAACGAGGAGCAGAAAAAACGTTGGTTACCAAAATTAGCCACAGGCCAATGGATTGGTGCATGGGGCCTAACCGAAACAGGAACCGGCTCTGATGCTGGTGGCATGGCCACAACAGCTGTTAGAGATGGAGATTACTGGGTTATTAACGGCTCTAAAAACTTTATTACCCATGCCATTAGCGGTGATGTTGCAGTGGTTATGGTTAGAACCGGTGCCAAAGGCGATAGCCACGGAATGACTGCCTTTGTGATTGAAAAAGGCACACCAGGCTTTAGTAGTGGTAAAAAAGAAAACAAATTAGGTATGCGCGCAAGCGAAACGGCTTGTTTGTTTTTTGAAAATTGCCGTGTACACAAAGACAATATACTGGGCGAAGTAGGGGATGGTTTTGTACAAGCCTTAAAAGTGCTTGATGGCGGAAGAATTTCTATTGCCGCACTTAGCTTAGGTATTGCAGAAGGTGCTTATGCTGCAGCGTTAGAGTACAGCAAGGAGCGCGAACAATTCGGACAACCCATTAGTAATTTCCAATCTATAGCATTTAAATTGGCCGATATGGCAACCAAAATACACGGTGCCGAATTAATGATTAGAAATGCCGGAAGCATTAAAGATGCCAACGAGAAAGTAACCTTAGAAAGCGCCATGGCAAAATTATATGCCAGCGAAATTTGCGTTCAAGTAGCCGAAGAAGGCGTGCAAATACACGGTGGTTACGGATACACCAAAGATTACCCAGCAGAGAAATTCTGGCGCGATAGTAAACTTTGCACCATTGGCGAAGGAACATCAGAAATACAAAAACTTGTTATTTCTCGGAATTTGTTGAAATAAAATTTTAATTAGAATATTTCTAAATCGCCTCGCATTTATGCGGGGCGTTTTTGTTTTGTAAGGTGTTTTGTTATTTTGGTCGACTTTTCATTTTTATAAAACTCATTCTGTAGGAATAAAATAATTACCCTAATTGTTGCCTTTCTGTTTTTTACCCTAAACCTAACCGCCCAAACCAATACCGCTTTAGATTTTGATGGTTTAAACGATTGGGTTGATATTGGTAGTACCACACCAAGTTTACCACAAGGCAATAACCCATGGACGGCAGAGGCCTGGGTAAAAACTACCCAAACTAATATTGGAAATTTTATCAGTTGGGGAACTCGTACAAACAATAATCGAGTTGGCATTGCCGTGCGTAGCAATGGGGCAGCGTATATCGGCCAGTTTAACGATTTAACTCCAGGAAACGGTGCACTAATTAATGATGGCTTGTGGCATCACGTTGCCGTTGTTTGCAATGGCACAACGAGTAACAACATTCAAATTTATGTAGATGGAGCTCTTAAATCTACCGGGTTAGGGGCTCTAAATATTACTGGCCAAAACCTCAGGTTAGGTAAAGTATCATCGCCAAGTACAGGTGAGGAATATGATGGCCAGATGGACGAGGTTCGCATTTGGGACAAAGCCCTCACCGCTAACGAAATCGCTTGTCATATGTTTTCAGAACTATCAGGTTCAGAGAGCGGGCTGATTGCGTATTACAACTTTGAAGAGGGCACCCCTAATGTGAGCAATGCGGGTGTATCGCAAGTGTTAGATCAAGGAGGAAGTAATCACGGCACACCAACAAACTTTGCAAAATCGGGTACTGCTTCAAATTGGGTTGATGGAAGAACATTTCCAGATGGTTCACCAACGGCTATAGACTTTGACGGCACAGATGACTATGTATCTGTTAATAAAGTTGTGTTGAATTCTGGATTAACTTATCAAGCCTGGGTGAAAACCTCGAGTGCAGCTTCTGTTGCTGGATATGGAGGAAATTCAGCTTTAACGATTGTAGGGGATAGGACAAATAATATTTGGAACTCATTCGGGATTTCTAATGGACATATTGTGTACAGACACTATACAGGTAGTTGGGTCGCATTTGGAAGCCCTCAAGCTATCAATGATGGCAACTGGCATCATGTCACTATAACACATAGCGCTACTAATAATGCGAAATTGTATGTTGATGGAGTTGAAGTTAATTCAGGTAGTATTACTTATGCTGGCGGAGGTGGAGCCGGAAAAGTTGGATTTGATGCTGTTGGAGCCAGTTATCACTCGATAAATCCTGCGGGTGATTTCTTTGACGGCCAATTGGATGAAGTTCGTGTTTGGAATAAAGTACTTACTGCTAACGAGATTGGTACCCAAATGAACACCGAACTTTTGGGGACGGAATCTGGTTTGGTGGCCTACTACAACTTCCAAGAAGGCATACCAGATGGCAACAATGCTGGTCTAAATGTGGTTCTCGACAAAACCGGAAACAACCATGGTATACCAAACGGGTTTACTAAAAGTGGTTCGGCATCTAATTGGGTAAACGGGCAAACATTTGAGCCAGAGATTGCTATCTCAGGCAACGGCCAGAACATCCCCTGCAATGCCACACCCATGCTAAGCAACCATACTGATTATGGTAAGCTGGCTACTGGTGGGAATTTGACTAGAACGTTTACCATAACAAACAATGGAGATTTAGATTTAATTTTAGATGCAAACCCAGTAACACTTTCTGGTAGTGGAGATTTTAGCTTAGTTGTGCAACCCACGCCTTTAACCTTGGCGCCAGGAGGAAGCACAACCTTTGATGTTACATTTACACCAACTAGCTCCGGCATTAAAACAGCTACGGCAAGCATTGCCAGCAACGACCCCAACTCCCCTTTTACATTTGATATTCAAGGCTCAACCAATACGGCTTTAGATTTTGACGGGAGTGATGACCGAATGCTTATTCCATGGAAGGGTGAAATGGCTACGCAGGAATTTACATATGAATTTTGGGTTAAACCTGCTATTCAAGATCAGATGAGATTTGTTACCAAATGGTCAGGTGTTGGTGGTGGAACAACTGGAGACTTTTTAATTGATTCTCATTATCCAGGTCAAACAGTTAATGGAGAGCATTTACGCTTTGTGGCTTCAAATGGAAATGCACATCAAGCCCATGTGGCAAATGTCTTAACCATAAATGCATGGAATCATGTGGCTGTTTCCTTTGATAATGGCAACGTTAAGATGTATGTAAATGGATCTAACGTACTTAATACGAATCTTTCTATAAGTTCAATTTCACACAACAACTTTGATTTGGAGTTTGGAACCGATAGAAACGGAATTGGTCGCTATAATGGACAGGTAGACGAATTACGCATTTGGAGCCGTGCTCTTTGCCAAGCCGAAATACAAGGGCGTATGAATAGCAGTTTGCAAGGCAACGAAAATGGTTTAGTGGCCTATTACGATTTTGAAGAAGGCGTACCTGGAGTTGATAATACGGCTCTACCAAACACAGTTTTTGACAAAGCAGGGACTAACCATGGAACAATGAATAGCTTTGCTAAGAACAACGCAACTTCCAATTGGGTAGATGGAAGTGCCTTAACCGATGATGGTTTTATATCAGGTTCGGCCATGACCTGGCTTGGCACATCCACCGATTGGAACACCGCTACCAACTGGTCGCCTAACGGCATTCCGAGCCAGTGCAACAATGTGGTTATTCCAACTACCGCCAACGACCCTACTTTTAGCAACAACCAAGCAGTAAACAGCATAGAAATACAAAGCGGAGCAACCTTAATCGTAGGCGCAGGCGGTTGTTTATGGGTAGGTTCAACCTTTGAGAACAATGGCGAGTTTATTTTAGAAGCAACTTCCACAAACTACGCGCAATACCAAGGTCCGCAAGTAGAAGGCACGCTAAGCCAAGTAATAGGCGAAGCCGGCTGGCATACCATTGCTTCGCCATTTACAGATGCCACCTTAGGAGATATTGAATTTGACCAAAACGCGATTTTACAATTTGGCACGCCACAACAAACCAACATTCAGTATTACGATGGTGGAGAACACCAACCCGGGCCACCTGCAGGTTGGACTTCTGCCTGGGGCAGCTGGGTGCCGGCAAGCGGCTTGACCGATGTTTTTAACGGCAGCCGTGCCTACAACTTGTATTTAGACGATGTAGATTTTGCAGATGCATTTCCCGTAACCATGACCGTTAGCGGAACGCTGCGCAATATGCCCATCACCCAAAGTTTAAATGGAGCAAACGGTGGTTGGAACAACCTGAGCAACCCATTCCCCAGTGTAATAGATTGGGAAAAATGGAGCGATAACAGCGCTATTCACAATACGTATTATGTGTGGGATGCCAGCACCAATAATTACAACACGTACATGACGGGCGGTACATCGGTGCCAGCGGCTACATTAACCCAATACATTGCTCCCTACCAAAGCGTTTTTGTGCGCACAAGCAATGGCCAAAACAGCAATAGTGGCGATGAAACAGATGTTTTTCAAGATCACCTTAGCAGCAATGCCGACAGGCCAACCGAGTGCCCGAGTGTAATAAACGAGTTTTACAAAACCGAACCTACAGGCGAGCTACACCTAGAAGCCCGCGCAAACAACGGTAAATTTGCAGACGAACTAGCCATTCGTTTTGGCAACGGTTTTAGCGAAGGATTTGTAGCCGATGAAGAAGCCGCAAAATTCTTCAGCCCGGCCAAAGAAGTACCACAAGTGTACACGCTTATCGATAACGAGCCTTATGTAATTAGCTCATATCCGATGCCCGAAGTTGTGGTACAGCATATTCCGCTGGGGCTAAAATCTATACAAGATGAAAGACTAACCATTGCAGCGTTAAAAATCCCCAAAGGAATTACAGCAATCCTTGAAGACAAGGAAAAAGATGAATATCACAATTTAAAATCGGCATATAGTTTTACCGCAACAAGCGTATTAGACAACGCACGTTTTGTGTTGCACGTGGGAGATGAGCACCTCACCAAAGAACAACTGGGTGCAAGTGATGATTACATTGCCTACATTAAAGATGGTAACTTGAATTTTGTGTACAACGAAAAGCTATTTGGTGGCAACATGCGGTTAATAAGCATATCTGGTCAAGTATTAGCCAAAACGATAGTTAAAGAGAATGGTAGTTTGAGTGTTGCATATCTACCCCAAGGTGTATACATCATCACTGTAAGTATCAACGGTAAATTTTTTAAGCAAAAAATAGTCTTGTAAAAATCCATTAACCCAATCTAAAACGCCCCGCATTTTTGCGGGGCGTTTTTGCTTTGGCATAAAACACGTTCCATAAACACGTTCCATAAACACGTTCCATAAACACGTTCCATAAACACGTTCCATAAACACGTTCCATAAACACGTTCCATAAACACGTTCCATAAATACAATCCTTAAATCAATTTCATCCAAAGTTTGATTGAGACCAGCTTTAAGTTATACTTACAACAAGACGGAGGATTTTATTTACAGTTTATTCATGTATCAATCAATCTTCTAAATACGGCAAAGGTGTAGAGTCTAAAGTTGATGATAAATTATATAAGCCAATTTTATAAGCAAAAAATAGTCTTGTAAAAATTAATTAGAATGTTTCTAAATCGCCTCACATTTTGTGGAGCGTTTTTATTTTTTTAAATCTTAAAAACCCTAAAATACCAATTGTTAAGGCCGATTTTCCCCATTTTAAACAGTAATAATTTCAAGGTTTGATTTTGCTTTTTACATAAAAGTGCGTTTGGAATTCAGTGGGTAACGAAAATATCATACTAATTTTCTTACTTTTAAAAACGAATCAAAAATCTTTTGGAATGAAAATAAAACTACTAGCCGTGGTAATGCTTAGTATGTGCATTACCGGAATCTCTCAGACCTACACACTTAATTCTGCCAGCCCAACTGCGGGTACAAATTTCCAGAGTTTTACAGATTTAGCAACGTTTTTAAATACAACAACCGTAACGGCTGCTGTAACCATTAATGTTGTTGCCAATTCTGGGCCTTATACGGAGCAATTTCATTTGGCAAACATAGCGGGGGTAAGTGCTGCAAATACAGTTACAATAAATGGTAATGGCGAAGTATTAGAGTATAATGCCACAACCAACAGCACAGATCGGGCAACCTTGCAATTAGACGGCACCGATTACGTAACCATAAACAATCTTGAAATAAAAGGTTTAGGAAGTACGAGCACAACTCATTATGGTTGGGCTGCTCATTTATTGGGTGGTGCAAATAACAATACTTTTGATGGGTGCACCTTTGATGTGCATGATAATGCAAGCTCAAACAATTATGCGGCTTTTGTTTGTGCGAATAGTAACACTGACGAAACATTTAATTCGGGTGCGGCAACCGTAGAAAATTTAACCGTAAAAAATTGTCTATTAAATGGAGGTTCGTATGGTATTACCATAGTAGGAGGAACAAGTTCTTCTACCGATAATGTTATAGAAAACAACATTTTTACGGACAATAAGCGTGCGGCTGTTTATTTAGAAAACTGCAAAAGCACACTTGTAAAAGCTAACAACATATCCCGACCAAATAGAAGCAATTTAGATTCTTTTAGAGGTATACATATCAACGGGCACAGTGACGATACAGAACTTGCCAACAACAATATTTTTGATACACATGGTGGAAGTACAAACAATACAGATTTAGCGTATGCCATTCATGGAGAATCTACAATGAGTGCTGGAAATCCATTGTTGATTTATAACAACCGGATTTACAATATCAATGGGAATGGTTCTCAAACAGGCGTTTATATGTCCTCTAATTCTGATGATTTTAGAATTTATTTCAATACAATTTATTTAGACAAAAACAGCGCAAATTCAGCAAGCATTTCTGGAATTCATATTACCGGAAATCCAACAAGTGCCGAAATAAAAAACAATCTTATTTTTCTTTCTCACAGAAGTACAAGTAGCACATATTACGGATTAAACTATTCTGGAATTTCAGGAACCAATTTGGTATCAGATTACAACAATGTGTTTATTGCTGATAGAAATGGAACACGTGCCTATGCCAAAAGGTCGAGCTCAACCTATGTAACGCTTAGCGATTGGCAAAGCGCTATAGGTGGAGCTTATGGGCAAAATAGTCTTGATGTAAATCCAATGTTTATTCGCCCATACACAAACTTTTATCCAACCAACCCAAAATTAGATGATGCTGGAATGCCTATTACAGGCATTACATCCGATGCAACGAGTACGACAAGAAATGGGTCAACACCAGACATGGGTGCTTTAGAATTTTCGGCTAGCGCCAATGATGCTGAGGATTATAGCAATAGCACAATTAATGCAGCAGATACCATCTCGGCACAACAAAATATTGCAGGAAATTTAGATGGAAGAACGGATGTGAATGATTATTATATTGTTTTACCGAATGATGATGGTACGTTGAAAGTTACGTTAACACTCTATTCTTCAGGCAACGGAACAGACGATTTTTATATGTATGTGTACAATAAAAACCAGAGCCAAATCGGTAGCAAAAGCATTGCTAATATTTCTAATACAACCGTTATAGATGATTTAGAAATTGCTTGCCGTGCCCAAGACACCGTTTATGTACGCTTTAGTGGTGCAAACTATCACACATATACTTTTAGTGTAAATAGCACTGCTTCTGGTGCTAGCGATATTGAATTCAATGATGATTATGCCAATGCACAAGCCATTGGTTTTAATACGTATGTAAATGGACGTATAGGCTATACCGGGGTTAGCACAGATGCTAATGATTATTTTTACGGAGTACCATTGGGGTATGTAGGGGATATCACCGTTACGCTAGACTATTCGCCAACAAGTGGAACCAATACAGGTGATATATATTTATACGTTTATAATAAAAATAAAAGTCAAATAGGGTCAATCAATGCTGCAAATGTGAGTGCCAACGGAACCATTGAAGTGCCTATTTATTGTCAGGATTTAGACACAATTTATTTACGCGTTTCATCCAATGGATGTTTTAGTTATGCAATTAAGTATGATATAGGTTTTACAAGCCCTCAGAATTATGAGCCTAATGATGATTATGCAAATGCAGTGTTCTTTCCCTATGGAGATTCTATTAAATCTGTAATAGGTTACGGTGGCGATGCAAATGATTATTTCCAAACCTTTATTCCAAATGATGGCAGGTTGGTGATTAATTACAAGTATTTCAATACAAGCAATACAGCTACTTCAGACTATTATGCCTATGTATATACCAATGGTAAATCAAACCTTAGTACAAAGTCTCACGCCAATGTACCTATAAACGTATGGGTAGAAGATTCTATAGTTATACATTGTCGTGCTAGCGACAGTATTTATGTGCGTTTTTCATCTTCCGGCTGTTTTAAATATGAAGCAAAGGCCAAAGTGGATAATACGTACAATCTAGACAATGCTTTTAATGATGATTTTGCAAATGCGCAGTTTGTACCCTGGGGAACACTTATAGAAGGTGGTATAGGTTATTACAGCACAATTACAGATAACAATGATTATTTCAAAACCGTACTTCCAGCATCTGGTCAATTGCGCTATGTTGTAAATTATGAAAACACCAGCAATACAACCACAAGCGATTTTTACACGTACATTTATTCAAGAAATCTATCTTATTTAGGAGGCTCAACAAAAGCCAATGTTGTACTTGATACAGTATTAGCAGATACTATTAATCTTTATTGCGTAAAAGGAGACACCGTTTATTTCAGGCATTCTGCTACGGGTTGTTTTCAATACAGTGCTATGGCCACTATGTTAAAAACATCTCCTGCAGATAATGATGGAAACGATGCCTTTGCCAATGCTCAATTGGTTAATGTAAACACTACGGTTCAAGGGCAAATAGCGCATGGCGCAGATGCCAACGATTATTTTAAGTTCTTTCTACCTACAAACGGAGATGTAGATTTAAATTTTGCTTATACCAACACCAGCAATACCACTACAAGCGATATTTATTTCTACCTGTATAACGGTGCAGGTTCTTTATTAGGAAGTTTTGCCAAAGCAAATCAACCCTTAGATACAACGCTGCTAGATAGTTTAAACTTTACAGGGCTGGCTCAAGATACTTTTGTGGTAAGAGTATATGCCACGGGATGTTTTAATTATGAAATAGGCATACAAACAAACGCAGTAAATAATGGTCCCGCAAACGATAATTGCGAAGATGCTTTTGTTTTATCACCTGGTAATAGCTGTAATTTTTCTTCCTATACAAATGCAGATGCGACTGCACAAGCTACTGTTGCTCCAAACCCAAGTTGTGGTTTTTACAAAGGTGCAGATGTTTGGTTCAAATTCATGATGCCAGCTTCTGGTCGAATTCGTTTGGAGAAAGTAAATGGTGGAACAAACATTCAGCTAGCGCTATACAGTGGCACTTGCGGGAATATGACACAGCTTACCTGCTTGCAGTTGGATGCAAATAGAACCTATCACAACATTAATTTAGCAGGAGACACCTTGTATGTGCGTGCTTATTCTTATAACACAACAAATGGCGGCACATTTGACCTTTGCGTTTGGGAACCACCTCTTGTACCTAACGATTATTGCGTAGATGCTACAGTTTTAAGCATCGACACGACATGTACCATGAGTACTTACGCAAACCAATATGCAACAGAAGATAGTGTTTACTCTACGCCAAGTCCAGGTTGCGGGTTTTATCAAGGCGGTGATGTATGGTTTAAATTCACCATGCCTGCTTCTGGCCGAATTCGTGTAGAGCGAAACAATGGCTCAACGAATGCTCAATTTGCGCTATACTCTGGCACCTGTGGAAATATGGTGGCATTAGAATGTGCACAACTAGATGGAGACCGAACCTACCATAATATAAATTTAGCGGGTCAAACATTGTATTTACGGGTATTCTCATATAATTCCGAAGAAGGCGGCACATTTGACCTTTGTGTTTGGGAACCACCACTTGTTCCTGGAGATTATTGCGACAATGCTATTCCATTACCTGTTGGGTATGATTGCCAACCAGACACATTTAGCAGCAGATACGCTACTGAAGATACTGCATACTCTTTCCCAAATCCGGGCTGTGGTTTTTATAATGGCGGAGACATTTGGTTTACCTTAGTTATGCCTAATTCAGGAATATTAACCATTGAGCGCACGAATATTTCTGGAAATTTACAAATGGCACTTTATAGCGGTACGTGTGGAAGCATGACCGTATTAACATGTGCACAATTGCAATCAACCATAAATTTTGTTGATACCAGTTTAATTGGGCAAACCATTTATTTAAGAGGATTTGGATATAACAATGAGGAAGGCGCTGAATTCAATATTTGCGCATACGACCCCACTTGTCTAACCACCATTACCAATGTGCAAACCACGCCTGCCAGTTGCAACAATGTGGCAGATGGAGCAATAGAAATTACAGCCAATTGCGCGAACTGTTCTGCAAATCTAGAATATAGCATCAATGGTGGTTTAACTTTCCAAGCATCAAACATTTTTAATAATTTAAGCATTGGGAATTATCAAGTTGTAGTTCGTGATCTGACTGATACTACTTGTTTGGATACACAAAACGGGGTTTATATAGGTGATGCAGGAACTGAAGTAACCTACTATTTAGATTTTGATAATGATAGTTATGGAGATCCGTTAACCTCTTTGATTTCTTGTGCAGGAACTCCGTCAGGTTATGTAACAAATAACACCGATTGCGATGACAACAACATCAACATCTGGCAAGACTCTACGCTATACGTAGATGCTGATGGTGATGGCTACGATGCCGGAACTCAAGTAGTTTGCATGGGCAATACCGTACCCAACGGCTACAGCGCCACAACTCAAGGCACCGATTGCGATGACAACAACCCCAACGCAAGTATTGGTGAAACATGGTACTTAGATGCGGATGCCGATGGTTGGTACGTAACCAGCCAA
>JAUHWL010000023.1 GCA_030424545.1 Bacteroidia bacterium
AAAGCCAAATGCGGCACTATAATTTTTGCAGCTCAAAATTATTGCCCACAAAAAAGACCGCGTTAAACGGCCTTTTTTGTGTTGTGTTTTTTACGGAAAAGAGGGTTGTGCATCAGCTACCAGTGTTACCACACGTTTTTTCTTTCCACTTCATATTTATAGGGATTTTCCGAATCATTTTTTCCGCTATGGTAAATTAAAATCTCAGCGTGTTTATCATCAAGTTTAGTAGTTTCAATTTTGTAAATTCCTATCAAACAAAGGTTGTTGACGTGAAATAATTTTTTGTCAAAAATTCCGAATCTTGTCTGAGTAATATTAATTGTTTCACCGCAAGCTAAAAATCCGCCTGTCGTAACTGCTATTTTTACATTTTCGTCTATTTTTTTTTCATAAACTACTTGTCCTACTATAAGTGTCAGAATGCATAACATGATTAAAGGTACTAGTAGTATCACAGTCAAAATTTTCTTCTTTGTGTTTTTGAACAGAGCAAAAAGTAGGATTGTCAATATGATAAAAGTCCAATTGATTATCGAAATGCTATAAAGTCCTTTTAATCTATAACCATTAAAATTAAAAATCATAACAGTCAAAAACAGAATTGTTGTAGCGATTAATATCCGGCTGAGTATTTTCTCAACTTTCGGAAAGGTTCTCTTGGTTAGAATTGGAATACAATTCAGTCCAATTAGAAGTCCTATGAATATTATTACAAATGTCATCTTTTATGTGTGGTAACGTTTAGTATATGGCAAGTAGGGCAGTAGAAAGCAATAAACTTTCAAGTTTGCACTGAGCCAAATTGTTGTATTTTGTTTTTATCTTATTCATTTTAAAAGCCAAATCAACGATTTGGCGGTGTTGGTAAATAGCACTGAACTTTCGTAAACCACCGAGCGCCCTATTTGCTATATACCGTGTTACCTGCTTTTTTCTTTTATAAATTCTTCTTTGTTTTTCCTAATGAACACGATTTGTAAGCTGTCTAAATTTTCAGATTCTTCCAGTCCATAAAATTTATCGTCAAAATCGTTCAGAGGGTTGTCTTCATATGATTCACTAAAGCTCTCAATCGTTCCATCATCCTTTAATTCAAGTTCATCCTTAATATCTGAATAAGTCTTGTTAGCTTTCTCGACTAATTCAGCAAATCTTTCAGCACCAATATATTCCAGTCCGTCTTTTGCCATTTCTGAAAACTGTCCACTAGAGTTATAATAGAATTGATTAAATCCACCGTTATTAACTTCTGCCTGTAGCATCCAAATTGAAAAGATTGCTTGTTGCCCTTTAGTCAGTTTTAAGATTTTCTCTTTGGAGTATTGTTCTCCTTCTTCAAAGTTGGTTTCTATGTTATCAAATATGGTTTGTAGCAACTTATCATCTTCCGTATTATCAATAATTTCAGATGTTAAAGTCTCATAGATTTTTCTATTGTTGAACTCTTCGAAAGATTTGTCGATTAAATCCTGCATTTCTTGGTCTATTTCAGATTTCGAATCAGTTTTTTTGTCCGACTGGCAACCAAAAAAGCTAAAAAGTCCCATAATTAGTATTCCTATTAAGTTTATTCGTTTCATTTTCCTAATTGCAGGTAACGGCTAAATAAAATTTCGAGCGGGAGACGAAGACGAAGTCGAGTCCACCGTGACGAAATTTGAATGAGAAAGATAAACATGATTAACCCACAAACCCCGCTTGAAGTTTATTTTTTGTTAGGCGCTTTTCTTTTTAGTTTTTTACATTCCGAATTAAATGATTCAGCTATTCTAGTTAAACCACTGTCGCTAATTAGTAGGGTGTCTTTAAAATCAACATGCTGTCTTATCCTAGAAAAAGCAATAGTTAAAAATCTAGCCTTATAGCCGTCCATTAAGTCTGAAATTGTATCGTAAGATATTGTTACTTCATATTCATCTAGTGGGAGTAAAGCATAAGTTGGCGCTTCAGTTGTGTCAATATTTTTGTTGATTATCAATTTGGATTTAATTGAATCAAACACTGTATTTCCTTTAAGGATTAACCAATCATTTTTTATTTCCCACTTCCCTTTAGCCCAATATTGAAAATGATCAATAACGGGATAAGTAAAGATGAATGTTGAATCAGGTCTAATTATTAGACTTTGATAGCAAGAGTTATTATACACTCCTTCGACCGCAGATGGTTTGTTACCAATTGCGAAAAACAAGCCTAATAATATCGATGCTAAGAGAGTTTTCATTTATTGCGCCTAACAATTGGATAAACGCAATAGCGTTTATTTCACCTTTGCCACAGCTTAAAGCATCACTTTAGGTAAGTGGCAAATAATTGTTGTTATTTTTAGCAAGTTTAAGAAATTAAAGGTTATCAAGCGGACTGCTAATTTGAGAAATATTGGTAGTAGCAACGCGCGTGTATACTTCGGTGGTTTTTGTGCTGCTGTGGCCCAAAACTACTTGTATGTACCGCAAATCGGTATTAGCCTCTAACAAATGTGTGGCAAAACTATGGCGCAAAATATGTGGGGTTACGTTTTGTTTTATACCTGCTTTTTTTGCCGCACGGTGTATTATTTTTAAAAGGCTAGTGCAGCTGTACATGCCGCCTCGTTTGCCTTCAAATAGATAGTCTTTGGGTTTGTATGCTTTGTAATACACGCGCAAATTTGTGAGTACCGTTGGGCTAAGTACGGTTTGTCGGTCTTTGCCTCCTTTGCCGTTTCTTACAGTTATTACCATACGTTTGCTATCAATATCTGTAAGCTTTAGCGCCAATAATTCGCTTCTGCGTAAGCCCGAAGAGTAGAGTAGCTGCACCATGCACAGGTGTTTTAAATTGGTAATGTTTTGTAGCAATTGTTTTACATCTTCTTTGCTAATTACTTTGGGTAGGGTTTCTTTTTTTTGTGGCCGATCTATGGCATAAAACCGGTTGGGCATGTCCATTACCGTTTCGTAGTAAAACTTTATGGCGTTAATCATTTGGTTTATATACGTGTCTGATTTGCCTAAATGCACCAGTTCTTGCAGGTATTCTCTAATGTCTAGCTCATTAATCTCAAGAAATTTTTTGCCGGCAAAATGGTGCATAAAAGTCTCAAAAAGAGAAATGTATGTTTTGGCCGTTGCTATCGCATATCGGTTTAATTCTAGCTTTTGTATGTATTCTGGCGGGCAGTTTGGTCGGGGGTCTTTTATGTTTTTTGGTTTAATTTTTAGTTTTAATTCAGGATTAGAATTGCGCGGTTTGTTGTTGAAAAAATGTTGTCCGTTTATCCAGGCAATGCCCGTAAATGTTTTAAAAATTAAAGAGAGCATCGGTTTGGTGTTTTCTACATAAACCATAGAAAATTCTTTGCTCCACTTTACGTTGGGCAAGGTTTTTACCAAGTTTTGCAAAACCAAATCAGGATAAAATTTTAGCCCAATTTGTTTTTTATTGTCTATAAATAAATGCTTTAAGGTGATGTTGCGTGCGCCCATTTGTACATGTTTGTAACGAAATTAAATGGCACAGAAATGTATGCATTAGTTATGTGTATGATTATTCGTATAATTATTCGCGTAAGAAATTATACCAATACAGATGAGCGAAAGAAAATGTATATCGTGCGGAGCAGAAATTGAAGGGCGAATTGATAAAATATTTTGCGATGCGCATTGCAAATCTGCCCATCAGTACAAAAAGAACACACAGAAAAAACATACGTTATTCAAAACAATAGATTTGCAATTAAAACGAAACCGAAGATTATTAATGCATTTTAATAAAGCAGGAAAAAGCACGGTGCGTAAAGCTGTGTTGTTGCAAAAAGGTTTCGACCCCAAATATTTTACCCATTATTGGAAAAACAAAAATGGCGATGTGTATTTGTTCTGCTACGATTACGGTTTTTTAGCCCGCATCGAAAACGGCACAGACAAATATGTGCTGGTACAATGGCAAGATTATATGGAATAGAAGCGTTGGCGATTTCAACTTGCTTTTAGTTTTATTAATAAAAATTATTGCCGAGCAATAAGTATTTTAACGAAAACCAAATGTTGGGCAAGCAAACGGCTCTTCAACTTTTTAAAACGGACGTATTCTGTAGCAGTTCTGCGCAGAAAAACTTTGTTTATCCTCTACTGTAATCCTCCAAATTATCTATTCCCCAATTGTCTAATTCATCTTGGCTCCACAGTTCTGGGAAGAAAATTCTGCGTTGGTATTTGGGGTGCATGTATTTCTGCCAATCGCTACCACCGGTGGCAGCAGCATCGCCCAGGTATTTTTTGGCTGCGTTAAGGTGGTGCATTACCCAGCTCACGTTTACAGTCCAGTCGTAATGGCGCATGGCCGCCACTAGTTTAGGGTCTTTTTGTTTTTCTTGGGGCAGTTTTTTAAAGATGGTCCACAGGTTGGCGGTGTTGTATTCTTTCATAAACGAGATAAACTCCTCCATGTATTTATTGTCGAAGTTGGTAAGCAGCGTACTCTTTTCGCCTGTTTTATAATCTTTGCCTGCGGCCTGCCAATATAAATGCTCATAAGCATGTTCAAACGGTGTGTTTCTGTCTATGGTTGCTCTAAAGCGGTTATCAATCAGGTTGATGAGTTCTGTGCTGGCAAACTCTATTTTGCGGTATTGCGCGCTCTGAAATCCGCTTGCCGGAGTTAGGGTGTCTCTAAATTTCATGTATTGTTCTAGCTCCATGCCTTCGCCCATAATGTCGAAGGAGTTGCTTAGCATATCAAAGTAACGACTAACCCGATCTAGGTGCATTGAGAATTTCTCGGCCGAAATATCTGTGGCTCGCGCAATTTGTTCAATCTCCCACAAAATCATTTTAAACAAAAGCTCGTTAATTTGGTGGTACATAATAAACACCATTTCGTCTGGCAATTGGGTGCGTTGGGTTTGCAGGCCGAGTAGGGCATCAACCTGAATAAAATCCCAATAGGTCATGGGTTTTGCGTGCAAAAGTCCGCTTAAATGTGTGTCTGGGTTCTGGCCTATAGCGGCATATTTTGCATCTAAAGCATCTAAAAGTTCTTGTCTGTTCATAATGGCAGCCCCCCCGCCCCCCAAAGGGGGAATCGCGCTCTGTACGCAATCTCCCTTTTGTGGTCAGAAGGAATTTTTTAAAAATTAATTTATTTATAACATAATCTTTTTTTCATCCGATTGTGCTCTCCCCCTTTGGGGGAGTTGGAGGGGGCTACTAAAACAGCCCCTCAATATTTCCGTCTTTATCAATCTTTATTTTCTCAGAAGATGGCACTCCGGGCAAACCGGGCATGCGCAGCATATTTCCTAAAATCGGAACGATAAATCCGGCTCCGGCAGCAATTTCAAACTCGCGAATGGTTACGTTAAAACCCGTTGGGCGCCCAATTAGTTTTTCGTTGTCACTAAAGCTTTTCTGCGTTTTTGCCATGCAAATCGGCAATTTACCGTAACCTAAACTTTCCATCTTGCGCAGTTGGCCTTTGGCTTTTGCGGTGATTTCTACATCGGTAGCACCATAAATTGTGCGGGCAACTTTCTCCATTTTTGTGGTGATGCTGTCTTCCAGACTGTAAGTTGGCGTAAATTTATGGGTGGTTTTTGCGGCTGCGGCCACCACTTTTTCGGCCAAGTCTGTGCAGCCTTTGCCACCATTTGCCCAGCCATGACTAAGCGCAACGGGCACGCCAATTTTGGCACAATGATCAATTAAAAAGTCAATCTCAGCTTTAGTATCTGTGGCAAACGCGTTGATGGAAACTACAGGAGGCAAACCAAAACTCTTGATATTTTCGATGTGCTTTTCTAAGTTGGGCATTCCTTTTTCTAGGGCCTCTACATTTTCTGTGGTTAGCTCTTTTAAATCTTGCCCACCATGGTATTTTAATGCGCGAATAGTTGCTACAATAACAACGGCTTTGGGAGATAATCCAGCCGCACGACATTTAATGTTTAAGAATTTTTCTGCACCAAGATCGGCACCAAAACCCGCTTCGGTTACCACATAATCGCCAAGACTTAAGCCCATTTTTGTGGCAAATATGGTGTTGGTTCCTTGTGCAATGTTGGCAAATGGCCCACCGTGTATAATGGCAGGATTTCCTTCTAAGGTTTGTACCAAGTTGGGTTTAATAGCATCTTTAAGAAGCACCGTCATGGCGCCTTGTGCGTTTACATCGCGCGCAAAAACGGGTTTACCCGCATACGTATCGCCAATGTAAATATTGCCTAAACGTTCTTGTAAATCTTCAAAACTTGTGCTCATGCACAAAATGGCCATTACCTCGCTTGCTGCTGTAATGTTAAAACCAGTTTGGCGAGGCATGCCTCCTGCTTTTCCGCCTAAACCAGAAATAATGTCGCGTAGGGCACGGTCATTCATATCCATAACGCGTTTCCAAATTACGGTGCGTGGGTCAATGCCTAAGTTATTAACTTTACTCTGTATGTTGTTATCAATTAAAGCGGCAAGTAAATTATTTGCTTTTTCTATGGCGTTAAAATCGCCTGTAAAATGCAAATTGATATCTTCCATGGGAATAACCTGGCTATAACCACCACCAGCGGCACCGCCTTTAATACCAAACACAGGGCCCAAACTTGGCTCGCGCAATACGGTTACGGTTTTTTTACCAATAAGATTTAGGGCATCGCCCAAACCAATCGAGGTTGTTGTTTTTCCTTCGCCCGGTGGGGTGGGAGTGATGGCTGTTACAAGAATTAAATTTCCTTTTTCAATTTTCTTTTCATCTATTAAAGAAAGCGGCAATTTGGCTTTTACATTACCGTAATATTCTAATTGATCTTCTGTAATATTAAGTTTAGCAGCGATGTTGCGAATGTGTTGGGGGGTAACGCTTTGCGCAATTTCAATGTCAGTCATGTTTATTTCTTTTATTAGGCTGTGAATTTATAGTTGTTTTGAAAGCATGAATATGCGAAAAATCATGCAATTACAAATTTGTAAGCAAGAATGTATGGCAGAAATGGATTTTACTCTTTTAAAGCCCGAAACTCATGCTTAAATCAAATATTAGGAAACTACTTTTTAGTTTCTAAAAAATTGATAGATTCATGTAATTGAGTTTAGCAATTTGCCCATAGAGAAGTTCTAACATATAATCTCAATTAGCCCAAGTGGCTTGTTTATATTTGCCGTTCTAAAAAAAAAAATGAACAATTAAAAATAAAGCAATATGGCAGTTTTAGTAGGAAGAAAAGCACCAGATTTTAAAGCAAATGCAGTAGTAGATGGAGGAACAATTGTTTCTGATTTTACACTATCTCAGTTTAAAGGAAAGTATGTAGTATTATTCTTTTACCCAAAAGATTTCACTTTTGTATGCCCAACAGAATTACACGCTTTTCAAGAAAAAATTGCAGAGTTTGAAGCAAGAGGAGTTCAGTTAATTGCAGTATCTACAGATACAGAGCAAAGCCACTGGGGTTGGTTGCAAATGAGCAAGAATGAAGGTGGGATTAAAGGAATTACATATCCTTTGGTTGCAGATACCAACAAAACAATTTCTTACAACTATGATGTACTAAACGGTACATGGGGTTGGAATGATGATGAAGAAATGGAAGCAACCGCAGAATTGATTGCATACCGCGGTTTATTCTTAATTGATAAAGAAGGAAATGTTCGTCATCAATTGGTAAATGATTTACCTCTTGGCCGAAACGTTGATGAAGCTATCCGTATGGTAGATGCACTTCAGTTTAACGAAGAAAACGGTGAGGTTTGCCCAGCAAACTGGGTGAAAGGTGCATCGGCCATGTCTGCATCTCACGAAGGTGTAGCTGAGTATTTAGCTGCGCACTAATCCATAAATAGCACAAATAAAAAATGCTCCGTAAATTTTTACGGAGCATTTTTTTTGCTAAAAATTTTAATCTACAATATTAGGTTCGGGCAGCATGGTTAATTCTAGATCATCGTCTTCTGCTTCTTCCGTATTGCTGTTCTCTTCTAAAAAATTACCATCAATGGTAAAAATGAGGTCTTTTTCCCAGTCGCTTGATTTTATTTCTACCTCATAGTACGATGTATCATTCTCATTAAAATATTCGCCTTTAATGATGTTGGCATGTGGATAAGCATCTTGAATGTAAACTAAAATTTCGGTAGGCAAATCCTCAGTTTTAATTATTTCTTCAAATTCTAAGAGAATACCGTCAGCCGAGTAAGATGCTTCAAAAGCATTGTTTTCTATGTTGAATAAAACTTCAAACTCTTCGTCATCAACAATCCATTTTGCATTTGTGGCGTTGGCATACTCTTTTTCAAAAGCAGATAAAACTTCTTTTGGTATGTCTATCTCATCACCTTCTGTATTTGACTGGCATGCAATCAACATCCCAAAAGAAAGTGCAAGAGAAAAAACCGTTTTTATAATTTTCATGAGATTGAATTTTAAATTGTAATCTCTTTAAATCCAATGTTATAATTGGCCAAATGAGTGGTTATAAATGTAAAGTATTCTTGGTTTAATCCAAGCAACTCTGGTGGAATAACTCCGCTTTTTTGTACGGCACCAGAAAGCACAAGTCTTGCGGCACTAGCGCATGTAAACCCTGTTGTTCTTGCCATAGAACTTAGTCCACTTTCAGCATCATAATAATCTAGGAGTTCAAATTTCTTTTTCACGTGCGATTGGTCTTTTATACCTTCTAAATCAATGGTCATTGCCGTAAACTCGGGTTCGTCTTCTTCAAGTTTCCATTTTGGCAACAGCATTGCGGCCGTTACATCTACCGGGGCAACATGCACTCCGGCAACGTTTATCTTATCTGGATCAAACAATCCTGTAGTTTTAAAAACCTCCATTAAATCTCTGTGGCCCGGATAGCGCAACGTTTTTTCAACCATATTGGGTATGTTCATGGTATGCAACAATGAGCGCAAGCCATCGGTAATAAACCCTTCTAGTGTGCCTATTTTATTAAAATGAATGGTCTCAGGCTCAGATAAAGCTTCTACTGTTTCTGTTTTACCGTTTCTTTTAATTCGCGCTGGGCGTGTGTATTCTTCTATAACATCTATGGGAGAAAAGGGCGCTTTGTATTGAAAAGGTTCTTGTTTATGTACAGGTAAACCACCAACCATGCATGTAAATTTTTTTATAGAAAACTGTGTGCTCATATGCCCCAACATGAGGTTGCTTAACCCTGGTGCTACACCGATATCTACCAAAGCCAACGCTTTATTTTCTTTGGCTAAGGCATCTAATTCTAAGGCATCTTCTGGGGCAAAAGAAATATCTACAATGGTTTTACCTGCTAGCAAAACTGTTTTTAACATGTTGTAGCCCAGGTGGCCAGGAACGGCACCAATAATTAAATCAAAGGGTTTGATGAATTCGGTAAGTTCAACGGCATTTGTTACATCTAGGATGTTGGTTTTTACTTCAAATTTTGAGGCTAAATAAGCAAGTGCGCTCTGGTTGATATCGGCAATGGTAACGCTAAAATCTTTGTGTAAATCATAGGCCATAGCTTTTACCATACGCCCAGCTCCTAAAATAAGTACGGTTTTTTTCATGATTATTCTTTTAAGTTTCTCCATGCAGTTTGTGCCGATTGAAGAAAATTTAAAAAAGTGTTTTGTTCTTCTTCTAAAGTAAACTCAGCAGCTTTGTTAAACGCATTGTTTTGTTTTGTTACCAGTTCTGCTGTAGAATAGTTTAATAGCGTTTTGGCCATTTTTACATATCCTCTGGTAGTAAAATCGGGCATTAAAGCCGTTTGGGTTGTGCAATATTCTTGGTTGCCTTTGCAATCTGGACAGATAACAATTTTGCCCATGGCCATCGCTTCTAAAGCTGTTAGATAGAACCCTTCAAATACATACGGAAAACAAACTACCACTGCCGCATCATTCATTTTTTTGATGAAATCTGCTTTATCTATTTCTTGGTCTATAAAATCTGTATTAATGCCCAGTTTCGCATATTTTAAAGCTACATCTTTTGCTAGCTTTTTGTTTTTATACCCAACAATTAACCAAGATTTGTTTTTTAAATCTTGCGTTGTCAATGCATTGAAGGAATAAGGGGTAGGTGATATTCCATTTTGAATTACCGTTATGGGTTCTTTGCAAACGCCTGTTTCTAATAATGCTTTTTTTACGGCATTGCTCACGCAAATTCGCAAAGCTTTTCTTGATAGATTTTTGTAATGCGGTAGAGTAGGGTCTGTGTGCCTAATACCTTGTATTAGGTTTATAATTGGAATTGAATCATCAATTTGCTGGGTATCAAAATAGGCCCAATCTTTTCCGGCAATAAATACAACATCGCCTTTTTTTACTTGCCAGGTTGTTGCCTTATGTGGCAAAAACGGTTGCCAGAGTGGGTCGTTTAAATTGCTGCTTTCAGAAAAAACAACCCTTACATTCCAGTTTTTAGATTGTACCGCATGATTCATGTAGTGCGAGAATTTTAAGTTTCCGCCAGAGTAGCGAACATAATCGCGATAAAACCAGACTGTATTTTTATTTTGTTGTGTCAACTTTTATTGCTGTTAAAGGCACGCATTCCAAATGGGGTCTGCAGGTGGAGGTGCTACAACGGTTAATTCTGTTTTTAAAACAGGATGCGTAATACGTAACATCCGTGCATGCAGGCTAATGCTTGCGTCTTTATTGCTTCGGTCAAACCCATATTTTAAATCGCCTTTAATAGGGCAGCCAATGGCGCTTAGTTGCGCTCTAATTTGATGATGACGCCCAGTGTGTAATTTAATTTCTAGCAAATAATAATTCTGCAGTTTTTTAACAACGGTGTATGTTAAGCGGGCTTCTTTGCTATCTTTTTCTGGCCTATTGTAGGCAAAACTTTTGTTTTTTTTGGTGTTTCTTACCAAGAAATGTGTCAGCGTATCGGTTGTTTTTTCGGGGGCATTTTTTACAAGCGCCCAATAGGTTTTAGATACATCTCTATTTTTAAAAGCCTTGTTTAATCGCTCTAATGCTTTGCTTGTGCGGGCAAAAACCACCACACCAGAGGTTGGCCGATCTAGCCTGTGTACAACGCCTAAAAACACATCTCCAGGTTTGTTGTACTTTTTTTTAATGTATGATTTTACAATTTCACTTAATGGTCTATCGCCTGTTTTATCGCCTTGTACAATATCTCCGGCCTGTTTGTTTATTACAATTAAGTGGTTGTCTTCGTATAATACGTTTTGCACAATTAGCCTCCGTAAGATTCGTTTTTATTCGGAAAATCATTCGATTTTACATCAGAAACGTAGCTTTTTACCGCTCCTGTAATTTCTTCAAATAAGCTTAAGTATCTGCGTAAAAATCGTGGGCTAAACTCATGTGTCATGCCCAACATGTCATGCAGTACCAATACTTGGCCATCTACATCGGGTCCGGCACCAATGCCAATTACGGGTATTGAGAGCGACTCGGCTACACGTTTTGCAAGCGCTCTTGGAATTTTTTCAAGCACCAATGCGAAACATCCAGCATCTTCTAACGCGTGTGCATCCTTCATCAACTTTTCTGCTTCCTCTTCTTCTTTAGCGCGCACAGTGTAGGTACCGAATTTATAGATGCTCTGCGGAGTTAATCCTAAATGGCCCATAACAGGTATGCCTGCTGTTAAAATGCGTTGCACAGAGGCAATTACCTCATGGCCGCCTTCTAATTTTATGGCATGTGCACCAGACTCTTTCATTATTCTAATGCTCGATTTTAAGGCGTTTTTAGAATCGCCTTGATAAGAGCCAAACGGCAAATCAACCACCACCAAACTTCTTTGCGCTGCCCTCACAACGCTGCTTGCATGATAAATCATTTGGTCTAAGGTAATGGGTAATGTTGTTTCATGTCCTGCCATTACATTACTGGCCGAGTCTCCAACAAGAATAATATCTATACCCGCATGATCTATAATTTTAGCCAAAGTATAATCGTATGCGGTTAACATAGATATTTTTTCTCCTTCCTGCTTCATGGTTAAAACAGAGTTGGTAGTAATTCTTTTAAAATCGCTTTTTGCTGTTGACATTTGGGAGGAGTTGCTTAATTTTTGGCGAAATCTACAAAATAAAAAAGCTACCTTTCGCGCCCTTTTGCGTCTAACGATAAAACACAGAATGAAGAATTATATTTTTACTTTACTTATTGCCGGTTTTGCACTTATTTCATGTAACAATGATTTAGAAATAAACGCTCCTTGGGAAGATGTAACCGTAATTTATGGGATATTGAATCAAGGAAAAGACACCAATTGGGTTAGAATTCATAGGGGATATTTAGGCGATGAAGGCATCTACGGTGGCAACCAAGAGCCAGACTCTCTTTATTATGAAAATTTAGTTGTTACTATTGATGAATACAATGCCAACGGAGGTTTCTTAAATTCATACTCGTTATTAAAAGTTACTGAACAAGATAACTTAGGTGTAAAGCTTGATTCTGGCTTTTTTACAACAAAAGGGTACCGCTTGTATTTGTTAAACGCTTCTTTAAATCCTGACAATACATATACACTTAATGTGGCAAAACCCGATGGAGAAGGGGGTACGGTTACATCATCTACCTTATTAGTAGATGATTTTAATATTACCAAACCCATTGGCCAACAAAAATTAACGTTTGGTAGAAACGGCCAAGAATTTATTTGGGAAGAAGCCAGTTATGCCAGATTGTATCAATCTTATTTGCGCTTTTATTATGTAGAAATCAACGCCAATAATCCAGCCGATTCTGTACGACTATTTGTAGATTATCAATTGCCTTCTGAACTTGGTTCATCACTAGACGGAAATGGTAAGGTTCAAAACACGGTAGGGTATGAAACTTTTTACAGATATCTGGGTAATGCAATCCCAACTAACGAAAATGTCATCCGCTTTTTTAGGGGGATGGATTTGTATGTGGTAGCCGCTGGAGACGATTTAACGACATACATTAGTGTGAGTCAACCATCAGACGGAATTGTACAAGACAAACCGTTTTATACTAACATTACCAATGGCGCAGGTATCTTTTCTTCATTGAGCAACCAAGAGAAACTAGGCATGTACCTTTCATCGCCATCTTTAGACTCACTCGTAAAAGGTTCGTTCACATGCAAGCTCAATTTCGGAAGAACCGATGTTGCTGATACATGTGTGTGTGCCACACCTGGAAAATTTCTTTGCTACTAATTCTGCCATTACGTCACAGCCTGCCATTTAAAATAGCTTAATTTTCTTTATTTCTGACAATATTTATAGATAATGTCGGCCAAAGTGCCGTGGCATAATCATTGAACTTTGGCAGTCAACTAAAAAGAATAATAATTAATAAATATATAGCTATGGGTAAAATAATAGGCATAGACCTTGGAACCACTAACTCATGTGTAGCTGTTATGGAAGGGAGCGAACCTGTTGTAATTCCTAACAGTGAAGGTAAAAGAACAACCCCATCGGTTGTTGCATTTGTAGAAGGTGGAGAACGCAAAGTTGGCGATCCTGCAAAACGTCAGGCCATCACCAACCCAACAAAAACCATTTCTTCTATTAAAAGATTTATGGGAGAACGTTACGGAAATGTTTCTAAAGAAGCACAACGTGTTCCTTATAAAGTAGTTAAAGGAGATAATGATACACCACGTGTAGATATTGACGGAAGATTATATACACCTCAAGAACTTTCAGCAATGATTCTTCAAAAAATGAAGAAAACAGCCGAAGACTATTTAGGTACATCAGTTTCTGAAGCAGTAATTACCGTACCTGCATATTTTGATGATGCACAGCGTCAGGCTACTAAAGAAGCTGGAGAAATTGCAGGCTTAGAAGTAAAAAGAATTATAAACGAGCCTACAGCTGCTGCGTTGGCATATGGATTAGATAAAAAAGGCAAAGACGCAACCATTGTTGTTTTTGACTTTGGTGGAGGAACACATGACGTTTCTGTTTTAGAATTGGGTGATGGTGTTTTTGAAGTGAAATCTACAGACGGTGATACTCACTTAGGTGGAGATGATGTGGATGAACGCATTATAGACTGGTTGGCAGATGAGTTCAATAAAGAGGAAGGCATGGATCTTCGTAAAGATGCCATGGCGTTGCAGCGTTTAAAAGAGGCTGCAGAAAAAGCAAAAATTGAGTTGAGCTCTACAACAAGTACAGAAATTAACTTGCCTTACATCACTGCAACAGCAAGCGGACCAAAACACTTGGTACGTACACTTTCTCGCGCACAGTTTGAGAAATTAATTGCAGATTTAGTAGAGCGCACAATTGCTCCTTGTAAAAGCGCATTGAAAAATGCAAACATGAGCACAAGCGATATTGACGAGATTATTCTTGTTGGTGGATCTACGCGCATACCAGCCATTGTAGAAGCAGTGAAAAAATTCTTTGGCAAAGAACCAAGTAAAGGAGTTAACCCAGACGAGGTTGTAGCCATTGGAGCATCTATTCAAGGTGGAGTATTATCTGGAGACGTAAAAGACGTTCTTCTTTTAGATGTTACACCACTTAGTTTAGGTATAGAAACTATGGGAAGTGTTTTCACTAAAATGATTGAAGCAAACACAACCATTCCAACTAAAAAATCAGAAACGTTCTCTACGGCAGCAGATAATCAACCATCTGTACAAATAAATATTGGCCAAGGCGAGAGACCACTGTTTAAAGACAACAAGCAATTGGGTACATTCCACTTAGATGGAATTCCACCTGCACCACGTGGTGTGCCTCAAGTAGAAGTTACTTTTGATATTGATGCAAACGGGATTTTACACGTTTCTGCCAAAGACAAAGCCACCAACAAAGAGCAAAGCATTCGTATAGAAAGCAACTCTGGTTTAAGTGACGAAGAAATTGCAAAAATGAAGCAAGAAGCAGAAGCGAATGCTGATGCAGACAAAGCAGCAAAAGAGAAAATTGATAAACTTAACGCTGCAGATAGCATGATCTTCCAAACAGAAAAACAATTAAAAGAGTTTGGCGAAAAACTTTCTGACGATAAAAAAGCACCAATAGAAACGGCTTTAGAAGAATTGAAGAAAGCACACGCTTCTGGCGATTTGGCTGCCGTTGACGCTGCAATGGAGCAAATTAATGAAGCTTGGAAAAACGCATCTGAAGAAATGTACAAAGCAGAGCAAGAAGCAAACGGAGCTGGAGCTGAGGCAGGTGCCGATGCTGGAGCAGAAAACGCAACTTCTGGCGCTGATGATGTAACAGACGTAGAATACGAAGAGGTGAAATAACAATCACTTTTTTAAAATACCTAAAACGCCCCCGCAATTTGTGGGGGCGTTTTTTTTTATAAGTTAGGCCCTCTAAACTAACTCCAATGACATTACATAGCATTAACGATTTTTTAGCCAGAATAGATAGCTATATAGGCGGCTCACCCTGGTTTGTATACCTCCTTTTAGGTACAGGAGTGTTTTTTACATTTTACCTAGGTTTTCCGCAATTAAGGTATTTCAGGCAGGCGTTTCGCATTGTCATGGGTAAGTTTGATCAAAAAGATTCTCAAGGAGATACCTCACATTTTCAAAGTTTAGCAACAGCACTTTCTGGTACGGTAGGTACAGGCAATATTGCTGGGGTAGCTTTTGCTATTCACCTAGGTGGCCCAGCAGCATTGTTTTGGATGTTAGTAACGGCAGCCTTAGGGATGACAACAAAATTTGTGGAAGTAACGCTTAGCCATAAGTATAGAGAGTTTGCCTCTGATGGATCTGCTTCTGGTGGGCCGATGTATTATCTTAAAAATGCAGATTTTAAGCTTTTTGGTAAAAAAGTGAATTTAAAATGGGTTGCTGTTTTGTTTGCGATAGCCACCATTGTATCCAGTTTTGGCACAGGTAATATGCCACAAATTAACAGTATAGCAAGTAGTATGAAAGCTACGTTTGGCGTAGAAGAAATAATCACCGGTGCTGTATTATCTGTTCTTTTAGGTTTAATTATTTTAGGAGGTATTAAGCGCATTGCGGCTACAACCGAAAAGCTGGTGCCTACCATGGCTGTGTTTTACGTCATTGGAGTTCTTTCGGTAATAATTTTTAACTACCAAAACATTATACCTGCTTTTCTGTCTGTTTTTGCCGATGTATTTACAGGTTCTGCTGCCACTGGAGGCTTTTTAGGGGCAACCATCATGTTTGCGTTTAATCGCGGGGTAAATAGAGGATTGTTTAGTAATGAAGCAGGGCAAGGTAGCGCACCAATTGCACACGCAGCGGCAAAGGCAAAACATCCCGTTTCCGAGGGTATGGTGGCTATTCTAGAACCTTTTATTGATACAATTGTAATCTGCTCACTTACAGGAATGGCGCTTTTAACAAGCGGAGTTTGGCAGCAAAAAGTGGAGAATCAATTTCAAATGGCAGATATGGTCATTTTAGATAGGATTTATGAAGCATCGAATGAAAATGACCAAGCCTTGCTTTTTGATTATTTAACGCTAAATGGTGATTTAAATACTTTTAATGGAAACCTAAATATAGTAAACGGCCAAATAGAAAATCAACCTTCAATTCTTCATGCCCGTTCTGTTGCCGAGGATATTGTTGTGTATCAATCTGAAAAAACGTTTACCGGAACATTAAATGTTGTAGAAGGACGATTGCAAAATATGCCCGAGGATCTCGAATTTTTAGGAAAATCACTCATTCATAGCGCGCCTTTAACTGCCATGGCTTTTAATCGGGGCTTTTTTGGTCGGTATGGTCAGTACATTGTTTCTATCGGTTTGTTGCTGTTCGCTTTTTCAACAGCTATTTCTTGGTCGTATTATGGAGATCGGTCTATAACGTTTTTATTAGGCTCTAGCTATGTAAAATACTACCGTATTTTATATGTAGGAGGGTTTTTCCTAGCTTCTATTATTGATACAACCATAATCTGGACCTTTAGTGGGATTGCCATTGCTTTGATGACCTTGCCCAATTTAATTGGCATATTGTGGCTTAGAAAAGACATGAAGGATACCGTTAAAGATTATTGGAAGAGATTTGTACCTGGTAAAGGAATTATAGACTAATGATTTCGCTGCCATAAATTGGTTTGTTCTTTATGAATTTTAAAATCGCTTCTCTTTTACTTGTCTTTTTAATTGGGCATACCAAACTCATTGCGCAAAATGTAGATAAAGACATTGCTTTGGGCCAAGATGGGCTAGTAGAAGTTACGGCCCAGATGGGAATTTATAAAGATGCCGTGCTAGAATCTTTGCTGCAAAAAATAGGTGGCAAGTTGGTGGCGCAACTAGAAAAACCTTTGTTTGAGTACCAGTTTTACATTGTTGATACCAAAGAACCCAATGCATTTGCCTTACCGGGCGGAAAGATATTTATAACCCGAGGTCTTTTGATGTTGCCCTTGTCAGAAGATGAATTGGCGGGAATTATTGGCCATGAAATTATACACTCAAACAACAGGCATGGCATCAAACAGCAAAAAGGAACAATTTGGGGTAACATTATTTCTGTGCCCGGAGTATTAATTAGTGGTATAGTTCACGGGCCAGTTGGACAAATTGCTGCATCTCCCTTTCTAATTGGAGATATGTTAATTGATGCAAACTATAGCCGAAAGCACGAATCAGAAGCCGATAAGCAAGGTGTTATGCTTGCTGCAAAGGCTGGGTATAATCCCGTTGCGCTTGCCGATATTTTAGCTCGCTTAAGTGCCGAAGTTGAATTGTTAAGCGGCAATACCGAAACAAAAAGTTACTTTGATAGTCATCCTTATACCCCAAAACGAGTAAAAAAAATAAATGATATAAGCCAGAACTTGGTCCCGTCTAAACAGGCGCATCTGCTTAACAATAAGGAGTTTCTTGCTTCATTTAACAATTTACTACTAGGCAATAATCCCAAATATGGTTTTGTAGAAAATAACACTTTCTATTGCCCCATACACTTGTATAAAATTCCGGTTCCAGAAAAATGGATTACACAATATACGCCTACAACGTTGGCAATGGCCAGCCCAGATGGAGATGCAGTGTTATCGCTAAACATAGAAAAAGACACTATGGGTTATGGCTCTTTCTTAAATGAGTTTGAATCAAAAATGTTGGATGAAACAGGCAGGAAACCGATTAGAAAAGAAAAAATTTCTTGGAAAGGATTTAAAGGCGGAATGTTGAGGTATGAAATTGTCAATCAAACAGACAAGGCGATTTTAGAAATATCATCTTTTAATTACATCAATAACAGTGTTTTAAAGATGGCTGTTTTGTATAAAATACAAAGCGAGAATGAAGTTAAATCCATTCTCAAAGAAGCCAAACCAATTGATGTGTCAACAATTCCAAATACCACTGTGTTGCAACTAATAATTGTAGAAGCAAAAGAAAATGAAACTTTGGGGCAGATAATTAATAATTATAACGCTAGTCAAAAAGCAGAAATCATTTCTTTAATTAATAATTCAAAGTTGATTAAAACCTATATAGGCGGAGAATTGGTTAAAATAATTAGTACTCAAAAAATTACTTTTTAGAAGGATTGAGCTTTTTAATTTTTATATGAAAAAAGGCAAAAGCCAACGTCATAAAAGGGCTAATCAAATTAAAAAAGGCATACATAAAATATTCACCTGTGGCAACGCCTAATACCCCGCTTTGGTAGGCTCCGCAAGAATTCCAAGGAACTAATACAGAGGTTACCGTACCAGAATCTTCTAATGATCTAGACAAGTTTTCTGGAGCAAGATTTTTCTCTTTGTATAAATCTTTAAACATTCTGCCAGGTATTACAAGTGCAAGATACTGGTCTGATGCTGTTACGTTTAAAAACAAACATGTACCAACCGTGCTGGCAAACAATTTAAAAGTTGTGGTGGCCAGTTTGGTAATAGCCTTCATAATGGTTCTTAAAAAACCAGCTGCTTCTAACGCGCCACCAAATATCATGGCAGATATAATTAACCATATGGTGTTCATCATGCCCGCCATGCCACCAGAAGCAAATAATTCGGCAAGCATGGCATCTTCTGTTTTAATGTTTACAGCACCATAAATGGCGCGAAATACAGCTTCATAATTTTTTTGAAAAACGCTGCCACCGTTTAAGGCAAGCTCTTCTATAATTTGGGGTTGAAAAATCATAGCAAAAATGCCACCCATCATCACGCCAATAAAAATGGCAATTAATGCATCTACTTTTTTAATGATAAAAAGTATAACCGTTAAAGGCACTAAAAACAGCCAAGGACTGATGTTAAAAACAACTTCGATATTAGAAAGTATCTTGTCTGTATTCCCCGCTACAATGGCAGTATCTAAATTTAAACCAATGAGGATAAAAATGGAAAGTGCGATTAAAATAGATGGTATGGTTGTAATCGCCATGTATTTAATATGGCTAAAAAGCTCGCCTCCGGCCATGGCAGGGGCAAGGTTTGTGGTGTCACTCAGTGGCGACATTTTATCGCCAAAATAAGCGCCAGATATGATGGCCCCTGCAACCATGGCTTCATTAATCCCCATGCTTCGCCCCATGCCTATTAAGGCTATACCAACCGTTGCGGTGGTGCCCCAACTACTGCCTGTTGCAATTGATATTAAGGAACAAATAATCAGCGAAGCTGCTAGAAAATATTCGGCATTTAATACTTGAAGACCATAGTAAATCATGGCCGGAATTACCCCGCTAATTAGCCAAGTACCGGCCAATGCACCAATAAGTAATATAATGATGATAGGTTTTGTGGTATCGCCAATATTTTTTGCAAATGCTCTTGTAAATTTTGAAAACTTAACACCTCTGGCCATGCCTAAACCAACCGCTAACGCGCCAGACATAATCAGTATAAATTGGTTTGAACCGTCTAAAGCATCGGCACCAAAAACACTACCTACATTAAACCACAATGCTACTATTAAAAATAAGATGGGAGTAAGCGCAATAAGTAACTCTGTGTTTTTGTTTTTTTTATGGCTGGGCATTAATAAGATTTTCTATATCTCAATATTTGCGTTTCGCCATCAAAAAGAAGGAGTTTTTTGCCTTCTCTTTTGTAGTTGTTTACTCGGTTTACCAAGGCCACATATTCGCTTTCTTTTACACCAGCGCATGCTTTTCGGGTTAAAATCATATTGCTGAATGAAATTTTATTAGAGTCTACGGCAATGGTACCGAAGTATGAATTGCAACTTGTATGGCCTACACAAGAGTCTTGTAGTGGATAGAGTTCAAAATAGGGATACCTATTTTCTGTAAAGTTAGAGTCGTTTACGGCTACGCCTTCCATCCATTCTAACGTCCAATTTTCCCTCAAGTCTTTCTGGGCATCAAAGGTTTCCTGATTACTATCTGCTGAATTTTGAGAACTTTTACATTGTATAAGCACCACGGCAAAAAGTACAAGTAAAAACGGAATTGCTTTTTTTGTTTTCATGTTGCCAAAATAGTAAACCACATTAAATAATCTTCACATTAAGTGGATAATTATCATGTGTATTGTAAAAAATAGATGATAGCTTAGCGTAAATAAAATATAGTAAATGGGGCAATTTGTAATAAATGATAAAGCAGTAAACAATCAGCTGCCAAAAGGACAATTTCTTACCAACGAAGATTTTTCTAAAGGATTAACAAGAAATGAGCTAAGAGCCTTGCTAGAAAAAAAGGAACGCGATTTAGAAAAGGTAATGTTTAACATTAGCTATGAAAAGCAGCTTAAAGATTTACAGGTAGAATTAGGGAAATTACAAGCGTGGATTAAAAAGAAAAAGTTGCGTGTTGCCGTGTTGTTTGAAGGTCGTGATGCGGCCGGAAAAGGAGGAACAATAAAACGATTTATTGAGCATCTAAACCCAAGAACAATGAGGGTTGTGGCACTGTCTAAACCTACGGATATTGAGTTAGGACAATGGTATTTTAGACGGTACATTAAAGTGTTACCAAACCAAGGAGAAATAGTATTTTTTGATAGGAGTTGGTACAACAGAGCCGTTGTAGAACCGGTAATGGGATTTTGTGATTCCGTTCAATACGAACAATTTATGAGGCAAGTTTCTGAGTTTGAACATATGTTGTTTGAAGATGGCTTGCACGTGATAAAGTTTTGGTTTTCTGCCGCTAAAGATGAGCAACAAAAAAGATTTGATTCTCGCAGAAACAACCCACTAAAACAATGGAAGCTAAGCCCTGTAGACCAAAAAGGGCAAGAGCTTTGGGACAAGTATACCTACTATAAAGAGCAAATGTTCGGACGTACGCATACCTCTTTTAATCCGTGGATAATTGTGAATAGTAACGTTAAAAAATTGGCGCGTTTAGAAAGCATAAGGTATGTGCTAAGCCAATTTGAATATGATGGTAAAGATGCAGCACATACAAGTATTTTACCAGACCCCAATATTGTGATGAGATATCACAGATCTGCCATTCAAATAGACCAATAAAAACATGGAGTATAATTTTACTGATAGAGAATTAAAACTATTAAATAGCAATTTGGCTATAAAGTTACTGTTGCAACAAGAAGAAATAGACCCTGTAAAAGTATTGCGATATGTGAAGTATGAAAAGCAAATTGAAAGATTACAGGTAGAGCTTATTCAACTACAACAATGGGTAATAGAAAACAACAAAAGGGTTTGTATACTATTTGAAGGAAGAGATGCTGCTGGTAAAGGAGGCGCAATAAGAAGAATAACTCACCATTTAAACCCCAGAAATTACAGGGTAGTGGCATTGCCAAAACCAAATAACGTAGAGGGTGGCCAATGGTATTTTCAGCGTTATATAAACAAATTGCCCAATCAAGGAGAAATTGTTTTGTTTGATAGGAGTTGGTATAATAGAGCCATTGTAGAGCCATTAAACGGTTTTTGTACCAACGAAGAATATGAGATGTTCTTGCAAGAAGTAGTAAATTTTGAGAACATGATTACTCGGGATGGACTGATCCTCATCAAATTCTATTTTTCCATTTCTAAAAAAGAACAAGCAAATCGTTTTTCCGAAATAAAGTCAGATCCGCTAAAAAGTTGGAAACTATCTCCTATTGATGATGAAAAACAAGTGCTTTGGGATAAAAACACAGCCTATAAAGAGCGAATGTTTAAAGAATCTACCACAAAAGAAAATCCCTGGGTTATCATCAAAGCAAACCGAAAAACACAAGCCAGAATAGAAGCGATAAATTATATACTAAAATCGGTTCCGTATAAACCTAAAAAATAGTGTACCTACCCACAATGCGCGATATAGATATGCTTTTATTGCACACTAAAGTTCTGGTATGAAAACAAAGAAATCAATTTTAGCATTCATTGCTTTTTAAGTAACTTTCGCCTTGATAAAAAAATAAAATGAAAAAAATTTCTGCTTTAATAGATTTTACCGAGATAACCAGTGTGGTACTTGATTTTGCAAAAAATTTGGCGCTAGACAAAAATGCGGTAGTTGCACTTGTTACTGTAATAGAAAAAGGAAACAAAGAAGAAAAAGACAATGCACAGTCTGGTTTAAAACATTTTCAATCTCAGTTAGCCGAGTTTAATGTAAAAAGCGAAATTGAAATTCATGAAGGAAATTTTGTTGATGTAATAGCCGGTGTCTTAGAAAAAATCCACACAGATTTAGCCATCATTGGCACACATGGTAAAAAAGGAATAAAACAAAACTTATTCGGTTCTAATATTTTAAAACTGGTTAAGCACATACAATTGCCATCTTTGGTTGTACAATATAATTCTATTTGGCCAGTGGGCGGTTTTAAAAATATTTTGTTTCCCATTGCTGCGCATAGCAGGTTTAAAATGAAAATAGAACAAACCAGACAGGTAATGGAAAAGGATGGTAAGTTTTTAGTTTATGCCATCTACAAAACCGATATTTTAGAAAGTGAGTTAAAAAAGAACCTTCAGTTAAGTCAAGAATTGTTTGCCGAAGAAAACCTTGCCTACGAAATGGTTGAGGAAGATAGTCAGATATATTCTGTAGGATACTCTAGACAAACGTTAGATTATGCCAGCAAACATCCTGTAGATATGATGAGCATTATGGCGCAAGTGGCTAAAAACAATGCGTTTTTTGGCAATGCAGATAAAGAAAACATCATTCTAAACCATTTAGGCATTCCTGTTTTATGCTGCAATGATGATCAAATTCATCATTAAGCCATGCCGCTTACGCAGACTGTATAATTTGAATAAGTTTATTGAAGTAAGGTACGCTGGTTAACAAGCGGCTGCCGTACCAACTAAAAGGTTCGCCATCTACCAATTGCATTTTAGTATACGGTAAAAGCTGTTGCAGCCTTTGCATGTGGTGCTCTTTAAAGGGGTAAGGTTCTGAGCTAAAAAATATGACTTCCGGATTAAGCTTAACAATATCAGATTCTGTTAATTCAGGATATCTAGAATCGGTAATTACATTTACAAAACCACATCTTGTAAGCATATCGTCTACAAAAGTGCCTTTACCAACGGCCATGAAGGGTTTTCTCCAAATCAAATAGAGAATTCTTTTTCCATCATTTTTTTCAATGGCCGAAAAATTACTCTCTATACGTGCCACCAATTCAAGAGACAAATTTGTAGCCTGGGTAAGTTTGCCAATTTCTTTTATCATGGTAAGCGCATCCGTCAAACTATTTACATTGCTTACCCAAACAGGGCAAATTTGGCTAAGTTTTTCTATGTCTTCTCTCGTGTTTTCTTCTTTATTGGCTATAATTAAATCGGGTTTAAGCTCTGCTATTACTCCGTGTTTTAAAATTTTGGTGCCACCAACACGCGTTTTTTCTTCATGCCAAGATTTAGGGTGAATGCAAAATTTGGTAATTCCTACAACCCGATCTTGTAAATTTAAAAAATACAAAAGCTCCGTTTGCGATGGCACTAAGCTTATAATGCGCATCGGAAAATCGGGAACGACAATAGAACGGCCCGTTTGATCTGTTACTGTAATATTCAATGGTTACAATTTTTACAAGGCTTCAATTTAATCGCTTTTTCTAGAAATAGTTAAGATTTTGTAATAAAAAAGTGAAGTAAAATTTCAGCGTAACGATTTGAAGGGAGGATATTTATCTTGCAAACTATAAATGTTAAAATCTAATAATTAGAAATATGAAAAACCTAGCGATCCCTTTTGCCTTTTTCATGGCCATTTGTTTTGTGGCATGCTCTAACGAGGAGCCTGAAACAACATTGATTCCAACAGAAGAAGCGCAATTGTTTTTAGAGGAATACAACAAAACGTTTCAGCAATTGTATTATGCATCTGCCGAAGCTGAGTGGGCGGCCAACACAAAAATTGTTGTTGGAGACACTACAAATGCCCACGCGGTAAAACTGGCCAACGAGGCTATTGCAGCTTTTACAGGTAGTGAAGAAAACATCGCTACCGCAAAAAGGTTGCTAGCGCATGCTGATGAGTTTGACGCCATAACCAAAAAGCAATTGGAAACCGTTTTAAGCATGGCAGCCAACAATCCGGCTACCGTACCTGATTTGGTAAAAGAGCGTATAGTAGCAGAAAATGCACAAAACGAAATGCTTTTTGGATTTGATTTTAAGATTGATGGTGAATCAGTTTCTACCAATGATATTGATGGCATTTTGCGCGATGAGGTTGATTTAGAAGCGCGCAAAGTGGCTTGGGAAGCAAGTAAAGAAGTAGGGGCACCGTTAAAAGAAGGGCTAAACAATTTGCGCAGATTGAGAAACAGCACCGTACAAGCGCTGGGTTACTCAGATTATTTTACCTACCAAGTAAGTGATTACGGCATGACTACCGAGGAAATGATGGCGCTAAACAAAAAGCTAGTTTCTGAAATTTGGCCTTTGTACCGCGAATTGCATACCTATATGCGCTACAAACTAGCCGCAAAATATAAGCAACCCGTACCCGAAATGTTGCCCGCACACTGGATTCCGAACCGTTGGGCGCAAGATTGGACATCTGAAGTGGTTGTAGAAGGTTATGATTTAGATGCCATCATAGAAGAAAAAGGAGCAGAGTGGTGTGTAGAGCAAGCCGAGCGTTTTTATGTGAGTTTAGGTTTAGAGGCGTTGCCAGAATCTTTTTATACCAAATCTAGTTTGTATCCGCTGCCCGAAGGTGCTGCATACAAAAAGAACAACCATGCATCTGCCTGGCACATGGATTTAAACAACGATGTAAGAAGTTTAATGAGCGTTGAGCCTAATGCAGAGTGGTATGAAACAACCCACCACGAATTTGGACATATTTATTATTATCTGGCCTATTCAAATCCTGAAGTGCCTTATTTGTTGCGGGGTGGTGCCAACAGGGCGTTTCACGAAGCCATTGGAAGTATGCTTGGTTTGGCGGCCATGCAAAAACCTTTTTTGCAAAACCTAGAGTTGATTGGCGATGTAGAAACCGATGAAACACAAACACTGCTGAAAGAGGCTATGAATTATATTGTGTTGATGCCTTTTGGCGCTGGAGTAATGACTGAGTTTGAGCATGATTTATATGCAAAAAATTTACCCGAAAACCAGTTTAACGCCCGTTGGTGGGAGTTGGCCAAAAAGTACCAGGGCATAGTGCCCCCAACAGAACGCGGAGAAGAATACTGCGATGCAGCTTCAAAAACACACATTAATAATGATGCCGCCCAGTATTATGATTATGCGTTGAGCTACGTCATTCTGTTTCAATTTCACAACCACATTGCCAAGAATATTTTAAACCAAGACCCACATGCTACCAACTATTACGGCAGCAAAGAAGTGGGTACCTGGTTAAATAACATTTTAAAAGTAGGCGCAACCAGAGATTGGCGCGAGATAATGCGAGAAGCAACTGGCGAAGAAATAAGCGCTGGTGCCATGCTAGAATATTTTAATCCGTTGATGGAGTACTTGCAAAACGAAAACAAAAACAGGGAATATACCTTGCCCGAAACCATTTAAACGAAAAACGCCCCTGTACAATGCAGGGGCGTTTTTCACTCTATAGTACGCAGTAATTTCACTTTTTTCTACCAGTAAAATGTTCCATGGTTTTATATATGCCAAGGACATCTCCTGCAAACCAATCAAAAAAATTAATTGACATGACTGCCTGACCAAGGCGTGTAATCCTGTAGATATAGCCGGGAATAGTGATGGATTTTTTATTTTTCTCAATCGCTTTAACAATGGTTAATGCGGTTGCTTCAGGATTAAGAATTGGAATTTTAGATTTTACACCATCAAACATGCCTGTACTGATGTAGTACGGCATAATGGTGGTAACGTGTACATTTTTTTTCAGTTGTTTCATTTCTAAACGCAAACTATCAGACCAACCAATAAGCGACCATTTGCTTGCCGCATACACAGACATTTTTGGGTTTGAAACCAATCCACCAGACGAGGCAATGTTGCAAATATGTCCTGAATCCTTGTTCAACATATCCTTGAGAAACTCCATGGTAATGAACATTGGTGCATTTGCATTAACCGCCATGGTTCGCGAAATATCGGAAGCTGTATGTTCACTAAAATATTTACCAACGATTATACCTGCGTTATTGATTAAAACATCAACCGTACCTACTTCTGATTTAACTTTTTTTACGGCTTCATGAATTTGCGCAAAGTCAGCTACATCAACATGATAACCAAATATTTCTCCTTTGGTCTTAAATTCTGCAAGGGTTTGATTGATGCTTTCTTGATGAATGTCCCAGATAATCACACGGGCTTTTCGTTCTAACATCAAACGAACCATTATTTTGCCAATGCCAGATGCACCACCTGTAATTAAAACGGTTCTATTTTTTAGTTTCATTGTTTTTTAATTTTTTTTGGGGTCATTCCAAAGTTGGGCAAAAGAGTGTGACCAATCTAACCAGCTCGTTTCACATATACTATTCAAATTTGTTTTTAGTTCGAAAAAATAAATGCTTGAAGACGGTCCACCTGATATTTTTTCAAGAATGAGGACAGCACTCATTCATCTTACTTTTAAATTCTTAAATTGAATATTCTTGGGTAAGCCACCGGATTGATTTAGCCATTTAAGGCTGAGGCAATTGAGGTAAGTTTAGCCTTGGTTTGAAAAGTCATTTTAAATTAACGTGCAACGGTTTGTATATGAAAAGTAGCGGGTTTTACGCATTAATTTTTCAGTTTAACAATGACCTCTAATTTATTAAATTTCTTTTGGTTAAGCACCAAAACCGCTATTTTTTATATACGTTGTGCCTGTTGCACAACTTTTCAAATATACCCGTTAGTAACTAGCCAATCAAAGTTTACCAACAAAAAGTTAAGCTTATTAACTTGTAGCAATGCAAGGCAAAAAATCGTATTCCGAAAAACTAT
>JAUHWL010000024.1 GCA_030424545.1 Bacteroidia bacterium
AGTTTTTCGGAATACGATTTTTTGCCTTGCATTGCTACAAGTTAATAAGCTTAACTTTTTGTTGGTAAACTTTGATTGGCTAGTTACTAACGGGTATATTTGAAAAGTTGTGCAACAGGCACAATGTATAAAAAACATAAGTGGTTCAGTGGTTTACGAGGCTTTCGAGCATTTAATCAGCTCCGCCAAATCTGCGATTTGACGGGTTTTCAAATATTATAAATTTGTGTCAATTCGCAAATTTGGCTCAGTGCAACTTGACAGGGCAGTGCTTCGAAATCACTTACGTTTCTTATACTAAACGTTAGTAATAATTTGGCACGATATATACCCCCCTTCAACTAAAAAGCCCCGAGATTTCTCTCGGGGCTTTTTTACAATCTAAACATTGTAGAAAATTACACCAGCATATTTACTGGGTTTTCTAAATTGGTTTTTACGGTTTGTAAAAATGCCGAACCTACAGCACCATCCACCACGCGATGATCGCAGCTCAAGGTTACTTTCATCACATTGCCTACTACAATTTCTCCATTTTTTACAACGGGCGTTTGTTTAATTCCGCCAACAGCCAAAATACAAGCGTCTGGCGAATTTATTATTGCGGTAAACTCTTCTATGCCAAACATACCTAGGTTAGAAATGGTAAATGTATTTCCTTCCCACTCGGCTGGTTGTAGTTTTTTATCTTTTGCTTTTCCGGCCAACGTGCGTACTTCGTTGCTAATTTCGGCCAAGCCTTTATAATCTGTATTGCGAATTACCGGTACCAACAACCCTTCTTCTACCGCAACGGCAACGCCAACGTTTACATAATCATAGTAACGTATGGTTTCGCCCAACCAACTTGCGTTTACTTTTGGGTGTTTGCGCAAGGCCATGGCAACAGCTTTTACAACAAAATCGTTGAAAGATATTTTCACATCGCCACTTTCGTTAACCGCTTTTCTTGCCGCAATGGCATTGTCCATGTCAATTTCCATGGTCAGGTAAAAATGTGGGGCCGTAAATTTAGATTCAGACAATCTACGTGCAATGGTTTTGCGCATTTGGCTAACCGTAGCATCGGTGCTGGTTAATTCTCCACCAAATGATGCGCTAGCTGTAGCGGCTGTTGGTACAAAATTATCTACATCGCGCTTAATTATACGGCCATTATCTCCGCTACCTTGAATTTTGTTTATATCAAAACCTTTGTCTTCGGCTAATTTTTTTGCCAATGGCGAAGCAATTACTCTACCCCCTGTGCTATTGGCTACGGGTGCACTTTTTGCAGGTTCTGCTTTTGCAGCGGGTGCCGCTTCTGGTTTAGCAGCTTCTACTTTTTCTTCTGATTTTTGTTCTGCTGCTGGCTCTTCTTTAGGTGCTTCTTCTTGTGGAGCTTCTGCTGCCGCACCACCAGATTTTAATGCTTCAATATCTTCGCCTTTATCGCCCAAAATAGCAAGCACCTGATCTACGGGTGCGCTGCCACCTTCTTCTACACCTATATATAATAAGGTACCTTCTTGGCCAGGGAAAGATTCAAACTCCATTGTTGCCTTGTCGGTTTCAATTTCTGCAAGCAAATCGCCTTCAACAATTTTATCTCCTACTTTTTTGTGCCATTTTGCAACAACGCCCTCAGTCATTGTATCGCTAAGGCGGGGCATATTAATAACTATTGCCATTCTTATATTTTTTTAATCGGTAATAAACGGATAATCTTCTTGGGCATAAACACCTTTATACACCCAATCGGCTGGAGCAAACTCAGATTTTTCTCCAAATGCAACACATTCAGCAACCAAAGCTTTTACGCGGTCGTCAATTTTTTTAACTTCTTTTTCCGAAGCGTATTTTTTGCTCTTAATTACATCCAAAACATGTGTAATCGGATCTTTTTTCTGATACTCTTTTACTTCATCTTTAGTTCTGTAATGTTGCGCATCACTCATAGAATGGCCTTTGTAACGGTAGGTTCTAATTTCTAAAAGTGTTGGGCCGCCACCTTTACGGGCACGTTCCATAGCTTCGTGCATGGCATCATAAACAACTTCGGGCGTCATGCCATCTACAGGTTTACAAGGCATTTCGTACCCCAAACCTAATTTCCAAATATCTGTGTGGTTTGCGGTTCTTTCTACAGAAGTACCCATGGCGTAACCGTTATTTTCTACAATAAACACAACGGGCAAATTCCAAAGCATGGCCAAATTTGCAGTTTCATGGAAAGCACCTTGGCGTATAGCACCGTCTCCCATGTAGGTAAGCGTTACATTTTTGTTGCCTTGATATTTATCTGCAAAAGCCAAACCCGCACCAAGTGGAATTTGACCTCCAACAATACCATGACCTCCATAAAAATGATGTTCTTTAGAAAAGATGTGCATGCTACCGCCTTTTCCGTGCGATGTTCCGTCTTTTTTGCCCATTAACTCGGCCATTACTTTTCTAGGATCAACGCCTAAACCAATGGGTTGCACATGGTTTCTGTAGGCGGTAATCATTTTATCACCTTTTTCCATGGCCAACAAAGCTCCTGCCAACACAGCTTCTTGCCCATTATATAAGTGTAAAAAACCTCTTATTTTTTGTTGAATATATAAACCGGCACACATGTCTTCGAATTTTCTCCAAAGCAACATGTCTTCGTACCATTTTAGATAAACTTCTTTTGTTATACGCTTTTTAGCCATTTTTACTTTTTTGTTGTGAGCAAATTTAACAACTAAGCTCCTTTAATCTTACTTGATCTTTCGTGTTTACTTTATTTACTTATCTCAATATATTCTTATCAAAAAATAAGGGGAGCAAACTTTTACAATTGGATATTTCTAAAACAGAACCACGCTGACCATAAAAAAACACTTTAATAGGCGCTTCTTGTTTTAGTTCATACTCAAGCATAACTTGTCTGCAACTGCCGCAGCTGGTTAAAGGCATATCTGTTACATTGGTTTCGTGCCGGCATGTTACCGCCATTGCCTTTATTATTTTGTTTGGATGTTGTGCGCTTGCTGCAAAAATGGCAACGCGCTCTGCGCATAAACCCGAAGGGTAGGCCGCATTTTCTTGATTGCTGCCTAAAATGATTTCTCCATTTTCTAACAGTACTGCAGCACCCACCCTAAAATGAGAATAGGGAGCATATGCATGCTCCCTACTTTTTATTGCTTGTTCCATTAAAGCTTTGTCATTCACAGACAACTCTTCTATAGAATTGTATTTTTTAATGTCCATGTAAGTTATTCTGCACTGGTCATTCCGCCTAAATCAAAGGCAAGCGTAAATCGTAATGTATTTTGTAACGGTGATCTTACGGTTTGGTTTGCCGGAAATAAATAGGCCAAATCCAACGAGAAGATATTATACTTAATACCTGCACCAATGGTGAAGTACTTTCTGTTTCCTTTCGATTCGTTTTCGTATTGATAACCTGCGCGTACCATAAACAAATCATTGTACATCCACTCTGCACCTACGTTAATGATAAACTCTCTCATTAACTCGTTAAACCCATAGGGTTTTGCCCCCGGGCTTAATGCTTGAATCATTCCTTCTAAAGGCGGTACATCTGTGGGGTCTCCTAAGGTATCTCCATCGTCTGTAATTACCTGTGGAGTTGGAACTAACAATTTATTTACATCTAAATAAAAACCAACTTTATTGTATTTATCAAATTGCCAGATATATCCACCACCTACTTTAAGGTTTGTTGGGATAAAATCGCTACGGCCAGATTCTGAATAGCTAATTTTTGCACCAATGTTAGAGATATTCACACCAAAAAGCGCTGTACCTTTTTGCCCATTGCTCATGTTTATTTGGCGACTTTTGTAGAAGAAAGCAATGTCAGCAGCAACAGATTGCCCTGGTTTTGTTTGTGCTCCTGCTACTACTTGCCCTTGTGCAATATCAGAGTAGATGTATCTCAATGCAATTCCTCCACTCCATTGTTCTGAGAATTTTAGGGCGTAAGAACCATCTATACTAAATTCATAAGGGCTAAATGTTCCTGTAGAATTTCCTTGATCGTCTCTAAAGTTAATATCGCCCAAAGAAAAATAGCGCATAGAAACGCCTATACCCTGACGATCTCCTAAACTTTTCTGAAAAGAAACGTATGCCAAGTTAATATCAGGCACCAAGCTGCTTAACCATGGGGTATAGCTTAAAGAAAGGCTTGTTTTTTTCTTACCCATAAAAGCCAGTTTTGCGGGGTTCCAGAAAATATCATTTGGTCCTGGCAACGAAGCTGCACCTACATCGCCCATGGCACCTGCGCGCGCATCTGGAGAAACAATTAATATAGGTACTGATGTAGAAATTACATTTAAATCTTCGGTACTTATCTGATTTGCACTAAATCCTACAACACTTAATAATCCCGCTATGGTTAGGCTTGCGTATTTTTTCATTCTTATTTTAAATTTCGTTGGCAAATATATATTTAAAGATTACTAATTCACAAAAACTAATTTGCTATAGTCTTGGGTAGATGAACCGTCTGTTGTAGAGCGTACAATAACTCTATAAACAAACACTCCTGAGCTTAGGTAAGAGCCTTTATCGCTTTTACCATCCCATGTTATTTGGTTTACTATGTTTCCTTCGCTTACTAAGGTTTGTTGTATTCTCTTTACCATTTCGCCTTTTTGGTCAAAAATCTGTATGTCTATTTGCAAAGGATCTCCTGCTCTGTTGTGCTCAAACTGAAAGCGCGTAATGTTAGAGAATGGATTGGGGTAATTTAATACCCTGTTTAATGCCAATTGATGCGAATCATCTACAATGAAGATAACTTCACCTTCGCCCGGATTATTGTTTACATCCCAAGCACGTATTAACAAATTATGCGTGCCGGCTTCTAAATCAAAAAACGGAAAGGTTACACGACCACTTTGATAGTTGTTAAGGTCGGACTGAAAGTAGTTATTTAATACGTATGGCGAACTTGTATTACCATCTAAAATTCCAACAATATCATGCCCTATGCCGTTACCAACTGTGTTTATACCCGAAGAATCTGCAATTAGCGCTATGGATGTTGGGTTCTTATCTGTTAGCCCTCCGCTTATAAAATTAGTATCATTAATAAACACTCTTACTTCTGGACCTTCATCATCAAAATCTGCATCTAAATTTAACCCTCCTATTAAGATGCCGGTTTCTACACCCGCAGCATCTGTTACTTTATTGGTGGCGTAGTAACTAAATTTTCCTTCATCAATAACAAACGAAATATCAAGCGGCACAACAAATTCATAAGCAAACATTCCGCTTTCTACGCTAGACTCACCTTTAAAAATTATGTTTTCTCTGGTTTTATAATTAAAAATAGCGCCTTGATTGTCGTTTCTCAACGTGGCCTTATCCGATTTTTTATCATACACCGTAGGATTTACAATTCCATTAAAATCGGTTAGAAGATTCCCATTAAAATCTTCTATGTGTCCTGTAATTCTCACTTTACTCAATGCTTTTAGGGTATCCGCAAATGCGCCAACGGCAATACCATTAATAGAGTCTGTAATTACTTTATGTTCTGGTATTGCAAGTTTTAATGCTGGGTCTCCAATTAAAGAAAACCTAATCTTATCATTACTTTGATTGTTGTTTTTGGTAATTCTTATTATATCTCCTAGCGTTAAGTATTCTCCATTTACTTGAGAAAAAGAGTACTCAAAAAGCTCTTTATTAATATTGTATGTATTGGTGGTAGCGTAAACGGGACGCAGTGTAGAGAATAACGCAATTGCCCCACCTTGGCTATTTAAAAACAATTGCTCTCCGGCCGATACGCGAGCGGGATCATCTACACGTGTAAACTCACAGGTAACCGTAATAAACAGGGGCATATTATTTAAATTATCCCATCCATTAATATCGGGCAGTTGCAATATTCTTTCTTTGGCAAGGCCAACCTCGCCTCCATGACCTAAGTACGAAGTTATAAGGTTTCCTTTTTCTACTTTTCTAAATATATCTTGTCTAGCATCAGGGTACCTTTGGCTACCCGCTCTTACTTCTTGCACATAACTATCTATGTACACCTTTTCAATATTTAAAATTTCTTGAACCGTATCAAGCTCTCTTGCTAAACCATCAACATTTTTTACAAAATCTAATTCATAACTTTCGTCAACATCATCGGCTATTAACAAGACTCTATTTCTCCAATCGCCAAAAGATTTTTTTTCTGTTGCGTAGTTTATCACCTTGCTTACACTAACAATAGCTTCGTTTACCGATTTTACGGGCATGCGGCCAATACCGATGTCAACGTTTTCGCTAAGCATATTATTCCCTTCATCGTCATCTAAAAACCCAAAGTAGTCATCTGTACACGTTGAAGATGTTAAGCTAAACGAAGATTTAGACTGAAAAATTGGAACGAAATTATGCATGTTTGGTAAGCGGTTTTTATAATCATAGCTCGCATCGCCAAAAAGCAATAAATATTTAACAGGATTAGAAGGGCTGTTTTTATATAAGTGACGTAAGAATAATTTTATACCCGTTATATCTTGCATACCACTACTAAACTCATTGTAAATCATTTCTGGTGTAGCTACAAAAACGTTTAATCCATCAGAATTTCTATGGAACTGTGCCAATTGTTCTGCCTGAACTAAAAAATCTGGATAACTAACAATGACCATATCAACATTTTTTAGCCCAAACAAATGTTGGTTTTGCACTTTTCCTGTTTTTTCTGGCGTTGGAAATGCACTACCTTTTACAGCCGCAAATGTTCTTAAACTATCAGATGGCGCATTAAATTTGGCATCTGTCCCCACCAGGTTGTACGCTATTTTTCTAACGTTGTGATGATCTGTAACATCCCAAATCATTATATCTGAAGTTGCGTTTTCTAGAAGATACTCCGCAAAACCTCCGTTTCTATAAGCCCGCTTATCTCTAAATATAACGCTGCTTCCATTCATTTTTAATTTTTTACGTAGTTCTACAGCAAAGTAATCTAGCCAAGCTGTACCGGCCGGGTACAGGGCATTATCATAAGTAACTTCTATTTGCAAGGTGTTGGCCGTTGGTAAAAAACCTACACGAGTAGATCTTTCTATTACGTAGTCGGCTATGCTTGAAGTATAAACAGCAGGAAAAACTAAATTGCTCACAGGCACATTGTTTACCTTAAATTTCATTTTAGTATTTGCCACCAATGCTCTAGCTACGGCTTTTGTATTTAAAAATGCAGAATCGGTAACATCTACGTTTGCAAACTGCATTACGTAGTTGTACGTTAATTTATAATCAAATAAATCACCATACCATTTGCGTCCGCTGGCTACAAGATTCACTTTGTCTTCTTCAAAAAACTGGAAGTCGTCAAACGTGTTAACGTTATACGTTATCGTTCCGCTGGGGTAAGAAGCCTCATCTATTCGTTTGCCATTACCATTATTAGTTGTTATAAAATAATAGCTCTTATCACTGTATACATTATAAGTATGTGAAAATACCTCGGTAGATTCATTGTAATCCCATCTGTGCGCTCCGTGGGCGTAAAAGAGTGCATAATCAGAACCGTTAAAAATCCCGTCCCCATTCACATCATTCATGTAAATTTTTAATTCATGCAAACCTGGATTTGGGTTCTTACTGTTTGCTTCAGGCAAAACACCTTTTCCATTTCCAAGCACTCTTACGCTCGACACAGGTAAATTGGCGATTGCAAAGCCGCATTCTGTTAAAAACTGAGGGGTGATTTTATATACGCCTGACGTGTTTACGGCAATTTTGTACCAATCTCCACTGGCTAATGCTGTTGTATCACCAACCCTTGTAGCAGTTTTAAAGGTACTTTTCTCTACATTATTGTGTTCAATTTCTTTAAGCGAAAAAGAAATTAACTTTTCCAATTTATTCGTTTCGGGATTTACTCTAACGGGCAGAAGATAAAACTTGGTAACGCCATAACCGCCAAAAGTTGTGTTGTGCTGTAGAATTTCAACACGATTAGGAACTATATTATTAGCGTTATTAAAAACACGTTGTTCTTCTTTTGTTAATGGGATGAATACAGGGTTTACCAATTCAAAACTCCCGTTATACTTATTTTCAATCTCACCACAATAGCTCGGAATATGAAAATCTTGTGCATTCATTACTGCCCCATCAAACCAAATAAATGAAATCCCATTCTGTTCAATAACAGGTTTCCATTCAATATTATAATGTGATTGTGCCTTTAATAAAGAACTAAAAAAAACAAAAATAAATACAGCAATTAATTTACTCTTCATAAACAAATATTGAGATGACAAAATAACGATAAGTGATTGACTATATTTTGTACCGATATAAATAATTAAATACCATTTCTTTAAAGAAACGAAATCATTAAAAGTTCCGTGCATTGAGATAACATTTATTATTAAAAGATGTTTTGTTACTAAATATTTGTATAATTGTTGGCTGAAAACTTAGGTTGGAATGACCAGAATACTCAAGGGAATAACATTTACAATTGCGCTCTGTGCTATGTTAACAACATATGCGCAAGACCCGCATTTCTCGCAGTACTACGCGAATCCGCTCTATTTAAACCCTGCGTTTGCAGGGGTTAAAAAGTGCCCAACAGTACATTTAAACTATCGCAATCAATACCCATCTTTGGGAGCATATCAGACGTTTTCCGCGTCATATGATCAATACGTTTCGGGTATTAAAGGCGGTTTAGGGTTTCTCGTTTTACGAGATGAAGCAGGAAATGGGGCGCTAAATCTTACAGAAGCAAGCGTTATTTATTCTTATCACGCAGCGCTTTCTAGAAAGTTTACATTGCTTGCGGGTTTCGAAGCAACTTTTAGACAAAGAACTTTAGATTGGAATTCATTCACTTTTCCAGATCAAATAGATGAGTTTTACGGTTTTGTAAAACCTACCGCAGAACTTCCTCCCGGAGATAACACAAACAGCCATCTTGATTTATCGGTTGGTTTACTTGGATTTACAGAGCACTGGTACTTAGGTCTTACCGTAAATCACCTTACACAACCAAACGAAGCATTTTTATCTAACAATGCATTGCCCATGAAGATTACTGTTCACGGGGGCGCATCAATTCCATTAGGTAAAAAACGATTACATAATAGCACTAGAAACATTCTTATACCTAACATCGTTTATCAGGTACAAGGTGGTGCTCAGCAAACAACTATTGGACTTTCTTTTAACAGAGGACCAATATCTGGTGGTCTTGGATTACGTCAAGGAGGCAATAATCCAGATGCTGTCATCGTTATTCTAGGCGTAGCACCTCCAAAATCTCCTTGGACATTTGGTTATAGCTATGACTACACCATTAGTGACCTTACCAACATTGTTGGAGGAGCACATGAAGTATCATTAGCCTATAAATTTCCTTGTAGAGTAAGAAAACAACAAATAAGGGAAATAAAATGCCCTACTTTCTAGTTATTAAGACACACGCAATCACAACACGATTATGAACAAAAGTCTTTCATTCATCATTTTATTATCTGCATCTTTAGCTTTTATTTCTTGTGCTAAGAAATCTAAAACTACAGGTTGGAATATAAATGACAAAAAGAACGGTGGTTTTCAAGCCAACCTAAATTACAAAGGACAAGAAACTGGACCAGGCCTTATATTTATAGAAGGTGGAACTTTTGTAATGGGTCAAGTTGAAGAAGATGTTATTAAAGATTGGAACAATTTCCCAAGAAGAGTATCAGTTGGATCTTTCTACCTTGACGAAAACGAAGTTACCAACTTAGATTACCGCGAATATCTATATTGGTTAAGACGCGTTTATGATTATGATTATTATCCTGAAATCTATCGTTCGGCCCTACCAGATACTTTAGTTTGGAGAGATAAACTATCATACAACGAAACGTACGTAGAGAATTATTTAAGACATCCAGCATTTAACTACTACCCTGTTGTAGGTGTAAACTGGATTCAGGCCATGAAGTTTTGCTCTTGGAGAACAGACCGTGTTAACGAACAAATTCTTGTAGATAAAGGTGTGTTTAACACAATGCCAGACCAAATTGATGCGGACAACTTTAACTCTGAGGTTTATTTATACAAACCAGGAGAATACACACAACAAAACAAAAAAGGGTTAAAAGATTACAACCCAAACTCGCAATACGGTAAAGAAGGAAGACCAGCCGGAATTGAAGACGGTATTCTTTTGCCAAAATACAGGCTACCAACAGAAGCAGAATGGGAGTTTGCTGCTTACGCTCATGTTGGAAACAGATTGTATGACAGAACTGTAGATCAAAACAAATATACATGGAATGGTAGTGCGCTACGCTCGGGCGAAAAATCTGATCGTGGGGATATTTTAGCCAACTACAAAAGAGGTGGTGGTGATAATATGGGTACAAGTGGTCACTTAAATGATCAAGCAATTGTTACCATGCAAGTAAGATTTTACCCACCAAATGATTTTGGTCTTTATGATATGGCTGGAAACGTTGCCGAATGGGTATTGGATGTTTACAGACCTTTAACACCTGAAGATGTAACAGACTATCGCCCTTATCGCGGAAATGAATTTGATGCATTTGATGAAGATTATCAAGGAATCGGATCTCTTGAAGTATTACAAGAACCACAGTATGATACCGATAGCAATATTGTAAGATTACCAGGCCAGCTTCCAAAAAGGGAAGTTACAGCCGAAGAAAATCTTAATAGAAGAAACTACCAAAAAAGTGATTATAGAGATTATTTAGATGGTGACGTTGAAAGTAGTATCTATTATGATAAAACAGTTCCAGAAGGCGAAGCGGCTATGTACGACTATGGAAACACAACCATGATTGACAATGTAAGCCGTGTGTACAAAGGCGGCAGCTGGAAAGACAGAGCTTATTGGTTAACGCCTGGTACAAGAAGATATTTAGAAGAAGATCAAAGTACCGATTATATTGGATTTAGATGTGCTATGGATAGAGTTGGATTCCAAAACTTGGATGACAAACGAAGAAAAAGACACAAAGCTCCAAAACAAAAGAAACACAAGCGATATCAGCTAAAAGGATAAAGTTTTTAAAACCCCGACCAAACAGTCGGGGTTTTTTATTGCCCAAAACGCTGTGAATAATTTGGCGTATAAACTTAAAACCGCCTCAGTGTATAATTCACTTACAAACTTATCTTGCATTGATAAACCCGCATACAACAATGACAAAGAGAAAAAAGCTCTTAGATTTATTTTTAAAAAATAAATCGGTAAGTACAGATACAAGAACGGTTAAAAAAGGCGACCTGTTTTTTGCGTTGAAGGGAGATCATTTTAACGGGAATCTATACGCCACAAAAGCTCTTCAAAACGGAGCTACTTTGGCGGTGATTGATGAGTTAATCGATGAGTTACCCAAAGACCGGTATATATTGGTAGACGATGTGTTAACCTCTTTGCAAGAATTGGCTAAAGATTACCGCAGCCTTTTTACAGGAAAAGTTATTGGCCTTACCGGTAGCAATGGCAAAACAACTTGCAAAGAACTTTTTAGAGACATTGCAAAAACCACTTATAAAACACACGCTACTACAGGAAACTTAAACAACCACATTGGTGTGCCTCTAACGCTTTTAAGCACACCGATTGATGCTGAAATTATTATTGTTGAGATGGGTGCGAACCATCAAAAAGAAATAGAACAATTGTGTGAAATTGCCGGGCCTGATTTTGGATATGTTACAAATTTTGGCAAAGCTCATTTAGAAGGTTTTGGCGGCATAGAAGGTGTTATTAAAGGCAAAAGCGAACTATATACGTTTCTGAGAACAAACAAAAAAGAAGCACTTGTTATTGGCGATGACTCAATCCAAATGAAGAATAGCGAAGGAATTAAACGCTACATTTTTGGCCAAGATAAAAATGCCGATATACAGATTACCAACAATCATACAGACAATGCTTCTGCTGTGTTTAATGGAACAAATATTCAATCCAATTTAACAGGCGATTTTCATTTCTCTAATATTGCTGCAGCTATAGCCCTGGGTTCTGTGCTAGGTATTAAGACGGCAAAAATTAAAGCCGCCATAGAAAACTATTTGCCGAGCATGAATCGTTCTGAATGGCGAAAGACAACAAAAAACACCATTTTTCTAGATGCCTATAATGCAAACCCAAACAGCATGTTGGCCACGATAGATATTTTTTTAAAGCTAGATAACAACCACAAATGGTATGTGGTGGGCGATATGTTTGAACTGGGAGAATACGCGGCAAAAGAACATCAATTGGTTGTAGACAAACTTAAAAACCACAATGCCGCGAATGTAATTTTGGTTGGCGAAGCATTTAATAAAACAACATTTCCTGCTGCTTTTAATGGTTTTAAAACCACGCTTGAGGCAAAACAATTTCTAGAAAAACAAAACTTAGAAAACTGTACCGTACTTTTAAAAGGTTCTAGAGGCATGAAGCTTGAGAGCCTGCTAGACGTATTATAACATTTACAAATTTCTTCCTATAAAAAAAGGCTGTCTTTTAACAGACAGCCTTTTTTAGTGAACAGAAATTCTGTTTTTTTTTTATTCGGCAAGCACACTTCTAGAAATTACAATACGTTGTATTTCAGATGTGCCTTCGTATATCTGTGTAATTTTCGCATCGCGCATTAAACGCTCTACGTGATATTCTTTTACATAACCATATCCTCCGTGAATTTGAACCGCTTCTGTAGTAACCCACATGGCCGTTTCACTAGCAAATACTTTTGCCATAGCTCCTTCTTTATCAAACGGCAAACCTTGATCTTTTAACCAAGCTGCCTTGTGTACAAGATGACGAGCCGCTTCAATTTGTGTGGCCATATCGGCCAATTTAAAGGCAATTGCTTGATGCTCGCAAATTGGTTTCCCAAAAGTTTCGCGCTCTTTAGAATATTTAAGCGCCAACTCATACGCACCTTGTGCTATACCTAATGCTTGAGAAGCAATTCCGATTCTACCGCCAGAAAGTACTTTCATGGCGAATTTAAATCCAAAACCCTCTTCTCCTATTCTATTTTCTTTTGGCACCTTAACATCAGTAAACATTAAAGAATGTGTATCAGACCCACGTATACCTAACTTTTCTTCTTTCTTACCTACTACAAAACCTTCCATGCCTTTTTCTACAATAAGGCAGTTAATTCCGCGGTGCTTTTTTTCTACATCGGTTTGTGCCATTACCAAAAAAACAGATGCCGAGTTACCGTTGGTAATCCAGTTTTTTGTACCATTTAATAGATAATGATCTCCTTTATCTATAGCCGTTGTACGTTGCGATGTTGCATCAGAACCAGCTTCTGGTTCGCTCAAACAAAAACCACCAATAATTTCGCCCATGGCAAGTGGTTTTAAATACTTCTGCTTTTGTTCTTCAGTGCCAAATTTTTCCAATCCCCAGCAAACTAGCGAGTTATTTACGCTCATTACAACGCTGGCAGAAGCGTCTATTTTAGAAATTTCTTCCATGGCAATAGAGTACGATATGGTATCCATTCCGCCACCGCCATATTCTGGCTGCACCATCATGCCCATAAAACCCAGTTCGCCCATCATCTTTACTTGCTCTGTTGGGAACTTCTCGTGGGTATCACGCTCAATAACTCCTGGTAATAATTCTTGTTGTGCAAAACCTCTTGCGGCTTCACGAATCATTTCGTGTTCTTCTGATAATTGGAAATTCATTTATAAAGAATTTTAAATGTAGAATTGTAAAAAATATCGGCACAAATATAAGCCCAACAATTAATGTATCAATCACCTTTAATTGCAATTGGATTAATGAGCGGAACATCGTTAGATGGTCTTGACCTTTGCTGTGCAGCGTTCACTTTATCTAATCAAAAATGGACGTTTAAAATTTTAGAAAGCAAAACAACAGACTACTCATTTGCATGGCGAGATAAATTAAAACATGCGCATAAATTATCGCCCATACAATTACGCGAGTTAGATGTTGAGTTTGGTCATTATCTTGGCAATGAAGCGATAAAGTTTATAGAGGAAAATAGACTTAAAAAAGTAGACTTAATTGCTAGCCACGGGCATACTATTTTTCATGAACCTGATAAAAAAAGCACTTTTCAATTGGGGAATGGCCCCGAAATTTTTACCCGAACAAAAATTAAAACCATTTGCGATTTTAGACTTCAAGATGTTTTGCTTGGCGGGCAAGGTGCGCCATTAGTACCTATAGGTGATGAACTTTTATTTGGCCAATTTGATGCTTGTATAAACTTAGGTGGATTTGCCAATATTTCGTACAAGGCCAATAACAAACGTGTTGCATTTGATATTTGCCCTGTAAACATTGTACTTAACCATATTTGTAATAGGCTAGAATTACCTTATGATGAAGGAGGCAAAATTGCCGCAAGTGGAAACATTTTAAAACCACTTTTAACAACTTTAAACAACCTTGAATTTTACCATCTAAAGGCACCAAAATCTTTGGGGCGCGAGTGGGTTGAACAAAACATTATACCGATTTTAAGTATTGAGGAAAAGCCACAAGACATATTGCGCACGTTTACAACACATGCCGCCCAAACCATAGTGCAAGCTTTGCCAAAAAACACCCATAATATATTATTTACCGGAGGTGGCGCGTATAACACTTATTTATTAGAACAAATTTCAATTTATTCTCAAGCCAAAATCACGGTTCCGCCCCATGATTTAATCAACCAAAAAGAAGCCTTGATTTTTGCTTTTTTAGGTGTTTTACGTTCATTAAACAAAGTGAATTGCTTACAAAGTGTAACCGGAGCAAAAAGCGACCACAGCAGCGGCAGAATATACAATTAGGTGTAAAAACCGTTTAAAAAACCCATTAATCTGGGCGAATACAAAGCCATACATTTAGGCATTCTCAGCTATAAAAAAATTAAAAAAAGCATCTGTCTCAAGTAGTTCAATCCACTATATTTGCTTGAATTTTACAACACGTTTACAGAATATTTTACCATGAAATTTATTGTATCAAGCACAAGACTTTTAAAGGAACTACAAATTATAGGCGGTATAATCCAAACTACGAATACCTTACCCATTTTAGATAATTTTTTGTTCGATTTAAACGAAAACGAACTAACCGTTTCTGCCTCAGATTTAGAAACAACAATGTCCGTTACGCTTGAAGTTGTAAGTGACAGCAAAGGCTTGGTTGCCATTCCTGCTAGAATCTTACTTGATACTTTAAAAACATTTCCAGAGCAACCATTAACATTTGTTATAGATGATAAACTAACAGGTGTTGAAGTAAGTTCTGATTACGGTAAATATGCGTTGGCGTGTTTAGATGGTTCTGAATTCCCACAGTTTCCAGAGCTTAAAGATGCATCATCGGTAACCATTCCTGCAGATAGCTTGGCCGTAGCCATTCAAAAAACACTTTTTGCTACCGGTAATGATGAGCTTCGTCCGGTAATGAGTGGTGTGTTTTTTCAGTTTTCTTCGGAGAACCTAACCTTTGTGGCCACAGATGCACACAAACTTGTTAGATACAAACGCACCGATTTACAAAGCGAAAACACGGCAGAATTTATTATGCCTAAAAAACCATTGAATTTGCTGCGCCAATCTGTGGTTGTTGCAGACAATGTTGAAGTAAGCTTTAACAACACTAACGCTTGTTTTGTGTACGAAAACGTTGTTCTAAATTGTAGATTAATTGATGGCAGGTACCCAAATTACGATGCCGTTATTCCAAAAGAAAACCCCAATGTGTTGCTTATTGATAGAGCATCATTGTTGAGTTCTATAAAACGTGTTTCTATTTTCTCTAACAAAACAACACACCAAATAAGATTGAAATTGGCGGGTAAAGAAGTTAACATTTCTGCCGAAGATTTAGACTTTTCTAACAAAGCCCATGAGCGTTTAGCATGCGACTATGAAGGCGAAGACATGGAAATCGGGTTCAACAGCCGTTTTATTATTGAGATGTTGAACAACCTAAGTTCTGACAACGTACGCATGGAATTATCAGCTCCTAATAAAGCCGGCTTGCTTATACCAGCAGATAATGTTGACGATGGCGAAGATGTGCTTATGCTTGTAATGCCGGTTATGCTAAACAGCTAGTAGCAACATGAATGTTTTTGCTATTGGTGATGTGCACGGTTGCTACCACACATTAATAGATCTGGTAGAAAATCATTGGAATCCAAAAAAAGAGTTTCTTGTACAAGTTGGCGACCTTATTAACAAAGGGCCACATTCTGCACAGTGCGTAATATACATGCGCCAGTTGCAAAAAAAATATCCATATCAGGTATTTGTGTTGCGCGGTAATCATGAATATAGATACATTAAACTACATGATAAACCAGGACGTGCAGGTTCTATACAAAAAGTAAAAAACAATTTTTTAAAGCACGATTTAAATTTAAAAAAGGTTCATAATTGGTTAAGAAACCTTCCCTTTAAATGGGAAACTCCGCATATTTTAATTACCCATGCAGGAATTTCTAAAAATGTTAAAAATCCGTACACAAACACAAATCCTTTAGGCGTTCTGCACAACCGGTCTGAAGTACGCAACATGGGCAAGGTTCAGGTTTATGGGCATATAATTAAAGAAAAAGGAAAGGTAGATTATAATGCTGATGCAAACTCTTGGTGTATAGACTCTGGTGCCTGGGCCGGAAAATATTTAAGCGCGCTACGCCTAAGTTATACTGGCGATTTAAAAGAAATTATACAAGTGCAAACGTGGCCAGAAGATTTGTAATTACGGGCTCTTTCGCGCATAATCACTAAGCAACACACTTGCAGCCATTGCCACATTTAATGACTCCGCCTTTGTATTTATTGCGGCAGGAATAGAAATATTAAAGTCTGAAGACTTAAGGATTTCTTCTGAAACACCCTGTCCCTCATTGCCCAACACCAAAGCTGTTTTTTGTGGGTAATTAAATGTGTATACAGGTTCTGATTGCATAGCAGTTGTAACAATTTTATACCCCTTGCTTTTTAATGATTCTGTTAAATCTGCTCTATTCATTTCAAACACTTCTATTGAGGCGATACTGCCCATTGATGCTTGAACCACTTTTTCATTAAACCTATCTACACAGTCTTCTGTAAAGACCAATTCCGAAATTCCAAACCAATCGCACAATCGTAAAATTGTTCCCATATTTCCGGGGTCTCTTAGTCCATCAAGCACCAATACAAAATCTGTTTTAGGCAAACCATCTTTTTTCTTAGGCTTTACAAAAACACCTAATACAGTAGATGGGGTATTTAAATTGGAAATTTGAGCCATTTCTTTGTTTGAAATGTTTAAAAAAGCAAATTCATTATCCCTTATTTGAGTGGTATAAATCTTATGGGGCTTAATATCTAATCTCAATAAATGCTCAACTAATTTTTCGCCTTCTGCAACAAAGAGGTTATTAATATTTCTTTGCTTTTTTTGTTTTAAAGATTGTATTAATTTGATTTCGCTTTTTGTTATCATTGAGAAATGCTATGACTTAAATTTGTTTGATAATTTGGAATTCTAAATCCTTTGGTTAAAAAATCTTTTTCAGTTTTATTTTTCTCATTGTGCCTGATGTTTTTTTTAACATCATGCAATGCACTTAAAAATGTACCCAAAGGAAAGCAATTACTCACGAATAATACGGTTAAAGAAAATAACAAATCGGCCAAAGATGCCACAGCCAAAGATGTAATTAGGCAAAAACCAAATCGTGTTGTAAAAATTCCGTTTACTAAAGCAATTTTATGGCGCCCCTATTTAATGCTTTATAATTGGGGAGACCCAAACAAAGAAAAAGGATTTAAACATTGGTTAACCAAAATTGGTGAGCCGCCATCTATATTAGACTCGGCCCAAACCTTAAAATCGGCTGCCAAAATTGGGCAATACTATTTTAACAAAGGCTACTTTTTAAACGAAGTAGAATTTATAACCACCTTAAACAAGGACTCTACCAAGGCCCAAGTAACCTATAACGTTTTTACAGGCCCACAGTATTACCTCAACAAAGTAGATTACATCATTAATTCTCCGGGAATTGTAGACGTTGTAAATAAAGTAAAAGCAGAGTCTAAACTAGAAACCGGAACACCATTTACAACCGCAGCCTTAGAAGATGAAAGAAATAGGCTTGTAGCTGCCTTAAGAAATAATGGCTATTACGCATTCCCGAAAACCCTTGTTCGATACGAGGCAGATACTTCTGTAGGAAACCATTGTGTAAACGTAACCTTATTGGTTGGAGACCAACCTGCAAGTATTGGAGACAGTATCTATTATATAGAGCATATTCCTTACCAAATAAAAAACTTATATGTCGATCCCAATTTTTCATTCAAAACCAATAAAAGCTCAGGTTCTGATAGTGTTGTTTTCAAGTCGGTAACATTTAAACAACATGACCCCGTTATTTATAAAACAAGATTTTTAGAAAGCCAGATTCACTTTAAACCAGGCGAAATTTACAATGAGCAAAAAGTAAAAGAAACATACAAACACCTTTCTGGAAACCGCGTTTTTCAGGTGGCTGATATTTCTTTTGAAAAAATAAAAGGCGATACAACCAACGGCTTAAACGCATACATAAGATTAGAACCCTATCTTAAAAACACTTTTTCAGCAGAACTTGAAGGAACAAATACTGCGGGAAACTACGGTATTGCAGGGGTGCTTACGCTGGCCAGTAGAAATGTGTTTAAAGGCGGAGAAATATTCGACATTAGTTTGAGAGGAGGCCTAGAGGCACAGTTTAACATTGATGACGATGACAACGTATTTAACACCAAACAAATAGGAACCGAAATTGGGATAAACTTTCCACGCTTTATTTTAATACCCAGTTTCAGTCAGCGTATTCCTAAGCGTATGGAACCAAAATCTAGAATTTATACATCTTTAGATTATCAGACTAGGGTAGAGTTTGAACGCGTTATTGTATCGCTAGGGTTACTCTACAATTGGAAAGAATCTGCAACAAAAACACACCAAATTAATTTACTGGATTTAAACTATGTTTATTTACCAAGAATAGATCAAAGCTATTTAGAATCGTTAGAATTTAAAACAGGATTTCAAGACAACTTGATTATGGCCATGCGCTACACCTTTGTTTTTGACAATCAAAAATTAACCAAACAGCGCAAGCGGAATTTTTTAAGAACATCCATAGAAACTTCTGGCAATTTGCTTGCTACCATAAATGGAAAAGGGAATTTCAATCAAGACACCGCTTCAGATCAATATTTAGTTCTTGGGGTTCCGTTTTCTCAGTACGTTAAATTAGATGTTGATTATAGAATTTATCTCAACATCACAAAAGATCATCAATTTGTATCTAGGTACTTTGCCGGTATTACCTACAACTATGGCAACTCACCTTATTTCGCACCATTCGAGAAGAGCTTTTTAGCAGGTGGTAGCAACGATATGCGTGGCTGGAATGCATACCGATTAGGCCCTGGAAACTTCCCTAAATACCTCTACACGGCAAATAACACCAGTTACGCTGCTGTTGCCCCTATAAAACTAATGGTAAATTTAGAGTACAGGTTCCCAATTATTAAAGACTTTAGAGGTGCGTTTTTCTTAGATATGGGTAACATTTGGATTTGGGACAGAGATTACGGTACTGATGGGCTAAGTGCTGTAGAACGCGCTTTAATACAGCAAGGCGTTTTTAAATTTGATCAATTTTATAAACAAATAGCCGTAAATACAGGAATAGGATTTAGATATGATTTCGGCTTCTTTGCTTTTAGGTTAGATTTAGGCATGAAGATTTGGGACCCTTCTGAACCTGAAAACCAGAGATATGTTCTTAACGGCCTAAAATGGAACAATATGGTTTACAATATTGCAATTGGCTATCCATTCTAAATCTGTTAAAAATTAGTATCCTATCAATACTTAAAATTCTATTTTTGCCCACTATTTTAGAAAACAATAAACACGATGTCAATATCCAAGATTAAAGAATTGTTAGGCGCTGATGCCGAGATGCTATTAAACCATGAATGTAAAACAATAACCAAAGAAAACATTCATTTACCCAGCAGCGATTTTGTAAGTAAATATTTTGCAGATTCAAACCGCAGCAATCAGGTAATGCGCTCGCTACAAACACTATATAGCCACGGACGTTTAGGCAACACCGGATACCTTTCTATACTTCCTGTAGATCAAGGTATAGAGCACTCTGCCGGAGCAAGCTTTGCGCCAAACCCAATTTATTTTGATCCAGATAACATTGTAAAACTTGCTTTGGAAGCGGGTTGTAATGGAGTTGCCAGCACCTATGGTGTATTGGCAAGTGTATCTAGAAAGTATGCACACAAAATTCCATTTATTGTAAAAATAAATCACAACGAATTTTTTAGCTTACCAAGCCAATTTGACCAAACCATGTACGGTTCTGTAGAAGATGCTTGGAATATTGGTGCCACTGCAGTAGGTGCTACCATTTACTTTGGTGCCCAAGAAAGCAGACGCCAAATTTTAGAAGTTGCCGAAGCCTTTGAACGCGCACACGAATTAGGCATGTCTACCATATTATGGTGCTACACCAGAAACGGTGCATTTAAAGTAGATGGCGTAGATTATCATTCTGCGGCAGACTTTACAGGTCAAGCTAACCACTTGGGCGTTACCATTCAGGCAGACATCATCAAACAAAAATTAGCCACCAACAACGGAGGTTATTTAGCGACAAAACACGGTAAAACTCACCCAAAAGTTTACAGCGATTTAACCACAGATAATCCCATAGATTTAAACCGTTACCAAGTGGCAAATTGCTACATGGGCCGCATTGGGCTAATTAATTCTGGTGGAGAAAGCAAAGGCGCTAGCGATATGGCAGAAGCGGTAAGAACAGCTGTTGTGAACAAACGCGCAGGTGGCCAAGGACTTATCTTAGGAAGAAAAGCATTTCAGAAACCCATGAAAGAAGGGGTTGAAATTATAAACGCAGTACAAGATGTTTACCTTGCTAAAGAGGTAACAATTGCCTAAATTGAAATAAAACAAAATTGTATGGGCTGGTTTAAAAGAAGTAAAGACGGTATTACTACCAATACGGTAGATAAAAAAGAAACGCCTGAAGGCTTATGGCATAAATGCCCAAAGTGTAAGGTAATCGTATCTGTAGACGATAACAAAGCCAATCTTTACGTTTGTGCCAATTGCGGTCATCACGGTAGAATTAACGCCAAAGAATATTTTCAAATACTTTTTGACGATGGCAAATTCACTGAATTAGATGCTGACTTGGTATCTCAAGACCCATTAAAGTTTGAAGACACCAAAAAGTACGCAGATCGTTTAAAATCTACCATTGCTAAAACTGGCTTAAATGATGCGGTTTCTAGCGCATATGGAAAATTAAATGGTAAGGACATTACCATTGCAGCCATGAACTTTAATTTTATTGGCGGTTCTATGGGTTCTGTAGTAGGCGAGAAGATTGCGCGTGCAATGGACCATAGTCTAAAGCATAAGATTCCTTTTTTAATGATTAGCAAAAGTGGTGGTGCACGTATGATGGAAGCCGCCTTCTCATTGATGCAAATGGCAAAAACATCTGCCAAAATTGCATTGCTTGATGATGCAAAAATCCCGTACATATCTTTACTAACAGACCCAACAACTGGTGGTGTAACAGCAAGTTTTGCCATGCTTGGCGATATTAACATTGCAGAACCCAACGCATTAATTGGTTTTGCAGGCCCACGTGTAGTAAAAGAAACCATCGGTAAAGAATTGCCAGAAGGTTTTCAAACCAGCGAGTTTTTAGTAGAAAAAGGCTTTTTAGACTTCATAGTAGAAAGAAAAGACCTGAAAAAGAAAATTACTCAATTCTTAACCGCAGTAGAATAAAACATGCATTTTGTAAAGATTTAAAAACAAGGCGAATGCTTTGAATTTTTATATACATTTGCAACCCCTCTAAAAAGAGGTACATAACAAACATCTAAATGTGATTTTGACATGTATTTGACATCAGAAAAAAAACAAGAAATTTTTGCAGAACACGGAAGTTCTGCTAAAGACACTGGAAGTGCCGAAGGGCAAATTGCGCTATTTACATTTCGCATCAACCACCTTACCGAGCACTTAAAGAAAAACAGAAAAGATTACCACACAGAACGTGCACTAGTTGCATTAGTAGGAAAAAGAAGAAGGCTTCTTGATTACCTTAAAAACACCGAAATCAATCGTTACAGGGAAATCATTGTGAAGCTTGGAATCAGAAAATAATTCGATATCCAAAATTATTGAAAAGGCAATTTTTACAATTGCCTTTTCGCGTATATAAACATTTGTAATTTATAGTAAATGAGTCCAACTCCAATCACACAAACCATCTCGTTAGCTGATGGCCGTATTATAGAAATAGAAACGGGAAAATTGGCAAAACAAGCCGATGGTGCTGTAGTAGTAAAAATGGGTGGAACAATGCTTTTGGCTACTGTTGTAAGTGCTAAAGAAGCAAAAGAAGGTGTAGATTTTCTTCCACTAACCGTAGAATACCGCGAAAAATTTAGCGCTGCAGGTCGTGTGCCTGGAGGTTTTTTAAAGCGCGAAGCTCGTCCAACCGACCGTGAGATTTTAACCATGCGTTTGGTAGACCGTGTTTTACGCCCAATATTCCCAAGCGATTATCACGCAGAAATACAAATTTTCATCAGCCTTATTTCTTGGGATCCAGAGCATGCCTCAGATTCTTTGGCAGCGCTTGCAGCTTCTGCCGCAATCTCAATTTCAGATATTCCGTTTAACGGCCCAATTAGCGAGGTGCGCGTAGCACGTGTTAATGGTGAGTTTATCGTGAATCCATCTCCAGCTCAAATTTTAGAAGCTGATATAGAAATGATGATTGGAGGTAGCGAAGAAAGCGTAATTATGGTTGAAGGCGAAATGCAAGAAGTAAGCGAAGCAGAAATGCTTGAAGCAATTTCTATTGCACATGCTGCCATTAAAGACCAATGTGCTGCCCAAAAAGAATTGGCCGCTAAAATTGAAAAATCTTTAGTAAAACGTGAATATTCTCACGAAACACATGACGCTGATTTAAAAGCCGATATTTCTAAAAACACTTACGATGCCGTTTATGCCGTTGCCGGATTAGGTTTGGGCAAAGCAGAACGCAGCGAAAAATTCAAAGAAGTATTTGTTAATTACATGAGCAAATACTCTGAAGAAGAACAAGCCGAAAAAATGAACTTGGCAAAAGTTTATTTTCACGATGTAGAATACGATGCCATACGCGCATTGGTATTAGATGAAGGCAAACGTCTTGATGGTAGAAAAACTACCGAAATCAGACCAATTTGGTCTGAGATAGATTACCTACCCGGTTCTCACGGTTCTAGCATTTTTACAAGAGGAGAAACGCAAGCCTTAGCCACCGTAACATTAGGAACTAAATTAGATGCAAACAGAATAGACTCTCCTACCATGGTTGGCGAAGAAACATTCTACTTACATTATAACTTCCCTCCATTCTCTACAGGAGAAGCCCGCCCTGTACGTGGCGTTAGCCGTAGAGAAATTGGTCACGGAAACTTGGCGCAACGTGCGTTAAAAACAATGATTCCAGACAATCCCTATTCAATACGTTTGGTATCAGAAATTTTAGAATCTAACGGCTCCTCTTCTATGGCAACTGTTTGTTCTGGAACTTTAGCGTTAATGGATGCTGGTATTCAAATTAAACGCCCTGTTTCTGGTATAGCCATGGGATTAATTACCAACCCAGAAAACGGAAAATTTGCTGTATTGTCTGATATTCTTGGCGATGAAGATCACCTAGGAGATATGGACTTTAAAGTTACTGGAACATCAGAAGGTATTACCGCTTGCCAAATGGATATTAAGGTTGAAGGTTTATCTTTCGAAATCTTAGAAAAAGCGTTGTTACAAGCCCGCGATGGCCGTTTGCATATTTTGGGTGAAATGATGAAAACCATTTCTGAACCAAAACCAACCTTAAAAGATAACGCACCTAAAATTGTTACAGTTACCATTCCTAAAGAATTTATTGGCGCCATTATTGGCCCCGGAGGTAAAGTAATTCAAGGATTACAAGCCGAAACTGAAACCGTTATTACAATTGAAGAAGTTGGAAATACAGGTGTTGTAAACATCAGCGGTGTAGATCCTGTTATGATGAAAATGGCCGAGGATAAAATTCGCGAAATCGCATTTATCCCAACCGTTGGCGAAACTTATAACGGTCTTGTGCGTTCTATACAACCATACGGAGCATTTGTAGAAATTGGCAAAGGCACAGACGGATTATTGCACATTTCTGAACTTGCTTGGCAAAGAGTAGAAAAAGTAGAAGAACACCTAAAAGAAGGCGATAGAGTTGATGTAAAATTAATTGCTATTGACGATAGAGGTAAATTAAAGTTGTCTCGCAAAGCCTTGCTTCCAAAGCCAGAAGCAAAGCAAGAAACAGCTAAATAATACCCAGAAAAAAGAATCTTAACATTGTTTAAAACCCAGAGGTTTAGCCGATGAGACAGTTAAAAATTACAAAACAGGTTACCAATCGCGAAACAGCTTCGTTAGATAAGTATTTGCAAGAAATTGGTAAGGTTGATCTTATAACAGCCGAAGAAGAAGTTGAATTAGCACAGCGCATTAAAGCGGGTGACCAATTGGCTCTTGAAAAGCTAACAAAGGCCAATCTTAGGTTTGTTGTTTCTGTTGCTAAGCAATATCAAAATCAAGGGTTAACGCTTCCTGATTTAATTAATGAAGGAAACCTTGGTTTGATTAAAGCTGCACAACGTTTTGATGAAACACGCGGTTTCAAGTTTATCTCTTATGCCGTTTGGTGGATTCGCCAAAGCATCTTGCAAGCACTTGCAGAACAAAGCCGTATTGTGCGTTTGCCGTTGAACAAGATTGGTTCTATCAACAAAATAAACAAAGCGTATGCACTTTTAGAGCAAAGCCACGAACGTGCGCCTAGCCACAACGAAATTGCCGATCACCTAGAAATGGGCGAAGGCGATGTAAAAGAAAGCATGCGCAACAGCGGCCGCCACGTAAGTATGGATGCCCCGTTGGTAGAAGGAGAAGACAGCAACTTGTACGATGTACTTAACTCGTCAGATTCTCCGAACCCAGATGGCGATTTGATGGTAGATAGCTTGCGTACCGAAATAGAACGCAGCTTGGCAACACTTACACCACGCGAAGGCGATGTAATACGACTGTACTTTGGTTTAGGTGGCCAACACCCCATGACACTTGAAGAGATTGGCGAAAAATTTGACTTGACCCGCGAACGCGTTCGTCAGATAAAAGAAAAAGCCATTCGCAGATTAAAACACACAAGCCGAAGTAAGATTTTAAAAACGTACTTAGGATAATAACTACAAAAAACCCCAGCAGAAATGTTGGGGTTTTTTGTTGGACTAAGTTTTCCTGTTTTTTTCTTGTGCTTTTCGGGCTTTCTTTTCTGTTGCTTTTCCTAATAATAAATTCTGTACCCCAGCTTGTTTTAGGTTATGCTTGTAATTATAAATTAATAAAGCTACAGTGGCGTTTATTTCTTAATATTAGCGGATAAACGCAATTGTGTTTATCCAATTGTTGGCAGTAATATCAGACCATCAATTTAAATGGAATATTTGTTCAGAATATGGGATTAAACGAATACAAAAACGATGTGATTAAGCATATCCCTCTGGACAAAAACCCAATGTTTGATATTGTTGTAAAAAATTGGGCTCATCAACATGAAAAACAAGATTTACTTCAGAAAATAAAAAATTGGTTCAAGCCAAAAAAAATTAAGAATCAAGGTAACGAGGAATACAAATATCAAGACATTGTAGAATTAATTCCCATTGATTTAGACAAGTTCAATAAACTTTGTGAATATAATGATGCGATAAGTATCTTCAACGAATTCGACATAAGTTGGTCACATTTAATCCATAATTTAAACGATTTACAAAAATTTATAAATACACAAGTTTCCAAAAAGAAGGTTGCTATAGACTCTCATAAAGAAGGTTATTTAAGAGAATTAAATTACAAGTTGATAAATGCAATTTCTGCTGTTTATATTTTTTACAACAATGTTGAGGGTTTAGCGGAAAGGAATTTTAGCCAAGAAGTTCAAAAAGAAATTAAAGAAATCTTCAATAAGATTTATGATGAGTTTTTTGCTTATCGATTCAGTTACCAATTACGAGGTTATATTAATCATAAACATTTACCGTTAGATGCTCTTTTCTCGGATTTGACAACTGATGAAATAGTGCTAAATCTTAACGTATCGAAAATGCTAAACTCAAATTATAAGTGGAATGCCAAAGTACGAGAGGAATTGAAAGAATTGGACTTTATCTCAATTAAGTCCTTAATACTAAATCTTTTTGGAGGATATTTCAAGTATCACAATGCTCTATATAAAATCATCAAAACTCAAATTCAACCATCTACAGAAATTCTAAAAACTCTTGACCTACCTTTTAATTTATTACATTCTTACACTTTAAGGGTCATTTGGGACTTAGATGAAAGAGTTGAAAAAATAAAGGAGCAAATAGAACCTTTCAATAAGGAAGATTTTTTCAGAATCATACAGGAAGAAAATTTAAATAATTTACTTGAACTAAATCTTAATTTAGCCGCAAACGAAGTGTTTGAGCAAAGAATGGGTTATTCATTAGCACCAGAACATTTTCCCATGTTTTACGCCAATCTTAAAAAGAGTTTCTTTGAAAATTAAAATACTACTGCCAACACGGGTAGCTGATGCACAACCCTCTTTTCCGTAAAAAACACAACACAAAAAAGGCCGTTTAACGCGGTCTTTTTTGTGGGCAATAATTTTGAGCTGCAAAAATTATAGTGCCGCATTGGGCTTTAAATCAATCCGTATTTGGGCAATAAAATATTGCCAAGCCAATTTGGCCTGATTTACCATAGGTGGTTGCTGTTTTGCTGTAA
>JAUHWL010000025.1 GCA_030424545.1 Bacteroidia bacterium
CACAAGCTATAAGTACAATCAGCCCACAGGTATTTCTACAGACACTATAACAATCCATTGTAGGCAAGCAGATACCGTTTATTTTAGAATTAACTCATCGGGTTGTTTTAGCTATAATTTTAATTACCATGTTATTAGTACAGGGCAAGCTGATATTGAGCCCAATAATATTTGGGCCGAAGCTACACCCATACAGCTCGATAACACATTAAATGGCCGCGTAGGAGGTAGGTCTGTAAATGTAGATGTTAACGATTATTATAAGTTTTACTTGCCTGAATACAGTAGTGTTCATGTGATTATGAATAATACAAATACAAGTGGTTCTGCAAGCTCAGATATTTTTTACTATTTATACAATAGCGCGCAAAACCAGGTTTGGTCAAAATATTTATATAATCAGCCTTTAGGAGTTAATATAGATACTGTAAGCATTCATTGTTTACCGGCAGATACCTTTAGATTGCGTATAAATTCTAATGGATGTTTTTCTTATCATGTAGAATTTGAGGTTGAAAATCAACAACCAGTTGCTGAAATAGAAACTTTTCGAGTAGGAAACACATTTGCATTTACAGCAAATACAAAAACAGCAGATGCATTTACCTGGGATTTTGGAGATGGCACATCAAGTACTCATCGCTTCCCTAAAAAAGAATATCCCATAGGAACTTATGATGTAACCCTTTCGGCTACCAATACCAGTTGTAACTTAACAGATGTGGATTCATTTTTTGTAGAAGTAAAGGGTGTAGAATACTTTACTCCAACTTTTGCTGGTGCAGGAGGAGATGCCATGATGCAAATTTTTGGGGGTGGACTAGATACGAATACCAAAGTAACGTTAAAACGAGGCAATCTTGAATTGCATGCTACAGCAAAATATGGCAGTCCGGGCCGAAATGAATTACAAGTTTTAATGGATTTGCATTTTGCTGATGAAGGTTTTTATGATGTAATTATTGAAATTCCAGGCGAACCCGCTGTAACCTTCGCGAATGGATTTGAAGTTACTGCCTTTGAGTATCCTTTTACATATTCGGAAATTACTGGACCTGATAGATGGCGTATTAATAGGGATACACGATTTGTTTTGTCTATAGGTAACCGAGGCAATGTAAAAGCTACCGGAGTGATTGCTTTTTTAGTTTGGCCAAAAAGTGTAGATGTAACGTTTGATACGGAATGGTTTAGACCACCAGACACAGGAAGCTACCGCATAGAAGTAGAGGACACCGCATTTACATGGCAATGGGCACATATCCAGGCGTTTTATGATTCTACGTATGCTTTGCCAACGCCAATAGATTCTTTTGCTGGTGAGGCATATGATGGGTATATGAAGCTAATTTGGATTCAAAACGTTTCTCCAGATTTCACCTATGATCTTCCGTTTATTGCGCGTTCTTCAAGTGCGGGCTCGCCAGAGTTTATAACCTATACTACAAAACCAAACATGTTTGGTTCTTGCGGAAATGGCAGCCAGAAAAGTATGTCTGAGAATTTAGCCGTACAAGGAATTAACGCTATTGATATGGGACTAGGATTGGCTAAAATGGATAAAACCCCCATTGGATGGTTAGCCAAAGCAACAAAAGCAACCACCACACACATGGCCAATTTAGGGCAGGTAATGGGTGCCACATATAATTATGCAACAGGCACAACAAACAGTATTGCAGAATCTTTACCTGCAGATTTTAGTGCCAATGTAGATGCCGGAAATACACAAATTGCCTCTGAAGTTCTTGGTTTAGGCACCGATAAATTAGTAGATGCCGGTGCCACTAATTTTATGAAAGGACAAACAAATAAATTAAACCGTTGGATGGCTAATAATCCTGATGCCAGTATAAGTTCATTCAACTTTGCTATTGATAATTTAAACGATATAAATGATATAAGGCAATATATACGAGATGCGTACAAAACGGGTAAAGATTTAAAATCGTTAAATGACAAGTTAACAGAGCTACAAAAGTTGGTTAAAGATTGCCCTGAATTAGAAAAGCAACTAGAAACACTTAAAAAGGAAATTGACAAAGAACTTCATCAGCGTGAGAAGAAAAAGAAAAAAACAAAAACAGTGGTTTCTATGGATCCAAATGCCATTTACGGTCCAACTGGTGTAGGTGAAGAACAATATGTAAACCACCTAGATAGACATAATTTCTTAGTCACATTCGAAAATGTAGATACCGCCACGGCCGATGCCCAGGTAGTAACCATAAAAGTGCCTTTAGACACGCTAGCCTTTGATTTAAACTCATTCTCTTTTGGTGATATTGCCATAGGTTCAACATCTTACCGCGTGCCAAAAGGGAGAAATGAATTTACATTAGATATTGATATGATGGTCACACGTGGAATGTTTGTACGTGTTCATGCCAAGTTGTACAAAGATTTAGGCATCGTAAAATGGGAGTACATTTCATTAGATACAGCAACAGGAACATTCCCACCTTTAGATGGCTTTTTGCCGCCCAACGTGAATGCGCCAGAAGGCGAAGGTTCAGTAACGTTTAGTGTTTCACCAAAACCTAATATTGCAAACGGCTATCAAGTCATTAGTCAAGCAGAAATTGTTTTTGATGAAAACGCCTCCATTTTCACAGAAAATTGGTCCAATATAATTGACAAAAACCCAAGCTCGAGCATGATTACTGCTACGGTTGAAGGAGATTCTATTTTTATTGATTTTAATGGGAACGATGCACATTCTGGGGTGGGATATTACTACTTGTATGTTTCGCAAGATCAAGGTACTTCTTGGAACTCTTTAACAGGATCTGCCGATAATACACTGCGTTTGCTTGGAGAGCAAGGAATAAGCTATAGCTTTTATAGTTTATCTAGAGATAATGTAGGCAACCAAGAAACGAAAACTCCAACAGTTGAGGCCACAGTTACCCTATTGCCAATAGAAAGTAAATTTAACCCTTCGTTTAATTTGTATCCTAATCCTTTAGGCGGGCAGAAGTTGTATGTAATTTCCAATGGAAATTTCACGGACGTTGAGGTAAATATTTTTGATGTTTTGGGTAGGCGAGTGTTTGCGAAAACGGCAAGTTTTTACACGACTAGAGATACAGAAATGAGTTTACCGCCATTAGCCAGCGGCACTTATTCAGTACATTTTAAAAATCAAGCAGGAGTTATTACCGTAGAGAAATTAGTAATTGCAAAATAAATTGTATTTGATTTACGCATAAAAAGAGGCTGCCTAAGTATTTTAGGGAGCCTCTAACAATTAAAAAACAACCAATAAAGTTTTAAGTTTTTTCTTAAAACGGGTTGGTAGCCCATACCGCCAATTCAGGTATAAACCCACGATTGTCCATTTCCAACATCATCTTCACAGCATGGGCAATTTCTTTAGGAGTTAATTTATTGTCTTCCAGTTCTTTTTCGGTGCGGTCTGCAACGTTAAAAGCCGTTGGTACAGCACTAGGGTTAACTTGCATTACGCGTACATTAAATTTACGTAACTCATCACGCCAACATTCTGTTATGCCACTTACAGCAAATTTACTGCTGGCATAAATAGTTCCTTGTGCAAATCCTTTGCGACCTGCTGTAGAAGAAATATTAATGATGTTGCCGCTTGCTTGTGCTTTAAAAATTTTAGCGGCTTCGCTTCCCATCATTACCAATCCAAAAACATTTGTATCATACACTTTCTTCATTTGCTCAATGTCAACGTCTTCTACCAAGGCAAAATCGCCAAAACCCGCATTGTTAATTAACACGTCTAATCCGCCTAGTTTTTCTTTTACGTAGGCGTATGTTTTTAAAACATCGGCTTTTAAAGAAACATCTGCAGCCAAACCATAAATGTTTAACTCCTTTGCCACTCTAGCGGTTTTATTAGCATCTCTGCCTGTTATAACAACGTGTGCTCCAACATTTTTTAAAATCAAAGCCATTTCTTTTCCTAATCCAGAACTTCCTCCAGTAATTAATATTCTTGCTCCTTTTAATTTCATCTTTTTGTTTTTAAATCAAACAGATAAATGCTGTTTCTGTTTTAATGGTTTGATAATTATTCAGCCTGGTTATGCTGTATTTATACAATAGTTTATTTAATAGCATAAAAAAAAGCCATTTGAAAATTCAAATGGCTTTTAAAACAAGATTTGATTAAGCTTATTTAATAGGGTAGTTAAAACTTAATGTATTGCCATCACAGTCTACTGTTGCTAAAAATACGTTTTGACAGTCACCATCAATAAAATCTAATGTTACAAAGGGAAGATCTGGATCTGATGGTGTGATTGATAAGGAACCAGAAACAAATGTAAATGCGCAAGCTCCAGAGATTTCAATAGGATTAAGAATGGTACCATTGTAAGAAACAGTGCTTAAGTTGTCTATCATATCGGCATTTCCTCCAATTGTGAAAATATCATCTTCTATTTTATCTGTTTCAAAGCCAGCATTCCAAGACGCTTTCATGCTACCGTTAAACTCTAAGTCTCCTGCAACAAATAGTGGGATTGCTATATCAAACGTAGGGGTATTTCCTACAGATGTATTTAAAATATCTAGGCTACCGATATAATTTTCGTCTCCGTCTTTGTAATCTTTTAATCTAACTCCTACGGTAGATCCAGAAACTAGATAGTCGCCTGTATACCCTAAACGGATACTTCCTTCTTTTTGTCCAAGTGCTAGGGCATCATAATCCATAAATATAGAGTCTGCTGTAATAGAACATAATGCACCATCAATGGTATCAACTCCATTATTGGCTAAATCTGTGCTACGCATGGCTCTATCAGCTTGTTGATAGATGTAAACGGCCGAATTAAAATGCTTGCTATAGTCTTCGGTAAACCCTAAAGATTCTTCATCAATGTTACATAGTTCAGCTAATTCTTCGCAGCTTGATAGAGCTACAGTTGAGGCGATTAAGGCTACCATTAATGGCTTTTTCATGATTTTATTTTTTTGGTTATCATTAAATTTCTGAGGCTGGTTCCTCTTTTTTTGCTGTTTTATTAAATAGTACAACGTTCATTCCTAGTCTAAAGCTTATTGCACTCAGGTTAGTAGGTTTTATTGTTCCCCAAACATTGTCGCTCATTAAATACATTTGCATAGGTCCTAATGCCATGGAGATGCCGGCACCAGCACTGTTTAAGCCGCCAGATAATCTGGAATAACCTAAAATTAGGTTAAAGCGTTTTCCCCAACGGCCAATGTAGTTTACTCCAAAATTATTATAAAGGCTACCGCTCCAACTAGTACCTTGATATGTAAATGCAAAGGCGTGTTTAGGAGTTAGTTTGTACTCAAAATTTGCCATGATGTGCATAGGTAATTTTGTAGAATAGCTATAAGGAGTTAGTTCTGTAAACTTCAATTTACTTTCCAAAGAATCTAATATTTCATCAAAATCAAAATCTTGGTTTTCAGCATCTACCTCAATTCCGCTATAGGTAAAACTTCCTTGGCTTTGCCAAATCTCATTGTTGGTATTCCATTTTATTTTACCAATATTTAAAACAGATGCAGAAAAAGACATTTTAGGTAAAATATAGGTTAAGCCTAAATCTAAACCCCAACCAGGATTTCCTGGGTTAATTAATTCTAAAGGAGAATAATCGCTAAAGTTTGTAATATAATCACCGCCAGAACTCTCCATAAGGATATTGGTATTTACATTCCATTCAAAAATATCAGACTGCATAGATAAATCGAAGTTTTTAAAATGCATATGCCCAGTACCACTGATATACTTGAACCTTGCACCGGCTATTAAAGTGCTATCTAATAAATAGTGTTGGTATCCCAAGTGGTAATTTATACGCACAAGAGCTTCCATGTTAAAATTGGAAGAGGTAAAATCTATTTCGCCATTCTGATTTTGGTTTCCGTAGTATAATAATCTAAATAAATCGCCAGGAATAACAGTATTGAAAGTTGCCTCTTGCTGTACACCAAAAGATATAAAACCTGATTTTATTCTAAATCCAGCATAAATAAGATCTATGTTTTCGTATAGATTTAAGAGTTCTTTGTCACTCATATTGTCTATTACAGCTTCAATATTGTCGCTGCCTGCATTGTCATTAAATATATCTCCGGCTTCAACAAAGGTATTGTGCACTCTTGTTGATATTCTTGATAAACCTGGTACGCCAATTACCAACCTGTAAGGAGAAGGAGCAGAAGGGTTTACCATTAAACTTTGGTTGACATGGTTGAAATTGTATAGCGAAATGTGATTTTGGCCTTTTAGAAAAAAACTGAACCCTAATAAAACCAAGAAAAGTATTTTGTTTTTCATGTTTGCATTATGGTTAGAGTTCGTAATTCATTTTTGCATTCGCCCCAATAATCAAATCAATATAATTGGTGGTTAATAGTCTTACAGTTTGATTGCCATTATTAGAAGTATTTAAAACAATTTTGATAAATATTTCTTCGCTTTTTAAAATGTTCTTGATAGACTCACCTTCAAAATCGTAGTAAACATCTTTTTTAGAAGAATTAGTAACATTTCCATTAATGTCTACATCTGCGGCATCGAAAATATTAAAGATTGCACTGTCTAAAAGTGTTCCGCTCGTATCTAAAAAGTAGATATTCATATCAGCATCTAACGGAAATCCGTTTTCTACTCTAAACCCAAGCGTTAGTCTTTCAACAAAGTCATATTCAGAGTCATCAACTCCAAAATCAATGTCATAAATATGTTGTTCTATGGTTAAATCTTTAGTGCTTAATTCTAGAGGCAAGTCAACTTCCATTCCAACTAATAACTCCCCATTTTCTGTTACAAAATTTGGATCAAGTTCGCCATCGGGGTTAATTTCTACCATGCCAGAATAAATAAAGCTTTCTGGGATATTGGCAATAAAGTTGGAAATACTTGAATTACCATTGTTAATTAAAATGGTATCGTACGCATAAGTACCTCTTTGTTTTGAGCCTGAAAAATTAAACGGAGCCAATTCTAAATCAACCGAATTACCTTTTTTTCCAATACTAAGTAAATCTGCAGATATTTTTAAAGGTAGTCCAATGTTGCTTTTCGTGAATATTTTAACTTGTGGGTTTGCCAAGTACAATCCTTGGGCAAAATTGCTTAGTGCACCTAAGTCGGCATCAAATTTACCGCTAGGCAGTTCTATATTTCTTTCACCAAAAAATCCAGAAGCTCTTTTTATCGCTAGGTTTTCAAATTCAAGTTCTAGGTTAATTGTTGTTCCGGAGGGGGCGCCACCATCATTTACTTCGCTAACTTCAAACCCGATATTATTATAGGCCGGTGTTCCTTGGGTTAAGTCTAATAATAAATTTGAAACATCAATAGTTCCCGTACTAGTGCTGTTTGCGGCAGCAATTAAATTAAAATCAAGCTCAGCACCATTTAAACTTGAATTCTTGATTTTTACATTTAGAGTAATCATATAGGCACTATCATTTATAGCTTTCCATGATAATAATCCAGAGCTAAGGGAAATCGTATCCATTTTAGCTCCTCCAAATGTTCCCAAATTGGTAGAGATGTTTATATCTGGGCTTCCTGTGCTAAAATCTGTTCCTAAGGGGTCTTGTTTTGGAACTTTGGTATAATCATAAACGTTTTGACTAAACAAAGAATCTTGTTTATAAATGATGTGTACTAATCCTGATGGATCTGTAGAAAACAATGAATCTTCGACAACAAAATCACCCAAATCCATTTTTACATGTACAATGGGTAATGCCCAATTTCCAGGGTATTTAATACTAAAGTCAGGATCTAGGTTTAAATCTTTAATACAACTGCAAAGCACAACGACTAAAGAAAGTAATAATAGTGTAGTTCTTTTCAAGGATTATGAGTTTAGGATTCTACAAAGAAATAAAAATATAATTTAGTCTATTAATACTAAATGTTGCATAAGATTGCCAACATGTATATCACCTAATTCTAGTTTAAAACTACCTCTGTTCTTCTATTTTGTTTTCTTCCCTGTGGTGTGTTATTGTTTGCAATGGGTTGCGTATCTCCATAGCCTTTATAAGAAAGTCTTTCTTTTTTTATGCCTTTATCTACCAAATAATCTACAACGGCTTTTGCCCTGTTGGCAGAAAGTGTTTTGTTATGTGCCGGAGAACCCTCATTATCTGTATGCCCATTTAGCGTAGCCTTTAAGGTCGGGTTCGCTACTAAAAATGTAGTTAACCTGTCTAATTCGGCAAAAGATTCCGGTTTTAGTTCATAGCTATCGGTATCAAACAAAATATTTGTAAGGGTAAATTTTGTACCTGGCTTTATTGGGGTTAAACTTATTTTAAGTTTAAAGTTATCCTCGGTGTCTACACCTGTGAGTTCATAATTTTCAGAAAAGGGCAAGTATCCTTTTTCATTAATAAAAACAGCAAAGTTTCTGTCTTTTGGCATTACACCAAAAAAATTGCCGTTAGCATCTGTTTGCAATTGCTGAAAAGAGGTATTGTTGCTTAAGTCATAAAAATCAACTTCTGTTTCTACAGGTTTGCCATTGGCTACATCTACTACTTTGCCTATTACATATGTTGTGGCAATAGCACGAGATTGTGCAGGAAGCTGAAACGAAAAGAGATCTAAATCTTCTCCGCCTTTATTTCTGTTAGAAGAAAAATAACCGGTTTTACCGTCTGGGCCCACAATGAGGCTAAACTCATCAAAAGGAGTATTAATAGGGTAACCTAAGTTTATGGGTTCTCCCCATCTGCCATCAGGTTGCTTCTTGCTATAATACAAGTCTTTTGCGCCCATACCTGGATGCCCATTGCTGGTAAAATATAAGGTCTGATTATCAAAATGAATAAAGGGTGAAGCATCTTCAAATGGTGTGTTGATGGGACCATCTATGGGTGTTGCTGCACTAAAACTACCATCGGTATTTCTGGTAGCTTGCATAATAGTAGTATTTGTATTGTAGCCCGATTTACCTCTTACAAAATACAGTGTTTTTCCATCTGGCGAAATAGAGGGCTGCGATTCCCAATTGCCTGTATTTATACTACGTCCAAGATTTCTAGGTTTTGTCCAAAGGCCATTCCTGTATAGCGAAATATAAATATCGCAACTACCATAACCATCTTGCCTGTGACATCCGGTAAAAAATAATTCGGTGCCATCTGCTGATAAGCTTTGTGCACCTTCGTTATCGCTCGTATTTAAATAGCCATCTAGTCGCTCTGCTTTTTGCCACGTACTATCTACCAAAACGCTTGCAAAAAAATCTTCGTCTTGTTTAGGGCCTTCGGTCATTCGGCTGGTAAAAACAAGTACATCGCCTCTGGCATTAATGCTGGGGAAATATTCCATAGCTAACGTGTTAATACCACCACCTAAATCAACAGGAGCAAAGGGTACAGGGTGTTTTATGGCTTGAGCACCAAATTCCATATTGCTCATTAATTGTTGAAACTCTTCTTGTTTTTCTTTAGGAATTTGCCGCTCGTTTTCAAATTGTCGTAATAAAACTAAACCGTCATCATACCTTAAATCATCTCGATAGGCAAGGGCGAGTTTATATTTTATATAGGGTTTGTTGGCAATTCGTAAAGCACTTTCGTAATACGCAATGGCTTCTTTGGTTTTTTGCTCATACATTTTAACATCGGCTGCCATAAGCAAAGCATCTAAGTATTCTGGGTCTTTGCTTAATGCTTTTTCAATATGCACCCATGCCGCATCAAAATCATCTTCTTTTAAAGCAATACGCGCTTTCTGTAGTTCTTTTACGGCCTTTGAGCTTTGCCCGAAGCCGTTGAATTGTGTAAATAGAATGATGAATAAACCAAAAAGAATTTTTTTGCTAAAAGTGGATGTAAAAAGCATAGAATATTTGCCAAATTATTGCCTTCAAATAACGGTATTAATTGCTTAATTCGCATGTATTATGCCAGAAACCAAACGTATTGTACTTGGAGGAGGACCAGGTACCGGAAAAACCAGCATTATTGAAGAATTGGAAAAGCGAGGATTCCGCTGCTACCATGAGATATCTAGACAAATCATAAAAGAGCAAATGGCTTTACAAACCGATGTTTTACCTTGGTTAAATCTAGATGCATTTAGTGGTTTGGTTATTGAGGAAAGAATCAATCAATACAATGATGCAATGCCGGGAATAAATTTTTACGACCGTACTTTTATCGATTCTTTAGCTTACTATTATAAAGATAAAAAATTTCCACCTAAACAATGGATGGATCTTGCCAAGCAAAACCTATTTTATAAAAATGTGTTTATTACCGCGCCTTGGAGAGATATTTTTATAAATGACCATGAAAGGCGCGAAACGTGGGAACAACTGGTAGACCTACACAGGCATTTTGTTTTTACATATGAGAAATTTGGTTATAACGTAATCATTATTCCTGAAAAAAGTATTGAAGAAAGGGCCGATTTTGTACTAGAAAATATACATGGCTGATTTAAACAAACTCTTAAAAAAGCATTGGGGATTTGACCAATTAAGACCCCTACAACAACAAGCGGTTGATGCTGTTTTTGATAAAAAGGATGTTGTGGTTTTGTTGCCTACAGGTGGAGGCAAATCTGTTTGTTACCAGCTGCCAGCACTTGCATTGCCAGGATTGGCTATTGTGGTTTCACCGCTTATTTCGTTAATGCAAGATCAGGTAGAGCAGCTTGGTAAACGTAAAATTAAAGCGATACATATTTCTGGAGCATTGCCCCAAAAAGAAATAGATAGATTATTGTCTAATGCTGCTTTTGGCGATTATAAATTGTTATACCTAAGTCCAGAAAGGTTGCAAACCGAATGGATTTTAGAGCGCCTACAACAAATGCCCATTTCTTTAATAGCGGTAGATGAGGCACATTGTATTTCGCAATGGGGCTTCGATTTTAGACCCAGCTATTTGCAGGTAAAAAAGTTGCGCGGAATTCTGCCCAACGTTCCCACTATGGCGCTTACGGCAACGGCTACAAAAAATGTTTTAACAGATGTTAAATCGCAATTGCTGTTAAATTCTCCAATAGAAATACGCGATACATTTTTTAGAACAAATTTAGCGTTGCACCTCATCCACACAGAGCGCAAAGAGGCTAGACTACTTTCTATTTTGCAAAAAACAAAAGGGAGCGCTATAGTGTATTTGCGCAGCCGCAACGGTACGGTTGCCTTGTCTAAATTTTTAAATCAAAACAATATTGCGGCTCTGCATTATCATGCGGGAATGGATGCTCAAGAACGTGCAAAAAACCAAACCGAATGGAATGCAGGGAGGGCAAGAATTATGGTTGCTACTACAGCCTTTGGTATGGGAATAGATAAGGCCGATGTGCGGTTAATTATTCATCTAGACATTCCAGATTCTCCGGAGAGTTATTACCAAGAAATTGGCCGGGCCGGTAGAGATGGTAAAAACGCCAACTGCTTTTTGTTTTACAACAATGCAGACCAAGAACGCTTGGCTTCTGGCTGGAAAGACGAACCAACAATTGCAGAAATAAGACAGATATACTCAGCATTTTTTAGTGACCATCAAATTGCCATAGGTGCAGGTGAGTTTTCCGAAAGACCTTTAAACATCTACCCGTTTTGTGCCAAATACAAATTCTCGTCTCGCCATGTGCATCAGGCATTTACGTTGTTAGATCGGATGTCTTATATCATTTATCAAGATGTTTCTAATCGGCCATCGGCAATAAAATTTATTTGGGAAGAAAAAGATTTATACAAGTTTCAGATACAAAACCCAAGTTTGGAGCCTGTTACAAAAGCATTGTTAAGGCTATATGGTGGAATTACAGAGCACCGAACAAACATATCGGAAGAGCTGGTAAGCAGAAAAACGGGTTTACCTATTGTACAAGTTATCAAGCATATAGATATCTTGGCTAAGCGTGGCATTTTACGTTATAAAAAAAGGTACAAAGGCACTACCATAACATTGCTTACAGTAAGGTTGCCAGAAAAAAACTTAACTATTTCGCCTGAATTTTTAAAACAACGCATACACAGTAAGCAAAAAAGGGCAGAGGCTATGCTTACTATTTTAGAGAACGATGCCGTTTGCAGAATGAATCAGCTTGTTGCGTATTTTGATGAAAAAACTGACAACACCTGTGGGAAATGCGATGTTTGCAGAAAACAACAAATCCATACGGTAGAAGAAAGAATAGTGCAGCAAATTGCGCAAGAAGAATTAAACGTAAATGTTCTGATTAGCTATTTTCCGCACATTGCCTCGGCCACCATAAAAAAGGCTGTAGAGTCTTTGTTAGATAGTAATAAACTTATATTAACACCTAAAGGCACTTTAAAAATTGCAACAGAAAATGAAGAATAAAGTTAACATTGTTTATATGGGCACCCCAGGGTTTGCTGTGGCGCCATTGCAAGCCATACTTAAAGCGGGTTACAACGTTGTTGCCGTGGTAACCGTACCTGATAAACCGGCAGGGAGAGGCAGAAAAGTACACACCAGTGCAGTAAAAGATTTTGCCGCAGAAAACAATCTTAAGGTTTTGCAACCAGTAAAGCTTAAGTCGCCTGAATTTATTAAAGAGATCACGCAGCTTAAACCAGACATTATGGTTGTTGTGGCCTTTAGAATGTTGCCCGCAGTGGTTTGGAAAATTCCTGCCATGGGCACATTTAATTTACATGCATCGCTCTTGCCAAATTACCGAGGTGCAGCCCCTATAAATTGGGCTGTAATGAACGGAGAAAAAGAAAGTGGGGTTACCACCTTTTTAATAGATGACGAAATTGATACCGGAAACATCTTGTTACAAGAAAAAGTAATACTTGCTGATAAAGAAACGGCAGGTACATTGCACGATAAGTTAATGCAATTAGGTGCAGAGCTAGTTGTTAAAACACTAGATAAATTGGTTGATGGAAACATTGCGTCTAAAAAACAAGTGGCAACCGATCATCTAAAAAGTGCACCTAAAATATTTAGAGAAGATTGCCGCATAAATTGGAATAACTCAGGAAATAAAATTGAATCCTTTATAAGAGGGTTAAGTCCTTTTCCGGCTGCGTTTACAACGGTAGCAAGCGAAGAGGTAAATGGCGACATGAAAATATTAGATGCAAGCTTTTTTGCGGATAGTGAAACCAACAAAAGTGCCCAAATGATTATAGAAGGTAAAAAGTTGGTTGTCTTGTTGCCAGATGGAAAACTAGAGCTAGAAAAAGTTCAACCGCAGGGCAAAAGAGCCATGTCTGCCACAGATTTTATAAATGGAATAAGAAATAAGGAGCAAATTTTTAACTTGAAATAAGGTTTTAAAAGAAAATAGCGTAGGTTTTTCAGGTATTTGCTTGTAAAAAACGCTGTGGTTATTAACAATTGCCATCTTTTATCAACAAAACGATGCTTTTTGCGAGGGTAAAGTTGCCTAAACCCGCTATCCGTCTAACTTTGTGGGGCATTCGTAAAGAAAATATTGTTTAACTAAAATTAAATTTCAATTATGAACAAAGCAGAATTAATCGATGCAATGGCAGGTGATGCCGGAATTTCTAAAGCTCAAGCAAAAAGTGCGTTAGATTCTTTCACATCAAATGTAGCCGGTGCATTAAGCAAAGGAGGACGCGTATCTTTAGTAGGATTCGGTGCATTTTCAGTATCTAAACGTGCTGCAAGAGATGGTCGTAACCCACAAACAGGAGCCGTTATTAAGATTAAAGCAAAAAACGTTGCTAAGTTTAAAGCAGGTAGCGATTTAGACAGTAAGCTTAATTAAAATCTTCCAGCAAAAAAGATTTAACCCGATGCGTGAGTATCGGGTTTTTTTATGTCATTAAGTTGTTTTATTTGTAGTATGAGCATAAACTACTTTACATATATAAACTTAGTTTGGATTTTCATTGCCTTAGTAATATCTGTGGTACTGCTATATGTAAAAGCTCCTTATGGTAGGCACACCTCAAAAAATTGGGGGCCGATGGTAAGTAACAAATGGGGATGGTTTTTTATGGAGATTCCCGCGCTGCTGCTCATGCCGCTGCTTGCTATTTTTGGCGACAGAGAAAAAGATGTTTTAAGTTGGATATTAATAGGATTGTGGAGTTTGCACTATATAAATCGAACGTTAATTTTCCCCTTCCGCATAAAAACAAAAGGCAAGAAAATGCCGCTTTTTATTGTATTAAGCGCTGTTTTCTTTAACGGTATCAATGGATTTTTAAACGGATATTGGTTGGGACTTCTAGCGCCAAAAGATGCAAACGTTATAACTTGGAATGTAATTCTTGGTCTGATACTTTTTGCCATCGGAATGTTTATCAACCAAAAAACAGATAGCAAATTAATTGCCTTGCGCGCAGCCGGAAATGGCTACAAAATTCCGAAAGGATGGCTGTTTAACTATATTTCTTGTCCGAACCATTTTGGTGAAATTTTAGAATGGATAGGTTTTGCGCTTGCTGCGTTTAGTTTACCCGGAGCAACCTTTGCCATTTGGACATTTTGTAACCTCGCGCCACGCGCAATTGCACACCACAAGTGGTACAAAACACATTTTACAGATTATCCAAAAGAGCGGAAAGCGCTTATTCCTTTTATTATATAGGTTGAAGCGATTGCAGCGGCTTATTGATAACTCTTTGAAAGAGTAGAATCCCCAATATATATGCTAACACATCAAATACATCTGCGGTGTAAAGCGGAGAAGTTGTGGGGAGATAAATTTCAAAAATGAAAACATAAATCATTAATAAAGGCCAAATGTGCCAAAGGGTAAGCGTGTAATTTTTCCAAACTATTCTATAAAACGCAAGGCCAACAGTTAGTACGATTGGGAAAGCCAAAACATCATCTAAATAACTGTGAATGAATGGGACGAATATGCCATTGTACTCTAAAAGTTGGTTAATAGCTGCCAACAAAACGCAAAACAGAAAAACCGGATGTAAAAGTGTTTTAATCATCCTGCGGCATTCATAAACATCCAAATAAAAAACCAAGAAATGGCCCCAAAAACAATATGAAAAAACAGTGCAATTTTCCTTGTGGCGATCATAAAAATTCCATCGGTTTCTTTTACATTATAAAAATCGCTGCGTTTGTTTGATTTTTCTCTTTCTAAATAAGCCTCGGTTTCTTTTACTCTATTTACGTCTAGCAATTCATTGCATTGGGTACAACGGTCGTTAAGCTTTCGGTTCCAAACGGTCCATTCTTGGCAGTTTGGACATTTTTTTTCTATGCTCATTTAAAATAATTGAGCGGCAAAAGTAACATCAATTTTAGTTTTTAGGTTTACGCTGTTCGGTAATCCAATCGCTTAACATATGGTCTAAAATAGGCAATGGCACAGCACCTTTGCTTAAAATCACGTTATGAAACGAACGGATATCAAAATCCTCGCCCAATTCATCCTCAGCCGTAGCGCGTAGTTGTTTTATTTTTAATTCGCCCATTTTGTAGCTTAAGGCTTGGCCTGGCCAACCAATATATCTATCAATTTCTGTGTTTACTTCGTGCATACTCAAGGCTGTATTTTCTGCTAAAAAGTCAACGGCTTGTTGGCGGCTCCAACCTTTATCGTGTAGGCCAACATCTACCACCAAGCGGCATGCGCGCCACATTTCGTAGGTGTAGCGGCCAAACCATTCGGCTGGTGTGTGGTACATGCCCATTTCTTCGCCAAGATATTCGCAGTAAAGCGCCCAACCTTCGCCAAAAGCGCTGATGTAATAATAGCGTCTAAAGTCAGGAATGCTGTCTAACTCTTCTGTTATGGCGTGTTGTAAATGATGCCCTGGAACAGCTTCGTGCAAAGTGAGGGCAGGCAAAGCATACAAGGGGCGAGAATCTAACTTGGTAGTGTTTACCCAATATTCTCCGGCCGTATGCATGGCCAGCGAACCTCCAGAATAGCGGCCTGCGGTATAGTTTGGTGCAATGGCTTCGGGCACAGGTTTTACGGTAAACGGATTGCGATACAGTTTCTCGAAGTATTGTGGCAATTGCCCCTCAGCTTCTTTGCTAAACCAGGCAGCATAGTGCAAAATTTCTTCGGGGGTTTTGGCATAGAATTGTGGATTTGTGCGCAAATATTGGATGTATTGAGCCAAAGTGCCATTAAAGTTAGCTTCGGTTTTTACGAGTTCCATTTGTGATTTGATGCGGGCAACCTCAACCAAACCTAAATTAAAAACAGAATCTGGCGTGATAGGTAAGGTTGTGTAATGTGCCACCCTATTTTCGTAATATTCTCTCCCATTGGTTTGTGCAAATACGCCAACATCTTCGGTACAAAGTGGTACATATTCTTCCATTAGAAATGTGTTTAATGCCTCGTAGGTAGGATAAACAATTTCGGCCATAAGCATTGTCATTTCACCGCGTAGTTTGCTTTGTTCTTCGGGAGAAATGGTTGCTGGCATTTGGTTAAAGGGCTTCATAAATGGTGATGGTGGCTTTTCCGTTTGACGCCAAGTTTGCACCAAATCGATGGTGTTTTGTGCTAACACTTTGGGGAGCACATAGCCTTCTTTTGCGCCTTGTCTCATTAACATTATGTTTTGATTTATATATGCGCAATACGCGGGCAGCCAATGCATATAATCTGAATAATCTTGTGCGGTTTTAAACGGAAGCGTACGCAGTGCAAATCCTATTTCGTTGTAAAAACCACCTTCGGCATTTAGGGGGAGGTAATACTGTTTAAATGTATAGTAGCTGAGTTGATCCTTTAGTTTATAAATCAATACTTCTTTGCTGATACCTTCTGATTCTGATGTGGGCAAAAAAACTTCCGCTTGGCGGAGAAAGCTTTCATAGATTTTTTGCTGTTTTGCGAAATGATCAAGCGTTAGATTGGTGAATTTCCCATGCAAATGATAACCTTGATAAAGGCTATCTTGTGGCGAACTGCTGCGCTGCAAACTGTCTATTTCTGCCAGAATATGCTCTAATTGGTTTTGCTTCTCAGCTTGTTTTTCTGGGGAAGGAGAATTGCATTGCCAAAGAATAATGGCGAGGCAAATCAGCTGGGTTGCTTTCAGAAAGGAAGATGTTTTCATAGCGAATATTTTAAAGTTTTCGAAGATAAATCAACTTACTTGGCTAAGAGCTCATTATAGACGATTGAGTTAAAGTGTTACGAAAGTAGTTTTATTGATAATTATTCGTAACATTGCATTGTTAAAACAGAATGCAGCACTGTGGCAAAAAAATTAACAAATACATCAACGCAAAAAATCTTAGCAAGCGCAAAAACTTTGTTTTGGAAACACGGAATAAAGCGAGTTTCGGTTGAGGAAATTTGTGCAGAGGCCGGAATAAGTAAAATGACGTTTTACCGAAATTTCAAAAACAAAAAGGAGCTGGTAATAGCTCTGCTAACGATTATCCAGGAGCAGGGAATGTCTGATTATAATAAAATCATGCAGCGCAGTATCCCTTTCTCCGATAAGGTGCAGGCCATTGTTTTACTCAAGCATCAGGCTTCGCAAGATTTGAGCCCTGAGTTTATGAAAGAAGTTTACCAAAGTGATGATAGCGATTTGCAGATGCTGATTGCAAGTTATTCTGAAAAAAGTAAAGCTCAAATACGCAAAGATTTTACCATAGCACAAGAAGAAGGTTGGATTCGAAAGGATTTAAAAATGGATTCAATTTTCTATTTGTTAGGGGTAATTCAGGAAAAATTATTTGACCCAACTTATTTGGCACTGCATGAAAATCCGCATGATGCCATCATGGAATTGACTAATTTTTTCTTTTACGGAGTTCTATCTCAAAGTAAACTTGAAGGTGAGAATTAGCCTCTATATAGCATTACTACTCAGTACGTTTGTAGCTCATGGGCAAAATGTTTTCAATTTTGATGGTAAGCTTTCGGGAGTTGCCAACTGGAGTCCGCAAAATGATTCATGGGGACTATTGAATGGCCGTTATTTACCGGAGTTAAACTATGATTGGAAGTTAGATACCGGTCACAGTTTGTACTTTGAGGCCTCAGCCAACATGTATGGTTCGGTTTTCTTTTATGATGACTCCGTCACAGCAGATGGCAACATTCTTCCATATCGCATTTATGCTCGTTTTTCTGGTAAGAGGTATGAAGTGCGTTTGGGACTTCAAAAAATAGATTTTGGTTCAGCCATGATATTACGCCCCTTGCAGTGGTTTAATGAGATTGACCCAAGAGATCCTTTGGCTATAACAGCTGGAGTAAATGCGGTATTGGGTCGCTATTATTTTAAGAATAATGCAAACATTTGGCTTTGGGGATTGTATGGTAACAGCAAACCTCGTGGTTTTGATTTAGTGGGGCCAGTACAAGACAAACCAGAATTTGGAGGACGTTTTCAGCATCCCGTTAAAAAGGGGGAAATGGCAATATCCTACAATCATAGGACCGCTGATGCCAGCGATTTTACAATCAACCCGGAGTTGGCCTCTATACCCGAAGATAGAATAGGCTTGGATGGTAAGTGGGATGTAGGCATTGGGCTTTGGTTTGAAACCGTATTAATAAAAAAACACATCAGTATTGGAGACTTTACTAATCAAACCTTGTTGACAATAGGCACTGATTATACATTTGGCTTAGGTAGTGGATTAAACGTAGTGGCCGAACATTTAATAGTAGGCTTTGATGAAAGTAGCTTTGGTTTTTCTACTAGTACAAATACTACTGCTTTGAGCATTTCGTATCCCGTAGGTTTTTTTGATAACCTGAGCTTGTTTACCACGTATAACTGGGAGACTGAATCAGCGTCTTTCTTTTTGAATTATCAACATGATTTTAAAAAGATTACCGCATACCTTATGGCCTATTATACGCCCGATACTAGCTTGAATTTAGGTAATGATGAAAGTGATTTTGTGAGCTCTTTTACAGGGCCGGGATTACGTGTGATGCTGGTATTTAATCATTGAATGGAAGTTGAAAGGTTAATGGGTTATAAGTTAAAAGCTCACGTGGCGAATTCCCTTTCGATGTGTGGGTGCCGCGCTTGAGCGTGGCGAGATAGTTAGAAAAAAGAGTTAAAAAAATAGATACAATATCATGAGCGAAAACATCATATCATTAAAAAACGTAGTCAAGAAATTCCCGGTTGGAGATGGATTTTTTACTGCATTAAAAGGTATTGACCTTGAATTTGAAAAGGGCGAATTCGCAGGTTTGATTGGCCCAAGTGGATCGGGAAAAACTACCTTATTGAACATCATGGGGTCTTTAGATGCACCTACCGAAGGCCAGGCCTTGGTAATGGGAAAAGACATTGCCACCCTCAGTCATAAGCAGTCGGCCTTGCTGCGGAATATGCATATTGGTTTTGTGTTTCAGGTGTATAATCTGCTGCCGGTTTACACGGTTTTTGAGAATGTAGAATTCTCATTGCTCCTGCAAAACCACACGGCAGCTGAGCGCAAAAAAATGGTGATGGACGCGCTAGAGTGGGTTGGGATAGAAAACCAAGCAGACAAAAAGCCCGCAAAACTATCGGGGGGAGAAGGCCAACGGGTGGCTATAGCTCGTGCTATGGTAAAACGACCGGAAATAGTTTTGGCCGATGAGCCCACTGCCAATTTGGATGCCAAGAATGCTCATGCCATTTTAAAAACGATGAAGCAACTCAATAAAGAACTTGGAACCACATTCGTGTTTTCTACGCACGATGAAAAGGTGATGGGTTATTTGGATAGAATCATTTCTCTGGAAGATGGTAAGGTTGTGAAAGATGAAGTGGTAGAAGCGCAATACACAGTGTAATGAAACTCGCATTTCAACTTGCATATAGAAATTTAATGGGTGCCGGATTGCGCACCTGGCTCAATGTGGGTGTGCTCAGTTTTGCCTATGTCCTTATCATTTTACTCAACGGCATTTTAGATGGATGGAACGAGCAAGCACGAACCGATACTATTGCTTGGGAGTTTGGCCAAGGCCAGCTGCGGTATGATGAATACGACCCATACGACCCATTTACCATTCTGGATGGCCATGCCGTGCTTCCCGCAGAGAAGCGCGATGGCTTAACGCCCGTATTGCTTCGTCAAGGAACAATTTACCCGGAAGGCCGAATGTTGTCCACTTTGATAAAAGGGATAGATGCCAATCAGACGATAATTACAATCCCTACCGCAAAACTTAAGGAAAGTGATGCTGCTCTTCCCGTGGTTATTGGCAAACGAATGGCAGAATCTGCTAACCTAAAAGAAGGCGATGAGGTGCTGATGCGCTGGCGCGATAAGCATGGAACCTATGATGCCGCCAAAGTAACTGTAGCAGCGGTTTTTGATGGAAATGTATCTACAGTAGACAATGGGCAAATGTGGATGGATATTGAAAAACTACGTGAAATTACCCAGCTGGAACAAAGCGCTACGTATTACATCGCTTCTACAGATGTGCCGGTAAAAGCCGAAGGTTGGACCTATTTTTCGCAAGACGAGCTTTTGCAAGATTTAACGGATATGATAGAGATGAAAAAATACAGCAGCTCTATTATGTATGGCATGCTATTGCTCATTGCACTCCTTGCAATTTTTGATACGCAGGTCCTCTCTATTTTTAGAAGACAAAGAGAAATTGGCACTTATATTTCTTTGGGAATGACGAGATGGAAGGTAGTTACCCTTTTCACTTTTGAAGGAACCATGTACAGCATTCTGGCTACTATAGTGGGAAGTATTTACGGCATTCCGCTGTTTATTTATTTGGCAAATACAGGAATGGGAATGCCAGAACTGAGTCAGGATATGGGTGTGGCGATAGCCGAAAGAATTTATCCCGTGTATAGTGTTGGCTTGATTTTTAGCACCGTGCTATTAGTGGTTGTTTCAGCTACGATAGTTAGTTTTTTACCAGCCCGAAAAATCGCGAAAATGAATCCGGTGGATGCCCTAAAAGGAAAAATGCAATGAGATTAGCTTTCAAACTTGCTTTTCGAAATTTGATAGGTGCCGGCTTGCGTACTTGGTTAAATGTGATTGTTCTGGCTTTTGCCTTTATTCTTATTGTGTTTTACCATGGATTAAATTCTGGTTGGAACGAACAAGCCAAAAGAGAAACCGTAGAATGGGAAGTAGGCCAGGGCCAATTGCGCAATAATGGCTATGACCCCTACGATCCATTTACTATTGCCGATGGCCACGGACGAATTGATAACCCACAAGCACAAGGGCTAGAGCCTGTGCTTATCCGCCAAGGGTCTATATATCCTGACGGGCGTATGTTCTCTACCTTTTTGCGTGGTATGGATCCCAACCAAAAAGTATTGAAGGTACCTGTGCATTTGCTGAAAGACAGCAAAGCAGATTTTCCGGTTTTGATAGGAAAACGTATGGCCGAGTCAGCCCACTTAAAACAAGGCGATGAGGTGCTGATGCGCTGGCGCGATAAGCACGGAACTTATGATGCCACTACCATTACCGTTGCGGGAATTTTTGATAGCAATTTACCTTCTATCGATGCCGGGCAAATTTGGATGGACATTCACAAATTGTGGGAGATTACCGGAATGCCAGAAAACGAGGCTACTTTTTACATTTCGGCTACAGCCAAAGAAAACATGGATGTAGAAGGTTGGACCTACTACAACCAAGCGAGCCTGGTACAATACATTGACGACTTGGCCGAGATGGATAAAATTGGCGCCATGATTATGTACGGGCTATTGTTGGCCATCGCCTTACTCGCCATTTTTGATACACAAGTATTGAGCATTTTTAGGCGGCAAAAAGAAATAGGAACCTATATCGCGCTGGGATTAACCCGAGCGCGCGTGGTAGCCATCTTTACGGTAGAAGGTTCTATGTACAGCATTTTTGCTTCGGTAGTGGGTATGGTGGCTGGTTATCCTTTGTTTGCCTATTTCGCAAAAACGGGTATTGGAATGGGAGAAACTCCAGCAAATGGCATTGCCACCCTTCAAAGGATTTATCCTGTTTACGGAGTGGGCTTAATAGTAAGTACTACAGCTTTGGTAATAATCTCGGCCACGATAGTGAGCTTTTTACCTTCTAAAAAGATTGCGCGAATGAACCCAGTAGATGCATTAAAAGGAAAATTACAATGATCAAGTTTTTACTAAAAGGAATTCTCGGTGATAAAAACCGAAGTGTTTTACCCATTATCATTATTACAATTGGGGTTTCGCTTACCATCATACTTAGTGGATATATGCGTGGCGTGATGGGCGATATGATTGATCAGAACGCCCGTTTTGACACAGGGCATATGAAAATAATGAGTCGCGCTTATGCTGAAAACAAGGCACAATTGCCAAACGATTTGGCCCTGTTAGGCGTAGCTCAATTGAAAGAAGAACTGAAAAGTGACTATCCCGAAATTAAATGGGTAGACCGCATCAAGTTTGGTGGCTTGATAGACGTGCCCGATGGAGAGAATGCCAGCAAAGGACAAGGGCCGGCAGCGGGTATGGCCATGGATATTTTCAACCCTGAAAGTGGGGAGGATGCCCGTATGAATTTAACGAGCTCTATTGTAAAAGGAAGGTTGCCTTCTAAACCTCGTGAGGCATTGGTAGGAAGTGACTTTGCTGAAAAACTAAACATCAAAATTGGCGATGAGGTAACCTATATGGGCACCACCATGAATGGGAGTATGACTTTTGAGAACTTCATTGTGAGTGGCACAATTCGCTTTGGAATGCCAGCCATGGACAAAGGCGCCATAGTGATTGATATTTCGGATGCAAGACAACTATTGGATATGGAAGATGCCGTGGGCGAAATGTTGGGCTATTTGCCTGGCGGTGTGTATGATGATGAGGAGGTGGCACCCATTGTAAAAAGTTTTAACGCTAGGTATGCAAATGATACGGACGAATATGCACCAGAAATGGTGGCTTTGCGCGATCAAAACGGATTGAGCAGCTATCTGGATATGGTAGATTATTTCGCGGCTCTGTTTGTAGCAATCTTTGTTTTTGCTATGAGTATGGTGCTTTGGAACACGGGTTTGCTAGGCGGTTTGCGCAGGTATCAGGAATTTGGGATTCGGTTGGCGCTAGGCGAGCCCAAAGGACATATTTACCGCACCCTGATTTACGAAGCCATTTTGATCGGAATCATTGGCTCGATTATCGGCACGGCCATAGGTTTGGTGGGTGTGTATTTGTTACAGAAATACGGAATAAATATTGGCGATTTGATGAAAGATAGTTCGATGATGATGCCCACGGTATTGCGTGGTAAGTTTACTCCTGAGTTGTTGTACATCGGCTTTATCCCAGGCTTGTTTGCTATGGTATTGGGCAATATGCTTTCGGGTATTGGTATTTACAAACGAAGCACAGCAAGCTTGTTTAAAGAGCTTGAAGTGTAGGTAGGTTATAGGTTGATAAGTTCACCAAAGCGTTCCCCTTCCATGTTTGAAAGGGTACTCCGAAGGCGTTCGGAGCGGGGTAGTTAGAAATAAATAAGCAAAACTTGTGGCTACTTGATAGTCACTAAAAAAGTAGAAATGAAAAAAACAGCACTATTTACAATTATTGGTTTAATAGCAATGAGCTTTATGCTCCCAACCGGGCCAAGCGCTAGCCAAATCATTCAAAAGGTAGACGATAATATGTCTAGCGACACTCGTATTACCGAAAGCCAAATGATTATTCACGGACGGAGAAACAGCCGAACCATTACTTCCATTGGTTACAGCCGTGGTAAGTACGACAACTTTACAGAGTACCTGGCGCCAGAGCGCGAAAAGGGAACGAAGATGCTAAAGCTAAAAGACTATTTGTGGATTTACTCGCCATCTTCTGACCGCACCATACAGCTCTCAGGGCACATGCTGCGACAGTCTGTAATGGGTAGCGATTTGAGTTATGAAGATATGATGGAAGACCGCAAGCTCTTGGATATCTACAATGCCGAGATAGAAGGTGAAGAGGAAGTTGATGGTAAAAAAGTATGGCGATTGGCCTTAACGGCTAAAGTGGATGATGCCACTTACCACAGCCGAAAATTATGGGTGGAGCAAGAGCGTTTTGTTCCTCTAAAAGAAGATCTATTTGCCAAGAGCGGCCAATTGCTAAAGCGCACAGTGATGAGTGATATCAAAAAAGTAGATGGCAAGTGGTACCCCCACAAGATGAATTACAAAGACATGCTAAAAGACGGCCAAGGGACAGATTTTGTAGTAACCAAAATGCAGATAAACGTACCGATTGCTGATGAGGTGTTTAATAAGAGTAATTTGAAGAAGTAAAAATTTTTCTCATAAAACATACCTTTCAAAAGCATCGATAAGCACTTTTTCAGGATCATCACATAATCCAGAATGAGTTTTGGAGCACTGTAGAATTGTGCTTTTCGAGGCAGAGAGCCATCTAAATCTATCAGCGGTTTCCATCTGTCCAATGGTTCCGCCAGCTGGCCCACCTTGGCAAATAAGTTCCCAGGCCTTTAAATATTGTTTTAAAAGCTCCAAGTCCATTTCCACAGAAAAGGCCATTAAGCGCTTTTCATTTAGGAGATACTTGATGCCTAAATATCTTTTGCTTTTGGAGAAAACTAAGACACCCACATTCATAAATTCCTGGCGCTCTACCTTAGGCACAACGCGAATTATGGTATACTCAAAAGTGGTTTTATCTGGCATCTTCAGCTTCTTTAACTAATGCATCTATCTTGCTAATACGTGCATTAATAAATTCTACATAGGCTGCTCGCATCTCCTTTGGCGACATAGAATCCGATTCATTAATAAGCCATTCTTCGGGAATGCTGTCTACAATTTCCTCTAGGATTTTTTGATTTATTTTCTGTTGAATTTCTTTTGAAGCCTCTTTCAAGTGGAGCGCTTGCTCTAAAAGAACATGATTTTTTACCAAAGGAAAAGTTCTGTCCAAATGCTCTTTCCAAGTGGCCCAGTTGTGATGAAAATAAAAACTAGCACCATGGTCTATTAGCCACAGTTCCTTGTTCCATTTCAGCAGGTTTGTGTTTTTGGCTGTTCTGTCTATATTGCTAATAATGCTGTCGAGCAACACTACTTTAGAGGCAGTTTCAGAAGAAATTTTTTCAGCCACGGGGTCATAAGTAATGGCCCTTGACAAGAAGTGTAAACCCAAATTAAGGCCTACGCTAAATTTCAGTAAATCTTGAATTTCCTCATCAGGCTCTGTCTTGCTAAAAGAGTCATCCAAATTCATAAAAACCAACTCGGGTACATTTAAGCCTATAGCTCGGGCTAGCTCACCGCCTATCAATTCGGCAATCAGGGCTTTTTTGCCTTGACCTGCTCCTCTAAATTTTAACACATACAGAAACTCATCATCGGCCTTTACTATGGCAGGTAGTGAGCCTCCTTCGCGCAGTGGCTGAATGTATTGAACAACGTCAACACTCCTAATATCTATTGTACTCATGTCATTCAAAAGTAGAGAAGTTGTGTGCTTATGCTATGGCCAAAGCCAAAACTTTTTTTAACCAGTACGTAAAGGCCTAAAGGGGGTTCGTGAATCTAAATGTTTATAACAAACTCAAAAGCGTTTGATAGGTATCGCTGTTGGCAATCACAGCTCCTTGCTGCATAAGGTCAAACATTTCGGCTTCACGTTCTTTAGTGTACGTTTTGGTCCCTTGTATTAATTCTGCCTTTCCTT
>JAUHWL010000007.1 GCA_030424545.1 Bacteroidia bacterium
GGCCAATGCTATTTTTTACCCAATTTTTGCCGCAATTACCACTCACTAAACTGTAAAAAAGCACATTTTTTAAGCTAAGTTATTAACACATTGTTAGCTATAAAAAATCAATTTTGCGAAAATCTAAGTGTTTCACGCTTTTTTGAGGTGTAAAAATAAAATTCAATGTTGCGCGAATGTTGCACAAACGCTTTTAGTAGATTATGTAAATAATTAATAACCAAATTGTTACAGCGATTTTGATACAAGCCTGTCACGCAGGGGGTCGCGAGTTCGAGTCTCGTCCAGACCGCAAAACAAAAAAGCTCTTCATGAAAATGAGGAGCTTTTTTGTTTTAGATTGGTTTTGGATCATTTTTTTTCTCCCTCTTTACACGTTGAGATATTTTTATCACCTAATATGTTGTTGGCTATAAAATACCCGTCACATGTTTTAATAGTTTGGCTTTTTTGTACGATTCAAACTTATTGAAGAAAAATCTTGTTTTGTTGTACACGCCATTAAACAAGTGTTTATGATTAAATATGATGCTTAATTGAATTAATTTTTCTTATGTGAATAGTTTTTAGAAATAAAAATATTAATAACGGTTCCGTTGCTGTTAGAAATATTTTCAATTTCAATATTCTTTCCTTTCATTGATTTATATAATGCAATGATGTCTTTGAGGATTTTCAATCCTTTTCCAGTAGTGCTTGTTTTTCTTTTTTTACTTTCTTCAAAACCGATTCCGTTGTCTTGAATTCGTACTGTAATAGTTGATATGTTTTCAGAAACATGGATACACAAATACCCACCATCTTTTTTAGGTCTTATACCATGCTTAATGGCATTCTCAACATACGTGAAAAGCAACTGTTTTGGTATTTCAATGGTTAAAGGGTCAATCTCTTCAGCCACTATAATTTCAAAAGAGAATTGAGATGAAGAACGCACCTCTTCAAGTTGGCAATATGTACGAATAAAGTCTAACTCTTCATATAACGTAGAGGTCATTTTATCGCTGTTCATTAAGGTTTGATGCATGAGTCTGCTTAGTTTAACCATAAACTTATTGGCACGTTTTTTTTCGTCATTCTGGTACATGTAATCAATGCTATTTAATGCATTTAGCGTGAAATGTGGGTCAACTTGATTTTTTATTGCAAGCATTTGATACCGATTCATTTCTAGTTCTTGGCGGTGTGCTTTATCAATGTTTTTTCTATAGAGTGAAAATGACTTAAAAGAAACTAATAAAGATAAACCAGCAAGTAATAATAAATAAGGATACTTCCATGGGTAAAAAGGGTTTGATAAATATTGGTAATAATGATGATCTTGATTTATATAATAACCAAAATAGTTTTTCTGATTCTTAGTTTTAAATGTTAGCGAACTACTTGGATAAAAATTAATGTCATTAGATACGACATGCCTAAAATCACTAGAGATTATAATCATTTTACCATGCAGCTGGTTGTATGCAATTAGTTCTGGTTTTGTATCACCATCAATATCGATGTAACAGTCAGTATTAAACACCAATGGATGTTCAAATTCAATTATAATATCAGAAGAGAGGTCTTCTTTTACAAAAAATAATTCTGTACTACTTGCAACTAAAAGTGTGTCTTTAGTAAATTTCAACGGTTTCACAATAGATTCGAAAGTAGTAGAATCTATAAATTTCCCTTCTAAGGTTGATTTGTATAATGTGGTTTTATCGGAGATATAATCGTCAATAAAACAATAGAGTGAACCATATGCAAAAGTGCTAGTTACGCCATTAGGATACCTTGCCATTAATCGTGGAGGGACTACAAATTGTAGGTCTTGGTTTAGCACATATAGATACGCACCATAATCTGAATATGGAATGTCCATCCATGGTTTAAAATTTCCTGAGCCACTTCCAGAACCTGTAAAATAGTTGTTGTTTGTTTCTTTTGTCGTGGAGTTTGCAGAAATGTTAAAAGCCACACTTGGAGAAGCGATTAACTCTTCATTTAATACGTCAAGTCGATATATTTTTCTAGGATAGATAGGGTAGGAGTTCCTCAATGAGAAAAAGATTTCATCAGTTCCATTATCGTTTATATCTAATTGGTGGCGAATTGATAAACTCAGGTTTGCTACACCTTCATAACGCACAATTGAATCAATCGGCACTATTAAAAATGGTTCTTTAAGGTTGGGGTATTCAAAGCAGTATAGAAATACCGAATCTTTTATTACGCCACCTAAATATACTTCTTGGCGACCATTGTGGTTGAAGTCTGCAGTAAAAAATTGATTGGAGCTAAATAATCGTTCGGGAACATTTAATTGTTCAATCGACCGAATATTCTTAAAAAACACTGTGCTAGATTTTATGGCGCAACCATGTCGATGGATATCTCCTTGATGTTCTTTTCCGCCAGAAAAGATAACTTCATCTGAACCATCTCCCGTTATATCAGCAAATTCTACATGTTCTGCGAAAGAGTTTTCTGATTGTGTAATGACTTTCTCTACAATGTATGGGCTAAAGGTTAATGGAATACTCAAATATAGAAGGCCAAATAAGAGCAAAGCCAATAATAGTTCTATATAGTGAGCTTTTAACCAATTCATCTATAAGAGTGTAAAAAGCTCGGTTGTGTTTTTACACCCTGTTTTTTGTAGAATATTACTGCGGTGTTTGTCTACGGTTGCTTTACTAATGAAAAGCTGCTCGCCAATTTCTTTGCTGCTTTTTCCTTTAAAAATTAAGGATACAATATCCATTTCGCGAGGAGTGAGTCCTTTAGAGATTAGTGCAGCTAAATCAGTTGATATTTCATTCTCTTTACTTCGAAATCGCACGATAACCTCTTGAAATTCATCAGCATCAATAGGTTTTAATAGATAGTCAAATGCTTCTGCACGAAGAGCATCAAGAACATATTGGTCATAAGCCGTAGTAAATATTACACGACCTTTAAAACCATTTTCTTTTAGTTTGGAAAGAACTTCAAACCCACTTAAATATGGCATTTGAACATCAAGAAAAATAATTTCGGGGTTATAGTCGGGAATTATGGATAGCGCCTTTTTAGGATTGGTCCAATAGGCTATTTCGACATTTTGGTCCAAAAGGCTCTCTAATCGTCTAGCAAGACTTTTACAAGCAAGTAAATCATCATCAATGATTGCTGTTTTCAATTGATGCAGGTTTTGGGTTTGCTTCAAATATAAGATGTTGAAATCAAAATACCGATTTATCAGTATTTAAGGAAGCAATTGAAAGTTATAAATTTCATTTTTTAAAAAAAAGTAATTCTTGAGTTTTATAAAGCATGAATGTTATGAAAAATGGAAAGGTAATATTTTGTTTAGCCATGATCTGGTGCTTTGTTGCTCAGGGCCAGCCTATTTTGCATGTGAAATATGATCCAAATACTTTAGGTGATATATCAGACATTGCATGGATAAGTACTTCGGAATATTGGCTTTCAAGTACTTCTGGAATTGCACATTATACAAATTATGGTAACAACGAAAATTTTCACTTGATTGATACAGCCGGATGGACGATTAATGCTTCATGCATAACATTCCATAATGGAGAAATATGGACTGGAGATTCGGATTCGGGTGTTTATAAATATGATGGAAGTACTTGGAGTTATTTTTTATTTCAACATGGAATGGTTAAAAGTCCAGTTATCGATATTCAATTTTTATCAAATAATGAAATCATCGTATTGACTGAATCAGCTATCCTGAAATATGATAGCGCGATATCAAAATTTCAGTCGTTTGGTGCTGGTGGTTCATCATTGTTTATTTATAATGACTTTGTTTACGTTGGTGACGATGTTTCAACTCAAAAGCCCGGGGTATATTATAATGGATCAATTTGGATTGATTTACCAGTTATTCCTGGTGTTCCTTCAATGAAAAATAGATCTAAGTCTATTGTTGTAACAAATGATAGTGTGATTTACAGTTTGTCTTCATTTCGACTTAGTTATTTGAAGAATAGCATTTGGACAGATGTAAATGGAACGCCCAATTCAGATTCTAAATTAATTGTACTAGACACAAGTGTCGCAGTTATTCTTCAAGACAGGCTTAGTTTGGTTCATGAAAGTCAAGTTGACACCATAAATGATCCAACATATAATTTAAGTAGTAGCGGATTAAAATCATTGATTGGACTACAAGGACAAAACACTCTTTCTTGCGTTGGTGGTACTTCTCAACGACAATATCTTTTTGAGTTTAGCCCATTTTGGGATTTTAATAATTCTGTTTACCAGGAGTTGAATAATGGAAAAATTCGAGCAGGGTTTTCGCCTACAGGTGATTTGTTTAGAGATTTTCGAAATAACTCTCCAAATGACGGCTATATAGGATTTAATGCTGATGGGAAGATGTCAATTTTCGCATCAAATCTATGGATGCTGGGAATGGACAATGATACATTATCATGTATACAACAATATCGACAATGGGGCTCCGATCAGTTTTCTGGACCAATTTCTCAAGTTTATGATTCAGCGTACTTATCTAGATTTAATAATGTCTGGCGGGTTACTTTAAATGAAATAAATAATCATAAACAAAACTATAGTAACGCTGGATATAAAATGCCATATGGAATTGCCCAGTGGCCGGGAAATGGAGACGATACGAAAGGCGAATCGAAATTTCTTGCCCCATTTGCAGATAATAACTATAACGGCATTTATGAGCCTATGCAAGGAGAATATCCTGCAATTAGAGGAGATCAAGCAGTGTATTTTATTTTTAATGATGAGCGCGGAGTTAAGAGTGAATCACCGTCTAAATTTTTAAACATCGAAGTTCATGGGATGGCATATATCTACGACACCTTACAATTTCCTGCGTTGCATAATACATTGTTTTTGAGCTACAAATTGGTAAACAAATCAGTTAATGATTACAACAATTTTATTGTTGGACTTTGGAATGACATCGATCTTGGCAATGCGCAAGATGATGTAATTGGTAGCGATAGCGTATATCAAATTGCATATGCATATAATGGAGACAACAATGACGAAGGGCCACTAGGGTATGGTTCTTTCCCGCCAGCAGTTGGGCATATTGTGTTGAGTGATACTTTGGAAGGTGTTATGTATTATAATAACTCAGCGAACTCTTATTCTGGAAATCCATTGACTGTTGGGGATTTTTCAAATTATTTGAGCAGTCATTGGAAAAATGGTTTTCCGCTAATCGTAGAAAACCCGAGTGGGCCAGGGAGCACGCTCAATGGTGATGGATTTGTTCCCACAGGTATGGGACAAAGCACCAAATGGGCATATAATGATTCCTTAAACTGGTACGAATCTCCTGCAAACCAGGCAGACAAGAGATTGTTGTCTTACTTTAATTTGGGGCAATTTAATTCAGGAACTAAAAAATGTGTTGATATGGCAATTCTTTATGCAAGAGACAGTTCCTCAACCGATTTATTGGGATCAGTAGTAAAACTTAAAGGTTATGCCTCAGATATCCGCCAATTTTATCAGAATCAAAACTTTGAATGTCTGGGTGCCGTAATGGAAGTTAGTGAGTTGTTAGATAAAAAGAAGCTAAGTATATATCCAAACCCTGTTGGAAAATCGTGTTTTCTTACAATAGAATCAAAACAAATTCTTGATAAAATTGAATTAATTTCAATGACAGGACAGGTAGTTAGGCTTGAAATAATAGAAGGATTACTAGGCTATCAAACCCAAATTCCAAGTTCTTGTAGTTCAGGAATATATGTAATTAAGGCATATACGACTAAGCATGAGTTTATCATAAATAAAATTTCAATTTTCTAAAATTTACAAATTGTTTTATACGATAAGATTTTTTTATTAAATCATACTATTCTATGGGAAGTTCATATTACACAATAGGAGGCTGGAAGGGTCTGACTAACAAAGGGAAGTTTAATGCGGTAGTTATTTTTTTATTCATTGCAATTATTCTATTTTTTGTATTCAAACTTTTCTATTATGGTAGGTTTGATTTTGATTTTAAGGTTATGAATAATCTACTGTCCTATTCAGTCGCTCTTTTCGGTGCTTGGATTATTACTAGGATATCAATGTTTTTTCTAGAAAAAGTTACTTATTTGTCCACTGAATACTTTTGTGCTGATTGTGGAAATTACTTAGGCAATTCACCTACTTCTTGTGACAGATGCGGCTGTAATAGGTATACGGAATCTGATACTGGTGTTGGAAGAACAGTAAGAAATAGGTGAATCATTACCAGTTCTTACATGAGGACTAATTAATTACGAATAAAAATAACTTAACAACAATAACAGTTAATTTGTTTTTTTCAATTCTAGCAGCTGATTAATACTAAATTAAGGTTAATTTGACTAAGAAATAATTGTAATACTGCTCGAAATCCGAAATACCTATATCAATTGGAATCTATACTAGATAGGGTAGTTTACAATTTTCTATAAACAGGTAAATATCATTTAAAAAATACTCATATATAGGTATTGTAGCATATTGACAATAATAATAACTATGTATTCTGACTGTAATATGATTTGGATTAAGCCTGTCAGAAACAAACATGAAAAAATTATTAACTCTGTTTATTAAAGAACTCTATCGAATTGGAATAATATTTTATTTGATAATAGGTGTATGTTATAGTTATCAAGTAAATGCTCAAGTAACTGATAAAGAATTCATTAAAAAGGCCTACATTAAAGCGTATAATTATTATCTAGAAGGGAAGTATAGTAAGTCGCTGGCATTTTTGGATGCCAATTCGTTCGTAAATAGGGATAAATCAAATGAGTTTTGGTATTTAAAAATTTTAAATTTAAATGCTTCCAAGAGGTCAAGCAAGGACACTATGATATTGTTGGATTATGAATTAAAAGAATTCTTATCCACTGTCAATTATTGGAACTTTAATTTGAAAAAATACTCTGATGTATTAAAAATAAGTATTGATCAATCTGTTTTTATTCAAAATGATAAAAAAAATTTCCAGCTTCTTTCTAAAAAGTTGACAAACAAAGATTCGATTAACTTAAAACTTAGAATGGGTTATATCTCAGCTTACATTGAAGACGTACCAAACACATACTTCAAGAATGAATTATTGGTTATCAGTCAAGATTGTAAGGATACTTTAGAAACAATTAGAAAAACACGCAATCTGCTTGAGAAACAAGCCAGAATCAATAAAAATTTAAAGTCAATTGGGAATTTTTCGACTTTGGAATTGTCGTATTCATTTACAGGCAATAGTAATAATTTAGGAAGAATCAACAATGAAAGTGAGTTAGAGAGTTTCCTACTAGGAAAACCTTATGGGACAAATCAACCTTTAATGCCAGATTTAGTTTGTGGAATATCTTTAATATCTTTTGATATTGATTTTCCGCAAGCGAAAAGAAATAAGTTAGCAATAATATGGACATTGTTTGATGTTTCTTTCCATGTTTTTAAAAATAAAAATACTGAGTTTTTAAAAAGGCAAAAAAACAGCTATGAAACTGTAAATGCATCCAAAATTTACTCTACTTTTCTTGGCACTAGAATAGGTTTAATGCATTCTATTCTGATTGGTAATAGCAAAGCAATTTCTCCTTACTGGCAATTGATTCCTGCAATAAACTTTTTAAATTATACTTACCAATACGAAATCACTGATTCACAAGGGGCACCCATTAATAGAATAGTTACAACAAATGCACATAAAATAGTTTTATCGAATGAACTAGGTGTTAAGTTTTATTTCAACCATCACCTATATATAAGCATGTTCGTTCAACTTCGAAATTATGGTTGGAATAATAAGATTATTCAAGGTGTAGAAAGTGTGATTGATACTTATGAAAACTCTAAGCTTATCAATCTTTTTGGGTTTAGAATTGGCGTATAATGAAAAGATTGAAAAGATATATCATTCACGCTTTAGTTTTAATAATTCTTCACGTTTTCTACTTTAATTCTTCGTGGAGTTTAGGTGGGGAGAATGAATTGATGAACATTTTAAATTTAGTAGAAACAAAAATTATTGACAATAATCAAGAATATCAAAACAACTTCATTCTAATAAATACTGCTTATAATAGGCAATTGGCAACAATTCAACTAAAAGACGGTACACTAGGTAGTGTAGCTATAACAAATCGAAAAACGCTTGCACGTACTTTTTCGCTTTTAGATTCTTTAGGAGGAGAACATAGGTATGTGCTTTGTGATATTCAATTCGATGTCCAATCTCCAATGGACTCAGCACTTGAATCGAATCTGGTCGCATTAAATGCAAGTATATTTCCTGACAATACTTACGGGGTTGAAACTGGTGGATTAAACAATGTATTTAGTAGTATTAATGTTGCTCCGGCTGGGTATATATCCTATAATGGTGGAGTATCAAAAATCGAGCTTTTTAATGCAAAATCATCTAGGAACACTCTTCCTCTAAAAATGTATGAGGATCTTTCTGGAAAGCAATATGTATATGATGACTATTTAACTTTTGGTGAAGGCAGTTTAATACTCAAGTACATCTTTCCGAGGTATTATATTGATAATTCTGATTGTGAAGCAAAGGCTTTAAGTATTGGTGCGTTTAACGATCTATTGGAGTTTGGTGGTTTTGAGTTTTATGAATCAAGTGTTAAGAATAAAGTTATTGTAATTGGAAATACAATTGACGATAGACATTATACTTCATTAGGCTTTTTACCTGGTCCAATTGTTTTGTACAATACCTTTTTGTCGATTGAAAATGGCTATCATAAAGTTCATTGGATTTGGTTCGCTTTTGCATTCGTATCCTTTATTAGTCTTTTTTATTTAAGTCATTTTTGGGATTTGATACAAAAGGATCGTCAAAAAAAAGGAAAAGTTTTTCTGTTGTTTTCAGAGCTCTTAACCTTGTCATTGGCAGTTGCGGTGATAAGTTTTTTCTCTTCTTTTATTTTCAGCGTTCATGTAACTATAATTCCTGTAATAGTGTATGTGGAGTCAGCAAAGCTAATTCGTAATTATTTAAATCATGACATTTTATAAACCCTATCTTTTAGTGATGTTACTTTTTATATCTAATTGTATGCTTGCTCAGCAAAATAATGATATATGCTACATAATGTTGGTTAGTGGAGATGTTTCTTCTGGAAATAATTATTTAGAAAAAGGCGATACTGTTTCTTTGAATCGATTAAGTAGTTTAAGCTTTTCCAATAAGGCTTATCTGACTTTATACAATAAACAGTTTGGTACATTTAAGTTTACACAAACTCTCACTAATAAACTAAAGAAAGAGTCTTTCAATTATTCAGATTTTTTCTCAGAAATTATTGGCATTAATAATGATAAAATCCCGCTTTCTTCAAGGGGCGATTGTGAATGTTTTAATTTTTCATGTTTTTATTCCAATTCGCTTATAAACAACAAAATTCTTTTAATAGATGAAATAATATTTAAAAGTGAAAGAAGAATTCTAACAGATTATTTTGTTCAGTTTACAGATCGTGGAATAACTTATAATCGCTTTCTCAAAAATATAAATGAGGCATACGTTATCTCTAAGGATTTATTTAAACTGAATGATTCTTCTTTGTTTTCTTTTGATACAACGGCTTATCTCTGTGCACGATATCAGGTAAATGGAAACAATCAATTCGAAATAATTTGTGACTTAGATTTTTCAATCGTCCGAGTGGCTGATATAGAATCGCTTTATAAAACATACAATCAGATATTATCAGGAATGGATAAAAAGCAAGTTTATGAGGAATTTATAAACGCAGTATATAAAACCTATGGCAAGCCGAATTTATGTCAAGTAAATAAAATTATTGGTTATGAAGATTGAAAGTGCTCGTTTGATACTGAGTTTGTTTCTTTTATTTTCTGCTCTGTTTTTAAATGCACAATTAAATGAAGTGAATTCAGAACTTTTAAAGGAAGCAGAAAAAAGCTATAATCAACAAAACTATGAAAGCAGCAAGCAGTTATGTAGCAGAATTGTTAGATATTCTAAATCTGCAGAAGTTTATGAGTTGTTGGGCTACTCTCAAATTGCCCTAGAAGAATATGAAAATGCGAAATATAGTATGATGGAGTCTATTAGCCTTCGAAATGAACCGGACCCGTCTTTATATTATTTATACGCAAGCGTATTGGTTAAATTAAAAGAATTTGAAGATGCTATAATTGAATACCAGAAGGCTATTGTTTACTTTCAAAAACAAACAAGTGAAAAAGAGGAAAACCCTTTTTTTCTTGAAGCGCTTGGAAATAACATGCGCTACCTGGGTAACTATATTGGTGCTGAAAGTAAACTTAAAATTGCTATAAGGAAAGGTAACGCACTTGCATACTTAGGTCTTATTAGTACATATCTCCAACTCAATGAAATTTATAAAATTGAAAACATATTGAATTCTTTGTCAGAATCACAAGTTATTGATCTGAAAATAGATACCGTTAGCTCCATTTTTCTGGAAAATGTGAGTAAACTTGTTTCTAAAAGAATTAATATTCAAAACATTAGTGAACTGGATTACGCAATTAATTCTTATACGGACGAAAAAGGTTTTAATGGGCTAGAAAACGATCTTTTTTATTTAAAGTATAAGGCGCTATGGCAAATTAATCGCCAATATGATGGTTATAAGGCATTGCAGCAATATGTATCAAACAACCCAATAAACAGCAAGGGGCAAGAAGAACTCAGTCAGGTTAAAATGAACCTAAACATTGATTCAAAACCACCTGAAATAGAAATCCTTAACCCATTGCTGACAGAGTTTAATTCTTCTGTACATTCGGGAAATGAAGATTTTATTATTGTATATGGAAGGGTTCTAGACGAAAGTGGTATAAGTAATATATCGGTAAATGATCATCCCATTATAAATATTGAAAATGACGGTATATTTAGAGTGGAACTTGAACTTCACCCTGGTAGAAATGATTTTAACATTAAAGCTTCTGATATTGAAGGAAATGTATCAGATGGTTTTAGCTTTGTAATACATTATGAAAAAAATGATGTCTCTGCAGGTACTTTGGATAATATTTCTGAAAGTGACATCCCTTTGCTTTCAAAAGGAGTAACAAATCATGCAGTTTTTATTGCAATGAATGATTATTTAGATGGCAATTTCCGCGATTTAGAAAAGCCAATTCAAGATGCTCGTGATATTAAACATATTCTAACTGGGAGATACTCTTTCAAGGAGAAGAACATTACTGAATTATTTAATGTAAATAAAAAAGCCTTGTTGGATTCCCTTACTCTAATTTCTAGCAAATTGGGGGCAAATGATAACTTGATTGTTTTTTACGCAGGACATGGAGATGTAAAATACATGAACGAAATAATTCAAGGTGGTTATATTATTCCAAGCGATGCAGAATATAATTCACCAGCTTCCTACATATCTTCATTCGAATTGATGTCAACAATAAAAAAAAGTAGTGCAAAAAACATCTTGGTGATGGTTGATGCCTGCTTCGGAGGGGCTTTGAATCGATCCGTAAATATGTCTGTAGCTCCGGCTTATATTAAGAGATATAATTCCCAAAAAAGTAGATATATATTAACAAGCGGAAATATTGAAACTGTACCAGATAGAGGTGAGTTTATTACTAATTTGAAAAATTTTCTTGGTTCAAATACTGAATCATTTATCACGGCATTAGATATGTATGTTTATATATCAAAAAATACATCAGGGCAAAATCAACCTCAATTTGAGCGAATTGAGAATTCTGGTGATACTGGTGGTATGTTTGTTTTTTTCTTAGATGATTAAAATTAGAATGTTAATACATTTTTGATGAACATAGTTCGCATTATCATTTTCAATACAGATTCAATTTCTTGGAATTGAAAAAGGTAATAATGACTTAAAATTTATTTTTAGTTTATGAATGTCACTATGTGTTTTTGATTAGCTTTTGTATACGAATAATACAAAGACGATTTGTTAGGAAATACAGGATTATGATCGATTTAAAAAACAAACCTTGTTTTAGTTAAATTACAATTGTATTATTAACTTGCACGAGCATAATAAAGCAAAACAGTTCTTAAACATAAAAATTCCAGGTGCCCTCGCAGGTGCCTTTTAAGCAAGTAAATATCTTAAATTACTCGTTTACAGACACATAAGGTTGGTCGGAAAGTCTCGTCCAGACCGCAAAAATGTTGAAACCCTTACTATAATAATAGTGAGGGTTTTTTATTTAACCTCATCAAGTATAAATTAAGAAAACTCTTTTCGTTTTTTTTTGAGTTGTGATTCTAAACTGTTTCGTTTTTAGATACAGTTAAATTTTACTTTCTGAAATAAAAATAATGCCTTGTGTGTGAATGCATTATTATATTTAACCCAATATTATACTTACAATCAGTTTTCTTCCCTCAACTAAACATCAAAATAAAAACATGAACAAGCTCACTATAAGTAATCTAACAAAAACCTATGGAAATGGTGTAAAAGCTTTAAATGATATATCATTAGAAATTAACAGCGGAATGTTTGGCCTTTTGGGCCCTAATGGTGCAGGAAAATCTTCGTTGATGAGAACCATTTCTACTTTACAAGAAGCAGATTCTGGAACCATAATGCTAAACGATATTGATGTAGAAAAAGAACCGAGAAGGTTGCGCCAAGTGTTGGGTTATTTGCCGCAAGAATTCGGGGTTTACCCAAATATTACTGCACAGGGTTTACTAGATCATGTGGCCGTTTTAAAGGGCATTACCAACAATGGGCAACGCAAGGAAATGGTTAATTATTTGTTGGAAAAAGTGAACTTGTACGACAAACGAAAAAAGTTTGTAAAAAGTTTTTCAGGCGGAATGAAACAACGCGTAGGCATTGCACAAGCGTTAATTGGCAACCCGAAGCTGATTATTGTAGATGAGCCCACCGCAGGTTTAGACCCAGGCGAGAGAAACAGATTTCACAATTTGTTAGCCGATGTTGGTGAAGATGTAGTTGTGATTTTATCTACCCATATTGTAGATGACGTTAAAGAACTTTGTGCCAATATGGCTATAATGAACCACGGTAGCCTCGTTTACAAAGGATCGCCCCAAACGGTTATAGATGACTTAAAAGGTAAGGTTTGGCGAAAATCAATCGATAGAGCATCGTTGCAAGAACACTTTACAAACTTTAATGTGATTAGCAACAAAATGGTTGCCGGAAAACCTCAAATCCATGTGTTGAGCGATGATAACCCAGGTGAAGGTTTTGCTCAAGTGGAGCCAAGTTTAGAGGACGTTTTCTTCACAAAAATTAATGATTCTGAAGCCGTTAACGCCTAAACCAAAAAACCATGTTTAAAGAATTTTATTTAAAAGAACTCGTTCCGGGTTTAAAAAAACCAATGGTGTGGATCTTTTTTGGTCTATTTGGTTTGCTTGCTGGTGCCGCAGTTGCTAGCGATGTTGTGCAAATAGGTGGTGCTATTGGCAATATTCATAAAAACGCGCCAGATATTATTACAACATTTGTGTTGATATTTTGCATTTTCGGGTTAATAATTGCTACAGCATTTTTTAACAATGCTGCTTTAAGAGATCATAACTACGGTTTTAACGAAATTATGTTTAGCTTGCCCATTAAAAAGTCAGGCTACTATTGGGGCCGATTTTTAGGCGCACTTACTTTATCAACCATTCCGTTTTTAGGCATTTTTGTTGGCGTTTGGATTGGCGCTACAATAGCTCCCATTTTTGATTGGGTAGATGCTGAACGGTTTGGCGATTTTTATTTCAGCACCATTTTTAACAATTACATGCTGTTTATTATTCCCAACATGTTTATTGGGGGCAGCATCATCTTTTTTCTTGCTCATAAATGGAAAAACACAATGGTTTCTTTTGTGGGGGCATTGGTCATCATCATTTTATACATTGTTTCGGGCAATTTATTGTCTGATATAGATAATGAAACGCTTGGCGCTTTGCTCGATGTTTTTGGAATCCGCACGTATTCTATCTACACTAAATATTGGACGCCTGCTGAGAAAAATACTATGGGCCCCGTGTTTGAAGGGCTTATTTTAACCAATAGATTGATTTGGGTTGGGTTTGCTATTTTGGTTTCGGTATGGAGTTATAAATCATTTTCATTCACCATTAAAAAATCTAGCAGCCGTACTAAAACCAACGAAGAACCAACTTTAAAGAAAAATGTGCTTGATGTAGAAGATGTAAAAACATGGACCAGCACCTTTAATTTAAACACCGAATGGCAGCAGTTTTTAAGTTTTTATAAAACAAATACAGTAAGCATTATTCGCAACAACGTGTTCCGAATTTTATTTTTATTCAGTGCCATATTGCTTTTAATAAGCATGTTAGAGGGCTATGAGTTTTACGGTTTAAAAGCATATCCGCTTACGTATAAAGTTATTCAAGATATTTCTGGCAGCACGGGTATTTTCATCATCATAATTGTGGTGTTTTTTAGTGGTGAGTTGGTTTGGCGCGAAAAAATGTGCAACATCCACGAGGTGATAAATGCAACACCTCATAAGTCGTTTTCGGCTTTGGCGGCCAAAATGTTCTCGTTAATAACCGTAACCATTTTGTTACACGCGTTTTTCGTTTTTATAGGGATTTGTGCGCAGCTTCTTTCGGGCTATACCAGAATAGAGCTAGATGTGTACATCATTAGTTTTGTGCTAGACGATCTGCCCGTATACATTTTCTATGCAGCTCTTTTCATTTTTATACAAACCATAATTGGCAACCGCTATGTAGGTTATTTTGTTAGCATCTTGGTGTTTTTTACGTGGGGTATTATTCTAAGTATGCTCGATGTTTCTTCTAATATGCTAAACTTTTCGGGTGCGCCAAGCATCATGTACTCAGACATGAATGGTTTTGGCCCTGGCCTAAAAGGTGCACTTTGGTTTAATACGTATTGGGTTCTTATTGCGGCTTTGTTGCTTTTTATTGCAGGTATATTTTGGCAAAGAAGCGTAGTAAGCGGATTTAAAGAACGGCTTAAAGTTGCACGAGGTGCGCTTGATAAAAAAATGCTTATTGGCTTTGTAGGCCTGTTTGGGGTGTGGGCTATTGTGGCCGGTTGGGTGTATTACAATACGCAAGTATTAAACCTGTATTTATCGGGAGATGAGTACGAAGAGCTATTTGTAGCTTACGAAAAACAGCTTAAAAAGTATGAGGGCATCAACCAACCTAAAATTACTGACGTAAACTTTTTTGTAGATATTTTTCCGAAAGAGCGCGATGTTATTGTTAAGGCCGAAATAAAAATGCAAAACTTCGGCAATAGTGCTATAGACTCTCTACATTTTAATTTAGACGATTCTTGGGAAACGGAAATTATTATTCCCGGTGCAACCGTTGTTTTTGATGACGATTATTTGGGTTACAGAATTTATGAGCTAGAACCCCCTCTACAACCTGGGCAGCAGCTAGATATTGTGGTACACAATGCATACATCACCAAAGGTTTTGAAGATGGTATGGGCAGTACCAGCATTATAGAAAACGGATCGTTTTTAAACAGCCAAGGCATTTTGCCAGGTATAGGCTACAATGCCAACATAGAACTAAGCGATAAATACAAACGCAAAGAGTATGGTTTAAAACCAAAAAAACGTATGCCCGAGTTAGAAGAAGGCAACTGCGGCAAAAATTGCATGGTTAACTATCTATCTGATGGAACTTCGGATTGGGTGAATATGCAAACCGTAATTTCTACGTCTTCAGACCAAATTGCTATTGCGCCCGGAAGTTTGGTAAAAGAATGGAAAGAGGGAGATAGAAACTTTTTTAACTACAAAGTAGATCATCCTTCGCAGCTGTTTATGATGTTTATGAGTGCTAGATACGAGGTGGCTAGAGAAAAGTACAATGATATTGACATTGAAATCTATTACGATAAAAAACACAATTACAATATCGATATGATGATTGCCGCAGTGCGTAGATCTTTAAACTATTACGAAGAAAACTTTGGCAAATATTACCACAAGCAAGCCCGCATTATTGAGTTTCCTAGATACTCAACTTTTGCACAAGCTTTTCCGGGAATTATGCCTTATTCAGAAGCATTTGGTTTTGTGGTAAACTTAGAAGACGAAACCGATAACAATGTAATAGATGCCGTAATTGCACACGAAATGGCGCATCAGTGGTGGGCGCACCAAGAAGTATCTGCCAACATGCAAGGCGGCACCATGTTAACCGAAAGTTTTTCTGAATACTCATCTTTAATGGTGATGAAAAAAGACTTGAACAATGACATGCGCATGACCAAGTTTTTAAAATATGATTACGACAGATATTTAAACGGTAGAAGCGGAGAACGCGAAAAAGAATTGCCTTTGTACAAAGTAGAAAATCAGCAGTATATACATTACGGTAAAGGTTCTGTAGCTCTATATTCTTTGCAAGATTACGTTGGCGAAGAAAATGTAAACAAGGCTTTGCGCGATTTTCTAGATGAGTTTAAATACAAAAACCCCCCTTACCCTAGATCGGTTGATTTTTTAAAGCATTTATACGCAAACGTGCCCGATTCTATGCAATACATGGTAGATGATTTGTTTAAGCGAATTACACTTTATGATTTACGTCTAAACGAAGCCACAATGAAAGAAGTAGAAGGTAAGTACGAGGTTACTATTGAGCTTGAAGCACATAAAATGTATGCCGATAGTTTGGGTTATGAATCGGAAGCTACCATGCATGATTGGGTTGATATTGGGCTTTTTGCTGATGAGGATGAAGAAGAATTGATAACCCATAAGCGCGTTTTAATGCACAAAAAGAATTTAACCTTTACACTGCTTACTGATACCAAACCACTAAAAGCGGCCATAGACCCAAGGCGAGTGTTAATAGAACGCGTTATTGATGATAACATCAAAACCATAAAATAATAGCGCATAACAAAAAACGCCCCTGCATTTTGCAGGGGCGTTTTTTTTATTTTGCTTTAGGAAGAAGAGTTTAATTACAAACGCAATTTCCTGTAAATCGCCACAAAGACCCATCGCCTAAGGTTAAATTGTTTGGGCAAACTTCTCCATAATAACCAAGGCGTAAATTGGTTCCTACGGCATAGCTAGTTCCTTTTCCTATACAGGTATAATCACCTTCACAAAAATAGGATGCCAAAGAACTACTGGCTATTACCAACATGTCGTCTGGTAAAATACCCGTAGAGGCACAATGTGGCGGACATCCATTTTCTTCTACCGTTAGTCCATTTGCAACATCGCACATTGTAGGGCATATTCCATAATTATGGGTAGAAGGCTGTACAAAGTAATCACCACGGATTCTATCGTCTGTCATACCTGCAACCATAATGGCATTTGCATTCTCATCTTGGCCATCTATGTTTCCAAGATAAACGGCAAATCCTGTGGGTGGTTTTTCTCCATTTTGGTTTTGCGGATAATTTTTAGCTGCAGTTGCAAAAACATTAATTTGATCTTGGGTTAAATAATAATATTTAGGAAACCCTTCATAATTGGTTGCGTACTCTTGGGCGGTACTAGGATCAACTTTTATTCCGGTAAAAGAGTTGTTACTTTCAGAATGAAAATAATTGTCAGTAAAATGCCTAGTGGCAAACCCTATAAGTAGGGCTATTAAGAAAATGATTACGTTTTTCATAGTTTATATATTTAAGGTTAGTTGTAGTTCTCATTTACTTTCTAATTTGTGATGCTGCATCGCAAAACGTTGGACATGTACTCATTATCCCATCACTACTTAGCACAAGTGTATTGTCCTCTATGCCAACCTTATCAGTTGTTATCAAAACATTTTGGCTTTTTCCGTTTGCATCTTTCCCAAAATAAATGCGCAAACCGCCTGCATTAGGTTTTGCCTGACGTAAAGCAGTAATGTCTTTCAATAATTCTGCATTTAAATACATTGCGCCAAGTATTTCTTGATACGCCTGTGCGTTTTTTAAATATTCTTTATGTAAAGTGTTCCCTTCTTTTGGATCAATTGTTTTGGTGCGTAACAGATTTGCATCAAAACCTTCGTAATAGCCAAAGGCAAATGTGCCTGCTAATAATAGAGTAAACAATAAGGTTTTCATAAGTTTTACGGTGATTGTTTTAGTTATCATAAAAGAATTAATTAAGTTGGTCAGCGAAAAGTACATTAAAATATCTTAGCCAACCAACCTAGGTTTAACAAACTATCAAAGTGATTTTACGCATTTTCAACAATTTTTTATGTAAATGGCTGCTCTTATTTGTTTTGGGTTGTCTTCAATTTCAAGGTTTTGCAAGCGTAAATGAAAAATCTCTTTGGAAGAATTATAACAATTCTAAACATTCTGTAACAGCAGAATTAAATGCGCTGAAAGAGCTGTCTAAATATTACTCTACAATAAAAGGTGATTTAGAAGCATTTGACACGATTACGCAAAAAACTATGCTGTTGGCCACTCAAACCAATAATGAAGATATTATTATTGAGGTTTACGATTATTATTATTCTTTAAACGATTATATCGTTTCTCAAAAAGCAGCTTACCAACATGCGCAAGAAATTGCCCGGTTAGCGCAAATTACGGGCAGCGAAAATTTGTTGTGGTATTCTCAGCATTTTCTTTCGCTTGCTCGTTTTGGTGGATTTAATTTTAAAGAGGCTTTGTTGCTTGCTAAAAAAGGTTTAGAAACGGCCAAAAATGCTGGTAATGCTTACTTTAAATGCAGAAGCTTAGTGCAAATAGGGTCGTGCTATGATAAACTAGATGATAAAAAAGAAGCATTAGAACATTTTTTACAGGCTTTAGATTTGGCAGAAAAGCTAGACAATGATGAACTTAAAATGCTTGTTTATGATGCGATGAGTTACATGTTTTTGTTTAATAAAAACTACCTCAAGTCTCAAGAGTATAGATTACGGCATATAGAATTATTAAAACGGCAACCTATTATAGACACGGCAACTATATTAAGCGATGAATATAGATTATTGGAGATTCAAGTGAACTTAGGCATTAATGACGAAGTGGAGCAAAAAATTGAGAGTTTGCTAAAATTCACGAAACAGAATGGATATGAAAAAGGCTATGTAGATTTATGGTCTTTGTACCGCTCTGTGCTTATTGACAACAATAAATTTAAAAAGTTACAAGAAGTATATCTTGTACAATATCCTGAAGAATATAAAAATGTTAAAGAAAACAACCACAAGCTTTTTCATAGGTTAAAGGCATATTTTTTAGAGAATGATAAGAATATAGATTCTGCCAATTATTATTGGAAACTTGTTATAGCAGATATTGATAAAGAAAAGCACTTGTATAAATCCACCCACATACAATTGCGCTATGCAGAGTTTTTGCTTAGAAATAAACTTTATGCAGAATCTTTAAAAATTACCTTAAAAGCTAATGCCGGTGCTATTGAGCTAAAATATTTACCCAATAGAATAAAAGCTACGCAAATCTTGGTAGAGATTTATGCCATGCAAGGTGACTATGAAAAAGCATTTCAATATAAAAATGAAAATGCCTGGTTAACATTAAAACTTAACGAAGAAACAGAACAAGAAGGATTAATGATTTTAGAATTGCAGCATCAAATTGAGCAAAGGCAATTAGAGCGTTTAAAAGAAGAGCAACAACAAATTGCCGATTTGCGAGCATCTAAAATTAAATCTAATGCTTTTGCTGGTGGGTTGATATTATTTCTGGTATTAAGTGCGCTTATTTTTAGACAGTACAAGCAAACAAGAACAGAGAAAGAAAGGTCTGATGCGTTGTTGTTAAACATATTACCAGAACAAACGGCAAGGGAACTCAAAAAAACGGGAGTAACTACAGCCCATCAGTTTGAAAATGTAACTATACTTTTTGGAGACATAGTAGGCTTTACAAAAATTGCTGAAAAACTAAATGCACAAAATTTGGTAAAAGAAATAGATACGTATTTCCGCGCATTTGACGACATTATGGAAACGTATGGTTTGGAGAAAATTAAAACTGTTGGTGATGCCTATGTTGCAGTAGGAGGAATGCCTCATAACAATAAGGCCACAGCATCAGATGTGGTATCTGCCGCCATTGCCATGCAAGAAAAAGTTGAAGCGTTAAGTAAAGATAGATTGCGGTTAAATATGCCTGCTTTTGAATTGCGCGTGGGTTTGCATACTGGTAATGTAATTGCAGGAGTTGTAGGTTCTAAAAAGTTTCAATATGACATTTGGGGCGATGCGGTAAACATTGCAGCCCGGATGGAACAGAATAGCTTTCCTGGGAAAATTAATATTTCTGAAGATACATTTAAGAGGGTACATGAAAATTTCACATGTATATCACGAGGGCAAATTGAGGCAAAAAATAAAGGAATGATAAACATGTACTTTGTTGAGCATCAAAAAAATATTGAGGCATAAAAAAGCTCTTCTTTTTTGGAAGAGCTCTTTGTTTTTGCCATTATTCTGCAATAATTAGAGGCCTAGCTCAGTAATAATTGCATCAATTTTATTATTCAATTTTGACGTGGTTGATTCAAATTCTAAACTACTAGTAAGGAGAGTATTCACACTAAAGTAGAATTTAATTTTAGGTTCTGTACCACTTGGCCTTGCTGTAATTTTATCGCCAGAGGCGGTTATAAACTGTACAAAATTGCTGCTTGGCAAACCAGTTTTGCTTTCGCTATTATTTTCTAAATTCTTAACTATACCGCTTTTGTAGTCTATGTATGTTATTACTTTAGAACCACCCAATTCTTGTGGAGGGTTATTTCTAAAGCCTTCAATCATTGCTTGAATTTCTTCTTTGCCGGCTTTTCCTTTTTTAGTGATTGAAATTAGTCTTTCTAAGTAATAGCCGTGTTTTTCATAGATAGAAATTAATTCCTTGTACAGTGAGCTTCCGCTTGCTTTTGCCAAAGCTGCTGCTTCTGCAATAATAACAGCTGCGCCAATGGCATCTTTGTCTCTAACAAAATCGCCAATTAAATAACCGTAGCTCTCTTCACCGCCAACCATGTATTTTTCTTGGTTCTCATTTTCCCGTATAATTTCTGCTATCCATTTAAACCCTGTTAAACACTTTTTGGTTTGCACTCCATAGGCTGTTCCAATTTTCTCAATTAAATCTGTGGTAACAACGGTTTCTGCAATAAACGGGTTTGCCGGCATAGTGCCGTTTTGTTTATTCATTTTTAGCACGTAATCAACCAACAAGCAAGCAGTTTGGTTGCCATTGAGCAAGATAATATTGTTGTTTAAATCTCTAACTGCAATTCCAACTCTGTCTGCATCCGGATCACATCCAATGACTAAATCGGCATTTTCTTTTACTGCTAAGTCAACGGCCATTTTTAGGGCAGCAGCCTCTTCTGGGTTTGGCGATTCTACGGTAGAAAAATTGCCATCGGGTTTTTCTTGTTCTTTTACGCTTAAAACGTTGGTAAAACCGTTTTCTTTAAGTGCCTTTGGTAGAAGCGTTACCGAGGTACCATGTAGAGCTGTGAATACAATTTTTAACTCATTTTTCCCTCTATTGCTCAGACTTAAGTTTTTAATTTCATCTAAGTAAGCACGATCAATGCTTTCATCAATGTATTCAATAAGATTTTTATCAAAATCAAACTTTACGTCATTTATTGAAACCTTTCTCACTTCCGCAATTACACCATTGTCATGTGGTGGTACAAGTTGTCCGCCATCATTCCAATATACTTTATAGCCGTTATATTCTTTTGGATTGTGGCTTGCTGTAAGTACTATGCCGCTATCGCAACCTAAATGTCTTATGGCAAAGCTAAGCTCAGGGGTAGGGCGTAAATCAGAAAACAAGTACGCCTTAATGCCGTTGGCAGCAAAAACCTGTGCAACTTGCTTTGCAAATGTTTTGCTGTTGTTTCGGCAATCATAAGCAATAGCTACAGAATTTTTCTTGTCTTTATTTTGTTTTAAAAGATAATTACACAACCCTTGGGTAGTCATCCCTAATGTGTATTTATTTATTCGGTTGGTGCCTACGCCCATAATGCCGCGTAAACCACCTGTACCAAAGTCTAAATCGGTATAAAAACTTTCAATAAGTTCTTCAGGGTTGTTCTCTACTAAATCTTGTACACGACTTCTTGTCTCTTCATCAAAAGAAGAAGAAAGCCATTCTTGCGCTTTAGCAAGAATGGCAGGATCTACTAATATTTTACTCATATTTTAATTCAATGCCGTAACACTTGATGCGCCTGAAACATCTTTTTTAATACTAGGATTGCCTTTATAGCTAATCTTGCTAGCACCAGATGCGTCTATATTTAATTTGTTTGTGGCATGCACGCTAACCTTGCTTGCTCCAGAAACATCTACGTTTACATTTTTAGCCTGCAAATGTGCAGCATTAATCATAGATGCGCCAGAACCTTCAATAAAAAGTTCACCACAATTTCCGGTTAGTTCTAATTTGCTTGCTCCAGATAAATCTAATTCAACAGATGTATAACTCAATTTGGCGTTTATTTTACTAGCGCCTGAAGCTTCTATTTCTATGTTATTGCCGCTTAAAGTGTTTTTAGTTTCTACAACGCATGCTCCGCTAATATCCATTCCTTTTAATTCGGTAACAGTTATATAGGCTTCAAGTACTTTTATATTGTTGTTGCTTTCCCACCATTCAGAGTCTAGTTCTATTTCAAGAACGCCATTATCTACTTCGGTTTCTACATTGTTTATCACATGGTCATCTGCAACGATGGTTAGCGCAGCTTTATCTCCTGTGCGGATAAATACTTTGAATACGCCAGAAACTTCTATATAGCTAAAGTTAGAAACAGGTCGGTCTTGTTTTTCTTGTGCTTGGCTTGCCAATAAGGCAAAGCATAAAATGGCGAGTAAATGGAATTTAATTTTCATGATGTTTTTGTTTGTTAGTTTAATAATTCAAATAAACGTTCTCTAAATGATAGACACTTATTTGGGCAAAAAGGTTCCTTCTTGTTTAATTATTTTTTTCAATTTAAGAATACTCAATAATTCCATGCCTATCTCCTTTATTTTAAAACGGTAAAATGCTTACACGCGGTTGTGTATAAACACTTAAAATTATCGGAATTAGCAAGTCAACTAAGTGATTAGTACTAACAGTGTAAACCCCTACATATTAGATGGTTGCGATTATTATTTTTATTTTATTATTATATCAAATTATTTGTTTGTTTATCTAGATTTGCGACAAATCAAAAACAAAATATCTTGAAAAAATTTTACCTTTTTACTATAGTTTCGATTGCCTTATTGATTACTTCTTGTAAAGGAGATAAGCAGAATAGCGCGCAAATTAAACACGCACCTTCTCAAGCAATGCCTACAGGTGCAAATTTGCAAGATTGGGAAAGAACCAAAAATCCAGCGCTTGGACATCCAACGCCAGAAAAACTAATACCAATTTTAGAGAAAGTAAATAATTATAGTAGCCAGGTTAAAAAAGTACCTGGTCAAATTGGTTTTCCTTGGACAGAGCGTGGCCCTTATGATACTGGAGGAAGAACAAGAGCAATAATGTTTGATCCTAATGATGCAAATGCCAAAAAAGTTTGGGCAGGCGGTGTTACAGGTGGACTGTGGTTTAACAATGATATTACAAATGCATCTAGCAGTTGGCAAAAGGTTGATGATTTTTGGACCAATCTAACGGTTACTTGCATGGCGTATGACCCCAATAACACCAATGTGTTTTATGTAGGTACAGGAGAGAGTTTTGCAGGTGATAGTCGTGGTGCTGGAATTTGGAAAAGTACAGATGGGGGACAAACTTGGGCTCAGATTAGCTCAACAAGTAATTTCTATTATGTAAATGATATTGCCGTAAGAGACGAGGGTGCTACCAGTGCTGTTCTTGCCGCGGTAACCAACCGTTATTATGAAGGCACCTTCCCAACGGGTGGGTCAGCTAATGTAGGCCTACATAGATCCACCAACGGTGGAAATTCTTGGGGACAAGTATTACCAAATATTTCAGGACAATCATTTCCGGCAGCGGCTTCAGACATTGAGATTGATGCAGACAATAATGTTTGGGTAGGAAGTAATGTGAGTCCTTATGGATTAACCAACAGAGGAGGTGGATTGATTTATAAATCTACAAACGGTACTACGTTTAATGTAAGTTATACATCTGGTGTTTTAAATGGGAGTGGTAGAGTAGAATTGGCTTGTGCCCCAAGTGATGAAAACTACGTATATGCCATCATAGAACAATCAGGTCAGGTTCATGAAATTGTTAAAACAACCAATGGTGGAGGAAGTTGGAATGCTGTAAACGAACCAGCAGATGCGGATAACGGAATACCGAACGCAGATATGTCGCGCGGTCAGGCGAGATATGATTTAATTGCTGCGGTACACCCTACAGATAGAAATCAAGTAATTGTAGGAGGAATAGATTTATTTAGGACACCAGATGGTGGAACCAACTGGGAGCAGGTTTCTAAATGGAGTAATAACAATAATTTGGCAAGTTTAAATTGTGCATTAGTTCATGCAGATCAGCATCAATTGGTATTTAGACCAGGCTTTCCAAATCAATTGGTAAATGGAAATGATGGTGGCGTATATTTTTGTTCAGATATTACAACCGCACAGAACAATGCAACATTTTCTGTAAGAAACAAAAATTACAATGTTTCTCAATTCTATGCCAATGCCATTAGTCCAGGTATAGGCTCTAATATACATTTAGCAGGATCACAAGATAATGGAACAAGGTTATTTACCAGTTTTGGCAAAGCACCGGCAAGTGAAATTACGGGTGGTGATGGTGGTTTTTGTTTTATAGACCAAAATGAAGCAGATATTTTTATTACATCTTACGTATATAATAATTACTATTATTCTTTGGATGGTGGTACCACAGTAGATGTTTTATTATCAAAAAATTCGGGGTCTTTTATTAATCCTTCTGCGTATGATAATCATTTAAACATACTTTATTCTGCAGAAAGTAGCACGGCCATTAATAAAACAATCATTCCGGCAAGTCAGGGACCATTGGGTTCAAACTCAACTATTTCGCTTGGACTTGGCGGAATTACAACGGCCATATCAGTATCGCCAAATTCTGTGGCATCATCTACGTTATATATTGGTACTTCAAATGGAGATCTTTTTAAGGTAACCGATGCAGATGGAGGGTCTGGAACACCAACATTAACCAATATTTCAGGTAGTTCATTTCCAACAGCAACAATTATTCATGTGTTTGTTGGAAGTACAGATTTAGAGTTGGTTGCGGTATTTTCTAATTATGGCGTTAGCTCTATTTGGCATACTACAAATGGTGGAGCATCATGGACTGAGAAGGAAGGAGACTTGCCCGATATGCCCATTAGATGGTTTTTACAAAATCCAACACCAGGTAATAGCAATGAAGCAATTGTGGCTACAGAGCTTGGTGTTTGGCATACAACAAACTTTGGTGCGGCAAGTCCAAACTGGCTACCAAGCACCTCAGGGTTAGCAAATGTTAGAGTAGATATGTTGCAAATGAGAGACAGCGATAAACAAGTAGCAGCTGCAACTTATGGAAGAGGGTTGTTCACAAGCGATGCGTTTTCAGAACAGGCTCCTACGGCATTATTTAGTGCATCTCCAGTTTATTCAGGAGTAAATGTGCCGGTGGTTTTACAAGATCAATCGGCTGCATTGCCAACAAGTTGGGCATGGACTATATCGCCAGCAAACTACACTCTTTTAGAAGGAACTACGTTAAATTCTCAACACCCTAAAGTAGCGTTTACCCAGGCGGGAACGTACACCATTAGCTTAACAGCAACCAATAGTTATGGCTCTTCTGCGGCCTTAACCAAAACAAATTACATCAACGTAAATTCAACCAAAGCAATACCTTATACTCAAGATTTTGATGGTTTTGCAGATGCTCCAGATAAGGGAAATGATTGCTTTAATGCAGACCCATTAAGTGAAGGTTGGATTAACCTCCCCAATAGCCAAGACAATAGTGATTGGTTAACGGATGCAAATGGTACCGCCTCTAACAATACAGGGCCTAGCAATGATCATACTACAGGAGCTAATGGCAAATATCTTTATACAGAAGCTAGTGGTTGTTTTTCTGGTGGTACAATGGTTTTATACACACCACAGTTTGATTTAACTTCTAAATCGGCAGAAAACCTTGTTTTTTACTACCATATGTATGGTAGCAGCATGGGTATGCTTAGTGTTTATGCTATTTCTAACGGAACTAGAGAATGCATTTGGTCATTGTCTGGAGACCAAGACAATCAATGGAATTTAGCTGAAATAGATATTACCAATTATAATGGCGGATTTGTAGGTTTTGAATTTGAAGCTAAAGACATACAAAATTTTACTAGCGACATGGCTATAGATGACTTTAGCATTACGGAGCTATTAACACCTACGCTTTTATGGGATGGTGGAGCAGCAACTAGCAATTGGTCTGATGCACTGAATTGGAGTACGGATGTGTTGCCAACAACTGTAGATAAAGTGGTTTTTGACAATACTTATGTCTCTGGAAGTTATATGGTTAATCTAAATGCCAATCAAGAAATATATGACCTTGATATTAACATGGGTGCAAATGCAGTTTCATTAAGCGGAGCAAACAGTTTGGAAGTTACGCACCTGATTAACCCGATTAGCGGTACTTTAAATGCAAATGGACAATTGGTATTGAAGGCAACAAGCGAATTAAATTATGCACAAATTGCTGCTGGTGCGGGTAGCATTTTAGGCGATGTAATTAACCAATGGTACATAAACGGTGCGAGTGGCTATCGTCATCTGGCTTCGCCTGTTATTTGCAACCTGCAAGAGTTGGTTGATGATTTTAACACGATAAACTTTACAACCAACGCTACAGGAAGCATTTGGGTTTGGAACGCATCTACAAGCAATTGGAGCACTCCAACAGGAGGAAGTGCGGCTAGTTTTAACCAAGGAGTATCTGTATTTACCGGCAGCTCAAACGGTGACAATTTTTCATCATTGCCGCTCCTTATTGATGCTACTGGTAATGTTGTAACGGGTAACCAGTCACAAAATCTGGCTTATAGCTCAGGCGCGGGTAATGGAATAGATTTTGAAAATGGCGCAGACGGATGGAATTTTGTTTACAATCCTTATCCCTCTACAGTGCAATGGAGTTTGGTAGAAGCGGGTCCGAGTTTCCCGGTAGAGTTGGCCTCTACGTATTATTTCTGGGATGCCAATATTGGAGCTTCTGGAGCCTATGCCTCTTATAATCCAAATACAGCAACGAGTGTGAATGGCGCCACAGATTTTATAGCAAAAGGAAAAGCATTTTGGGTGCAAGCATCGTCTACGCCTTCTGCCTCTTTAAGCTTTACAGATGCCATGAGAAACGCTACGGAATCTCCATCATTAAAAACAAATGCTACCGAGGTAAAAAATCAAATTGAAATTATCGCAGGCTTAAATTCAACTCAGGATAAGGCTGTATATGCTGAGTTTTTTGGGGCAACAGAGAAATTTGATCCGGCTTATGATCATTTAAAAATGACAAGTGGCAATGGCGTTTCAGTCTTTTTGAATCACACCGACTTTAACATGGCTTTTAATTCAACTTCGCAATATCAATACCCATTACCTTTTGTAGTTACCAGTAAAAAAGCAGGAAATGTAAAATTGAATGTAGCGCTAGGTAATAATTTTAATGCAGAAGAACCTAATTACATTTTAGATAAAACAACAGGTAAAATACATGATTTACAGCAAGGTGAACTAGACGTTTATATAGATGCCAACAAAGTATATTATTTTGAATTGCTTCATTTTAAAACAGATGCGAATTTCTCTGAAGAACAAAAAGCGTTTGTATATGCAGTAAAAGGCGCGTTACGCGTTCAATTGGGGCAAGAAAATGCTTTTGACAAAATTGAAATTCTTGATCTAGCAGGTAGGTTAATTAAATCAACGTCAATTCCTGAAAATAGCAGAACAATTGATATTGACCTGCAAAATAAAGGAACCTTTATTGTGAAACTTTCTGGTGGTAACGGAGATGTTTATGTAGATAGGGTGGTATTGTTAGATTAAATTCTATGTAGAAGCGCTCACATAAGCCGTTTTTACATACTGCAAAAAACCAAAAGGCACTTTTTTATTTCACAATAAAAAGTGCCTTTTTTAATTTATAAACTGACAATTGTCGTGTTTTATTACCCGAATTAGCTTCACCTTTAAACCAATAAAAATAGGTGAAATGAAAACGCACGTTCCCATTACGCATATAATGACAAGCCAAGTTTTGTCTGTTACAAAAGAAACCCCTTTGCATGAGGTAGAGCGTTTAATGAAAAAAAAGCACATTAGACACATGCCTGTGATTCAAGGGAAAAACATAATTGGTATAGTTAGTTTAACCGATTTAGAACGGTTGAGTTTTGCGGCAAGTTTTGGCGAAGAAAGTGATGAAGATGAAGTAACGGTAATGAGTCTATTAAGTTTAGATCAGGTTATGATTAGGAAACCCTTCTCACTTCAAAAAAACGCTACAGTGGGCGATGCCACCCAAGTATTAATAAGAATGGACTTTCATGCTTTACCCATATTAGATGGTGAAGAGCTAATAGGTATAGTTACTACAACAGATTTGTTAAAGTATTTTACCGGAGAATACGCGTGAGAGTTTAGTTTGGTGTTTAGTTTTTTTAACCGTCTTGTCTTTTAAAAATGGGTAGCAAGACGGTTTTTTTATGCTTTGGGTTCAATTAAATCCCAAAGGTTTCCGAAGCAATCTGCAAAAACCAAAACTTTGCCAAAATCTTCTTGTTTTGGGGCTCTTACAATTTCTATGTTGTGTTTTTTTAAGTTGGCAAAATCTCTTTCTAAATCATCGGTGTGCATAAATAAAAACACGCGTCCGCCTGTTTGGTTTCCTACATATTGTCTCTGAGTTTCGTTTTTTGCTTTGGCCAATAGCAGCGCCATGTTTGCTTTTCCTTTGGGTTTTATGCGCACCCATCTTTTGTTTTCATTGGGTAGAAAAGTGTCTTCAAGTAAATCAAAATGTAACTTCTTAGTGTAAAACTCTATGGCTTTATCGTAGTCATCAACTACAATACTTATCTGAAATATATTTTGTTCCATACGTTTTTGTTTAACCAATTCGGGTGCCGTTCTCTACTTTTCCATCAGGCTGTAAAAGAGTAACTGTTTTGTTGTTAACGGCACCAAGTACCAAGCATTCGCTCATAAAATTGGCAATTTGTTTTGGCGGAAAATTAATTACGGCAACAACTTGTTTACCAATTATATTTTCTGGTGTGTACAACTCGGTAATTTGTGCCGAAGTTTTTTTAACACCAAACTCGCCAAAATCTATTTTTAATTTAAGGGCAGGAATTCGGGCTTCTTTAAAAGGTTCGGCATGTAAAACTGTGCCCACACGCATTTCTACATGCATAAATTCTTGCCAGTTAAGCAAATGCTCTTTTGGGGTTTGCATTTTTGTTAAATGATGTTTTTAAGGCGCGAGGTTTATTTATCTTTTTCTTCTAACGTTCCATCGGCATGCAAAGCAAACCTGCCTTTTGTTCTATCATGCACCTGATCGTACTTGGGCCATGGCCAACCACCAAATTTGGTTCTGTTGTAGTCTTCAAATGCATCTTGTATTTCTTGTTTAGAATTCATCACAAAAGGGCCATACTGTATGACCTGTTCACCAATTGGTCTTCCTTGTAAAATAAGTATGCTCACTTCGTTATTTCCGGCCACTAAGTGTGTTTCAACTTCGGGTTTTAATTCAACCGCATGATATTTAGAAATCTTTTCTGTGCCAATGGTCAGGGCATCGCCTTCATAAAAATAGAGGGTTCTGTTTATTTCTTTACTAGCTAGCGGAAGAGTAAACTGCGCACCGGGCTGTAACTTCATGTTGTAGATGGCCACTTCATTAAGGGCATCTGCGGCCCAAGAGTCGGGCGGAGGGGCAGGAGCGGTTGCATGGCCTAGCTTACCAGCAATAACTTCTACTTTGGTTTGTTTATCGTCCGTTGTAAAAATGGGCGTGTTTTCTCTCCACAGCATTTTAAAGTGAGGTTCAACCATTTTGCTTTTACGTGGCAAATTCAACCAAATTTGAAACAGCTCTAACGGATTTTCCCCATCGGTTTTAATAAGTGGAAACATCTCAGAATGTTGTACGCCTTTGCCAGCCGTCATCCACTGTACATCGCCATCGCCATATCGGCCAGCGGCCCCCAAACTATCTGCATGATCTACCATGCCTTTACGCACAACAGTAATGGTTTCAAAACCGCGGTGCGGATGACCAGGAAAACCAGGAACATTTTTACCATGATACATTCTAAAACCATCTTTAATAATAAAATCATCTCCTGCGTGCCGGCCCGTCAGTAGTTTTTTGTCAGGCCCCATTACTTCGTTTCCTTTAGGATAATGATCTTCGTGGTGAACACAAAACAAAAAAGGGTCTTGTGTTTCCCACTGAAACCCTAAAGGTTTAATGGATTTTATCGGATTTATAGCTTCATTCATTTTTGTAATTGTTTTAGAAATGCCCTCAAACGGAAGAGAAACGGCAGCGCCCGTTATCAGACCTAATTTGGCTAAAAAATTTCTGCGTGGTAACTTTTCTTTCATGCCTCACAAACTGTTGTGAAGTAACAATTTAGGGCAATTTATGTTTTTGTACTTTTTTATTTTAGACAGAGGTACAAAAGTTTTAGAAATACGCGTTAATCATTCTGGCGTAGTTGTTGAAAGTACGCAACCAATACATTCTACATCGTTAAATTTGCACGTTTTCAGAAATAAATTTATGTACAAAATATTCTTCGTTTTAGCCGCTTTGGCATCACAGTTTGCCATGGCTCAATACAACAATACAGATGCCCAGGGTCGTAAACAGGGCACTTGGAAAAAGTATTACGACAATGAAAAATTAAGATATCAAGGAACTTTTAAAAATGACATTCCGGTAGGGACATTTACCTATTACTATGAAAACGGCAAAGAAATGGCCGTGAATGTGTATCGCAAAAACACGGGTAACTCAGACTCTAAACAATATAATGAACAAGGCGTTTTAATAGCCGAAGGAAAATATAACGGCAAAGAAAAAGATAGCATTTGGCGTATTTACAACGACAAAGGCATTTTTATAGCCGAAGAAGCCTACGCCAAAGGCATAAAAAACGGAGCATGGGTAACCTATTTTGAAGACGGAAACGTAGCAGAACGCATTGAATATATTGATGGAAAAAAGCATGGTTTGTGGGTACAGAAATATGAAGATGGCAAAAACCATGTTAAGGGCAATTACGAAAACGGAAAGCTAAACGGCCCCTGCACGTATTTTGATGGCCTAGGAAAACCTCAAGCTCGTGGCAATTATAAAAACGGACTAAAAACCGGAGTTTGGCTTATTTACGAAGAAGGAAAGCTAATCTTGAAAGAAGAATACAAACAAGGCAAACTAATAAAGTCTACAGAAATTTAAAATGAAAAAGGTTGTTGTAGGATTATCGGGTGGAGTAGATAGCAGCGTAGCCGCACATTTGTTATTAGAACAAGGCTACGAGGTAATAGGCCTTTTTATGCGCAATTGGGTAGATGAATCTGTAACCTTACACAACGAGTGCCCATGGGTAGAAGATAGCAATGATGCCATGATGGTTGCCGAAAAACTAGGCATACCTTTTCAAGTAATAGATTTAAGTGCAGAGTACAAAGAGCGTATAGTTGATTATATGTTTAACGAGTATGAAGCCGGTCGCACGCCAAACCCGGATGTGCTGTGCAACAGAGAAATAAAATTCGATTCTTTTTTAAAAGCCGCTATGGCGCTTGGGGCAGATTATGTTGCCACAGGGCATTATTGCCGTAAAGGCGAGGTTGTTGTAAACGGGGAAACAAAATATCAGTTATTAGCGGGTGTAGACCAAAACAAAGACCAAAGCTATTTTCTGTGTCAGTTAAATCAACAACAGCTTGCAAAAGCACTTTTTCCCATTGGTGAGTTAACCAAACCAGAAGTACGAGAAATAGCACAAAACCTAGATTTGGTTACAGCTAATAAAAAAGATAGTCAAGGCCTTTGCTTTATTGGCCATGTGCGTTTGCCCGATTTTTTACAACAGCAATTAAAGCCCAAAAAAGGCGATGTGATAGAAATTTCCGCCACACACAATGTATATCAACAGCCGGTGTTGGCATCGGGTAGCAACCAAAATAGTTTGGCCGAATTGGCAGCTCCATTTGTTTATACAAAAGATATGGGTAAGGTTTTGGGGCAGCACAATGGCGCGCATTACTTTACCAACGGACAACGCAGAGGATTGCAAATTGGTGGTTCGCCATTGCCGTTGTTTGTAATTGCTACAGATGTAAAAGAAAACGTAATCTATGTTGGGCAAAGCGAGCAACATCCAGGGTTATACAGAAACGCGTTATTAATTAAATCTGCCGATGAACATTGGCTGCGCGAAGATTTGGCTTTAAACATTGGCGAAGAAAGAGAGTTTGATGTACGCATCCGCTACAGACAGCCCTTAGAAAAAGCTACATTATGTAAAACCGAAGACGGGTTGTATATTGTGTTTTCAAATGCACAAAAAGCCATAGCTGCAGGGCAGTTTGCCGCGTGGTACAATCAAGATGAATTAATAGGTAGCGGAGTAATTTCGGCATGAAAAAATTAGTTTTTGTTTTACTCATCTCTATATTTTGTACAAATGTGTACAGCCAAAATTTGGTATGGGTGTATTTTAAAGACAAACCCAATGCCGCCATTATGTTGGCCGAGCCAGAGCGCTACTTAAGCCAAAAATCAATTGCTAGAAGAGAGAAACAAAACATTCCCATTCAGTATTCAGATTTACCTGTTTCAGAAAATTATATCGCGCGGCTAAAGGGTTTAGATGTGCAAGTAAGGCAGCGCTCTCGTTGGTTAAATGCAGTGTCTGTGCACGCTACGCAAGACCAAATCGTGCAACTTAAAAAACAACATTTTGTAACAAAAATTGCCGAAGTTCATTCGCTACAAAAAACAGAAAATAATTTAGAGAATTCGTTTAGTTTGGCTGCAGTAAACAACACAGCGCCATACGAATATGGCCCAAGTGCCAATCAGATATTCATGATGAATGGCGATTATTTGCACAACAACAATTGGCGCGGACAAAACATGCTTATTGCTGTTTTGGATGGTGGATTTACGGGTGCAAATCAATTTATGCCGTTTGATAGTTTATGGAACAGAAACGGAGTGTTGGCCACCAAAGATTTTGTAGATGGAGATCAGGATGTTTTTCACAACGGTAGCCACGGCATGAATGTTTTAAGCGTGTTGGCAGGAAACGTTCCCTTTCAATTGATTGGTAGTGCGCCAATGGCCAACTACCTCTTGCTTAAAAGCGAAGACCAGAGTAGTGAAACACCCATTGAAGAAGACAATTGGGTGGCGGCTGCGGAGTTTGCCGATAGCGCGGGGGCAGATATTATTACCTCTAGCTTAGGTTATGCCACATTTGATGGAGGCGTTGGAAATTATACGTGGGACGATTTAGATGGGAGAACCGCTACAACAAGCAAAGCTGCTGTAATGGCCGCACGTAAAGGAATTTTAGTGGTAAATAGTGCAGGAAACGAAGGTAGAAGTAGTTGGCAAAAAATTATTACACCAGCCGATGCAGATAGCATTTTAGCCATTGGAGGTGTAGATGCACAGCGCAATTACGTGCTTTTTAGCAGTGTGGGGCCAACTGCCGATGGAAGAATAAAACCCGATGTTTCGGCACAAGCCCAAGGTGTTTATTTGGCATCAACAACGGGAGGCATTACCAACGGTAACGGTACATCATTTGCGGCACCTTTGGTTTCCGGGTTAAGTGCTTGTTTGTGGCAAAATCATCCCCATGCTACGGCTATGGAAGTAAGAGATGCCGTAATGCAAAGTGCACATTTATATGATGATCCGAACAACCAGTTGGGTTATGGAATTCCCGATTTTTATTTGGCCGATTTTTTTCTAACAAACAATGAGAATTTGCCGTATTCAGACGATGATTTATCGATGATGCCGAATCCCATTGTAGACAATGTAACGCTTTTTGCACGTTTGTTGGTTTATCCTGCCATAGCAGAAATACAAGTTTTTGATGTGCTTGGAAATCGAATCGACACAAGAGAAATTAAAGTAGAATCTAGAATTACGGTGCTTACCGAGTATCAAAATTTACCAGCAGGTGTATATGTTTTTCAAGTAAACTTAGGTTCGCTATCCTACAAAGAAAAAATGGTGAAACTGTAAGTGTTTGATATTCTATGCTTTTCTTTCAAACGCATAAAAGCTAAAAATAATGTTGTGTTTTTCGTTTTATCTTGGGCCAATTATAGCACCCAGATAAAACTGATAAAGCATGAATAGAATTACACAACTTTTCAATATAAAATATCCCATTGTGCAAGCCGGCATGATTTGGTGCAGCGGCTGGGAATTAGCAAGTGCCGCGGCAAATGCAGGTTGTTTAGGCATTCTTGGTTCGGGCTCTATGTACCCAGATGTGTTGCGCGAACACATTAAAAAAACCAAAGCTGCCACCAACAAACCCTTTGGCGTAAATGTGCCCATGTTGTATCCAGACATTGATAAGCACATGCAAATTATTATAGAAGAAGGAGTAAAGATTGTGTTTACATCGGCTGGCAATCCTAAAACGTGGACTAGCCATTTAAAGGAAGCTGGTATTACTGTGGTACATGTAGTAAGCAGCGCAAAATTTGCTTTAAAAAGCCAAGATGCTGGGGTAGATGCCGTAGTTGCCGAAGGCTTTGAGGCCGGTGGCCATAATGGTCGTGAAGAAACCACAACGATGTGTTTAATACCAAGTGTAAAAGCAGCCTTAAACATTCCGCTTATTGCAGCCGGGGGCATTGGCACCGGACGCAGCATGTTGGCCGCCTTGGCCCTAGGTGCCGATGGCGTGCAAATAGGCAGCAGGTTTGCCGCAAGTACAGAGAGCTCTGCTCACGATGCATTTAAACAAGAAATTGTATCGGCACAAGAAGGTGCAACAGCGCTTACTTTAAAGGAGTTGGCTCCAGTGCGTTTAATTAAAAATTCTTTTTACAACCAAGTGCAAGAGGCTTATGCGGCTGGAGCAAACAAACAAGAACTAGCAGATTTGTTGGGGCGTGGCCGAGCAAAAATGGGTATGTTTTTGGGCGATCTAGAAAAAGGAGAATTAGAAATAGGCCAGATTAGCGGCCAAATAAACGCTATAAAATCTACCGAAGAAATTGTAGAAGAAATTATTGCCGAGTACCAATTGGCACGAAAAGAATTGCTTACCGAGGCTTATAACTTCTAACAATGGTTCCCCGTAATTTTTGGAAAGCATTTGGGCCAGGGCTTGTTTTTGCCGGAACGGCTATTGGTGTATCTCATTTGGTGCATAGCACGCGGGCGGGCGCAGAGTACGGCTACGCACTTGTGGTTTTTGTTATCCTCGCCAACGTTTTAAAATACCCTTTTTTCGATTTTGCCCCACGCTTTGCACAAGCAACCGGCACAACGCTTTTGGCTGGTTATTATAAATTGGGTAAAAAATGGTTGGTGCTTTATCTTTTGGTAACAAGCATATCTATGTTTATTGTAACAGGCGCGGTAAGTTTTGTTACAACCGCGTTGTTGGCCAATTTGCTGCATATATCGGCTAGCTGGTTTTCTAGCTTAGCCATTGCCTTGTACGCGTTTTGCATCTTTATATTAGTAATAGGTAGTTACAAAGCGTTAGATAGAATAATAAAAGTTATCGCTATTGCCCTTGCTGCATCTACACTATTGTCCTTTTTTTTGGTGCTTGCCGATGGCGCAACGCCCGCCACAGAACTAAACGTGTTAGATTTATTATCCGAAAAAAAACACTGGATTTTTATAATTGCCTTAATGGGGTGGATGCCAACAGCCATAGATATGAGCGCGTGGAGTAGCATTTGGACTGTAGCACGAATTCAAGAAACAGGTTATAAGCCTTCGTTAAGAGAGGCGTTGCTCGATTTTAGAATTGGATATATAGCCACATCGGTATTGGCGTTGCTTTTTCTGGTGTTGGGTGCCGAGGTTATGTTTGCCAACGGAGAGGTGTTTTCTAATTCGGCCGCGGGTTTTACCCAGCAATTAATGAAAATGTTTACAAGCAAGTTGGGCAATTGGAGCTTTTACATCATTGCTATTTCTGCATTTAGCGTAATGTTAAGCACCACGCTAACTGTTTTTGATGGCTATGCAAGAACTATTTCGGAAAGTTTCACGTTGCTGATGAGCGAAAAAAAGCGCATCAATTACTCATTATGCTTGCTTGTAATTGGCATAGGCGGATTAGTTGTTGTTTTATTTTTTACCAACCAATTAAAGGTTTTGGTTGATGCTGCAACCATACTTTCTTTTTTAATAGCGCCCGTTGTTGCCTATTTAAATTACAAGTTGATTTTTTCTAAGCACACTCCCATTGATGCAAAGCCAAAAAGGGGTTTAAAAGTGTGGAGCATTTTAGGGCTTATCTACCTAAGTTTATTTACGGTATTATTTTTTGTGGTTTCGTTGAGTTAACGAAAAGGCTTTTCTTGGCTAATTAGGGCGCCTTTTTGGGGTGTTGTTGCTTTTGGTTGACTGTTTTTCAATCTAATTTTGAGAAAAATTTTACGGCCATGTTACAACATAAAATCAAAAATCTCTTTTTTCTCATCGCATTTATTGCTGCATCAATTCCCTCATTTTCATCGCACCTTTTAGGTGGCGAAATTGTGTGGGAGTGTATGCCTTCTGGACAATATAGGTTTACGTTAACCTTGTATAGAGATTGTACAGGAATACCTTTAAACAGCACAACCGAAACATTAGCAACCAATTCAGGTGCATCTATACCCTGTACAAAGATTTCGGTAAACTATATTAATAAAGAATGTGGTGCGTTGCCTTGTGGTTCTGTGCCTAACGGATACATTGGGGCTATAGAGCAACATGTTTATCGCAGTGCACCAGTTACGTTAAATGGAACGCCACCCGTTGGCGGATGGTATTTTTCGTGGACAGACTGTTGCAGACCGGGTACAGTAAGCAATTTATCATCACCTGGAGGCCAGTCTTACGTTTTACGGGCTCTTATGCATCCGTATACTCCAGGTGGATCTACAAACCCTCTGCCAGCTAATCCATGTTATGATGATTCTCCAGATTTTCTAGAAGCACCAGATATTACAGTGTGTAGCGGATTTGATTCGGAATACTTAAGCTTAGGGTCTGATAAAAATTTAGACTCTCTTTATTATGAATGGGCCGCTCCTAAAAATGGAGGAAGCTTTCCCAATTGGACAACAGTAAACTACTTAAACAGCACATATTCTCCTACCAGTCCATTGCCGGGGCCCGTGCACGATCCCAATAACGTTGCCGCAACCTTGAACGGAGAGCTGGGGCAAATAAAATTTAAGTCGTATACAACAGGTGGATTTACTACATGTATAAAAATTTCGGAATACCGTTGTAATCAACTAATTGGTGAGGTGTATAGAGACATCCCCATTTTTGTAAAACCATGTACACCACCTACGGGGCTTTGTGGAGGTACGCCCAATAATGCGCCAACTGTGAGTTTTGGGTATGATCCCGGCTTTCCACAGCTTACACCAATTTATGTAAATGGAGTTATTTCACACTACGAAATGACTGTTTATGCCAAAACGCATATCAAATTTAAAATGACGGGGCAGGATGTAGATTTACAACCCAATTGCGTTCCGCAGCAAATAGAGTTTAAAGGAAAAGGAGGAAACTTAAGTCCGTTTCCGTACAACAATACTAGCAATTGCTCATTCCAAGCACCATGCGCTACCATTACAAGTTTAAACTCATCTGGCACTTTTGTTTCTTCTTTAAATAATGATGTTGAGTTTAATTGGCAAACTACGTGCGACCATTTGGATTATACGCCTACATCTTGCGGTGTATCTAAAAATACGTATGATTTTTACTTTAGGTTTGAAGACAATGCTTGCCCAATACCCGCTACAAGCTATGCAACGGTAAAAATTACAGTAGAAAATTATCCGCCAATTCCGCCAGATTTAACAGTGGCCTGTATGAGTTATGATGCCAACGGTGCATTGTCGTTTGATTTTATTCCGCCTACCGATACCGGAATTCAGTTTGATTATTACGAAGTCTATCGATCTAATAATGGTGGGAATTACGCGCCTATCGCCACGATAGCGAATTATAGTGCCACCAGTTTTACAGATTTAGCTCCACCAACAGGTGTAAATGCATATTATATGCGTACGTATGGAGGATGTTCTTTAATCAGCGAGCCGTCTGATACTATACAATCTATACAGATATCGTTAACCGCATCGCCACCACCGCCCAACAGTTCTGTTGCCATGCTTAGTTGGAATTATAGGAATCCCAATGGAAGTAAAGGAGAGATATATCAAATTTGGCGAGAAGTATGCGGCACAAACAATTGGTCTTTAATAGATAGCACCACATCTACCACCTATAATGACACTGTGAATTTATGTGGAGATTGTTTAAAGTATCAAATCCGAATTAAAAATGCTTGTCTATCAACGGTAGATAGCGCCTATTTATCAGACCAAAATAACAATGATGTCATTGCAATAGATACAGTTTCTGTTGTGGGAGGTTTAGCTACACTTAGTTTTGATACGACTACTGTATCTAATGATGTTATTAAATACATTGTATTAAAACAAGATGCAAACGGTTCTTGGGTGCCTATTGCAGATTTACCCAGAGGTGTTGCAATGCCTTATACCTACATGGCATCTTTGGCAAATCAAGAATCAGAAAAATACAAAGTAGTAACTATGGATAGTTGCGGAAATCAGAGTAGCGATTTAAACGCAACAGCACACGGTACACTGTTTTTAAATGTAAACTCAGACCCGTGCGATGGTTTTGTAAGCCTGCGTTGGAATGCCTATGAAACATGGACAAAAACAGCCGTGTCTAAATATGAGGTTTTCGCAGATATTACGCAGTCAGATGGCACTTTTCAGAAAGGTGTATTGGTTTACCAAGGTGGGCCGGCCGATTTAAATTATAAACATACAAACGTGATAAGCGGCAGTCAATATTGCTATTATGTAAAAGTTACAGACACCACCGGTCTTTATACTTCTACTTCCAACATAAAATGTATAGATGCCCTAGTAATACAAAAAAGCAGATTATTATATATGGCCCGTGCTACCGTAAAAAATGAAAACAGCGTAGAGGTTTATGGTTTTATTGATAAAGATGCTGATGTACAAGATTATGGTATTGAGCGAGCCGATAATATAAATGGACCTTATTTTGTTTTGGGTAGAATTCCAAAACCAACGGTGGCACCTTATGAGGTTAAGTATACAGACTATACAGCATCGCCATCTACAAACAAATATTTTTACCGCATTGTGTCTAGAGATAGCTGTGGAAGTGTAGATACCATTTCTAATTTGGGACGTAATATCTATTTATCAGTTGTAGCTCAAGGGAACCTCACCAACAAATTGGCATGGAACCCGTATGAAGAGTGGGGGGGTACCGTAGATAGATACGAGATTTATAGACAGATTAATGACAATGGTAACTGGAGTTTAGTAGATCAAGTATCTGGAACAGACACCACGTTTATAGATAACATTAGAACAATAGAAAATAGCAATGGATCTTTCTGTTATTACGTAAAAGCGTACGAAGCCAACAATCCCATTGGGTTTGTAGATGAATTTGGATTGCCATTTAGCTCAGTTTCTAACCAAGCTTGCGCAGTGCAAGAAGCAAGAGTGTTTGTGCCCACGGCATTTAATCCAAACAGTGATATTAGCGACAATAAAATCTGGAAACCCAGTAATGTTTTTGCTGAAACCAACACGTATAAATTAATTGTAATGAATAGGTGGGGAGAGAAAGTATTTCAAACTACAGATTTAAACGCGGGTTGGGATGGTAGCTATAACGGAACACAACAAACAGGTGGAGTTTATACTTATTTTATCAATTACAAATCGTTAGATGGAGTTCTGATAGAAGAACGAGGCAATTTCACACTGATTAATTAAACAAGCCATTTGGTTAATGATTAAAGGGAGGCAATTTGCTTCCCTTTTTAAGATATATATTTAGCTACAAGTGCCAATTGATTAGAATTTTTCCTTACAATTATATTCTTAGCTAACGTAGCACAATCGAAAACTAATTATGGGATGCATAATGGTGCGAATAGTAGTTTCAATTGGTCATTTCACCTTATCTTCGAGCCAAATTAAAAATCTGCCAAAATGCATTTAAAGCGAAAAATCTTTGGGATCCTCATTTTCACACTTCTGTTAAGCAGCCAGTCGTTTGCCTCTCACTTGTTGGGTGGTGAAATTATTTGGGAATGCTTGCCAAGTGGTCAATATAGGTTTACGTTAACTCTGTATAGAGATTGTACGGGAGCTACTCTCGGTACAGGAGGACAAACCTTAATTTCTAATTCTCCTGCTGGAAATATTCCATGCGCCAAAATTGCAACAAATTATATCAATAAAGAATGTGGCGCCTTGCCATGTGCTAGTTTACCAAACGGTTATATAGGTGGTATAGAGCAACATGTTTATCGCAGTGCACCCGTTACCTTAACAGGTACACCGCCAGCTGCAGGGTGGAGTTTTGCTTGGAATTTATGCTGTCGTCCTGGTACAGTTACAAATTTATCTGCACCAAGCGGTCAGGCATATACGTTAAGAGCCTTTATGTATCCTTTTACTCCTCCAGGATCAACCTCACCACTTCCTGCAAACCCATGTTATGATGCATCGCCAGACTTTTTAGAAGCACCAGATGTTACAGTTTGTACGGGGTTTGATGCAGAATATTTAAGCCTTGGTTTTGATAGTGATTTGGATTCATTGTATTATGATTGGGCTCAACCACTAAGAGCTGGAACATCACCTCTAACATTTACACCTGTAAATTGGCAAACACCTTATGCATTTAATAATCCACTGCCAACAACAGTTCAAAACTCACAAAACGTTCCAGCAACGTTAAATAACAGTATAGGTCAAATCTCTTTTAAATCATTTACACAAGGTAGTTTTGCTACTTGTGTGAGTATCAAAGAGTATCGTTACGGACAGTTAATTGGAGAGGTTTTTCGGGATATTCCAATTTTTGTTAAACCATGTCCTCCACCAACAGGATTGTGTGGTGGAAATGCAAACAATGCTCCGTCTTTTAGTTTTGGATGGTATCCAGGGTTTGATACATTGACACCTGTTTATGTAAACGGTAAACTGTCATATTATGAAATGACGGTATTCGCAAAAACACAGGTTAAATTTAAACTTACATCACAAGATGTAGATTTACAACCTAACTGTGTTCCTCAAGAAATAGCATTTATTGGCCAAGGTGGTAATTTAAGTCCATTGCCAAACTATAATAACGCTAACAATTGTTTTTTCCAGGCACCATGTGCCACGATTAACTCGTTAAACTCTGGCGGTGGATTTATTTCTTCGCTAAATAATGATGTTGAGTTTAATTGGCAAACCACGTGTGATCACTTAACATATACTAGTACGTTAGGAGGGACGGCTAAAAACACCTACGAGTTTTATTTTAGGTTTGAAGATAATGCGTGTCCGTTGCCAGCAACAAGTTATGCCACGGTAAAAATTAATGTATTAAACTATCCGCCAACACCTCCAGATTTATCTACAGCTTGCCTTGGGTATTTGCCTAATGGAGATGTGCAGTTAAATTGGATACCACCTGCGGATACAGGAATTCAGTTTGATTATTACAAAATATTTAGATCTAATAATGGTGGTAATTATATGGCTATTGATAGTGTGTATGATTACTCTATGACAACGTATACTGACGTTAACCCGCCTGCAGGATCAAATGCGTATTACATGCGCACACATGGTGGTTGTGTATTGGTTAGTGAACCATCAGATACCTTAATGCCAATTGATTTAACATTGGTAGCTACGCCACCTCCGCCAAACAGCTCTATAGCTAATTTATCTTGGAATGCGCGAAGTGTAAAAGGTACTCAAGGTGAATCATATGAAGTATGGAGACGGGTTTGTGGAACGCCCACTTGGGAATTGGTTTCTACCACATTAGGCTTAAGTTATGTAGATACCGTAAATGTATGCGGGGCATGTTTAGAATATGAGGTTCGCGTTGATGGTATTTGTGCCAGTACGCGTGATAGTGCTTATCTATCTGATCAAAGCAATACTGATATTCGCATTATGGATAGCGTATCTGTTGTAGGAGGTATAGCAAACATTAGTTGGGATACAACAGGAACTGCTTCTGATGTAACAGATTACTTAATTCTTAAGAAGGATGCCAATGGATCATGGATTCAAATAGCACAAGTGCCAAGAATTACCTCAATGCCTTATGTATATACAGGTTCTTCTGCAAATACAGAATCAGAAAGCTTCAAAGTAGTTTCGATTGATAGTTGTGGAAATCAGAGCAGTGATTTAAATGCAACGAAACAGAGCACCATTTTTATGTCCATTAATTCAGATCCTTGTGATGCTTTTGTAAGGATAAGATGGAATACATACAAAACATGGCCGCAATCTGCCGTTTCTAAATATGAGGTTTTTGCCGATATAACCCCTCCAGGTGGGCCTACGCAAAATAGAGTGTTGATTTATCAAGGAACTGTAACAGACTCTGTATTTAACCATACCAGCGTACAAAGTGGTTATGAATATTGCTACTACATTAAAGTAACAGATACAACTGGATTATATACTTCTACATCCAATAGAAAGTGTGTAACATCTTTGGTTGTTCAAAAAAGTAGATTGTTATACACGGCAAGAACCACAGTAAAATCAGATGAAAGCATTGAAGTTTGGACATTCATTGATAAAGATGCAGATGTAATTGATTACGGAATTGAGCGTGCAGAAAACCGCACAGGACCTTATGTTGTTTTGGGTAGAATACCAAAACCAGTGCAAGGCCCTTGGGAAGTAAAATACAGTGATTACGGTGCTAGCTCAAGTTCAAAAAGATATTTCTATCGTGTAGTTTCTCAAGATAGTTGCGGAGCTGTAGATACGATATCGAACATAGGAAGAAACATTTTATTGGATGTTTATGCCAACGGAAACCTTACCAATACTTTGGTTTGGAACCCATACGAAGAATGGGCAGGAAAAGTGGGTAGATATGAAGTTTACCGTCAGGTAGATGATAATGGTGCTTGGACTTTGGTTACAGATGCACTAACTGCAGACGACACCACTTTTGTAGACAATGTGCGTATGTTTAGCGATAGCAAAGGAGCATTCTGTTATTACGTACAAGCTGTAGAAGATGCAAACCCTCTAGGATTTGTTGATGAATTCGGAAACCCAATTAGCTCTAGATCTAACAACGCTTGTGTAACGCACAATGCAAGAGTATTCGTTCCATCAGCATTTAACCCAGATAGCGAAACATTAGAAAATAGAGTGTGGAAACCAACCAATGTGTTTGCACGTTCAAATAGCTATCAGATGTATGTTATGAACCGTTGGGGAGAAAAAGTATTCCAAACAACAAACGTAGACGAAGGTTGGGATGGTACCTATAAAGGAGAACCACAGCCGCTTGGTGTATATACTTATTATATTAATTATAGATCTTTAGAAGGATTGCCAATAGAAGAAAGAGGTAACTTTACCCTTTATAGAAACGGAGCTTCTAACTAGAAAAATAGCATTAGATGATAAAAAGCCACTGTTTTGCAGTGGCTTTTTTATGGGCTAAAGTTTTGATTTTTCAGCTAGTTATTATTGTATATTTGCGCGCAATTTAATCCCAAAATTGCATCACCACATGACTTTTCATTCATCAAAAATTAGGTACGAAGGACTTACGTATGACGATGTTCTGTTGTTACCTGCCTACTCTGAAATTTTACCCAGAGAGGTGATTATACAATCAAAATTCACAAAAAATATTACACTTAAAACGCCTATTGTTTCTGCGGCCATGGATACTGTAACAGAATCTGCTATGGCAATTGCAGTTGCACAAGATGGTGGTATTGGCGTTCTACACAAAAACATGACCATAGAGCAACAAGCTATAGAGGTTAGAAAAGTAAAGCGTGCAGAAAGTGGAATGATCTTAGACCCTGTTACCCTGACCAAAGAAGCATTAGTAAGAGATGCAAAAAGCATGATGGCTGAATATAAAATTGGTGGTATTCCGGTAGTAGATAACAATAACAAGCTTGTTGGCATTATTACCAACAGAGATTTGCGGTTCGAAAAGAACAGCAATCGCATGATTAGCGATATCATGTCTTCTAAAAACCTAATTACGGCTCATCCAAATACAACCATGGAAGAAGCTGAGGTAATTCTACAAGAACATAAAATTGAAAAATTACCAGTAGTTGAAAGTGACAATACTTTAATAGGATTAATTACATACCGCGATATTACCAAGATGCGAATTAAACCAAACGCATGTAAAGATGAGTTTGGTAGATTGCGTGTAGCAGCAGCAGTTGGGGTTACAGAAGATATTTTAGAAAGGGTATCTGCTTTGGTAGAATCTAACGTAGATGCGGTTATTATAGATACAGCACATGGTCATACCAAAGGTGTTGTTGTGGCCTTACAAAAGGTTAAAAAAGCATTTCCAAATTTAGATGTTGTAGTTGGTAATATAGCCACAGGCGAAGCCGCCAAATATTTAGTAGAGGCAGGTGCCGATGGAATTAAAGTAGGTGTTGGTCCGGGAAGTATTTGTACAACAAGAATTATTGCAGGAGTAGGTGTTCCTCAACTTAGTGCAGTAATAGAGGTAGCAGAAGCCATAAAAGGTTCTGGTGTGCCCATTATTGCCGATGGTGGTATTCGGTTTACTGGAGATATTGTAAAAGCAATTGCCGCTGGTGCCAATTCTGTAATGTTAGGTTCATTACTTGCCGGAACTAAAGAAGCGCCTGGCGAAACCATTATTTACGAAGGAAGAAAGTTTAAGACATACAGGGGAATGGGCTCTGTAGAAGCAATGGAAAGCGGCAGCAAAGACCGTTATTTTCAAGATGTGGAAGATGATGTGAAAAAACTGGTTCCCGAAGGAATTGTTGGACGCGTACCTTATAAAGGAGATGTTGGCGAAGTGATGTATCAATTTATTGGCGGATTACGCGCTGGAATGGGATATTGCGGTTCTAAAAACATAGAAACATTACAGCAAAAATCTCAATTTGTACGCATTACTTCTGCGGGTATGAATGAAAGCCACCCGCATGACGTAACCATAACAAGAGAAGCGCCAAATTATAGCCGATAAAAACGCATCGGTCGAGATTACAAAACCGTTCAAAAAATGAACGGTTTTTTTTGTTATTAAAGGGTTTTATTGGCCCTGCTCAATCATTACATTTGCCAACCTTATAAAAAATTAATCAATAAGCATGAAGAAGATACTTTTTATTTTTGCCGCTTTATTTGCAGGATTTGTAAATGCCCAAGACCAAAAACTTTTTTCTATAGATGATGATGCAGTAACGGCAGCAGAATTTAAAGCTGTATATCTAAAGAATAGAGATATCGGGAAAAATATCGATCCCAAAACTCCAGCAGAATATTTAGAATTGTTCATCAACTTTAAGTTAAAAGTTAAAGAAGCACAAGATTTAGGGTACGATACCTTAAACGCGTTTATTAACGAGTTTAACAACTACCGCAAACAATTAGCAAAACCTTATTTAGAAGATAGATCTGTAGATAGCGTGCTTGTGCACGAGGCTTATTCTAGATTGCAACTAGAAGTTAGAGCAAGCCATATTATGATAGACCTTCCGGGCAGTGCCTTGCCTTCTGATACCTTAAACGCTTACAACCAAATTATCGGATTAAGAAATCAGGTTGTAAAAAATGGAATTCCGTTTGATGTTGTTGCAAAGAAATTTTCTTCTGATGGAGGTAGTAGCGAAAAGGGTGGAGATTTAGGATATTTTACTGTTTTTGACATGGTGTACCCATTTGAAACAGCCGCATACAACACCAAAGTTGGAGAGATTTCAATGCCTGTTAGATCGCAATTTGGGTATCATATTATTAAAACGGTAGATATTAGAAAGAGTAGCGGAAGCGTAGAAGTAAAACACATCTTTTTAATCAGTAACGATAAAACCGAAAAAGAAAAAGCCGAATCGGCCGCCAAGCGCATTGAAGAAATTTACGCCAAATTACAAGCAGGCGAAGATTTCGATCAGTTAGCACGCCAATTTTCTGATGACAAAAACACCTCAGAAATGGGTGGGCTATTAAAGCCATTTGGCATTAATGATATGATGCAAGAGTTTGAAGACGAGTCTTTTGCGCTAAAAAACCCAGGAGATTACAGCAAACCATTTAAAACAGAAATTGGCTGGCACATTGTTAAACTGGTAAAGAAAAACCCAGTACCTAGCTTTGATGAAGTAAAAGGAACCATTGAACAAAAAATAAGCAGAGACTCTAGAAGCGCAAAAAGTAAACAAGTGTTTATTGCCAAGCTTAAAAAAGAATACAACTTCCATGAATATCCTAAAAGGTTAACAGAAGTTTTAAAAGTTGTAGACGATTCTTATTTAACCGGGATGTGGGATATTGAAAAAGCTTCAAAACTTAAAAAACCCATGTTTGTGTTAAATGGCCAAGAGTTTACACAGCAAGATTTTGCCATGTTCTTAACCGAAACACAAAAACGTGGAAATAAGAGCGAAAGCGTAAAACAAGAAGTATATGCGCAGTACAACAACTTTGTAAACAAATCTATCATGAGCTATGAAGACGCTAGGTTAGAAGAAAAATACCCAGAGTTTAAAATGCTTGTACAAGAGTATAGAGACGGAATTTTGTTGTTTGATTTAACGCAAGAACGTGTTTGGAACAAAGCAAGCCAAGATTCTACTGGGCTTTATGAATTCTGGGAAGGGCATCAGGCAAATTATGTTTGGCCAGACCGTGTAGATGCAAACCTTTATAGCTGTGAATCTGAAAAGGTGGCTAAAAAAGTGGTGAAGATGATTAATAAAGGGTCTACAACAGAACAAATAGAAGCTATGTTTAATGAAGCTTCTGAACTTGTAGTTGTGCCAGATTCTGGAAAATATAGCAAGGGCGATAACAAAAGTGTAGATCAGGCAGCTTGGAAAACAGGTACGGTAACTATCGTTGCTGCAGACGATAGATATATTGTTGTAAAAATTAACGAGTTTCTTCCTTCAAGAAATAAAGAACTTGCTGAAGCGCGTGGTTTAATCATTAGCGATTACCAAAAACAATTAGAAGAAGATTGGTTAACCGAGTTAAAACAACGCTATACCATCACAATTGATCAAGATGTGTTCCGTTCTTTAGAAGCTGAACTTAATTAATGCAAAACCTTAAAACAGCCATTCTTTTTGTTTTGGCGGGTAGCCTTTTATCGTGTAAACTCATTAGAAAAGACGATGAAATAAAACCCGTAGCCCGTGTATTTGATTCTTATTTGTACGAAGATGAAATACAAGGGTTAACCAACGGATTAAATGCCCAAGATAGCGCTGCTTTTATTGAGAATTATATCTACAGCTGGGGTAAGGAGCAGTTACTTATACATCGTGCAGAATTCAATTTGGCAGAGTCCCAAAAAGATTTTGAAGAATTGGTGATGCAGTATAGAAATGACCTTTTAAAATTCGCCTATTTAGAAAAATATGTGAATGAGCATTTAGATACGGTTATCTCTGACGAGTTAATTCAAACTTATTATTTAGAGCATAGCGCAGATTTTGAATTAAAAGAAAACATCTTAAAAGCAGAGTACTTTGTTTTTGATAACGAAACCAAAGAGTTAGACAAAGCTAAAAGTTGGTGGCGTTCTGTTTCAGAAAAAAACACAGAAAGATTTTTAGAATACGCATCAATCTTTGCCAAAGAAAAATCGGTTGGAGATACAAATTGGGTTCGCTATAACGAACTGTCTATGCGCATTCCGCTTCAAACGTACAATCAATTATCTGTACTCAACAATAATAAAAGACTGTTTTTAGAAGATAGCATCAACACATATTTTGTTTCTATAAAAGCGTTTAAAATTAAAGATGATGTTTCTCCGTTACCTTACGTAAGTAAAACGGTTAAGAGTATAATTTTAAACAAGCGCAAGCTTGAATTAATTGCTAAAATGGAGGCTAGCCTCGTAAAAGATGCATACGACAAAAAGAATTTTGAGATTTACAAGTAGCATAATTGCCATATTTATTTATTCAATTTCTTTTGCGCAACAAACCGGTACTGTTGTAGAAGGAGTTGCCGCAGTTGTTGGGGCAAATATTGTTTTAAAAAGCGAAGTTGATTTGCAGTATGAGGGCTACCTGAGACAAGGAACCATTGCGCCCGGTTTTAGCAAATGCCAAGTTTTAGAAGAGTTGCTTTTTCAAAAATTATTGGTGCACCATGCCGAGCTAGATTCAATAGAAGTTTCTGATGATGAAGTTGATGGCAATATGGACAGGCGTTTGCAGCAGCTTATTGCGCAAATGGGTGGCGATAGCAAAAAGCTAGAAGAGTACTACAACAAATCTATTATTGAGATTAAAGAAGAAATGCGCCCGTTAATGAAAGATCAATTAACCGCGCAACGCATGCAGTATTTAATTACAGAAGGCATGGAAATTACACCTACTGAAGTGCAAGAATTCTACAACAAAATTCCGCTAGACAGTTTGCCACTTATCAATACCGAAGTAGAAATGTCGCAAATTGTGAAGTACCCCGAAGTTTCTAAAGAAGCTGAATTAGCGACCATAGAAAAATTAGAAGGACTTAAAGAAAGAATAGAAAACGGATCCAGTTTCGCTAGTATGGCCATTATTTATTCTGAAGATCCGGGATCTAGCAAAAACGGTGGCGAGTATAAAGGAATAAAACGCGGCCAATTTGTAAAAGAATTCGAAGCGGTTGCTTTTAACCTGCAAAAAAATGAAGTGTCAGACCCTGTAAAAACAGAATTTGGTTACCATATTATTCAGCTACTAGAAAAACGTGGAGAAGAGCTAGATTTAAGACACATCCTTATAAAACCAAAACTAGAGCAGGAAGATTTAGATGAAGCAGAAAGTTTTTTAGATAGCATTTTGGTGGCGATTAATGCGGGAGAATTAACATGGGATGAGGCAGCAAAAAACTTTTCTGAAGACAAGGAAACAAAGTTTAATGGCGGCTCATTATCCAACCTAGAAACCGGCAATGCCAAGTTTGAACTTAGTGAGCTAGATAGGTTTATGTATAATGCTGTTAAAGATTTGCTACCCAACCAAATTTCTGATCCTGTTTTTTTTAGAGACAACATGGATAAAGAGGCCTTTAGATTGGTGCGCTTAGATAAAAAGGTAGAACCACACAAAGCCAACTTAGAAGAAGATTACCAGAGAATAAAAGGCTTTGCCTTACAAAAAAAACAAGCCGAAGCGGTGCAAGATTGGATTAAAGAAAAAGCTGGAGAAACCTATATAAAAATTACGCCTAGCTATTTTCCCGATTGCCAAGTAAACGAACTTTGGATTAATAAAAATACATCTGGATTATGAATGACGCGCAAAGTGTAGACAATCTTGTAAACCAATATAACGTACTAAAAAAAGAAATTAGCAAAGTTATTGTTGGCCAAGATGATGTAATAGACCAAGTAATTCTGTCTATTTTTTGTAAAGGTCATAGTTTGTTAGTAGGTGTGCCTGGTTTGGCCAAAACCCTACTGGTAAACACCATTTCTGATGCGTTGGGCTTGAGCTTTAACCGCATACAGTTTACGCCAGATTTAATGCCTAGCGATATTGTTGGGGCAGAAATACTTGACGAAAACCGCCATTTTAAATTTGTAAAAGGCCCCCTTTTCGCCAATATTATTTTGGCCGATGAGATAAACAGAACACCGCCTAAAACGCAAAGTGCCTTGCTAGAGGCCATGCAAGAAAAATCGGTAACGGCAGCGGGGCATACCTACAAAATGGATTTGCCATTTTTTGTGCTTGCCACACAAAACCCCATAGAGCAAGAAGGAACATACCCTTTGCCCGAAGCACAGCTAGACCGCTTTATGTTTAACATTAAAGTAGATTATCCTAGCTTTTTAGAGGAAATAGAAATTGTAAAGCAAACCACAACAGATTCTGACGTAACGTTAAACAACGTATTATCTGGCCAAGAAATTCTGGATATACAAAGCCTTATAAGACGTATACCTGTGGTAGACAATGTGCTTACCTATGCAGTAGAGTTGGCAGCAAAAACACGACCTAATACAGAAAAAGCCCCTGACTTTGTAAACGAGTATTTAAGTTGGGGAGCAGGCCCCAGAGCCAGCCAATATTTGGTGTTAGGCGCTAAGGCCCATGCGGCCATTAACGGCCGTTATAGCCCCGATAGAGAAGACGTACAAGCCGTAGCACCAGCTATACTTCGCCACCGCATTGTAAAAAACTACAAAGCCGAAGCCGAAGGATTGGATGTAGATGATATTATTAAAAGGTTGTTGTAAGAGTTAACTAAAGGCTGTTTTTTAGTTTATTTTTTCATTCCTATTAAATTGATCATTCAGTGTTAAATAGTGAATGGCTACGATAAGCTTTATACGAATGTCTTCTATGTTATAATACCTGTGGTTTACAAGAAGACCTGTAATTAGAGAAGGTGTTAAATCTCCTGCTGCGAATATGGATTCATAGTACTGATTTATAACTTCATCTTTTCTACCCGTTTTTTTAAGAAATATTAAATATTTCCCATTTAGATTTATAGAAACTGTTCTAAAAGTGTCTTGTGGCGATTCTCTATATATTGATTTACCGAAAGTCCAAATTTCTTGAAATGTAGATTCTGAAATTTGACTGTACATTTTTAATTGTTTGTTGAAGGAAATGTTCAGTTCAAAATTGCCAGTTTGCTCCCAGTTCTCCATTTTTTTGAAAAAATCTTTGTAACAGCTGGTTAAGGCTAAGGGCTCGAGGTTTAAGCAAATGGATTCATTGAAAAAATTGAATATCAATTGTAGGTCTTGAATTTCTGTTTCAGAGAAAGTTTTTTTAATCGTCTTGTTATCAGCTAAGCGATTTTGTCCAATTGCGCAATGCGTCAGTCCAAAAATAAATAAGAATAGGAGTAGATGTTTCATATTATCAGTGGCTAACGGCTAAATAAAATTTCGAGCGGGAGACGAAGACGAAGTCGAGTCCACCGTGACGAAATTTAGGGTTAAAAACGGTGACGTTGGGAACTGCCAAAGCCCCGTTTGAATTTTATTTTTTGTGTGTGCCTTGAATGGTAAATATAATTTTCTTTTAGAAGAAAATCCCAAAGGGTGCAAGTCCCTGATACGCTGGGGTCGTGCCCAGAAGCAAAGCAAGTCGCAAGGTTGCTAGCTGTGAAGCTAGGATTGAAGTAAGCGAGTGCTGGCGCATCGGTACAGCATCGTGCCGAACTACAAACGCCTGAACTGACGAACAGGAACGGAATATGTGGCATGGTTGCTTGGGTAAGTAAGCACATCATTGCAAAGCCCTAAGAGTACAAAAGGGCAGCTATGTAGATTCCGCAGGATTAGACAGAAGGGTATTTATCTTACCGAGAGGGCAGAGCGTTAAGAAAATGCACGGTGTGCATTTTTAGCGAATGAGCCAGTTTGCGCGGTGGCCAGTAGCCACGAGTTGGCAGAGCGGAGAAGTCAGCAGAAGTAATAGTACCAACAGGAAACGAGCTGCGAAAAACGCAGAGGACTCACGAAATTGGGAAGGACTGAACGTTGAGTGGCTTGAAATCCGATAAGGAAGCTATCGCAAGATTCTAGCCTTATCTCAAATTAGAGCCAAGGCATAGTTGGTGTAAAGAGCGGCTATGTTATGCTTAACGAACCGCTGTATACGAGAACCGTAAGTACAGTGGTGTGAGAGGCGCACTCCGTTCCTATTTAGGGACGGAGCCGTCTACTCGATTGTGCTTTCGTTATTTTTTATTCATCTCAATCTTAATTAATTCTTTCAATTCATTGACATTATTTAGCATTTGCTTTAATTCAATTATTTGTCTTTTTTCTGTGTAATTTTTAAGATATAAAGCGTTCTCAAGAGTCAATATTATTTCTGGGTAGTTTTCGGAATAATTTAAATGGCTATTTTCTTTCAAGTGATAATTATTTCTATAAAATCCTAAATTCCCTGCTTTTTGTAAATCAATTAAATAAACACTGTAATTTCCATTGGCTTGACTGACAATTTCTTCTTGTTTTCTCACAAGATTTATCAACTTTTTTCTGAAGTGAGCAGGTATCAATTTTATGTCTCCTGTTGATTCTAATGTTCCAATTGTATTAGAGTTAAATGATGGATACCAAAAAGCAAGTTTGACTTGAGTTAGTGCGTTCATCATTTCGATAAGTTCTAAGTTTGATTCTTTAGTAAGTTGTAAATATTGTTCATAGGAAGCTATACTTTCATTAATTCGAGACATTTTGTCTTTTATGTTGTCTGTCTCATCAGCCAAGTCTTCTTCTAATTGGTAATAGTAATTTTGAATAACATTACTTTGTTTGCGGTTTTCATTCCAGTTATTAATTTGAAGCGCAATCAAAATTCCAATAACGACAAGAATAATTTCCCCAACTGCGTATTTAAAATACTTTCCAGTTTTATTTTCCATTAGCAGGTTTTGACGGATTTTTCTAAAGAATTTTATCATTGGTTATTGGTTGGTCATAATGAAGCACAACAATTGAATAAAAACCATTATGGCTTTTATTTCCAAATATAGCACGTAAAGCGTCACCGTTTCCGCATTAGTTTACTCAATGCATAGCTGATATCACTAGCCGAAAATGTATAATATAATATACCACGAAAACTTCGCCCCCTATGCGATAGAAAAAGAAAATATTACTTAAAAAGCCCGTATCTAAGTATACAGTAAATGGCTCTAAACCCGTCTTTCCAGTTTATTTTTTTACCTTCTTCAAACGTGCGGCCGTAATAAGAAATGCCTACTTCGTAAATTCTAATTTTGGGTATTCTAGAAATTTTGGCGGTTACCTCGGGCTCAAAACCAAACCGGTTTTCTTTAAGTGTTAAACTTTGTATCAAATCTCTACGGAAAAGCTTGTAGCAGGTTTCCATATCGGTAAGGTTTAGGTTGGTAAACATGTTGCTTAAAAACGTAAGAAACTTGTTGCCTATAGAGTGCCAGAAAAACAAAATGCGGTGTGCGTTACCACCCATAAATCTAGAGCCGTAAACCACATCGGCAAAACCATCAATTACAGGTTTTAGCAAAATGTTAATCTCTTCTGGGTTGTATTCTAAATCGGCATCTTGTATTACAATAAAATCGCCCGTAGCCTCTTTAATGCCCGTGTGTAGTGCAGCACCTTTGCCTTTGTTTACCTCGTGTTTGCGGTATTGTATGTTTAACTCCGGATTGTTTTGGCTGTACATTAAGATAGATTCTTCTGTATTATCTGTACTGCAATCATTCACAATTATGAGTTCTTTCTTAATATCATTAAGCAGTTTTACCGCTTTAATTTTATTAAGAATATGGTGTATAGTTGGCCCTTCGTTGTAAGCAGGAATAACTATTGATAATGTTTCTACTTTGTTTGCTTCGCTCATTGTTCAATCATTTTTCCGTCTTTCCAAATGCCGGTTTCTACGGTTCCATCAGGGTAGGTCATTGTACCTTTTCCTTCTCTAACATGTGTGTACATGCCATCTTTTTCGGTTACGCGCCATTCGCCTCTATAGCCATGGTCTTTGTTGTAATACAGCAGGTAGGTTTCGGGTGCATTTATTTGGTGTACAACACCAAATTTTTCAGGATTATCTTGTACAATAGGTACCAAATAGCGTCCAACATCAGAGTATCCCAATTGGTCTATAATGGCATGTGTAACTCCGTTTTTGTCTAGGTTGTCTAAAAATTCGTTGTAATCGGGTGTGTTTTGCAACTTGGTTACTTTACGTGCAGCAAACAAATAAAGCAAGCTTGGTTTGCGCGTGCAGATTACGGCATCTTGTGGTAAGTTGCTGTTTGCCCATGCGCCCATTTCAAAGTAGTTTTTAAACTTGGCCGGGTAGGGCGTATCGGCTGTTTCTTTAAGGGCTTTTACTTGGGGTATAAAAAGAACAATAAAAACAAGAAATATCAAGGGGTTTATGTTTTTCTGAATAGAAATCTTTGACAACAACAACCCGATAAGTTGATACAATCCGTATAAAAACAAAAACATAAAAAACGGAACAAGCGGCAAAATAAAGCGGATGCCAAACCAAACTTCTGGCCACAAAAGCAATATGCCAAATGAGCCAATAAAATATCCGGCAACCACCCATTTGTACTTAGGTAATTTAACAATGCCCCATACTACAAGTGCGCACACTAAAATTCCAACAAAAATGTGGCTTGGGCCATCAGGGGTATAACCAACTTCTAAATTGGGAAAAACGCTATTGGGGATTTCTTTTTCTAAATAGCGCATAAAGTTTTGTCCGAATCTAGAAAACCAATCGCCAAGCTGCATGGTTCCGTTTTCTGGGCGATATGGGTTTTTAAGAAATAACTGCGTTAAATAACTGCTTCCGCCTAACGATTGCCCACGTAAAAACCACGGCACGCCTAAGGCTGCAAATCCGCCCAAGTAGGCCAATAGCATTTTCCAGTTTTTGTTGATGAGCATATAAAGTGCAAAACCAGCTACCAAGGCAATACCTGCGGTGCGTATATGAAATGCAAAACTGCTGACGAAAACAAGAAGGTAAAAATTGTAGTTTTTATAAAACGGTTTTTCGGATTGCGATTTTACGAAGAACAACATGGCCAACGTGGCAAAAAACAAAAACGGAATTTCACTCATCAAAATGGTTGAGTAACTCAGTAAATGAAAATTAAAGAGTAACAACAACGAGGAGGCAAGCGCAAAGAGTTTATTTTCTGTAAATCGCCTTATAAGCACAAACAAAAGCATTACCGTACCGAGAAGAAAAAGTCCGTTTACAACCTTTAATGCAGAAATACTTTGGGTAAACAACATAAATGCGGAAAGCACAACAGGGTAGCCAGGAGGAAAATGATTATGATCTGGACTGCTGGGATAATGTATGTTTTTATAGCCCTCGCCAGAGCTCAACGCTTTGCCCAAAATGTAGTAGCCAGCGTTGTCTCCTCCTAAATTTACTTTTTCATCAAAAATATAAGGGTAGATAAAAACAAAAACCAAAGCTATGAGTGCAAACCATGTCCAATTTGGCATGGGTTTCTTGGTTGTTTCTGGTGCTTTTTTAAGTTGCTTTTTTGCCATAATATTTTAAGATGCGCAAACATATAAAAAAGCAAGGCTGTTTTGTTACTGATGCACAGCATGTGGATTGTATTTATCATTTTTTAGTTTGCAAAATCTATCGTTAAAGTTTGGTTAAAGACAATCTGCTGATGCCCAATGCACATTACATTTGTTGAGATGAAGAGGGTGAAAATAAATGCTCAGTTTTTAGTTGCGCTCATAAGTATTTCGCTTGCTGGTATTATTGGCTTGCAGTCATACTTGTTTAGGAGTGCCATTATTGTACGCCAGGCGCAGTTTACAGAGCAGGCAGCACAGGCTTTAGAGCTTGTTGGTAAACGCCTAGAAGCTATGGAGGCGCAGCGGTTTTTATCGGCACAAGTAAATGGCCCCAATATTATTTACGATGCAGGCAGCGCCATTTTTGGCGATAGTGTTTTAATTTTTGATCCCGACATGAATAGCCAGAGCCTTATTGATTCTTCGGTTTGGGAACAGCGTTCATACATCCAACATCAATTTGAAGTTACCTTAGATACCAACGGACTAGGAAAGGATTTTGACCGTCAAATTGTAATCAGAGCAGCTGCGGCCCAAGAAAAATACAAGCGGTTTGTAGCCACCAAATTAAAACGGATAGACACCTTATTTAGACAAATGCTTGTACAAGGCATGGGCAATTTTGTTCCCTTCGAAGGTAGATTTACCAAGCAAGAAATAGATTCTGTTTTGCAATCTGAATTAAGCCAAAAAGGATTAAACATAAATTATGAATTCGCCATTTATGAAGATGGTTTTATTTCTCCTATAAAAACAGATGAGTTTCAGGCCGAGCAGGCAGACTTTAAAGTACCTCTTTATAAAAACGATTTCTTTTCGGGCCCTAAATGGTTGCTGATTTCTTTTCCTGACAGAATAAACTACTTGTTAAAAAGCATGTGGTTAATGCTGGCGCTATCGGGCTTGTTTACCACCTTTATTATTGTTGCGTTTGGCTACACCATCAATCAAATGCAAAAACAAAAGAAAATAAGCCAAATCAAAAGCGATTTCATCAACAACATGACGCACGAATTTAAAACGCCCATTGCTACAATTAATTTGGCTGTTGATGCGTTGAGTAATCCGAAAGTAAAACTAGACCAAAACAGAATAGACCACTACCGAAAAATAATTAGAGAAGAAAACAACCGCATGCATGGCCAAGTAGAAAAAGTGCTGCAATTGGCCCTTTTAGACAAACAAGAGCTAGAAATTAGAAAAAACGAAATTGATATAAACGAGTTGATAGAGCATAGCATAAGCCATATATACTTGCAATTAGAAGCCAAAGGTGCCGTTGTTAAAACAGATTTAGATGCAAAGCGCCACGTAGTTTCAGGAGATGAAATACATCTTGGAAATGTCATGGTAAATATGATAGACAATGCGCTGAAGTATGCCAAGGAAGCTCCTCAAATTTTCATCAAAACTAAAGAGGTTGAAGATAGGATTGTAATTACGATACAAGATAACGGCATGGGCATGACCAAAGATGTGCAACGTAAAGTGTTTGATAGGTTTTACAGACAAGCGGGAGGAAATATACACGATGTAAAAGGCCACGGACTTGGATTGAGTTACGTAAAAGAAATTATAGAAATGCACAATGGTGCGATTAATGTGGATAGCACACTAAACGTAGGAACAACATTTACTATTGAATTGCCACTAATACCAGAAAAAAATGAGCTATAACGTATTATTAGTAGAAGACGACACAAATTTTGGCGCCATTCTTAAAGATTATTTAGAGTTAAATGATTATCAGGTTACACTTGCCAAAGATGGTATAGAAGGTATAATAGAATATAGAAAAAACAACTACGACATCTGTATTTTAGATGTTATGATGCCTCGTAAAGATGGTTTTACGCTGGCAAAAGAGATTAAAAATGTAAATCAAGAACAGGCCATAATTTTCTTAACCGCAAAATCATTAAAAGATGATATAATGCGTGGCTATACCGCTGGTGCCGATGATTATTTAACCAAACCGTTTGATAGCGATGTGTTGTTGGCAAAAATCAAAGCCATCATTTTAAGAAACAAGCGTAATGAATTGCCGGAACAAGAAAACTACGAAGTGGGCAATTTTACTTTCGACCCAAAAATGCGCGTACTTACCGGCTACGGAGAAGACAGAAAACTATCTCCAAAAGAATCTGAGTTGCTGAAATTAATGATACAATACAAAAACGATTTACTGCCCAGAAGCGTTGCTTTGCTTAAAATTTGGAAAGACGATAATTACTTTACAGGCCGTAGCATGGATGTTTATGTGGCAAAATTGCGCAAGTATTTAAAACCAGATGAAAGAATTGAAATTCAAAACATTCATTCTGAGGGGTTTACTTTGATGATATCCGAATAAATTATTAGCGTAATTATTTATTCATTACAACAGACATCTTTACTTTTAGAATTGCTAATTTCAACGCGCTAATTATTAACTGAAATTATCATGTCTTCAAATTTACTAGCCGGAAAAAAAGGAATCATTTTTGGCGCCTTAAATAAAGAATCAATTGCTTGGAAAGTTGCAGAATCTGCACATGCACATGGTGCAACCTTTACCTTAACCAATGCACCCATAGCTATGCGTATGGGAGAAATTAATGAGTTAGCAGCAGCCACCGGCTCTGAAGTTATTCCTGCCGATGCCACAAGCCTAGAAGATTTGGAAAACCTATTTACCAAAAGCCAAGAAATTCTTGGTGGTAAATTAGATTTTGTTTTACACAGCATTGGCATGAGTGTAAACGTGCGCAAAGGCAAACACTATACAGATTTAAATTATGATTGGTTAGAAAAAGGCTGGGATGTTAGCGCAGTTTCTTTTCACAAAGTAATTCAAACGGCTTATAAGCAAGATGCCATGAACGAGTGGGGGAGCATTCTTGCACTAACCTATATGGCGGCACAACGCACATTCCCAGATTATAATGATATGGCCGATAATAAAGCATACTTAGAAAGTATTGCCCGCAGTTTTGGCTACCATTACGGAGTAAAACGCAAAGTGCGCATAAACACAATTAGCCAAAGCCCAACCATGACAACGGCAGGTAGCGGTGTAAAAGGCTTTGATGGCTTTATAAGCTATGCCGAAAAAATGAGCCCGTTGGGCAATGCCACTGCGCAAGAATGTGCAGATTATTGCATCATGATGTTTAGTGATCTTACCAAAAAAGTTACTATGCAAAACCTATTTCACGATGGCGGATTTAGCAATGTAGGCGTAAGCAATTTGGTGATGGACCAGTTTATGGGCAATAAAGAATAATTTATTGGAATTTACTTCTGCAAAAAAGCCACGTTTTACGTGGCTTTTTTGTTTATTAGTAGAAGAATTAACTTTACGTTTTCTAGAAAAGAATTAACACATAGAAGTGCTAAAAAGCCAATTAGCTTTATAATAAAATTGTATGACTATGAAATCATCATGTAAACAGAATCACACTTCGGAGCGCCCCCCTCTCCTATGTGGAGAGGGGCTGGGGGTGAGGTTGTTTACAGCATTTGCCCTAGTTGCCCTACTTAGCGCAAGCTCTTGCAAACGCGATTGTGATGACCGATCAAACCCCGATTGCGAAAATTATGACCCCTGCTACGGTAAAACACAACCAAGCGCCAAGTTTATAATGGAGGAGTCTAATCCACAGTTGGCCAATAATGGCATTTGGTATGCTGATAGTGTTTTTAAAGGTTACATGTTGCGTTTTCGATCTGAATTTACGGATAAGCAATATACACATACATGGTACGTTGGTGCAGAAACTTTTACGTCAGCTACCACACCCGACCGTAATTTCGGACAAGAAGCACGGCCACAATACATAACGATTAGTCATGTGTTAGAATATACGCCAGATTTACAATGTTTCTCAGATGATAACGGCAAAGACAGTGTTGCACAAACGTTTCGGTTGATAGCTTCTTATAATGAAGAATTACAAACCTATGGTACTTTTAGAGGTGCTCTGGATGGAGCTACAGATACTTTTGAAGTTAAAATAATTTCAGTAGATAAAAATAACCAACCTGCTGGGTTTAATACCCACGAGCAAGACTGGTATATAAACTTTCACAATAGAGGAGATACACTAACCAGCAATGGCGATTTTCATTCACCCTTGCGCCTTAATGGCTACTATTACAATCGTCAAGGTTTTTTTATAGATCAACTGGAAGGCACAATTGTAGTAGATGCCAAAGGCCGTTTTGAAATGCATTACAGAAACGAAGGTGCAAAACTAGAATTATTAGGCGACCGCTTGTGGCATACTTTTAAAGGCAGAAAAATAGATTAAGAACCCGATGACTTTCATTTATGTGTTATACAAAACAAAAAATTAACCCAGCTTTGCTAGAAAAGAAATAACGCTCTAGAAAAGATGTACATATTAAAAAAGATTCAATTTTACATTGAGTCTTTTTTTTTGATAAAAATTTCATCAACTTTAATCAACCAAAATTAAATACATATTATGCATTTAAAAAAGGACGAAATAACGTTGTTGTATAATTCTGAACGTAGCAGAGACCGCCAAGTATTGGCGTATGCAAGAACCATTACAGATAAAATTAACAAGCAAGATTTGTGTAGTGCAAATGTGTCTTCTACACTTTTTGAGTTGATGGTTGAGATGCTTGGAGAAAAAGCCAAAAACATTTTAAACAAAGCGCATCCATATTATCAAAATGAATTGCGCGGATCAGAACTCTCTGTACGTATGTGGTTTTTGGCACTTAAAAAAAATCCAGATTTGCTAAAAGCTCCAGTAGCCATCTACAAAGGGCGCTACATTATTTGCGATACACCAACGGATATCTTAAAAATTCAAACAGAATTGAATTCTTAATAGCTATAGGCTAAAAAATAGAGGGTTTAAAATTCACTTTTTAAATGAAACTTAATATCCGGAAATTTCTCTTTTGTCATCTGTAAACTAAACGAAGAATCGGCCATAAAAACCAAGCGGCCAAATTTGTCATCGGCCAAGTAGCGTTGTTTTATTCGGCTAAACTCAGCTAATTGTTCATGGTTACTGCTCTCTACCCAACAAGCCTTATATGCAGGGTAATTTTCGTAACTACATTTTGCATTGTACTCGTGCTCTAATCTATATTGTATTACTTCGTATTGAAGCGCACCAACAGTTCCAATAATTTTTCGTCCGTTTTGTTTTAACGTAAACAACTGTGCAACACCTTCGTCCATCAACTGGTCTATACCTTTTGCCAACTGCTTAGATTTTAGCGGATCGGCATTATTAATAAACCTAAAATGTTCTGGAGAAAATGCAGGAATTCCTTTATAATGTAGCTTTTCACCTTGCGTAAGCGTATCGCCTATGCGCAGATTTCCGTTATCGGGTATCCCTACAATATCGCCCGGAAAGGCTTCATCAATCACCGATTTTTTAGAGGCCATAAACGCAGTAGGAGAAGAGAATTTAAAATTCTTGTTTAACCTTGTGTGCAAATAATTTGTGTTGCGCTCAAACTTGCCCGATACAATTTTTAAAAATGCAATACGATTGCGGTGGTTGGGGTCTATATTGGCATGAATTTTAAACACGAAACCAGAAAATTTATCCTCATTTGGTTTTATTAATCTTTCTTCGGCTTTTTTGGGTTGGGGCGGAGGAGCTATTTCTACAAAACAATCTAACAACTCTCTAACACCAAAATTGTTAAGCGCACTACCAAAAAAAACAGGGCATTGTTGTGCAGCTAAATATTCTTGTGCATTAAAACTTGGGTAAACTTCGGTAACCAATTCAACTTCCTCGCGCAACAAATCGGCATCTGTATTGCCTATGAGTTTGTCAAGGTTTTCATCGGCCAAATCTTCTATGGCAACGGCTTGCTCTATTTTAGTTTTGCTTGCACCCGAAATAAGCTGTAGGTTTTTCTCCCACATATTATATACACCCTTAAAACGCTGTCCCATTCCAATAGGCCAACTTAAAGGGCAAAGGGTAAGGTCTAGCTTTTGTTCAATTTCATCCATCAAATCAAAAGCATCTTTTCCTTCGCGGTCTAATTTATTTATAAAGATGATGATGGGCGTATCGCGCATGCGGCACACCTGTACAAGTTTTTCGGTTTGTGCCTCAACACCTTTAGCAACATCAACCACTACAATTACACTATCTACAGCAGTTAAGGTGCGGTAGGTGTCTTCGGCAAAATCTTGGTGACCGGGGGTATCTAAAATATTTACTTGTTTGCCTTTATACTCAAACCCCATAACAGACGTGGCAACAGAAATACCACGTTGTTTTTCAATTTCCATAAAATCTGAAGTGGCCGTTTTTTTAATCTTATTCGATTTTACCGCCCCAGCTTCTTGTATTGCGCCTCCATAAAGGAGTAGTTTTTCTGTTAGGGTTGTTTTTCCGGCATCGGGATGAGATATAATCCCGAAGGTTCTTCTCCGCTTTATTTCGTCTTCAAATTTCATTTTATGCAAATTGGCGGCAAATATAAATTAACGCGTTCAACCACATTCTTTTAATATCAATCAGTGTAATAAAATATTGAGTTTTAATGTAAGGATTAAGAGATTAATACGTTTACTCATTGGTCGATGTAATGAAGTGAGTATAAAAACTCGTTTAATAAAAAGTTTAAATACTTAAACAATGTTTAAACAATAATTGTTAAATTTGACCCATAACTAAAACGATACACAATATGTCACCTAAAGAATTTGGATTAATACTGGACAATCAGAAAGATTTTCTTATTCAATTGGCGTTAAAACTAACGAAGCAAATGGATGATGCTGAGGATCTTAGGCAAGACACTTATTTTAAAGCCATTAAAAATGTTGATAAATACGAGCAGGGAACAAACCTAAAAGGGTGGTTGTACACCATTATGCGAAATACATTTATCAATAATTACCGCAAAAAGAAAAATCAGAACACTTTTGTAGATGAAACCGACAATGGCTACTTTATAGATCAAGGCATTAATAATAGAGTAGAACAGGCCGATCATAATGTAGATCAAGATTACATCATGCGCCAAATAGACAGCGTAGATAAAAATTATGTTGAAGCATTTATGATGCATTTTAATGGTTATAAATACGAAGAGATTGCGGAAATTCTTGATATACCCTTGGGTACGGTAAAAAGTAGAATATTCTTGGCCCGTAAAAAGATGATGAATAAACTAAAAGATATTCGTTATTAATTCGGTTACAGTTCTATTTTTGAGCCCGAAATAAATGCACATTTTAATTTAGCTAGATGGAACAAGTAATTCTTGTAAATGAGAACGATGAAGAAATTGGTCTCATGGAGAAAATGGAAGCACATGAAAAAGGGCTTCTACATAGAGCTTTTTCTGTTTTTGTAATAAATTCAAAAAATGAGCTCTTGCTTCAACAAAGAGCTTTTGAAAAATATCATTCAGGAGGTCTTTGGACAAACACTTGCTGTAGCCATCCGCGTAAAAACGAACGAAATATAGACGCAGCCCACAGACGCTTGGTAGAAGAAATGGGCTTTGATTGTTCTTTGGAAAAATTAACCGATTTTATTTACAAGGCAGAACTTGATAGCGGATTAACCGAGCATGAGTTTGACCATGTATTTGTGGGCAATTGGGAGGGGAAGCCCAATATAAATCCCAAAGAAGTTGCCTCGTATAAATGGATGAATATTGATACGTTAGAAAAAGACATCGAGGCATTTCCTGAACTTTATACCGAGTGGTTTAAAATCATTTACCAAAAATTTCTCAATCACGTAAAGAATGAAAGTAACCGTTAACAGAAAGGCTCATTTTAATGCTGCACATAGATTACACAATAATAATTGGAGTGTAGAGAAAAATAGAAGCGTTTTTGGTAAATGTAATAATGAACATTTTCATGGACATAACTACGAGTTTATTGTTTCTGTAACTGGAGAAATAGACCCGCATACGGGATATGTTGTAGACATGAAATGGCTGGCAGAGCTTTTAGAAGCAGAAATCTGCGAACGCTTTGATCACAAAAATTTAAATCTGCAAACAATAGAGTTTGAAGAAGTAAACCCAACCGCAGAGAATATTGCTGTGGCTATTTGGCATATTTTACGAGTGCATATTAATAAAAATCACAGACTAAAAATTACGCTATTTGAAACACCAAGAAACTTTGTTGAATTTGATGGTGAGCATTAAATAAAATAGTGATTAATGAAAATGTGTTTTAATTTAAACAATTGTTGCATTCGAAATTTGGTTCATTAACTTGAGGCAAGTAATATTTAAAACAAAACGATTACAATACGTACTGAATATGAGGTTATTAAAAAAAATTGGAATGATGTTTAAGTCGAAAGCCAATCAAGATAATCACCCTAAAGATGTAAAGTTAGAGCAAATTAGAAGTGAGATTGCCTTAACAGAAATTGAGTTACGCGATCGCTAGGTCGAATTACGTTGTATTAACCTATACTTTTTTACAATCCTTTTTTAACTGACTTTTCTCATATCATGAGAATGAAAAAGAAGTCAATTTTGTTTCAAATTCTTTATTTAGAATAAATCCAAATAATTAGTTTTGCCAACTATATAAAAGGAAATGGAAAGTACAACGCTTGCCGATTTAAGGCCAGGAAAATGCGCAGTAATTACTGGCTTTGCTGATGAAAATGTGCCTTTAAAGTTATTAGAAATGGGATTGTTACCAGACAATGAGGTTTGTGTAAAAGGATGGGCTCCGCTAAAAGACCCAATACATATAGTAGTAGCTGGTTATGAAATTGCACTTAGAAAAGACGAAGCAAAGTTTGTTTTGGTTGTTCCTGTAAATATTGAAGCCCAATTAGAAATATGAAAATTGCTTTAGTAGGGAATCCCAATACTGGAAAAACCACTTTGTTTAATAAACTCACGGGATTAAATCAAAAAGTTGGTAATTACCCTGGAATTACAGTTGATAAAAAAGTTGGCTACTTTAAGTTAGAAAGTGGTAAAAATATTCAGCTTATAGATTTACCGGGAACGTATAGTTTAAATGCTTCTGCAAAAGATGAAGAAATAGTAACAGAAGCACTCTCAAATAAAAATTTTATAGAATATCCAGAGGCGGTAATAGTGGTAGCAGATGCAACCAACTTAAAACGGAATCTGTTGCTATTTACGCAAGTTTTAGACTTAAAACTACCCTGCGTATTGGTGTTAAACATGAGCGATGTTGCCATTAAAAGAGGCATTGATGTAGATGTCTTAAAAATGGCTCAAAAGTTTGGCGTTCCTGTGGTTTCTATAAACGCGCGCAAAGGCCTTGGTGTAGATGAATTAAAATCAGTTTTAGAAAAGCCGTTGTCTCCTCCAGTTCAACAAGTTTTTAAGCCTTTAGAAATAAATGCAGAATTTGTAGAAAAAGCAAAATCAGTTCTCCATTCAGATTCTAATTACAGTGCTTGGCTCATAGCAAATACACCAAATTTTGCATTTATCACAGAACATGAAGAGCAAGAGCTAAACAAAATACGCAAAGCATTAAATATAAATACCCAGCGCAATAAGGTTTCAGAAACCGTTGCGCGCTACGGGTTTATAGATAATATCATTAAAGAATGCGTGTCTAAAAAAGAAACCAAATACAGCTCTTTTACAGGAAAGTTAGACGCGATATTAACACATAAAATTTGGGGCTTCTTCATTTTTATAGCTATTCTGCTCTTAATATTTCAAGCTATTTTTAGTTGGTCTGAGTGGCCGATGGAGCTTATAGATAATTTGTTTGGTACAGCAAGTACGTGGGTTTTATCTGTTTTTCCTGAAGGGCCCGTGGCCAATTTATTGGCAGATGGAATTATACCAGGCATTGCAGGGGTAGTTATTTTTATTCCTCAAATAGCCATTTTATTTGCGTTTATAGCACTTTTAGAAGAAACCGGGTACATGAGCCGAGTGGTATACATTATGGATAAAATAATGCGGCAGTTTGGTTTGAATGGAAAAAGTGTTGTTCCGTTACTTTCGGGCATGGCATGTGCTATTCCTGCTGTAATGGCCACAAGAAGCATTAGCAATTTTAAAGAAAGGCTCATTACCATTTTGGTTACACCGTTTATGACTTGCTCTGCAAGACTACCTGTGTACACCATATTAATTGCGTTGGTTATACCCAATACCAAGTATTTTGGATTTATGAATTTGCAAGGAATGGTGCTCTTATCGCTTTACCTTTTTGGTTTTGTTATGGCCATTTTAAGTGCTGTTGTTTTTAATAAGATTTTAAAATCAGCACATGTAAGCCAATTAATCATGGAGATGCCGCCATATAAAGTGCCACATTGGCGCAATGTTATTTTAACCATTGTAGAAAAAGTAAAGAGCTTTGTTTTTACTGCGGGTAAAATAATTGTTGCCATATCTATTGTGTTATGGGCGTTAGCAAGCTATGGTCCGGGCAATAGAAGAGAAGTGGCTATACAGCAAATTGAAGTTCAAGCAGCAGATAACAATTGGAATGAAGAGACCAAAAACCTTCATTTAATGTCGGCTAAGCTAGAAAACTCTTACATGGGTATTTTTGGCAAAAGCATAGAACCCGTAATTAAACCTTTGGGTTACGATTGGAAAATAGGCATAGCCTTAATTGCAAGTTTTGCTGCACGAGAGGTTTTTGTAGGCACCATGGCAACCATATATTCGGTTGGCGAAGAAGGAGATCCGGCTCAAGGTGTAAAAGCACAAATGGCAAAAGATGTAGATTTAGAAACAAATCAGCCAAGATTTACCTTTGCCGTGGCGGTTTCGTTATTAATATTTTACGCGTTGGCCATGCAGTGTATGAGTACTATTGCGGTGGTGTACAGAGAAACAAAAGGGTGGAAGTGGCCGTTAATACAATTTGGGTTTATGACCGGTTTGGCATATTTACTCTCGTTTTTGGCATATCAATTTTTAAAATGATTTTACAAAACAGCATCATATTAATCTTGTTATTGGCTGCCCTATGGGTGCTTTACAAAAAACTTACTGCTGCCTTTAAGCAAGAGGGCAATTGCTCTGGTAGTTGTGGTTGCAGCGCTGCAGAGCTTAACGAATTAAGAAAAAATAAGTTGGGTTAAACCAAAACGTTACTCGTACCTCAAAGCTTTTATAGGGCTAATTTTACTTACCATTAATGCCGGTAGCAAGAGCGTAATCATACAAATTACAAGCACGCCAGCATTTAAATACAAAATGTACAAATAGTTTAACGCAATTGGTGCTTCAGAAACGTAATAAGTTTCTGGGTCTAAATGCACAATGCCAAAGTATTGTTGTAGTAAACAAATGCCAATGCCAATTAGGTTTCCCCAAAACATGCCTCTAAAAATTATTGCACCGCTCTGATATAAAAATATAGAGATTACCATTTTGTTATTTCCGCCCAAAGCCTTTAGTAGGCCTATCATATTGGTTCTATCAACAATTAAAATAAGTAACGCGCTTACCATGTTAATTACAGCAACGGCAATCATAATTACAAGAATCATATAAATGTTTAAATCGAATAAATCTAACCAATGAAACAATTGCTCGTTGTTAGATTTTACCGATTGTGCGTCTAAATCATAAGGCAATTCGGCACGAACTTGAGACGTAATTAACTCTAGTTGGTCTATGTTGTTTAGTAGAATTTCAAAGCCACCAACCTCATTGTTTTGCCAATTGTTTAATCTTTTAAGATGATATAAATCGCCAATTAAAAAGGTTTTATCAAACTCTTCTAAGCCCGTGCTATAAATGCCACAGATGTAAAATTTCCTGATTCTTGGCGGTCTGGGGGCTTCTTGTATAAAGTACATGTTTACGGCATCGTGTAGTTTTAGCTTTAGCCTTTTGGCTAGAATAGCAGATACCAAAACAGAATCGTTTCGCGCAGAATCTTGCAAGGTTGGCCAATTGCCTTCTACAATACTTTCTTTAAAAAATGTTGCGTTATAGTTTTTGTCAACACCTTTTAAAACGGTTCCTTCAAAATCTTCGGGGCCTTTTAAAATTCCTGCTTTAGTACCAAAAGCTTGAATAGAAACTACGCCCGGAATGCTTTTTATTTCTTGTGTTAACGCAGAATCCAACTCAATAGGAGCGCGCTCAAACGAGTTGTTTATATCATATTGAGAGATTGTAATATGCCCAGAAAAGCCAACTATTTTTTCTCTGATGGCCTTTTTTAATCCCATGCCTGTACCCAAAGAAACAATCATAAGTATTATTCCTAAGGCTATGGCTAGCGTTGCAGCTTTTATTACCGGACCAATTATTGATCCTTTATTATTTCGCGCCTTTTGTATCTTCCGCGCTATAAAATATGAAACGTTCAAAGTGTCTAAATTCAGCCTCAAAAATAGCATAATAGCCCTTCTTATTACCATAAGTGTTGCAGCAAAAGCACAGAACAATGCAATTGTTTTAGGTGCCGATAAATTACAAGAGTATTTGCCGTTGCTTAAAGAAAAAAATGTTGCTGTAGTTGCCAACCAAACTACGGTTTTAAGTTCTGGCGTTCACCTTGTTGATGCCTTATTACTCAATAAAATAGCGGTGAAAAAAGTTTTCTCGCCAGAGCATGGGTTTAGAGGAACTGCTTCGGCAGGCGAAAAAGTAGACAACGGAAAAGATGAAAAAACAGGCTTACCCATTGTTTCTTTATATGGCAAAAATAAAAAGCCATCGGCAGAAATGTTAAAAGATGTTGATGTTGTTGTTTTTGATATACAAGATGTGGGCGCTAGATTTTATACCTATATATCTACCATGAGCTTGGTTATGGAAGCTTGTGCCGAGAATGATATAGAAGTGGTGGTGCTAGATCGGCCAAACCCAAACGGGCATTATGTAGATGGTCCTGTTTTGCAAAAGGGGTTTGAAAGTTTTGTGGGCATGCACAAAATTCCTATTGTGCACGGTATGACTATTGGCGAGTATGCCTTGATGGTGAATTACGAAAATTGGTTGCCCAACGGAATAAAATGCAAGCTTAAAGTTATAGTGATGGATGGTTACGATCACACCAAAGTTTTTTCGGTACCCATCGCACCTTCGCCAAATTTACCAAATGATGAGGCTATACGTTTGTACCCATCTTTGTGTTTGTTCGAAGGCACAACCGTTAGTGTAGGGCGCGGAACCCCAATACCTTTTCAGCAAATTGGGGCACCTTGGCTAAAGGCAGAATTTGGCAATTACTCTTTTACACCCACGCCAAACGAAGGAGCCAAACACCCTAAATATGAAAACGAAAAATGTTACGGAATTGATTTAAAACCGTTTGCCAATGGTTTTTTAATGCACTACAACAAGCTTTACATTTATTGGTTGATAGAAAGTTATGGCGTAAGCCCAGATAAGGATAAATTTTTCACTTCGTTTTTTGACAAACTTGCTGGAAACGATGTTTTAAGACAACAAATTATTTTAGGTGTTCCAGAAGAAGAAATAAGAGCAAGTTGGCAGGCCGATTTAAACGCGTTTAAATTAATTCGTAAAAAATATTTGCTGTACGCAGATTTCGAATAGGCAGGCTTTAGCCTTTAAATCTCGACCATTTTTCTGCCAACAACGTGTAAAAATGGTTTTTCCATTCAAACTGATTGATATCTTTCTCGGTAATTTCTAGCTCAGCCTTTTGTTGTAGCCACAATGCTTTACCGTAGGCGTAAAGTTCCAAATCAAATTGGTTGTGCTTTTCTATTATGGCTCTGTCATCTGCGTTTAATTTTAACGGATATTTTTGAACCGTACCTTTTAAATAATAAGGCTTTTTTTTCCAGTTTAACTTTTTGTGTAGGGCCAACAAACCGGCTGTAAAGTCTTCTGTAATGCCAACAAACAAGAATTTTTTTAGGTTTTCTTTGGCCACAACTAGAGCTTCGGCCTCGCGGCCCGTAATATCTCCCATGCCTGCCAAATGCCTAACCTGAAAATTGCTACCCAAAAGGCTACTTGCAAAATCTTGTAATGTTTGTTTTTTTAGGTGCTGATGCGTGCCATTTTTGTTGCTGATTACATAGTTGTAATTAGAAAAAACTTGATATACAGGATCTCGCAAAAAGGTTAGCAAGCAATAATTGTTTTGCGGCAAACGCTTTATAAAATTGTGCCTAAAATGTCCTATGGCTGCAACTGCATTGGGGTTTAGCTTGGGGCGTTGAATGTCTTTATGCGCATAAAACAGTTGTAATTTTTTACGGTATTGCCTTTTTAAAACGTAGGCCAAAGTGGTGCCCGCAGTTTTGGGTATGTGCATAAAAAGTAAAAAGCAATTAGAGGATGTTGACATACGTGTACAACTAGATTTAATTCGCTAAATAGGGCACGCAAATTAATCTTTCAAAACGCGTCTTTCAAAATTATTAACCAAACTTAATAAACATAATTTTTGGTTAAAGTAGCTTCTGGCCTTAAATAATCTAAATTTTACGCCAGAAATAAACCACCTAAATTCATTCGAATTACAAGTAATTTAGATTGATATCTAAACTTGAAAAAAGTAATTTTGCCGGCTTATGAAGGGAATTATATTTACCAACTTTATCGGCTACATGCAAAGCAAGTACAGCGATGATGTGTTAAAAAACACATTAAAGGATGCCGGTAGATTAACCGATGAAGGTGGGTATACAGAGTCTGAATCTTACCCGTACGAGGAGATGTTTGAGTTGGCGGGAAACTTGGCAGCTTTAACAGGAGTTACGCTTGCACAAACCTTCGAAGATTTTGGGCAGTACCTTTTTATAAACTTAGCCAAGCGTTTTTCTCAGTTTTTTGCCCCAGACGAAACCTTGTTTTCTTTTCTTCAAAAGCTAGAAGATCACATTCATATAGAAGTAAGAAGAAAATATCCAGACGCCAATTTGCCCGGTTTTACCTTCGAAAGCCTAGACCAAAATAATTTGCGCATGATTTATACTTCTGAGCGTGCCATGAGCGATTTTGGCATGGGCATGATTAGAGGCGCAGCCATTTGGTTTAAACGCGAAGTGTTTGTTGGCAAGAAAGATATAACGCCCAACCATGACGGTACACGGGTAGAAATTCATGTTCGTTTATTAGATGTCTAAAACTGTTTCGTTTAGAAAATGGCTTGCAGCTGCAAGATTAAGAACCTTGCCGCTAGCTTTAGCGGCTATAATTTTGGGTTCGTTAATGGCCATTTTTACGCATAATTTTAACGGTTATATTTTATTCTGGAGCATCATTACAGCAATATGTTACCAAGTATTAAGCAATTTTGCCAACGATTTAGGAGACGGCATTAAAGGCACAGATCAGCACAGAAAAGGAGAAAAAAGAGCTATTGCTTCGGGGGAGATAACCATAAAGCAAATGACCAACGCAGTAATTCTATTTTCTGTTTTATCTTTTATATCGGGTACATATTTAAGCTGGTTGGCCACAAATAATATGGACTTATGGGTAACTGCAGGTTTTGTTTTACTAGGCGTTTTGGCCATTTTTTCGGCATTAAAATACACCTTGGGTAAAAACGCCTATGGCTACTCGGGCTGGGGCGATGTTTTTGTACTCTTGTTTTTTGGATGGGTTGGTGTTGTTGGAGCTAACTTTTTGCACACCAATGTGTTTTGGCCAGAATTGTTCTTACCAGCAACTGCTGTAGGATTTTTAGCCATGGGCGTGCTTAACTTAAATAATATGCGCGATGTAAAAAATGATGAAGCCGCAGGTAAGCATACGCTTGTTGTAAAGTTGGGTTTAAAAAAAGCCAAGATTTATCAAGTTTGTTTAATTGTTGGAGCCATTATTTTGCAACTAATATTTGTTTTACTAACAAACCCCGGTTGGGGCGGATACCTGTTTTTAATTATTCTACCAGCACTTTTGCTCAATGTAAAAAGTGCGTTATTGGCCAAAACAGAAGAACAATTTGACCGATTACTAAAACCCTTGGCGATAAGCACGTTGCTGTTTTGCATCTTAGCGGGCCTTGGGCAAAATTTAAATCTCTTACTACAATCATTTTAATTTATACGTTTTGAAAGCAACTTGGAAAAAACACATCTTAACTTTTAAAAAACCTGGAGGAACTTCTAGAGGAGTACTAAAAGAAAAAGAAACCTATTTTTTAATTGTAGAAGATAATGGGGTAAAAGCCGTTGGCGAGTGTGCTGTATTGCGAGGTTTAAGTTTTGATGATCGTCCGAATTACGAAGAAAAATTAGATTGGGTTTGTGCCAATATTTCGTTGGGTTTAGAAGAACTATACGTGCAACTAAAAGATTGGCCAAGCATACAATTTGGCGTAGAGCAAGTATTTAGAAGTTTAGAAGTAGAGGGTAGCCATATTTTGTTTAATACTCCATTTACACAAGGTAAAAGAGGTATTCCAATAAACGGTTTAATTTGGATGGGTAGCATTGAAGAAATGCAAAAACAAGTAGACCAAAAACTAAAAGAGGGCTATAGATGCTTAAAATTTAAAATTGGCAAACTAGATTGGGACCAAGAATTTGCACTTTTAAAAGCCCTTAGAAAAAGCCATGATACGCTTGATTTAGAAATTAGAGTAGATGCAAACGGTGCGTTCAATTTCTCTCAAGCAGAAAAAGTATTAAACGATTTGGCCAGCATAGAAGCACATTCTATAGAACAACCCATGCCTGTGAATAAATGGGATTATTTAGAAGCGCTTTGCGATGATTCTATAGTGCCCATTGCGTTAGACGAAGAACTTATTGGTATTACCGATAGAGCTAAAAAGAAAGAAATGCTAGAGGCTATAGCGCCAGATTACATTGTATTAAAACCCAGCTTTATTGGTGGTTGGCGTGGCACCGAAGAGTGGATAGAAATAGCCGAAAATTTTGGTGTAGATTGGTGGATAACATCGGCATTAGAGAGCAATGTTGGTTTAAATGCTATTGCGCAATACACTGATGCCAAACATCTTAGAATGGCACAAGGATTGGGTACGGGTGGTTTGTATACAAACAATACAGCATCGCCATTATACATTAAAGATGCCGGTTTGTACTTTGATACCGCAACAGAATCTAAAGTAGCAGACGATCCTATTTTTAAGTAAGAAAATCATTAATAACTCTGTTTAAGATGAGCGGTTTTGGGCGGCCAAAAAAATTATCTTAGGCACCCAAATAAATCTGCTTTTACATTTCATGGTAAAGCCATTTCATGTTTTACTTACGTTAGTTGCTGTTGCCGCGGTTTGTATGCTTGCCATGCTTGTTTTTCCGGCAAATGGCATTAAAATAAACAATGATGTTACGCTAAACTTTCCGCAACTTTCTAGTTTTATAGAAGAAGATACCGTGGCTGTATTAGATGTAGATTCTCTTTTAAACAGCTACGAAGAGCCCATAGATTCTACCGCTATAAAAGACAGCATACAGCGTTTTAAGCTTAGGCATCGTCAGAAAATGTTAAGCATTCAGTTTGCATCTAACCAAGCGCATCTTACCAAGTTTTACCAAAGTTTATTAGATCTTAAAAGTGGCAAACGCAGCAAAGTGCGCATTTTACATTATGGCGATTCTCAGATAGAAGGCGATAGAATTACCAGTTACATCCGCCAGAAGTTACAGGTTGAGTATGGTGGTTCAGGTCCCGGAATGTTGCCGCTAATGCAGTTTATTCCAAACATGAGTATTGTGCAAGAGCAAAGCGATAATTGGTTGCGCTACACGGCTTTTGGCAGAAAAGATACCACCGTAAATCATAACGGTTTTGGTTTGCGTGGCATAATCTCTCGGTTTACGCCTTATGTAAATAACCAAGATTTAAACACCTTAGAACCGGTTACAGCAACCGTGCAATTAAAGCCATCTAGGTTAGGATATGCAAAAGTAAAACGGTACAACAAAATGCGTATTCATTACGGAAACGCCAAAATGCCCGTGTACTTCCGCATTAAATTGGGTGAAGTAGAGGTGTTTGCAGATTCGTTGCAAGTGGGCGATAATTCGTTTGTTTTTGAGTATGAGTTTGAAAATACGCCAGATGAAATTAATTTGGAGTTTACAGGAAAATATAGTCCAGATTTTTATGCCGTTAGTTTAGAAAGCTCAACAGGTGTAATTGTAGATAATGTGGCCATGCGCGGAAGTTCGGGAACCATTTTCTCTAAGATTAGCAATAGTCAATTGCGCTATCAATACGGTAAAGAACCCATTACCTTGGTATTGTTACAATATGGCGGTAACACCGTTCCGTATATAGATTCTGATAAAAAAGCCCAAGATTACGGCAGATGGTTTGGCGCACAAATAGCATATTTAAAGAAGTTACTACCAAACGCAGATTTTGTGTTGATTGGGCCCAGCGATATGGCCAAAAAAGAAAAAACTCAGTTTGTTACATATCCTTACTTGCCAAAAGTTAGAGATGCCTTAAAAGCGGCTGCCTTTAAAGAAGGAGCAGGTTTTTGGGATATATACGAAGTTATGGGAGGCAAAAACTCTATGCCGAGTTGGGTTAATGCAAATCCTCCGCTTGCCGGAACAGATTATGTGCACTTTACACCTAAAGGCGCCAAGCGCATTGCAGAGCTGTTTTACTCGGCCATGCAAAACGATTTTGAAAAATACATGACTGCAATAGAAATGCAAAAACAGGCCGAAAAGGCTAAAAAAGATTCTTTATTAACCGCTAACGACACCTTTAACATTGCGCAATAATCTGCTTGTAATATTTTGTTTGCTATTTGCGTTGCAAGGTTTGTCGCAGAGACTTAACGGGCAATTGCAAAAAAAATATCCGTTTCTGCATTTAGAAAAAAACAAACTAGAGTTTTTTGGCGATAGCACCGCCTTTATGAACTTTTATGAAAAATTAGATACGTTAATTTTTAAGGGCAAAGGCGAAATTAATATTGCTCATTTTGGTGGAAGCCACGTACAAGCAGGAACCCTAAGCGATAGAATGCGCCAAAATTGGATGAATCTTTCGCCCGGATTAAAACAAACCCGCGGATTCTTTTTTCCCTACAACCTTGCACATACTAACAACCCGCACAATTACAAAGTAATTTACGATGGCTTTTGGGAAGGATGCCGCTGCGCATTGCCTTCGGCAAATTGCAGTTGGGGTGTTTCGGGCATAAATGCCAGTACAGTAGATACAAACTCAGAGTTTACCGTAACCGCTTTGGATAATGATACGTTGCATTACTCGTTTAAAAAAGTGCGCGTTTTTTACATCATGAACGATTCTAGCTTTACTATAACGCCAGGACCATCTCACCAAGTAAAAAATGTACGGTATGATAGCATTGCGCAATATGTTGAGTTTGAATTTGTAAAACCTTACGATTCTTTAAACTGTGTTTTGGTGCAAAAAGATAGCACACAAACAGGCTTTACATTGCAAGGCATACAATATGTAGATGATGTGCCAAGCTTGGTATACCACAGCATTGGTGTAAATGGTGCGGCAACATATTCGTTTTTGCGTTGCGAGAATTTTACCAATCAGCTACAAAGCTTGCACCCCGATTTGGTAATTTTTGGTTTGGGAATAAATGATGCTTACAGACCAGAGAGCCAGTTTTATACCAAAACTTACGAAAACAATTACGATAGTTTAATAGCTAAAATTAGAACCGTAAATCCAAATTGCGTTTTTATTTTTATGACCAATAACGATAGTTATTACAAAAGAAAATACAGCAACCCCAACATTACCAAAGTGCAAGAAGCCATGCGCAATTTGTCTAAAAAATACCAAAGCGCGTATTGGGATTTGTACGAAATAATGGGCGGAAAAAACAGCATTAAAACCTGGGAAAACAACAACCTAGCTAAGCGAGATAAAATTCATTTTACACCTTCGGGTTATGTTTTAAATGCCGATTTATTGTTTGAAGCAATAAAATTGAGCTACGGAAATTATTTGCGCAACCAATATAAATCTAGCAATTAATGGAGCAGTGGTTGCATGATATCTTTTACTATAACGAGGCAAAACCGTTAATTTTTACGGGCCTGTTTTTTTGGGGATTTTTTGCCGTTGTTTTGGCTATTTACAGTTTTGTTTACAAACAGAAAACCCTCCGAAATGCTTTCTTGTTTTTTGCAAGTTTGTTCTTTTATTACAAAACAAGCGGGTTTTTCTTCGTTATTCTCATACTATCTACACTTATAGATTTTGGTATTGGCCACGGTATTTACAACACCAAAAGCAGCTTAGGCAAAAAGCTCTTGGTAGCGCTTAGTGTACTTGTAAACCTGTTTTTGCTGGGATATTTTAAGTACTCGTATTTCTTTGCCGATTTCTTTAACGATGTTTTTGGCACACAGCTTACCGTTACCAACCAGTTTGCTTACGCCACAAATCAAATTTTTGGTAGCGATTTTGTTTTCGATCGCATTTTGCTTCCGGTGGGTATTTCTTTCTTCACGTTTCAAACCATTAGCTATTCGGTAGATATTTATAGGGGGTTGATAAAACCCGTGAAAAGCATTTTAGATTTTGGCTTTTACGTTAGCTTTTTTCCGCAACTCGTAGCAGGGCCAATTGTGCGGGCATCAGAGTTTATACCACAGCTGTACCAAGATTATAAACTTACCAAAGTGCAATTTAGCACCGCCTTGTTTTGGATTTTAAACGGCTTGCTAAAGAAGATGTTTTTGGCCGATTATATTGCCGTAAACTTTGTAGATCGCGTTTTTGCCAATCCGTTGTCTTATTCAGGTTTCGAAAACATGATGGCGCTATTTGGGTATTCGCTGCAGGTTTATGCCGATTTTAGCGGGTACACCGATATTGCCATTGGCGTGGCATTGCTGCTCGGGTTTACGCTTCCAACAAACTTTAACTCGCCCTACAAAGCCATTAGCGTTGGCGATTTTTGGCGTAGATGGCACATCTCACTTTCTACATGGCTAAGAGATTATTTGTACATCCCCATGGGCGGCAACAGAAGCGGCTCATTCTTTAGCTATTTTATGATGTTTGTGGTGATGATGTTTGTGAGCTTGTTGGCCCAAAGTTGGTATGTGCCGGTAGGTTTGGCCGTTTTTGTATTGTTGTTTTTCATCCTCACCAAAGTATCTGTAGCCTTTAAACGTTGGACAGACACCAACATAAATTTAATGCTTACAATGCTTTTGGGCGGTCTTTGGCATGGCGCCAGCTGGAACTTTGTTGTATGGGGAGGTTTAAACGGTTTGGGTCTAGTTGTATACAAACTCGTTAAGAAAATTTTACCGTGGAAAGACAAAAGCAAATGGTACAACAGAACTATTGGTCTTACCATTACGCTAATCTTTATCACCTTTACAAGAACGTGGTTTAGAAGCCCAACAGCCGAGGGCGCAAACCAAATGTTAACGCAAATTGGCACCAATTTTAACGCATCAATAATACCCGATGTGCTATGGGGATTTCGGTATGTTTTTGCGGTTATGGTGTTAGGGTACATTATACATTGGTTGCCAACATCGGTTAAAGATTGGTATAGAAATACATTTATAAATTGGCACATTGCCATAAAAATCTTGGTAATATTTTTAAGTATATTCTTTATATACCAAGTATTAAGTGCAGATTTACAACCCTTTATCTATTTTGCTTTTTAAACAGTTAGAAATAGGCAGAGCACGGTATTACACAGAAATTCATCATTATGCTTACAAAAGAAGAGCGCAAAAAATTAAACACAGATTTTTATACCGCCCTTGGTGTGATGATGAAACATTACCCTTCTGAAACAGGCCGTAAAATTAAATGGACCAATTACAAAACTGGGGTAAAAGACATCTTTGTAAGAATGTATACCGACCACAATGGCGCTACCTTTTCTATTGATTTGCAGCATAGAGATAAAGGAGTTAGAGAGTTAATGTGGGAACAGCTAGAAGAGTTTAAAATGCTTTTAGAATCTGAGCTTGGCGAAGAATTGATTTGGCACGAAAACTACATGTTGCCAAACGGCATGGAAATTAGTAGGGTAGAAGTAAAGCTACAACAAGGTTCGTTGTTTGATAAAAGTACTTGGCTAGAAATATTATCGTTTTATAAGCGTAATTTGCTTGGTTTTGATACAGTTTGGGCCAACTGCTTTGATATATTTAAAGCCTTAGAAAATTAATAATGCTTAGCAAGTAATTGATTTCATACTATAAAATATTAGGCTTAAGCGAGGGCGCAACCGAGGCGCAAATTAAAAAGGCATACCGTAAGCTTGCTTTAAAATACCATCCAGATCACAACAAATCTACAGGCGCAAAACAACATTTTTTTAAACTTACCGAGGCCTATAATTATCTGTTAGATCAGCCCAAAAAGCAAAGTGCATACTCTAGTATTGCCGAGGAAGAGCGTAGAAAACGAGCTCACGAAAAAGCAAAAAGAGCTATGTGGCAACGCTACACAGCATTTAAAGAGCAACAAGCTAGAGCTCAAAGCCGTAGCTATAGCCAAGGCTTAGCCATTTTAATTGCTCTTGTATTTTTGGGTACGGCTGTATATTTCGGTAAAGATTATTACAATGATTGGTTGGTAAATCAATCGCCAAATGAAACATTGGGCTACATATCAAACTCTAAAGTTCGCGTTTATACTATTAAATATACCGTAAATAACAGGGAGTACGTAAAACACCTTTCGGGCAAAAGAAGCCGTTATTTTTTACTCACACCAAATGGTATGCCCGCACTTATTGGTGCAGAATTCACTGTAAAATACAACACTGAAAACCCCAATAGGTGTACCATTGTTTATGATGAAATAACTCCCAAAACATTAAGGTTATACGTTCAAATCACCAAAGAAGAAGCGGCAAAATCTGTGCGGCTAAAACCGCATCAACTAGAAGTAGAATGCTTGATTTTGCAAGTGTTTGAGAATTTTGGAATTGATGGGTTGGCCAATTTATTTTTTTGGCAAGAATCTTTTTTTGAGAATATGAGCAACAACAAAGAAACTTTTGAAACCATGCAAGAAACAAAGGAGTACAAAAACATTCTAAAAAACTGTTTAATAGAAAAAAGCTAAATACATTTTCAGAGGGTTGAAATAGTAAATTTGCAGCCCTTAATGTTAATTAAATCACCAACATTTAACGTTGAACATTCAACGTTAAACTAAAAAACATACATATGCCAGGAACAGAATATTTTGGAGCCGAAGAAAAAAAAGAAGTAAACGAAGTTTTAGATTCGGGTTGTTTGTTTAGATACAACCATGAGCATCTTCGTAAAGGAATGTGGAAAGCCCTTGAGATGGAAAGCGAAGCAAAACGTTTTACGGGTGCCAAATATGCACATGCCGTTTCTTCTGGTTCTACTGCAGTAACTACCGCTTTGGCTGCTGCAGGCATCGGCTATGGGGATGAAGTAATTGTTCCTCCGTTTACCTATTTGGCTACAATAGAAGCCGTAATCTGGATGGGTGCCATTCCCGTTTTTGCTGATATAGACGAAACGCTTTGTCTTAGTGCTGAAGGCATTAAAAAAGTATTAACCCCCAAAACAAAAGGTATTTGTTTGGTACATATGTGTGGTGGCGCGGCCGATATGGACGGCATTATGAAAATTGTGAATGAACACAATTTAACGCTAGTTGAAGATGCTGGACAAGCGTTGGGCGCATTTTATAAAGGAAAATCGGTTGGGCTGTTTGGTGTTTCTGGTGCGTTTTCTTTTGATTTCTTTAAAATTACCACAGCAGGCGAGGGCGGACTTTGCATTACAGATAGCGAAGAAGCATATGAAATTATGCACCAAGTTTCTGATCACGGTCATAGCCACTTAGGCGATAACCGCGGTATGGAAACGCATCCGATATTCGGAAACAACTTTAGAATTAGTGAGTTGCACGCAGCTATTGGCAAGGTACAATTGCAAAAAGTTGATAAAATTAGAGCCGATAAAAAAGCGAACAAAGAAGTGTTAAAGGACCGTTTAAGAGAGGTGAGCGGAATTACTTTTAGAAAAATGGATGATCCCGAAGGCGACTCTGGTACCTTTTTAAACTTTTTCTTGCCAACACAGGCCATGGCGCAAAGAGCTATGAATCAGTTTGCAGCAGATGGCATAGGTGGTTTTAACTACTGGTACACAAATATGTATCACTTTATTAATCAGTGGGATCACATAAAAAATAAAGATTCGGCAGTAAAATTGCCCTATCATGTGTTAGATTGTCCTCAAGATTATGCAAACTTAGATTTGCCAAATGCACAAAACGTTGTTGGCCGCTTAATTTCATTGGGAATTCGTGGAACTTGGACTTCTGATGAACTAAAAGAAATTGGCGATAAAATGGTTGCGAGTTTGAAAAAAGTAGTTGGTTAACAGGTAAAAACAAATATAAAAAGGGCCAAATGTGTGAAAATACAGTTGGCTTTTTTTTTGGTTTTTATTTTTTTTTCGCCATTATAGGCCTTGATGCATCCTAAACCAACTAATTGACTGATTTTTAGCTAAAATAAATAATTAGCTTTTGCAGTTATTAAAAGCCTACGTTTGTACTTTAAATAATAAAGTAAAAGTTATGAGTACTGGTACAGTAAAATTTTTCAATACCACTAAAGGTTTTGGATTTATTACACCTGAGAATGGTGGAAAAGATGTTTTCGTTCACGTTAATGGTTTAACTGACGAAATCACTGAAGGAGACAAAGTTTCTTTCGATGTAGAAGAAAGTCCCAAAGGATTAAACGCAGTAAACGTACAAGTAGTTTAATCTATTATACAATATTGCACAAGAAAGCCTTCTGATTTTTTCAGAAGGCTTTTTTTATGTGTTTAATATTTTTTGATCCTAACCTTTTGTTTATTGTATTATGGCAACGCGTAATTATTAGATAAACGTTGTAAAAGCCACGTATGTATAGACAGGGTAGGATATAGAATATGGGAGTCAGGAATATAACTCTTTACAGTTCACCTATCCCTTTTTTGCAATTTAGAAGTAAAGTGTAAAATGTGATGATGTTTTAATCAAACCACTCTTCTTGCTGCAATTTTGTTAAAAAGCTCCAGGCAATTATCCGGCTAGTTTTATTGCCTTGCCCCATATGTATTGTTCTAACATCTTTTGCCTTTACTTTTTTAAGTTCTTGATAGGCTCTTTTTACGTTAGGTTCCTTAGAAATTAAAGTAGTAAACCAAAGACAAGAATCTGCAAAATGTGCACTTTCATATATCATGTTTCGCACAAACCTTTCTTCGCCACCATTGCACCAAAGCTCGTTACCCGTGCCACCGAAGTTTAGAGTTGGTTTGGTAATCTTTACTTGCTTTAAATTGCTTTCTTTTCTTATCGATCCAGCTGTAGCATCTTCGGCAGATTTATGAAAAGGAGGGTTGCAGATTGTAATGTCCACTTTTTCGTCTTCGTATAAGATTCCTTTAAAAATATTGTTTTCTAAAGGTTGTAATCTTAAATCAATTTTTCCTCTTAAATTTTTATTGGCAGCAATTGTTTTTTTAGCAGCACTTATGGCAATCTTGTCAATATCCGTTCCTATAAATTGCCAGCCATATTCTACTGCCCCAATAATAGGATAGATGCAATTTGCACCTGTGCCTATGTCTAGCGCAGTTACACGCTCTCCGGTAGGGATTTTCGCCCTGTTTTCTCCCAGCAAATCGGCCACATAGTGAATATAATCTGCTCTACCAGGAATTGGTGGGCACAAATATGCTGTAGGAATGTGCCAAGATGATATTGAATAATGATGCATCAACAAGGCGGTATTTAACATTTTTACCGCATCCGGATTAAAAAAGTTTATAGAATCACTGCCGAATTTATTCTTTTCAACAAAAGGTTTTAATTCAGCACAAACATCAACTAGTGCATTAAAATCATAGCGCCCATGGTGTTTGTTTCTTGGGTGTAATTGTGCTTTGGCATGTGGTATTTGGTTCTTTTTTTGTGGCATAAGGGCAGATTTTAATAAGGCATAAATGTAATGCGAAAAGCGTGTTTTCTTCATTTCTTCAAAAAGAGAAATCAATCAACCTTTAAATAATCAATCAATTGTAGAAAAGTGCAAAACAACTTAATACTTTCGCTAATTAATTTATAACTAAAAAATATGCTTTGCATTAACAACGCCAGTTTAGATCCCTTTTTTAATCAAGCTACAGAAGAGTATTTTTTAAAAAATACAAACGAAAATATTTTTATGCTTTGGCAAAACGACAATACGATTGTTGTTGGAAAGCACCAGAACACCCTGGCCGAGATTAATATTGATCATGTAAAAGAGAAAAATATTAATGTGGTAAGAAGGTTAACTGGGGGAGGTGCAGTTTTTCATGATTTAGGAAATTTAAATTATACGTTTATCATGGGGTATGGCGAGGAAGGTGCTAAGGTTGATTTTAAAAAATACAACCAACCCATAATTGATGTTTTGGCTAGTTTAGGTGTTGAAGCGGCTTTCTCCGGTAGAAATGATATTTTAATAGATGGCCTAAAGTTTTCAGGAAATGCAGAGCATATATATCATCAAAAGCAACGCGTTTTGCATCATGGAACTTTATTATATGCATCAGAAATACAAGACATATCCGATGCGTTAAGAGTGAACCCGCTGAAGTACGAAGGGCGTGCCAGAAAATCTGTTAAAAGCAGAGTTACCAACATTAGTTCTCATTTAAGCAATGATATTGGCGTTAAACAATTTGGCGAAACGGTAATGGCACATATTACCAAATTATATCCTGATGCTATACCGTATCAAATTTCTGAACAAGATACAGAGGCAATAAAAAAACTTGCCGATGAAAAATATAGTCAATGGCATTGGACGTATGGATACTCGCCTAAATACGGCTTAAAGAAAGGTATTAAAACACAAGGCGGTCATATTGAGGTGCATTTAAACGTGGCAAAAGGCATCATCACCGAGATATCAATTTTTGGAGATTTTTTTGTAAACAAAGATTTGGATGAGCTTGTAAACTCTATGGTTGGTGTAGAGCATAGAGAGGAGGCTATTCTTTCTCATTTAATAAGAATGAAAAGTGAAGAGTATTTTACAAATATTTCTGCTGAAGAATTGGTGGAAGCATTTTTTTAAAATTCTACGGATTACATTACATGGAAATTTTGTGTGATAATAGTCACATATTTATTTATAATTAGTTAATATTGATACTTAAACTTAATTTAACCAATCAAGGTCATGTCAGGTCAGCCTTTAGAATTAATTTTAGCTAGACAGTTTGCTGATAGCATGGGTATGGCTGTTTTTATTGTAGATCCAATAGGAAATTTGTTGTTTTATAATGAAGGAGCAGAGTCAATTCTCGGAATTAGATTTGCTGAAACAGGAAGCATGGCCGTTGAAGATTGGGCTTCTGTATTTACACCAACGGATGAACATGAAAACCCTTTGCCACCGGATGGTTTACCATTGGTGCAAACACTTTCTACTCATAAACCAGCTCATGGCTCGTTTTATATTTTTAATAACAAAGGCGAAAAACTACTAATAACAGTTACTTCGTTTCCAATAGAAGGTAGGCCAAATCGGTATTTAGGCGCAATGGCATTGTTCTGGAAAACTGTTGTAACATGAAGGTTCAAGTGTGGGGTTGCCGAGGATCTTTACCTTCTCCAAGCCCTGAAAAAGACATTTTTGGTGGAAATACTTCGTGTGTGCAGGTTACGCATAAAGACATCTGCATTATTCTAGATGGAGGGTCTGGCATACAAAGATTAGGTGAGCATTTAGGCAATGAGATTAAAGAAGTGCATATATTGCTTACACACCTCCATATAGATCACACTATGGGATTAGGGTTTTTCTTGCCACTGTATAATCCAAGCATAAAAGTGCATATTTGGGGGCCTGCCACGAGTGATGAAACTTTGTTAAAGCGGTTACGTAGATATTTTTCTCCTCCGCTTTTCCCAGTTAGATTAAACGAATTGCCTACACATCCCATCATCCACGAAATAGACGAAAGCGAATTTATGATTGGTGATGTGAAAATTTGCTCAAGTTATATTTGCCACCCAGGACCAACGTTGGGTTTCAGACTTACTTGTGGAAACTCCGTGTTTGCTTATATGCCAGATCACGAAATTCCGTTAGCGTCTCCAGATTTTCCAAATAACCCAGAATGGACCAGCGGCTATAATCTTGCTAAGGATGCAGACTTGCTTTTTCATGATGCGCAATACAGACCCGAGGATTATAAAAGTCGTATTGGATGGGGGCATAGTTCTATAGTAGATACAATTGCTTTTGCAAAAATGTGTGGTGTTAAAAAACTATCGTTATTTCATCATGACCCTGGGCATACTGATAAACAATTGGTAGAAATGCTTGATGAGTTTACAAATGAGAAGCACTTTGATTTTGACATTGAGATGTGTGCGGAAGAAAACATCTACGATTTAAGCTAAAATTATTTATCTGTAATTACGGTTACACCGGGTAAAGCTGCTTTTGCAGCATCGCATTTTTCTTTACTCCATTCTGGTATGTCGCTAAAATTAACAACTTGTAAAGACGGCAATTCTTTTAAAACCTCTGGAAATTTAGATAAATATCGATTTCCTGATAAATCTATAGATTTTAACTTCTTTAATTCTTTCAGACCGTTTGGTAAGGAAGATATTCTATTAAAAGATACATCAAGGTATTCTAAATTAGGAAACAACAATACCTCTTTGGGTATGGTTGTGAGTTTGTTTTCTTGCATGGCCAAGTCTAGGTATACAACGCTGTCTGGCTGTGTTAGCGCTTCTTCTAAATCATAGAATTTTGTTCCGTTTTTATGTCTTAAAGCTTGGGCAGAAACCTCTAGTGAACCCAATATGATTATGAATAAAAAAAGGTGTTTTATCGCTTTCATGGGAAAAAAATATAGGGGGCATCTAATTTATAAATTATCAATTAACCCAAGCAGGTTGTCAGGTGCTTACAATTCTCTGTTAGATATTTATTAGAATAGTTTTGTCAAACAAAATTTAATGCTCTTAAATGCGCAGAAATATTGTTTTTGTGGGCATCAGAAACATTTGCAATTGCTGCATAGCCCAGCCATTCGCAAACCACAGCGCGTATTTCATTTATTATTTTCTCTGCCTTTTTTATGTTGATTGATTTGGCAAGCACTAACAAATCAGCCTTTGTAATGTCCTTGTGTTTGCCGTTTATGCTTAGCGTGTGCTGATTTACCCAAACATTTGTGGGGTCGTAACTGTAGCAAACATCATAAGCGGGTGCGAGTTCCCAGCGTCCGTTTTGTTTTAAGCGGAAAGAAAAATTCTTGGTGTGGTCGTCATAATTTGTGGCCATCACGTTAAAAACCATCCGCCTAAACATTTGCTCGGCTTCGGGATAGGAGAGGCGCAGCATGCGCATGGTCTGGAAAAGTTGCTCGTAACTATAGCCGTACAAATTGTTATAATCAAAATGCTGTATACCGCAAAACGTTTGCACATGGTGTTTGATGTTGTTTTCATCACGGTCAAAACGTCTGGTCATAAAGTGTGCGCGGCCATTTTCTTCCAAAAGTTCGCTCTCCATCATGTTAATACCACAGTCTTTGGCCATTAAATAATAGGCGAATTCTACGCGGCCGTAGCCATGACTTGTGCCGAATTGCGCATCGCTCACGCCATCGAGTTTCAGCAGCCAATGCTCAAATCCTTGTGGCACGTTGGTTTGTCCGGAGCGTACTTCGCCTGTTTTTTTGTTGTACGCAATTACCGCTTTTGGTCGGGCTCCACCTGCCGAAGTCCCGATTTTTAGAATATCGATCATGGCTTTGCGCTCTTCTTCTTGCAGGTTTGTGCCAAAATCTTCGCGATTAGCCAGCATTTTATGCGCGGCTTCTACCAAGCTTTTTAGTTCGATGGCAAAAGTTTGTTTGTTGGTTTTTATCTGCGCGGGTTCAAATTCTAAAGCGCCCATGCCGCGCGCGCCAATAAAGCAAAGTTGTTCTACAGGGTTCATGCTGTCTGGCGGACGGCCGTTTTGCGCCAACCAAATATTAATTAGTTGGTTTCCGTATTTGTCGGGCAGCGAATCGGCCAATAAGCCCGGCAGACCTTTAAACGTGGCAATTTGCTCGTTTTTGGTTTTCCGTAATTCGGGGAAACTATAAATCCTGTCGCCATTAGCAACGGGCATTTTTAAGGGCGATAAATCAATGCTTTTGGCAAGAAAACTTTTCTCGTATTCAAAGGTGGCCAATTGCTGCGCTTCGTCCCAGCGCACCGCGCCAACAGGCATTCCCCAAATGTTTACGGTGGCTACATCTACCATTCTGATTCGGGATTTTGGTTTGTGTTTTTACTGCGTGCGCGTTGCTTTTTGTTTTTTTGGAGTTTGGCGTAGGCAATAGGGCTGATGCTTTCTGAAACGGTAAAAGCGTCCATAACAAATAGCAGATCGAGCACGCGCAACACTTGAATGAGGCTGCCCAAATTGATTTTTTGGCCGCGCTCTAAAAGACTCAGCGTAGAGCGACTCATGCCCGCGGCCAGCGCCACATCTGCTTGCGATTTGTTTTGCTTCAACCGGTGATGCTGCACAAACTTACCGATGGTTTCCATCAGCGCAGCATCGCTCATTGCTGTCCAGTTTTTGAATGAAATATCAGTCATAAAGTATTTATTATACAATTACTGAATTATAATTCATTCAAAAGTAGTGTAAATAATGCTAAGTTGTTATGTGGTGTATGAAATGTAAGGCGTAATTGTGAATAATGTATGTTAGTGCGTTAGATATCATACAAAAGTAGTTAGTTATAAATCTATTTATTTTCTCAATTAGACTTCTGTTTTACGTGCCAAATCTGTAATGCCCAATAATCTTAAAATTAAAAAGCATGTCTTCGGCAACTTGACCAGAACCAATGTTGTGTTTGATTAAATAACGTTGGCCATCTTTAGATTTTATTCTCGAAACAATGCCAATATGGGTGATTCCGCCTCCAAGATTCCAGCATACAACATCGCCCGGTTGATAGTCTGTTGGGTTTTGCGAAATCTTTTTAACGGTGCCATGTCTGGTAAAAAATGTCATTAAGTTAGGCACTCTTCGGTGATCTATATTCTTATCGGTTTTAGTCAATCCCCAATTCTTAGGGTATTGATCAAAATTCGCTACCATATCTTCGTGTACTTCCTTCTGCAAATCAAAGCCAGCTTTTCTGTATGCTCGGAATATGACATCCGTACAAACGCCTTTTCCGGCAGGTACATCGCCATTTGGGTATACAATGCTAAAATAGGAGGGGTCGTACAGAACTTGTTGTTTTGTTAATTCCAACGATGCATCAGCCAAGCGTGTGTAAAAATCTACTTGCCCAAAAGCTGAAGTATAAGCGAGAAATAGAATTAAAATTTTAATGAAATGGTTCTTCACGGAAAAGGATTATTACTCAACCTGTGTTGATGATTATGTATTTATAATCGATGAACCACTACATTCTAGTATACAGAAAATCAATAATTTATTGCTAAATCCTACTCTGATACGTAAACAGCTCGTAATAGCGGCCCTGCTTAGCAATCAGCTCATCGTGCTTGCCACGTTCTACAATTTCGCCACCCTCAATAATTAAAATTTGGTCGGCTTGGCGAATTGTGCTCAGTCTGTGGGCGATCACAAACGTTGTGCGGCCGCGCATCAATTGTTCTAAACTGCGCTGTATAAATGTTTCGCTTTCGGTGTCGAGATTTGAAGTGGCTTCATCTAAAATAATTATCTCCGGATTTGCCAAAAGTGCGCGCGCAATGGAGATTCGCTGGCGTTGCCCGCCCGAAAGTTTTACACCGCGCTCGCCAATTACGGTGTCCAATCCATCTTCAAACCGATCGGTAAACTCGTTTACATAAGCACCTTTTACAGCGTCTAAAAGCTCCGATTCGGTAGCGTTTGGTCGGGGAAAAAGAATGTTTTCGCGAATGGTTCCTTCAAACAGAAAATCGTCTTGCAGCACCACGCCCAAATGCTGGCGGTAACTTTTCAAGCTCACCTTAGAAAGGTCTTGGCCGTCAATGGTAATGAGGCCGCTGTCGGGGTTTAAAAAAGTGGCCGCTAAGCCCGCAATGGTAGATTTTCCCGAACCCGAACTTCCCACCAAAGCTGTAACGCTGCCCCGAGGTGCCACAAAATTTATATTTTTCAGGACGGTTTTATCTTCTTCGTAACTAAAGTTTACATTCTCAAAAACAATGTCTCCATTTACAGAAGTCAAAGTATTTGGCCGATTAATCTCGTCATCTTCGGGCGCCATTTGCATAATTTCTTCGGTGCGGTCTAGCCCCGCAAATGCCTCTGTAAGTTGGCTGCCAATGTTGCTCATTTGCACAATGGGCGCAATCATAAACCCGAGATAGAGTGTAAAAGCAAGAAAATCGCCAAAGGTCATGCTGCCAACAATGATAAAATAACCGCCCATTCCCATGATTCCGGTGCTGGCCAAACCGAGTAAAAACGTAGCCGAACTTGTAACCAAAGCAGTAGAAGTGAGGCTGGCTTTAACGTTCTCAAAAAGGCGTCTAGCGCCATCTTCAAACACCAAGTTTTCTTGTTCTTCGGCATTAAAACCTTTAATTACACGGGCGCCATTCAATGTTTCTGTAAGCCTGCCCGTTACCTCGGCATTTAACTTCCCGCGTTCGCGGAAAATGGGGCGAATTTTACCAAATGCTTTTAGCGCAACAAAAGCGAAAATCGCCACCGGAACAAGCACGAAAAATGTCATGGTTGCATTTATTCTAATCAGTAAAAACAAAGAAATAATAGCCGTTAACGTGCCACCCACCAATTGCACCAATCCTGTTCCTACTAAATTCCGGACGCCTTCTACATCCGTCATAATACGCGAAACCAACGCGCCAGATTTGTTGTTGTCAAAGTAACTAATCGGCAGTGAAAGCACTTTTTTCTGCACTTTGGTGCGCAGTTCAGAGATAAGAAATTGTGCCTCTACACTTAATAGTTTCGTGAGTAAAAACGAGGTAATGGCTTGCACAGCAATGGCCGCAACCACTACCAAAAGCAAGATTTTAAGCATGTCAAGGTCTTTGTTTACTATGACATTGTCGATAAGAAATTTACTAGCGCCCGGTAGCACCAAGCTCGCCACGCGGCTGATAACGATTAAAATTAAACCTATAAATATGGTTTTTCTGCGCGGCCAAATAATCTGCTTAAAGGCCCATGCAAACGTGATGTTCTGTTTCTTGCTCATGGGCGGTTATTCGTCTAAAATCGTACCTCAAAATTTGGTCTGACAAATCGTCTCTAAACAAAATGAGAATCATGATTTAATGGGCACTTTGCCTACTTTCGCGCCCCTTTTTAAAAGATGCAGAAATGATTTCAGTAAATGCAATTGGCGTAGAATTTAGCGGAGAAACGCTGTTTAAAGATGTTTCTTTTGTAGTTAACGAAAACGATAAAATTGCCTTGATGGGCAAGAATGGCGCTGGAAAAAGCACCATGATGAAAATTATTGCGGGCGTAACGAAACCTACAAAAGGGAGTATTTCGGCACCAAAAGACGCTGTAATTGCATACTTGCCTCAGCATTTGCTTACCGAAGATAACTGCACCGTTTTTGAAGAAGCGGCCAAAGCATTTCGCTCTATTTTTGAGATGCGAGACGAAATAGACAAGCTGAACAAAGAGCTTGAAACCCGCACCGATTATGAAAGTGATGCCTATATGGACATCATCAATCGGGTATCTGAATTGGGCGAAAAATATTATTCGATAGAAGAAAGCAACTTTGATAAAGAAATAGAGCGCGCACTTATTGGCCTTGGTTTTAAGCGTGAAGATTTTACGCGCCAGACCAAAGAATTTAGCGGTGGATGGCGCATGCGCATTGAGTTGGCAAAAATTCTGCTGCAAAAACCAGATTTGGTTTTGTTGGATGAACCTACAAATCACATCGACATTGAGTCTGTGATTTGGTTGGAAGATTTTTTAAAGAATAAAGCCAAGGGTGTGGTGGTTATTTCGCATGATAAAACCTTTATCGACAACATTACCAACCGAACCATTGAAGTAACAATGGGCCGTATTTACGATTACAAAGCCAATTACTCACACTATTTAACCTTGCGCGAAGAAAGGCGTATTCATCAGCTTAAGGCATACAACGAGCAACAAAAATTTATTGCCGATAACATGGCGTTTATAGAACGGTTTAAGGGAACTTATTCCAAAACCAATCAGGTAAACTCGCGCGAACGCATGCTAGAAAAATTGGAAATTATTGAGATAGATGAAGTTGATAACTCAGCATTAAACCTGCGTTTTCCGCCTTGCCAACGCAGTGGAGACTATCCGGTAATTGCAAAAGATTTAAGCAAAAGTTATGGCGAAAAAGTGGTGTTTAAATCAGCAAACCTGAGTATTGCAAGGGGAGAAAAAGTGTGTTTTGTTGGCCGTAATGGCGAAGGAAAAAGTACCATGATAAAAGCCATTATGGGCGAAATAGATTTTGAAGGCGAATGTACTTTGGGGCACAATGCCAAAGTAGGATACTTTGCGCAAAATCAGGCTGCTTTGCTGGATCCAAGTTTATCGGTTTTTGAAACAGTAGACCAAATTGCCAAAGGTGATGTGCGCACACAAATAAAAAATATTTTGGGCGGATTTATGTTTAGCGGAGATGCTATCGATAAAAAAGTTCAGAATTTATCTGGGGGAGAGAAAACGCGTTTGGCCATGGTAAAACTGCTATTAGAGCCTGTAAACGTGCTTATTCTAGATGAACCTACCAATCACCTCGACCTAAAAAGTAAAGATGTTTTAAAACAAGCCTTGCTAAATTTTGATGGCACGTTAATTCTTGTTTCGCACGATCGTGATTTCTTGCTTGGGCTTTCGCAAAAGGTTTTTGAGTTTAAAAACCAACGGGTTATTGAGCATTTTGAAAGCGTTGACGAATTTTTAGAGCGCAATAAAATTGACAATCTAAAACAAGTTGAACTGATAGGATAGCATGTAAATTCATGTCCTATGCATTTAGGTGAACCTAGATTCTAGACTTGTTTAATTAAACTGAAGAACAGCCAAAACAATGATGAGCAGCCCGCTAAGCATAGTGATTTTACCGAGCAAAGCAATTTTTTTCATGTGGACCTCATAATCGGCTTTGGCAGCTTTTTTTGCAATGGAACCAATAATTCCCACCAAAACAACAAGTAGAACAACCAAAATAAGTTTGGCCAATAAGAGGGGAGTTTTGGTTAAAATTTCCCAATAGGGCGTAAGTAAATAAAGTCCACTTATTACCAAAAGCGTTAGGCCTGTATGGCCCATTTTACTTAGTGTAAACGCATTAATTTGAAAAGTTTTAGCCTGATCGGACGGCATTTTTGATGCGGCCATACCAATAAACATAAAGGCAAAACTGGTGCCCAAGCTCATGCCAATGCCTATAAAATGTAGGATTAATGCCGCATCTCTCATAATCTAATGTGTTATTGTTAAAAACGAAAAGTATTCTATTTTTTGATTTTAAAAAAGCGTTAGATTTTGTCTTTACTTTAGAGCAGAAATTGGTTTTATATGAAAAAAGTTTTACTAAACATTCATTTTACATTTTTGGGTATTCTAATTTTCTTGAGTTGTGCAACGCCTATTCGAGCGCAAACAGCGGGATACGACACCACCCAATTCAATCCAACTTTTATTCAAAGCGAAAATGGGCATTATAGTTTGCGCTTGGGCATGTACACGCAATTCCGCTACAACGCAACTTATCAAGCAAACATGCCAGATTCCCTTACGTCCTTTGCGAGAGGGTATAGTTTAGCGCGTACACGGATTTTTTTTGAAGGAAACTTAACAAAGAAGTTCTATTATCATACACGCATCAACATCAACCCAACGGGAGATTTTGAGTTCATGGTGGCCTTTTTGCAATGGAACATAAATAAAAAAATGTGGATTAGGGCTGGCAAACAGTTTATGGCTTTAGGGCTAGAAGACTGGATGTTTCCGCAAGATTTGGCTTCGATAGAGTTTTCGGCAAATGATTTTACCTATGCCATTTGGTCAAGTTTTGGTTTTCAATTTCGGCATGTACCTAATGATAAGCTACGTTATTTTATAAGCGTTGGCAACGGTGCTTATGGCGGCCGTCAAGGGTTTCCGGCCCCGAATGCTACAGATGCTACTTTTATTGGCCGTGGAGAATGGAACATACTTGGAAACGGTTGGAGCAATTGGGATGATATGGTTGGCCGCAGAGGTAAAAAGCTTGGCATGCTCCTCGGTTTTAGCGCGGGTAGCAGCAGCAGACAAAAAGAAGCGCTAGATTCGACCGATTTCTTATCAGCAACACAGTTTAACATAGATTACAGTATAACCGGCAATGGATTTCGATTGTTCACCGCAGCTTCATTAACCAGTCGTAATTATGAGAATGCCTCTTTAAACAATTCGGTAAATGGTTTTTATGCAACATTGGGCTATTGGGTGGGCAACAATTTGTTTGCCTATGGGCGATTTGATTATGTAGGCAAGGGAGATTTTAAAGGTGCATCTCAAAATTATGTTGCACCAGGTTTAGGCATTTCTTTTTACCCTTTCCAATGGACAAACAGAACGCGGTTTACAATAGAATACAATTATCTGGATGCAACCATTACAAACACAATTGTGGCTCCTGATGGTCAGCTTGGTTGGACAGATAGCCCGTATGGCAACCAACAAGCATTTCGTCTTCAAATACAATTCGGATTTTAACTTTAATAAAACACCAAGCATGATAACATCTAATTTTTCAATAAAAGGTCAAATTGTTTTTACGCTGCTATTTGTAGCTGCATGTATTCCGGCAAATGCACAGAAAAGCAAGAAGAAAAGTAAAGCTCCAAATTATCAGGAAGTAATTAACGAGGCGCACGCCAAGTACAAGGACGTAAAAGAAGGTGCCAATGCCGATTATATTGAGGAGTTGGCCAAAGTAAACCCAAATATCTTTGGAATTGTAATCGTTACCCCTAAAGGCGAGGTTTTTACCGTAGGAGATTTTTCTGAATATGTTTCTATCCAAAGTGTTTCTAAAGTTTTTACAATGGCAAAAGTTATTGAAGAACTAGGGCCAGAGGCACTTTTAGAAAAAATTGGCGCAGATGCTACAGGCTTGCCTTTTAATTCGGTTGAGGCCGTAGAACATATGAAAGGCAAAGAAATAAACCCCTTGGTAAATCCAGGCGCCATCATGAGTACGAGCTTGATTGCAGGGACAGATTCCGCAGAAAAATGGAACAATGTACAGGCAACTTTAAACAGCTTTGCCGCAAGAAAATTAGAAATCAATAAGCCGGTTTACATCAGCGAAGCCAATGATAATGTACACAACCAAGCGTTGGCCGTACTCTTACAGAGTTATGGTAGAATGTATTGGGACCCGCGAGAAATTACAGACGTTTATACAAAACAATGTAGTATGAACGTAAGCGCAAAAGACTTGGCAATTATGGCTGGTACGCTTGCCAATGGTGGCATAAACCCAGTTTCGAAAGAAGTTGTTGTTAGTCCTTCAACTGTTTCTCATGTGTTGGCTGTAATGAGTACGGCAGGTTTGTATGATGATTCTGGAATTTGGTTTTACAATACAGGGTTGCCCGCAAAGAGTGGTGTAGGAGGTGGTTTTATTGCTGTTGTACCGGGTAAATTTGGCATTGCGGTGGTCTCACCTCCGTTAGATAAAGCCGGTAACAGCGTTAAAGCACAATTGGTGATTGAACATGTCGTAAATGCTTTGGGTCTAAATCCTTATTTGATTAAACCTGTTGGTGCCAAGAAGTAACTTGACGTAGCGTAAAGTATTCATCAACAAGAACAAAACGACACGATAACTACTTTTTGCCCATGAAATTTTTCTAAAATTTCTGCGGTTATTTCATCAATAGAATCTTCAAATTCGTTCATACGTTTTTCTGCTTCGCGATATGATTCGCTGCCGTTATAAGGCTCTTCGTCTTCTAGATTTTTTAAAATTTTATTGTAGATGGCCTGACTCTTTTCTAACTCGGCAAGTATTTCTTCTGTTTGTGCTGTTTTTTCGTGGATAAAAATCTCCCAACTGCACAAATAGCCGTTTGCCAAAACAGTTTGTATAGGCGTACTTTTCATCCAAATTGTATCGGCAAGTGTATGGCTAGTCTCTATATTACTCAAATACCCATAGTCTATCATGGTATCTATTGAAATACGGGCTATGTCCTGGAAAGCAATTTTATCCGGATTTACCAAAGTATAAATCACGGCTACGTCATAGCTTTCGAAAGGCGAGTAGGTGTATGAAATTCTGTTTTTAGAATATATTAAAGTGTCGTTTCCATTATTTAATAATCGGCAAAACCTTTTTGTAACGTAGCCATCGTGCTTCATAGAATCTACATCAAAATAGGCACTAGCAATGTATGCGTGCCCTTTTATCACCTCTTGGTTTTTTGTTTGAAGCGTGAAATCTACATACCAACCGTTATATTCTGCGCTTGCGAAGTGGAAAAGCGCGAGCAATATTATAGTGAAGAGTTTTCTCATTTACAATGTTATTTTAGTCCTATGTTTTCAATTTTAAAACCAATAGTCATCATTTTCATGTCTTCTTCTAAGCTTGCAAATTCATCATTTTTAACGGCCCTGATTTGCTTTCCTTTTTGCAACAAATGAATCTCATCACAGGTATCGCTCAATGTAGAAAATATGTGCGAAGAAATGAGGACGATTTTATTCAATGCCTTTAGTTTATTAATGATTTCGATGAGCATCATGTTGCTCTGAATGTCAACCCCATTAAAGGGTTCGTCTAAAATAAAGTAGTCGTTTTCTTGTAGTAGAATTGCCGTAAGCGCCAGCTTTTTCTTCATTCCGGTAGAGTAGGTTGCTGCGTACTGATTGAGTGGCAAATCGAAAATATTCTTGCTTTCTATGTCGATATTGGTTTTGCCGCGCGCATTGCAAAGCAAGCGGATGTATTCTTTTCCGGTGATGCGTTTAAAGAAGAAAGGTTCTGTCAGTAATAAACCCAAATGGTTTTTTAGCGGAGCAATTTCTGATGTTATTTTACCATCATAATCTTCTAAACCCGCAATACACCTAAAAAGCGTTGTTTTTCCCGCGCCATTTTCGCCAACAATGCCGTACACTTTTCCACTAGAAAATTTCAAATTTATATTCTCTAAAACGGTGTGTTTGCCATAGGCTTTGCAGAGGTCTTCAATTTCAATCATCTTAAATAGCGGTTTAATTTGTTGATTGATTTTTTAAAGAGATAGGGGATCAACAGCAACAAAAGTGGTGGAAAGTACAAGCAAATAACCAGCAGTATGGCCTCGGGGATATTCATCTCAATTGGGTATGCCGCATACTTTGCCAATATAACGGCCCATAGAAAAAACAGACCTGCAAATAAAAATAAGATGATTAAATCGGTGTCTGCGGGATAATAAACAATTAAGCTGCACACAATGGGTAGTGCCAATGGCAACGTATAAATGCTGGCAATTTTTAGTTTTTTAAAGAGGAAGTCGCTAGGGTTATCTGCGTGAATCCACACATAAAATTCGTTTTCTGGTTTGGCATAAAAGCTCATCGCAACAAGAAAAACCAACAGCATCGCAAAGATTCCTAAATTCATATTATTTACACGAATGGCAATAAACGTAAGTGCGTAAGCAATAGGGAAAATGTAGAATGTTTTCCGAAAACCTACGGTAAACTCAAAAGGGTTTTTGTAAAAAGGTGTTGGAATTGTAAAGGAGCGATTGATTTTAATAGAAATGGTGGCGATAAGAAAACTCGCGATAAACAGTAAAGAGGCTTCTATAAACGCATTGTGGTAAAGCAATAATCCAACAAAAGGAGTACTTACAATGATGTTTTCGATCACCCGGATTTGTCTAAACTTTTTAGTGCCAAAGGTGCATTGCAAAAACTCGTTTCTGTTTGTGTGGGTGAGGTTAAATAGCAAACTCAACGCAACAAGAACAACCAAATACTTGGCAAATGTTGATTGCTCGAACAAATAATCAGACAACAAAACAAAGCCCATTGCGCCTAATCCGTAACCAATTACAGGATTTATTTTAGCTTCCCAAAGCCTGCGGTTTGCCATTTTGTATTGAAGGATGAAGTATTCTTTCACGAAAAATGTGTGTGGTTTATTTTGCTATTTCAACCGATATACTGCGATGCAAATCTTGGGTCATAAGTGGCTCATGTTTGGAATATTGCCGTCCCGAAGGTTTATATGCATATTATTACGAATATCGTTTTTCAGCGTTTGCTTCCGAATCCAATTGTTTTTTAACGGAGGTAAAATAAACGTGGTAAAGCTCAAAACAAAGTTTCTAGGCTATTGTGATTTGAGCCAACATTAGCGTAAGCAAAGCCAGGTTTAGATGTTCATTTTATGAATTCGCCATCGCCTTAAATTTCCCTTTGCTTTTTCTTATTCGGCACACAACTACTTTGTACTCAGGGCACATGGCCTCGCTGTCATGCACATCGCTAGTAATGTTGTTCAGCATAATTTCAGGGAAGTGGAAGGTAGAGCTCAACACGCCCGGGCGCACTTCATCTGTAATAAAGGCTTTAATATCAACCTTGCCGCGTGGCGATTCTACACAAACCATCTGGCCGTCTTCAATAAAATTGTCGGCTGCATCTTTGGGGTGTATCAACAAAACATCTTCGGTAAGAATATCCACATTGCCTGTTCTACGGGTCATTGTTCCGCAATTGTAATGCTCTAATTCGCGGTTTGTTGTAATGATGTAAGGGTAGTCTTTGCCGTGCGCTTCAACCTCGGCACTCTCTCTCCAATTTTTAAAAGTAAACTTACCAAGGCCACGTTTAAACTCGGTAATGTGTAGCATTGGCGTATCTTTTCCGCCTTCAAAAACGGGCCATTGCAAACCGTTATCGCCAAGGTTCTCCCACGTTGCTCCCATAAAGAAGGGCACAATGCCTGAGATTTCTTCTAACATGCCTTCTGGCGTGTAAGCGGGTTGCGGATAACCCATGCGATTCATGATGTCTACAATAATTTCACCGTCTGGCTTAGAGCCCTCGATGGGTTCAACAACTTTTTGCACGCGCTGTATTCTGCGCTCGCCATTGGTAAACGTGCCGCTCTTTTCTAAGAATGATGCGCCTGGTAGAATAACCGTGGCGTGTTTGGCTGTTTCGGTCATAAAGATTTCCTGCACAATCAGTAGTTCTAGGCTGTCCATGGCCTTCATTACTTTTTGTGTGTTCGGGTCGGTTTGCACCACATCTTCGCCAATAATCCAAAGTGCTTTTAAATCGCCACTAATGGCCGCGTTAAACATTTCTGGAATTTTATAACCAATGTGGCTAGGCACTTTTGCATTGTAAAAACTATTGTAGCGTGCGTTTATCTCGGGGTTTGTAACATCTAGATAACCAGCACCTTGATGGGGTTGTGCGCCCATATCGGCAGCGCCTTGTACGTTGTTTTGTCCACGTAGTGGATTCATCCCAGAACCTTTTTTACCGATGTTGCCCGTAATCATGGCGAGGTCGGCAATAAGCTGCACGGTAAATGTTCCTTGACTGTGTTCGGTTACACCCAAACCATGGAATTCCATGGCTGCATTCGCATTGGCGTAGGCTAGGCTAGCTTCGCGAACAAGGTCTTTATCAACACCTGTAATTTGTGCCAATTCATCAATGTCAAGTTTTAAGATTTCTGCTTTAAACTCTTCAAATCCTTCGGTGCGTTTGGCCACAAAATCTTTGTCCATTACATCTTCGGTAATGATGAAATACAACATCATATTGAGCAATGCAACGTTAGTTCCAGGACGAAGCTGTAAGTGATATGTGGCGTATTTTGCAAGTTCAATTCGTCTAGGATCTACAATAATGCTTGTAACTCCTTTCATCATTCTTTGCTTAATCTTAGCGCCCGTAACAGGGTGTGCATCAGTTGGGTTAGCGCCAATTACAAAAATGCAATCTGTGTAGTTTAAATCTTCTATAGAGTTGGTTGCAGCACCGGTGCCAAAGGCGCGTTGCATGCCCAAAGCGGTTGGCGAGTGGCATACGCGTGCACAACAATCAATGTTGTTTGTGCCGATAACCGCGCGCATAAATTTCTGCATCAAATAGTTTTCTTCGTTTGGCGTACGTGCCGAAGAAATACCTGCGATAGAATCTGGGCCGAAATCGGTTTTTAATTGTGTTAATTTATCGGCTATAAAATCGTATACTTCATCCCACGTAGCTGGCACAAACTCGCTATTGCGCTTGATTAATGGCGTGCGTAATCTGTCAGGGTGATTGTAAAATTTAAATGCATAGCGACCTTTTAAACAGGTGTGACCGCCATTGGCAATTGCATCATAAGGCGCTTGAATGGATAAAATTTGCCCGTTTTTCGTTGATACTTCTAAATTGCACCCCACGCCACAATAGGTGCAAATGGTTCTTGTTTTTTCGCTTTGTGCAACTATGGATTTACTTTCAAATACATCACTGATGGCGGAAGTTGGGCAGGCTTGCGAACAAGCTCCACAACTCACACAATCGCTATCCATAAAATTATCATCAAAACTTTTAATAATTTTTGAGTCGAACCCACGACCCGCCATGTTTAGCACAAATTCGCCTTGAACCTCGTCACAAGCGCGTATACAGCGGTAGCAATTGATGCACTTTGTTAAATCGCTGGTCATGTACGGGTGGCTAAAATCTTTCTGGTAATGCTGATGATTTTCCCCTTCAGGATAGCGCACTTCGCGCATCCCTACGCTGGCAGCCACATCTTGCAGTTCGCAGTTTCCGCTTACTTCGCAGGTTAAGCAATCAAGCGGGTGATCCGTAAGCACCAGCTCAATGATGTTTTTTCGAAGCTTTTGTATGTTTTCTGAATCTGGAAATATATAGGCGTTTTCAAAAATTGGAGAATGGCAACTTGCCATTGCTTTGGTTTTACCTCCGGGTTGTAAGGCCACATCTACACTACACACGCGGCAGCTGCCAAAGGGCTCTAAATTGGGTGCATCACATAACGTGGGCACTTTCTTTTCGCCATAATTTCGCTTTAAAAAAGAGAGCATTGTTTCGCCTTCTTTTATTGCAAACGGACGATTATTTATATAGGCTATTTTACTCATCTCTTTAATTTTCAAAGTGTTTATTTAATTCTTCTCCAAAATATTCTAGCGCATTTTTAGCGGGCAGAGGAATACCACCTCCATGCGCGCATAAAGAACCTTGACGTAAGGTGTCCATTAAATCGGTAAACAATTCTCTGGAAATTTTATAATCTGTGGTAGCTGATTTCCGCAGCAATTCATGTGCGCGCTTTGTGCCTAATCTACAAGGAAAGCATTTGCCACAACTTTCAAAAGCAGCAAAATCAAATAGATGCTCTAAATAATTAATCATAGGCATACTCTCTGGAATGCACACTACCGAAGCGTGTCCAAGTAAAAACCCATGTTTTGCAAAGCTTTCGAAATCTATGGTTAACTCTTTAATTTTTGAGATTGGCACAATGCCACCTAACGGACCACCAATGTGCAATGCTTTCATGGGTTGTGTAAAGCCTCCTGCCATTTCATAAATCACTTCAGAAAGAGGTGTGCCCATTTCTACCTCATAGATTCCGGGCTTTTTCACAAAACTGTCTAAGCTAATCAACTTGGTGCCGCTACTTTTTTCTGTACCAAGTTCACGATGGTTTTTACCGCTGTTTTTTACTATATAATGAACGGCAGCAAGAGTTTCCACATTATTAACTACGGTTGGTTTGTTAAACAATCCCATAGTTGTAGGGTAGGGAGGGCGCGTGCGCACTTCTGGGCGTTGCCCTTCTATAGAATTTATAAGTGCTGTCTCTTCGCCACAGATATAGGCACCTTGTGCTTGAATTATTTTAAGATCGAAATTGAAATTACTATTTAAAATATTCTTACCTAAATATTTGTTTGCACGAAGTTCATCAATGGCATTTTGTACTATTTCTACAGATTCTGGGTATTCTGCTCTTATGTATACAATTCCCCACTCGGCACCAATGGCATATCCGGCCATCATCACGCCAAATAATAAAGAATGAGGGCGCTGTTCTAAAATGTACCTATCTGAAAAGGCACCTGGATCTCCCTCATCAGCATTGCAAATAATAAACTTGGTATCGCTTTTTTCTTTCGCAGCGGCTTCTAACTTAAACCCCATGGCAAACCCAGCACCACCGCGGCCTCTTATTTCCGATTCTTTAATTTCGTTTAAAACCTCAGTTGGGGGTTGTTTAAGCGCATCCCTAAAGGGTGCATAATGCTTTTCAAAGCCTTCGTAGGGTAATGTAAGAACGGCTTTAGATGCAACAACGTGATATTGATCTAAATCAGGCTGTTCGGTTTTGTTTAATATCGCTAGAATTTCATCTGCGTTTTTTGCCGAGTAATTTTTACCATCATAGTGAAAGGCACCATTTTCATGGCAGCGCCCAAGGCAAGTCATATGGCCAATCTCATCAGCTTTTAAAGCGGTTTCCAACGTCTGTTTTACAGCGTCTTGTGTGCCTGCACATAAACAAGCAGAACCGTTACACACATATGCTTTTTTGCCTTTGTTTTCAGGCTTCATGAAATCATAAAAGCTCGTAGTGCCAAACGTATTTGCTTTACCCATTAAAAATTCCTTGGCTAAATCATCTAAATCTTTTTTAGACGGGGCACCTGTTTCTTTGGCCGCTTGGCCCATTTTTTCAAAAAGGTTGTCAACAATGCCTTTGCGGCCCGATAATTCACTTAAATTTTTTGACATATTCTTTAAATTGTTTTAACCAAGATTCGATTTGGATTTGCGTAGCAAGTTGCTTTATTACTTCTACAAAAGCCAAGTAATGTAAGGCCTAATTCTTTGGCAAAATCTACAGCAAGGGTAGATGGTGCAGATACTGCAGCTAAAATCGGAATTTTTGCCCTAAAGGCTTTCATTACAATTTCATAACTAATACGGCCAGAAACGGTAAGCACTGTAGCTTTCTTTAATGTGTTTCTTGCGATTAAGTCTCCTATTACCTTGTCAACTGCGTTATGACGGCCAATATCTTCCATCACGCTTAATAGCTCTCCTCCAGCAGAAAAGGCACCAGCAGCATGGCTACCACCAGATTTTTTAAACGTATTTTGATGTGCGTTCATAGCTGCAAACATTTCTTCTAATTGATGTGCTGATATACGTTTCGCATCTATAATCTGTCCGCTAAGCTCATCTAATTTTGTTTTGCCACAAATTCCGCAGCTACTTACCGAAAGAAAGTTTCTGCTATTGCGATATCCGCTTTTTAAAGTATCTGTGGGAATTGTAACGGCAACGGCTTTCGTGTCGCCAGCATCGTTTTTCTTAACTACTTCAATCTCTAATTGGTCAGGGCTACCGATAAAAATATCTTCTGTATGCAAATACCCAAGAATAAATTCATAATCATTACCCGGGGTTCTCATGGTCATAGTAAATGGTTTGCCATTGAGCGAAATTTCTAGTGATTCTTCTACGGTTAGCTCATCTGCAACATGTGTAGTTTTATTTGAGATATATTTTTTGCCTTCGTAGACGATAAATGTCATGTGTAGATTCTATTTTTTAGGGTTTTAAAAAACCGCAATAGTGGAGCTAAGAATTGTATGGCAAATTAGAAAAATAAACTCAATTAATTGGTTCTAGATGAAAGGAAGCAATGTTTTACTGTACTTTATTTATTCCATAAAACATATGTTACGCCCACTTGAAAATTTAGATAAGATGAAGCATCAGAAGAATAATTAAAAGGCAATTCTTGACCAAGAATATCGGCTGTTGCTTCTTCGTTTTCTATTTCGTTAAATGCTAAATTGTATTGTGCACTAAGCTTTAGCCCTATGTTTTTTGCCAATTGTATAGCAATTCCTGCTCGGGGAGAAAGTAATAAACCGTTGTGGCTTTTTGTAGAAACGGGAACATCTACAGGGATTTTAAACTCAAAAGGAAATTGGCCAACTCTATAAATTTGTCTAATGGTAACATCAGGTGTATATAGAATGTAACCAATTCCCATTTCTACAAAGGGTTTAAAAGCTTTGTTAAAAAAGAAATATGAACCTTTAATAAGCAGTGGAATTGATGTACCAGATGAATTAAAAAAGGTGTTTTGGTCGTTTATTTTGGTTTCTGTTTTTTTACTTCTAAACGAAATATATCCAGCTTCTAGGCCAACCGCAATGTGGTTTGAAAACCAATAATTGATATCTATAGTACCGCCATAGCCTGCATCTGGCATTGCGCTACTTGGAGGAATAGGAACTAGTGGGATAGTTGCACTTACATTATAATCGCCAATAGGTAAGCCATAGGCAAAGTTTCCACCAATCTCTAACTTTTGCCCAAAAGCAGCAAATGAAATTATTATGTAGAGGGTTGCGGTAAATAGATGTTTCATTTGATTAAGATATTTATTGGGAAATATAAAGAACCTAGCTCTACTTTTTACCATAAAAAAGCCACCAAATTTGGTGGCTTAAAAGTAAAGAGTTACTTCGTTTATTTATTAAACAATGAAAAAACAACACCTACGTTTATACCTAAATAATTTGTTGCGTCTCCCTTTATGTCTTCAAAAGTTTCTGTTTCCTTTTGTCCAAAAGCATCTGTAGTAACTTCTAAATCACCATCAACACTGTTCATTAGCACATTGTATTGTACATTTAAATTAATGGCAATTAGGTCTGACAATTGATACAAAGCACCTACGCGTGGAGAAATAAGAATTCCATTTTGATTCCAGCTAATTTCGTAAGTTAAATTACCGAATTCCTGAGTGATTTCTCTGTTAACAATTTGGTATCCAACACCAAGACCTACATATGGTCTAAAAGCGTTTTCTAAAAAATAGTATTGAAATTTAGCACTAAAAGGAATAGCTGAGATTGCAGTTTTTGCAGGCTCGCCATCTAGATTAACATTGTTATCAGCAAAACCTATAAAGCCAGCTTCTATACCAACGCTCATGGCATCATTAAACCAATAGTTTACATCTAGATTTACACCTGTTCCAGCTCCTGGAGCCAATGGAAGAGAGAGATCGTTATCACCAAAAGTGTAATCTCCCATTGGAGCTCCAAATAAAAAGTTTGCACCAACATCTAATCGCTGTGCATTTGTTGTGTAGCCAGTTAACGCTATAAAGGCTAAGGCAATTAATTTTTTCATTGAATTTGAGTTTTAAAATTTTAATCGAAATTACATCAAAATGACATGTGTAGTAATGGAATAAATGGAATAATTTTTAGCGGCTCGTTGTTTAAAAATCAACAGTGATTCTGCTTATAACTTTTATAATTAAAAACCGTTAAAAGTTACTTGGTTTTTTTGATATCTACTTCTAACTCAATAAGCAAATCTCTTAAACGGGCAGCTTCTATAAAGTCTAAACTTTTTGCGGCCGTTTCCATTTTTTTACGGGTTTCGCGGATGGCTTTTTCAAAATCTTGTTTAGAATGATAGCTTGTCATCGATTCTGCCGCAGTGGTGAGGCTGTGTTCAATTTCGTAGCGAAATTCGGCTTTAGCTGCTTGACTTTGCCCCATAATACTTTCCTTAGATTTTTTAAGCGCCATGGGTACTTGGCCGTGCTCTAGGTTGTATGCCTGTTGTTTTTCGCGTCTTCTGTAGGTTTCGTCAATGGTTTTTTGCATGCTGTCTGTAATTTTATCAGCATACATAATAGCAAGTCCTTTTGTGTTTCTAGCGGCTCGGCCAATGGTTTGTACTAAGCTTCGCTCACTACGTAAAAAACCTTCTTTGTCCGCATCCAAAATGGCAACCAAGCTTACCTCAGGAAAATCTAACCCTTCTCGAAGTAGGTTTACGCCAATCAATACGTCAAAAATTCCGAGGCGTAAATCTCTCATGATTTCTACACGTTCCAAGGTATCTACATCGCTGTGTATATAGCGGCATCTAACGCCATAACGTGTTAAGTATTTGGTTAATTCTTCGGCCATGCGCTTGGTTAGGGTTGTTACCAAAACGCGCTCATCCAGCTTCACACGGGCATTAATTTCGGCCATCAAATCATCAACCTGGTTTTCGCTGGGTCTTACTTCAATGTTTGGATCTAACAATCCGGTAGGACGAATAAGTTGCTCTGCTACCACGCCCTGGCTCTTTTCTAATTCGTAATCGGCCGGGGTTGCAGAAACGTACACCACTTGGTTTTGAAGCTTTTCAAACTCCTCAAATTTTAAAGGCCGATTGTCCATAGCTGCCGGCAACCTAAAGCCATATTCTACTAGGTTTTCTTTTCGGGCTCTGTCACCGCCATACATTGCGCGTACCTGGGGCAGCGTAACATGGCTTTCATCAATGACCATGACAAAATCGCTAGGAAAATAATCTAGCAGGCAGAATGGGCGAGTGCCAGGAGAACGGCCATCTAAGTAGCGGCTATAATTTTCTATGCCACTGCAATAGCCCAGTTCACGAATCATTTCTAAATCAAATTCGGTGCGTTCTTGCAAGCGTTTAGCCTCTAATGGGCGTTGGTTTGCACTAAAAAAATCGACTTGCTTCACCATATCCTCCTGTATTTGGTGGATGGCATTTTGAAGTTGATCTTTTTCGGTAACAAATAAATTTGCAGGATATATGCGTAGCTGTGATAAAAGTTCAATCAGCTCATTGGTTGTGGGGTCCCAATGTTCTATTTTTTCAATTTCATCGCCCCAAAAATGAAACCTATAAAAAGTATCCGCGTAAGCCGGAAATAAATCTATCGTATCTCCTTTTACGCGGAAGGTACCGCGTTTAAACTCGGCAACAGTTCTAGAATACAAGGCGTTTACTAGTTGATGCAAAAATTTGTTTCGACCAATGATTTGGTTTTGCGCCACCTCTACCACACCTGCAATAAAGGCATCGGGGTTGCCCATGCCGTATAGGCAAGATACCGATGCCACAACCAAAACATCTCTACGACCAGAGAGCAAAGAAGAGGTGGTGCTCAACCTCATCTTCTCTATTTCTTCGTTAATAGAAAGGTCTTTTTCTATATAAATGCCCGATGTAGGTATATATGCTTCGGGTTGATAATAATCGTAATAAGAAACAAAATACTCTACGGCATTTTCTGGGAAAAACTGTTTAAACTCGCCATACAATTGTGCCGCAAGGGTTTTATTATGGCTTAAAACTAACGTTGGTTTTTGAACTTTTTCAATCATGTTGGCAACGGTAAACGTTTTACCACTGCCGGTTACACCTAAAAGTGTTTGATAGCGTTCTCCAGAAAATATTCCTTCGGCTAACTGCTGTATGGCCTGCGGTTGGTCTCCAGTAGGTACAAAGTCAGCTTTAATTTTAAATTCCATGAACGAGGCGCGCTATAATTTTTAGTTGTCTTTTAGTTTTCTAAGCATTTTCATTTTGCTTTTTAGTAAAGCAATTTGCTCTTTATGGCGCTCTATGTTTTTGTTTGCTTCTTTAACAATTGGGTTTTTTTCATCGGCATTTGCAAAAAACATAATGTTGTTTTCTAACTGATGAAGTTCTTTTACAGACTCATCTATTTTACGTTGTAAAAGCTCTTTTTCTTTGATTAATTGTCTGCTGTTATCGTTATCAGAGAGTGCGTTTAATTTATTTTCAAAACGCATAAGAGCGGCTTCTTCTCTGTCAAGTTTTAATTTCGTAAAGTGCTCGTCTAAGGTTTTATTAAACTCATTGTTAATATCAATATTTGCCTTTGGCACCTTTCCAATGGCTTTCCACTCGGCAATAAATTCTTTTAACATGTTAACCTCGTTTTTCTTCTCGCCTGTAGGTTGCCACGCTTTAATTTTTTCTAGCAACTGTTTTTTAAGATCATAGTTGCCTTCAAATTGTTTGTCTAATTCCTTATTGTGGTTAGAAAGGTTGTTAAAGAAATGATTGCATGCAGCTCTAAACTGTTTCCAAATTTTATCGCTTTCGCTTTTGGGCACATAGCCAATTTTTTTCCAATCTTCTTGTATGCGCTTTAGTTTATTGGCCGTTTCGCGCCATTCTGTACTGTCTTTAAGCTCTTCGGCTTTAGCAAGCAACGCACGTTTTTTATCTAAGTTTTCTTGATGTTTAGTCTTTAGGGTTTTGTAAAATTCGTTTTTGGTTAAATTAAAATGCTTGTTTAACTCTCTAAATTTCTCCCAAAGTTCATCGTTCTGTGGCAGGTTTATACGCCCAATATTTTTATAGTTTTCGCGCAGCTGATTCACTTTTTTAATGGTGTTTTGCCATGCGCTATGGGTTTTTAAACCAGCTAAATCTAAGCCCGAAATCTCATCTATAATTTCTTGTTTTTTAGCAATGAGTTCTTCTCTTGTAGCACGTAAAGACTCGTAATACGCGTGTCTTTTATCGTGTACGAGTTTAGTGGCCGCGCTAAATCTTTCCCACATAGGTTCGCTATGCTCTCTATCTACAGGGCCAATAAGCTTCCATTTTGCGTGTAATTTTTGCAGCAGCTTAAAGGTTTCAGCATCGCCATCTTTTTCGGCCAATTCTTCAGCTTCTACACAAAGTTCTGTTTTACTTTCTAAATTCTTTTTAAAATCTAATTCGCGCAGCTCATTGCTTACACGTAAAAAATCGTAAAAATTATCTACGTGATGATGATAGTTTTTCCACAGTTTGTCGCTCTCAATTCTAGGAACAGGACCTGTATTCTTCCATCTATCTTGCAGCTCTCTAAACAGCTTGTATTTTTCTGGGCCGCTACCCATTTGGTTTGGCAACTCTTTAATACTCTGAATAATTGCTTTTTTAACCTCAAAGTTTACGGTTAAATCTTCTTCTAATTTTTTGTAGTACAGATGGCGCTGGTTCTTGTATTCTTTATACAGTCCAACAATAGATCTCCTCAAAGGCTGATCGTACGAAAAATCCATTTCTACGCCACCTTCTTCAATAAAGGCGCTCAATTTTTCAGCACGCTCTTCATCAAAATGATGCATGGCAGCACTGTGCAATGCATCCATTTCTTCTTTAATGTCTTGCACCGGTTGGGTTAAAAGCTTTTTTGCTTCTATTTCTAATTGCGCAATGGGCATGTGGGCAAAATCAGGCAACTCTTTAGCTTCAGCTTCGTACACATCTGTTTCAGTGTGCTCGTCAGATTCTACTTCTACCGTATCTAAATTTTCGGTTGTCTCCATTGTTGAATCAACAACATTTTCTTCTTGTGTAGATTCAACATGATCAGCAACGTTATCATTTTGCTGAAGAGCATCTTTTTGGTTCTCGTCCATCTGGATAATTTCTATATCGTACAAATTTAAACTTATGTATCAACCTTGCCATAAAATCCACGCTTTTTGCGCTTGTTTATGCAACATTTCTAAGCCGCCTATTGTAGCTGCATTTCTGTGTTTGGCTTCTTTTAAAAAAGCGGTCTCTTTTGGGTTATAGACCAAATCTACCACAAAATGGTTGCTTGTGATATTTGAAAAAGGCAGATTGAGTAGTTGATTAATATTTGGAAATGTGCCTACCGGTGTGGTGTTAATCCACAAGGTTGACTTTCTTCCCAATTCTGTAGTTATTTGAGCGTATGTAATTGCATTTTGTTTAGGCGCTCTGCTTACCAATTGGTAGCCGATGCTTTTCTTTTTTAAAACATACTCTACCGCTTTACTAGCTCCACCAGTACCAAAAACCAAAGCATCTTTTGCTGTGCAGTTTATTAGATCAAGCAAATGTTCGAAGCCAAAAACATCGGTATTATGGCCAATGGTTTTGCCGTTTTTAAAAACGATGGTGTTTACTGCACCTATTTCAGCCGCCTCGGGCGATAATGAATCTAGAAAAGGAATGATGGCTTGCTTGTATGGAATGGTAACGTTTAGTCCGCTAAAACTTTCTTTTTGTAAAAGGTCAGGAAAGTGGTTGATAGACGCTAAAGGAAACAATTTGTAGTTGGCATCAATTCCTTCTGCTGTAAATTTTTGGTTAAAATAATCAGGCGAAAAACTTGTTTTAATCGGGTAACCAATCAATCCATATTGTTTCATTCGGCTTCTTCTTTTTTAGAAAAACCTTCTAATCCCACAATAATGCCTATGCCCACAAAAAAGAGAATAATGGCCCAAGTGGTTTCCGCAGGCAAATTATTTACTTGTTCGTATGTGTTGGGCAAAACATTAATTTGCTCTAAAGGGATTATTTTTTCGTTTTCCTCGCCAGCGTGTTTTGTAAAGGTAGATAGTGTTTGCTTCCAAGGCCAAATTTTATTTAGGCTACCCAACAAAAAGCCGCTTAGAACAGCTATTGTAATGTCATGGTAATTGGCAAACATCCACTTTAGCAAACGCGAAAAAGACAATAAACCAATTACGGCACCCATCATAAAGGTTGCAATAAGCAATAGGTTTTTATCGTGAATGCTGCTTAATACAACTTGGTAACTACCTAAAAGTAAGAGGATGAAACTACCCGAAATACCAGGTAAAATCATGGCGCAAATGGCAATCATCCCACTTATAAAAATAAACCACAACGCATCTGATTCAGGTTGAGCGGGCAACGATGTTAGAAAATAAGCGATTGCTGCACCTATGATAAAGAAGATATACCGATTGGCGCTCCATTGCTTAACCTTTTTGCCAACAAAATAAATGCTTGCAAACACCAACCCGAAGAAAAACGCCCAGATTAAAACGGGTTGTGTATCTAATAGATAGGTAATGATTTTTGCCAATGAAACAATTGCTGTTGCAATTCCGAGTAAAAGGGCCACAAAAAAGTTGCCATTTACATATTGCCAGAAGGCTTTAATACCTTCTTTTCTTAAAGTAGTAAAGGCTTGTAGATTTATATTGTTGATGGAGTTTATCAGCTCTTCATAAATTCCAGCAATAAAGGCAATTGTACCTCCAGAAACACCTGGAACTACATCTGCAGAGCCCATGGCCATTCCTTTAAAAAATATAAAAATGTAGTCTTTTATTGATCTTGCTGCCTTCATGCGCTTAAATTATTGGCGGCAAATATAATGGCACAGAGTAGTGCAGAGCAATATTTTATTTGGGTGTGTTTATCTTGCTTAAAATCACCGAAACATGGTTTTCTTCTGCCAATTCTGGAAAATATTCTATGAATTTGGCATAAGCATCATTATCAATAGCATTGGCATCTAGCAAATGCTCTATTCCTAAGGTCAGGTTTCCAATCGCAAATAAGTATCCTGCGCTAATGAGATGTAAATCTTCGTTTTTAGGGTTTTTATCAATTGCATCTTTTAGCAAAGCCAAAGCATCGTCTACTTCATCAATCTCAACCAAAACCTCGGCATAATCTAAATATAGGTCAGCATCATCATAACCTAGTTCAATCAATTTTTTGTAAGATTTAATCATATCTAGTTTTAAACCAGCTTTGTCGTAAATCTCAATGGCTGTAAACAAGTAGTCAGGATTCTCTGGATCTAATTCTAACGCTGTGTTCAGCGCGTGAAGGGCTTCTGGGGTTTTGCCTTCTACAATAAGTATAGCGGCCAACTCTAAATATGCTTCGTCTAGTTCTTCATCTTCATGTACGGCTCTGTTTAGGTATTTTTGAGCCAATTTATTTTTGTGCAATTGCAAATAGCAGTGGCCAAGTTTGTAATAAATGTAGCCGCTAGGTTCATCAAACTCAATACTTCTGTGGTATGTTTTTGCCGCATTTAAAAAGTCTTCTTTTTGCTCATAAATACGCGCTATTTCGTAGTAAGATGCTGTAAAATGTTCATCAACCAACAAAGAGTATTCTAACGATTCCAGTGCCTTGTCGTAATTTTTTAATTTACCATACGTAAGCCCTAAGTGGTACCATGCCAACTCGTTATATGGATTAGCGTTAATAAACTTATTAAAGTATTCTACAGAGCTTTCAGATTGATTTAAAGAATCATAACAAATAGCAATGTTGTACATGGCTATTTCATCCTCAGGCATGTCTTCTAACAGTAGTTTTAGGTATTTAATAGCCTCACCATAGTTGCCCATGTTCTGGTATTCGCCTGCTAACATGGGGTAAATATCAAAAGGAGAATTTGTGTTTCTAAGGCTTTGCTTTAAGATTTTAACAGCTTTGCCGTGCTGGCCTTTTTTGCTGAGTATGGTAGCACGCGCAATTATTAATTCTACGTTATTCGGATCAAGGCCTTCGGCTAAGTCCAATTCTCTAGAGGCTTCTTCTAATTTATTTAAGGCCACCAAATATTGGGCATGTTTAAGCGGAAATGCTGGAGAATGTGGATGCTGAGATCGGGCCATGCGAATAGCCTTGAGTGCATTTTTGTATTTGCCCATGGTTAAATAATGTTCGGCAATAATTTCAAACTCCTCAACATCAAAGAATAACAAATCGTTTTCAGCAATCATTTGCTCAAAACGACTAATTACAATCGAAATATCTTTTTTATGATCCATAGTAGATTTCCTTGCAAACTAATTTATATGAAATAATTAGGCCAAAACAACAAAGTGTGCCAACATATTCACCAAGAAATTAACATTCTGCCAGAATGGTTTAAAACGCGTGGGTTATCAACGCTACATGGTTAAATAGATTGTGAAAAAGAGGTTGTTTTTAAGGCTAATAGGTATTTTGAACGGCTATATTTGCGCCTCTAAAAATTAGTTGGAAATGACACTTATCAAATCAATATCAGGTATAAGAGGTACAATTGGCGGAAAACAAGGCGATACATTAAGCCCCATTGATGCTGTAAAATTTGCATCGGCATATGGCACTTGGTTAAAAAAATCGGGTCAAGCTAAAACAACAGTTGTAATGGGTCGCGATGCCAGACTGTCAGGAGAAATGATTGCCAACTTGGTAGGCTCCTCGCTTTTAGCCTTGGGTATTGATGTAATTGATTTAGGCTTAAGTACCACACCTACGGTAGAAATGCTGGTTACGCAATTAAACGCGCAAGGCGGAATTATTTTAACAGCATCTCATAACCCCATAAACTGGAACGCTTTAAAACTACTAAACGAAAAAGGCGAGTTTATTTCTGGCCAAGATGGCGCAGATTTGCTAGAAATTGCCGAAAGCGGAGATATTGAATTTGTTGATGTTCTTGAATTGGGAACCTATAGAAAGTATGAAAACGGTATAGAAGACCATATAAAGGCTATTATAAACTTACCCCAAGTAGATGTTGAAGCTATAAAAAAAGCCGATTTTAAAGTGGCTTTTGATGCAGTAAATTCTACGGGAGGTATTTCTATTCCACCTTTGTTAGAAGCTTTGGGAGTAAACCAAATTGTTCCATTGTTTGATGAACCTACAGGCCATTTTCCGCATAACCCAGAACCGTTAAAGGAACATTTGGGCGATATTATGGCCATGGTAAAAGATCATGGCTGTGATGTTGGTTTTGTTGTAGATCCTGATGTGGATAGATTGGCCATTATTGGCGAAGACGGAAGCATGTTTGGCGAAGAATATACATTGGTTGCTGTTGCCGATTATCTGTTAGGATTAAACCCGGGCAATACAGTTTCTAATTTATCATCTTCTAGAGCCTTAAGAGTTGTAACCGAAAAACACGGTGGTAAGTACACGGCCAGTGCTGTAGGCGAAGTAAATGTTGTTACAGAAATGAAAGCCCAAAACGCTGTAATTGGTGGAGAAGGCAACGGAGGAATTATTTTCCCCGAACTACATTACGGAAGAGACTCATTGGTTGGTATAGCTTTATTCTTAACACATTTGGCCAAAACAGGGCTAAGCGTTTCTAAACTGAGAAGCACGTATCCAAACTATTATATGGCTAAGAAAAAAATTAGTTTAGAAGAAGGAATGGATGTAGATGCCTTGCTTTTGCAAATGGAAAAAAACTATGCCCACGAGAATATTTTAACCATAGATGGTGTTAAAATAGATATGGCAGATGGTTGGGTTCATTTAAGAAAGTCTAATACAGAACCTATAATAAGGGTTTACACAGAAGCAACAAGTCAAAAATTAGCAGATGAATTAGGTGATAAATTTGTTAAAGAGTTGGCTCAGTTGGCTGAAAATTAAATCTCTATATAAAATTCAACATAGTATTTTTGTCAACTTTAAAATAAGTATATCTACTTATATAAAACAGTTTTAAAATTTAAGAAATCACAAGATAGATTTTTTAATGAAAATTTTGATTTATGGTTTATTTCGATAGCGCAGCAACTACTCAATTGCACCCCTTAGTAAAAGAAGAAATGATTCGCGTAATGGATCTGTATGGCAACCCATCTTCTACACATGAGGCGGGAAGAAAATCTAAAATTGAAATTGAGCGTGTTAGAAAACAAATTGCAACGGCTTTAAAATGTTTGCCAGGAGAGATTTTCTTTTGTGCTGGTGGAACGGAGGCAGACAATTTTGCCATTTTTAGTAGTGTTAGAGATTTAGGCGTAACACACATTGTTTCTACCGAAATAGAACATCATGCCGTTGGTCATGCGGTTGATTTTATGGCCGCGTCTAGAAATGTTAGAGTTACTTATTTACCCGTTGATCAACATGGCGATATAAACCTGAGTGATTTAGAAAAAGCTTTGCAAACCGATGATAAAACATTGGTTAGCTTAATGTATGCCAACAATGAAATTGGCAACATCAACCCCATGAAAGAAATTGTTGCGTTAACAAAAAAACATGGTGCACTAATACATTCTGATTGTGTACAAGCCGTTGGCCATATAGCATTTGATTTGCAAGAATTACCTCTTGATTTTATGGCATTTTCTGCACATAAAATTCATGGCCCAAAGGGAATAGGCTTTTGCTATGTTAGAGGAGGATTGGCCGTTAAACCACAAATTACGGGTGGTGCACAAGAAAGAAACATGCGGGCAGGTACAGAAAATGTTATGGGCATTGTAGGTCTAGGCAAAGCGCTTGAATTGGTTTTGCAAAATTTTAATGAAGATAAAAGCTACATAGAAGGATTAAAATCTTATGCAATAGAAGCACTACAAAAGAACATACCTGATTTGATTTTTCTTGGGCAAAGTGGAAATCTTGACAAAAGCATTTTTACGGTTTTAAACGTTGGTATTCCACAAGATGAAACTACGGGAATGTTGCTTTTTAGCCTTGACATGAAAGGGATTGCCTTGAGTGGAGGAAGTGCTTGTAATTCGGGTTCAAGCAAAGGTTCTCATGTAATTTCAGCATTAGGCCAAGAGTTTGCTAATTACGCTCCGTTGCGCATAAGTTTTAGCAAATTCAATACAAAAGAAGATATTGATTTTTTGGTAAGTACTTTAAAAGAGCTTAGACCTGTTGCCGTAAACTAGTAGAAAACAGTTATCGTTCCTCTTTTCTCAAATTCATCAGCTTTAAAGTAATAGATGTATACATCTTCCTGACATGGTTTTCCGTTTATAAAACCATTCCAGAATTTGTGAAAAGGGTCGTCTGTTTCAAATATGATATTACCGTAACTATCAAATATTTGAAACTTTGCACCGGCTAGGCATTCATTCCCAGCAATAATAAACTCTTCGTTTATATTATCTCTATTGGGTGTAAAGGCATTGGGTATGTACACTCTATCTTTTATGTGTTGTATGTTTTCATTAAAGTTAAAGGTGTACTCTGCATTACACAGTGTATCTAAAATAGTTAATGAAAATTGCTGGATTCCGGAGTTTTGATATCGATAATCTGGATACTTGGCGAGTTGAATAACACCGTTAAAATCCCATACATACGTGTACCAGGCACTATCATTTTCGTAAACCACATTTATACCACCATAGTAACAAGAATCTGGTAAAATGTTTACCGTTGGTGGTGGGGTGTTATTTGTAAAATCTACAGGAATGGTAAGTGTGTCAGAAGCACCACAAGTAGTGTCAACCGCAATTAGCGTAATTGTAAAAATACCTTCGGTAAAATAACTATGGCTAGGATTAAATCCTATGGCTGTTCTTCCATCACCAAAATCCCAATAATATTTATTTGCTTTTTTGGAGTTGTTTGTAATGTTTACTACTTTAAATACATCGCAAGAGGTATATGATACATCAAAGTCTGCACTTGGCCTAGTTCCTTTATCATGAATTAGTTCTAAATACGTTGTGTCAGAGATATCGCAAAGTGTATCAATAGCTATCAACTGGATTGTGTATGTTCCTAAACTATCATAGGTCACAGTAGGGTTTTTGACTACAGAGGTTAATCCATTCCCAAAATCCCATAAAAAGTCATTTGCATTTTTGCTATTATTAGAAAATGATAGCGTTAAAGAATTACAATTCGTATCAATTGTAGACGCAGAATCTAAGCTTGCTTGAGCTCTAATGTTGGTTTCAAAATTAAATTTTATTACACCCAAATTGCAGTTATTGCTATTGTTAGTGCTGCTCCAAGCTCCTGTAGTTGTAGGAAAGTCAGAAAAACTACCGCATCCAGCACATACAGCTTGGTAGATGTTTCCGTTTTTATCAAACCGGCTAGTTCCGCCATCAACATGTTCAGAACTTTGAGGTCCGCCAAAATAAGTGGCAAACTTTAGGCTGTCTGCATTGGCGGTAAAAACCATAAAATAAAAATCGTTACCATCTGTATTTGGCTGAAATGCATCTGGTGTAATGGGCATGTTTTTTACATTTCCTCCTAGGTTAGAGCCGTTTGATGAGCCTCCCCAGCCGCTAAGCAAAATGTTTAAACAATCATCTACATTAAAAGCAGTTGGCACAATGTCAATGCTCGAATGACCTTTGCCAAAAACAGTAGAAAAAATAGAAGTGGTAAGGTTATTATTTAGTTTATGAATAAACTGCTTACCGGAATTGTTGGTGTAAACATTGGCAGAAACAGGATAGTTACCTAATGTTTGGCCAAACAAATACACATTGTTAAACTTGTCTAAATCAATTAAAAAAGCTTGATCATAGGTGGTTGTGCCCAAGTAGCTTGTACCAAGTAAAGCTCCATCTGATTGGTTAAATTGTGCTACAAAACCATCATGACTACCCCCTTGATATTGACTATTAAACTTTCCTGAAGTACCAGCTAAGTTGTTGCTTTTCGTTCCTCCACAAATGTATGCAGTGCCGTTGGTTCCGGTCTTTATACCGTAGCCAGCATCATCTAAATTTCCTCCATAAAACGTTGCCCAGTTTACACTGGTAAGAGTGTTGTTTAAACTTAACACCACGGCATCTTGGTTGCCACCATGCACACTTTGCGATGGGTTTACAAGAGGAAAATCATCTGACATTGTTGAGGCTACAACAAATACTTTATTGTCTTTACTAACAACTATTTCACCTCTAGAAACATCTCCATAGTTCAAAGACATTTTTTTATTCAAGCCGTCATTTTTGGTTCCTCCTAAAAAGGTAGCTCCTTCTAATGCACTGCCACTTGGATTTATTTTTACAACAAACATATCAGTACCGTTGGGGAATTTATAGGCACTAATCGATGTGTTTGTTCCTCCAGAAAAGGTGTCTTGATATGCATTTGTTGTTGTAGGAAAATCTGCGGAACCCGTAACCCCAAGGATGTAAAGAGAACCTAAACTATCAACAAACATAGAGTGGGGTTGATCTTGTGAACTGCCACCTAAATATGATGAGTAAATTAAATTATTACCTGATGCGTTAAACTTGGTTATAGAGCAATCTACGCCATAGTCTGGCGTAGGATTAGAATCTGTAGGATTGGCATGATTGGTTTGCAAAGCACCCATGGTGGTTGGATAACCTGCATTCATTACTATTCCACCAGCATAGAGGTTTCCTAGATTATCATATGTTGCTGTAAACCCCCAATTATCAGCCAAAGAACCAGAAAAAGACGCGAACTCCAAAACAGGGTCTATTACAAGTGTGTCTTTTTTGTTGTAGTGTTTTATATCAAAACCAAATACATTATTGTTCAATGTAAAAGCGGCTGCAACAGGAGTTTTGATATTGTTTTGAAGGGTATAAACAGCAGGCAATTCTTCTGTAACAAAACCAACACTTGTTTGAATAATTATTTTGTTTTCCTTAATCCATACTGAATCGGCTCCCTCATAATTCCACTTTATTGTAGATGGATTGCCGCCTGGTGCAACAATCCAATTGTATTTTAATTGGTTATCATGATTGTGATAATCTATAGAAATGCGGTTATAAATATTTTCATAATAAAGGCTTTGATAAACGGGCACGTTACCTTTCCATGTAAGTGGATTTTTGCCTAAAAAATAATTGTGGTGATACTCCAAAGGATTGGCACCTTTAATTTGCGGAATTAAACTTCCCAACCATTTTTGCTTTAGGGCATGATGATGAACAATTTCTTGAGAATGAGTATCATGGGCTTGTTCACCATGTTTTTTATTTAAATCAGACGCACTTATTAGGTGCATTTTTACCCCATCTTCCTCAAAAAATAATCCACCATATTTTAAACTCGTTTTGTATTTAAAATCATTGTCCCATTGCCCATAATTTGGCACAAAAGAGAGCTGTCCAAAAAGTAGAATTGGAAAGAAAAGCAGATAAATTATATTGATTTTCTTTATCAAAATGCGGTTTTATTGAGTCGTAAAAATAAGGTATTGCGCATTTTAACCAAGGTTGAATTATTTAACCGAATTTATGATTGAGCCATAATTTTTTTGGCTACTATAAAAACGCGTTTTTTAAGAAAGGTTGTCGCAAAAATTTTAAAACTTTTTCCTTCGGCCATCTTTAGCCGTTTGCGTATGGCATCAGGTTTTTCAGGATAATTTTTAGAAATGATGCTTGCGCCATGATACACTCCTTTTAGTTTGTATGGTTTGGCAACCTCTAGCACCTTATAAATGTTTCCAGGAAAATGTTCGCTATAATGAGTTGAAGAAAACAAATGTGCATTTGCATCAAGTTTATTTAAGCGAAATGCATTAGCTACTGCACCAAAAGCACCCGATTTTAAAATTGCTGCGTTGGGCTCGTACAAGTACGTTTCTATTTCTGTACAAAATTGGGTTGATACGTTTTTTATACTCCAATTAAACTGAAATGTTTGAGTAGCCTCAGTATTGAAATTTATGGTTTTTACATGTGGATTTTCAATACCGTTTTTTGTTAATAGAATTAGGATTTCTTTACACTCATTTTGAACAGCCACTACGTGAAATTCAACCAAATTGTCTTTAAATTGATCATACAAATACGTTAAATCTGCAAAAGGAGAGACCTTGATTAATACATAGTTAGCCGTTTCTAGTAACTTGTTTTTTAACTCAATAACATTTGGCTCATATTCGTGCAGGGCAATCACTTTTTTCCCTGATGTACTTCTTCTAGACGGGTCTATAAAAAGTAAATCATACTGCTGTTTTGTTGTCGCTAAAAACTCTTCGGCTTTGCTATTTATATACGTTGTGTTTGTAATATTCAACACATCAAAATTGTGAGCCGTAATTGCGCATAAACTTTTATCAGGCTCAACAAGCGTATGCTTTTCTGCTTTTATGGCAAATTGCCAGGAGTCTATTCCCGTGCCACCAGTTAAATCTACACTTGTCTTAAAAGGTAAAATGTTTGCTTTATAATTGGCGGTAATTTCAGAAGAAGCTTGTTCTAAATTTTGTTTAGGAGGAAAAACAATTCCCTTTTTTCCATGCCAAGTTATCAATTTGGTTTCGGCTCTTTTTCTGGCCTCCAATTGCAGGCTTAATGCACGTTTATCTACATCAGAACTAAACTTTAACAATAATTGCTCTAAATTATCATGTTGGTGTTTGCTGTAGAACTCTTCGGCTTCTTCAGAGGTAAAAAAAGAATAGGGGGGGCTAAACATTTTTTGTGAACGATTGAATAAATCGAGAATCAGAAAAGAACTCCTTAATTATAATTCTGATGACAGAATAGGATGGCACGGCTATGACCATTCCAATTATACCGCCTAATAATCCTGCTACAGAAATAACAAGAAAAATTTCTAAAGGGTGAGCGTGAATACTATTTGAGAATATTAAGGGTTGAGATATAAAGTTATCTGTAAGTTGGGCGATGCCAAATACCACCATTATCTCTATGGCCAAAATACCAAACTGTACATCAGGGTTTAAAGCCAGAGCTTGTCCTAGCCCAAGTATTATTCCGAATATAACACCAATCATGGGGCCTATATAGGGTATTAGATTAATAAATGCAGCAAACGTGGCTATAACCAATGCGCTTTCCAAGCCTACAATTTTTAATCCAATAAAAACAATTAAAAAAATAATGGTCATCTGGGCTAGCAACCCAATTGAATACCTAAACGTTGTTTTTTTAATCTTCGGCAAGATGTTGCCTACATGGTTTGATAAAACAGAGTTTAAAAAGTTGGTTCGGAGGTACGTGGTTAAATCCTTTTCTTTTAAAAAAAAGAATAAAATAAAAACGATAGAGAATAGCGCAATGGCTAAGTTTCCAAGTCCTCCTAGTACGGAAGCTACAGTATTCTCAAGTGTTTTTAAATCTAAAAAGCTAGTTAAACTGTCTCTAATGGTTGCTTCTAAAGAATGCGCATAAACATCAAAATTACCTGTCCATTGATTTAGTATGGTTATGCTTTTTAGTGCATTATCATACACCTCGCTAAAATCTATATTAGAAAGAACTGCAAATTCTGAGACAATTTTAGGAATGACCATGGCCACAATAAAACCAGATAAACCGAACAACAAAACCACCAACAGTGCAGCAACAATAGACCTTGGAATAGAAAACTTTTTAATTTTTAGATCGCAAACAAAGTTGACTATTGGTTTTAAAACCAGGGCTAAAATAGAGGCGATGATTATATAAACAAGCACACCTCTTACCATATAAATTAACCAAGCTGATAAGGCTAATAATAATAGTTGCAAAACAGATTTTGTATAAACGGTAAGTTTCATTTTTACTGGCCTGTTAGTACAAAGTTGATAATATTGGCACCCATTCGAAGTGCTTTTTCTCTTACTTCTTCGCTATCATTATGCACATCGCTATCTTCCCAACCATCTCCTAAATCGCTTTCAAATGTGTAGAGCAACACCATTCTACCTTCATGATACAAAGCAAACGCTTGAGGCTTTGCAGCATCATGTTCATGTATTTTAGGGAGCCCATTTTCAAAATCAAAATAACTATGAAAAATAGGGTTGTCAGCACTCAGTTCAAGCAATGTTGTACCAGGCAAAAGTTGGTTTAGTATCGGACGAATAAATTTATCCATTCCGTAATTATCATCTACGTGAAGGAACCCACCAGTTCTTAAATAAAGACTTAAATTTTGATACTCTTGTTGAGATAAAACAACGTTTCCATGTCCCGTTAGATGGATAAATGGATAATTAAAAATTTCTTCAGAACCAACTTCTACCGTGGCCGGCTTAGGGTTTATTTGCGTGCCGATTTCAGTGTTGCAAAAATAAATTAGATTGGTTAATGCAGTAGGATTCGCATACCAATCGCCACCACCATTGTATTTTACAACAGCAATGTCAAATTCGGTTTGAGCACAAATAAATAGCGGAAACAGCAAAAGTGCAAGTAATCTCATATGTCACAAATATAAAGGCGAGAATGGTAAAAATGCTATTGAATTATGTTAAGAATATTTATGTTCTTTGAACCATGCAAAACAAGATTAAATATATGCAGCGCTGCATAGATTTAGCTAAAAACGGAAGGGGAAGCACGTCTCCAAACCCATTGGTTGGTGCTTTAGTTGTTCACGATAATACTATTATTGGTGAGGGTTGGCATAAAAAAGCGGGAACAGCACATGCCGAGGTTGTAGCCATAAACAGTGTAAAGAACAAAGCATTATTGTCAGAGAGCACATTATATGTAAGCCTAGAGCCCTGTTCTCATTTCGGTAAAACACCACCATGCGCAGATTTAATTGTATCAGAAAAACTGGCAAAAGTTGTTGTTGGATGCAAAGACCCAAACCCTTTAGTTGCTGGCAATGGCATTAAAAAATTGTTAGATGCTAATATTGAAGTAGAATACGGTGTTTTAGAACAAGAGTGCATAGATTTAAACAACATTTTTTTTGTTAACCAACGAAAAAACAGACCCTTTATAACCCTAAAGTGGGCACAGTCAAACGATGGTTTTATGGATATTAACCGTGCACATAATGAACAAGGGTCTTTTGCAATAAGCGGAATAAAAAGTAAAGTTTTTGTTCATAAATTAAGAGCACATCGCGGTGCGATATTAATAGGAAGCAATACCGCACGTACAGATAACCCAACACTATCAACAAGATGGTATGGTGGAGAGTCTCCAGTTCGGTTGATCTTAAATAAAGCCGATAACTTGCCAAAAACACTTCGTGTTTTTAATGATAATAAAGAAACAGTTGTCTTTGTCTCTGAAGATAAATTGCAGTCAAATTCAAAATTCAAAGTTGCATTATCAGAACAAGAGTTTTTACTACAAATGCTTCGCTATTGTATAAAAATCAACATTTCTAGTATTTTGGTAGAAGGGGGCAAACAAGTATTGCAAAGCTTTTTAGAGCATAACCTTTGGGACGAAATATTTGTAATACAAAGCGATATATTTTTAAATGAAGGTTTAAAAGCTCCTTTACCACAAGGTGAATTATTAGGTGATTTAATAGCAGGAACTGACGTCATAAAACATTATCAAAACAATGCTATACTTACTGTTTAGCATTGTATGCTCCACATTAATTTTTATTCTTTTTAAAACGTTTAAACGTTTTGAGGTAAATAACACATACGCCATAGTTTGTAATTATATAGTTGCGAGTGCACTGAGTTTTTTTGTAGCAGAATCATCAAGTAGTTTACAAACCATATTGTTAAAAGAATGGTTTTTTAAAGCATTTTTTATTGGTTTTCTCTTTGTTGCCATTTTTAAACTTATGGCTATTACAGCCCAAAAGCTTGGCGTTGCAAAAGTGAGTATTGCGGTTAAAATGAGTGTTGTATTGCCGGTTATTGCTGGCGTTTTTATTTACAATGAAAATCTAGCATGGTACAAAGTAATAGCCATTTTGTTGGCTTTATCATCGGTTTTTATGGCTACGTATAAAAGAGAAGAACCTAATAAAAAGGCCCTTTCTAAAAAATTGCTATTGCTGCCTATACTATTGTTTTTTGGTAGTGGTTTTATTGATGTTTTCATGAAGCAAGCACAATACGTTTGGGTGAAAAATGACGAATTAGCTCTTTTTAGCTCGGTACTATTTGGAACGGCTTTTTTTTGGGGGATATTATTTGGAACAAGAGAGTGGTTTGTCACAAAAATAAAACCAACTACAAAAGATGTTTTTTGGGGGTTTTTGTTGGGTATTCCAAATTTTGGTAGCATCTATTTTTTACTACAAGCACTTGATGAATCAACCTACCCAAGCGCTGTTTTGTTTCCTATTAACAATGTTTCTATTGTAGCTTTTAGTGCCTTAGCAGGATATTTTGTTTTTAAAGAATCGTTAAGCAGGTTAAATATAATAGGCATCTTTAGCGGAATAATTTCGATTGTTTTATTTGCTTATGGATAAGGAAAGCCCCTTCGAATACTTCACTATAGAAACTCCCGCTACAGGATATTTTAAAGATAAAGGGAGTAAGTTCTATGCATTTTGCTATCCCTTTGAAGATAGCGACATGTTAAAAGAGGTTATTGAAAGTTTAAAGAAAGAGCACCATAACGCCAGGCATTTTTGCTACGCATACCGCATTAAATCTAACGAAATAGAGGAGAGAGCGAATGATGACGGAGAACCTTCTCACTCTGCAGGAACACCCATACTTGGTCAATTACAATCTAATGAATTGGAAAATGTTTTGGCTGTAGTAGTTCGGTATTTTGGAGGGACTAAATTGGGGATTCCGGGGCTTATTAATGCCTATAAATCGGCTACAATTGCGGCAATAGAGGAAGCTAATATTGTAAAGAAAGAAGTAGAATCTTTATTGAAATTAAATTTTGATTATGCAGAAATGAATAATGTTATGCGTATTATTAAAGTTTTATCGCCACGCATAATAAAACAAACCATGAATTTACGCGTTGAAATGGTGCTTTCAATTCGCAAGGACCGCCTTTCTGAGTTAAAGAACCAACTAAAAAATGTGAAATTCCTTACTTTTACCGAACTATGAAAAAACTCACAACTCTACTTTTATGCGGTTTTATTTCCGTTTCACTTTTTGGACAAAAGCAGCAAAACAATCCCCATGAAGAAAATGTATACGATGAATCTTTTGCGCAAATTCATTATTGGGATTTTAAATTAGGAAATGCATTAGATACCCAAGTTATTAAGAGTTTAGTGGCTCGTCAATTTTATTTTAATGAAAATGATGGATTGCGGGTAACGCATATTAGTAGAAGTTTAACGGCTACACATATAAACTTTCAGCAAGTATATAAAGGTATTGATGTATTTGGAGGCGGAATTAAAGTAGCCATTTCTAGAAACAACATTTTGTTTAGAGGCATAGAAACGTTGTTCAATACAAATGGGTCCATTTCCGATGTTCAGAAATATATGGATGTTAATGCTGCGCTTGCAGAATTTAAAGATGTAGTGTTTTTAGAAAACAAACCCGTTTATTTATGGAATGGAGAAAACATTGTACCTGGTTGGTATGCAAAGTTTAATCATGATAGATATCAAAGCCATGAGGCCACATGGTTTGCAAATAATGAACGCTATTTTGTAAGAGATTTATTAGCCTATGATAAGGATACAGTGGTTACAGGCAAAGTTTTTCATCCAGACCCAATTACGCCAATTAGCAAGGTTTATGGTGGTGTTTATGTAGATAATAGCGACAATAATGGCGTGGTTTTAAACCCGTTAAGAAAAGAAGTGAGCTTACAAGTAACGTTTGAAAACGGGCTTTTTGCGCTGAAAAACGAATATGTAGAAATTGTTGATATGGATGCGCCTTTTGACAATCCTGTAAAATCGCCCACTCCAGAATTTAGTTTTTCTAGAAGCTTACCTGGTTTTGAACAAGTAAATAGCTTCTACCACATTACAGAAACGCAAAAGTATTTACAAAGCATTGGGTATTTAAATTTAAATAACGCACCCATATTGGTAGATGCAAATGCATACAACGGCCAAGATAATTCCAGCTTCAACCCCAATTCTAACCCAGCACCTTCTTTGTTTTTTGGCAATGGAGGTGTAGATGACGCAGAAGATGCGGATGTAGTGGTGCATGAATATGGTCATGCCATTTCTTATAGGGCTTCTCCCAATACCAATGTAGGGTTTGAGAGACGTTGTTTAGACGAAGCTTTTGGAGATTACATTGCCGTTTCTTATACCAGAGACGAATTTTCTTTTGGGAAAAACCTAGTTTTTAATTGGGACGGTCATAATCCGTTTTGGGTTGGAAGAACGGTTAATAACCCAGATAATATATGTTATGATGATATTTTATCATTCTCAAATGTGCATCAATACACAACTGTTTTTAATGCAGCAATGTTTGAAATTTATGATAAAATTGGAAAAACAGCTACAGATAAATTACAAATTGAGGCATTGTTTGGTTACTCAAGCAATATGACTTTTACAGAAGCAGCACTTATGATCCTTGATGCTGACACAGCTTTGTTTGGAGGTGCGCATAGCATAGATATTTGGGATGCTTTTGATAAACGCTGCATTTTAGATTGGACAAGTGTTGATTCTTATAGAAATGATGGTTCAAAGCCATATTCTGTTAAAAACACATTATTAACAGCAAACACACCGTTGTTTTTAAATATAAGAGCCAATAACGCCTTCGTAAGTGTATTAGATTTAAATGGAAGAATTGTATTGGAAAAAAGATTGGACTCGGGCGCTTCAGAAATCTATTTAAACGGCCTAAGCAATGGGATGTATTTGATAAACATTCAAATAAATCAACATTTATTTACAGAAAAAATAGTACTAGCTAATTAATTAAATTTAAAAAGCCCATAAAAAAACCGCTAATTTGTTTTAGCGGTTTTTTTATGGGCTTTTTAAATTTCGTCAAAATTCACATCTATAAAAGCGTTGTGATTATTCTCTTTTTCTTCAAGTTCTATTTCTGCTGATTTATATTCTTCCTTTTTAAAATCGGGGTTGTGTCTGTCAGAAATAACTTCTTCACCTTTTTCTTTAATGATGTAATCCATAACATCATCCATTATTCCTTTAAAGCGTTCAAAATCTTCTTTATATAAGTAAATTTTATGCTTCTTATAATAGCTATCGCCATTATTGTTTTCGTGCTTTTTACTTTCTGTAATGGTTAAATAGAAATCATTTGCTTGTGTTGCTCTAACATCAAAAAAATAGGTTCTTCTACCAGCGCGTAATACTTTAGAAAAAATTTCATCTTTATTTGGGGAAGCATTTTCACTCATCCTTTTTCTCTTATTTCAATTTCATGTTCCGAACAAATCTATAAAAGTTAATCAAATAACAAACGGTAAGATTTATTTATTCTATTTAGACTAAAAAAAGTAAAGTTATTGACTTAAGCGTTTGTAACAGAAGATTCTTCAACCTGTTTGCTGTACAACTCTTGGTAGTATCCGTTGCTTTTTATGAGGGTATCATGGCTTCCTTTTTCTATTATTTCACCTTTTTCCAGTACAATTATTTCATCGCAATGTTTTATTGCAGAAATTCTATGGCTTATAATAACGGTTGTTTTGTTCGTCATTATCGTCTTAAGGTTTTGCAATATCTTTTCTTCTGTTTCTGTATCAACGGCACTAAAGCTATCATCAAAAATTAAAATTTTAGGGTTTTTTATAATGGCTCTCGCAATAGAAACTCGTTGCTTTTGTCCACCACTTAAAGTTACACCACGCTCGCCAACCTTGGTTTGGTATTTTAACGGAAAGCCTAAAATATTGTCATGAATCTGTGCGTTTTTCGCTGCATCTTCTACCATTTTATCATCCGTAATATCTAAGCCAAATGCAATATTGTTATAGATTGTATCAGAAAACAAAAAACCTTCTTGAGGAACGTAGCCTATTTCTTGTCTAAGATTGTTAAGGTTTATGTTTTCTATATTCTTATCATCAATTTTTACAACTCCATTTGTAACATCAAACAAGCGCCCAATAAGCGAGGCAATGGTGCTTTTGCCCGAGCCTGTTTTACCTAATATTGCTAATGATTTACCCGGTGTTATAGAAAAAGAAACATTCTTTAATGCTTCAATTCCAGAATTTGGGTAAACAAATGATACGTGATCAAATTCTATTTTTCCTTCAATTGGAGTATTTAATACATTGTTACTCGTAATTTCAGGTTTTGTGTTTAAGAATTCATTGATTCGTTCTTGAGATGCAGAGGCCCTTTGTACAATAGAGGTTACCCAACCAATAGAGGCAACTGGCCAAGTTAACATCCCCACATAGTACACAAATTCGGCTATATTTCCGGCACTTATTTCTCCAGCAATGTATAATCTGCCGCCTATATAAATAGTAAGTATGGTGCTTAAACCTATTAACAGGGTCATTAAAGGCATAAACAAAGAGTTTACTCGGTATAGCTTTTCGTTTACCTCAATGTATTTGTCAGCTTCAGCTGTAAACTCTTTCATGTTTTCTTCTTCTCGGGTAAACGATTTTAAAATACGTATGCCCGAAAACGTTTCTTGGCTAAACGTAGAAATAGTAGAAAGTTGTTTTTGTACCGCATGACTTCTTATATTAATCATTTCGCTTACGCGATAAATAAGCCATGACAATAGGGGGAGAGGAGCTAAAGTGAGTAAAGTGAGTTTAATATTTACACTAAGCATAATACCAATAACAATAATGACTAGAACTCCAGTGTTTAGCGTGTACATAATAGCAGGCCCAATGTACATGCGCACTTGGCTAACATCTTCACTAATCCGATTCATCAAATCGCCAGTATTATTTTTTCTGTAAAATGAGAGTGATAAATCTTGATATTGTTTAAATATTTCGTTTTTTAAATCATACTCAATATGCCTACTCATTACAATAATGGTTTGCCGCATAAAGAACATAAATATGCCTTGCAAAAGGGTGGCACCTATTATGTACAATCCATAGCTTATTAATTTAGCGGTTAGCTCACCTGCATTTTCGGCTAAATTTTGCTGATGAATTTTTATTGCTTCTTCTATAGCATTAAAGGAATCTCTAATAAAGACAGCCGGAAATACTCTAAAAATAACAGAAACGATAACAAACAAGGAGCCAAGCAGAAGTAAATACTTGTATTTTAATAGATATTTATTGAGGTGCCAAAGTGCTTTCATTTACTAATATTAGGTAACGCAGCATGATTAAATTGTTACTTTCGCAGCGCCTTAAAAGAAACAGTTCTTTACTAACAAGGTTCAAAAATAAACAAGTATTCTACAGTAAAAATAGAACGTATGATTACCACTGAAACTTTCGTTCAAAAACCAAATAATCTTGTTTTTTCTAACCCCTCATACTTGGGGCATGAGCAAGTGGTTTTTTGTCAAGACGAAGAAACCGGATTAAAAGCAATTATTGGAATTCACAGCACTGTTTTAGGCCCAGCTTTGGGAGGAACAAGAATGTGGAATTATGAAAACGAATATGATGCCTTGGTTGACGTATTGCGTCTTTCTAGAGGCATGAGTTTTAAAGCCTCTATTTCAGGGTTAGATTTAGGAGGAGGCAAAGCTGTTATTATTGGCGATGCGCGCAAACACAAAACAGATGCACTTATGCGCAGGTTTGGTGCTTTTGTAGAATCTCTTTCTGGCCGCTACATTACCGCAGAAGATGTTGGGGTAAACACACATGATATGGAAATGGTAAAGATGGAAACAAACCATGTTACCGGAATTCCAGAATCTATGGGTGGAGCTGGAGACCCATCGCCTGTAACGGCTTATGGAGTATTTATGGGGATAAAAGCCTCTGCCAAGTACAAATGGGGTACCGATGATTTAGGTGGCAAAAAAGTGCTTGTGCAAGGTGTTGGCCATGTTGGGGAAACATTGGTTAAATATCTTTCAGAAAGCGGTGCAAACGTTTTTGTTAATGATATTTATGAAGATGTTTTAGAAAATGTTGCCAAAAAATACAATGCAACAATTGTTAAAGACAATGTCTATGAATTAGAAATGGACATTTATGCGCCATGCGCCTTAGGAGCAACAGTAAATGATGATACCATAGAAAAGTTTAACTGTAGCATTATTGCCGGTGCAGCAAACAACCAGCTAGCTGATGAAAACGCACACGGGTTAAGATTAAAAGAAAGAGGTATTATTTATGCTCCAGACTTTTTAATAAATGCTGGCGGATTGATTAATGTAAACTCAGAAATAATAAAAATAAGTAGAGACGAAGTTTTTAAAAGAACGGAAAACATCTATGATACTACACTTAGCATCTTGAATCATGCTACAAAGAACAACATCACATCGCATCAAGCAGCTTTAGAAATAGCACAAAAGCGCATAGATGAAACACGTAAAAACAAAAAATAAAGGATGCTGTCAAGAAGACACATAAGAATTAAAGTAATGCAAGCGCTATACGGTTATTATAGAGATGACAAAGCAGACATGGTGCTTAGCTTGAGGAATTTAAAAAGAAGTATTGACCGTATTTATGAGCTTTATTTATATGATTTATGCACCTTAAAAGAATTGCATAGAGCGGCAGAAGAGCGCATAGAAATCTTAAAAAACAAAAAAAGACCTACAGAAGAAGATTTAAACCCAAATCTATCATTTGTAAATAATCGTGTTTTACGCCACCTAGAAGAAAATTTAGAATTGTCTCATTTGGTAGAAGACAAACATATTTCATGGGCTGAGTATAGAGATCAGTTTAAAAAGGTATTTAATCAAGTTAGAGAAGATGAATACTTTTTAAAATATATGAATGGTGGTCTGCCCGGTTTTAGTGGCGAAAAGAAAATTGTGAAATACATTTATGCGCAATACATCTGCAATAACGAGTTCTTTCACACTTTTTATGAAGACCTTTATATACACTGGGCAGATGATTTAGATGCTGCACAGATGATGACCACCAAAACCATAAAAACGTTAAGTGAAGACGCAAATGACAAACATGGATTGGTAAAACTTTTTAAAGACAAGAGTGATGAACATTTTGGCCCATTATTGTTTAGAAAGGTAATTAGCAATGATGAAAAATTTGAAAAGCTTATTGGCGATAAAACAAAGAATTGGGAAACGGATAGAATAGCGGTTATTGATATTATTTTAATGAAAATGGCGCTAGCAGAATTAACAGAATTCCCAGAAATACCTATTAAAGTAACTTTAAATGAATATATAGAACTTTCTAAACAATACAGTACGCCAAAAAGTGGCAACTTTATTAATGGCATTTTAGATAAGTTGGTGATATTCTTAAAAGAAAACAATCAAATAGAAAAAGTAGGCCGAGGTTTACTGTAATATTTAATTTTGAATTTTAAAATAAACAATGATAAAAATGAATTTTAAATCTCTTTTATTGGTAGGCGCAGTAGCCGCCTTAGCTTCTTGCACTAGCGCAACAGATAAAATTAAACCAGCAGAAGAACGCGGAACCATTGATGCAATGGTTAACAATGAAGGCGCTGCAGCATTTGAGTTCGACAAAGAATTTCATGATTTTGGTGATATTGAAGAAGGCACAAAAGCCAGCACAATTTTCAAATTTACCAACAGTGGAGAGTCTCCATTAATTATTACAAGTGCAACAGGGTCTTGTGGGTGTACAGCACCAACATATCCTAAAACACCTGTTGCTCCTGGTGCTTCTGCAGAAATTGAAGTTGTTTTTGATAGTTCTGGCCGTGCAGGTAAAAACGATAAATCTGTAACCATAGAAGCCAACACAGTACCGCGTACAACCGTATTAAAAATAACAAGTAACGTATTACCTAAAACAACAGAAACAAAATGACATTATCAATTTTATTACAAGCCGCAGGTGGTGGCATGATGGGTTTGCTCCCTTTTTTATTAATCATTGTAGTGATGTGGTTGTTCTTCTTCCGCCCGCAAATGAAAAAACAAAAAGCTGAAAATGTTTTTAGAAAAGAAATAGCTAAAGGCATGCGCATTGTTACAACCAGTGGCATTCATGGTAAAATTTTAGAAGTAAAAGAAACTACGTTAATCATAGAATCAGAAAATTCTAGATTATGTGTAGAACGCAGTGCAGTTTCTAAAGAACTAAGCGCGCAATACTTGCCAAAAGATCAAGACAAAAAATAGTCTTGGTTGCTTAAAATTTACAAAACCCTGAAAATTTATTTCAGGGTTTTTTATTTCTAATGGTCTTAAATGTAAATTTCTGTTGCTTACAATTACATTTGCTACATGAACAACGTTGTACAATTTATAGCCGACAATCTAAAAAGCAAAGACTTTTGGGTTAAGGTGCTTTTTATTGTTATTGCGGCCGTATTTTGGCTGTTAATAAAACTTTCTAGCAGTGGCTATGTAACTTCTGTTGAGTACCCCGTAATGTATGAAAACATACCACAGAACAAGGTAATATTAGGGAATGTAACGCAAAAAATATCCCTTAGAATAAGCTCATACGGGTTTAAACTTTTGGGGTATGAGTTAAACAAAGAAATTCCGTTGCGCTTAGATGTGAAACGTCAGGCGAGAAAATCAGCCAATGATGACAACATATATTATTGGCTCCCAAATTTGTATACAGAAGAATTAGAAGAGCAATTAGATGGCCAAACAAGTTTATTAAGAATAGAACCCGACACTGTTTTTTTGGTATTAAGTGACATTGTAAAAAAGCATATCCCGGTTAAGTCTAATGTTAAAGTAAGCTTTAAAAAAGGTTATGAGCCCTATGCTAACCCCGTGATTACACCTGATAAAATAATAGTTTCTGGTCCAAAACTATATTTAGATACTATAGATGTGCTATACACTAAACCAAAAAATTTAATTGATGTAAGCAAGAACATTACAACCCAATTAATGCTAAAAAAGAAAAGTGATGATTTGGTTTTTGATACACAACAAATAACATACAGCCTAGAAGTTGCCAAAATTACCGAAGAAATTCTTGAGGTACCTGTGAGAATAACAAATGTTCCCATCGGTTATAATGCTAATATTATTCCAGCCGCAATAGATGTTTCGTGCAAGATTGCGCTCAAAGATTTTGATAACCTCACTCCCCATGCAATTGATGCTGTATGCGATTTCTCTCAATTGCAGCAATTTCCGAATAGAAAAAAATTAGAGATTAAGGTAAGTACAGAGAACAAAGATTTTAAAATTGTAAACGTCTCTCATAACTACGTAGACTATTTGTTATTTAAGAAATGATGATTGTAGGTTTAACAGGGGGTATAGGAAGTGGAAAATCAACCGTGGCAAAAATTTTTGAACTGTTGAGAATTCCCGTTTTTTACGCAGATGACGAAGCAAAGTTGATTTTAGATCAACCAGAAGTACAAAAAAAACTAGTTGATCATTTGGGGGATCACCTATTGGTAAACCAGAAAATAGACCGTAAAGCATTAGCTGATGAAATTTTTAACAATAACCAATCATTGGCTTTTGTAAATCAGCTTGTTCATCCTGCAGTAGCAGAAAAGTTTAAAACATTTGGTTTAAACCAAGTAGCGCCTTATGTATTGCAAGAAGCCGCCATTCTTTTTGAAACGGGTGGTTACAAAAAATTTAACGCCACTATTTTGGTTACGGCACCAGTAGAAGTACGCATCAATCGATTAAAAATGAGAGATCAATCTACAGAGGAACAAATCGTAGCCCGCATGAAAAACCAGTGGGACGATGAGAAAAAATTACAACTTGCAGATTATCATATTATCAATGACGGCACTCAACTAATTTTGCCACAAATTATGCGTATTCATGAAAATCTTATCCGCATCTCAAATTCGGCAAGCTGATTCGTTTACTATTAAAAACGAACCCATAGCATCGGTAGATTTAATGGAGCGTGCCGCGCGAGAACTTTACCATTGGTTTCATAACAATATTAAAAGAACGCAAACCATTGCTATTTTTTGTGGATGCAGCAACAATGGGGGAGACGGATTAGCGCTTGCCAGAATGTTGCACCAAACGGGCTATAGCGTGCGAGCAATTTTGGTAAAACACAGCGAAAGAACTAGCCCAGATTACAATGTAAACTTGCAACGTTTAAAGCAATTAAACATCAATTTTATAGAGATTGTAGATGTTGTTGAAGCAGAATTTTTACAGGCCGATGTTGTTGTAGATGCCATTATCGGGTATGGGTTGCAAGGACAACTCTCTTTTTTTTTAACGCGTTTGGCAAAACAATATAATCTTGCAAATGCGCTTAAAATTGCCATTGATATACCCACTGGGCTTTTTGCCGAAAACAACGCAAAACAAAATGACAACATCATTTTTAAGGCAGATACAACGTTAACTTTTCAAAGTCCTAAGCGTTCTTTTATGTTTAGCGATTTTGGGCAGTATGTAGGTAATTTTAAAGTGCTTGATATTGGTCTTAACCAATCTTTTATCGCTAATTTACCTTCAGACCATTTTTATATTGATGAGCATTTTGTTAAACCTCTCTTATTAAAAAGAGAAAAATTTAACCACAAAGGAACTTTTGGCCATGCAGCCATCGTTGCTGGTAGCATAGGTAAGGTGGGCGCTGCCATTCTATCAACCAAGGCAGCTTTAAAAAGTGGAGCAGGCTTGGTTACGGCCATTGTGCCACAATGCGGATTAAATCCTTTACAATCTGTAGCACCAGAAATTATGGTGGGCAAATGTCATGGAGTTCATTTTACAGAAGAAATATTGTTAGATATAAATCCTACCGCCATTGGCATTGGTCCTGGGTTAAGCACCGAAAAAAGTACAGCTACTTGCGTATTAGATTTTATCAAAAATCAAAACAAACCTCTTGTTATAGATGCAGATGCGCTAAATATATTATCAGCCCATAAGGATTGGTCTATCTTACCAAAAAACAGCATACTAACACCTCATTTTGGGGAGCTTGATAGAATGCTTGACCATACTTATAGGGGTGAAGAGGTACAAGAGCTCGTCACTCATTTCTGTAAAACCCATCAGGTTATTGTTGTTTTAAAAGGGGCGCATACAGCTGTTTATTGTCCAATAGGGCGCGTGTATTTTAATAGTACGGGTACAAATGGTATGGCAACCGCAGGTAGCGGAGATGTACTCACAGGTGTGATTACAGGGCTTTTGGCTCAAAACTATTCCGCGCTTAATGCAGCAATTATTGGGGTGTATTACCATGGTTTGGCCGGGCAATTAGCATCTTGCAAAAAAGGCAATAGAGCCATGATTGCAAGCGATATAATAGAGAATTTTCACATACCCGATTGATAGTAAAATATAGGTTGTAATAATCTTAAAGTCGGCTATTTTTGCCAAAACACTTCATCAATGAAAACCAACACTGAATGGTTCTCTTCATGGTTTGATACACCATATTATCACATTCTATATATGCATAGAGACCATACAGAAGCTGAAGCATTTATTGATGCTCTTTTTGCGGAACTAAAACCTCATAAAAACGATTTGATTTTAGACTTGGCTTGCGGTCGGGGTCGTCATGCCGTATATATGAATCAGAAAGGATATCAGGTAGACGGTTTTGATTTATCTGAAGAGAGTATCCAGTTTGCCAAAGAATTTGAAAACGAAAATTTACGATTTGAAGTGCGCGATATGCGTGGTAACCTGGGGTCTAACAAATACAATTGGGTATTTAATCTATTTACAAGTTTTGGTTATTTTAATGAGGCAGATGATGATTTAAACTCAATAAAAGCCGTTGCCAATTGTTTGGTGCCTGGCGGAAAATTGGTGCTAGATTTTATGAATGCACAAAAAGTGGCAAAACGCTTGGTACCAGAAGAGATAAAAATTGCTGAAGACATTGAGTTTCATATAGAAAGATATGCCGAAGGGAACCATATAATAAAAGAGATTAGGTTTAATGCAGATCAACAACAATGGCGATTTGAAGAAAAGGTAAAACTGCTTAAAAAAAGCGATTTTGAAACCTTATGCCAAAAAGCAGGGTTAAAACCTGTGGCTTGTTATGGAAGTTTAGATTTACAGCCTTTTGATGAAGAAAAATCGGATAGATACATTTTAATTGCAGAGAAACTATGAGCTATGCCTTACAAATAGGAGCAGTGCTTTTTGGACTAGCCATGATTGGCTTTTTTAATTTTTCCGATTTAAAAAACACCAAATTACTCTTGGCATTTAGCGGTTCGTACCTCTTTAGTGTTGTGGTTCTACATTTTTTGCCAGAGTTGTATCACCACGAGGGCGAGATTATAGGTATAGCTATTTTGGCGGGCTTTTTATTGCAAATTCTTTTAGATTTTTATTCAACAGGATTAGAACACGGACACTTTCACGCTCATGATTTTAAGAAAGGTATTCTTCCGGTAGGCGCTATTTTAGGTTTGTTTGCTCACGCTTTTTTTGAAGGGCTGCCAATAGAATTGCAGCACACACACGGTGGCCAAAAAACAATGCTGTTGGCAATTGTGTTGCACAAAGTACCTATTACTATTGTTCTTTACGCCTTATTACAAAGTTTAGAGCTAACATTTAAAAAAATGTGGAGCATCCTCATTATCTTTTCTTTGATGTCGCCATTTGGTACGTTGGTAGGCTCAATATTTCCTATTCTTGGAGAATACAGCACCTATTTAACCGCGTTTGCATCGGGTATATTTTTACATGTATCTACCACCATTTTGTTTGAGTCTAGCCACAACCACAGGTACAACTTTACCAAACTAATGGTTGTAGTACTTGCCATGGTTTTTGCCTACTTATCTATTCTAACTTTTTAAAACAATTTAAATTGGCATAATATTTTCAATGGCAAGATTTGATTTGTGGTTAGTTCTTTACATTTGAGTTTACCGCAAAAGAAAAACTACCTTAATTTCTTACCATGAAGAAAATATTTTGGATTCTTTTATTCATCCCATTCATCGGATTATCGCAAACTAGCGATACAGCATATGTGCGTTACATCGCTATGGCCGACTCGGCCTATGCCATAGATCAAACAAGCTTAAAAGCATATTCTTGGTATATGAAGGCCATTGTGCTTACGGCAAACAACGCAGATACTGCAACCCGGTATGCCGATGAATTAGGTGATTTATTTGAAGTATTTGCCGACATGAGTTACATGTACGAATTGTACAATTATTCAAATATTTTTTATGATAGAGCGCTAGAGTTTTACAGATTACAGAATAGATCAGAAAAAATATATGGGGTAATCCCCAAAATTGCTTTAACCTATAAAGCAATGAGAATTAGTAATATGAATATTGCTCCACTTGAAAGTGATAACCTTGAAACAGCTGAAGTTTATTACACCATTTTAGAAAAGCCAAAACTAGAAAACAACAAATTAGTAGTTCGAATAAACGGTGGAATTACAGATGGGATTTACCCAACTTCTACAGGATATGTTTATGGAAAGTTTAATGAAAAATATGAGAATAGATCCAACACTTTATTAGGTCAGGCCGAAATAAAACAGTTAGATACAAATACAGCCTTTCTGTATGTAACACCCGCAGTGGCAAAAGATAGCTTTCATACGGTTTTAGAAAATGATATGGTAATGATGCTTAGCCAAGTTCCGCAAAGAAAATTTAAAAGCATTTTCTGGGAACTCGCTTTAAACCAAATCATATTTATTAACCAAAACAATGACCCTATTTATGATTATAGGCAGCTACTTTTCTCAGACAGTGAAGTTCTAGAAAATGAGATTCTGGAAATTATGAAGAAAGACATTCTGGACACGTGGCAGTGGCTTAATGATTTAGAAGATAAATCCGAGTTTGATAATTTCTTTGTAGATGTTGCTGAAGAAGGAAGATATAAAGGGATAACGGGTTTTGAAGCCATGGGCAAAACCACCAATCAGGATATAGAATCGTTTTTGGGATTTGTTAAATCTTTTCCCGGAAAGTATATGGGTACCCCTTATAAAATAAATGAAACCTATGCTACTTGGCTTGTAAACGGTTGTGCCATTGGGGTAGATGAATTTATAACTCTAGTAAATAATGCCAATACAACAGAGTCTTTGTATGATTTAGCAGATAAATACGAAACCGCTATGGTTGGCGATGAGTTTATTATACAGCTACACATAAGGGCAGAAGAACTGGCTAAAAATGGCTTCTATAAAGAAGCTAAAGAATTAAATAGAAAGTCAGGCATTTTGTCTGTGGCTGTTAACAACAAAAATTTTATTGCTTGGACGGGTTTTAACATTGCACGCATTTATGATATGCAAAACAAAACGGATAGTGCTGTTTATCACTACGAAAGAAGTATTCCGTTGTTTGAAGAAGCCGAAAATGCAAAAGGAAAAGCATATTGTCTCAACAATTTAGGAAGCATGTATGAAACCAAAGAACAGTTTGAAGAAGCTTCTAAATATTATAAAAATGCCTACCGAACAAAATTGTTTTTGTTCAACAATTCTCCACAAAACATAAGACCTGATTATTTCTACAGTTTATCAAAATCTGCATCGGGCATAGGCAATACAGAGTATTACTTATCTAATTATGATAGCGCCTTGGTAGCCTATGCAAATGCTATAAATTGGGCAGACAGCACCACAAGTTTAGAAGGGAAAGTGTATGCGGTTTCGTTGCAAACCGATATGGCACGTGTGTATAAAAGACGTGGCCAGTATGAGCAAGCCAGCAAATTGTACGAAAATCAAGTAAAAAGATATTTAGAATTAGGCGAGAAAAAAGAAGTTGCCGCAGCTTATGATAATATGGCCGATGTACTTTTTAGCAAAGGAGAATATCAAGGTGCATTTGATAAATTTTTTGAAGCACATAAAATAAAAGCAGATTTGCTTAATTGGAGTGGTGCTGGGTTTAGTTTGAGCAATTGCGGACAAGCATTTTGGAATTTAGGAAACTTAGATTCTGCAATTGCGCTGCATAACCTTGCGTTGCAATACAGAGAAAAAGGAGAGGATGAAAACGGAATGGCTTATTCCTTCTCTAAAATTGCAGAGTTGTATAAAGAAATTGGTGAGCCTGAAAAAGCCAAAGGGTATTACCAAAATGCACTCGACATTTATATTGAAGTTGGCGACAGCCTTAAAATAGCCGACTTAGCAGAAGATATTGGAGAGTATTTCTACGATTTAAAAAATTATACACGCGCGCTTGAATACTACAACTACGCCTTAAAAATGTACGAGGGTAGAGGCATGAAAAGCGAAATTGCCAATTCTAACGCCTCTATTGGTTCTGTATATTTTCAGTTAAAAAATTTCCAAGAAACCAAAAGATTTTACAATTCAGCTTTAAAAATAAGACAAGAAATTGGCGAGCGCCAAAGCACCATGTATAGTTTGGTAGATATGTCGCTTATTTTAATGGCAGGCGAGTACAAGTTTGACTCTGCCATGATTTTACTCAACAACGCATTAGATCTCGCAATAGAAACAGGAAGCAAAGATTATCAGGCGTATTGTCATCAGAGCATTGGCAACGCGTATTTTTTTCAAGCCAAATCGCAATTGGCAGATCAAGAATATACCAAGGCGCTAATCATTTATAAAGAAACAGGAGATTTGACTAACCAATGTGCAATGCTTTTAAATTTAGGCGCAAATGAGCTGGAAAAAGGAAACTTTAAAAAAGCATTATCGTACTATAATGAATCTAAACAAATTGCTGCCAAAAACAACCTTGCATTGCAAGTGGCAAACTCCTACAACTATTTATCAGAATACTACTATTACACAGGCGAATTTGAAAAGGCGTTTTCGGTTACCGATTCTGCTTACGCTTTGTTTGTAGAAAACGACAATTTGTACGGTATTGCTGGATCTTATATTGTGCGCGGCAACACGCATAACTTATTGGGAAACGGTTCTGTTGCTGTAGAATATTATCAATTGGCGGATAGCATTTACACATTGTTAAAAGACCCCTTAAGTCGTGCAACTGCATTAAACAACACGGCAACTATAAAATTCTTTCAAGGTGATTATAATAGTGCCTTGGTTTTACTAAACAGGTGTAAGACAATATTTGATACCACGCAGGTTAGAAGTAATTTGTTGAATTCTGTGTACACCAATTTAGGCGAGTTGTACATGGAAAAAGGTATTTGGGAAGAGAGCGAAATTTGGTTAAAAAAAGGAATTGATTTGGCCGTAGAAATGGGGGCCAAAAGACAAGAATGGGGAGATAAAACCATTTACGGCAAGTTGCTGATGAAACAAGGCAAATACCAAGAGTCTATCGAAATTATGAAAGGGTGTTATGCCGCATTTAAATTAAGTGACGAAAAGATGGCCATTGGAGAAACAGCCACAAATCTTGGAAAAGCATATCACGGATTAGGAAACCTGGATTTAGCAAAACAGTATTTTTCTGAAGCGCTCACTGTTTACAGAACAATTGGCTCTAAAAAAATGATTTGGGAGCCGCTTTATCAGCTTGCCGAAATTGAAAAAGAACAAGACAACACCTTGACTTCTATAGCCTATTTAACAGAAGCCATTGATACATTAGAGATTTTAAGCAATGACATTGTAGGCAGCCAAGCAGACAAAAAACTTTTTGCCAAAGCCAACGATAAAAAGAATATTTATGAATCTTTAATTACACAATTGGTAGAATCTGGCTCGGTTAAACAAGCCTGGCTTTATCAAGAAAAATTAAATGTATATGGTTTAGAAGAACAAACCCGAGGAGACGGAACAAGAGGCGCAGCCGATGCAAATACCGAGGAAGGCATACTGTCTGATTTAGAATTAAAAGTTGATGGCATATATAGCCAATTGATGAAAGAGAAGGCTAAGCCAGCAGATCAGCGCAGCGTAGATAAAATTCAAGAGCTAGAAAAAAGAATGTCTGTGGCGAGTGAAAATTATCAGAATTTTTTCTGGGATTTGGTAGATAACGGTGTAATCAGCAACGATTTTTCGAACAGCATAAACCCAGAAGAGCTAGATCAGATGCGGTTTGATTTAGACCCAGACATTATTGTTTTAGAATATTTGGTCACAGATAATCAGCTCATCATATTTACGGCTAGTGCAGATACGCTTGGGGCTAAAGTTATAGACATAAACAAGGAAGAATTAGAAAATTACATCAATGGGTATTACCATTTATTAACTACCGATATAGAAAAAGATGCAATTAACAGGGCGTCTGAGCAATTGTACAACGTACTTATTACTCCCATTGCAGCAATGCTTAATGACAAAAAGAAAATTGCCTTTATCCCTACCGGTGTTCTTTACAAATTGCCATATCAATCATTAGGGAAAGTAAAAAATTCTAAAATGAGATATTTGGTAGAAGATTTTGAAATATTTTATCTAAACGATATTAGATCTACAGCAAACAACGAAAAACTAGATGTAGATGGCACAACACTTTTGGCATTTGGCAATGCAGACTCTTCGTTAAAATTTGCCGAAGTAGAAGTAGGGATGATTAGCCAAACATTTCCAGATGCGGTAGTGTACATCAAAAGCGAAGCACAAGAGAACTTGGCCAAAACATCTATGAATGATTATCAGATTGTGCATTTTGCTACGCATGGCAATCTAGATCCAATAGATTTTAACAACAGCTATTTAACCATGGCACCCAATATGGATGCAGGCGAAGATGGCAAACTAACCATGAAAGAAATCAATAGAATTAGAACGTTGCGTGGTTGCCAGCTAATCGTGTTAAGTGCATGTAACACAGCGGTAAATGATGAAAAACTAGAAGGCTGGATAAACAATCCTGCAAAGGCATTTCTAAGAAAAGGTGCAAAAACAGCCATTGCCAGTTTGTGGAGCGTAGATGATGCCGCTACAGGACAGTTGATGCAACATTTTTATCAAAACTTAAAAGCCGGACAGAGCAAATCTGAAGCATTAAACAACGCACAAAAAAGTTTGGTAGCTACAGAAAAATTTAATCACCCGTATTATTGGGCTGCTTTTGAGCTAATAGGGCAGTGGCAGTAAACAAAAAGATTGACTTTGGTGCTAATGCCTGCTAAATTCTAAATCAAAATAAACTACTTTCACGCTTTTAAAAGCAAGATAAACTGGTGTAAAACTTTGCATGAATAATGCAGTCAATTGTAAAATAAGACTTGGTTTAAACCAGTTAATTATAGAAAGGAATTTAGAATGATTGGAGAAAAACAAACGCACGTAAGACAAGAAGTTATGGAAACCATTGAGAAATCATTGGATGAATTAATGGAAAAATATTTGCGCCCCATAGAATCTAATTGGCAACCATCAGATTTTTTACCAGACCCTACCAACCCAGAATTTAAAAACCAAATAGACGAAATTCAAGCGTTAGCAAGAGAAATGGACTATGATCTATTTACCGTGCTTGTGGGCGATACCATTACAGAAGAGGCTTTACCCACGTACGAATCTTGGTTAATGGGCGTACAAGGTGTTAATCAACAAAGCCAAAGAGGATGGAGTAGATGGGTAAGAGCCTGGACAGCCGAAGAAAACAGACATGGCGATTTGTTAAATAAATACTTGTACTTATCGGGTCGGGTAGATATGCGTGAGTTTGAAATCTCAACGCAGTATTTAATTGCCGATGGATTTGATATTCAAACAGGAGCAGACCCATACAGAAACTTTGTGTACACCAGCTTTCAAGAAACGGCAACCAATATTTCGCACAGAAGAGTAGCAAGCTTGTCTAAAAAAACAGGCAATACTTTGTTGGCAAAAATGTGTGGTGTTATTGCAGCAGACGAAGCCCGACATGCCAACGCTTATAAAGAATTTACCAGACGCATTTTTGAGATTGATGCCAGCGAAATGATGCTTGCATTTGAGGATATGATGAAAAAGAAAATTGTGATGCCCGCTTTGCACTTGCGTGAATCTGGTATGGGCATGGGCGAGTTGTGGACGCGCTTTAGTGATGCCGCACAGCGTTGCTCTGTGTACACAACACAAGATTATATTGACATTCTTTCTACACTTTTAAAAGAATGGAAAATAGAAGAGATGACCGGATTGAATGAAAAAGCAGAAAAAGCAAGAGAGTATTTATTAAAGCTACCCATGCGCTTAACAAGAATTGCTGATAGAATTACGGTACCTGAATTTGATAAAGGATTTAAATGGATTGCTTCGTAGAAGCCGTTTAATTAGACACATAAAAAATCCCAAAGTTGAGAGCAACTTTGGGATTTTTAGTTTTATGGAATAGTAACCGTTCTAAATAAACTTAGCGGCCAAACCAACAAGCGCATCTACACCTTTATGTATGTTTTTAATGGCTTCGGCCTTTTTGTTGTTAGATAGCGTAGCGTCTTGCACTTTTGCAATAACGTTGCCCAAATCTGCTTGACTTATACCCGTTTCGTTAATCACTCTAGTAATCTCGGCTGCAGAAAAATGGGTTAAACTATTTATGGTGCTGCTATTGCTCTGCCTGGCTTCGTTACCAGCTTCACGCATTTTTCGTCTGGCTTCTTCTTTTTCTTCGTTTGTCATAGTCGTTGGTTTATTTATTAATTAATTGGTTGATATTAGTATTCAATTCGTTTACACTTTGCATTGTGTTTGCGGCATTTTCACCGGCTTTTAAAATAAAGTTGTCTATATCACTTTCAACTTTATCAAAATCAATATGGTTCCCAGTAAGGCTGTTTGCTTTGTCTAAAGCCGCTCTTCTCTCTCTGTCTAAATCTACAGAAGATTGCAACAAGAGCCTTAAACTGTTAGAAGCCTGCTCATACGCCATAAAATCTTTGTTTAACTTTTCTATGAGCTTAATGCGCTGTGTTTCTAAAGCACTTTGCATCAGGTTGCGTTGGGCGGTAATTTCTTCTACGGCCAATTCCATATGAAAGGCAAAATCTTTGTTGAAATCGTAGTCGGCAGCATATTTTGCTTTGTAATTGGTAATAACATCTTGCGTGAATTTGTTTTTAATAAACTCATCAATCAGCAAGCGTTTGTCTGTAAAAATTTTGTTGAGCAGAGAAATGTTTAACTCATGCATTCTCCTTCCTTCTGTAACAACAGCATCGGCTAAAATTACACTCTCTGCGGGTATGCTAGCGCAAGAAGTTAAAAACAATGCAAAACATGCTACAATTATTTTTTTCATGATTTTGGTTTTAGGGGTTAACCAAAGATAGCATTTAGCACTTTGTTATAAATCAGGTCATATTTCATTAAAAATGGTCATTATTTCTTGGGCCCATGCATCGGCATAAATATTTACATAGTAGCAGGTTAGCGCTGTATTTTTGATTGAGATTTATGCTAATCTTTGTTGTATTATTTTAATAAAAAGATGATACATCCAAAAACAGAATTAAAACATATTAGTCAAGAAATTGGCTATGGCGTAGTGGCCACAGAATTTATTCCGGCCGGAACAATTACATGGGTGCTAGATAAGCTAGACCGAACGTTTAGTCCTGCCCAATACCAAAGTATGGATAAGATTTACAAAGAAATTTTAGACACATACACCTACCGTAATAACAAAGGAGACTTTGTGTTGTGCTGGGATAATGGCCGCTTTGTAAACCACAGTTTTAATGCCAACTGCCTAACTACGGCATACGATTTTGAAATTGCCATTAGAGACATTTACCCTGGAGAACAGCTAACAGATGATTACGGCTACCTAAACATTACAGAACCGTTTAGTGCAGCTGATGAAGGCACCGAACGCAAAATTGTATATCCAGATGATTTGTTAAAGTTTCATAAAGAATGGGATGAAAAAATTAAACATGTTTTTCATAAAATTATAGAACATCAACAACCCTTAAAAGGCCTTATTGTAGATGAACTATGGGGAAAAATAAACCGTATAGTTAAAGGTCAAGAACCATTAGAGTCTATTTTAAACAACTACTATGCAGAAGAATTAAAATAGATATCCTGCACAAAATGTGTGTGTGTTTATCCATAACAATTAAAGCACGTATAGAAACCGCTGAAAAGAATTTTTCAGCGGTTTTTTTATGCCATGTTTTAGGTTTATGTAATTCCTTTTAAATGCTGATTTGGCTATACGTTGAGTAAGGTTGCGCCAGCTAGCGCGGATTTGTAATCCGTGCCAAATCTACCTTATCAAGCCAAAGTCAACATGATTAGTTTAAATTTGGCTCATGAGTCGTAAATACAAATTCCACAACCCCGAAGGTGTTTATTTTATAACCTTTGCCGTGCAAGGTTGGGTAGATGTTTTTACTAAAAATGATTACAAAAACATTATTGTAGACAACCTTTCATATTGCCAGAAAAACAAAGGACTAGAACTTTTTGCATGGTGTTTAATGACTAATCACCTTCATTTAATTGCACGTGCTGTTGATGGCAATACGCTCTCAAACATTTTGCGCGACTTTAAGAAATTTACAAGCAAAGCACTTATAAAAGCAATACAAGAAAACGACCGCGAAAGCCGTAAAGAATGGCTACTAAATCAATTTAAAACGGAAAAAGGAAACCGTTTTTGGCGTGCAGATAACAAACCCATAGAACTTTGGAGCAATGCGGTAATAGACCAAAAATTAAATTACATTCATCAAAATCCAGTAACTGAAGGACTTGTTTTTAGAGCTGAAGATTATGTGTACAGTAGTGCAGCAGACTATGCGGGAGAAAAAGGAATGTTGGATATTTTAGTGATAACATAGTTACCAATGATGCAAATAATTAACGATATACTAAATTGTAGACACGGATTGCAAATCCGCGCCAGCGGGGCGCAGCAGACTATGCGGGAGAAAAAGGAATGTTGGATATTTTAGTGATAACATAGTTACCAATGATGCAAATAATTAACGATATACTAAATTGTAGACACGGATTGCAAATCCGCGCCAGCGGGGGAATTCAAAAATTGATAGATACGTTTGGAATGCCTGATACATTAACTAAACAGAGGTATACTATCAGCGGAGATACAGGGGACACACTACTAGTAGAAGATATTAAATACCCTTCTTGGGCAAAGAAAAAACACCATAATGATAAATAGAATAATTCTGACAATTTTTTCAATTGCAACCTATGCATTGCTTATTTCATCTTGTAGGCAAAAATCAATGGATGAACAGGTTTTTAAAAGTTGCGATTCTGTTTATTCTCAATATCACGTAAATGGAAAAATGAAATTTACGAAGTGTTTTAATAAGGGGGTTTTAGATGGGCCATATATCGAATATGATTCTCTCGGAATTGTACAAGCTAGTGGATACTATGAAAATTTAAATTATGAATTTTTTAAATCCTACTTTAACCATGATTCCAGCATAGTGGTTTATGAAATTTTCTCTGTTTTTGATAATGAACTATATAGGAATGAAGTTGCATGGTTTGAAAACTCTTCATTAATCAAGGAAAAATCTTCATTCCTGAAATTTTCTTATTTACAAGATCAAATTGTAATTAAAAGGTTTCCTGAAAGTTATAATCGCTTAGAAATAACGTTACACTTCAAGGATACGAAACTGGAATCAAGTTCATCATTTAGTCTAGTCAATCAGTCACCGAATAAACTTGTATTAGAAATCGAAAAACTAAATCAAATTATAGATAATATAGAATACGCAGTTGTTGAGGCTATATGCAGTGAAAAAAACCATGAAGAAAAGTATATTTATTTTATTGACAAAGAAAGGTTGTTAGAATCCAGAGAAATAGATTTGATTAATAAATTACATTAATTGCCCACTGCTCTCGCAGATATGGCGCTGGTTCAGATTTGCAACCAAGCTTGTGAGCTCAGCGGAGCTAATCTGGACCAATCCCCCAGATGGCACGGGCACGGATATGCGCTGGCGCGCTTTTGCAAAGCGTGTCCACACAAGTAACTAAAACAATAAACAGCAAAAAACAGGAGGTAACACGAAGTGATGGAAGGGTATTTATTAGTGCGGAAAAACTCTTAAAACCACGCGTTAAATTAACACATAAAATTACATTTGCTTTACCTTGAAGATTACAGATTGTAAACTGACCAAAAATATTAAACTAATGAAAACACCCCGATGCCGCGCGAAGGTCGCTGGTGCGCGCTTGCAGCGCGTTCCAACACAAAGAGAGCAAACAAAAAAAAACAAGAAATTAAATAAAAAATGAAACACCTACTACCAACCTTACTAGCCACCCTGCTTTGCGGCAGTTTATTTGGCCAGAGCTTTAAAAGCCACTTTAGTTTTACGGGTGGCAATGTTGGCGCAGATGAAATACGAGACATTACTACAGATGCCCAAGGCAACATATATATTACAGGCTCTTTTACAGATTCTGTAGATTTTGACCCGGGGGCAGGTACATTTTACCTTACCACCCCGGCAGGTAACAAACCCGATGCCTTTATACAAAAGCTAGATGCCAACGGCAACTTCTTGTGGGCAAAGAGTTTTAGAGGCACGTATAATGATGAAGAATCTGGGCATAAAATTGCCTTGGATGACACTGGGAATGTGTACTTACTCGGAAGGTTTCAACGGAATATATTTTTTACTTATTCAGGTTATCAATGGCCGGGGAATGCAACAGGAGCATCTATTACACGTCCGTTTTTAACTAAATTAGATAGTGCAGGGAATGTAAAATGGGGAATGGGTTGGATGCATAGCAATCAAAATGATTATTTGGTTGCAACAGATTTAAAACTGCATCAAAATGGCTCGGTTTTAGTTTCAGGGTATTTTTCTGGAAATCTAGATTTTGACCCCACAACAGATAGTGTAATAGTAAAATCTACGGTTGGGGGGTTTGATTGCTTTTTATTAAATATATCAAATCAAGGAAAGGTTGGAAGAACCGAGGTTTTTGGTGGAGTCCAGAACAACGACATTATTAGACAGATTTCTGTAGATCAAATTGGCAACGTTTTTCTCCTTGGTAAATTTATCGGAACGGTAGATTTTAATTTTGGTCAAGGCACATCAACTTTTACTTCAAATGGCTTTTTTGACATTTTTATAACGAAATTAAAACCGAATTTAGATTACGATACCACATTTACTTTTGGTGGGCCTACTCTAGACGATCCATTTTCCTTATTCGCTTCAAACGGATTCATATATTCAGTTGGCACATTTACCAATACAGTAGATTTTGATCCTGATCCGATAAACACAACAAACCTAACTTCTAGTATAGGGAATGATTTATTTGTGCAAAAACTAGATACAGCAGGAAATTTTAGTTGGGTGAAACAATTCTCAGGTATAATTACAGGATATGCTCAACCAATTAACATTAATGAGACTCATGATAGTAAAATATTTATTAGTGGTATGTTAATGGGAACTATCGATTTCGATCCAGACCCGGCCTTTTCTTACAATTTGACAAGTTATGGAAAGCAAGACGCCTTTATTGCTATGCTTGATTCATCAGGAAATTTTGTCGCAGCGAGCCAATTTGGTGACACAGATGATGATATATTTTGGTCAGCCCACGTTACACAAAACAATGAAGTTTTAGTTGGCGGCTCTTTTCAAAATACCATTGATATAGATCCCTCCGCCAACACCAATTTAGTAACCAGCATCGGACAGAAAGACATGTTCTTTGTTAACTTGGAACTATGCACCACTCAAGAAGATACGATGCCTGTGTTGGTCTGCAATTATTTTGTAATACCCGGAGATACAGTTCAAAACACTACAAGCGGTTTTTATACAGGTAATTATTTCGATGTATCAGGCTGTGATTCGACCGTAGTTTTTGATGTATTTGTTAGAAATTTTGCTGTAAGTATAGTACAAACCATTGATGGATTGGCGGCATCTAACAACGCTAGTAACCCCACCTACCAATGGCTGGATTGTAGCACGCAACAAATTGTACCTGGAGCCACCAGCCAAATCTTTATGCCACCAGCAAATGGCCAATATGCGGTAATTGTTAGCGATATTAATTGTACAGATACCAGTGCTTGCTTTGCCATTAATAATATAAAGGTAAATGTGAACCTGCTAGCACAAAGCATCAAGTTATTCCCCAACCCAACAACGGGTTTGTTGCAGCTAGAAAGCCCAAAACCGATAGAAAAAGTAGAAGTGTTTGATGTTACCGGGCGTTTGATGTTTTCACGAAACAACCCCAAAGAAAAGATAGATTTAACAGCATTGCCCAAAGGCATTTACATGGTAAAACTGCATCTAAAAGAGGGGGTTGTTGTAAAGCGAGCGGTTAAAGAATAATAGGGGGAAACAGCAACCTTCGAACGAAGTGATACGTATAATTTTTAATTCAATGAAACACTAAGCGCTAGTGTTAATTTCCTTTCGCATTTAAAGAATTATGGATTTAGCGTAAAAACTGTTTGAAACATGTTTACAAATAGTGAAAATAAATAGGGGGGATGTTTAAAAAAAAAAGGGGGCAAAACTTGTTGTAAAGCCTTGCCCCACTTTGTGTAGCGCAGGGGGGAATCGAACCCCCGACCTCAGGGTTATGAATCCTGCGCTCTAACCGTCTGAGCTACCGCGCCAATTCATCTCTTTTTTTAAGCGGCTGCAAATATAAAATAATAAACATCTTAGCATAGTCTTGTATACGTTTTTTTACACTTGGATGGTCTCCTTTTTTATATATATTGCGACAATTAAAAGACTGAAAAATTAAACAATGGCAGATAAAGTTAAATTCGAACTTGAGTTTCCTGTAAAGGCTTCACCCGGAATGTTATTCCCTTTTCTTTCTACCCCTGGTGGCCTTTCTGAGTGGTTTTGCGATGATGTAAATTCACGTGGAGAGTTGTTCACTTTCTTTTGGGACGGGGCAGAAGAATCGGCCAATATGATAAAAAAGAAAAAAGACAGCTTTATCCAATTTAGATGGATGGATGATGTTGAGGATGGCAACAAAAACTATTTTGAGTTTAAAATAATTGTTGATGAATTAACCCATGATGTTTCTTTGATTGTTACAGATCATGTGATAGAAGAAGAAGTAGAAGAGTCTAAGCGTTTATGGGAAAGTCAGATACATGATTTATTACACACCATTGGATCCTAATTTATGCGCATAAAACCGCACGTAACGTATTTTATAATACCCACCCTTTTGGCGCTGCTATTGGGTGGTTTTTTTTTGGTTGCCTATTCTAAAACAGATATACACTTGTATATCAATAGCCTTCACTCAGTAAGTGGCGATTATTTTTTTCGCATCGTTACACATTTGGGCGATGGATGGATTTTCTTTTTTACTATTCCAGCCTTGTTGTTTATTTCTTACCGAGGAGGCTTGCAAATTGCCTTAACAGGTTTATTCACAGGGATGATTACAGGAATATTAAAAAACTTTGTCTTTCATGAGGCTCCGCGTCCGGTAAAATATTTTAGAGAAATTGCCGAATTATATTTGGTTCCTGGGGTAGAAATTAACTTAATCAATAGCTTCCCAAGTGGCCATACCATGGCGGCATTCTCGTTTTACTTTGCACTTGCACTTTTGGTAAAAAATAAATGGGCCAGTTTGTTATTTTTTGTTTTTGCTTTTTTAATTGGGTATTCTAGAATGTACTTATCGCAGCATTTTTTAGTAGATGTTATTGCTGGTGCTGGTTTAGGTATTTGCTGTGCAACTGGAGCTTATTTGCTGGCCAACAGAATTAAAAGTTCAAATTGGGACAAAAATCTTTTTGATCTTTTAAAAGGAAAAAGAGGTTAACCCATTTTGCATGTCTCTATAAACGGTATTGAATAGAAATGAAAGACATTTTAAATAATCCCATTTTTTATGCTGTTTTAGGCGGCCTCTTTTTTATTCCGTTTTTAGGTGGAGTGCACCTATTTGATTGGGATGAAATAAATTTTGCAGAAATAGCTAGAGAAATGATTGTGCTAAATAGTTATTTAGAAACGCACATCAATTACGAAATCTTTACCGAAAAACCGCCTCTTTTTATGTGGCTACAAGCTGCTTCCATGCACATTTTTGGCATTGGCGATTTTGCTGCTCGATTTCCGAATGCCATAGTAGGGGTATTGGTGTTGCCCATTGTTTTTTTAATTGGCAAGAATTTGCACAATGCTCGCTTTGGTTTTTATTGGGCAATGGCATGGTTTGGCTCCATATTGCCACATTTGTATTTTAAATCGGGCATAATAGATCCGGTTTTTAACTTCTTTATTTTTTTAGGCATATACTTTATTATAAAATATACCTGGGCTAAAAATGAAAAAACAAATGCTGTAGCACAAAAGTCAATTGGGTACTACTTGATTTTTGCAGGAATCTTTACCGGGCTGGCGGTACTTACCAAAGGGCCCGTGGCAATCCTTATTTCGGGGTTGGTATTTTTTGTGTTTTTTGTTCGGCAAAAGTTTAAATTATTTATTTCGGTACCACACATTATCGTGTATACTTCATCGTTGCTTGCTGTGGTATTGCTGTGGGCTAGTGTTAACTATTTACAGCATGGCTCTAAGTTTATTGTAGAGTTTACTATCCGCCAATGGACTATGCTTACCACGCCAGATGCTGGTCATGGAGGTTTTCCAGGATACCATTTTGTTGTTTTATTAATAGGCTGTTTTCCGGCATCCATATTTGCAATACAGGCATTAATAAAGAAAGATGCCGAGGCTACCGTGGCCCAAAAACTAATGAAACAATGGATGATAATTTTGTTTTGGGTGGTGTTGATTTTGTTCACTTTGGTAACCACCAAAATTGTTCATTATTCATCTATGGCGTATTATCCGCTAACGTATTTGGCGGCTTTAAGTCTTTATCAGCTAGAAATTGGCCAATGGAAGCTTACGGGTTTTATGAAATTTGGCCTTTGGTTTATTGGCGGATTAGCAGCCTTCGTAACCATAGCACTGCCATATTTTGGCATGCACATTACCGATTTTAAATTTTTGTTTGAGGCCGATAAATTTGCCGCAGAAAATATAAATGCCGAAATAAACTGGACGGGCTTAGAAAGCGTTGCAGGATTCTTTTTACTGGCCATTCTTGTTTATGTTCTTGTTATAAAAAGAACCAATTTAAAACTGCGCTTTGCCGTTTTGTTTGGCGGAATGGGCGTGTGGATGCTGCTTACATTAATTATGTACATAGCCAAAGTAGAGGCTATTAGCCAACGTGCAGCAATAGAATTTTGGGAGGCTAGGCAAGGTGAAGATTGTTACGTAACAACGTTTGATTATAAAAGCTACGCACATATTTACTATGCCAGAACGCAGGCTCCATCTACAGAAAGTGAGCAAGCTTTACATGCAAATCAGATAAAACTACTTATGGGTGAAATTGACAAACCTGTGTACATTTCTTCTAAAGTTACGAGTAAAGAGCGGTTTGAAAATGAGATTAAAGATGCCGAATTCTTGTACAGCAAAAACGGATTTTATTTTTACAGGCGTATGCCGAAGGAATAAGCGAAATAGAATTAAGCACAAAAAAAAGCATCAATTCTACAAGAGAGTTGATGCCTTTTTAGATTTTAGTTAATGCTTAAAGAGCCAATTCCTTTTTTACTTTTTTGGGAAGTGCATCTTTATGCAACAAAAGAGAAATTGTTTTGAGCTTTACGAAGCTCTCGTTTGCATAAATATATCCGGTACGGTAAGCCGATTCTTTTTCGCCCCAACTGTTTTTTACGATGTAAAATTTATTTCCTTCTTGATCTTTGGCAATACCTGTAAAATGCATGCCGTGATCATCGGTAGTGCTGAAGCTATCAAACCCTTCTTGCCTTTGTTCTTGGGTAACCACCTTTTCTTTATGGGGTCCGTTAAAAACGTCAACAATTTCACTTTTCGACATTTCGTCCCAATTTTTTTCTGGAAGTATTGCTAGACTGTTAATTCTAGAAAAACCTTTTTCGCTAATATCGGTGGCCCAGCCTACTGTATAGCCATTTTGCAAGGCATTGTCTAATGTAGCCATCATCTCATCTACAGGTATGTTGTAGAAAGATTCCCACATCCAATTATCGGGTATTTCTAAGATAAAACTGGTGTAAAACGGATGGTGCGTAAATGAGGTTAGATTTACATAATCATCTGGATTAATTTTTACAACTTCATCAGCAAACGTTCTAGCCGTGTAGGTTTTGCCTTCGTACTCAAAAGTGGATGGCAATTCTCCTAGATATAAATCTAACAGTGCGTTAAAGGCTTTCTCCCAATTGGGGTTTACGGTTTTAGCCGAAGCAATGGTGGCTACAAATTCTCTTAAAACCTTATCTAAATCTTTGTGATTGTACTTGGTTTCGCCATCAAGCAAGCCGTTATAAGCTTCTTCTGGCATGGCACCGTACTTCTTTAAAACATACATAATGTCTGGTGCTTCGCCTCCAGGAGCAAAAGTAGAATTGCCGTGCATACGTATGTATTTTTTGGCTTTATCTACATATGCCATGCGCACAACAAACATTTCAGATAAGTCTATGCTTTTGTTTTGGGTTCTAATGATTTCGCCCTCAACTAAGCTAACGCCAGCAAAACTCCAACATGTGCTAGATCTGGCTTGGTTTTTTACCGAGGTTACTTCAATGTCTACCACCGAGGTGAAAACATATCCATTGTCTGTTTCTACTGCGTTTGCATCGGCTTGTCTTTCTAGCTCTTCTTGCGCACTTAGGCTAAATGAGGCTAGTAGAAAAAAGCCCAATACAATTCTATTGATTATTGTACTCATAAATAGATTAAGAAAATTGTATAGATACTTTTGCTTCTTTCATTCCTGCGCTGTAATCGTAAAATCCTTCTCCAGATTTAGCGCCTAATTTGCCAGCCATTACCATGTTTACAAGCAATGGGCAAGGAGCATATTTGGGGTTTCCAAGTCCATCATGCAACACGCGTAAAATGCTTAAACACACATCTAGCCCAATAAAATCGGCCAATTGCAAAGGTCCCATAGGGTGAGCCATACCAAGTTTCATAATGGTATCTATTTCGGTAACTCCGGCAACACCTTCGTGTAAGCTAATAATAGCTTCATTAATCATGGGCATTAAAATTCTGTTGGCCACAAAACCAGGATAGTCATTACATTCTACAGGAACTTTTCCAAGCTTTTTGCTCATCTCAACAATGGTATTTGTTGTTTGATTGCTGGTAGAATACCCACGAATAATTTCTATCAATTTCATAATGGGCACAGGATTCATAAAGTGCATACCTATTACTTTATCGGCACGTTTAGTTGCAGCCGCAATTTTGGTAATAGAAATAGAAGATGTGTTGGTAGAAAGTATGCAATGAGGTTGGGTAAGTTCATCTAGTTGCTTAAACAAGCCCAGTTTTATATCTAGGTTTTCGCTAGCGGCTTCTACTACCAAATCTGCATTGGTAACGGCAGGTTCTAAACTTGTGTGGGTAGAAATGTTTGCCAAAGTGTTGTTTTTATTGGCTTCAGATATACGCTCTTTAGCTACCATTCTATCTAAGTTTTTAGCAATTGTAGCCAAACCTTTTTCAATAGATTTTTCTGAGATATCAAACAAGCTTACAGAAAATCCGTTTTGCGCAAAAACATGAGCAATGCCATTACCCATTGTTCCGGCCCCTATTACAGTTACATTTTTTACTTCCATCTTACGTTGTATTTATCTAATTTATTATTGTCCGCGTCCTTGTAAAACAATTAGCACGGTATAAAACAAAATTTTAAAATCGTTTAACAAATTCATGTTCTCAATGTAAATCATGTCGTATTTAACACGTTCTACCATTTCATCTACATTTTCTGCGTAGCCAAATTTTACCATTCCCCAAGAGGTTATGCCAGGCTTTACTTTTTGCACATGGCGGTAGTGAGGGGCTTTTTTAATGATTTGCTCTGTATAAAACAATCTTTCTGGGCGAGGGCCTACAATGCTCATTTCGCCAATAAGCACATTAAAAAATTGAGGCAATTCATCTAGGCGGTATTTGCGCATAACCAACCCCCAGTTTGTTATACGGCTGTCATTGTCTTTGCTCAACTGCGGCCCGTTTTTCTCTGCATCAGCATACATGCTTCTAAACTTGATAATTTTAAAAGGTTTGCTATTTATGCCCAGGCGCTCTTGTTTGTAAAATATAGGCCCGGGAGAGGAGAGACGTACCATAATGGCGGCAAACAACAATAAGGGTGAAAGTAAAATGAGTAACGCAAACGAAACGAAAACATCAAAAAGACGTTTGGTAATTTTTTGCCAAGGTGCTATTAATTCGTGTTTAATTTCAATCAGTGGTGTACCTAAAGATTCCATGCGCACTTGTCCAGAGATAATATCATACATATCAGGAATTATTTTCACTCTTACGTTGGTATCTTCTAGTAGGTTTATGATTTCTTGAAGTTTTTCGTGCTCTTGAGATTCAATGGCAATGATGACTTCTTCTATGTTGTGCGCTTTTATTATTGAAGAAAGATCTTTGTAATTACCAAGAAGCGGAATGTTGTTTTCTACCAAGAATTCCATTTCGTTGTACACACTGGCAAAGCCCACAAATTTATTTCCGGTGCTGCGTTTTTGTTTTTCTAAATCTTTAAAAAGCGCTACTGCTTTTGCGTTGCTGCCAATTAAAAGTGTGTTAAACCAAAGTTTACGGCTTTGTATTTTCCGGTTGGTTTGGGTGCTGATGATAAATCTAAAAAATGCCGTAAACAGCATAATACTGCCAAAGTAGGTGAAGAAAGATTGGTAATAATCTTTGTACGATTCTACCCAGTCATCTAGAATAAGCGCGAAAAAAATAATGATAGAACCAAAAATGGCCGAGTTAAACGTTTGCATGATTTCGCGTAACCTTGATCTGCGAAAAACGTCTTCGTAAAAACCCGTAATCCAATAAATTAAGAGCCAAAATAGGGTGGTGGCTGCGATACCAAAAAGGTACTTGGTATCAAAAATAATTTCGGGTTGAAAGCCAAACTTGTTGGTTTCTATTATGGTTTTTCTGAAATAATACAGCAGCGTGTAACTAATTATAGCTGCAAGGCCATCAAAGAAAACGTATTTGGCTACCTGTAACCGAACATTTTTTTTCATACTAGCGGTAAACTAATTTTAGATTATCCACATAGAAGGTCTTTTCTGTATTCACATCAGAATTTACTGCGCCAAAAAAGATGTCAAAATTGTTTGCACTTGGATATGCACTAACTTCTGTAACTAAATTGATGTAGATTTTTTTCCATTCGTCTGTAGGCACTACGGTAACAACGGGTGCTTGTATGCGTCTACCGGGCTCGTTTGCAAAAACTCCAAACGTTACAGATACTTCACACTTATAATTAACTTCTAAATATACATTGGCCCCAAATTGCGGTAATACAAACGATTGTAAACTTTCAAATTCAACCAAAGAGTTTCCTTTTGGTATGACTACTTTGCCGCTTTTTGTGTTGGTTTCATTTAATCCCGTTGTAGGGAAAATCTCGTTAGGTTCTGATGTTACATCAAGCGTAGTATCGCTTTTGGTTGTTTTCTCAAAATTTATTCCAGCACCTTCAAAGTCTTCTAATTTTACTATTTGTGTTGTAGTTTGGTATTTGGTTATCAGTTTGTTGTTGCCAGAACTTGTAAGTGTAATTTCATCTCCAGGATAAATATCCATCGTTTTTTCAAATGGTTTAAAAAACTCATATTGATTTCTAAGGCTGGTAACTCCGTTTAAATTTATTCCTGGATAAATTTTTAGCTCGGTGCTACCATTGGCAATGATGGGGAATGTTACAGGAAGCTCAAAAGCGCCAAGATCTGCATTATTGGCTTCAACCCAAACGGTTGTAATTTTAGATGATGCCGTTCCTTGCGATGAATAATTGGTTTCTAGGCCGTACTCATTAATCGTAATATAGGCAGGGATTTTTGCTTCTCTATTCTTACAAGAAGTAACAAAAATGAATATACAGAAAGCAAAAAATACTTTTTTAAACATGAAGAGAAATAGCGTTTTCCATTTTATTCATAATAAGAGAAGCCACCTCTAATGCTTTGTGACCATCTTTTAATGATACTACGGGAGTTTCATCTTTCTTAATAGAATCGGCCAGAGATTTTAATTCTTCTAAAATGGCATTGTTAGGTTCTACTTTTGGGTTTTCGAAAAAGATTCTTTTTTTACGGCCATTAGGTAAATCTAAAATCATAGCAAAGGGGTCTTCTTCGTTTCCTTCAACATTGTTCATTCTAACAATTTCAGAAGCCTTCTTTAAAAAGTCAACCGTAATGTAGGCGTCTTTTTGAAAGAGTCTAAGCTTGCGCATATTTTTCATGCTAATACGGCTCGCGGTTAAATTGGCTACACAACCATTTTCAAACTCTAATCTTGCGTTGCATATGTCTGCGGTTTCGCTAACAACTGTAACACCGTTTGCACTTATGTTTTTTATGGGCGAGTCTACCATGCTTAAAACAATATCAATGTCATGAATCATCAAATCCATCACCACAGAAACATCTGTACCGCGCGGGTTAAACTCTGCCAACCGGTGAGACTCTATAAACATTGGATTGTTGATGTTTTTTTGAGAAGCTAAAAAGGCTGGGTTAAAACGCTCTACATGTCCAACTTGCGCACGTACTTTTAATTCTTTAACCCGGTCTCTAAGCTGTGCTGCTTCTTCCACTGTATTGGTTATGGGTTTCTCTATAAAGAAGTGTTTTTTAAAGTCTAACGCACTATTGGCACATTCAAAATGAGATAGCGTAGGTGTTACAATATCTACAACATCTACGGCCTTTATAAGTTCTTCTATGCTATCAAACCGCTTATATCCTAAAGTAGCCTCAACTTCTTTGGCAACGCTTTCTATTGGGTCAAAAAAACCAACCAGTTCATAAACATTTTTAAGCTGACTAATGCAGTTTAAGTGAATTTTACCAAGATGACCTGCGCCTAATACGCCTATTTTTAATTTCATAAGAATGCCATGATTTGCGCAAATGTACCCGAAACTTATTATTTACAAACCTAATTTTAAACATAATAATGCTAGTACACTTTCTAACATATAAATTGTTAAAAACATTGCAATATTCATGGGCTATTCAATGCCTCAATTTGGCGTTATTTACGCTTTATGAAAGACTTGCCAAGACATATTGGTTTACGGAATTTATTGGCCGATTTACTTGTGGAAAAAGGCATTGAGAATGAAAACGTTCTACAAGCTATTCGCAAAGTGCCTCGTCATCTTTTTATGGAAAGCAGTTTTGAGCAACGCGCCTATTTAGATAATGCATTTCCCATAGGCGCGGGGCAAACCATTTCTCAGCCCTATACTGTGGCTTACCAAAGTGAATTGCTTGGCGTTACCGAAGGACAAAAAGTTTTAGAAATTGGCACAGGCTCTGGGTATCAAGCTGCGGTTTTATGTGCCATGGGAGTAAAAGTTTATTCTATAGAGAGGCAAAAAGAATTATTTGACCATTCAAGTGCTTTGCTGAGAAGTTTAGGATATTCTATTATTCAGAAATATGGCGATGGTTATAAAGGTATGCCGGCATTTGCCCCATTTGATGGAATTGTAGTTACAGCAGGAGCGCCTTTAATTCCTAAGGCGTTAATGGCACAATTAAAAGTAGGAGGTAGGTTAATTATTCCGGTAGGAGTTGATAGCCAAATTATGACCGTTGTTACACGTGTTTCCGAGAAAAAGTTTACAAAATCAGAAAAGGGCGCTTTTAAATTTGTGCCGATGCTGAAAGAAAAAGAACGTTAGTTTTTTCTGAAGTTTAGTACACAAAAAAGCCCGAAAACAATTTGTTCTCGGGCGTTTAATTTTTATTCTATTTTTAATTAAAACTGTATTTAACGCTTAATTGAATTCGGTTTGCGGTACCACTGTCGGTATTAATATCTGTGCGATTTCCATGCAAGAATTCTATTCCAACAAGCGCATTCTCTGCAAAATACCAAACCAAGTTAACAGCCATATAATTTACGCTGTGTACATCATTTTCATCTTGACCTTCTGAATTCTCAACTTGACCAAAATTGCCAACAATAACAGAAGAGAAGGCAGGGCTCCAATAATGCTGATAGCCAAGTGTGGCGCCCATAGCCGTTAGTGCTTGTAGATTTTCGTTTACGTCTAAACCGGCATCCATTCCGCCTCTAAACCGCTCTATACCTGGCCCATAAACAAACTGATAAATTAAATTATCCTTTTTTAGAAAATTTAATTGACCAGATAGGTTAAATCCATATAAAGAAACATTCTGAGAAGAATTATCCATAAAGCGATACCGAACTGTTGCGGCAAAACCTGAAAGCTGAATATGTCCCCAGTCTCTTGTTAGCCGGTATCTGGCCGTTAAATCAGGCAACGGATTCTCAAAACTACCTTCTTGCGTAGGGGCTTGTGCATTACCGCTAGGTTGTTCTAGAGCCACAGCGAGGTAAGAATTCTTAAAAGATTGTTTATATCGAAGCATAGCGTGCCTAGCAAATACATATGCTCCTGGCTTTTCAAAATCAAGTGTTTTTGGGATGATGCTTTCATCCATAAAAGTAGACCACCATTGACCTGCAAGCCATTTTCCGTTAATCTCTACAAAAGCATGACGCAACCTAAATGCACCTCCGCTACCGTAAAAATCACCTTCAATATAACCTCGTATTTCACCTATTTTAGAAGGAGAACGAACATCTAAATGCAATCTAGATTCGCGCGCATTTAAAGTTGCCGTTTGTCCTTTCATAGGGGTTAAGCTATCTGGAGTAGTAGGAATCTTTGTAACATCAAAATAATATGGGGAGCCAATGGGGTTTAAGTCCTCTATAAGGTCAAACTTAACATACCCGCCAAATTTTATTTTAAAATTAGTTTTTGGAATTTTCCACCATCCAGCGGCTAATTCGCTTTGTTCTGGAGGATTTCCTTGTCCTAAAACAGAAAATGAGAGCAGAACAATTAATATCGAGCTAAATAAATATTTCATCATACAGAAATTATTTAGCCGAAGTTTCGCCAACATGGCTAGAGCCAATGGTTCTTTCATAAAGCCCTTGTACGGGTCTGTTGTTGGCCCCAATAATGGCAGAAATAGCACCTATTTGTGCAGCCGACATTGTAGGATGATCTTTTAGAACAACCCATTGAACATCTTCGCTGCATGGAGGAGTTGTAAGAGAGCCCGTGTATGTAAATGCACTGCTATTAGCGGGTACGTGAAGGTTTAAATCAGAAATAACATCTTCTAATTGAATTGTTTGCCCTTTTTCTGTAGGAAGGTTGGCAATAATGGGTTTAAAATTCACATTTTCTTTACCTTCTTTAAATAAAGCGCTTAGTACTGCCAATGCACCATCTTCACTTTGATGTACAAAATGTACTTCTAGCGGAAAGTGTTTTCCATCTACCGTGTGTTCGCTTGGCGTATGAAAGTGAAATTGTTTTAATTCATACACCTTATTATTAATTTTAAACGTACTGCCTGGTTCAACGTCCATTTGTATGGTATGTCCATTGTCAACAATATCATGCACATGTTCATTAAATGTCATGTTTAAAGATGTACTACCATAGTTTACATCCAAAGAAACATCGTTTGCGCCTTCAGAATTTACCAGATTTATGGGCGATTGACTATGCCCTGTACCACACAGAGAATAAACGGGATCTAAAGAACCCCAGGCGGCAGGACCATCTTCGCCAACATAACCCCACTCTGCTGGGCGTGCACTTTTTGGGGCTTCAACTGTAGGTTCTTCAACCACGGGTTCATCATTTACAACTTCTGGCTCTTGTGCCGAGTCACAAGCTACAATCATTAACCCGAAAGAGAACAGGCTTAAAATGCTTAAAGTTTTTGTTTTGTTTTTCATCTTGTTTATTATTAGGAATATTATGGTCTAATATACGCTTTGACCACTTTTGTCTGTTCATTACTTTTTAATGACGTGAAATAAAAATGGAATTGTTGATTTTCTAAACCATTTATAATGAATTACAGAGGTTGTATCTATGCTTTGTTAAATATTATGTTCTAATATTACCGCGGTATTGGTTTATAAAATGAAATTGAAACTTTTTTTTGCGGTATTCATATTTGTTCAAATTGCTGTTGTTGGTCAAGAAAACAAAGCATGCTTTTTATGTAAACCAAAACTGCATCAAAACCCAGATCCTTATTCTATTCATTTAAAAAAAGAGTGGCCCGTACTTTTAGGAAGTACATCTATTGCACTTGCAGGATTTTTCGCGAAAGAATTCGATAATATTTCACCATTTACACCGCTAGAATTACATCAATTAAATAGAGAAAACATAAACCGATGGGACAAAGGTGCAACGTATAATTATAGCCAATCTGCCAACAGTGCTAGTGATATTCTCCTGCTTAGCAGCCTTGTGGTAATGCCACAGTTTTTTCTTTTTAATAAGCATACCAATAAAAAATGGGGGACGTTGTTGGTGTTAACTTACGAAGTTGCGGCAATAAATTACGGTATCACAAACTTGTTTAAAAGTACAGTAAACAGATCTCGGCCGTATGTTTATAACACAGATTTGACTTATACAGAGCGTACAGATGATGACAGTAGATATTCTTTTTATTCTGGACATGTATCTATGAGTGCGTCACTTTCTTTCTTGTTTGCAAAAACGCTTACAGATTTTCATCCGAGTATGGCAAAAAGCTATAAAATAGGGGTGTGGAGTTTTGCAGCATTATTACCAGCAACAATTGGCTACTTAAGAATTAAGGCGGGGCAACATTACCCTACTGATGTTCTTGCGGGTTATGCTATGGGTGCCCTTACGGGCTGGTTGGTACCTGCTTTGCACAAACAGAAAAAAAAGAACTTTTCTATATTTCCTGCACGGGTATTTCAAAGAAATGGATTGGGTTTACGGCTACAATGGTAGTGCTTCTTGAAGGTTCTTATATTATGATAATTACGTCAAGCAATCTACCTTTTTAAGGGTTTATCCAACCAGTATTAACCGTAGAATATTTGCTTTTTGATAAGTATGTTTTACGCGCCTTTCGCCAATCTGAAATCACTAATTTAGGTGGATTGTTTTGTTGTGCAAGAGCCTGCTCCCAGTTTTGTATTTCTTTTAGAAATGCAGCGTCACCTGTAATTTCTGCAAAACACAAAGCTGTTGGTTGTGGCAGGTTTAATTGATCTATCCAAAGGTAAAGGGCTGTTATTGTACTATGTAAATCATTATTTCTGGCTGCCCTTATAAATTTCCGCCAATAAAAAAGCTCTGATTGTCGGTATTTATGCAAGTAATTCTTCCGGTAGTTAACGGCCCACTTTAGGCTAAAAATTAGTGCTAAACAGAGTAAAGCAAAGGCAATAATAACCGCAGCAAATTTTTTCGGGCTCATACCAAAAATAGTAAATGGTGGTTCTGGTTCTTCTGCTACTTTTATAGCAGCTACTTGTGCTGCCAAGCTATCTTTTATACTGGCCAACATCCCCAAATCTGGATTAGGTTGCACTTGAATTGTTACAGCGGGCAACGTGCGTTTGTATATTTTTTGTCTTAGAGGGTTCCACCAAGTAAACACCATTTCTGGCAAAGTTACTTCGCCTTCTTTTTCAAAAAGATAGCGCATAGTTTCGGTGCGCGTGGCGCTTATTGCCGTTTTACTGCTGTGGTTTTGTACTTCGCTTCTTGCAGGATAAAAACTCACGCCAGAAATGCTATCCCATGAGGTGGGTGGGATAAGTTCAGAAACAGTATTCACCGCATCGCGATTAATGCTGCGCTCCAAAACATCGCCAACTTTTACGTTTTTCACATTCCCTTTCCAGCTTTGCTTTACAGCTACATTGGTGGTTACCAACCATTGGTCGGCATCAAAACCAGGGGGAATAGGTTTTACCTTTATCAGCCGTGCTTTGGATTTAATGGTGTGTGAGACTCCTTTGTAATCTCCATCTTTGGGAGATGCAACGTGAATTTCTAGAGAAGGAAACGTTACGTTTTCATCATCAAACGGAAAAACATTAAAAATCATTTCAACCCCTGGAAAAGTTTTGCCGTTTTCAATTTTAGAAATACTTACTGAACGGAAATAGACGGTAAATGCACCGTTTACTTTTACGTTGCCCGGGTCAACACCTTCTGTAAACCAAGTGCTTGTGTATACCCTTACAGAGACTTGCACAGGCTCGCCCACGTAAACACTGGTTTTGCTTAACAATACTTCGCTCCACAGCTTTTGTGCGTGTGCAGAAACGCTCATTAACAGGGCAAATATCAGCCCCAATACCTGCAAAGTACTACCAGGGCTTTTCATTGTTCTGTGGCTTTATATTGTTTTTCTTCACCTGATATTCTAATTTTTTCATCAAAAATCGGGCAGGATCATCGTTAATTTTACGCAGTAAAACTTTGCTGTTATCTCCTACAGCAGAATTCGACAAATCGTCTGGCACTTCATCAAGCTCCTTGGCTTTTTGTATTTCTGTGTTCACCATTTCAGAAAGACGCTCCTTTTCCATGTCTTTTTTTGTGGCTTTTTGACCACCACCGCTAAAGTCTTCTTGGCTATCGTTTTCTTTGGTTTTAGCCGTTTTCTTTTCCTTGGCAGCTTCTTCGGCATCAGCTAGACTCGCCTCATTCATACCGTTTAGTAAGCGTTCCATTTCGTGCTTATTTTGTTGGGCTTCTTCCATGGTAGGGTTAAGTTGAACCGCTATGCCGAAAGCCATTTGAGCCGCGGCATAATCTCCATTTTTAAAATAGGCCAATCCTAAATTGTACGCGCCCATGGCGGTCGTATCATTGTTAAAAGCCTTTATGGCCTCATCATAATTTCCGGCCTTAAAATAGGCTACACCTTGGCGCAAAGGGTCTTGGTATGTTTTTGCAGCTTTGGCATAATCTCCTTTTTTCATGAAGCGTTGGCCTTGATAATCTTTTGTAAACCACAAATCGGCAAAGTGGCTATTTTCTTGTTGACACGAAGTAAGGGAGAGCATTCCGAACAAGGAAAACACCACCCAGCCTTTGCGAAACCACAGGAGTAAAATAAATGCCATTGGAATTATAAAAAGAAAGCCAACATCGCGCCATTCGTTTTCTTTTTTCTTGGGCGCTTCTGTGAATTTTAAATTCATGCGTATGGTTTTCGCCATGGCATCTACATCGCTTTTATCTAGCGTTAGCTGATGTATTTGAATATTTTCTAAAGAATTTAGTTTGGAAACAACGGCTGCGTTTAAAGCAGAATGCACATTTTTACCTTTGTATCGCAGACTTCCATGGCCAGAATAATTGGGCACATCGGCACCGGTTGATGTATTCATAGGCATAATAGCTATGCTATTTTTCGAATTTGATGCATAGTCTTTCATCCAATCAAAAATGGATTCATCATAATCATCAGAGAATACCACTATAGTGCCCGGGGCAGAGGTAGTACTCATTGCAGAATCGGCAAGAATTAGCGCGCTTTTTAAATCAGAACCGCGAAAAGGCATCACCTTTGGCGTTAATGTTTCTATGTGACTTTTTATAATTTTATAATCGCGCGTAAGCGGAACAATGGTGTGTGCTGTACCGGCAAAACCAATTAACGCCACGCGTGCCCCTGGATTGGCATTCAAAAAATCGGTGATTTTAAATTTCGCCCTTTCTAATCTGCTGGGCTGGATATCTTCTGCCAACATACTCTGAGAAAGATCAAGCAAAATGACTACAGGCGTTTCTAGTGTTTGGCCAGGCATTTCAATTTTTTTCCAAGTTGGTCCAGCTAGCGCTAAAACACCAATGGTGAGGCCTAAAGCCAACATAAATTGTATCGCTATTTTTATATGTAGGCTGCCTTTGCTAATGACAAACGGGCGTAAATGTGGCGCAATGTGCTTTTTCCAACGTGCATTTTCGCGTGTGCTGAGCAATCCTAAAATCAGAATAACGCCCACACCCACGAAACCCCACAAATATTGAGGTCGCAAAAAGTGGAAGTCGCTCCAGATGATGGGGAATAGGTCTGTCATTTAAAATGTGGCTAAAGCCACTGTTGTTTGTTTAATTTATTGCAGTTGACTGAAGTCAATTGGAAGTTTCATTGGTTAACATTTCATCTTTAATCAAGGATTGACGGTAGTTCTTTTCTTTTTTCTTTCTCTTGTGTATTTACTAAAAATATCAATATATCTGTCGTCAAACATTATCTTGGAAATGTTTTCATAATCAATGCGTGTCGGTTTGTCGTCAAAAAATCCTGCCGCATTAAAGTACAGGATAAATACGTTTTTGTCGGTCACACGTTTTACTGTTCCAATTGTGAAACTTCCAATATCAGGGTCTTCGCACTCAACAATGACATTCATTTTTTTCTGTTGAAATGTTTTGAAGATTGACTTCCAACTATCCAAGTTCACGTTGGTACTTATTTCGATTTTTTTCTTTTCGTTCTCCCAAGTCATGATTTTGTCATAGTATTTGTCATGATTGTTGTAACGAATTCGGGCAATGTGTGGCATTGGAAAGATGTTAAAACCAAGGGCCCTGAAGTCATCAGTTTCTTGAAGCACAACAAAGTTTTCGGAGTAGTCAACAATGTAACCTCTGCTTATTTCATCCCAGTCGTTAGTAACGCTTCTCGTTATTCTAGAGAATTTTAGGTCTTTACAATGCTCCTTTATTTTGTCTTTGATTGTCATTTTTAATTTATTGCCAATTTCAATTTGTCAATCTTTATTGAGGCTAAAGCCTCTTTTTGTTTTATACATTTTTGCAGTTGGCTTAAGCCAACTGCAAAAGAATTATTTCAATTAAAGGGCTTTATCCCCATTGCTTTATCATCGCTTCATATTCTTCAGCAAAGGGCTTCTTCCTATGATGTTCCTCTTGATTTTTGATATACTCAAAAACCCTTTTAAAATCTTTTTCACTCACTCCCACAGCCCAATAATCATCTTGCCACATAAACTTCTGCTTGGTTAGTCCTTGTTTGTTTATCCAAAAGGCAGATTCTCCTTTTATGAGTTGAGCAGCCTTGGCAATGGTCATGTCTTTATTTAGTGCCAGCAAACAGTGCGCGTGGTCGGTATAGCCGTTGGCAATCGCCAATTTCAATTCCTTCAATTTTGCATTTTCATGAATGTGGGCAAAAACTTTTTGGCGGATGTCATCCACTAAAAATGGCTCTCTGTTTTTTGTGGAGAACACCATGTGTATCCAAATTCTTACCCAGCTCATAGTTTTGTTGTTTTAGATGGGGCTAAAGCCCCTGATTTGTAATCATTTTTTTAGTTGGCTGAAGCCAACAGCAATTTGCTTTCTACTTAAACTTAATAGGGCTAAAGCCCCAGTTTCTATTAGCTTTCTTTGCAGTTGGCTAAAGCCATCTGCAAAAGCAGCAATAATTTTCTATTCAATCTTTTTCTAATTTCCTTTATTTAATTCTGCTTAAACCTTCCCTTTTTACAGGCTTCTATTTACCGCCTGCTGATTACCGTCTGCTTCAGCAGACGGACCAACACACTTAAAAAACTCCCCACCAAAGCCAAACCCAACGCGGCACCCAACGGGTACATATACAGCAAAGTCACCGGGCGGTTTTCGGTTTCTTTAAATTCTATGGGCTCCAATTTATTTACTTCTTCATAGACTTGTTTTAGTGCATCGGCATCTTTGGCGCGGAAGTATTTCCCTCCCGTAATGTCTGCGATTTGCTTCAGCGTTTTTTCATCTAAAACAGACCCACTTTTGCCGGGCTCGCCAATGCCAATGGTGTAAATGATTACCGAATCTCGTTTGGCCATTTCGGCCCCGTCTAGCGGAAGAATATCTGTGCCGCCATCTACGCCATCGGTGAGCAACAG
>JAUHWL010000026.1 GCA_030424545.1 Bacteroidia bacterium
TTACCATGGAGAAAGAATTAGGAACAAGCCTACTTTCGGGTACTGTGGTTAATCCGGCTACAAACAACACTGTTTACAACGGCACATGGTTTCAGATGAGTTTGCCCTTAGAAGCCAACTTAGACCAGCTTACAGGGCCAACATTAAACGATGATGCCTACACACCAGCCAACCACAGAAACTTGTGGTATTATGATGCCACTAACAATGGCACCACGGCAGGTACAGTTGATTTTGGAGGACCAACAGCTGATTATGATGAAGCAGAGAGCTGGAAGAGAATAGCCGATAAATCAGCGTTTACACATGCCCGTGCTTTTAATATTTTCTTAGCATCGGCATTTCCATTTGCAACCACACAAACCATAAGCTTTACAGGTCTGGCTGTGTTAGATGCATATAATTTTAATACGTATTTTACATGGGATGTTGGTGGTGATGATCCGACCAATATAAACCAAGTAGGTTGGAACAATGTGCGCAATCCATGGCCATCGATTATTGAAACAGACAACTGGATAGATGATCCCACAAACTTTGCGGGAGATTACAAAGCGGTTCATATTTGGAACTCTACAGCACAAGGTGCATGGACAGGCGGTGGAAACACAGACCCAACAAAATCAATCTACTCAGGGCACTATCAAGGTTGGACAACCTCTAACATTGGTTTCCCTGCCATAGATTACAACACACATGGTGGATTTAGATTTAGAAACAGTACACCTTCGTCTAGCGAAGAGCGCATTCCTCCCTTTCAAAGTTTTTGGGTAAAAATGACAGCTGGAGACTGGGCAGTTGCTGGTGCAGGTAGCCCTGTAGCAAGCTCAACCCTAGCTTGGACAATAGACAAAAAATACGCAACAACAGAGATAAACGGCAAGAACTACCAAAAAACAAGTGGTACAAGCCCAGAAACATTTGCATTGTTAGCTTATGATGAAGACAGCATCAGAGACATCACACTTGTGTATTATGATAATTCTGCCACAGACAATTTTGATCTTCATGGCGATTTATTTAAGTTTTTAACCCCCGTTGCAACCGTACCTAACCTGTATATAGAAGAAGGCGGAAACAATGCACAATCTGTAGGAAGAACAATAAAAGCTGTAGATACGGTAGAAGTGTTTTACACAAGCGTAAAAACCAATACTGTAGCCAAATTGTATCTTAACGATACCAGCTTAAGCGCTGCTTACAATGTAACGTTAGAAGATAAAGTTACAGGAGCTACACAAGACATGCGCCAAAACCCTGTATATTCTTTTATACATGACAAAACCAACCCTGCAAACAGATTTAGATTAATCTTAAACAACAGCAGCATAGGTGTACAAGAAGAAGTAGTAAAAGAAGAAGTAACCAGCTTTATCGCCAACAATGAGTTGGTAGTAAAAAGCAGCAACTACACCGGTTCTGGAGCCGTAGTATTGTATGATGTTACAGGTAAGCTTATTGTAGCAAAAAACATAGAGCTAAACCCAGGGCAAGACGTACACATACCACTAAACAACCTAAGTACAGGAATTTATGTAGTAGAAATAGAGTTTAACGGACAATATGTACGCGAAAAGCTTCTAAAATAATCTCACCGACATACGGTAAAACAAAAAGCCCCGCACGTTATGTGTGGGGCTTTTTTGCGTTATGAGCAATTGTAAATACACTATTTAATATTTTAATTTTAATAGGTTGATATTTTATACATTTCAAAACTAAACGGATTTTTTTGGCACCTATAAAAAATTACTGGAAAAGATTAATTGCAGTCATAATAATCGGATTGGTATGCAATACTACTTTATCTGCCCAATTGGCTGATTCCATAAAGATCTTGGTTCAAGATGGCTGGATTGAAAAGATGGATAATAATTTCATATTAAAAGTGGGCTTAAATAACAACTATGAAAGTTTTAGCCAGCAAACCAGTGGATTAGATTATTTCCTGTTTCCGAATATTACAACGAATTTAAGATTTGAGTTTAACTACCGATTTATCTCTGCTGGCGTAGAGTTCGCTCCTAATTTCTTTCCCGGAAACGGTGACGAAGAAATCTATGGAAACACAAAGTCATTTTCGCTAGGATTGTCAATGATATTTTCTCATTGGGCAATTACGACCCGCTACTCAAAGGTTAAAGGGTATTATTTAAGAAATACACCTGACTTTGATCCAATGTGGCAAAAAGGAGATCCATATATACAGTTGCCTAATCAGGAAACCAACGTCATTATTTTAAATTTAGGCTATAGTTTTAATCAGAAGCTTTCTTTAAAAAGTTTCACAAGCTTTACAGAGAGACAACTCAAAAGTGCAGGTAGCTTTATACCAGCCATTAATTTTGAATATTTTAAAATGAATGCCAATAATGCATTGTTGGATTCAATAGCAACCAACCCGGTTTCTAGCAATTATGAATGGGTTATTGGTCCAGCTTATGTTTACACTTTTGTGTTTAAAAAAATTTTCTTCGCTTCTATAGGTGCACACATTGGTGTGGGTATGGTGCATACAAATTTTGCCATAGAAAGCTTGTCTGGAGCTCAATCCGAAAATCAAAACAACATGGCCATTCGGTGGGATTCTAAAGCGGGTGTTGGCTATAACGGCCGAGATTTTTTTGCCGGTTTTTACGTAAATATTAGTGATTTGTATTACAATCAAAACAACAATGCAAATGCACCTGTACAGGATTTAAACGCATTTTACCAATTAGTTTTTGGTGTTAGATTAGAGTCTCCAAAATGGGTTAAAAAGCAAATGAAAAAGCTTGACGATAAAATCAAGCTTTAAATCAAAATCATATAGAAAACGGACTGTTATTTTTCTTCTGTCTTTTTCTTTCCATAATTTTCATTCAATTTTTCAACTACCGTTTCTGTAATATCATATTCAGGATTAGCAAAAATTAAGGCACCATTTTCATCGTACAATAAAATAAAATCTAAAGCCAATTCATCTTTCATTTTAACCAAAACGCTGTCCATATCACTCTTCATTTTTTCTTGAAGCTCTTGTTGACGGACCATCAATACATCACTCTGTTCTCTTGCCCAAGTTTCGTGCTGCTGCTGCACGCGCATTAAGTCAGCTTCGCTTTGTTGGCGTTGTGCATCACTCATTTTTGCCGCACTTTCTTGGTATATTCCAACCTCTATCTGAAAATCGCGTTGTCTGCGTTCTACTTCTTGTTGAATTTTAGCTTCTTGAATTTGTAATTCCTCGCTTAGATCTTGAAAGTATTTATATTGCTTTTGTAAGCTATCACTGCGCACGTACGCCAAACGAACACCCTTGTCTTTGTTTGCTAACGCACTGCTTTTAGCTGGAACGGTTTTTCCAGAGTCTTTAAAAAATCCGATATAAATTACCCCAACCAACGCAAGTGCTCCTAAAATTGTTCCTATATTTTTCATTGTTGTTTTTTTAAGATCGATGAAACAAAAAGGTCTATAAATAAAACCTTTTCTCTCCTATTTTTTCGGCCACAATATTAAGTAATCTTATGGTGAGTTTGAAGTCTATTTTACATCTAAAATCTCGGATTCATTAGACTTAAGTAAGTGGTTTTCAGTAACAAATGTTATATTTAAATAAAATATGATAAACTGAATACATTTGATTATGAAGAGTATAAGCCTAATTAAGATTTTAAAATTGTCTGTTCTCTGTTTTGTTTTCTTGTTTTTTATGTCTTGCGAAAAAGAAAAAGACGAATGTGCAGATTGCAATAGTGCCATTAGCCACATGGCTGGTAAGATTGCTCAGAATGTATGTAACCCAAGCTATATGCAAGATGCTTGGAATAAATTAAAGGAAGATTGCGGAACGTATAGAGGGAATTTGGCTGCAGGCTACATGGCAGAAAATTGTGCGGTTGGCTACAATGGCTCTCTACATTGCACTAAACTGGCTACAGGATTACAGTTTTATGATGATGGTTTGCGGTGGTTTCGTATTAATTATCAAAATGCATTACCAGGAGATTCCTTGTTGGTTATTGCAAGCTATTCAGAAAATTTTGCAGGCAAAGTTGAATTAAATATTACAGCAAATCAAACCATTGCTATGGAGTACAATGGACCTAGTGATTTTAATTGGCCTGTTTATTTTACGGTAATTAATACAATTACTCAAGACACTGTAGCCAATGGCATGAATAATTTTAATTACAACAGACCAAACAATTGGGGTTTAATGCGAGAAGTGCGTATTAACTATAATCCTACGTTACAGGGTTATACGCTGGCTTTTGAATATTGGATGTAATGCTTAAAAAATAAACCCGCATTACAGTTTTGTTGTAATGCGGGTTTTAAGTTTATGTTAAACTGTTTTTTCTTACAAGCCAAAAGGACTTTGTTTAAAAACGAAGTTTATCCAGAACATTTTCATCAACGATATTTGGTAACGTTATTTTGAGTTCTGGCGTCCGCGCCATTTCTCTTTTTATGGCAAACATGGCTTCTTCATTTCGTGCCCAGCTTCTGCGGGCAATCCCGTTATTCACATCGTAAAACAGCATCATTTTAAGTCTGCGACTCGCTTCTGGAGTGCCATCTAGCAGCATGCCAAAACCGCCATTTATTACTTCGCCCCAGCCAACGCCACCTCCGTTGTGGATGCTCACCCACGTGGCACCGCGGAAGCTATCGCCAATCACGTTTTGAATGGCCATATCGGCTGTAAATGCGCTACCATCGTATATATTGCTGGTTTCGCGGTAAGGGCTGTCTGTTCCTGAAACATCGTGATGATCGCGGCCCAAAACAACGGGGCCAATTTTTCCGGCTGCAATGGCGCTGTTAAATGCATCGGCAATTTTCGCCCGACCTTCGGCATCAGCATACAAAATGCGCGCTTGGCTGCCCACCACCATTTTGTTTTTACCCGCTTCTGTAATCCAGGTAATGTTGTCTTGCATTTGCTGGCTAATTTCTGTAGGAGCGGTGGCCATAATTTCTTCCATCACTTCGCAGGCTAAGGCATCTGTAAAAGCCAAGTCTTCTGGTTTTCCGCTGGTGCATACCCAACGGAAGGGGCCAAATCCGTAATCAAAACACATGGGGCCGAGGATGTCTTGCACGTAAGTTGGGTAGCGAAAAGTTGACCCCACCCCAGCCCTCCCCGAAGGGGAGGGAGCCTCGCTGTTCCCCCCTCCTTCGGAGGGGTCGGGGGAGGTCATCACATCCGCCCCAGCACGGCTGGCTTCCAACAAAAATGCGTTGCCATAATCGAAGAAGTACATGCCGTTCTCGGCCAATGTATTTACAGCGGCTGCATGTCTGCGGAGGGTTTTTTGAACTTCGGCTTTAAATTTTTCTGGCGCGTTGGCCATCATTTCGTTGCTTTCTTCGTATGTGAAATCGGCAGGGTAATAACCGCCCGCCCACGGATTGTGGAGGCTGGTTTGGTCACTGCCCAAATCTACTTTTATGTTGCGCTCGGCCAATCTCTCCCATAAATCAACCACGTTGCCAACTAAGGCAATGCTGTGCGCTTCGCCTTTTTGCTGGTATTTTAATGCTGAATCAATGGCTTCGTCAACATTATAAACAATTTTATCTACCCAGCCTTGGCTGTGTCTTTTTTCTGCAGCATGGGCGTTTACCTCGGCACAGATGGTTACCACACCAGCAATGTTGCCCGCTTTGGGTTGGGCACCACTCATGCCACCAAGGCCTGCGGTTACGAAAAGGCCAGCCTCGGCTGACCCCACCCCAGCCCTCCCCGCAGGGGAGGGAGACGTTCCGTGTTCCCCTCCTTTGGAGGGGTTAGGGGAGGTCTGAATTTTCCGCATCGCGTTCATCACCGTAATGGTTGTGCCATGCACAATGCCTTGTGGGCCGATGTACATATAGCTGCCGGCCGTCATTTGGCCATATTGTGTTACGCCTAGGGCGTTAAATTTTTCCCAATCGTCTGGTTGGCTGTAGTTGGGAATCATCATGCCGTTAGTAACCACCACGCGCGGGGCTTCTTTGTGGCTGGGGAAAATGCCTTGCGGATGACCACTATAAATATTGATGGTTTGCTCGTCCGTCATCACCGCTAAATACTGCATAGTGAGCAGATATTGCGCCCAGTTTTGAAACACTGCACCGTTGCCACCGTAGGTAATTAATTCGTCTGGATGCTGCGCCACGGCATGATCTAAATTATTTTGAATCATGAGCATGATGCCTGCTGCTTGCTGGCATTTTGCTGGATATTCGCTGATGGGCCGCGCGTACATTTTGTAAGTGGGCTTGAAGCGATACATATAAATACGGCCGTATTTTTTCAATTCTTCGACAAACTCGGGCGCTAAAACTGCGTGGTGTTTTGAATCAAAATAACGCAGCGCATTTTTAAGCGCCAATTTTTTCTCGGCTGGCGACAAAATTTCTTTGCGCTTTGGCGCGTGACTTACGTTTTTATCAAACATAGGAGCAGGCGGAAGTTGCTCAGGAATGCCTTGTAAAATCTGTTCTTGAAAAGTTAATTCGGCCATAAATGGGTTCTTTTTTTGAGGTGCGCAAATATAAGAGGTGGATTGTGAATTGAGCGAAACGGGTCATTTGCTAGCAAAGCTTTTTGAAGCATTTACTTTGTTCAATAAAAGCAACCAAGCAAGAGTTTAATGCTCAAGAACAATCTTTGTTATTTTCGTAAGCTCAACCAACAACCTATTATCAGATATGAAAAAGAATCTCATATGGCTATTTATAATAATTGCCTTTTCTCTAAGCAGCCAACCGCTAGATTTTACTAAAATAAAACTTGAGCCGTTAAAGTGGAACTTGAATGGCGCTGTGCATGCAATGGTAAAAGATACCGCAAACGGGTTACTTTATTTAGGAGGAGAATTTACAACGGTTACAAATCCAGGTAATCCAATTATTAATCATGCAGAAGTAAACAAGGCAACAGGAGTTCCTGCCGTTTTTCCCATTCAAACAAATGGAATTATAAACACCATTATATCAGACGGCAATTCAGGTTGGTATATTGGTGGAGATTTTACCGAGGTAGGAGGGGTAAACTGTTCAGGAATTGCCCATGTGCTAAGCAACGGAACTACGGCAAATACATTTATAGACAAAGGGGTTGATGGAGTAGTGAATACTTTGTTACTTGATAATGATCTTTATGTAGGTGGTAATTTTAGTAGGTACGGTGATGTTAAACATCATTACGCAGTTGTTGATGCTGTCCAAGGAGATTTTATTGAAAATTCACCAGTTCCGCCAAATACTGCTTTTCCAGAAACGAATGGAGAAATTACTGCTGTTGAACCTGATGGCAATGGTGGTTGGTATGTGGCAGGTCGTTTCTCTGAAATTGGTGGATTTGTTAGAATTGGACTTGCACATATTAAAAATGATGGGACTGTCGGCAATTTAAATGTAGCTGTTCATGGTGACGTTAATGATATGAAGTTGACATCTATAGGCTTGTATTTAGCAGGATCTTTTACGACAGGATCTTTTACGAACGGAAATCCAAACCTAAATTCAAACTTGGCTTTAATAGAATTAAATGGAAGTGGCACTTTGAATGGATGGAACCCATCTCCCAATGGTGCGGTGCACGATGTAGAAATAGCTGGTAACACGATTTATGTATGCGGAGATTTTAGCCAAATTGGAGGAGTCGTTAGAAATGGGCTGGCCGCCTTAAATACAAGTGGTGCAGCACTTTCTTGGAACCCAGGTGATTCAAATTCTGACTATTTTGACATAGAAATTGATGGTTACGGCTTGATTTGGGTTGGTGGTTTTTTTCAGAGTATTGCTGGAATTGTTTCACCAAACTTGGCATGTATTGACCCAAATGGCATTGCCATTACAGGTGCCAATCTTGGCGTAAATGGCCCAGTACGCGATATAGAAATTGATAATAACAAAATATACATAGCTGGTTTTTTTAACCAAGTGGATGCCCAACCAAGAAAAGGTTATGCAATTATTAATCAGGTAAACTCTACAACATCTAATCTTAGTGCGATAAAACTGCAAGATTCAGGATTGGAAGATGTTAGTTTTGACAAGGTAAAAGTAAGCGGTAATGAAGTTTACTTAGCTGGTACATTTAACGAAATAGCTGGAAAGCGAAGATCTAACTTAGTAAAAGCTAATCTGGCGGGTTTTGTTCAGAGTTGGAATCCTGGCTCGATGGATCCGATTAGCGATGTAGCAGTTGATGGAGGTCATGTTTTTTTAGCTGGATATCGTTTTGTTGAAGGAGAAGATAGATTTGGCTTAATGAGCATTTCATTAGGAGTTGGTGTTACGCCATTTCACCAAGATGTAATGTTTTCTGACTTTCATGGGGTAAATTGTATTGAAAAGGTTGGGTCAGACTTATACGCTGGTGGCAGTTGGCTTGCGTCTCATGTATATAATAATGTCACGAATGAATGGGATCAAGTAAATTCCGGTAACCTCATAGAGTATAGTAATTCTATATTAACCACAGCAAGTTTGCCTTTTCCCGTGTTGGCATTAGCATCTGTGGGCGGCAATCTGCTTTTAGCAGGTGCTGATGGAATTGTAATAAGGAATGGAAATCAAACAAACTTCAAAAACATTGGGCGCGTAAACGCGATAGAAGTAATTGACAATAATAACTTTTTTGTGGGTGGTGATTTTGAAAATAGCCCTTTTCACTTAGCAAAAGTAAATATTGGACCTGCAAACACTCTAACTATTTTACCCTGGGATGCAAAAGTAGATGGCCCTGTTAATGCCATTTTAAAAGACAATAATGACATTATAATAGGCGGAGAATTTAACTATGTGGGTAAGGAGGCAACAAGTAATTTGGCTAAGCTTGATATTGTAAATGGTTTTCCTAGTAAAACATGGAAACCCAACCCTAATGCACCCGTAGATGCACTAGCAGATTTAGGAGCCTCTTTTTTCGCGCGAGGGTCATTTACCAAATTTGGCGCAACAGTAAGAACTTATGGTTTGGCCTTTAATACATCTACAGGAGAATTAGCAGACTGGAACCCAAAATTAGATGGGCCAATTTATGATATGCTGCTTCATGGTAACAACATGATTGCAGTGGGGAGTTTTACAAAAGTGAAAGATCAAGAACGAATTTTTATAGCTGAAATTGGCTTGACGGCAAACACATTGTATGAACCCACGAGTTGGTATCCTTCGGGCCTTATTCAGGCAATGTTAGCTGAGGAATCGAATGGTATTTTTTGTGTCGAGCCAAAAGGAGGTACAGTATTGTTAGGTGGAGACTTTAATCCGTTAGTACAACTAGCACCTTCATCGAGAAATAATCTTGCAGAAATAGATTTAGCAACGGGTACGCTTACCTCTTGGAATGCAAGTACGGATGGCCCTGTTTATTCAATAGAAACAATCGGGAACGAGGTTTTTGTTGGTGGTTCCTTTAGCACGGTTGGTAATGTGGGGCAGGCTACAACATATCCCAGACAAAATTTAGCATCCTTTATTAATGGAACTCCAACGTCATTTAGCCCCAACCCAAATGGTGATGTAAAGGCTCTTTTAAGATCAGCAGGAGGTATTCGTGTTGGCGGAGACTTTACAACAATAGCATCTCTAACAAGAAACGGAATTGCCGAAATGACCGTTCTAAACGCAACACCTTGGAATCCAAATATTGATGGTCAGGTGAATGTGATTAAGAATTACAAAGGCAGTACGCTAGTAGGAGGGGATTTTGATAATGTGAACGGAGCAAACAAGTCCAGTTTTGCGGCCATAGAAAGTAACGGAAACTCTTTAGGATTTACACCAGGATTTTCAAGAGTTTATGATATAGAAACAACACCAAGCCGGCTCTTTGTAGCAGGAAGTTTTGGTATTAAAATGTTTATAAATGAGGTGGCCCAGCCTGTTATTGGTTTAAGCGGTAACAATGAGCCGATTGATTCAAACAATAATCCTGACCTTAATAATCAAACTAATTTTGGAAAACAGTTTTCGAACGCAGGAACGATAAAAACTTTCCTGATTGAAAATACAGGGGATGCCGATTTGGTTTTTGACAGTATTTTGTCAGTTAGTATTTCTGGTAGCAGCGACTTTTCCATTATCCGCCAACCGGCCGAAAAATATTTGCGTGCTGGACGAACAGATACACTTGAGATTGAGTACACGCCTTCTCAGTTTAAAACAGCAGAAGCCACAGTTACCTTAAACACTAATCTTAGCCCTTTCAACTTCAATATAAAAGCGGAGCAAAGCACAGCCTTAAATTTTACAGAACATGCTGGCTCACCTACAACGTACGATTATGTTGAAGTACCAACTTCAATAGCTGCAGGATTAAACGAATTAACCGTAGAAGCTTGGATAAAAACAGATGCGACATCTCTATCGCCTCAGGCGGTACTATCCAGTAGTGCAGCAGATTTCATTCAACTTCAACTAGAGCAAACACCAACTATTGGTAATGTTGTTTACACGGATGTAGGTGCTTTATCCTTACCAAGTATTCCAGTTACTCCAACTGATGTTTGGCGGCATGTTGCGCTAGTAGCAAAAAGTGGAGACACGCGATTGTATGTTGAAGGCGTACAGGTGGGGCCTACCATTACTACAGCGTTTACAAGTATTACTAGCCCAACGGCCTTGCACATAGGTAATGGCTTTCAAAATGCAAGACCTTTTGATGGAGCCATAGATGAGCTGCGCATTTGGAGCAGAGCACTGTGCAGTGAAGAAATTCTTGGGCGAAAAGAATCATCTACAACAGGAAATGAATTAGGGCTTCTGCTCTTTTATGATTTTGAAGAAGGTGCACCAAATGAGGACAACACGGCTGTAGTTGAGGTTATTGATAAGGTTTCTGGAAATAATGGAATACTGCAAAACTTTACCAAGCTTGGTAGCGAATCAAATTGGGTGTTTGGAGCGCCCTTGTCGGATGAACCAGATCCTTTCGTTGGCAATTCATCAAACACATGGTTGGGATCAACTTCCATGGATTGGAATAATGGCTCCAATTGGTCAACGGGTTCAGTACCTGGAATATGCTCAGATGTGATTATTCAACCAGCGTCATTTCAACCCGATATTTCAGATAATCAAACTGTAAATTCAATCGTGATAATGTCTGGCGCAGATTTACACGTTTCGCCAGGCGCATGTCTTTGGGTGGGTTCTACATTTACCAATGATGGTGATTTTATTTTAGAAGCAAGCTCTATAGATTATGCCCAATATATGGGTCCATCTGTTTGGGGTACCATGAAGCAGGTAATAGATGAAGAAGGTTGGCATACCATCGGTTCTCCTTTTACAGATGCCAAAGTGGGAGATATAACGCTTGATGAAGGCGCCAAAATAGAGCATGGTGGAGGTGTGACAACCTGTAGCACTTGCAATTTGTGGTATTACAATAATGAAATGTTTCAGGCCAGCCCTTCAGGTTCTTCTTCTTGGAACGAGGCTTGGGGAACCTGGGTAACAACCAACGATGCAAACGACCCTTTTGATGGAACGCGAGGGTATAATTTATTTTTGGCAAAAGGGTATTTCATGTCAGGTGATTTCCCAGTAACACTTCAATGCTCAGGTACATTGAGAGGTGATGAAGCGGTTTTTCCTAAATTGTTAAGGAACAACGGGGGTTGGACATTGCTTTCCAATCCATACCCAAGTGTATTGGATTGGAGTAAAGTAAAAGTTAAACCCGGTATAGCAGATTGGTTTTATGTTTGGAGTGCCGCTAATGCAAATTATGCTACTTACATTAGTGATGCGTTCGCCTTTTTTGGTGTAAAAAAATACATCGCGCCATTTCAAAGCATTATGGTGCGAACAGATCCTCAAATAAATTACAACGGCAGCGTGCCAGATCCGCCATCAAGCTATTCTTATTCTCCTCTAGATCTTAATAATTTTGATAGACCAACTAGTTGTGTTCCTGTTGTTGATAGAAGCCCATTTTATAAGCGGGAAATAAAGGCGCTTAAACTGGTATCAACGTCTTTAGATTTTGGATACCATGATGAGCTAATAATTGCTTTGGATAATCAATTTGTAGAAGGTTATAATCCGGAAGAAGATGTAAGCAAACTTTTTACTCCAGAACAGAAGGTGCCATCATTTTTTGCTGTTGTAGAAGATAATGCTTGTGTTTTGGCATCATACCCAGAGCCAATAGTCTCTATTAATCATGTGCCTTTGGGGTTTTCTACAAAAAAGGGAAACAGAATTAGCATTTCTGCAACTGATATTCCATTTGGTATAAAAGCTATTTTAGAAGACAAGGCATTGCATGTTTTTCATGATATGTCATCGCCTTACGACCTGATCTCTTCAGAAGAGGATAAGGCAAATAGGTTTGTTTTACATGTTGGTAATGAAAACATGCGGGCAAATGATGTTGGCGGACTAGATGACTATTTGGTTTATCAAAAAGACAACTATTTGCAATTTGTTACTAATCTTGAAATTATTGGTGGAGAAGCTCTGTTATTTACTGTAACAGGCCAATTGGTTGGCAGAAATGAAGTGGAAGAAAATGGAAGAATGGATGTGAGCCGCCTAAACATGGGTATATACATTTTGCGTATAGTTAGCAATGGTAGGAGCTATCAGCAGAAGGTGTTTATTAAGTAATAGGTTATTGCGCATGGGCAAATTAGCTAATCAGCCCCATTCGCTCATTCAGTAATTATTCCAATTTTAAACTCAACTGCCGCGGCAGTAACTGGAAACTCATGCGGTGAAAGGGCGTGGGGCCAAATTCTTTAATGGCTTTGCGGTGTTTTTTGGTGGGGTAGCCTTTGTTTTTTGCCCAGTCGTATTCGGGGTGTTTTTGGTGGAGTTCTTCCATCAGCAAATCGCGCTCTGTTTTGGCCAAAATACTAGCGGCCGCAATATGCAAATACGTGGCATCTCCTTTTACTTGGCAATAATGCGCAATGTTGGGGTAGGGCGTAAATCGGTTGCCATCAATCAAAAGCAACTCGGGTTTTGTCTCTAGTTGATCTACCGCGCGGTGCATCGCCAAAAAGCTGGCTTTTAGAATGTTTATGTCGTCAATTTCTGCGGGGCTGCAACTTGCAATGCCATACGCTTCGGCTTCTTTTATGATGATGGGGCGCAGCAACATCCGTTGTTTTTCGGTGAGTTGTTTGCTGTCGTTTAAAAGAGGATGTGTAAACTTTTTAGGGAGAATAACAGCCGCGGCAACAACAGGTCCGGCCAAACAACCTCGTCCAGCTTCATCACAACCGGCTTCTAACAATTTGCTTTGGTGATAAGGTTTAAGCAACGGTTAGTTTTTTAATGTTTTTGGCAACGTCTTCGGCAACCTTTTCCCATTTAAAAAGTTTCGCACGTTCAAAGCCTTTGGTACGCATTATTTCTCCTGCCGCATCATCAAGCGCCAATTTTTCCATGGCTAAAATAATTTCGTCTATGCTAGTTGGGTCAACCAAAATCGCAGCATCACCCGCAACTTCGGGCATGGCTGTGCTAAGCGAAGTAATGACAGGACAGCCGGCAGCAAACGCTTCAATAATCGGAATTCCGAATCCTTCAAAAATACTTGGGTAAAGCAACCCAGTGGCTGCACTATAAATGTTATTTAAATCTGTTGAAGAAATTCTACCTGTAAAAAGCACATGATCTTTATGCTTCATGTTTTCCCAAGCCGTACAAATGTCCTCATTCCAGTGCATGCGTTCTCCAACAAGTAATAGTTGAAAATTGCTTTTTGTTTTTTCTATAAAACCATCAAATGCTTTAAAGATGTTAGCGAGATTTTTTCTGGGGTTTTGTGCGCCTACAAACAGAAAAAAGGGCTTGCTTTTCGCGTACCGTTGCAAAGTAGAAATGCGTTTGTGGCTACAGTCTTTAAATTCAGATTGAGGCCCGTTATGGGTGGCGGTTATTTTGCTCTCACCAATAGTATAGTGTTTGATGATATCGTTTTTAGAAAACTCAGAAACGGTTAAAATATGACTTGCAACTGTTGCCGCTTTTCTGATGTGTTTTTTATAGTATTCTTTGGCTCTTTTATCAACAAAGTCGTTTTCTTCTTCAAAATTTAAATCGTGTATGGTGGTAAGTGTGGGTATTTTTAATTTAGACGGAAGAAAACCATCGGGTGAAAAATAGATGTCGGCATTAATTCTTTTAAGTATAAAAGGTACCGAGTATTCATTCCATAAATACCATAAGAAGGGATGACGTGCGGGTGGCGGAACCGTGATGTAGCGTACATTTAAGCGCTCAATCATTTTGTTTTTAATGCCTCTATCGTTTATAAAATAAAACTCCGCATTGGGCAATAATTTTGTTAAATGTGTTAATACATGAAAGGTGTACCAACCAAAACCTTCCATTTTATTGGGTAAAAGCCAACGTGTATTTACAGCAATTTTCACAGCACCGAATTTAGCATAATATAGATTTTTATCTGCATGGGTAATAATTCTACTTTTGGCGCCATGTTTAAAAAAGTAAAAGAAACACTTTTTAATTTGTTTGCAAAAGGTCAGGCGGCCGAATTGGCGCGCGGAAGTGCTTTGTTGCTCGTAGCAAAAGTATTTGGTGCGGCTAGCGGATATGTTATGGCCTTCATGCTCACAAAGAAGGGAAGCGCTGCTTCGGTTGGGGTATATGAGCTTGCCTTAACAAGTATTATTTTACTAAATGTGTTTGCAAGATTCGGCTTAGACGGAACAATTGTAAGATTTATAGGTGTTTTTTCTGGGAAAAACCAACAGGGTTCTGTAAAATGGTTGTATAAAAATGCCATGTATTTTTCTGCCGGTTTCTCAATTTTTTTGGGGCTAGGCATCTACCTTTTAGCTCCATGGCTTGCCCATGTATTTGATGATCCGCAGATGGTAGAGCCTTTTAAAGTGGCTGGAATTACTGTACCATTTTTTACATTGATGAACATGAATGGCGAAACCACGCGAGGATTTAAACAAATGGTTGCTTATAGTTTTTTGCAAGCGGGCACGGTCATATTTATCGCAGCCATCATTCTTTATTTTTGGTCTAATCCGCAAGCGGTAGGGCTAAGCGGTGTGCAAGCATTTTTAATAGCCAGTGTACTTTTATTTATTGTTAGCCAGCTTATAGTTTGGCGTAAGTTGCGCCAGTTGCCGCCTGCTGTAACGCCAGATGTAACGTTTAAAAAGGTGCTATATATAGCTTGGCCTATGTTTTTATCCAGCTCTATATTTATGGTGATGAGCTGGACAGACACCCTCATGATTGGCTACTTTTTAGATACTGCAGATGTTGGTATTTACCGCATCGCTTTTCGCATTTCTACTGTAATAACCTTTACCCAATTTGCCATTAATGGTATTGCCGCGCCCATGATTGCCAACCATTATCACTCAGGCGATAGCGAAGGTTTAAAAAAGCTTGTGCATAAAATTGGGCTGTTTAACTTTCTTTTTTCCGTACCTATATTTTTAATTATTGTTGTTGCGCCTTCGTTTTTACTTGGGCTTTTTGGTGCTGAATACATTGCAGGAAAAGAAATTTTGCTGCTGCTTGCAATCGGTCAGGTAACATTTGCCTTGTCTGGGCCTGTAATGTACATTTTAACGATGACCAAGCATGAAAAAACAGCTTTGCACATTATGTATATCACAGCAGCAATTAATATTGTTGGCAACGCAGTATTAATTCCCATTATTGGTTTGCAAGGTGCGGCCATGGCAACATCTGCAACCACTATTTTGTGGAATGTTTTGGCCATTATAGCGGTGAATAAATACCTAGGTATTATTTCGGTCCCATTTATTCATAAACATTTAGAGAAAAAGTAGAACCAGGTAATTGCTGTGCTTCATAAATGTTTTCGGGGTGATGCTTTTCTTGCAAAACACCAAGATGATGAATTTACCATGAGTAGCAAATTAGATGGCTATTTGTGTTTTATGAGCTTTTATTCACGCAGATTATATTGGCTAAACGCATTTAAACGTTGTTCTTTTTCATAAAAGTAAAATCTGAAGGCTTATTTAAAAACGGGCTTATGTTAAAAGGTAAATGTTGCGATATTTGCCGCTTCTTAAAAAGCCATACTAAATGTGAAAAAAGCTAGTATGGAGAATAGTTTTTAGGTAAAAAAAATAAAATATTTATGGAATTTAATTCTACCAATCTGTTTGTTTTGCTTTATAAATGGCGAAAGCCGTTAATCATTGTACCATTAATCGCGGCTGTTTTGGCGTATGTTTTTACCCGCCCCATGTTTATCAAGCCGTTGTACAAATCAACAGTAATACTTTTTCCATCTACAACTAACTCTCCAAGTAAGGCGCTATTGCCACAAGGCAACACGTTTAGCAACGAAGATATTTTAGAGTTTGGAGATGAGCAGCAAGCAGAGCAGCTTTTACAATTGTTAAATTCTGGCGAGCTTAGAGATTCTGTTGTTGCCAAATTTGATTTGATGAAACACTATCATATTTCTGAAAACACAAAGTTTAAGCGTACCTCTTTATTTAAAAGATATGCAAGCAACATTAGTTACAGGCGCACAGAGTTTATGAGTGTAGAAATAGAAGTGCTAGACACTGATGCGGACACGGCCGCTATGATTGCCAACGAAATTGCAAGGCTTGCAGATAATGCCCGCAGAAGAGTACAACATACACGCGCTTCTATGGGGCTAGCCATTGTTAAGGCAGAGTATGACCGGATAAAACAAGAAGTGCAAGCCACGCAAGATGAACTTACTGAACTGCGCTATAAAGGGGTGCATGATTACGAGACACAAAGTGCCGTACTTAGCGAGCAATTGGCTGTGGCCATGATTAGCAACCCGAACGGCAAGGCGGTAGATGCCATACAAACCAAGCTAGATACATTGGCTAAGTATGGCGGCAAATATGTTGCCCTACGCGATGAAAATGGTTTGATGAAGGAAGAAGAAATGAAGCTTAAAATAAAATACGAGCAAACCAAAGTTGACGTAGAGCAGCAAATGCCCACAACGTTTAAGGTAGATACGGCATTTCCAGCCGAGCGCAAATCATACCCACAAGGTTTGTTAGTAACCATTATTGCTGCATTTTCAGCTTTCATCTTCACCTTAGTGGTTATTCTTATTGGCACGTCAATCAAGCAAATCAAGGCATCGCAATCTTGAATGAAGTATTAACAGAAAAGAAGCTTTATTTTTTTTCCGGGCTGTTTTTAATTCTTGCTGCGGTAGGCATTGCTACGGAGTTTTATTACGTGTTGGCATTGCCTTTTGCTATGCTTATGCTCTATTTTTTACTCACACAGCTAGATAAAGTTATGTGGGTTGTGCTTTTTGCTACACCGCTTTCTATCACACTTACGCATAAAGGTTTTAATTTAGGGTTGAGCTTACCAACAGAACCCCTTTTAGCATTGGTTACGGGCATAGTTGTTTTTCAGGCATTTTTTGGTACAGGGTTAAAAAAAGACATTATTAAGCATCCTATTTCGTTGGCTATTATCACCTATTTAGTGTGGATGCTGGTCACATCAATTACCAGCGAAATGCCATTGATTTCTATCAAATATCTAATAGCTAGGCTTTGGTTTGTAGTGCCCTATTTTTTAGTAATGGTTTTTGTATTGAATACCGACCTTAAAAAAGAAGTGTTTTTTTGGGTTTTTCTTGTGCCACTTTGTGGTGTAGCTGTTTATACCCTTGTTATTCATAGCCAGTATAGTTTTAACAAAGAAACATCGGTTTGGGTAATGTATCCATTCTTTAAAGAGCATACCTCTTGGGGAGCTGTATTGGCCATGTATTTTCCCGTTAGTGCTTATTTCGCTTTTAGAAAAGGAGATTGGGGTCTAAAATCGGTGGCTATAATGTTGTTTATAATAATAGCATTGGCGGTTGTGTTGAGTTATACACGTGCCGCTTGGATTAGTTTGATGGCAGCAGCAGTGGTTTGGCTTATTATTAAGCTTAAAATAAAGTGGCCTTATATTGCCCTTGGTGTGGTGGGAGCTTTGTTGGTTGTGGCTGCATCTTGGAGCAACATCATGAGTAAGTTTGAGCAAAACACGGCCGTTTCTTCGGATGATTTTTCTGAACATGTAAGCAGTATTTCTAACGTAAGTTCTGATGCCAGCAATATGGAACGCATTAATCGTTGGAAATCGGCCATACGGTTGTTTAACGAAAGACCTGTTTTGGGTTGGGGTCCTGGTACCTATATGTTTGTGTATGCGCCTTTTCAAAAACCGTGGGAAAAAACAATTATCAGCACAAATGCGGGCAACCGTGGCAACGCGCATAGCGAGTATATTGGCCCTTTGGCTGAATCTGGCGTGCTAGGTTTATTAACCGTTTTATTGCTTTTCGGAACCATTTTTATATATGGTCTTCGGGTTTATTTTAATACACCAACGGGCAATAATAAAGAGCTAATGCTAATGGCCATTTTAGGGCTGGTTACTTATTTCACCCATGGGGTTCTCAACAATTTTTTAGATATGGATAAGGCTTCGGCTCCCTTTTGGGGATTTACAGCCTTGCTTGTAGCACAAGATTTTGCGAATAAAAAAAATGCGCTAAAAGAAAATTCTTAGCGCATTATTGGGGTGTAAAAAAAATTGGTTTACATGTTTTCTATAATCTCGGGTAAAGATTTTATTGCAGCCATCTCTCTGTATTTTTTTCGTGCTTCATCGGCCGGAGAGCCAAAATAAGTCTTGCCTCCATCTAAAGATCTGCCAACGCCAGATTGTGCATAAACCACCGCTTTTTTGCCAATGGTAATTCCGCTAATAACGCCAACTTGACCCCATAGCGTAACTTCATCTTCAATAACCACGCAGCCTGCAATGCCTACTTGAGAGGCAAACAGACATTTTTTACCAACGATTGTATCATGGCCAATTTGCACAAGATTGTCAATTTTAGTGCCTGCACCAATGGTTGTATTTCCGGTTACCCCACGGTCTATGCAGCTGTTTGCGCCAATTTCTACATCATCTTCTATAACCACTATTCCGCCAGAAAGTAGTTTATCAAAACCTGTTTCTCTTTTTTTATAATAAAAGGCATCTCCACCCAAAACGGTACCTGGGTGTATAATAACGTTGTTGCCAATTATGCTTCCTGCGCCAATAGTAACATTGCTGTGGATAAAGCAATTTGCACCTATTACAGCATTATTACCCACAACAGCCCCCGGATTTATTACTGTATTTTCGCCAATGGTTGCCGATGGAGAAATAGCAGCACTTGCCGCAATATTGGGTTTGTGCTTGCGTGTAATTTTGTTGAAATCGTTAAAAGGATCTTCAGAAATAATTAAGGCTTTTCCTTTGGGACACGCTACTTCTTTGTTTATTAAAATGGTAGTAGCCTTACTCTGCAAAGCTTTGTCGTAGTATTTGGGGTGGTCTACAAAAACCAAATCTCCGGGTTCTACCACATGAATTTCGTTAATTCCTTCTACCAAAAAATTTGGGCTGCCCACATAAGAACAACCCAAAAATTCTGCAAGGTCTTTTAATTTGTAAGCAGTATCAAATTTCATAATACTTAGTCTTTGTGTCTTTCTTTATAAGAACCATCTGCGGTGTTAATCACTACCGTTTCGCCTTCATTTATAAATAACGGAACTTTTATTTCTGCACCAGTTTCCACCGTAGCAGATTTTGTAGCATTGGTAGAGGTGTTACCTTTTACGGCAGGTTCTGAGTACGTTATTTTTAATGCCACAGTTGTGGGGAGCTCACAAGACAAAGGGCGATTTTCATCAGCATGAAACAAAACGTTTACATTCATCCCATCGGTTAAAAACTGCGGTGAGTTTATAAAATCCTTAGACATAGTAATTTGTTCAAACGTATCATTATTCATAAAATGGTAGTCTGTACCATCATTGTACAAATATTGGTACGTTCTGTTTTCTATACGTATATCTTTTAATTTTTGCCCAGAAGGGAAGGTGTTATCAAGTATTCTACCTGTATTTAAGTTGCGCAATTTGGTACGAACAAATGCAGGACCCTTACCGGGTTTTACGTGTAAAAATTCTATAATCTGAAATGGATCTCCGTTAAACTCAATACACAATCCGTTTCTTATATCTGATGTTGATGCCATAAAAATGCTGTTTTTTTAATGTGGCAAATTTAAATGAAAATCTTGCTTCGGAATTTTGATTTAAAATGAAAATGTACACACCTTTTTTTGTCAATAATTTTATCGATTGGCGCAATAGCATAGAATAATAAAAGAGCCACAATACGTGCTAACCCTTATCCCCTCACTTGTTACCTCAACACTTTTATTTACCTTAGTCAAACCAAAATTTAAAATCTTATCATATGAAAACAGTATTACAAAACCGTAACCCGTTGAGGGGGGGGCATTAGCTCTAAAAAGAGAAGAAATATCTTTCAATAATTTGATGCTTTTCTACTCAGAATTACGTCAGGAAAAATATCAAATCAA
>JAUHWL010000027.1 GCA_030424545.1 Bacteroidia bacterium
TGTTTTAAAGCCCAATGCGGCACTATAATTTTTGTAGCTCAAAATTATTGCCCACAAAAAAGACCGCGTTAAACGGCCTTTTTTGTGTTGTGTTTTTTACGGAAAAGAGGGTTGTGCATCAGCTACCTTTGTTATGGGCTGCCTTTTATATTTTTAATTCACTTTGTAAATCATTTCGTAGTCATGGGCTGTCACAAACATTGGTATTTTACTCCATTCACTTTCTTCGTCCTTATAGGTTTCTCGAAAAAGTTCTTGTAATCGCAGAATAACAAGTAGTTCACAGACTTCATATGCCTGGTCAATATTTGGTTCTTCAAATCTGTTGTTTTCGTGAACGTCTTCAAAGGCTTTTTGAATTTCTTCAAAACCTGTAATTGTCAAGTCATTTGCAGTTGAGTCATAAAAGTCAGATAGCCATTCCCAATCAGTCAAACTGTAATTTTCAAAAGAGAATAAGTCAATAAACCAACGGTCATAGTTGATTGTAAAACCATTCATTTCGCAATAGTATGCCGCAGGTTTTACTTCTTTTCCAGAACCGAATAGATTTTTTATGAATCCTTGTTTCTTCTTTAAAACTTCTTTTGTCGACTTTTCAAACTCGTTTATGTGTTTTGCCAAGTCTGAGGTCAAATGCAATAGGTTCTTGTCAAGAATTTTGTGAAAGTCAGTTGTTGGTATATTTTTCAGTTCCTGTTCTGCCATAGCAATTGCTTTGTCAAGTTTTTTGCTTTCGAGAAGTTCGGATAGTTTATCTGCTAATTCAAAGTTCATTGATTACAGTCGGTTTTTTAGGTTGCCCACAACAATTAAATAAACGCCACCGTGGCGTTTATTTTTCCTTTACGAGTTACACAAATAGGGCAACTCTTCTCTATCAAATATAAATGAAAATACACGCCATAAAAAAGCCGAGACCAAAAACTGGCTCGGCTTTTAATGCTTTAAAACGTTGTTTTACTCGGTCTCTAAAATCTTAACCAACTCGCTTAAATCGGGTGTAAGAATTATTTCTGTACGTCTGTTTTTAGCTTTGTTTTCTGCACTGTTGTTTTCTACCAATGGCGAGAATTCTCCACGCCCAGCAGCCGTAATTCTATCTTGAGACAAGTTTGCCGCATTGGTAAGAATTTTTACAACCGAGGTGGCCCGCATTACAGAAAGGTCCCAATTGTCTTTAATTACACCGCTGCCGTTAAACGCGTCATTATCTGTATGGCCTTCTACCAAAATGTTAATGTCATCATTATCGGCCAAAACACCGGCAATATTGGTAAGTGCTTCTTGTCCGCGTTTAGCAACTGCGTAGCTCCCCGAGGCAAACAAAAGGCTGTTTTCCATACTTACATATACCTGCCCATTTTTGGTATAAATGGTTAAACCTTTTCCTTCAAAACCGGTAAGCGCATTGGCAATTTTATTGCGTAAATAGTTCATAGAGCTATCTTTTCGGGCAATGGCGCTTTCTAGCTCGTTAACTCTTTTTTCGCGCATGGCCAAAGAATCTTCTTTGCCGGCAAGCTTTTCTTGCAAGGCTTCTAGCTGCATCATCAACGCTTTATTCTCTTTTGCGCTGGCCGCCATTAATGAAGAGTTATTGCTGAGCAAATACTCGTATTGCTTGTTTAAATTATCATATTTAGATACCCAAGAGCGAATCTCTTTGCCCAATACAGTGGTATCATTCTCTAACTTTTTAACCGCAGTTTTTAATTTGGCCAAGCTAGCCGCTTGTTCTTTGGTTAACATTTCGCAATCCTCATTTGCTTTTCGCAAACCGCGCGCTTCTTCGCTTAATGCATCATATCTACTTTGTAAATCTTTGTGCACTTTTGGGGTAACGCAAGAGGCCAACAGGCCAATAGCAAGAACCGCAGAAAATAACTTTTGAAATTTCATTTTTTTGTTGTGTTTGTACAAAGCTAACGCGCGAAAAGCCCATAAATTTTTTCTCTAGAACATGTAATGCACGTGTCGTTGTTAATTACTCTAATCACAAAGCTTGATTGATGGAGCAAAAATTTATTGAAGGTGCAATTAATGTAATAGGCAGGTTGTTAGATTTGCAGCATGTTTAAACCCATTGTATTTCTTGCCTCATTCATACTTTCTGGCTGTGCCATTATTAGCAGTCCAGAAGGAGGAGAAAAAGATATTACCCCCCCGCAAGTAATGCTGAGTTTGCCAGAAAACGGAAGCACCAATTTTACGGCCACTCAGATAGAAATTGTTTTTCACGAATACTTTTCGCTTAAAAACTTCAGCTCCCAGTTTTTTTCATCGCCACCCTTGAAAAGCAAAATCAACCAAAAAGTAAAAGGCAAGAAATTAATTTTAACGCTTAATGAAACCCTGAAACCAAACACTACCTACACATTTAATTTTGGCAGTAGTTTGGTAGATATAACCGAAGGAAATGCACAAATAGACTATAAATATGTTTTTTCTACCGGCCAGCATTTAGACTCATTGGCCATTACAGGGCAAGCTGTTGATGCATATACAGGGGCACCTCAAAAAGGCATGGTAGCCCTTTTGCACAAGCATAATATTTCTGATTCTACCTTACTCAACGAAAAACCGCTTTATTATACTATAACAGATGAACAAGGCAATTTTAGTATAGAAAATTTAGCGTTAGATACTTTTCAATTGTTTGTTGTTGAAGATCAGAATCTAGATTTAATTTATAACCACGGTGCCGAAAAGTTTGGGTTTTTATCATATGATATCCTTTCTACCGAAAGCGAATCTCATAAAATTAAAATGTTTAAACAGCGCACACATACGCGCTTATTAGAAGCCACTCAAAAAAGTAAAGGCAAAATATTTTTAGCTTTTAGCAAACCCTTGGTGGATGCCGATGTCTCGGTTGCGGGCAGCGCATTATTTCCAAAGCATGAAATCGATTTTTTAACGTTTGATGCAAACCGAGATACCGCATTTTATTGGTACAATGCAAACCAATATCCAGAAGATGCTGCTTTTTTATACCTCAACATTAAAGCACAAGATTTTGAAGCAGACTCCGTAAAAGTGTTGTTAAAAAAACAACCCGAAGCAGATTTAAAATTGGCAATATCACCTTCTGGCAAGCTATTGCCCAATGACACCATAATCTTGGAATCTAGCCTTCCAGTAAAATTGTTTAACCCAGAATTTATATCACTAACAAGAAACGAGGAGAATCTTGATTTTACTTTTAGTCAAAAAGACCCCATGCGTTTTGCACTATATTTTAATCGCCAATACGGAGACGGACAAACCTTAACCCTGTTGCCGAAGGCGTTACAAAGTGTAAATAACACGTACAACGATACACTTGTCATAAAAACTTCGGTAGAAGAAGAAAACAATTTGGCCATACTCTATTTAAAACTAAATGCACTTGACTATGAGCCGAAAATCATGCAATTGTTTGATAAAAAGACCGGTGTGATTTGGGCGGAAAAGGAGTTCACTAAAAACATAGACCTTGCCTTAAAAGACATGAAACCCAGACAATATGCAATTCGTATTATTTGGGACGAAAATAAAAATGGCAAATGGGATGTTGGCGATTTTACGACACGCAAACAACCCGAAAGGGTAATGTATTACCCCAAGCCTATTGAGCTTAGGGCCAACTGGGAACTTGAAACCATTTGGGAAATACCGCTTTAAACTTTTATTTCAAAAAGATCTTGGTCTTCGAGGAACGCAAATTTTTCACGCACTTCTTGTAATTCTGATTTTCTCAAGCTTACCGTTGTTACACTTTCATTGTAGGGTTTAATGTCTGCACACGAGTTTCCTAAAGCATTTATTACGGCACTGTCACCGCAATAATCATGACCATTGCCATCTGTACCCACTCTATTTACACCAACCACAAAACATTGGTTTTCAATAGCTCGGGCCATCAACAATTGCCGCCAATGATGGCCTCTTTTTTCTGGCCAATTGGCTACGTAAAAAATTACATCGGCATTTTGGTTGTTTCTGCTCCAAACGGGAAAACGCAAATCATAACAAACCTGCGGCATCAACCGCCATCCTTTGTATTCAATTACAATGCGTTCTGTACCAATTTCAAACACTTTTTCTTCGCCCGCAAGCGTAAATAAGTGCCTTTTGTTGTAGGTTTTAATAGTGCCATCAGGCTCTACCCACAACAACCTATTATAATATTTAAGGTTTTCTTCAATAACTAAACTGCCCGTAACACACGCATTTTTTTCGGCTGCCAAATTTTTCATCCACGTTACCTCTTCTCCTTGCATGGTAGAAGCATTTTTTTTGGCATCCATGGTAAAACCAGTGGCAAACATTTCAGGTAAAAAAAACACATCAACGTTGGCACAATTTTTAAGTAATGTATACAAATTGCTTAGGTTCTTCGTTTTATTTTCCCACACTAAATTGGCTTGCACTAAACAGACGTTTAACTCTTCCATAAGATTATTCATTTCATTCAAATCTACTATACTTTTGGCGTATGAAAATTACTTCTTTTATTCTCTTTTGCTTTTTTGCTTTCGGAGCAAATGCACAATCGTTAATTCAAAAAATGTACAAGCAAAAGCGCTATACAGAAATTGTTGCTATGGCGCCTGACATTAAAAAATACGGTGGCCAAGATATTTTTACCATTGGCCAAAGTTTTTTAAAATTAAAAGAAAATGCACGGGCCGTAGAAATGTTTGATGCCGCTATTGCCAAAGGATATAAAAATGAAGAGGTTTACTACGCCAAAGGCATTGCCGAGACCAACTTGAAATTATATGGCAATGCCCAAAATTCGTTTCGGCAGGCGTTGTATTTCTCGCCAAATAGAAAAAAGATTTTAATTGAGCTTGCCGCCTGCTATTACAAGGCCAACGAACTAGATTCTGCTTTGGTGGTTTACCAAAAAATAGAATCTAACTGGGCAGATTATATGCCTGCCATTATTATGGCTTGCCAAATTACACATGAGCTAAAACAATATAAAAATGCGCTTAACTGCTATTATCAACATCTTAAATATTTAAAGCGTGATGATTTTTACTATCGCCAAGCCTTAGAAGCCATTGTACGATTGGAGTGGCATACATTTCATAGGTACGATAAAACAGAAGTTGCGCTAAAAAATTTGCTTGAAACATTTCCTGCCGATTTAGAATACAACATGCAATTGATGCAACTCTATAATTATACAGGACGCTATGCGTATGCTCGCCTACAAGAAGATTTGTTGATGAATGCCTACAACAATTTAAAACTTAAAGAAACCTATTACAAAAAAGGGGCTATGCTAATGGAGCAATTTGACTCTGCACAGTATCAAATTGAAGTGTACAGAAACTTTCAGCCAGAGTTAAATAGCAATAAATTATACAAGGCATATATTTTTAATTATGACGGCAGCCGGCCGCTAGGAAAAATTGAAGCCACAGTATATAGCGATACTTTGAGTGTTTTAACAGGGTATGCATTAAACCCGCCCATTGAAGAAAAAAACCCCTTAACATATGAGGTGTTTAAACATCAACTCTTAATTGGCTTGTTTTTGCCAGAAACTACTGACAACGATACAATTACTGAGTATTAAAACTTGTTTCTTAAATCGTTTTAGCTATTTTTGAAGTGAAGAGCTTTATAGTTTTTCGTTTTTGTGTTTTAGTTTTTATGTGACTCTTTTAAAGAGTGGTGGCCGTCCGGGTTGTGCCGGACGGTTTTCTTTTTAATACCTACTAAAACACCGCGGGAAACACCTATATGCTAAGTGTATTATCTCAGGCGCTCTTCGTTTAAGAGAATGCGCAAATCCTTTTCTAGTTTTTGCATTTCTATTTCATCGGTACCCACATACATACCACGAATACGTTTTTTAGAATCTACCAGAATGAAGTTATCGGTATGAATAAAGTCGTGCTCATTAAATGTTGCACCGGGCTCCATTACGGCAAAATAATGCTTGCGTGCCAAATTGTAAATCTGTTCTTTATCGCCCGTTAAAAAAATCCATTTGCCAGGTATGGCATTTTGCTTATCTGCATAATCTCTCATTACAGCAACATCTTCTTTTTCTGGGTAAACGGTATGAGAAACAAACATCACCTCAGGATCGTCTTTAAAAACGTCTTGCAGATGTCGCATGTTTTTGGCCATGTCTATGCAGATGGTTTGGCAGGTAGCAAAGAAAAAATCGGCCACATAAACTTTGTTTCTCAAATCGGCCTGCGTTACAAGTACGCTATCTTGGTTAAGCAAACTAAAATCGCCTATGCGATGATTTCTACCTGTGCGCTCTAAACTATCATCTACCAAAGCCGGGTTTAAATCGCTAGGGTTTATAATAGGCAAACGAGGCTTAGGCTTTTGCATATAATATCCGGCTATAATGCCCACGCCAAAAATTACCAACACTGCACCAATTTTTGCCCAATCGTATTTATTCATTTTTTTTTTAATTTCTGCCTATATGCTAAGCAAATTGTTTTATGCTTTTTTTAATTCAATCATTGTAATTTCTGGCCAAATACCAACGCGTCCCGGAAAAGCCAAATAGCCAAACCCTCTGTTTACATATAAGTACCTTCCGGCTTCTTCATACAAACCTGCCCATTTTGGGTATCTATATTTTACGGGGCTCCATTTTATTAATCCGGGTATTTCTATACCGAACTGCATGCCATGTGTATGGCCGCTTAATGTAAGGTGTACCTTCTTTTTAAAGCTTTTTATTTGCTCATCAAAGTGACTTGGGTCATGGCTCATCAAAACCTTAAAGGCATTATCATCTACATTTTCGGTGGCTTTGTGTAAATCTCCGTACTGCGGAAAAGGCGGTTTGCCCCAATTTTCTACTCCTATAATCTCTATGTATTGGCCGTCTTTTTCAATTTTACTACTCTGGTTATTCATCAACGAAAAGCCCATCTCTGCGTGAATTTCTTCTAGGCGCTGCATGTTTTGTTTTTTGGCGTTTGCCGAATCCCAGGTTATATAATCGCCATAATCATGGTTACCCAACGTGCTAAACTTGCCGTATTTGCCTTTTAGTTTGCCAAAAGTTTCAATCCACGGTTCCATTTCTTCGGCTTTGTTGTTTACTAAATCGCCTGTAAATAAAACCACATCTGGTTTTTGCTCATTGGCCAAATCTACTCCGTAGGCAATTTTTTCTTGGTTATCAAAACTACCGCTGTGTATATCACTTAGCTGCATTATGGTAAAGCCATCAAATGCCTCGGGCAAATCATCAAAATACAGCGTTTGCTTAACCACTTTGTAATTGTACTTGCCTTGCCAAATGCCATAAAGAATTCCGCCCAAAGGTATGGCTGCAAGGGCGAGGCCAACTTGGCTTACAAACGCTCTTCGGCTAGGTATGTATTGGTTGCGGTCTGGGTTTGCATTGTTGATGTTTAAGAAATCAGACAACCAGGTTATGCTGCCCACCAATAGGCGCATGATGTCTTCTGAGAACAAAAAGATAACTACAAACAGTTTTGGGATGTACGTTAAAATCATCAGCCCCATAAACACATTTACAACTTTGTTTGGCCCTGCGGCTCTGTCAAACGTTGTTAACGCGTAAATCATATAAATTAAAATAAGCCCAGAGAGTGCCCAATAAAAATAATTGGCCAAGGGCAAGTTTTTAAATGCTGTTTTTACCGCTTGGTAGGTGTAAATATCTATAAGAATAAAGATGCCAAATATGAGAAACACCCTTATGATGAGTTGCGCCATATACTAAATTTCAATGCCCTTTTTTGTGTAAAGAAGAACGCGAAAGTATACCAAATGTTCTGAATCTATTTGCGGATTAGCATTTCGTTGCCGATTTGGATTAGACGATAAATAAAATCAATGATCAACATTATTTTGCGATTCTTCATTTTAAGAATTGGTGCGAAAATGCTTTATTAAATTTAATGGCTTTAACCCTAAATCCCTAACTTTCGCGTCAAAGAACAATCCATGACAGAAGATAAAAAACGTCTGTTTTTACTAGACGCATTCGCCCTCATATTTCGCTCATACTTCGCATTTTCATCCAACCCAAGAGTAACCAGCAAAGGCTTGGACACCTCGGCCATTTTTGGGTTTACCCTTACGCTTTTAGAGGTGCTAGAAAAAGAAAATCCCAGCCACATTGCTGTGGTTTTTGATACCAGCGCGCCAACCTTGCGGCACGAAATGTTTGAAGCCTACAAAGCAAACCGAGACGAAACGCCCGAAGGAATTAAGCTTGCCGTGCCTTATATTAAAAAAATTATCAAAGCCTTTAATATACCCACTCTTTTTGTGGACGGATATGAGGCCGATGATGTAATAGGCACGTTGGCCAAAAAGGCGGAAAAAGAAGGGTACATTACTTACATGATGACTCCCGATAAAGATTTCGGACAACTGGTTTCTGAAAACATTTTTATGTATCGCCCCGGGCGAGGTGGAGCTCCTGCCGAAAAATGGGGAGTACCCGAAATCTGTGAGAAATTTGGGATTGAAAACGTAGACCAAGTGGTTGATTTTTTAGGCATGAAGGGAGATGCTGTAGATAATATTCCGGGGTTGCCTGGTGTTGGAGACAAAACGGCCAGCAAACTACTTTTACAATATGGCAGCATGGAAAACATGTTTGCACATGCCGATGAAATTAAAGGAAAACTTGGCGAAAAAATTAGAGATAATCGTGAACAAGGGTTGTTATCTAAAACACTTGCAAGAATAATTACCGATGTGCCCATAACCTTTAACGAAAAAGATTTACTGCGCGACCCATTAAACGAAGATGCCATAAAAGCTCTTTTTACAGAGCTTGAGTTTAGAACGTTAATGCGTAGAGTTTTAGGTGAAGACTTAACTCCAGGCGCTCCAGCGCCTGCTGCCGCAGGTAAAAAACGTGCAGGAGACCAAATGGATTTGTTTAGCGCTCCGGCAAACGAAGCTAGTAACGGTGGCGAAGAAAATGCAACTTCTGCAATACAAACGTTAGAAACCACAGACCATTTTTATCAACTTATAGAAGAGCCCGAAGAATGTGCCCTCTTGGTAAAAAAGCTGCTAAAACAACCAAGCGTTGCTTTTGATACTGAAACCACATCATTAAACCCATTAGAGGCAGAATTGGTTGGCATTAGTTTTAGTTACGCCAAAGGCAAGGCGTACTACGTGGCCATTCCAGAAGATCAGCAAAACGCGCAAAGCCTTGTTGATATTTTTAAACCATTCTTTTCTAACAACGGCATAGAAAAAGTTGGCCAGAACATTAAATACGATATTTCTGTGTTAGAAAAATATGGCGTAGAGGTTAAGGGCGATATTTTTGACACCATGCTGGCACATTATTTATTGCAACCCGACATGCGCCACAACATGGATATTTTAGCCGAAACATATCTGAAGTACAAACCTGTTTCAATAGAATCTTTAATTGGAAAGAAAGGCAAAAACCAAGGCAGCATGCGCGATGTATCGCCAGACAAAATTGCCGAATATGCCGGAGAAGATGCTGACATTACTTGGCAGCTTAAAACCAATTTCGCCCCTAAACTAAAAGATACCCACGTTGCCGATGTGTTTTATAAAATAGAAAGCCCCCTAGTACCCGTGCTTGCTGCAATGGAACTTGAAGGAGTAAAAATTGACGTGGATGGATTGGCAAAATACAGTGCCGAATTGCATGAAGAACTGCTAAAACTAGAAGATGATATTACCGCCATTGCTGGTACAAGTTTTAACATTGGCAGCCCTAAACAATTGGGCGAAGTGCTGTTTGACCGTCTAAAACTAGTAGACAAACCCAAAAAAACCAAAACGGGTCAGTATGCCACAGGCGAAGATATTTTGCAAAGCCTAAAAGACAAGCATGAAATAATCCAGAAGATTTTAGACTTTAGAGAAATTGGGAAACTAAAAAGCACGTATGTAGACGCGCTACCCAAATTGGTTAGCACAAAAACGGGTAGACTACACACAACGTTTAATCAAACAATTGCGGCCACAGGCCGATTGAGCAGTACAAATCCTAATCTTCAAAACATTCCTATACGCACAGAGCGCGGCCGGTATGTGCGCAAAATGTTTGTGCCTCGAGACAAAAATCACACTTTGCTTGCTGCAGATTATAGCCAAATAGAACTGCGCATTATCGCTGCATTAAGCAAAGATGAAAACATGATTTCGGCCTTTAAAAATGGCGAAGATATTCATGCTGCCACGGCATCTAAGGTGTTTAATGTACCACTTGCCGAGGTTACCCGAGAGCAAAGAAGCAATGCCAAAGCGGTAAACTTTGGTTTAATATATGGGCAAGGTGCTTTTGGTTTGAGCCAACAAACCGGACTAAGCCGCACAGAGGCTAAAGAAATTATTGAACAATATTTTCAAACCTATCCGGGCATTTTAGACTATATGGAAACGCAGAAAGAACTTGCCCAAAAAAATGGTTATGTTGAAACCATTATGGGGCGTAAGCGCTTTTTACGAGATATAAACTCAAGAAATGCAGTAGTGCGTGGGCAAGCCGAAAGGAACGCCATAAACGCCCCTATACAAGGCAGCGCAGCTGATGCTATTAAAATTGCCATGATTAACATCCACAAAAAAATGACTGAAGAAAAATACGACAGTAAAATGATCCTTCAGGTGCATGATGAATTGGTGTTTGATGCAGCAAACCATGAAATAGATAAATTAGAAAAAATGGTGGTTGCCGAAATGCAAAATGCTGTTGCTTTAGAGGTACCGTTGTTAGTAGAATCAGGAAGAGGTCAAGATTGGTTGGCCGCTCATTAATAGATATAGTTGGTGCAAAAAAAGATTCTACCCTCTCTTTTCTTTATGTTATTTGCGTTTTCTGCTTTTGCGGCACGTACGGATACTATTTATTTAAAAAATGGCGATAGGATTACGGGCGAAATAAAATCAATGAACCAAAACCGCCTTAACTATAAAACAGACCGGGCAGGTACTATAACGGTAGAATGGCCAAGTGTAGCCTACATTTACTCCGAAAGCTTTTTTGATATTATACTTAGCAATAACGAAAGACTTTTTGGGTCATTTAAAAAAGGATTAAGCCCGGGGTTTGTAATCATTAAATTAGGTAAGGATGAGGTAGAAAAAAACATTCAAGAGATTATCTCTATCCAGCCCATAAAAAACACTTTTTTTGAACGTATTACAGGAAATCTAACCCTTAGCTCTAGCTATGCAAAAGCCAACGAAAGTTTGCAATTAAACGGAGCGTTTAAGTTTACATATCGAAGCAGAAAATTAATCAACACCTTATCTAGCAGTACTGTCATAAATCAAACGGCTACAACAGATCAAACACAAAGGTCGCAGTCTACATATTCATTTTACATCTTACATAATGCACGTTGGTTTTCAAACTTTTCTTTAAACTATGAAAAGAACACAGAGCTTAATATTAATGACCGTTATCTTTTAAATACGGGTATAGGTAACTATCTGGTTAGAAAACCCTGGCAAGAGTTATATGTATTAGGTGGCTTGTCTGGCAACAGAGAAAGATCTATAGAAGAGCCTGTTACAGAAACAAACAATTTAGAGTTTCTAATCCAAGGTTCTTATCATCAATTTAAATTTAGAGACCCACAGATAGATTTATCCTCTATGGTTTCAACATATGTTAGTTTAACCAATCCGGGCAGAGTACGTTTTGATATTCAAGTAGTACTTCTCTGGGAGCTTTTTAATAATTTTAAATGGAATGTAACCCTATATGATAATTTTGACAGCCGCGTTCCGGGTACCGAAAGTGTTAATAATGATTGGAGTATTTTAACTGGAATTACATATTCGCTGAACTAGCTATGCAAATTCATGAAAATAAAAAAGCCGCCAAAACAAATGTTTTGGCGGCTTTTTTATAAAACGTTTCTTCTTATTTAAGAGTCAATTTAGCTTCTCCTAATTTGTAACCTTCCGTAAAAAGTTCAATTGTGTATTCTCCAGAAACAAAATCAGCCTCTTTATCTAAATTTAAGCAAGACTCTATAATGTTGTTCTCATATATTACGTTCTGCTTAGCGCTATACATCATTTGCTGACCGTTAAACATAAAAACGTTGGGATTATCACTAGATGCAATAACCTTTAAATCTGGAGTTGTTACACGCATATAAACAACCCTTTCGCCACTATTCGCAATTAAGTTTTTAGCAATTGTAAAACATGCCTTAATTCTGTTTGTACTGCTTGCACTTGTTGTTTCCTTTTCTTTTCCTGGGCCTTTTACCTTGTAGGCTGCAACTTCCATTTTACTTAATTGTAGCATGCTACCCACGGCAACATTTTTATTAAGCACTCTATTTTCATCCGTTAATTCGGCATTTTTTACAACTTCTTCCTCAAGCACTTCTTCTACTTCTTCTTTCTCAATTTTTAATGCTTGATAAGCTTTGTTTAAAGAATCGTTTTGAGCTACTAAAATTTTCTTTTCACGCATTAATCTGCTTGCGCGGCTCTTCATCTTTGCCAAATCTTGTTCACTTACTTCTTTTAATTTGCTTATTGAATCGATGATTGCTGTAAGTCTATTGGCTTCGGCACTGATGTGCAAACTCATGCTATCATTGTCTGAGTTAGCGGCAAGCAATTCACTTTTAATTTGTTCTAATTCAATAATAATTTCTTGTTTTTCTGCGGTTAAATCATCTACCGAAGCAGAAGACTTGGTTAACAAATACCCAATTACTACTAATGCTAATACAAGCAGGGCAATAATTATATTTTTTGTTCTATTTTGTTTCGTGTCAGACATTTTTTAGTCGATTTTAAAATTTTATTTTAAGGGCGCTAAGTTAGTATAAAGTAAAATATGTAGGATGCTTAGTTATTTACAATCTTTTTTCAATTTAATCTATCCAAAATCTTGTTTAGGCTGTGGCAATCCACTCTTAAGAAACGAAAAATTGTTATGTGTAGGGTGTCAAATTGAGCTTCCAATAAACCCCGAAATTAATTTAGACAATAACACAGTAAAGGTTGTTTTTTCTGGGCGTTTACCTCTAGAAAGTGCAAGCACGTTTTTAATTTTTTCTAAAGGCGGTATAACTCAACATTTAATCCATGCATTAAAATACCAAGACAGACAAGATTTGGGCTACTACCTTGGCCAGCTCTTCGGTGCCGAAATTGCTTCTTCTTTTTCTGTACCCATAGATTATGTTATTCCGGTTCCGCTGCATCCCAAAAAAGAGGCGTTACGCGGGTATAACCAGTGTAATAGTATTGCCAACGGATTGGCTCTAGCGCTTAACTGTACCGTTTTAAACACTGCTGTTGAACGTACGTTAGAAAATCCATCTCAGACAAAATTAAACCGTGCTAAGCGTTGGGACAATGTAAAAGGTATTTTTGAACTAAAAGAGCCTGAATTAATAAAAAACAAACATTTGTTGTTGGTTGATGATACATTGACTACAGGAGCAACTTTAGAATCTTGTGGGTTGGAATTATTAAAAGCCGAGGGTATAAAATTGAGCATTGCAACTTTGGCTCATGCCAAATAAAAAATCCCTGACTTTCGTCAGGGATTTTTTTCATTCAAGAATATAAACAAGTGTTTTACCTATTTCTAAGTGTTACACGTTTGGTTATGCTTCCTTGGTCTGTTACAATTTTTATCATGTAAACACCGGTAGCATTTCCACTAAGATCTAATACCACGTTTTGTGTTCCAAAAACTTTATTTAAATCTTTTGCCAAAATTGTACGTCCTAATGCGTCAATCACATTTATTGAAACATTTTGCATATCGCTACCCACATTAAAGCTAATGTTAACATTGCCTGCTGTTGGATTAGGGAATACGTTTAATGTTCTACCCAATAAACTTTCTTCAACTCCAATACCAAATACATCAATGGTCCATGTGCTATCTATAGAACCACAACCATTTGTTAATGTAAGTTTTACAGTATAGCTACCATTGGCAGTGTATGCATGTGTTTCCATCGCATTTGTTCCGTCTGGCGAACCGTCTCCAAACTCCCACTTAACGCTTGTGTAGTCTGTAGATGCACTAGCATCTAACAAATAGTTTGCGTTTGTAAGGGTAGTATCAATTTGACCCGAGGTAACAGACATTGTTGGATATGGACTAAATGCAGTAAGCACAGATACCATTACTGGATTACTCATTCCGGCAGAACAGCTATCAATTACATAAAAATCGTAATCTGTGCTAGGCATTAATCCTGTAATTGTTTGAGGACTACTTGCACCTGGAATTATTGTTCCACCTAATAAAGGATTAAATCCTGCAGTATCGTAAATCATTCCAGATAGAATTGTTCCAGCATCAGAATTCCAAGTAATATCAACTGTTGAGCATGTAATATTTGTTGCTGCAACGTTTGTAGGATCTGGACAAGCGCCACCACCGTTGTCTATGGAAACATCATCAATCATAATATCATCATAGAAGTTTACGGGAGCTCCAACTTTGTACACTGAGAATCTAATCTGTATTGGTCCAGTAATTGTAAAAGGAGATAAACTAACTGTGTTTTCTACCCAATCAACACTATCACCTGAGTAAGAATAGATTGAATCATTCCAAGCAGTACCATCAAATAAATCTACCGTAAAGATATTGTGAGACCCAGGAGCATTCGTGTTGTTCATAAAAATCCAGAATTTTAACTCTGCATTGTTAAGGGTCGTTATATCAATAGGTGGGGTTTCTAGCAATACATCTACTGCGTATGGGGTACTTGCATCAACTCCCATGGCATAACCACCATTTCCAGTATGATCTGTAACTCCTTGTGCTCCATAGTTACCCCAACTTACAGAGGTGTTTTTCCAAAATGCGTTGGCTGAGGCATCACCTTGTGCATTGTAGTTTGTCCAACATTGTGGTGCCGTAGCTCCAGTATTAAAGCTTTCTGTCCATGGGGCATTTACAGCGCCACATGCAGTATAGAAACAATATGGACCATTCCAAACACTAGTGTCTGTAGCCGAACAAATTTGTCTAACAAAATAACAATAGTTGGTACTCGCATTTAATCCAGATACTGAGTAGGATGGTGTTGTAGAAGTAACCACAGTTCCCCCACCTGGGTTGGTAATACCCATACCGTAAGAAATCTCAAAATTATTACCCGTTGATGTCCAACTCAAATCTGCTGTATTAGCTAAAATATTAGATGCGGTTAACGCCTGAGGCGCAGGACAAGATGCAAATGCTGGATCTACCTCTACCGTAACTTCATTTATAAACACATCTGGACCATAACCTGATAAACCATGAAGTCTGATTTGAATATCTGAACCTACGTAATTAGAATCTAGCGTAAAGAGCGAATCTACTGGCGTACTACTTGGAGTTGTATTTGTGGCACCACAAGCACAATCTAAGTCTGTTGGTCCCCAAACTGCTAATGTATCCCATGTGGTTGCTAGCGTTGGCTTAGATAAAATAATCAAAGTATCATTATAGAATGTACTTCCCGTACTTGACCATTTTAATTTTAATCTGGCTTTTTGAGAAATAGTAATTGCTGGCGAAGTAATTATTGCATCATTTCCAGTAGGCCATCCCCAGAAATTAAACTCTAAGGCACTACCATTTTTAATTACCGTTTGCGTTCCACCTTGGTTGTCCCAACATGTAGGTGCGCCAACACCTGACCACGTTGCAAATGTTTCTGTATAGTTTAATGCAAACGAATTACAAAGTGTAGAGAAATTAAATGGACCAACCCAACTACTCACATCTCCCACACCACAACTATCTCGTACCCAGAAAACATAAGACGTTGCTGCTGTTAGTGAAGTTAACGTAACAGGAATGGTTGTGCCTGACATTACCGTACCAGTAGCTGGAGTTGTTCCTACAGGTCCAACTATATAGTTATAATCGCTAGCACCTCCAGTTGTCCAATTTATGGCTGCAGTAGTTGTTGTAGCACTTACTAAAGAAAGATTAGTTGGTACTGGGCAAGAAACTGTTGTACAAAAAGTTATTGGACCTGCCCATGTGCTTGTATCGCCCGGGCCACAAATTGTTCTAATATATGCATCGTAGCATGTAACAGGAATTAAACCTGAAATTGTATATGGATTTGATGAAGTGGTTACTTTAGTTCCACCACCTGTACCTTGTACAAACCCTTGTAACCCATATTCAATTTCGAATGATGAACCAGTAATTGAAGACCAACCAAGGTTTGCCTGATACCCTTGAATGCTTGATGTAACAAGCGAAGTTGGAGGAGGGCAGTTTGGCACAGCCTCTACTTCAAAGTCGTCTACAAATACATCAGGTCCGTAATCTGTTAATCCTAAAAACTGAAACTCAACTTCATTACCAACATAGGTTGCAGAATCTAAATACAATAATTCTGAAATAAAATCTTGTATTGAAGGGGGTGGAGAAGAAAGGCCAGCATTTGGTGAATTAAATGTAGGTCCAACCAAATCCTTTAGGGTATCCCAAACAGGACTACCCACAACGCGAGCTCTTAAAATCAATCGGTCATCTGGATAAGATGTATTATAAGAATGTGCCCATTTGAATTTAACTTGTGCTTTTTGGTTAATAGTGATTGGCCCAGATGTCATGTATGCAATACCTGTACTTTGAGACCAAAAACTTGCTTCTGCGTGTCCTGATGTACCAATCCAATTCCAACCTGTAGTATTTGATAGCACGAAACAAGTAGGTGGCCAAGAAGTAAAGTCTTCTAAATAAGGCATTGGCGATGCAGCACAAGGTGTACAAAATGTGGTTAACTCCCAAGGGCTATAAGAACCACCACCACAATCTTGTCTTACATAAACATCATAACAAGTATTTGCAAATAAACCGGTAAGGGTATCAGGATTTGTTGCACCTGTAATTGTTAAACCTGTTCCTTGTGTAAATCCACTTGGGCCATATTCAAAATCAAATACACCTGTTCCTGTCCAACTAACCATTCCGCTTGTAGAGCTTAGGGCTGAGCTTGAAACATTTGTTGGCGGCATACAAGAAGGAATCCCTTGGAACTTGAAATCTTCAATGTCGATTTCGCTAAATATAACAGCATTATCGCGGCCAAACACAATATACTTATGCCCAGCTGGAACATTCGTAAACAGAATCGTGTATTCATTCCAAACATATTGTGCCGGAGTTACTGTGTCAGTCCATACAATAGAAGATGTATCTGAACGATCACTCATGGTGCCAATAAACACTTTCATTGCAGGATTAAACGTAAAATAGTTTGAAGCCATTTTTACTTTCATCTGCGTAGTATCTCCATCAAGACCTATTAATTCTGGAGTCATGATGTAGCTATGTGTTGCTGCATTGTTATACCAGTAATATACATTGGTAGGACTTGTTGGCTGAACGTTTGAAAAACTTGAAGGTGTTACCGCATAAACATTGTGAGGGCCACCATAAGATAAGTCTGCCCAACAAGGATCTTTATCATTACTTGCAAGGCCATCAAAACCGGTTGAATACCCTTCATTAACACCTACACATGCTGTTTTAAAACAGCCTGCACTTGACCAAGTTGAAATTCCATTTCCTCCTGCTGAACAATCGCTCTGCACGTACGCTTCATAATTTGTGTTGGGTAATAAACCTGAAAGTGTAGCTGTAGATGTTGTAACAGTATCTATTTGTCCTGTACCTTGTGTAAATCCACAAGGACCGTATTCAATGTAGAACTTAGTACCATTTGTTTGATAACTAAGATCAACACTTGTTGAAGTAATATTAGATGTTGTAAAACCAAATGGTGGAGGACATGGAGGAGGTGGCAACACGTTTAACGTGTAGTCGTGTACTTCACCATATGAAAATGATGTACATGGATCTGCAGCTGTCATAGCAGAACCTGCATATTTTCCTCTTAAGCGCATTCTATAGGTACCTACTGGAATAGTAAGCGGAATTGTGAATGTGCTATTTGCTGCATTTGAGCCTACGGTAGTAAACCAAATAAACTCCCCAGCATCAACAAAGTCACTATCATTATTAGCATCTATCCATAGCGCATAAAACTGAGAGCTGAAATTACTAGTAATTGAAATAACGTGAGGAGTGGCTTGTTGCAAAGAAATTGTATCTGAGGTATAATCTGCAAAACCACCAGTAGTACATCCTGTAGACGTTTGGCTAAAAGTACCTATGGTAACATTATCCAAATCATCTCCAAAACCGCACCCACTAGAATACAATAACGAACCCGTAGTACAGTATTGTGCCATACTGGAGGTTGCGATGAAAAACCCCAAAATAGAGGTTAAAAGGCGTAAAGTTTTTTTCATAACACTTAATTTTTGTGATAATTTTTAAAGTATGTGAAACAACAAAATATATTTGATTCTACCAAGATACAATTATTAAAAAAACGGCTTAACTTCTTGTTTTATAAAAGATTAAAGTGTTTAATCCCTAACAATTAACCTAGTATAATAACCAAATATTATAAAAAAAGCCCTGTTGCAAAATAACGCAACAGGGCTTTGGTAAGGTTATTTAAAAATTACTTTTTTATGGTAATTCTTCTGCTTACTGTATTCTCATCTGTAACTATTTGCAATACATAAACTCCGGCAGCATGGCTGCTTAAGTCTACCGTTTCGCGGTACTCGCCAGATATAGTGCCTGGCGTTGCCACGTATACTTCTTGCCCTAGTACTGAGATGATTCGTATGGTTACATCTTTCAAACCTTCTATCTGGAAGTCTATGTTAAACGCTCCATTGCTTGGGTTTGGATAAACATTCAAACTCTGGTTTAGCAATGACTCATCTATAGATATACCTGCTACAGTTACGGTGTCTCCGTATACATCTGTATCACAAGGCCCATCTACTGTGGCGGTTACATAGTACTTGCCATTGGCAGTGTATTGGTGTGTTGGGGTTACACCGTTTCCTGCTGGGCTTCCATCGCCAAAGTCCCATGTGTAGGTTGTTCCGTTTACGGTTGCAGAGGCATCAAAGTCAACATCTGCGTTTGACAATGTTGTAGCGCTCTGTGTCCATGTAAACGTTGCTACCGTTGGGTTGGTTGTGGTGGTTTCTGTAATCATTAACGGGAACGTTTTTCCGCCTGAACAGCTATCTACCAAGTAGAAGTCATACGCTGTTCCTGGGGTTAATGCATTTACTACTAACCCACTTGTGGCTGGTAATATTTGCGTTCCTGTTCCTAATGTAAAGCCAGTGGCTCCGTACTCTACGTAAGACAATACTGTTCCTGCGTCTGAGTTCCAGGTTAAGGTCATGTCTTTACATCCAGGTACGCCTGCAAAGTTTGTTGGTGCTGGGCAGCCTGCTATGAATGAGTAGATTACTACTGTATCTGTAAAGGTGCCACATCCGTTTGTATAGCTTGCAATGTAGTTGTATATGCCTGGGGCAGATGCGCCTACTGTAATGGTTGGCATGGTATCTACTACCATTCCGTTTAAGCTCCATGTTAATCCAGCTGCTGAACCTGAACTTGGTAAGGGTACCAAGTTGTTAAGCGTGTTTGGATTTTGTGGGCTTGATGCGGATGCTACCCATCCTGTTGCACTGTTTACATCTGGTCCTTCTAAGCGCATACCGCTTGTTGATGTGGTTGTAAAGCTTACTGAACCACTCCAATCTGCTGTTGTTACACCAGCACCTGCTGGGAACGTGTATGTACCACTTCCTGGATATCCAACAGCATCTACAATTACGCCTGATGGATCTTTTATGATTCTTCCTGATAAGGTTGAAGAACTCCATGTGTACGTTTGTGTACCGATACCATTGTAATAGAAGTTAGTAGCATCACTTGCTCCTGCTCCTTGTCCTGTTTGAACAATACATGTTCCGTTTGGTCCAATAAATGTTCCTACTGGGAAGGT
>JAUHWL010000008.1 GCA_030424545.1 Bacteroidia bacterium
GCGCTTGCGGATATTCATCATCAATAACGGTAACGTTTTTCATGTCTACATTTGTTTGATAACACCCGGTAACCTTTAGTTGGATGGTATCAAATTCGTCCATGGGGAAACCGCATTTGTTTAATAGAGTGTTGCCATCATTGCCCAACTTAGAGTAGAGAAAATATTTGCCATTTATAGCCAAAGGCTTGTGCAATTTTACTGTTATCTGATAGGTTTCATTATTCACATCGCACAAAGCTGCCATTGCTTTGACAGGTATGGGTTGTCCATCTGGAGCGGTTAATCTAAAATCGGTACCATCAGGAGAAATGGTGCTGCAATCTAATTTTGTTAAAAAATCAAGAACCACAGAACTGTCTAAGCATGTGTAATCTACGGTAGGCAACCCGTTTATAGGGTCTGTATAGGAAGCTGATGGGTCTAACTTAACACCAGCTTGCGCAGATTGACTGCATGCAGGGGAAACGGTAATTTGCATATCTCTGGTAGACTCTCCAATTTTTATCCATTGAGAATAAAGTGTGTCAAATCTATATTCTTCTACCGCGATGGCAACAACATCTACCTCTTGCATGCTTGGAGTAAAGGTTATTGTGCCCGTTTGTTCGTTTAAAATTACGGTAGTTCCTGTAACGGTTCTAATGGGTTGTGTAACACTCCATCCTCCATTATAGCCATAAGAACCCGGGGCACAGGTTGTTCCTCCTGTACCTTTTGGGGTTGTAAATCTGTAGAGTAATGAATCGCCATCAGGCTCTATGGTAGATTGTGCCCAATTAAATTTTTTGTTCACACAAAACGCACGTACAGGTTCGCTTATAAATTTTGGCGAAGAATTGTTTCCAAGTTGATTGTTTAATGAGGCTTCAATTACCAAGCTACCCACAGTACTTAAATTGTTTATAGCACCATTTCTTGCATTTAGAATTTGAGTGACAAAGTTATAGTCAGAACAGAGTCCTGGTAAGGTGGCTACTTGCCTATATTCATAAACTTCCATCGTCACCGTACCCGGTGCATTGGGCTCTACACAATCAAAAAGCGTTGGCGCCAATTGGGCTGGCCCTATTTGAGGCATGCTAATAGTAGTGTTGGCAAAACAAGAAGAACACAAGTTTAAAGTGATGGCATTAGGCATAGGAATTCCTGATACATCTCTATACAATCTCAATATAAATTGATATTGATTGCTAATCCCAGTTGAGTCTCCGATATATTTATATTGTAAGTCTCCTCCGGCAAAATGGCTTGCTTCTGTAAAAACAAAACTTGAAATAATGGTAACGATGGTAAGAAGTAATTTTCTCATGGCAGTATATAGTTTTAACTATTAAATGCAGCTTAAAGTAAAACTGCATAGCAAATAGAAAACTTAAATACCGCCTTAGAAAGACCTGTTTAGCATAGAATGCACTTTCATAGACTAATTGAAACTAGAATAAAAACAACCCTAATGAGACACAAAAAAGTCCCAGAATAAATCCCAAGTACACTTCCTTGGGTGTATGTGCACCTAAAACTAATCGGGAGGTGCCAAGCAAGCCAGCAAGAAGAATAGCTCCTGCAATCACAATTAGAAGTTGGATGTTGAAACTATAACTTAAATAGAGCACAAGTGCAACCAAGCCACCTAATCCTGCCATGTGCATGCTTAACTTAATATAGTTTAAAAAGAGAAACGCTATGCCAATAATTAAAACACCAGCCATTAAATACTTGGCTACATAATCCGGAATAGGAAAATTATGCATGCTTTGTGCCGTGAGGTAGAAAAAGAAGGCACCAGAAATATACGGATAGCGCCTTTCTTGCGCATTGGCCAATTTTAAGCTTGAAATTACTCCAAAGGTTTTTAAAAACAACATAAACAATAACGGAAAAATGTAGGTTCCTAAAAGAACAAAACCTGCCACCAATAAAAAGAGGTTGTCGGAAATGTAAAAAGGTGAAAAAATGAAAATCGTGGTAAGACCTACTAGCGGAATAATAGCCGGGTGAAGCAAATAAGAAAAAAAAGAGGCCAACGTTTTAATCATGCTGCTAAAGTAATTTAATTGCATAGTTACGGTAAACATTACTTCTGTAAAACTCCCTAATTTCAAAATAAGGCTTTATGGTCAATTCAATTATTTTAGCAGCTTAAATTAAAGAAAGAAAATAATGGGATGCAGTAGTTGCTCTAATGATGGTGGTGTTCCCAAAGGTTGCAAAAGCAACGGTTCTTGCAGTAGTGGAGGTTGTAATAAGCTTTCTGTTTTTAATTGGTTGAGTAACATGAGTTTGCCCAACGGCCAAGAGGTTTATGATTGGGTCGAAATTCGGTTTAAAAATGGAAGAAAAGAGTTTTATAAAAACGTAAATAATTTAAGCCTTCAAGCTGGAGAAGCTGTTGCGGTTGAAGCGCATCCTGGACACGATATTGGTACAGTATCGTTGGTAGGTGAGCTTGTAAAATTGCAAATGAGAAAGAAAGGTTTCAAACCTTCGGAAGAAAACACCAAAAAAATATATAGAAAAGCATCGCAACGCGATATAGATAAATGGCAAGAAGTACAAAAGCTTGAGTCTGAAACCATGTATAAATCTAGAGAAATAGCCAAGCGCTTAGATTTAGATATGAAAATTAGCGATGTAGAATATCAGGGTGATGGTGCCAAAGTAATTTTTTATTACACCGCCACAGCTCGCGTAGATTTTAGAGTTTTAATTAAAGAGTTGGCTAGCGCGTTTAGCTCGCGCATAGAAATGCGCCAAATTGGTTCTCGGCAAGAAGCAGCCCGCTTGGGCGGCATTGGTAGCTGTGGTAGAGAATTGTGTTGCTCTACATGGTTGTCAGATTTTAGGTCTGTGAATACGTCCGCAGCGCGCTATCAACAACTCTCTTTAAACCCCATAAAGCTTGCGGGGCAATGCGGTAAACTAAAATGCTGCTTAAACTATGAGCTTGATAGTTATTTAGATGCCATTAAAGATTTTCCGGAATTAGGATTAAAACTGAAAACCAAAAAAGGTTTAGCTACCACCATAAAGCAAGATATATTTAAACGTATCATTTGGTTTGCATATGCCGAAACACCCATGGCTTGGGTGCCGGTTAGCGTAGATAGAATTAACCAAGTGGTAGAAATGAATAAAAATGGCGAAAAGCCTGAAACACTTGAAGAAGAAGCTGTAATGGTAGAGGCTTCAGCGCCAGACTTTAGTGCAAACGATAGCCATGGCAGCTTAACCCGTTTTGACGCGAAAAAGCCGCAGAGAAAAAGTAATAAAAGACGTAAAAAACCCTTTAGAAAACCCAATGCCCAAAAGCCTAAAAAATAGTTTAACCCTTTTGTTGGTTGTTTTATTTCTTGCTGGTTGTGGTGAGAAACCACTCTTTGATGAAATAAAACCCATTGCAAAAAGTGGGTGGCACCAAGACAGTATCCTCACGTTTGTAGTAGATGTAAAAAGTACAGAATTGCAATATCTACCCAGCATAAAAGTGCGGCACAACGCCAATTACAACTATGCCAACCTGTATTTGTTTAGAACAATAACTACAGACGAGGGACTAGAATTTAGCGATACCGTAGATTTAACTCTGGCAAATGATGTTGGCAAATGGTTGGGTAGCGGCATTGGCGAAGTAAAAGTAATGGAGTGGGGCTACGGCCGCGGTGGTTTGCGCTTTACAAAAGATGAAGAATATACCTTTACCTTACAACATGGCATGAGAGATACAGTGCTTGTAGGTATTATGGATGTTGGATTAAAGGTAGTTGAGATAAAACAAGATTAAGCATGGCCGATTCTAAAAAAAACAAAGAATCTTACGACTATAGAAAATACGTAAAGCTATTTTGGCTTGGCGTATTAAGCATTCCGGTAGGTATATTTTTGCTTTTCTTCGTTACCTGGTTAGGCTTATTCGGAGCACTGCCATCGGTAGAAGCTATAGCCAATCCACCAACAAAACTCGCCTCAGAAATTATTAGTAGCGATGGCGAAGAAATAGGAAAATTCTATTTAGAAAACAGAACAACGGCTACGTTTGATGAGCTTTCTCCGTACTTATCGCAAGCTTTAATTGCTACAGAAGACGAGCGTTTTTACGAGCACTCGGGCATTGATTTTAGAAGTTTAGCCCGTGCCATTTATGGTTTAGGCAGCAAAGGTGGGGGGAGTACCATTACCCAACAGCTAGCCAAAATGCAGTTTACAGAGCGCAGCAGAAACATTGTTTTGCGCATAATTCAAAAAATTAAAGAGTACATCATTTCTATTCAAATAGAAAGTCAGTACACCAAAAAAGAGATTATTGCCGCCTACTTCAACCAAATGGATTTTATCCATCAAGGCGTTGGAATAAACTCGGCATCACGCATTTATTTCAACTCAACCCCAGATAGCCTAAAATTAGAGCAAGCCGCAGTTTTTGTGGGAATGTGTAAAAACCCTGTGTCATTCAACCCAAAAGGAAATCCAAACGATTCTTTTGGTAGAAGAAATCAAGTTTTTATTCAAATGCATAAAAATAAAATGATTACTGATGAAGAGCTTGATTCGTTAAAGCAATTACCATTGGTTTTAGATTTTAAACCACAAGGTCACGATCAAGGTTTGGCGCCTTACTTCAGAGCGTATTTACGCAATTACATGAAAAACTGGTTGCAAGAATATGAAGAGAATACAGGAAATAAATTAAATCTTTATACAGACGGATTAAAAATTTACACCACCATGGACTCGCGCATGCAGCGCTATGCCGAAGAGGCCGTGCAAGAGCACATGAGCAATTTGCAACGCGTATTTTTTAAAATAGAAAAAGACCGAAAATACAGACCATTTCACTTCCAAGGAAACTCTGATAAACAGATTGAACAAATTCTTACCCAAGCCATGAAACGCACGCCACGGTACAAAACCATGAAAAAGGCGGGTGCTAAAACAGAAGAGATAGAAAAAGTATTTAATACGCCAAGAGCCATGAGCGTATTTGCGTGGGGCGGAGATATTGATACGGTAATGACCCCCATGGACTCCATTCGCTATTACAAACATTTTTACCAAGTAGGTATGCTCAGTGTAGAGCCTCAAACAGGTTTTGTTAAAGCATGGGTTGGCGGCATAGATTACAGGCACTTTAAGTACGATCACGTAAAACAAGGTAAACGCCAAGTGGGCTCTACCTTTAAGCCGTTTGTTTATGCTGCGGCAATTACGCAAAAGCACTACTCGCCATGCATGCAAGTGCCCAACGTAAAAACTTGTATAGAAAAAGGTACGTTTGATTTGCTTAAAGATTGGTGCCCCGGAAATAGCGATAATGAATACGGAGGCATGCTTACCTTAAAAGAAGCACTTGCAAAAAGTAAAAACACGGTTACAACCTATTTAATGAAACAAATAGGTCCAGGGCCGGTAATTGAGCTTGCGCGTAAAATGGGGGTAGAAGAAGATATTCCAATTCAACCTTCTATTGCATTGGGTACGGTAGATTTATCGGTGTATGAAATGGTTGGTTCTTACACAACCTTCGCCAACAAAGGGGTTTACACAGAGCCCATTATGGTTACCCGCATAGAAGATAAAAATGGAGTAGTTTTAGACGAGTTCATCCCCCTAACCAATGAGGTTATGGGCGAAGAAGATGCCTATGTAATTACCAACCTGCTTAAAGGTGTAACGCTTTCGGGTACGGGCCGCAGACTAAGGTTTAAGTCAGAAGACCATTATGCCAACAATGTTGTAACCGGATTTCCTTATGGCTTTGAAAACCCCATTGCCGGCAAAACCGGAACAACACAACGCAATGCCGATGGCTGGTTTATGGGCATGGTGCCAAACCTTATTACTGGGGTGTGGACGGGTTGCGAAGATCGTGCAGCACATTTTGGTAATACCTATTACGGCCAAGGTGCTACCACAGCATTGCCCATTTGGGGGCTATACATGCGTAAATGTTATGCCGATGCCGCATTAAAAATTAGCAAAGAAGATTTTGAAAGACCAGAATCAGAAATATCTATTCAGCTAGATTGCGGAAAATATAATAATGCTGAAGAGCCGGGAGAATTAGGCGATCCTACCGATGAATTTAATTAAATGAAATCGACCAGATTTGATAGCATAAAATAATTACAGATGATAAACAAAGTAATTGAAAATACACAAGAAGCCATTAAAGACCTTGAAAGCGGAATGACCGTGATGTTTGGTGGATTTGGCTTATGCGGAATTCCAGAAAACGCCATAGAAGCTATACACAAAGCAGGCATAAACAACCTAACGTGCATTAGCAACAATGCAGGAGTAGATGGTTTTGGCCTAGGCATTTTGCTAGAAAACAAGCAAATGAAAAAAATGATTGCCAGCTACGTGGGAGAAAATGATGAGTTTGAACGCCAAATGCTAAGTGGCGAGTTAGATGTAGAGTTAATTCCACAAGGCACATTGGCCGAGCGTTGTCGTGCTGCAGGTGCAGGCATACCCGCCTTTTTTACCCCAGCCGGCTACGGAACCGAAGTTGCCGAAGGCAAAGAAGTACGCGAGTTTAACGGCAAGCCTCACATTTTAGAGCACGCTTTTCAAGCCGATTTTGCTTTTGTTAAAGCCTGGAAAGGAGATGAAGCAGGCAACCTAATCTTTAAAGGAACTGCTAGAAATTTTAATCCGCTCATGGCCATGGCCGGTAAAATTACCGTGGCTGAGGTAGAAGAACTAGTTCCTGCAGGCCAGCTAGATCCCAACCAAATACATACCCCCGGCATTTTTGTAAACCGAATTTTTAAAGGCGAGAAATTTGAGAAACGAATAGAGCAAAGGACGGTGAGGGCAAGAGTTTAGTGTTGGAGGATTGGAGACGGGAGACCGGAGACTGAAGACGGGAGACCGAAGACGGAAGACAGAAGTCTGAAGATAGAGCTCATTGTGATGGCAAAATAAAAATTGCATAAAGTGAACACGAATGGAGGCAAAATTTAAATTTGAAAAATTGCGGATTTGGCAAATTTCAATGGATTTTGGTGAAGAGCTGAATGAAGTGTCGATGGCGCATTTTCCGGAAAAAGAAAAATTTAACTTAACCTCTCAAATGGTACGTGCGGCAGACTCGGTAGCGTTAAATATAGCCGAAGGCGCAATTGGGCAAAGTAACCCAGAACAAAAACGCTTTATGAACTATGCAATACGTTCATTAGCCGAAGTAGTAACCTGCCTGCACAAAGCCAAAAGAAGAAATTATATAGATAAACAGAATTTTGATAAATACTATAGCCAGTCATTCGATTTGATGAATATGATGATTGCCTTTAAAAACACACTGAATTAAAAACAAAACAATATTTACATTTTGGTTGATTAATTGGAAAGGTTACGACTAAGATTTTTGGTCCACAGACTCCCGACTCCAGTCTCCGGTCTTCAGACCCCCGACTTCGGTCTCCGGTCTTCAGTCTCCCGACTCCCGTCTCCCGACTCCAAGCTCTTCAACCCAACAAAAAACAAAACTATGGCACTAGATAAAAACGGAATTGCAAAAAGAATAGCCAAAGAAATGCAAAGCGGCTGGTACGTAAATTTAGGAATAGGCATACCCACTTTGGTGGCTAACCACATTCCTGAAGGTATCTCAGTAGAGTTTCAAAGTGAGAACGGAATTTTGGGCATGGGCCCATTTCCGTTTGATGGCGAAGAAGATGCAGACCTAATTAACGCGGGTAAGCAAACCATTACCGCGTTGCCCGGTGCTGTTTACTTTGATAGCGCCAATAGCTTTGGCATGATTCGCGGGCAACACGTGCAAATGACTGTTTTGGGCGCCATGGAAGTAGCCGAAAATGGCGACATCGCTAACTGGAAAATTCCAGGTAAGATGGTAAAAGGCATGGGTGGTGCCATGGATTTAGTGGCCAGTGCCGAGAACATTATTGTGGCCATGACGCACGCCAACAAATACGGAGATTCTAAACTTTTAAGCGCTTGCACCTTGCCTATTACGGGTGTAAAATGCGTAAAGAAAATTGTAACCGATTTGGCTGTTTTAGAAATTGACCCGAAGGGAAAAGGCTTTGTTTTAAAAGAGCGCGCCCCCGGAGTTTCGGTAGAAGAAATAAAAGCAAAAACGGCTGGTAACTTAATTGTAGAAGGCGATATTCCGGAGATGGAATTGTAACTACGAATTTGAATAGAAATGGATGAGCCCTTCAATAATTCTATCGGAGGGTTTTTTTATGAAAAGCCTAATATTGTAGGCATATAAAAATAATCTTCGGTTGGGCAGAATAAAACCTTCTTTCTTCTTTATACTTTTAATAGGTGCCTTGTTTTTAGCGCTGAGTATGCAAGATTATTTGTTACTCCGCCCACAAGGGCCGCACCAATGGCGCCAAACAGATTGTTTGAGTTTTGCCCTGAATTATGCGCAACAAGATAACTCTCTCTTAGAGCCCGAATTGCACAACTTAATGAGCGATGGTGGCGAATCTGGAAAGACCATTGGCGAATTTCCGTTGCTATACTTTATGGTTGGCAAAATCTGGAAAATCACAGGAGTTCATGAATGGATTTTTCGTCTGCTTAACTTTTTAATTTTTGCAGGAGGGTTGTATGGCGTGTTTCAATTTTTACGTATAGAAACACAATCGTTCATTGTGCCTGCTTTTGCCATTGCAATGATTTTCACTATCCCGGTGCTCACATTTTACGCCCCAAATTTTTTATCTAACATAACCGCTTTTAGCTTGGTTTTAATGGGTTGGTACCAAGGTTATTTGGTTTATAAGCGAAACAAATGGACCAATGGCGTTTTAATGATTCTCCTTTTCGCGCTTGCCGGACTGCTAAAAATAACTGCACTTATAAGCGTTTTGGCAATGGTGGGTGTTTTTGTTGTTCATTTAATTTCGGGCAATAGGGTGTTTAAAAATGCTATAACAAAGCAAATGTGGCTACTAGTTGGAGTAGGTACGACTTTTATTCTAACAGTTAACATAAGCTGGTATATGTATGCTCGTGCTTTTAATACGTTACATGGAGGTTGGTTTACGTTTAACGATTTGTGGCCCATTTGGGAAATGGAACCAGAACAGTTTGAGCAAACCATTTCATTTGTAAAGCTAGTATGGGTGTTAGAGTATTTTACACCGCAAGGGTATTGGCTTTCGGCTATTTCTGTTGGAGTTTTGTTGGTGTTCTTTCGTTCTGTTCCGGCCTTTGTAAAATGGTTGTTGCTATTTATATTTTTAGGATGTACGCTCTATCTCCTGCTATGGTTTAAGGCACTTATGGATCATGATTATTACCTGATTAACCTCTACATACTTCCCGTATTTTTATGGGTAACGATGTTGTATGTGCTGCATAAAAAGGTTCATAAAAACTGGATTTCTACTGTAGCTGGAGGAGCAATTGCGACATATATGGTTGTGCAAAGCATGGCTTATAGCAGGGGGCATTTGGCTTTTCGGTACAATGGTTTCTTTAATGATTACGGCAACAATAAGTTTTCTTCGTTTTTTGATATTACCCCGTATTTGCGCAATACGCTTGGGCTTACCAATGAAACGCGAATTGTTACTTATGCCGACCCTAGCTATAGCATCTCGCTATATTTAGCCAACCAAAAAGGGTGGCCAATGAAAGCTACAGAAGGCGCAGACGTTTTACAGGGTAGAATAGATTTGGGCGCAGAATACATTCTCGTAAACGATTCTTCGTTTTATCAAATTCCCAACATCAATAAAATACCGCTTACCAAAGTTGGGCAGCACAAAACAGTTACCATTTGGGCGGTTGATAAAAGCAACGAACAATGAATTGGAAACACATTTTTTTTCCATTCATCATTACCATTATTTTGGGAAGCATTGCGTTGAATTATGTTAGCAAACAACCCTATGGATTTTTTAGAAGTTCGTTTTTTGCTGATAAAGCAGGGTACTACGTTTACTTGCCCTATGTGTTTAAATATGGCCTAGAAACAAGCCAATTGCCGGATAGCGTTGTGGTAAAAACGGGGCTCGGGTTTAACCTAGAAAACGAAAAAATTTACACCAAATACCCCATAGGGGTGGCCTACATGGAGGCTCCTTTTTTTCTGAGCGCCTACACCATAGATGCCGTTTTTTTAAACGGGGTAAACAGCAATCCTTTTGGCGATTATTACAAAGAAGCTATGGTTTGGGCGCCCTCGTTTTATGTGGCTATAGGTTTGTATTTACTCTTTTTAAGCTTACAATTGTTGCAGGTGCCCTGGGGTGTTTCTCTGGTTGCAACAGGTTTTACGCTTTTAGGTACCTCGCTGTTTTACTACACCATTTTAGATGGGTTAATGTCGCACAGTTTTAGCTTTTCGTTGTTCTCGGCTTTTTCGTATTTGTGGCTTAAACTGCTATATGGTTCATCGCAAAAAATCATAAAATGGTTACTGGCGCTTGTGGTTGTTTTCATTGTTTTGGTTCGCCCTTTTAATGCCATCATGATTCCCGTATTTGCCATTGCACTAGCGTACATCAGCCAAAAGCCCCTTGTTTTTGCGGTTGAAATTGCCTTAAAACTCCTTGCGTATATCGTACCCATGGCCATTGTATTCATCATTCCACAACTGTTGTATTACAAATTTGTGCGGGGCAGTTGGTTGCTTTATTCGTATGGCGAAGAGTCGTTTAATTTTTTGAACCCAGAACTTTTTAAAGTCTTTTTTCACCCCACCCAAGGCCTACTGTATTATGTGCCTTCGTTTATTTTTCTGTTTCTAATCTTGTATTATCAAGCCCTAATAAAACCAAAGCATTGGTTGTTTATGGCAATTAGTGTAGCGGGGTTAATTTATGTTTTGTCTAGCTGGCACAGTTGGAGTTTTGGTTGCGGGTTTGGCATACGCGCTTATGTAGATTATTTGCCGTTGCTCATTTTGCCGTTGGCATTTTTCCTTAGTAAAAGCCGCAATGCATTGCTTTGGTCTGCGCCCCTTTTGGCACTTTTGGTGTTTGTAAACATTCGTCTTTCTTATCAATGGTCGGGTTGCTGGTTTGGTAAGGAGCCCACGTTTGCCGAATACATTAAATTGTTTTGGCAATGAGTAACCTCCCCAATAAAGCTAAGGCGTTGGTTTTTGCCATTTTGTTTGTGGCAATGTACAGCACGTATTTTATCATTCAACCATTTAGCAACCAAGTTATCCGGTGGGATGTAAGCCTTTATTACACCTATTTGCCGGCAGTATTTATTTACCAAGATGTGGGTATGCAGCAAGATTGGCCTGCCGATTTACACGGTCACCAAGTTACTGTTGATAGAAAACACAATGGCAAAGTGGCGCTAAAAATGAGCATGGGCATGGCTTATACGTATGTGCCATTTTTTGCAGCCGGACATCTTTATGCGTTGCTAAGCTCAAGTTTTGCTGCCGATGGCTATACGCAACCTTACCACATTGCCATTGGCATTGGGGCAGTTTTTTGGTGCACCATTGGACTGTATTTTTTGTTTCTTTTTTTAAGGCGATTTGTTTCTAATATCGCTGCGGGCATCACCGTTTTCATCATTATTGCAGGCACCAATTTGGGGTATTATACCTTTTGGGAAGGCGCCATGAGCCATTCCATACTCTTTACTTTGTTGGCCATTTTTTTAGAAGTGGCCGAACGCTATATTGATAAACAACGATTAAAATACGCACTTGTACTTGGGGCTGTAGCAGGATTGGCGGTGCTGATTAGGCCCATTCTTTTGGCTCATTTTTTAATCTTAATTGGCTTTTATGTGTATCGCGTACGCGGAAGAATAAACAGCAAACACATCTTTTTTGCCGTGCTGATGGGGGTGTTGTGGTGGTTACCGCAATTGGCCTATTGGAAATACATAACAGGCGATTGGCTATATTATTCGTACACCAACGAAACCTTTTTTTGGGCCGACCCAAAAATCTGGGATGGCCTGTTTTCTTGGCGCAAAGGTTGGTTTGTTTATACGCCAATCATGCTTTTTTTGTTGCCAAGCATGGCGGTTTTGTACGGCAAAAGTAAATCGTGGTTTTGGCTAATTGTGTTGCTCTTTGTTGCTCACGTTTACATTATTTTTAGCTGGTGGTGTTGGTGGTACGGAGGGAGTTTCGGCCTGCGCGCCATGATAGAAATGTATGCGCTGTTTGCCTTGCCGCTGGCATATTTTGTTCAGTATTTAAGTAAAAAAAGTTGGGTAATTAAATTGCCCTTTGCTATGGTTGTTTTACTTGTGGTTGCCTTCAATATGTTTAATTCGTGGCAATACTGTTCGGGCATCATTCACCATGATGGGATGACGTGCGAGGCGAACAAACAAATCTTTTTAAGGGTTGATTTCCCAAACAATTATGATCAGTATTTAGATCACCCGGATTATGATAAAGCCAGAAATGGCCAACGCGATTGACGCTTAAAAGTTACGTTGTAAAGGTATTATTGCTGCGAAATTTTAATGGCTTTTAGCACGCGCTTATGGGCAAGTTTTTCTTTTCTCTTAAACCACTTTTGGCCCAAAATCTTGTTCATGGTTTTATCAAAAGGCAAAGAAAAAATCAAGAAGCTTACCCCTTTCCAAAGTCTGGCGGGGGTGTTTGCCATTTTTCTGTACGCTACCGAAATGCCACCGTTGTTGTACGTCATGTAATGCCAATAGCCACTTGGCATAAAAATGCCATCGCCAGCTTCTTGCTCTATTTCGTACCCTTTGGCGTACTTAATGCCCGGAAATTTTTCAGGATCGGCATTTTTTAAATCAAGTAAACTGTGCGTATTAAAAGGCACCTTGTATAAAAATTTAGATTGATCGGGTGGAAACAAAACAACCCGTTTGGTCCCGCAAATTTGGGTGAGCAATACGTTAGAGTAATCTACATCGTAATGCAAGCGTACATCGGTAGCTTTTCCGCCCAAAAACATGAATCCCATATTTTTAAAAATGCCTTTGTTTATAAAGCTCGGGCAAGCAAAATCTTTGCGTAATGCAGGGTTTTGTTTAAACAAATCGTACCGAAACATGCGCACCGTGCTGGGTTCATCTTTCGAGATAATATCTAAAAATTTACGGAAGGGCATTTTAAAATCTGGATCCACAGTGGTAGAGTACACGTGGCGTTTTTCAGAATTATCAAATACAGCAATGTCTAAATCGCCCATGGTTTCTTTAAACCAATCAATTGTCCATTTTTCGCCAGCGGGTTGCAATTTTGCCAATCCCTTTAGCAAAACAGGTTTCTGCGGAATAAAGTACTTCCTTAAAAAATCTTTTTGCGTAAGTTCGGCAGCGTCTTCAACGGCACATTTTAAGCTTAAATCCAATGTATGATAATCTTTAAATTTTATTTAAATCAGTAAAGCTAAAAGGGCGATGAATTCTTTTTATGGATGCTTTTTCTGGTATATGGTTACTTACAAATAAAATAAATTAATCTTTTTGAATGCAAGGTTTCCCAATAATTATCATCGAAATTTAATTCACCTAGAATTGGATTGTGCGAGAAAAAATTTACGGGATTAATGGATAAGCAAGAACAATATTTATCCGTGATAGGCGTGATGATTTGCGCTGTGTTTTACCTGCTAAATATTTATTTCTCAACGGGCATTTATGATTTAAATGATGGTTTGGCACATTATACCATTGCGCGGTATGCACCAGTTCACCCTGAGCTTTATTTAGATCATTGGGGTAAACCGCTTTTTACGCTTTTTGCTTCTCCCTTTACTGGGTTAGGCATTAAAGGCGTAATGCTGATGAACACGTTGCTGTACGTAGCTACATCTTGGATCCTACTTAAAATTAGTCAACTACTTAAGTTAGAGTTTGGGTGGGCGGCTCCTGTTTTACTGGCTTTTATGCCGGTTTATTTTGCAACCGTTATGGGTGGTTTAACCGAAGTGCTTTTTGCTATGGTTCTGCTTGCTGGTCTATTTGCATTTGGCAAAGAGCGTTTTTTACAGGCGGCATTTATTATTTCATGGTTGCCTTTTGCGCGTAGCGAAGGGTATTTAATACTGCCTCTTTTCGCGCTTGCTTTTGCACTAAAAAAACAACTTTGGCCAATAGTAATGTTAGGTTTTGCGCTGGTGTTAATGAGTATTGTTGGTGGTTTTGTGCTAGGCGATTTTTATTGGGTGATACACAACAACCCTTATGTAGGGGCAGCAGATATTTATGGGGCTGGCCATTTGTGGCATTTTGCTAAGCATGCTGGTGCTATATTAGGTTGGAGTAATGCATTTTTGCTTTTGGGTGGTGCATTGTTTTTTGTGGCAACAACAAAGCGCAATTTTTTAGAGACCAAAAATTTAATGTTGGCACTTTCTGTAACTAGTGTGCTGGTTGTGTTTTTTGCTCATTCTATTTTTTGGGCAAATGGTTTATATGGATCGCTTGGTTTATTGCGTGTAATGGCGGTTGTTCTGCCGCCTACTGTGCTTATTATAGTGTATTTCTTTCAGCAACTTGGTCAACGTATTCATCCGTATTTCACCAAAACGCTTGTGTTATTATGTATTGGGTTTACCGTAATTTCTCTTTGGTTTTATCAGCCAATATATAAACAGCCTGAGGCGCAAGAAGCTTTGGTTAAAGAGTTGGCGGTTTGGTATGATTCCTCTGCTTATGCGGGTAATTCAAATGTTTGGTTTATGTATCCACCCGTAGGGTATTATTTAGGAATTGATGTTTACAATTCGCTTCATTCTCGTCAGCTTTGGTTTTTAAATTGGATTACGCCCAGCAATTCTATACGCAATGGAGGGTTAATTATTTATGATGGAGCCCGTGCGCCAAACGAAGGAATCACAAGCAAAGAAAAACTCCTTGCCGATCCGCACCTCAATCTTGTGCATCGCATAGCGCCAGATACAGAAATGTTGGATATGAACGATAGCCCTTTTGAGTTTTTGGTTTTTGAAAAGAAGTTAAACCTTAAAACGGATACGCTGATTGACGAAAGTTTTATGGCTTCGCGACCTATTTTAGAAGAAAGATTGAATAAAATAGGAACCGATAGTTTAGGTAGAAGATACTTTTCTTTGCTAAATCAAACACACTATATGCACGTGTTTACTTTTTGGAAAAGTGATAGAAAAGATTGGGATGCCGCAAAGCATGAAATTGCGTATCACGCCAGCGAGAGGCTCGAAGTTTACCTATCTGTGGTGCATGAAGATGGCACTGAAGACGATATTAAATGGCATCATGGCGTTTTTGAGCTTCCTCCTTTTGATGATGATGTGGTTAACATTTCGGTTTCGTTGCGCAATCCTCATCCCAATAAAGAGATACGCGTGTATCGTTGGGTGGTGCGAAAAGTGGAGGACTAACGATTTTTTGGTTTTTTTCTAACATTCACCAAAGCACTGCGTTCTTTATTTTGCAACCGGTAACACAGCCTTAGTGAAAGTTGGTTGGCCAGAAAAAAATTGATGTGAGTGGTTTTACCAAACCAAGCAGATTCGCTGGTATATTTAGACGTTGTTACCGAATTACCTTCCCAAATAGCCATAAGTTGCCAGTTTTTATTGAGCTCGTAACCCATGCCCGCGCCATATACTAGGCCAAAATCGGTTTTTCTAAAATAGTCTTGATTAGCCGGTAATGTGCTTGTTGTGCCGTCATCTACACGCAAGGTTGCATGATAATTTTTGGCAAAACCGCTTGTAAAGCCGTACCCTATACGCAACATTATTTTTTTAATGCGGTAGGCGAGTACAATTTTAAATTTCCACCGCCACTCTGTTCCGTTAAAATCTAACCGTGCTTGTTGGTTCTTGAATGCAGCGGTTTGCTGTGAAGCGTAGCTGAGGTAGCTAATATCTGCTTCTAAACCTCCGCCAAAATTGTTTTTACGAAGCTCTACAAAGTTGGTTCCTAATGTAAACTGGGGTTGCATGGTCCATGTTGCAGGTGCATTCTGCAAGCGTTCTAAAATTGCGCTATATTTTAAAAAATCAGATGATAATGGTTGGTAATAAAAATATTTGTTAATGTCCAACGGAGCCTTTTCTGAAAGGGAAAATGCATATCCACCTTGCACAAACGCTTCGGCTATAAAGGTAACAGGCGTATACGTCAGATCCCATTTTGTGGAGTCTCTATACCCTTGAGCTTGTGAAATAACCGGCATTACACAAGAAATCAAAAAATATAAACAAACCTTTTTCAATTGTTTTACTGTATTAAAATCATACTACGCCAGGTATGGCAGCTAGCAGGGTTTTGGTGTATTCGTTTTGGGGCGATTTATAAATCTCATCAGAGGTATTCAGTTCTACAATTTCGCCTTTGTTCATAACGGCAACACGGTCAGAAAAATATTTTACAACACTTAAATCATGGCTGATAAAAATGTAAGTCAAGCCAAATTCGTCTTTTAAATCATTCAATAAATTAAGTACTTGGGCTTGCACAGAAACATCTAGGGCCGAAACAGATTCATCGCAAATAATGAGTTCGGGTTCTACAGCCAAGGCGCGCGCAATGCCTATGCGTTGGCGTTGGCCACCGCTAAACTCGTGCGGGTAACGATTAAATTGCGCTGCCGTTAAACCAACTTTTTCTAATAGGGCAATGGCTCTTTCTTTTCGTGCGGCTGCATTTTCATGCAGTTTGTGCACGGTCATAGGTTCTACTATGGCTTCGCCAACCGTTTGTTTTGGGTTGAGGCTAGAATAAGGGTCTTGAAAAATAAGCTGAATTTCTTTGCGCAGTTTGCGCAAAGCAGCACCTTTTAAGTGCGTAATGTCTTGGCCCTTATAGATAATTTCGCCTTCTTCTGGCGTTAAAAGCCGGATAATGCTGCGGCCTAGGGTACTTTTTCCGCAACCGCTTTCGCCCACCAACCCTAGTGTTTCACCTTTAAATACTTCTAAAGTAATCCCTTTTAAAACATCAATTTGCGTTGGTTTATTAAACAAGCCTTTGGCAGGTTGCGTAAAAAATTTGTGGAGGTTGGTGATTTTTAATATTGGTGTTGAAGATTGAATGTTCAACGTAGAAGGTTGCTGCACAAGTGGAAAACTTTGAACCTTAAATTTTGAACTTTTAACCATAAAATCCTCCACCGTTTTTAGTCTTCTGGGTTTTTCGTTTAAGGGTGGGCGGCATGCCAGGAGGCCTTTGGTGTAGTTGTCTTGTGGATTGCCAATCACATCGGCCACTGCGCCATGTTCTTTTACCTCGCCTCGGTACATCACCAAAACTTCATCAGCAATTTCTTTTACTACGCCCAAATCATGCGTAATAAAAAGCATGGCCATGTTCATTTCTTTTTGCAAATCGCGCAGCAATTGCAGAATGTTTTTTTGCACTGTTACGTCAAGGGCAGTGGTGGGCTCATCGGCAATAAGCAGTTTAGGCTTGGTGCACATGGCCATGGCAATCATAACGCGTTGGCGCTGGCCGCCACTTAATTGGTGCGGATATTTATTAAAAACACTTTCAGGATCGGGCAAACGCACTTTTTCAAACCAAGAAATGCACTCTTTTTTGGCCGCTTCGGGCGAAAGGTGATCATGTAAAACCAATATTTCGGTAAGCTGTCGGCCGCATTTCATGGCCGGATTTAAGCTCGTCATAGGTTCTTGAAAAATCATGGTCATGGCTTTGCCGCGCAGTTTTCGGTATTCTTCATCGCTTAGATTACGCAGGTCCGTACCTAGAAATTCTAGTGTGTTGGCGGTAATTTTTGCGGTGTTGGGTAGCAATCCCATCAATGCCAAACTGGTTACCGATTTTCCCGAACCACTCTCGCCAACAATGGCCAAAGTTTTACCTGGCTTTAGGCTGAGGTTTAAATTTTTTACAACGGGTTTTCCTCCATGAAAAGATATGGATAGGTTTTCTATTTGTAAGATGTTTGTCATTGAGGTAAGATTACTTCAGCATCTGTTAAAATTTTTTCTCCACGATATGCCAAAACCAATTGTGCCACGGTAAGAGCGTCTTTTTCGCAATATCGTGCAATGCGCTCTAGGTTTTTTTCTTGCCAAAATACGGGACCAACTTGGCTGCCGTCCATATCATCTTTTGGGGTGGGGATGTTAAAAAGGGCGCAGAGCAATTTTAGGCTGGTGTAATGTTTATAGTCGCCAAACTTCCAAAGTTCTAGCGTGTCAAGGTGCTGTATTTCCCAAGGCTTTTTACCAGCGGTATTTAGGCCTCGGGGCAGCTCAATTTGGTTTACTAACATTCTACGGCTCAAGTACGGAAAATCGAATTCTTTGCCATTGTGCGCACAAAGCAAATGGTGTACTTCACTAAAATGTTGGTTGAGCAAATCGGCAAATTCTTGCAAGAGAATTTTCTCATCTTCCCCGTAAAAAGATTTAATTCTAAACTCACGCGTTTGTAGTCCGTATCGTGAAAAGAACCCGCAGCTGATGCACACAATTTTGCCAAATTCGGCTAGAATTCCAGCACGTTCAGGATAAAATTCTTCGGGTGTTTTTTCTTCTTTTTCGCGTTGAAATTTAGTTTTATCGGCCCATAAATTTTGCCAGATTTCTGGCATATCAGAAAAGCTTGCATATGCGGGAACCGTTTCTATATCTAAATAAAGTACGTTTTGTAGGTTGATTTGTTTCAGCATGAATCATGTATTTAGAAGTTGCTGTCTAGAACGTCATCGCTTTTAAATTCATTGTCTTGGTAGCGTGCATCGCCAAAGGCTAAAATGGCAAAGAAAATAAGGTTTAAAAACATAAGTCCAAATGCAAATGAGGGGCTCTTGCCAAAGTTAACCGCAATGCCTTTGTATATGGGGTAAGTAATTATTAATACGGCAATGGCGGTAATCATCATCACGGCAAGGCCAATATATACGGCTTCCATATCGCCTTGGTTTGCTAGCATCATATACATGTATAAGGCATAACCAACAAAACCCACAACCATGCCCAATATGGCTTTGCTGCGGCTCACTTTAGCAATATCGGCCATTATTAAAAAATTGTAAATAGGTATAAGACATGCCCAGCCTGGCTGACCGGCTTTTGTGTAGGTTTTCCAAAAGGTCATAATTGAAAATACGATAAACCCTAAGTAAATTATTGAAAATACGATTGCGAAAATTCCTCCTGCCATGATGTTTTATGATTTGTTAGTTTGATTTCAAATATGAGTAATTAATTGAATTGCTTTAACATTTCCTCAACAATCACCAAAAATTCTTTGTTGTGTACGCCAACTTTTTCATCGCGTTTATGCCCTAATCTCACCACCACCAATTTGTGTTTGGGGATTACAATTACGTATTGGCCAAGGATGCCGCGCATGGCGTAAATGTGCGTGTTGTAGTCATCAATAATCCAAAAACCATGGCCGTAATACGGAACGGCATAAGGGCTTGTGGCTATTTCTACAAAATTGCTGTCTAAAATTTGTGTGCCATTAAAATTGCCTTTTTGCAACAATAATTGGCCAAATCGGGCAAAGTCTCGGGCGTTGCTATTGAAACAACAAAAAGAAAGTTCGGTGCCGTTTTTACTGTCTAAGTGCCAAGTAGCAGGGTGTTTTGCACCAAGAGGTTTCCAGAGTTTTTCTGATGCATACGAGCTTAAGGGTTGCCCAGTGGCTTTTATAACCACCATGCCTAGCCATTGCGTAGCACCACTTTGGTATTCATAATTTCCAGGTTTTTGGGTAGCGCCCACTTCATCCACCATCAATTGCCAAATATTGGGGCCGTAATAGGTGCGGGCAGTAATATCGAACGGGTTTGTGTAATGCTCGTTAAAGTTTAACCCAGCCGTCATGGTGCTCAAGTTTCGCAGGGTGAGTTCTTCAGCATACTCTCCTTTTAATTCGGGAATAAAATCAACAACTTTTTGGTCCCAACTTTTTATAAACCCATCCTGTATAGCACATTGCACCAGCATGGTGGTAATGCTTTTGGCCATGCTAAAACTGTTGCTTCGCGATGAATCTGAATAGTCGTCCCAATATTGCTCGTACACGAGTTTGTTGTTTTGCGCAATTAAAAAGGCCACCGATTCATTTTTTTCCAGTACACGCAGCAGTGTGTCAGAAAGCGAAACCTCGTTATAGTTAGCGGACGTTTGCCACGGAATGGTTTTTTGCGTAGCTATTTCTCCCACATCAAAAAACCGGGCATCATCAATACTAGCTGTTTTGTGGCCATGCAGATAAACCGCCCATATGCCTTTTAGTAAAAATTGATTGCCCGTAAAATACAAGCCAGCCATGGCAATTAATACGATGATGATGAGCCATTTGAAGAAGGATAGAAGGTGTTTCATTTTTGGGATTGATGAATGCGGATTTGTGATTTGTGATTTTGGAATGTTGATTTTCTTTAAAGTGATAAATTTAAAAATTGAATAAAATATGGTGCCATCAATCAAATGAACTTATCAACTTATTCACCTATTATTCATTCCACCCAAAACAAATCCGCAATAATCCCATCGCTCAGCATCCAATATTCTTCTGGAATAGTGAGTGTGTTTTTGTGGAGGGCGAGTTTGCCGCATTCTAATTTGCTTTGCGCATCGGCCAACAGTTGGTCGGCTATTTGGGCGCCAAAACGCGTTTCTATGGTTTGCAACGAAATGCCTTTTGCGGTGCGCAATCCGGTCATTACAAATTCGTTAAAACGGTCTTTCTCAGCAATGTTTTCTTTCTCGAACCATGTGTTTTTTGTGCCGATATTTTTGGCGTATGCCGCGTTGTTGGCCACATTCCATTGGCGGATTTCGCCATTAAAACTGTGTGCGCTGGGGCCGATGCCGAGGTACGGAGTGCCGTTCCAATAGCTGGTGTTGTGGCGGCTTTCGAAACCAGGTTTACCGTAATTGCTAAGTTCGTAATGCGCAAAGCCGTTGGTTTTTGCGGCAGCGCAAAGGGCGCGGTATTGCGCCAAACTTTCTTCTTCGGTGGGCAAAATAACTTGGCCATTTTCCACCATTTTATGCAGTGCTGTTTTCGGTTCGATGGTGAGCGAGTAGGCCGAAAAATGGGGCACTTGCAATGCCATGGCGGTTTTTAAATTTTCGTTCCATTTGGCCAAAGTTGATTTCGGCATGCCAAAAATCAAATCGATGGTGATGTTTTCTAGACCCACATCTTGCGCGCGCTTTACGGCCGAAATGGCTTGTTGGGCGTGATGCGAGCGGTTCATCAGTTCGAGCTCATCATCAAAAAAACTTTGTGTGCCAATGCTCAATCGGTTTATACCGATGTTTTTGTAGAAGCGCAATTTGTCGGCCGTTAAATCGTCAGGGTTGGCCTCTAAAGTAATTTCGGCATCAGCTTGCACCTCAAAATTGCGGTGTGCTTTTTCGATGAAATTTCCCAAATCAACATCGGGCAAAAGCGAAGGTGTGCCGCCACCAAAATAAACAGACGTAAGTTTTTTATCAGCCAGAAAGTTGGCTTGTAAATCCATTTCCGCCAGCATGGCATCCATCACGGGGCGATATGTTTTTTGCACCGTGCTAAAATGAAAATCGCAATAATGACAGGCTTGTTTGCAAAACGGAATGTGAAAATAGAGGCTGCTCAATTGGAGTTTTTAGTTTTTCGGCAAAGTTATTCTAAAGGTGGTGCCTTTTCCTATTTCGCTTTTGGCTACGCTAATTTTCCCTTTGTGGTAATCTTCAATAATGCGTTTTGCCAAAGAGAGTCCTAACCCCCAGCCGCGCGATTTTGTAGTGAAGCCGGGCCTAAAAATAGTTTTTGTTTGGGCAGGCGATATACCCTTTCCTGTATCAGATACCTCAATGATAACATTGCTGCTATTTTCAGAAAGCAGCACGTTTATTTGTCCTTTTCCTTCAATCGCATCAATGGCGTTTTTTACTAAGTTTTCTATCACCCAACCATAAAGCTGTATGTTTAAGGGTAAGATAATGGGGTGTGCCAACAGGTTTTTGTAAGACATTTCTATACGTTTAGAAGATCGCCTTTTCATGTACCCTGTTGTTTTTTCTGTGGCTTCGGCAATATTTTCTAATTGTAGTTGCGGCTGCGAGCCAATCTTAGAAAACCGATCGGTTATGGTTTGAAGCCGATCTATGTCTTTTTCCATTTCCTCTAGGGCCGTTTCGTCTGTGTTTTGTTCTCGTAAAAGGGCTATCCATCCCATTAAACTAGAAAGGGGAGTGCCTATTTGGTGAGCTGTTTCTTTGGCCATGCCCGTCCACACTCGGTTTTGTTCACTTCTCCTAACATTGCTAAAGGCCATGTAGGCAATCATGATAAAGAGGGCAATTACGCCAAGCAATACAATGGGGTAAATTCTAAGTTGTGTTAAGATGCTAGAGTCTCGGTAAAAGATGTAATTCTTGGTGTTGTTGGGTAACTCCACAATAATTGGTTCACTTTCTTTCGCCATGGTTTGCACCAATTCTTTTAAAAAAGCGTCTTGGTTTTTCTTGGGTAATTTTATATTCCTATCCAATACAATGTTCGAGTCCTGATCAATCATAATAATAGGAATGGTGGTGTTTTTTTCGGCCACCAGCAGGGCAAGCAAAAACTGTTCGTCTGTTTCGGCATTTACCAAAATCTTTGTTGCTTCTGCCCATATTTGGGCTCTGTTTGCTTCTTCCTTTCTAAGTTCTTTAAGAAAAGATTCTGTGTACCACAAAGTGCCAAGGGCTATAAGTACAGCCACAACCAGCAATACAAATTTCCAGCTGTTTTTGTAGTTATATAATTCTAATTGCATACCATTTGTTTGGGTGTTAAACATAAACAAATGCTAATTATTGTTTGATGTACTGTGTAATTCTTTTTCGCACAAATCTTAAAATGTAGGTAGAAGGTAACCCAACAATCGGTTTAAATTTGCTGCATGGCAAATGATGCACCAATTGGTATTTTTGATAGTGGCGTTGGCGGCTTAACCGTTGCACGCGCACTAGCTAATTTACTGCCTAGAGAAAATTTTATCTATTTTGGAGATACTGCTCATTTGCCCTATGGCGAAAAAAGTGCAGAAGCTATAACAAGCTACAGTTTGGCCATTGGCGATTTTTTAATGAGCAAAGGTGCCAAAGCATTGGTTATTGCATGCAACTCCGCAAGCGCTGTAGCCTTTGAAGCCATGCAAGAAAAATTTGGCCATTTGGTACCTGTTTTTAATGTAATAGACCCCGTGGTAGATGCCACCCTTGCCCATGGTCATAAAAAAATTGGGGTTATAGGTACTAGAGCCACCGTGCTTAGTGGTGCATACAAATCAAGGTTGCAAAAAAATGATGCAACTGTAACGGTTAACTCCTTGGCTACGCCACTTTTGGTTCCGGTAATAGAAGAGGGTTTGGCGCAATCTAACATCAGCAATGATGTTTTGGCGCATTATTTAAATAAACCGGAACTGGCAGGTGTTTCTTCTTTAATATTGGGTTGTACGCATTACCCTATTCTGCACAATAAAATTGAAGAATATTTAAAAAACAGGGTAGCCGTTATTGATTCGCCTTTAATCGTTGCCGAAACTATATCTCAAGTATTGGCCGCTAAACATTTATTAGCAACTAAAAAATGGGGCAAACACATTTTTTATGTGTCAGATTATACCGAGACTTTTGAGCAAATTGCCCGCCAATTTTTTGGCAATGATTTGCGTTTACAAGAACAAACCTTGTAAGTAAACTGCAGATTTGATAAAACATTTTAACAAAGAAATCGTTGCTAATTTTTCAATATTAAAATCATTGCAATAGTTACTTTTGCCGTCTTAAAAATCATCCATGTCTAAACCACTTGTAATTGTACCCACGTACAATGAAAAGGAAAACATTTCCCAGATCATTAAAGCAGTCTTTGTTTTAGAAGGGGGTTTTCATGTGTTGGTTATAGATGATGGAAGCCCCGATGGTACTGGCCAAATTGTAAAAGATGCGCTAAAAGATTACCCAGGTAAGTTGCATTTAATAGAACGTAGTGGCAAGCTGGGTTTAGGCACAGCATACATAGCTGGGTTTAAATGGGCACAGGCAAACGGGTATGATTTTGTAATAGAAATGGATGCCGACTTTAGCCATAACCCAAAAGATCTGGTGCGTTTGTACGCAGCCGCCCAACAAGATGGTAACGAAGTGGTGATTGGCTCTAGATATATAAAAGGTGTAAACGTAGTAAATTGGCCCATGAGCCGGGTGTTGCTATCGTACTTTGCATCGGCATACGTACGCTTTATTACAGGCATGCCCGTGCAAGATGCCACCGCAGGATTTGTTTGTTACCGCAGCAGCGTTTTAGAAAAAATAGATCTAAGCAAAATAGATTTTGTGGGATATGCATTTCAAATAGAAATGAAATTTACCGCCTGGAAATACGGGTTTGGTATAAAAGAGATTCCGGTAATATTTACAGATCGTACCGCAGGCGAATCTAAAATGTCGGGCGGAATTATAAAAGAAGCTGTTTTTGGCGTGATTATGCTAAAGTTAAAAAGCTTCTTTAGAAAATGGAATTAAGTTTATAGTGAAAGATTGATATAAAAAGACCTAACGGTTTTTAGATGATGAATAGATTTTTAATTAAGAATGCCAACATTGTAAATGAAGGCGAAATAAAACACGGAGACGTGTTGATTGTGAATGGTAGAATTGAGCAGATAGATGATAATATCTCTCAGAAAAACAGCGAAATAAAAATTATTGACGCCAGCAACCAGTACTTAATTCCGGGGGTAGTAGATGATCAGGTGCACTTTAGAGAACCCGGTTTAACCCAAAAGGGAAACATCTATACCGAAAGTAGAGCTGCTGTGGCCGGTGGAATTACCAGCTACATAGAGCAACCCAACACGGTGCCTCAAGCTACAACCATTAAGTTGTTAGAAGATAAATATGCACTTGCCGCCACCAAAAGTTTGGCCAACTTTGGCTTTAACCTTGGCGCAACAAACAGCAATTTAGAAGAGCTTAAAAAGGCCGATAAAAGCAAACACGCAGGCATAAAAATATTTATGGGCAGCAGCACCGGTAATATGTTGGTAGATGACCATGCCGTGCTCGAAAAGATATTTGGCGAAATAGATCTTCAAATATTTACACATTGCGAAGATGAGGCAACCATTAAAGCTAATTTAGAAAAGGCCAAAGCCGAGTATGGAAATGCCATCCCTATGAAAATGCATGGTGTGATTAGAAGTGCAGAGGCTTGCTATTTATCGTCTGAGTATGCCGTAAATCTAGCCAAGAAGCTAAATACCAAATTGCACGTATATCATCTTTCTACGGCAATAGAAACTAAACTTTTTGCCAACAAATTGCCGCTAGAAAAAAAGCGTATTACAGCTGAGGCATGTGTGCATCACCTGTGGTTTACAGATGCAGATTATGAGCAAAAAGGTTCGCTAATAAAATGGAACCCGGCCGTAAAAACAGCCGAAGACCGTGCCGGTGTTTGGGAAGCCTTGCTTGATGATAGAATTGATGTAATTGCTACAGACCATGCACCTCATACCTTAGAAGAAAAACAAAACCCGTATACAAAAGCGCCCAGTGGTGGCCCGCTTGTACAACACGGTTTGGTGGCCATGATGGAGTTTGTGCATCAAGAAAAAATAACCATACAAAAGTTGGTAGATAAAATGTGCCACAACCCTGCAAAATTGTTAGGGTTAAAAGAGCGCGGTTTTATACGCGAAGGTTACCATGCCGATTTGGTTTTGGTAGATCCGCACAGACCTTGGCAAGTAAATTCTAGCAATGTGCTGTATGATTGTGGTTGGTCTCCGTTTATGGGCCAAAACTTTAAATCTAGAGTTACGCACACATTTGTAAATGGCCATTTGGTTTATAAAAACGGAGATTTTAACGAATCTGTAAAAGGCACTAGACTTGAATTTGACCGCGGCTAAATATTTTACATTGCTGCTTTGCATGGGCTTGTTTACCTTTTGTACAAGCTATAAAAAAGAGCTGCCAAAAGGCTATTTAACACAAGAGCAATTGGTGCCTATTTTGGTAGATATACACTTGGTAGAAGGTGCCAGATCTGGAAAGCTTGTTTTAGGAGACACCAACTCTTTGCCGGATTATTACGCCAAAATCTATCAAAAACACAACATAACACAAGCGAAATTTAAAGAGAGTTTTACATGGTATTCTCGCCATCCAGAAATTCTTAAAGTTGTGTTTGAAGAAGTTCTTGTAGAGCTGAGTAAAAAAGAAGCCAGCTTGGGCATTAAAGCAGAAACGCCAGAAGAGGATATGCTAAAAGTAGAAGACGCAGAGGTATTTACGGACGGAAAAGAAGAATGAACTATCCAAGGCAATACACTTGTGCCACCTTCTAAAAATTAATTTTGGGATTTATAAAACGCCACAAACTCAGCAATACTTTGGTGTATTGGCCTAAAGGTATGTTGTAAAACTTCGGTTGCTTTGTTGTTTGCATATTGCCAAGACGACATGGCGCTGTGCGTGGTTTCTTTTGTAATTAAGGGGCTTGTATTCGTAAGCGTTGTGCGCAGTTTTTCTGCCCGCCAAAGTAAATTTAGCATCCACTTTTTTGCTGCAATGTGTGGTGGTTTTTGGTTAAATGCTGTAGCAATTTGCGAGGTAAGCGCTTTGTAGGAAATGTTTTCTCCAACGGCAATAAAGCGCTGGTTGTTTATTTTTTGGTCAGATATTTTTAGGAGTAGATCAACCACATCTCTAACATCTACAAACCCATTACAACCGTTGGTGTAAAAGGCATAAGGTTTAGAAAATTTTTTAAAAAGGGTGTTGCTGCTGTTGTTCCAATTGCCGGCACCAAGCACTACTGTAGGGTTAATCATGGCGGCACACAGGCCTTCTTCAATTCCGCGCCACACTTCAAGTTCGGCCAAATGTTTGCTTACGGCATAGTTGCTATTGTCGGGGCCGTTTTTCCACTCGGTTTCTTCGGTAATTATTTGGTTAAAATCTTTGGTTCTGCCAATGGCTGCCACAGAGCTTACATGTGCAAAATGCACCACGTTTCTTTGCAAAGCCTCGTTTACCAAAATACTGGTTATGGCGGGGTTTTCGTGTATTAGTTTGTACTTGTCTTTTGGATTAAAACTAACCAAAGCCGCACAATTAAACACATGTGTTACGTCTTCAAACAAGTCTTCAACATCAGCCGGATTAAGCAAATCTGCATCTACCCACTCAATGTTTTCTAACCATTTGGTTTCGTGCTTGCCATAAAAAGAAAATGCCAAGGCAACAACATTTACATGGCTTGTTGGCCTCTTGGTGGCTCTAATTTTTTCGCCCCGCTTTGCCAATGCATATAGCAAATGAGAACCCACTAAACCCGTTGCCCCTGTTACTAGTATCATGCAGCGAAAATAGAAGAAATGGAATGGTTTTACGACAAAAAAAATTATCAATAAAACCATGACTTTTAGAATGAGTTAGCAACCTTTTGGTTACTACCTTTGTTGTCTTTCTTAACAATATAGAATGATGAATAAAACGGATGTGATGCAAGCGCTGGAACACGTGCAAGCTACAAACGATCATGGTAATTTAGTTGCTGCCGGACACGTAAAAAATGTACAAGTTTTTGGAGATGAAGTAATGCTAGATGTGTACTGCATGAACCCTACGTTGCAGGCTAAGAAAAAATTAGAAGTAGATATTTTAAAAGCTATACATACCCATGCGTATGAAAAAGCAAAAATAAAGGTGAATGTAATTGTGCCCGAAGAAGTAAAGCAGCAGGCGCAAAAACCACAACAAATTAAAGGCGAAGCATTACCCGGAGTAAAAAATATTATTGCTGTTGCATCGGGCAAAGGGGGCGTTGGTAAAAGTACCATTACCGCCAACCTTGCCGTTTCTTTAGCTCAAATGGGTTTTAAAGTGGGTGTTGTAGATGCCGATATTTACGGGCCAAGCATGCCTTTAATGTTTGATGTTACTACGGCCAAACCGCGTGGCTTAAACATAGATGGTGTAAGTAAAATGGAGCCTGTAGAAAGCTACGGAGTAAAAATGCTGAGCATTGGCTTTTTTGCCGGAGCAAACCAAGCTGTAGTTTGGCGTGGGCCTATGGCATCTAAAGCGTTAAATCAAATTGTTAGAGATGCGCATTGGGGCGAGCTAGATTTTATGCTTATAGATTTACCTCCGGGTACGGGCGATATACATTTATCTATTGTGCAATCTGTGCCCATTACAGGTGTAGTAATTGTAAGTACACCACAAGCCGTTGCCCTTGCCGATGCCAGAAAAGGAGTGGGCATGTTTAAAATGGATTCTATAAACGTACCCGTTTTAGGCATTGTAGAAAACATGGCCTACTTTACTCCAGAAGAATTGCCAAACAATAAGTATTACATTTTTGGTAAGGAAGGCGCGCAAAATTTGGCCAACGAGTTGCAAGTGCCATTTTTAGGAGAAATACCACTGGTGCAAAGTGTTCGCGAAGCTGGAGATGTTGGCCGCCCGGCTGTATTGCAAGAAAATACAGACATTGCCCAGCAGCTTAAAGAAATGGCAAAAAATGTAGTTACAGAGTTGGTGAAAAGAAATGACGAATTGCCGCCCACAGAAGTAGTGAGAATTACAACCATGGCGGGTTGCAGTCCTAAAAAAGTAGAAGCCTAATGGAAAGTAGATTAGCAGAAATAGAAGAAATTCATAAAGCCTTAGACGAAATTCGTCCGTTTTTAAAATCAGACGGGGGCGATATTAAATTTTTAGAGCTAACCGAAGACAACGTTGTGAAGGTGAAATTTTTAGGCGCCTGTACAGATTGCTCTGTTAATCAGATGACCTTAAAAAGTGGTGTGGAAATGACCATTAAAAAATATTTACCGCACATCAACCAAGTAATAGAGGTTAGCTAAAACCCATCTAAAATTAGCGACAAAACAGTTTAGAGCAGCAGTAAATGGCCCTATTAAAAGATAACAAAAGAGAAAAAGTTACCATCATATTTGCCGGAGATAGCGGAGACGGAATTCAACTTACAGGGTTTGAGTTTAGCAACACCACGGCATTGTTTGGCAACGATTTAAGCACATTCCCCGATTTTCCAGCAGAAATTAGAGCCCCACAAGGAACCGTGAGTGGGGTAAGTGGTTTTAAAATAAATTTTGGAAGCACAGAAATTTTTACCCCAGGCGGGCTGGCCGATGTGTTGGTGGCCATGAATGCTGCAGCCCTTAAAAAAAATCTCTCGCAACTAAAAAAGAATAGCTTAATTATTGCCAACGAAGCCGGTTTTGATGCCAGAAACTTAAAACTTGCGGGGCACATAGATGCTGCCGATCCGCTAAAAGAGCAAGAAGCGCATCACCAAGTAATAAAGCTAGATGTTACGCGGCTTACGCGCGAGGCTCTGAAAGATTCTGAGCTAAGCATGAAAGAAAGAGACCGCAGCAGAAACATGTTTGTGCTTGGGTTTATTTACTGGTTGTTTCACCGCGAACTTAGCCATACCGAAAAATTTATTGCCGAAAAGTTTAAGAAAAACCCTGAGGTTGCAAACGCCAACATTACCGTTTTAAAAGCCGGATATAGCTACGGAATTACCACAGAATCTGCTTATGAGCGCATCAATATAGAACCTGCCTCTTTGCCCAAAGGTGTTTACCGCAACATTGTGGGTAACGAAGGTTTATCGTTAGGACTTGTGGCTGCAGCACAAAAATCGGGATTAGAGCTGTTTTACGGCAGTTACCCCATTACGCCTGCAACCGATATTTTACATCATTTGGCAAGACACAAAAATTTTGGTGTAAAAACTTTTCAAGCCGAAGACGAAATTGCTGCAGCAACCTCGGTTATTGGAGCAAGTTTTGGTGGCGATTTGGGCATAACCGCTTCTTCTGGTCCGGGCATTGCACTTAAAGCTGAGGCCATTGGTTTGGCACTTATGCTAGAGTTACCCATGGTGATCATTAATGTTCAGCGCGGTGGGCCAAGCACAGGATTGCCAACAAAAACAGAGCAAGCCGATTTATTTCAAGCCATGTATGGCCGCAATGGCGAAGCTCCGCTTCCGGTGCTCGCGGTTTCATCGCCTGCAGATTCTTTTAGCACCGCGTATGAGGCTTGCAAAATTGCCATAGAACACATGACCCCCGTTATGATTCTTAGCGATGGTTACATTGCCAATGGGGCAGAACCATGGCGTTTCCCTAAAAAGGCAGATTTAGAGCCTATAAAAACAAACTTTGCCAAACCAATCGAAGAAGCCTATATGCCATACAAGCGAGATGCCAATGGTGTGCGCCAATGGGCAATACCAGGGGTTGCTGGATTAGAACACAGGCTAGGCGGATTAGAAAAAGAAGACATTACCGGAAACGTGAGTTACGAAGCAGATAACCACGAAATCATGGTAAAACAACGCGCAGCTAAGGTTGATAATATTGCCAATTTTATTCCGCTATTAAAAAGCGATATAGAAGAAGGAGATCTGCTTATTTTAGGTTGGGGAAGCACATATGGATCTATTAAAGTGGCCATTGACCGTTTGAGGAGTGAAGGCGTATTGGTTGGGCAAGCGCACCTTCGTCATTTAAATCCTTTTCCTAAAAACTTGGGCGAAGTGCTAAGTAAATTTAAGCATGTGCTTATCCCAGAAATGAACAACGGACAGCTAGTACAACTTATTAGAGCCAAATATTTGGTAGATGCCAAAGGCCTAAATAAGATAAAAGGTATGCCGTTTTTAGCAGACGAAATTGTAGCTGGTGCAATGGCTGTAATTAAAGAATAGCCATGTTTTTATTGATTAACAAGAACAAAACGTAATGACAACATATACAGCTAAAGATTTTTCTACCGATCAAGACGTACGTTGGTGTCCTGGCTGTGGAGATTATAGCATCTTAAAGCAAGTACAAACCGTAATGCCAGAATTGGGTATTCCCAAAGAAGACATTGTGTTTATTTCGGGTATTGGATGCTCCTCTCGCTTTCCGTATTATATGAATACGTACGGCATGCACAGCATACATGGCCGAGCAACCGCAGTAGCTACAGGTTTAAAATCTTCTCGCCCAGAACTTAGCGTTTGGATTATTACCGGAGATGGCGATAGCCTTTCTATTGGCGGAAACCACTTGATTCATTTGCTTAGAAGAAATTTAGACGTAAATATTATGTTGTTTAACAACGAGATTTACGGGCTTACAAAAGGTCAATATTCGCCAACATCACAAATGGGTAAACTAACCAAAAGTAGCCCCATGGGTGTAATAGATCATCCGTTTAATCCGCTTACGTTGGCATTGGGTGCAGATGCTACCTTTATTGCCAGAACCATGGATAGAGATCCCAAACATTTGCGCGAAATTTTATTGAGAACGCATAACCACAAAGGGTCTTCGTTTTTAGAAATCTATCAAAACTGCAATGTTTTTAATGATGGAGCCTTTACCATATTTACCGATAAAAAATCGAAAGCCTTAGAAACCGTTTTTCTAGAACACGGCAAACCCATAGTGTTTGGCGAAGGCAATACCAAAGGGCTAGCCTTAGATTGTTTAACCCCAAAAGTTGTAGATGTAGAAGAGTACGGCATAGACAATTTATGGGTGCATGACGAAACCGACTTAACCAAAGCCAACTTGCTTGCACGTATGTTTGATGGTCCGCTAAACGGTGTACAATTTCCAAGGCCATTTGGTGTTTTTTATGCCGTAAATAGACCGTGCTACGAAGATTTAATGACTGCACAAATTAAAAACGCAAAAGAGCTAAAAGGAGAAGGAGATTTGGATGCTATTCTGGGAGGTAAAAACACATGGGAAGTAAAGTAAGTAGCAAATCATCATGCTTTAAAAAGTAGAACCAACATCATATATTTTTTAAACACAGGGTAAAAATTAAATTTGCCAACCTAAAAAATAAGTCAAAGTAATGGGTAGAGCATTCGAGTTTAGAAAGGAAAGAAAATTTAAGCGCTGGGCAAGTATGAGCAAAATTTTTACGCGCCTAAGTAGAGATATAATCATGGCCGTAAAAGAGGGTGGACCCAGCCCCGAAAGCAATTACAGGTTAAAATTACTCATCCAAAATGCCAAGGCAGCCAACATGCCAAAAGATAATGTTGAGCGCGCCATAAAAAAAGGTGGTAGCACAGACCAAAGCGACTACAAAACCTTAGTTTACGAAGGATATGCAGCTCACGGAATTGCCGTTCTTGTAGAAACCGCTACAGATAATCCTACCAGAACTGTTGCCAATGTGCGCAGCTATTTTAATAAATGCAATGGTAGTTTAAGCACAAGCGGAAGTGTAGAGTTTATGTTTGAGCACAAATGCCATTTTAAAATTGCGGCAGCCGAAATAAACATTGAGGACTTTGAGCTTGAAATGATAGATTATGGCGTAGAAGAAATTTTTAAAGACGAAGAAGAAGACGTAATTATGCTTTACGGCCCCTTTGAAGAGTTTGGAAACATTTCTAAAGGTCTAGATGAAAAGGGAATTGAAATTATAGAATCAGGCACAGAGTACATTCCTACCACAACCAAAGAATTAAGTGAGGAAGAGCAAAAAGACGTGGATAAACTGATAGAGAAAATGGAAGAAGATGATGACGTGCAAAACGTATATCATAATTTGAGGTAATACACAGCCTAAAACAAAAGAATAAAAAACCCGCATAAGCGGGTTTTTTTATACCGATTGCCTTGAACAAAAAAGTAGTATTACCTTTACAAGACCAACAAATCAATCACCAAAATGAATCAGCATAAAATAGAAACGGTGCATGGCACTGGTATGGAGTTTAACACCGATTTAAATGGCCATACCTTAACCATTGATGCCAGCCAGGATTTTGGCGGTAATAACGCGGGACCAAGCCCAAAAATCTTGCTGTTAAATTCTCTATCGGGTTGTACAGGAATGGATGTTATATCGATGCTAAATAAAATGCGTGCAAAGTATAGCCACTTTAGCATTGTGGTATCTGGCCATTTAACCGATGAACACCCCGTAGTTTACCACACCATAAAAGTAGAGTATAGAATAAAAATGCCTAAGAGTGAGTATGCCAAGATGGAGAAAGCGGTAAAACTTTCGGTAGAGCGATATTGTGGAGTAAGTGCCATGATTGCAAAAGCCGCCATCATAAGCCATGAAATCACTTTTTTAGTGTAAATATTTATTTTTAAGCAATCTTTAACAGGCTTGTTTTTTCAAATGGGTTAATACACAACTTCCTTTTGTATTTTGCCGCAAATTCTAAGTTTTAGGCATGAAAAAAATATTTACCCTTTTGTTTATTGCGGCTTTTGCAACGGTTGTAAACGCACAAAAAAAATCCTTATCACCAGAAGACTTTAACAGCTGGAATTACCTTTCAGGGAAATCGATAACAGACGATGGGCTTTTTGTAATGTGGTATAAATCTCCGCAAGAAGGAGACAAAACATTATACGTTTATAATACAAATACAGAAGAAACACTAGAATTTAACAGAGCATCAAACGCGTTTTTAACCAAAGACAATAATTATTTGGTATTTAAAGTATCTCCCGAATACGAAGAGGTTAGAGAGTTAAAACGCAAAAAAACCAAACGAAAAGATATGCCGAAGGACAAGCTTGTTATTTATAAAATGGCAAGCGGAGTTTCGGATACCATTGCTGATATAAAAAGTTTTAGCATGCCAGCCGAGTCTGGAAATTGGCTAGCTGTGAATCTAGAAGAATTGCCTAAAGTAGAAACACCTCCCTTAACAGAAGAAGAAAAAAAGGCAAAAGAAAAAGCAGAGAAAAAAGCTAAGAAGAAAAAAGAAAAGCAAGCGAAGAAAAAGAAAAAGAACAAAAAAGGTGAAGCAGAAGAGAAACCTGCCAAGAAGAAAAAATCCGAAAAGCCTACGGGAAATTATGTTCGCCTAATTAATTTAGAAGATGATTCTTTTATTGATATAAAATGGGTAGATGATTTTTTTATGCCCGATTTCGCAAATCAGTTTTACTACCTCAGAAACATTGGAGATTCTTTACAACACAAAGGTTTGTTTTCTGTTGATTTGGCCACATCAAAATCTACCCTTATAGATTCGGCATTTAAAAGTTGCGATGGCGTTTCCTTGAACAAAAGAGGAACAAAATTGGCCTACTTAACCACGCAAGATTCTGCCAAAGCAGATATTCAATACTACACCTTAAAACTTTGGGATGGCGAAAAAACCGTTGCATTGCTAGATACAGCTACCGCAGGTTTGCCAGAAGGCTGGATGCCATCAGCAGATTTTAGAACTGTTATAGACGAAAACAATAACTATTTATTGGTAGGCACAAAACCAATTCCAACCATCTACCCAGAAGATACCATGGCGCTAGACGAAGAAAAAGTTAGGCTTGATATATGGAATTGGCAAGATGAAGAAATACAGCCAATGCAAAAGCTAAACGTGCGCAGAGAAGCCCAAAAATCTTATTTAGGAAGAATTAAATTAAGCGATAATAGCTTTGTGCAACTGGGTAACGAGGAGTATGAAATTGCAAGCTACCCTAGAGATACGGTTAAAACATACGTTACTGCCTATGCAGATAAGCCTTATAGAAAGGAAGCATCTTGGCTTATACCTACGCACAGGGATGTTGCCTTGGTGAATATAGAAACCGGGAAATTTATGCCGGTACAAAAAAGTATACGTACGGGATTACAATTATCTCCAGACGAAAATTATGCGTATTGGTTTGATAGAGCAACGCGCCACTGGTATGCCTATAACATTGCTACCGGCAAAACGGTAAACCTTTCTAAAAACATAAAATATCCGGTTTGGAATGAGTCGAATGACATTCCTGATGAACCAACCTCTTACGCTGCATATGGATGGATTGCAGATTCTTTGTTTGTTTTTACAGATAAATATGATATCTGGGCAGTAAACCCTATGCGACCAGGAAAGCCCAAATGTTTAACCAAAGAAATGGGCCGTAAATCAAAAACAGAATATGGCTTTATTTATTTAAGCGATCAAGACAATCAGCTAAATAAGGAGTGGTGGTTGTTATCTACTTTAAATGACGAAACCAAAGAAGAAGGGTATGTGTCTTTTCATTGGGAAACTGGCGAAACGAAGGTTTTGGTTGCGCCAAGTAAATTTGGCTTTGGCTATCCTTCAAAAGCAAAAGATGCGGATAAGTTGATTTTTACGAAAGGTAATTATGAGGTGTACCCTGAATTGTATATCTCCAATACCGCGTTTGCTTCTCCAAAAAAACTTACAGACACCAATCCTCAGCAAGCAGATTTTAAATGGGGAACAGTAGAAATGGTTGAGTGGAAAGCCTACAACGGTAAAATGGCGAAAGGCCTCTTGTATAAGCCTGAAGATTTTGACGAAACTAAAAAATACCCAATGCTTGTTTATTTTTATGAAACGTCCTCAGAAAGAATCTTTAGTTATAAAACACCTGCGCCAAGTGCATCGGTTATTAACTTTCCTTATTTCATTAGTCATGATTATTTAATTTTTGTACCAGATATCCATTATAAAACGGGCCAGCCCGGGCAAGATGCGTACGATTACATCGTGAGCGGTGCTAAAGAAATGGCAAAGAATGCTTGGGTAGATGAAGAAAACATGGCCATACAAGGGCAAAGTTGGGGAGGTTACCAAGTAGCTTATCTGGTTACAAAAACTAACATGTTTAAATGTGCCATGGCCGGTGCACCCGTAAGCAATATGACAAGTGCGTATGGAGGAATAAGATGGGGATCTGGCATGAGCAGAGAGTTTCAGTATGAGCGCACGCAAAGCCGTTTGGGTGCAACGCTTTGGGAAAACAGAGAGGTTTACATAAAAAATAGTCCGGTATTTTTTGCTGATAAAGTAGAAACACCCCTTTTAATGATGCACAATGATGATGATGGTGCAGTGCCTTGGTACCAAGGGATAGAATATTTTATGGCATTGCGTAGATTAGGAAAACCTACATGGATGTTAGTTTATAATGGCGAGCAGCACAACCTAATGAAAAGACATAACAGAAAAGATCTAAGTCAAAGAATGGCGCAGTTTTTTGATCATTATTTAAAAGGCGCACCCGCACCAGAATGGATGGAAGTTGGAAGGCCGGCCATAGAAAAAGATGATAATCCCGGGTTTAACTTAATGGCCGAGTAGCCGTTTTTTAAAAAAGATTTATAACACAGGTTGCATGAATAAATTAATTGCGCTTTTGCTATTGCCGTTTATCACATCGGCATTTGCACCTATACAAAATACAGAGGGCTACCAAGTACAAATGGATTTAACAAACATTGTTGAAGACAAAATAAAAGTAACCATGGTAGTACCCATTTTAGAACAAGAAAGCACGGTGTTTACCATGCCTAAAATAATTCCGGGTACGTATAAGGTTTATGATTATGGCCAGTTTGTGCATGATTTTAAAGCTTATAACAGCCAAGGCGAAGAGTTGAGTGTAGAGACGCTAAATGTAAACCAATGGCAAATTGGCAATGCCAAAGAATTGTACAAAATAGAATATTGGGCAAGTGCGAGTTATAACAATCCGAAATCAAAAATATTTGCCCCAGGCGGCACTGGCATTTCAGAAGAAGCATTTATGCTAAATAATTTTGGTTTTATTGGGTATCTAGATAATCACGATAAACGTGCATATCAGCTACACATTAAAAAACCTGTTGAGATGTATGGTGTAACATCTTTGCAAAATTTAAAGCGTATGGATTCTTTAGACCTATTTACCGCGGCCAATTATTTTGAGGTGCATGATTGCCCAATTTTATACGCGGCTCCAGATACTGCAAGCATGGTTGTGGCAGGCATACCCATCATGATTGGGGCTTACTCCAAAGAAAAAAATGTAGATGCCACCAAGATTAGAGACGGACTAAAAGATTTGTTTAAAGCAGCGGCCGCATATTTTAACGGAAACTTACCCGCAGAAAAGTACACCATATTAATTTATGGCTTAGAACCCAGGGTTGCCATTAGAAATACCGGTGCCTTAGAGCATCATACTTCTACACTGCTTACGGTGCCTGATGCCAATGATCAAGTTATGCGAATGTTCTTTGAAGGAGAGCCTATGCAGCTCTATAGAGATATTGTGGCGCATGAGTTTTTTCACATTGTAACCCCTCTAAATATTCATTCTAAGCAAATAAATGAATTCGATTTTATTAGCCCACAAATGAGTGAGCACCTTTGGTTTTATGAAGGCGTTACCGAATACAATTCAATGATTTCTCAGGCTCGGGGCGGCATATTAACGCTACAGCAATTTGTAGATGAAACAAAGTCTAAAATAAAATGGGCTAAAAGATATAATCAGTACGTACCTTTTACTCAGCTTAGCAAACACGCTTTAGATGTATATGAAAATCAATACGGAAATGTTTACATGAAAGGTGCCCTTATTGGCATGACGTTAGATTTAAAATTGCGTGTTCTCTCTGAAGGTGAAATGGGATTGAATGATTTGCTGGAGAAATTATGGAATGTATATGGTGCAGATACTTTTTTTGTTGATGACGACTTTTTTAGCATTATAGCCGAAAATTCTTTTGCAGAAATAGAAACGTTTTTAGTAAAACATGTAGCCAGCGCAGAACCACTTCCTTTAAAAGATTTGTTCGCAGAGGTTGGTATAACCTACATAGAAAGTAGAGAATCAGAAGAAATATCATTTGGCAATATTTCTTTTTCGCCCGTTAAGGATAAAGATTTGGTAAGGGTAACAAGATTTGATGACGATAATCCCTTTATAAAAGACCTGGGCATACAAAAGGGAGATTATATAAAATCTTGGAACGGACAAAAAGTAAACAAGCACACCGCATATGCTGTAGCCTCAGAAGCAAAAAAAACTACCCAAGTTGGAGATAAAATAACTGTAGTTGTAGTAAGGGAAAACAAAAAAGGAAAGAGTGTAGAAGTGGAGCTAAAAGCCAAAGCAATAAAAACAGTGCAAGTAGAAAGTGACGTGCTTTTCATTAACGAAAACTTAACAGATAAACAACGTAATTTGCGCCACATTTGGATTAATCAATAATTTATAAAAACAAATTTTTAATGAATCTTAAGTATTTAACTATCGGGGCTGTTGTAATGCTTTCAGCATGTACAGATCCAAAACCTGAAGAAGAAAGTTCAGAAAAAACAGGAGGATTTGATGTTTCAGCTATCGATTCTTCAGCATCTCCTTGCAATGACTTTTTTCAGTTTACTGCCGGAAGTTGGATTAAATACAATCCTATACCGGAAACAGAAAGTAGCTGGGGACGATTTTCAAAATTGGCAGAAGACAACAAGATTCGCATTAAAGGTATCTTAGAAGAATATGCTGCAAAAGAAGGTCAAGCCAAAGGCAGCGATGGTCAGTTAATTGGCGATTTCTTTTATAGCGGGATGGACTCTTTGGCTGTAGAAGAATTAGGCACCAAAGCGTTTGATCCATATATGGAGCGCGTAGATGCTACCACAAACATGAGTGAACTTTTTGCTTTAATGGCAGAATATGGTTACAACAATGTTAGTGCACCTATTGGCATTGGTGTTCAAGCAGATTTGATGAACTCATCTGTAAACGCACTTTACCTAGAACAAGGTGGGTTGGGTATGCCAGACAGAGATTATTATTTAAAAACCGATTCTGTAAATAAAGAAATACAAGCCAAATACAAGAAGCATCTTGCCAACTTATTTGTGCTTTACGGAATGGATGAGGCTGCAGCTACAGATCAAGCAAACCGTATTTACAATGTAGAATACAAAATGGCAGAGCAGCACATGAGTCGTGTGGAAATGAGAAACATTCCTGCTTTGTATAACCCCATGTCTTTAGATGAGGTAAAAGCCCTTGCCCCAAATGTAGATTTTGACGCTTATTTTAACGTTTACGGATTAACATTTGATGAAGTAATAGTAACAGGCCCTAAGTATATTAAAGCTCTTAATAAGCTTGTAAAAGATATACCATTTGAAGATTGGAAAGCATATTACAGATGGCATGTACTAGATGCTGCCGTACTTTATTTGCCATATGAGTATGGTAAATTAAACTTTGAGTTCTACAGCAAAACACTTAGCGGAACTAAAAAAATGCAACCAAGATGGAAACGCATTCAAGGCGCCATTGGTGGATTAAACGAACAGTTAGGCCACTTGTATGTAGAAAAGTATTTCCCAGAAGAAAGCAAAAAACAAGTAGAGCAAATGGTAGAAGATTTGCGCAGTGCATATCGTGTGCGTATTGCTAACCTTACTTGGATGAGTGATACTACAAAACAAAAAGCATTAGAAAAATTAAATGCATTTACCTACAAAATTGGATATCCAAACAAGTGGAAAGATTATTCAGATTTAGAGATTTCTCGCGATTCTTATTTCCAGAATGTACTAAATATGTCTAAATATTTAAGCGAAGAAAACCTTGCGAAATTAGGCCAGCCTGTAGATAGAGATGAGTGGGGAATGGGTGCGCACATTGTAAACGCATATTATAATCCGTTAAATAATGAAGTTGTTTTCCCAGCCGGAATTTTACAACCTCCATTCTTTGATCCTAATGCAGACGATGCCCTAAATTACGGTGCTATTGGAGGTGTAATAGGTCATGAATTTAGCCATGGTTTTGATGACCAAGGAAGTAATTTTGATGCGCAAGGAAACATGACCAATTGGTGGACTAATGGAGATAAAGCTCGTTTTAACGCCCTTACATCAGCACTTTCTGAGCAATACAGCGCTTACGAAGTTTTGCCTGGAGTACACGTAAACGGAGATTTAACGCTTGGTGAAAACATTGCAGATTTAGGTGGACTAACCTTAGCTTATTATGCATATAAAATTCATATGGACGGTAAAACACCAGAAGCTAATATTGATGGGTTTACACCAGAGCAACGTATATTTTTAGGTTGGGCACAAGTTTGGCAAAAACATGGTACTGATGAGTATTTGAGAAATCAGGTAACAACAGACCCTCATTCTCCTGCTTCTTTTAGAGTAGTTGGACCAATGAGCAACATGCCAGAGTATAGCGAAGCGTGGGGCTGCCAAGATGGTGATGCCATGAAGAAAGCAGAGCCAATAGTTATTTGGTAATAGATAAAAGTTATCGAAATTCAAAAAGCCGCTTTACATTCGTGTAAAGCGGTTTTTTTATGAAATAGAGTGTGAAAACTGTAAATAGAAACGCGTGTGAAAAATTGCTTTTTGTGAAATTCAAAATTTCAATTAACCATCTTGATTACATTTGCTCCAACAAAAAAATAGAAAACAAAAATTAAGATAAATGGAAATAAAAGACGCAATAAATCACCCAAATGCAACAATTATAGATGTGCGTAGTACGGATGAATTTGAAAGTGGAAACGTAGCGGGTTCTAAAAACATTCCTCTACATTTAGTGCCACATCATATAGAGGACTTTAAAAATATGAGCAAGCCAGTTGTACTTTGTTGCTTAAGCGGAGGAAGAAGCGGACAAGCTGTTGCTTTTTTAAAACAGCAAGGATTAGAAGAAATGTACAACGGTGGTGGCTGGGCTCAAGTTAATCAGCTTAAAAACGGGAACTAATGGGATTTTTTCAAAAACTGTTCGGGCTTGGTCCAAAAGTAGATTTAGCAGATATCATCAACAATCAGAAGGCATTAATTGTTGATGTACGTACACCAGGCGAATTTAAACAAGGGCATGTAAAAGGTTCTATAAATATTCCGTTAAATACAATAGCACAAGCTGATAAAAAGCTAAAAGGAAAAGAACCAATAGTACTTTGTTGTGCAAGTGGTATGCGCAGTGGTAATGCCACAAGTCAGTTAAAGAGCAAAGGTTATAGCCAAGTCTTTAACGGTGGTAGTTGGAATAAAGTAAATAGATTAAAACAATAATAAATAAATAACAAAATGAAAAAGTTGATCGTTAGCTTGCCTTTAATGGCCTCATTATTTCTAGCTTCTTGCGGAAATGCTCAAAATAATGAGACAGAAACGGAAAATAATAATGCAGAAGAAAAAGTTGTTGTAGAACAAATTAATATTGATGTGGACGCGCAAACTTTTTCAGAATTAATAGCCAAAGAGAATGGAGTTGTTCTGGATGTTCGTACAGACAATGAGTTTTTCGCAGGACATATAAGTGGAGCTCTTCATTTTGATTTTTATCGTGATGACTTTAAAGTATTATTAACTGATTTAGATCCGAAAACCCCTGTGTATGTATATTGTAAATCGGGTGGAAGAAGTGGTAAAACCGCTAATATGCTAAAAGGAATGGGTTTTTCTGAAGTTTACAATTTAGAAGGTGGTATTACGGCTTGGGAAAATCAAGGTAAACCTGTAGAAAAATAATGACGAAAAAAAGAGTTGCAATAATTTCTTTAGGCTTGGCCATTGGTGCCATTGCTGGATACTTGTACTACTATTTTATAGGTTGTGCTTCGGGTACGTGCTCTATAACGTCAAAACCACTAAACAGCACATTGTATGGCATGTTTATGGGCGGGTTGCTGTTTGATATGTTTAATGATTGGTTCTTTAAAAAACAAAAAAGTAATGACTAAGTATTTTTATTTATTGATTGTTTCGTCAATTATTTGGTCTTGCAATCAGGAAGCAGATGTTCCAGTTGTAGAGCAAAATGAAGAATCTCTCGCCATGGACTATCAGCAACAAGGAACAATAATCGTAGCAGAATCTAAGAAAGCTCTAGGGGCCAACTTAAAGGCCGCTATGGGCCGCGGTGGCGTAGAAGAAGCAGTAGGTTTTTGTAACCTTAAAGCGCTAGATTTAACGGATTCATTGGCTAATTTGTATGCGGTAGAGATTAAGAGAGCTACTTTAAAACCAAGAAATAGCCTAAATGCGGCCAATGTTAGTGAAGCTCAAATTTTATCAGTTTGGCAAGATAAATTGGATGAGAGTCAGGAAATACTGCCAACTCAATTTGAAGAAGAAGATAAAGTCAATTTTTATTCACCAATCGTTATGGAATCACTTTGTGTTACCTGCCATGGTGTAAAAGGAGAATCTCTAACTCCAGAGGTGGAAAAAATAATAAGTAGTAAATACCCAAATGATGCAGCAACAGGTTACAAAGTAGGCGATTTACGCGGCCTGTGGCACATTTCATTTACAAAGCCAACAATTCAATAATGAGCAGTTTTAACGAAATTATTAATTCAAACAAGCCAGTTTTAATCGATTTTTTCGCAGAGTGGTGCGGCCCATGTAAAATGATGCCGCCTATTTTAAAAGAGGTTTCAGACGTTTTAGGCGAATCAGTTCGAGTGATAAAAATAGACGTAGATAAAAATCAATCCTTGGCATCTAAGCTCAACGTTCAAGGTGTGCCCACATTAGTGCTGTATCAAAACGGACAACAATTGTGGAGACAGAGCGGTGTAATTCCTGCTCATCAACTCATTCAAATCGTAAAAGAAAAAGCACTTAAATAGGTTTTTTTTCGATAGGTAAAGGCGGTAGGTCTATTAATGTTTTTACCAAAAATGCACTTTTAAATAAGGGCCAAATTTCTTGCATGGCGCGTTCTGCCTCTAATTTTGTTCTATAATTACCAACTTGTAGTTTAAAGTCTGGACTCTCATAGACAACACTAGCAGGAGTGCCTTCTACTGTGTTTATAAAAGATTTTTTTAAATCAAAAGCTCCTTGTCGGGTACCACTGTACAGTTGTATTCTAAAACCAGCTATTTGTTTTCCTTTATTGCTTTTGTAAAAACTCTTCATGTAAATGTCAAGCCTTTGGTCGGCCTTTACTTCTACGTAGCCTTTTTTTAACGAATCGTTAATTGGATTAATTGAATCTAGGGGTAAGACTTGAGCCTTCAAGTAGAAACCTGGTGATAATAAGGTGATAAAAAGTATAATTCGTAACATTTTCAAAACTATATTGCGGCTGTAAAAATACAATAATGAGTGAACCTCAGGCGGTTCGCTAAATTTATTATTTAGAATGATTATAAATTGAAAAAGCCTAATTAGGTTAAACGTCAACTATGCCTTTAAATTTTAAATTTGCCACCTTAATTTCAGTAACGACACATTTACGCTTTATGCTTCGTATTCAATTTAAGAGGTTTTTTACGTTTTTGATCCTCGTTTTAGCACTTGGCTTTCACACATCAGCTCTGGCTTTTGAGGGAGATGCGGCCAATGGAAAAAAACTTTTTAAAGCAAATTGTGCTGCTTGTCATAAATTAGATAAAAAGCTTATTGGTCCTGCTCTTGGAGATATGACGGAGAGAAGATCCGCAGAATGGTTAGTAGCGTGGATTAGAGATAATGGCGCGCTAAGAGCTTCTGGAGATGCAGATGCACAAGCTGTTTTTGATGAGTATAACGGAATGCCAATGACGGCTTTTCCGGCTCTGTCAGATCAGGATATTTACGATATTTTACAATATTCAATAGAAGGTGATGCACCTGCAGTTCCGCAAGGAGGAACGCCAACACCTACTGGAGAGCCAGTTGCTACCACGCCAGATTACGTTTTACCAATGCTATTTGTATTGGGGGCTGTATTTGTTTTGCTGCTTATTCTGCTCATAAAAATGAAAAACACTTTACGTGTTGTTCAAGGAAAAGATGCGGAAAGCATAGGAGACGAAATAAGCGCGTTTAGAAAAGGATTGGTTGCTAACAAATTTCTAATGACCATTGGTACATTGGCTGTTGGGATTTTTGTGTTGTATTTCGCTTATTGGTGGTTAATGGGGATTGGTGTTGAAAAAGATTATCAGCCTGTACAGCCAATTGCATTTTCGCACAAGGTGCATGCTGGCCAAAATAAAATAGACTGTAACTATTGTCATTCAAGTGCACGTCATTCTAAAACATCAGGTATACCATCAACCAATGTGTGTATGAATTGTCACAAATATGTAGATGGGTCTGAAATTGTTGATGAATCAGGTCAATTAAAATATGGTGGAGATCGTTCTCCTGAAATAGCAAAAATTTATGCGGCCATAGGATGGGATGTTGATAAGCTAGCATACATCGAAGGTTATGAGCAGAAAGCCGTACAATGGGTGCGCGTACACAACTTACCAGATTTGGTTTATTTTAATCATGCCCAGCATGTTACTGCAGGTGGAGTTGATTGCGAAACTTGTCATGGTCCGGTTAGCGAAATGGACGTGTTAAAGCAATACTCTGACCTGACAATGGGATGGTGTGTAGAATGCCATAGAGAAACAGAAGTAAATACAGATAACGGTTATTATGACGGTTATCATGAAAATATAAAAGAAAAATATCACACAGATAAAATCACGGTTGATAAAATTGGTGGTTTAGAATGTGGTAAATGTCACTACTAATTGTTGAACAAACCTTTCGGATAAATAATGGCAAATAGCAAGAAATACTGGCAGGGTTTTGAAGATCTAGTTGATTCTCCACTTGCGAAGAAGTTTCAGCAAAATGAATTTGCAGAAGATATTCCCTCGGATGAGTTTTTGGGAAACAATGAAGCTCTGGGTAATTCGCAAACAACGCGAAGAGATTTTTTAAAGTATTTAGGGTTTTCTACGGCAGCGGCTACGCTTGCGGCTTGTGAGACTCCAATCGTAGAATCTATACCCTATGTTGTAAAACCAGACAGTATAACACCTGGTGTACCAACCTTCTATGCAAGTACCTTTTTTGATGGATATGATTACGCACCAGTTCTTGTAAAGACTCGTGAAGGTCGCCCTATAAAATTAGAGCCAAACAATTTGGCAACGTTTAATAAAGGAACAAATGCACGTGTTCAGGCTTCGGTACTTTCATTGTATGATTCTGAAAGGTTACGTGAGCCTCTAGTTGATGGTGCAGAAACAACCTGGAAAGATGCCTTAGCTAAAGTAAAAAGTGCATTAGATGGAGCGGCTGGTAAAGAAGTTATTTTTATGACAGCCACCGTAATAAGCCCTTCTACAAAAAAGATAATTGCAGAGTTAAAAGAAAAGTATCCAAATCTTACCCATGTAACGTATGATGCTGTTTCTGTTTCTCAAAAATTAGATATTTATCAGAACTTATTAGGAGAACGCGCTATGCCGCGTTATCGCTTAGATAAAGCTGAATTGGTTGTGAGTTTTGCTGCCGACTTCTTAGGAGATTGGAATGGTCAGGATGTTGCGGCAGAATATGCAGCGGCACGTAAACCAGGTAAGAACATGTTGCGTCACGTACAGCTTGAGTCTGTTATGTCGTTAACGGGTTCTAATGCTGATAAAAGAATAAAACTAAAACCATCTGAATACGGTGCAGCGTTGGTATACTTGACTTCTAAAGTTGCAAGTGGTACAGGACATGCATCTGCATTTGAAGTTGGGTCATTAAACGATCAATTAAAACCTCAATTAGACGAGATTGCAAAAGAATTGGTTGCTAAAGGTGGGAAAAGCTTGGTGCTTGTAGGAGGAAACGATATTCATTTAGAACGTTTTGCTGCCGCTATGAATATGATGCTAGGCAATGAAAGTGCTGCAGTTGATTATACAGACCGAGTTTATTTGCGTCAAGGAAATGATAAAGAAGTAGAAGCTGCATTGAAAAACATGGCTGCTGGTAATGTTGGTGTTGTTATGACAAGCGGAATTAATCCCGCATATACACTTCATGGTTATGCAGAAGCTGTTTCTAAGGTGGGAACTACGGTGTCATTGACCGATCGTCTAGACGAATCAGCTTCATTGAGCAACATAGTGCTACCTACAAGTCATTTCTTGGAAAGTTGGGGAGGATTTCATCCAAAAAGAAAAACTTACACATTGGCTCAGCCAACAATTAACCCATTGTTTAATACAATTCAGGTTGAAGATATTTTGTTGAGTCTTACTGGAAATACCCTGTCATATAAAGACTATTTAAAGGAGTTCTATCAAACAATGGTAGAGCCTAAGGCACCTGAAAACACGTGGAATATTGCGTTACAAAATGGTGTTGTTGAAAAAGAAGAAACCGATTTAGACTACTTTATTACAGAAGCAGAGATATTTAGTATTCCAGATTTAAAACAAAGAATTATTGAAGCGCTTGTAGATTCTTCTACCGCTTTAGCTAAGCAAAAGGCAGGATCTTACGAAATAGTTTTCTATCAAAAAATTGGTATTGGTTCTGGAAACATGGCCAATAACCCTTGGTTACAAGAATTACCTGATCCGGTATCTAGAATATCTTGGGATAACTACTTAACCATCTCTGCTGCGGATGCTGTTGCACTTGGTTTTGAAATGAGCAATGATACAAACGGAGGATTAAACGGTAACTACGCCAACATTACAGTTGGTGGGGTTAAACTTGAAAAAGTTCCTGTGTTTGTTCAACCAGGACAAGCCATTGGTACAGTTGGTATAGCTGTTGGATACGGACGTACCGCGTGTGGTAAAGCGGCCAATAATTTGGGGGTAAATGCTTATACGTTAATCAGTGGATTAGAACACTGGAATACTGATGTAACAATAGAGAATATTGGTGGTAAGCATGAATATGCTAGTATACAATTGGGTCACACCATGATGGGGCGTAAAATTGTAAACGAAGTAACGCTTGCTGATTATATGAATGTTGATCCGCATGATTGGAACCATCACCATGAATTTGCTACTTATAAAGGAAAATTAAGTGCCAACGAAACAAACATCTGGGATGATTTAGACCATGAAACACTGCATATGTGGAACATGAGTATAGATCTAAACAGTTGTACGGGTTGTGGTGCTTGTGTGGTTTCTTGTCACTTAGAAAACAATGTTCCTGTTGTTGGAAAAGAAGAAGTTAGAAACCACCGTGATATGCACTGGTTAAGAATTGATCGCTATTACTCTAGCGACATGAGCAAAGCCGAAGCTGCAAAACAAGGCTATTCTGGTGTTGGATTAATTGGCAAAGGCGCTACGGACATGTATGCTGAAATGGAAATTCCGTCAGAAAGTCCTGATGTAGTTTTCCAGCCCGTTATGTGTCAACATTGTAATCACGCACCTTGCGAAACGGTTTGTCCAGTTGCGGCAACTTCGCATAGCCGAGAAGGTTTAAACCACATGGCTTACAACAGATGTATTGGTACTAGATATTGTGCAAACAACTGCCCATATAAAGTACGTAGATTCAACTGGTTTAACTACATGGGCAATAGCAAGTTTAAAGATGTTAACCCCGCACAAGACGACTACGGGCGTATGGTACTTAACCCAGACGTAAACGTACGTTCTCGTGGAGTTATGGAAAAATGCTCTATGTGTATACAACGCATCCAGTATGCGAAATTAGAAGCCAAGAAAAAAGGTAAAAAAATAGAAGATGGATCCTTTACAACAGCTTGTGCACAAGCTTGTTCTACCGGAGCCATTACATTTGGAGATGTAAACAATAAGAAAAGTGAAGTTTCTGCTTTAAAAGAAGATGAAAGAGCCTACCACTTATTAGAAGAAGTAGGAACACAGCCAAGTGTATTTTATCAAACAAAAGTTAGAAACAGAGCCTAATCATATTTTAAACGACTGACGCAAATGCATTACGAAGCGCCAATTAGAGAGCCATTAATTATAGGAGACAAATCCTATCACGACATTACTGTAGAAGTGGCTCGCCCAATTGAAACAAAGGCTCCACGAATTTGGTGGTTTGCTTTTTCACTTGCCCTTCTTTTATTCCTTTGGGGTATTGGATGTATTCTTTATACCATAGGTGAAGGTATAGGAACATGGGGATTGAATAAAACAGTAGGCTGGGCCTGGGATATTACCAACTTTGTTTGGTGGGTAGGTATTGGTCACGCAGGAACACTAATTTCTGCGGTATTGTTGCTTTTCCGCCAAAAATGGAGAATGGCTATTAACCGCTCTGCAGAAGCAATGACAATTTTTTCTGTTGTTCAAGCAGCATTGTTCCCTGGAATTCACATGGGACGTTTATGGTTAGGATGGTATGTATTCCCATTCCCAAATCAATACGGTTCTTTATGGGTAAACTTTAACTCGCCTCTTCTTTGGGACGTGTTCGCCATCTCTACGTACTTCTCAGTTTCACTTGTATTCTGGTATGTAGGTTTGGTTCCAGATTTTGCAATGATTCGCGACCGCGCAATAAACCCAGTTCAAAAACACATCTACAAGATTTTAAGTTTTGGGTGGGGTGGAAAAGCCAAACACTGGCAGCGTTTCGAAGAATTGTCTTTGGTACTTGCAGGTTTAGCTACACCTCTTGTACTTTCTGTACACACCATTGTATCTATGGACTTTGCAACGTCTGTAATACCAGGATGGCACACAACAATTTTTCCTCCATACTTTGTGGCGGGAGCAATTTTCTCTGGGTTTGCGATGGTACAAACGCTACTGTTAATTGTACGTAAGATGTACAAAATGGAGCATTACATCACTTTACAACACATAGAGATGATGAACATTGTAATTATGCTTACGGGTTCTATTGTTGGTGTGGCCTACATAACTGAGTTGTTTATGGCTTGGTATAGCGGTGTAGAGTACGAACAATATGCATTCTTAAACAGAGCTACGGGTCCTTATTGGTGGGCATACTGGAGTATGATGACCTGCAACGTATTCTCACCTCAGTTTATGTGGTTTAAAAAACTTCGTACCAATTTAATATTCACCTTTATTATTTCTATAGTAGTAAACATCGGTATGTGGTTTGAGCGATTTGTAATTATCGTAACTTCATTACACAGAGATTATCTACCATCTTCATGGAGTATGTTCTCCCCATCTTTTGTAGATATAGGAATCTTCTTAGGTACAATTGGTTTCTTCTTTGTTTTATTCTTGCTATATACGCGCACATTCCCGGTAATTGCACAAGCAGAGCTTAAAACAATTTTAAAATCTTCTGGAGAGTATTATAAAAAAGAACAAAAAGATCATGGCGAGCACTGAGAAACACATAATAGTACGCGCCCTCTATGATGACGATGACGTTGTTTTAGATGCTGTAAAAACAGTGCGCGATAAAGGGTATCATGTACATGAAGTTTTTAGTCCTTTCCCGATTCACGGATTGGATAAAGCTATGGGATTAGCCCCAACAAGGCTATCTGTTGCTGGATTTCTATATGGGCTAGCGGGTTTGGCTACATCCATAGTAATGACGTATTACATGATGATTACGGACTGGCCTCAAAACATTGGGGGTAAACCAAGTATGAGTTGGGGGTTAAACATGCCTGCTTTTGTGCCGATTATGTTTGAATTAACGGTATTCTTTGCAGCGCACCTTATGGTTTGGACATTTTGGATGAAAAATAAATTATATCCAGGAGCCGAAGCACAAAATGATGACCCAAGACTTACAGATGATAAATTTTTAATGGAAGTTGAATTGAAAGGAGACAAAGAAGCTTTAACAGCTTTATTAAAAGAATCTGGAGCAATTGAAATTTCTGAAGCCTAAATCTACTGTAGAAAAGATGAAAAACATTTCGCAATATATTTCGCTCTTTGCTCTAGCAATAGGAGTATTGGCTTGTAATACGGATAAAACCACCCCTGGTTACACGTTTATGGACGATATGTACGTGGGGCCAGCTTTAGAAACGTACAGTCAAACAGACGAATTCGGGAATAATATGGCAGCGCAAAAACCTGTTGAAGGAACTGTGCCAAGAAATTATACGGTATATGAGTTCGAAAACACAACCGAAGGTTATGATTTAGCCAAAGTTGAGTTGCAAATGCCAGATGAATTTAAAGGTGAAGAATCTTTAAAGGAAGGTAAAGAGTTGTATGGAATTTTTTGTTCTAATTGTCATGGTGATAAAGGAGATGGTCAAGGGCATTTAGTGAAAATTGAAAAATTTCCACCAGTTCCTGGATATGACACAAGAGATTTAACCGCGGGAAGTATCTACCATGTAATAATGTATGGAAGAGGGTTAATGGGTTCGCATGCGTCTCAATTGAACAACGAAGAGCGTTGGAAAATTGTAAGATACGTACAGGAACTTAGAGGAGATAAAGTCACTACAGCAAACGCTACAGATACAGAAGTAAGCGAAGTTGTAGCCGAAGAAGAAGCAAAAGATCAACAAAGCTAAATAGAGCGACATGTTTCAATTTACTAGCAAGGCTAAAACATTCTCATATATACTTATACTAGTTGGACTAGTATCTTGGGTAGCTGGATATGTTTTAAATAATAGTCATGAAGCCGATAGTGGTAACCATACTGAAGTTGTGGCACACACGGAAAATACTGCACATGATGCACATGAATTAGATATGGCTCATGGCCATGCAACAGCACATGGTGATGGTATTAATCATGAAACGCAAATCAATAACCGTCCTTGGTCTGCGTTAATGGTGAACTCGTTCTTCTTTTTAGCTTTGGGCTTAGGAACGCTATTCTTTTTAGCCGTTCAATATGCCGCACAGGCAGGTTGGGCATTAGGATTAACAAGAGTAATGGAGGCTATTGCCTTATTTATGCCAATTCCATTAATCGTAATTATTGTACTTATTGTTCTTGGTCAGTTACACGTGCATCATTTATGGCACTGGATGGATCCTGAATTGTACATTGAAGGTGGAGAGCACTATGATTCTATCATAGCAGGAAAACAAGGTTATTTAAACTTTGGATTCTTTTTAGCGCGTGCTATAATTTACCTTGTAGGGTGGACATATGCGGCACGTTGGTTCCGTAAAAACTCATTAAAAGAAGACGAAGTTGGAGGTGATGTATACTACAAGAAAAACTTTAAGATGGGTGCCATATTCTTGGTGTTCTACGGAGTTACTTCTTCTACATCTGCTTGGGATTTTATCATGTCTATTGATACGCACTGGTTCTCTACCTTGTTTGGATGGTACACCTTTGCAGGAATTTTTGTAACAAGCATTGCAGGTTTAACTATGTTAACCATCTATTTGAAAGGGCAAGGTTATATGGAGTGGATTAATGAAAACCACTTGCAAGATTTAGGGAAATTTATGTTTGCATTTTCAGTGTTTTGGACATATTTATGGTTCTCTCAGTTCATGCTTATTTGGTACGCCAACATCCCAGAAGAAGTAACGTATTACATGCAACGTTTTGGAGAATATAAATTGTTGTTCTTTACTATGGTTGCCATGAACTTTGTAATGCCAATATTAATTATCATGTCTAGAGATTCTAAGAGAATTTCAGGATTGTTAATATTTGCCGGTGTATTTGTTTTGGCAGGTCATTGGTTAGATCATTATATTATGATTATGCCAGGAACAGTAGGAAGCCATTATGGTTTTGGGTTATTAGAAATTGGACCTTTCTTGTTTTACTTTGGTTTGTTTATCCTTGTTGTGTTTAGAAACTTGGCTAAAGCACCATTATTACAGAAAAATCATCCAATGATTAAAGAGAGTGAATATTTCCATCAATAAGTAAACGCAGGGTTTAGAAATGAACGGATTATTAATAGCAGTTGTCATTTTATTAGCAGTCATAACCGTTGTACAGGTTATGAAGATCTTCGAATTAAGCGGAGAAATAAATGGCGGAAAAGACAATGATGTAACAGAGAAAGACAATCAAATGCAAGGCACACTGATGCTTGTTATTGGATTCTTATTTGTAATTAGTGTGGCCGCAATGTTTGTTGGCTGGTCAGATATCTTGTTACCAAGATCGGCATCAGAACACGGATTAGAAATAGACAGTTTATTCAACTGGTCGATGTTTCTTATATCTGTTGTATTCTTTATTGTACAACCAGTACTTTTTTACTTCGCGTATAAGTATCGTGGAGTTAAAGGTAGAAAAGCAACCTATTATGAGCACAACAATAAATTAGAGCTTATTTGGACTGTTGTACCGGCAATGGTACTATGTGTGCTTATTATTTGGGGTTTAAATACGTGGGGAGATATAATGAACCCAGACAATGAAGAACAGCCAATAGTTGTTGAGTTATATGCGCAACAATTTGCTTGGACAGCTAGATATAGCGGAGGAGATAATGAATTAGGTTATGCCAACGTAAACTTAATAGAGGGTTCAAATGCATTAGGTGTAGATTTATCAGACCCAAATGCTGGTGATGATTTTACAGCAAAAGAAATTCATTTACCAGTGGGTAAATCTGTATTGTTTAAATTCAGATCTCAAGACGTAATTCATTCTGCATTTATGCCTCATTTCCGTGCACAAATGAATTGTGTTCCTGGTATGGTTACTCAGTTTCAGTTTAAGCCAACTGTTACTTCAGAAGAAATGAGTCAGGATCCGCATGTTGTTAAGCAGATCACTGAGATTAATGAAATTAGAGCGAAAAACGGAGAAGATCCTTATGATTTTGGATACTTGGTTTTGTGTAACAAAATTTGTGGATCTGCACATTACAATATGCAGTTGCCCATAATTGTTGAGAGCGAAGAAGCCTATGAAAAGTGGGTGAAAGAACAAAAAACTTTGGCAGAGGCCTTATAATAAAATTTAGATTATTTACTTAGGTATGTCTGATACAACTACTTCAAAAAATACACATTTTCAAGATGAGCTTATGCACGGCCATCATGAAGAGACTTTTATAACCAAATACGTCTTTTCTACAGACCATAAAATGATTGGAAAGCAATTTCTAATTACGGGTATGGTAATGGGAGTTATTGGTGTAATGATGTCTATGTTCTTCCGTTTGCAATTGGCTTGGCCTGAGCAAAGCTTTGCAATTTTGGAAGCATTTCTTGGCGAATGGGCTCCTGGTGGGGTGATGAACCCTGAGATATACCTTGCATTGGTAACCATTCACGGTACAATCATGGTTTTCTTTGTACTTACTGCAGGCCTAAGTGGTACATTCTCAAACTTACTAATTCCGTTGCAAATTGGCGCACGAGATATGGCTAGTGGTTTCATTAACATGTTGTCTTACTGGTTCTTCTTTGCATCGTCTATAATTATGGTAGCATCGTTGTTTGTAACAACAGGGCCGGCATCTGCAGGATGGACGATTTATCCTCCTTTAAGTGCATTGCCTCAAGCTATGTCTGGGTCAGGTTTAGGTATGACTCTTTGGTTGGTCTCTATGACTTTGTTTGTGGTTTCTTCTCTTTTGGGAGCATTAAATTACATTGTTACCATTTTAAATATGCGAACAAAAGGAATGAGCATGACTCGCCTTCCGTTAACCATTTGGGCATTTTTCACAACCGCTATTATTGGTGTACTTTCTTTCCCAGTATTGGTGAGTGCTGTATTGCTTCTAATTTTTGATAGAAGTATGGGAACAAGTTTCTATCTATCTGATATTTTTATTGCGGGTGAGGCGCTTCACAACACGGGAGGTAGCCCAATTTTATTTGAGCATTTATTCTGGTTCTTAGGCCACCCTGAAGTATACATTATTATTTTACCGGCATTGGGTATTACGTCTGAGGTAATAGCAACGAATTCGCGTAAACCAATTTTTGGTTACCGTGCTATGATTGGTTCTATTTTGGCTATTGCATTTTTGTCTTTCATTGTTTGGGGACACCACATGTTTATTACCGGAATGAATCCGTTCTTAGGCTCTGTATTTACCTTCACAACCCTTTTGATTGCTATACCATCTGCGGTAAAAGCATTTAACTACATAACGACACTTTGGAAAGGTAACCTACAGTTTACACCGGCTATGTTGTTCTCAATTGGTTTGGTGTCAACGTTTGTTGCCGGTGGTTTAACTGGAATTATCTTGGGTGATTCTGCATTAGATATTAATGTTCACGATACATATTTTGTTGTGGCCCACTTCCATATCGTAATGGGGCTATCAGCAATCTTTGGGATGTTTGCTGGTGTCTATCACTGGTTCCCGAAAATGTATGGCCGCAGAATGAATAAAAAGTTGGGCTACGTTCACTTCTGGCTTTCATTCATCAGTGCGTATGGTGTTTTCTTCCCCATGCACTTTTTAGGGTTAGCAGGTTTACCACGTAGATATTATAGCAACACGGCATTCCCAATGTTCGATAACTTAGCAGACATTAATGTGTTGATTACATTCTTCGCTATAATTGGCGGAATAGCAATGTTTATCTTCTTGTTTAATTTCTTCTACAGTATATTTAGAGGTCCAGTAGCTACGCAAAATCCTTGGAACTCTAATACATTAGAGTGGACAACCCCAGTTGAGCATGTTCATGGTAACTGGCCTGGTGAGATTCCTGAAGTACACCGTTGGGCATATGATTATAGCAAACCCAATGCAGATGGTTCTGATTATGTAATCCCAGGACAAGATTACGCGCCACAAACGGTGCCATTGGCTCCAGGAGAAGAAGAAGGAGGACACTAGAATAAAAATGTTTATATAAATATGATAAGCCCCGCGCCATTGGCGCGGGGCTTTTTGTTTCTTTGTGAATCTAGACTAAGCTCATGAATCCAAATTTAAATCCGGAGAAAGAATACCTCTTACCAGAAGAATTAGACATGGAGCGCAAATTGCGCCCCCTCAGTTTTGATGATTTTGCTGGACAAGAAAAAGCCCTAGAAAATTTAAAAGTGTTTGTACAGGCCGCTAAAAACCGTGACGAAGCTATGGATCATGTGTTGTTGCACGGCCCACCCGGGTTGGGCAAAACTACCTTGGCGCACATATTGGCCAATGAGTTGGGCGTGAGCTTAAAACTAACCAGCGGCCCAGTGCTTGATAAGCCCGGAGATTTGGCAGGTTTGCTCACCAATCTAGAAGAACGTGATGTACTTTTTATCGATGAGATTCATCGCCTTAGCCCGGTTATCGAAGAATATTTGTACTCGGCCATGGAAGATTTTAAAATAGATATCATGATTGATACAGGCCCCAATGCCCGCAGCGTACAAATCAACTTGAACCCGTTTACACTGGTGGGCGCCACCACGCGTTCTGGGTTGCTTACATCGCCCTTGCGCGCGCGTTTTGGTATCAATAGCCGATTAGAATATTACAGCACCGAATTGCTGAGCACCATTATTGAACGTAGCAGCAGTATTTTGCAAGTGCCTATGATTGGAAATTCGAGCATTGAAATTGCCCGCAGAAGCCGCGGCACACCAAGAATTGCCAACGCACTTTTGCGCAGAGTGCGCGATTTTGCTCAAGTAAAAGGCAACGGCACCATCGATATGGAAATTGCCAAATTTGGCCTAAATGCGTTGGATGTAGATGAGCACGGATTAGATGAGATGGACAACAAAATTCTATCGACTTTAATTGAGAAATTTAAAGGTGGCCCAGTGGGTTTAAATACGCTGGCAACCGCTTGCAGCGAAGAAGCAGATACCTTAGAAGAAGTGTACGAGCCATACCTGATTAAAGAAGGCTATTTAATGCGCACACCCCGTGGCCGATTGGCAACCGAAAAATCATATACGCATTTGGGGTTAGACAAAGGATTTACCCAAAACACCTTATTTTAAAAAAATGTCGGCTTCCGCGTACGCAAAAATGATAAAAGCCGAAGCCGTGCGTCTTGGTTTTTTAGGCTGTGGTATTGCCAAAGCTGGCTTTTTAGAAAAGGAAGCCCGCGGCTTAGAAGCTTGGCTGAAACGCGATTATCATGGCGATTTAGCGTGGATGGAAAACCATTTCGACAAACGCGTTGACCCCACAAAATTGGTAGAAGGCGCCAAGTCGGTGGTTTCTGTAGTGTTGAATTATTACCCCGAAAAAAGGCAAAACCCAGACGCCCCGCAGATTGCCAAATATGCCTACGGCACAGATTATCATTTTGTATTGAAAGACAAATTAAAGGCGCTGATGCATTTTATAAACGATGAAATTGGCGAGGTGAGTGGCCGCGCGTTTACAGATTCGGCACCCGTTTTAGACCGAGCGTGGGCGGAAAAAGCTGGCCTTGGCTGGACAGGAAAGCACACTTTGCTCATCAATAAAAATGCAGGGAGTTTCTTTTTTATTGGCGAGCTCATCATCGATTTAGAATTAGAGCCCGATGCACCAACAACTGATCATTGCGGTACGTGCACGCGCTGCATAGACGCCTGCCCAACAGGAGCCATAGTAGAAGCTAAAGTGGTAGATGCTAGCAAATGTATTTCGTATCTCACCATTGAGTATAAAAAGGAGTTGCCAGTTTCGTTTCAGAACCAGATGGAAAACTGGGCTTTTGGCTGCGATATTTGCCAAGATGTGTGTCCATGGAATCGCTTTTCGAAACCCACAAAAGTGGAAGAATTTACACCAGACGAGCGCTTACTAAACTTTAGCAAAAAGGATTGGGAAGAAATTACCGAAGAGATTTTCCGAGAAGTCTTTAAAAAATCTGCGGTAAAACGCACTAAGTATTCCGGCTTTAAGCGCAATTTAGATTTTCTGAAAAAGGGATAAAAAAATCCTCAGTACATCAGCACTAAGGATTTGTATGTTTGAGGTTGGAAATAGCTATTTCAAACTTATTTCTTCGGCCTGTAAAATTTCTTGGGTTACATCATCTACTACATAAACAACTACATGGCAAAGATCTGCAATCCAAGTTGGGTCAAGTTTGCCTGTTACTTGTTTGGTGAATTTATCGCCTAGAACAATGGCATCAATATTCAATTCATTGCCTAACGCTGCTGTAAGAGTTTGGCGTAAAGTGTGGTCAAATTGATAATCGGGGTTTCGCGTATTATCTGGCATTAATTGTGGACCAACAATACCCGATTCTAATAACATAACAACAAAATTTAAGTCGTTAGGATAAGTTTCGAGTGCTTCTACTTCAACATCTACAGAATAGTCTAAAGATGATGTACTGTAGTTAGAAGTTGCTTTAATTGAAAATTTGGCCGTATCGTCTACCATACTTGCCGTTAACGTAGGCCAGCTAGAATATGTTTTTAAGTGTCCTGTACCAGTAGATGTATAACCAACACGATTTACCATGCCCATGGGCAAAGCGGGGATGTTAAAGAAATTATAGATCTGCGTGCCTTCGGGTGTTGTAAAATCATCGGGGTAATCGGTGGTAACGCCTGTAAAGTTTGATGGACCTGCATGTAAGGCAATACCAATAACTTGATCGCCATAGGCGGCCTGTAACGCTTTAATCTGCTTAGCCGCCAAAGGGCAGTTTTTACAAATATGTCCTGTAAAATCTTCAATAACAACCTTGCGTAAGACTACGCCAGAAGTTGTATCTATTGGCCTAGAGGCTCCATTTTTAATGGGGTTTTCAATGACATCGCAAGCCGCAAACAAACCCGATAATGCAATGCTGAATAAAAATAATTTTAATGTCGTTTTCATTTCTCTAGAATGTACTTGTTATTGAAATGCCGATACCGTTTGATGGGGGAACTACACGGCAAACACCACCTACACAAAATATACCGCGCTGTTGGCGGCCATAGCTCAATTGGAATCGTGTTGTTCCTACAACATAAACGATTGATCCTAATGGATAGTGTATACGATCAGACTCTACTGGGTTGCCATAATTATAGATATCTTGGATAGTAAAAAACCAGTGTGGAGAAATACTGTATTCTAATAATATCATGGCCATATTTCCTCTGTCTTGTTCAGAAAATTGTGCTTGTAGTTCTGTTCGTAAATAGTGTTTAGGCTTCAATTTAATTAAAAATTCTGCAATACCTGTATTGATGTACACCATTTCTGCTGAACTTGCGCCTGTCATTAGAGGCTCATCTGTTACACCATCTTCCAAAACACTTTTGTTGTATTGTAAATTTAGATAAGATAATGTCATGGTAAAATCTCTACTTAGCTTTTGCGTCCACTTAATATTAAAGTCTTGAAAGTATCTTACTTGCCCTAGTTTAAACCATTCTGTTTTATACCCATATTTAACAATATCAAGCGTATCGGTTTCATCATAAAACTCCTTATACAAACTAGTTGCTAGAGAATAGTTGATGTGAATGTTGGCGCCATATTTTCCTCCAAGTTTAGATTTTCTTGGTACAGCGATATTAAACTCACTTTGTAGCCCAATTTCTCCGTTTAACTGTGTTGCATATTGGTATAGAGAAGGGAGTGCATAAGTATGTACTTGGGTAGAAGCTGGCACATAATTTATTAATCCTTCTATAGTAGTTGCATCTCTTTCGCTTCGATAACTCATATTATCAACGCGTTTTGCTGAGATAATTCCGCCAAACCCTTTTGTAGTGTATGACAAATTAACCAAGAGGGCTTGCCCGTTTCTAAAGATGTATTTGTTGTCTGCAGAAGGGTCGTTTGCTTTTAGTACGTACTCGCCACTCAACGACCATTTATTACGCATTATATCAAGTCTAACTGCACCTGCACCAACATTTTGAGGAAGATCTAAAAAAGGATCGTTGGCTTCTTGAAATTTACTTACATAACTACCACCAAGTATAAAGCGCGTTTTACTTTCACTTAAACTCCCAATTAACTCATTAAAAGAAAAGTTTACGTCTAGCGCTCTTACAATTCCTGGAGATTTTTCAAAATAAATACGTTGTCTACCAATAAGTCCTTTAAGCTGCAATCCTTTTATAGGTTCATATTTTAATCGAACACCATCAAACATATTGTCATATCCAAGTCCTCTTTCTTCATAAGCACGTAAAATCATTCCGGATCCAAATTGCTCATAAAAATTACCAGCTGTAATGTCTAAACCGTCTTTGCTCCATTGTATAAAACGGTACGTAATTCCTTCTCCCTTATATCCAGGAGGAAACCCTAACATAACATTTTGGTAATTTTCATAGCGAATACCTGCTCTAAAATTTCCGTTAGAGTAAATTAAGTTGGCATAACCTTGTCCAAGAAAACGCTCGTCAGGGTAAAATTCTCCTGTAGAATCAATATTCTCGTCTCTTAAATAGTATTGACCGTCAAATTGAAAGTTTCCGTGCAACTCGCCCCAACTTTTTGGATTTATTTGAGCGAATACGCTTGCGGAAAGTAAAACAAGTATAAATAGGGGTAAAATTCTTTTCACAGAAAATAGTTTTAGTGAACTTAATGGTTGTCAGAATCAAGCGGTTCGCCAGCAGCAACTTTTCTAATTATTTCAGCAAGGTAATCTTCATCGCCTGGATTGTACCCAGCATGTTGCCATACAACATTACCATTACCATCCAAAACAAAAGTGTGAGGTACGTTAACAATACCTAAGTTTCTTTTTAAGTCTTGATTTTCATCAATATAAACTTCGTATTCCCATTCTTCACCAATTACCATTGGCCCCACCTTGTTAGAGTTGCGGCTATCATCTATAGAAATGGCAACTAACTTAACACCGGTTTCTTCTTGCCATTCTTCATAGTAATCCATATAGGCATGCAATTCTCTTAAACAAGGTTTGCACCATGTAGCCCAAAACGATATTATCATTGGTTTTCCTTCGTTTTTAATAACGGATGTGCTAACCCACTGACCATCTAAATTTTTAATTTTTACATCTGGCAAAGCTTGTGCTTGAGCAACCGAAAAAGCACCTAGAAATAAGATAATTGCGAATAGTTTTTTCATGATAATGATTTAAATTTTTTAGTGAGATTAAGCTACTTACGCAATTTTACTGCCAAAATATTTTGTACTGCTTAAAATCGTTAAATAAAACAGGTGGCTAATATAAACTTTTGACCCTTTTAATCATTTAATCAAAAGATTTTTCATCTTATATTTGCAAGCACATACAAACGAGAATGATTATGAAAAAAGGATTACTGACTATATTAACGGTAATAGGTTTTATAGCGGCAACAACAGCCCAAAGTTTACAAGTAGAAAGTTATGATGCGGTAACAAATGTGAACTCTGTTCATGGTGGAGTAGATTATGAGGCGCATGTAACCATTAAGAATATTGGTACTAGTGCAGTAAATGTTCTTTGTACACGTTACGAATATGGAGCTAATTGGTGTGCTTTTGATAGCAACTATTTCTGTTGGGATTTATGCTATGGAAATGCAACAAGTCAAAGTATAGGTGGCTGGTTGATCCAACCAGAAGACATAAACAACCAGTTTTCTGGTCATGTTTACTCTCCGTATAGTTCTGCTACTTGTGTAGATTCTGTGCGTTATGTGTTTTACGTAGAGAATAACAGAAATGATAGTGTATCAGTTGTGCTTAAGTTTTCTGCTGCACCAAATGTTGGCGTAGAAGAAGATAATTTAAAATCGGTTACTGCGTACCCTAACCCAGCTAGATATTTCTTTTTTGTAGAATTTAAAAATCAACCCGAAGCAAATACAACGATTGAAGTGTATAACTTATTAGGGAGCAAAGTAAAGAGTGTATCTGCAAAATCTAAAAAGGTAGAAATAAATGTTTCTGGTTTAAAATCAGGCATATATTTATACACCATTTCTAAAGACGGAAATGCTGTAGAAACCAGAAAAATTATGGTTAATAACTAGTTTTATAATATTTGTTAAAAAAAGCCCTGCATCGCAGGGCTTTTTTTTATGCTTGCTATATGAAAATGATATTTTTGGCGTTTAGTAGTCTATGTTAATAATTACCCAATAATTAAATGTACAATCACATCCGCGGCAGGTTAATAGAAAAAAACCCTGCTTACGTAGTTATTGAAGCTAACGGTGTTGGCTATCAGGTAAATATTAGCCTGAATACTTTTTCACAACTTACCAATAATGAGTCTGTTTTGCTTTATACCCATTTAGTAGTAAGAGAAAATGAATGGATACTCTTTGGGTTTTCAAATCAACATGAGCGAACTACCTTCAGAATGTTAATTAGTGTTTCTGGCGTGGGCCCAAATACAGCAAGGGTAATTTTATCATCATTAAGTGCAAAAGAGGTAGAGTCGGCAATAATGATGGAGAACGCTACGTTACTTACGGCTATTAAAGGAATTGGTGCCAAAACCGCACAACGAATTGTTTTAGATTTAAAAGATAAAATAGGTAAAAACATTGCATCGTCTTCTGGATTGATGGATGGATTGCCTTCTACGGCAAGAAGTGAGGCTATTTCTGCTTTAGAAATATTAGGGTTTAACCGATTGCAAATTGAAAAAGCAGTAACAAAGTTATTGCAGAATGAAAGTGAACTGGGAGTAGAAGAAATTGTAAAAAAAGCATTAAAGTTGCTTTAGAACATTTTGAAAAGAGCATTCGGATACATATTACTCATTTTATTTATTGCCCCGTTTTTCTGGGCCTTTAAACCAATAGCAAAAACATCTTATACATACGTTTCTGTTGGAGATACAAATGAACCAGACACTACTTTACCCTACCCAATAAATGGTTCTGGGGGATTGTACTTAAACGATCCTAATAATTATACTACCGAAGTTATTTTCGATCCGGTGAGTGGGCAATACATCATCTATCAAAAAATTGGAGATCTTATAGCAAAGCCACCCATGTTTATGTCTCCAGAAGAATATCGGGAGTATATATACAGCAAACAAGTAGATGATTACTGGTCTTCTAAAGTAGCAAGCACAAGTAAAGCGAAAGAAGGTGTTGAAGGAGAGAGCGAAGGATTAATCCCTCAAATACAAATTAACAATGAAGCCTTTGGTAAAATTTTTGGTTCTGACATTATAGAAATTAGGCCGCAAGGAGCCGCAGAGTTAAGGTTTGGTATACGGTACCAAAAAATTGAAAACCCTGCACTACCTATTCGAAATCAGAAAACATTCAACTTTGATTTTGACCAACGGATACAAATGAACGTAACCGGAAAAATTGGAGATAGACTACAATTAGGCATTAATTACGACACAGAAGCAACATTTGCCTTTGAAAACAAAATGAAGCTTGAGTATGAGGGTGGAGAAGATGATATCATAAAACGATTAGAAATGGGTAATGTTAACTTACCCGTTAATAGTGCCCTTATTACAGGAGCACAGAGTTTATTTGGTGTAAAAGGGCAATTTCAATTTGGAAAAACTACCATAACAGCCGTATTCTCGGAGCAACGCAGCCAAAGCCAAAGCATTAATGTACAAGGCGGAGGAACAACCAATGAATATGAAATTTGGGCTGATCAATACGAAGCAAATAGGCATTATTTTTTAGCACAACATTTTAGAGATGTGTATGAAGAGAATTTGCAAACCATGCCCATAATCAATAGCACGGTGCAAATAACCAAGATTGAAGTTTGGGTTACCAACCGAAGGTCTAGTACACAAAATTTAAGAAATATAGTTGCATTTATGGATCTTGGGGAGGTTGAAGAAGATGCCTATAGAAACAGAAATGCAAGTTTGCCAGGATATCAAATTTATCCGCAACCACAAGCCAACCAATTTAATTTACCAACCAACGGAAACAACCGATTAGACCCTAACACACTTAGCCAAGACATACCAGGCATTAGAGATGTTGCCACCGTAAACGGAGACCTGGTAACCAATGGCTTTGAAGAAGCTACAGAATTTATTGAGCTTTCTAACGCAAGAATGTTAGAATCAAACCAATATACTTTTCATCCGCAATTAGGTTATATCACCTTAAACCAATCTTTAAATCAAGACGAAGTTTTGGCCGTTTCTTATCAATACACGGCCAAAGGAAGAACGTATCAAGTTGGTGAATTTAGTAATGATGGAGTTGCTCCGCCTAAAACGCTGGTAACCAAAATGCTAAAAAGTACCATCTTAAACGTAAAAATTCCATTGTGGGATTTGATGATGAAAAACATCTATTCGCTGGGAGCTTTTCAGGTAGATAGAGAAGACTTTTATTTAGAAATAGCCTATTGGAATGCAGAGTCTGGGGTTCCTGTACCGTTTCTACCTTCTAAAGATAAGTCGGTAAGCCAAGAATTAATTCTTCGCTTAATGGAAATGGATAGGTTGAACAACAACAACGATCCGCAACCCGATGGTATTTTTGACTTTGTTGAAGGAATTACCATTAACCCGAGGAACGGGCGAATCATGTTCCCTGTGCTAGAACCCTTTGGTAGCAATCTAGAAAGTAAATTAAATCTTCAGGCAGACAAGGAAAAATATGTCTTTCAACAACTCTATGATTCTACACGGTTTGTCGCCCAAAATCAAACCAGCCTCAACAAGTATATTATTCGAGGGAAATACAAATCCGCATCAGGCTCAGAAATTTCATTAAATGCGTTTAACATTCCCAGAGGTTCTGTCTCGGTTACGGCTGGAGGTACCAAGTTGGTAGAAAACCAGGATTACACGGTAGATTATACACTAGGTAGAATAAAAATATTGAATGAAGGAATTTTAAATTCTGGTGTACCCATACAAGTTAACTTTGAGAATAACACGCTATTTAACGTGCAAACCAAAACGTTTATGGGGGCAACGTTTGATCATCGGGTTAACAAAAATTTAAACATTGGTGGTTCCATTTTGCACCTCACAGAAAAGCCGTTAACGCAAAAGGTTAACTTGGGAGATGAGCCCGTATCCAATACCATTTGGGGGTTAAACGGTACGTATGAAAATAGTGTGCCCACATTAACACGTTTTGTAGATGCCATACCATTTATAGATACAAAAGAAGAATCTAGAATTAGTGCACAAGGAGAATTTGCACATTTAATTCCAGGCTCGCCAAAAGGCATTAAAATAGACGGTAGTGAAACAACTTATATAGACGATTTTGAAAGTGCACAAACAACGATAGATTTACGCGGTTTAAGCAATTGGCAACTGGCTAGTGTGCCGGGCAATCAGCCAGATTTATTTCCGGAGGCAGACTACAACAATGATGTAACCTACGGATTTAACAGGGCAAAATTAGCATGGTATATTATAGACCCTATTTTTTACAGCAATGATGCCAGCACCCCAGACAACATTAAGCAAGATAAAGCCATAACATCCGATCAGCGCCAACGCCAAGTTTTAATAGAAGAGGTTTTTCCTAATACATCTCTAGATAACAATCAGGTTAGAAACATTTCAATGTTCGACCTTTCTTTCTATCCGCGAGAACGCGGCCCTTATAATTTTGATGTAGCAGGAGAACCCAACATATCTAGCGGATTAGATCAAAGCGGAAATTTATTAGACCCAGAATCTAGATGGGGTGGGATTATGCGTCCGCTTCAAATAAACAACTTTGAAGAACAAAACATTGAATTTATTCAGTTTTGGGTGATGGACCCGTTTTTAGAAGATCCAAACAACCAAGGTGGAGACCTTTATTTTAACCTCGGAAATATTTCGGAAGACGTATTAAAAGACGGAAGACAAGGATTTGAAAACGGCTTAGACCCGCTTACTGGGTTACAATCCATGGATAGCACAGCATGGGGGCTAGTGCCCAAAGTGCAACCCATTACAGAGTTTTTTGATAATGACCCTGCAACAAGGCCACTACAAGATGTTGGTTTTGATGCCTTGGATGATGCACTGGAAAGATCTTGGAGCTACAATGGTAGCCCATCTTACTTAGAAAGAATAGATGCTGCCTTAGGAGCTGCTTCAAGTGCATACGCAAAAGCATTTTCAGATCCCGGTGGAGACAACTTTCAGTACTACCAAGGTGCTGCATTAGACAATGCCAATGCAGACATATTAACGCGTTACAAGAATTATAATAACCCACAAGGTAACTCAAGTGTAGAAACAGTAAATGGCGCTCCAGCCTCTTCTACAAACTTGCCAGATAAAGAAGATGCGAATAGAGACCAAACCTTAACAAAAACAGAATCTTACTACCAGTATAAGGTTAGTATGCGTCAACAAGACTTAGTTGTTGGGCAAAACAATATTTCTGACATTTTTGAAACCACCACCACAGAGCTACCAGACGGAACAACAAAACCAGTGCGTTGGATACAGTTTAAAATTCCAATTTTTGCCCCAGATAAAAAAGTAGGCCCTATAAATGACTTTAGATCTATACGCTTTATGCGCATGTTCTTAAAAGAATTTAGAACACCTATAGTTGTGCGTTTTGCAACGCTAGATTTGGTACGTGGCGAGTGGCGTAGGTATCGATTTTCTTTAGATGATATTAGAGAGGATGTGCCAATAGACCCTACAGATTTAACAACGTTTGGTGTAAATGCAGTTAACCTAGAAGAGAACGGAAGCCGTACCCCAATACCTTATGTGCTTCCACCCGGAATAGACAGACAAGTAATATTTGGTTCTTCAAACCTTGTGCAGCAAAACGAGCAAAGTTTGGCCATGGTAACATGCGATTTGCGCGATGGCGATGCACGAGCTGTTTTTAGAAATCTAGATATGGATATGCGTACATATGGGCATTTAAAAATGTTTATTCACGGAGAGTCTAGCGGGGCTAGTGATGATTTACGCGATGGAGACTTAAATGTATTCTTAAGGATAGGTAGTGATTACAATCAGAACTTTTATGAATACGAAGTGCCCCTTAGGGTAACACCATGGGGCAGTACAGATCCATGGTTAATTTGGCCTGAAGCAAATGATTTGGACATAGATTTTTCTGTACTTAAAAATTTAAAATTAGAAAGAGACAGAGCTATACAATCAAACCCATTGTTATCTCGGGTAGACAGGTACAAAAAAATTATAAATGGCCGAGAGGTAAGTGTGGTAGGGTCTCCCAATTTAGGTAATGTACGTACCATCTTAATTGGGATAAGAAACCCCAAAAAAGAAGGGGTAATGGACCCCGATGATGGCCTAAGCAAATGTGCAGAAGTATGGGTGAATGAGTTGAGATTAACAGATTTTGATGAGCGAGGAGGTTGGGCAGCCAATGCAAGAGTTACGGCAAAACTGGCCGATTTTGCCCAAATATCTCTTTCTGGTTCTACAAGTACTATCGGGTTTGGAGCGTTAGACCAGAGTGTTACTGAACGTAACAAATTTCAAGGTATGGCGTATGACCTACAGTCAAACTTTGAAATGGGTAAATTTTTCCCCGAAAAAACAGGAATTCGTGTGCCATTGTTTTTTGGCTATAGCGAAGAATGGAAGAATCCGCAGTTTAATCCGCTAGATCCTGATATTGAGTTTGATGATGCACTAGAAAACTTGCAAACCCAGGCGCAAAGAGATTCGCTAAAAAGAGCATCTCAGGAATATGTAATGCGTAAAAACATAAACCTTACCAATGTTAGGAAAGAACGAAAAAGTGGAGGAAACAAAAAGCCACAATTTTATGATATAGAGAACTTTAGTGTATCATACTCGTTTAGTGAAACGTTTAGAAGAAGCATCAACACCATTTTTGATTCTAAAAAAGATCACCGAGGAGCATTAAATTATACATACGTTACCAAGCCTCCAAACATTCAGCCCTTTAAAAAAATAAAGTCAAAGTATTTGGGGCTGATAAAAGATTTCAACTTCTATTTTATGCCGTCTAGGTTTACGTTTAGAACAGATTTCTTACGTAGTTCTGCAGCAGCGCAACAACGAAATACAGATAATCCAATAATAAACTTGCCCACAACTTATTTTAAAAGTTTTACAATGGGGCGGCAATATGATTTAAACTTTGATTTGTCTAAATCATTAAAACTAGACTATAATGCCAAAATGGATACGCGAATAGATGAGGTTGCGGGTCCGGCAGATTCTCAAGAGAATAAAGACACCATTAAACAGGGATTAAGAAACCTAGGTAGACCAACAAAATTCCATCAAAACTTAAACGTAAATTGGCAAATTCCGGTTAACAAATTACCCTATTTAGATTTTGTAAACTCTTCTTTACGCTACTCTGCAGATTATGATTGGACATCAAATTCAACACGTGGCCTTAATCAAAATCCACAGCCCGGAGAACCTAATTTATATTTTGGAAGTACTATACAGAATGCCAATACGGTGCAATCTAATACCACATTTAATTTAATTACGCTGTATAATAATGTTGAGTATTTAAAGAAAATTAATACCGGTCAATTTGGTAAAAAGCAACCTAAAAGGCCCGGGCGAAGACCGCAAAGGGTGGAAGAAAATGAAGGGAATAATGCAGACCAGCGCCCTAAAGATGAGGAAGAGGAAGATGAAGGGCCGTCTACAATGGCCAAAATAATTGCGGGCGGGGTGCGTGTTTTAATGATGGTGCGCAATGTGTCTTTAAGTTACTCCCAAAACAACGGTATATTATTGCCTGGTTTTACACCAGACCCTAAGTATATGGGGATGAATCCTGCAAATTCTTGGGCACCAGGTTGGGATTTTGCCTTTGGAGGCCAAGTTGATATTGCAAGCCGGGCAGCCGCCAACCAATGGCTAACATATAACACCGAACAACCCAATAGGTATGCCGAAACCTTTACCGAAAACATAAACTTTAGAGCAACCGTAGAGCCTTTAAGCGATTTGAGAATAGAAGTGGTAGGAACCAAGGTAGTGTCTACCAATCATACATCTATTTATAGATATCATGATGCTACAGTTGATACAAGTTTAGGCAAACCATCAGGCTTTTATCACTTTAACCCTATGTTGCAAGGAAATTATAGTATTTCATTCTTGGCCATCGGGTCTGCATTTGAAAAAAGCAATCCGGGTAATGGTTTTAGTTCTGAAGTGTTTGATAAGTTCTTAGAATATAGAGACGCCATGTCTGCAAGGTTTGCCAATGAAAAAGCACTGTCAGATGCAAATTATGACCCAACCAATTTTATAGATTCAGATTCAACCAATAGAGGGTATGATGGGTATAGTTATTTAAGTCAAAACGTATTGCTGCCCGCGTTTCTTGCGGCATATGGTGGCTATGATGTAGAAACCGTAGCGTTTAATGCACGTCCTAAATTCCCCATGCCGAATTGGACATTAAACTATACAGGTTTGATGAAAATGGATTTATTTAAAAAGGCGTTTCAGACATTTACTGTAAATCATGCCTATCGTTCTTTATATACACAAAGCAGCTACATTACCAATTTGCAAATAGAACAACGTGTGCAAAACGGAGAGGATGTAAATGATTTACGAAATGAAAACGGTGACTTTTTACCCGAATATCAAATTACTTCTGTAACCGTCTCAGAAAACTTTAGTCCGTTAATTGGAGTAAATATGCGGATGAAAAACAATACATCTTTTAAAGCAGAAATTAAAAAAGACAGGATGATGAACCTGAGTATTGTAAACAATCAATTATCAGAAATTAAAGGAACCGAATTGGTAGTTGGTGCGGGATACATTATTAAAGATGTAAAATTGAAATTTATTAGAGTAGGTGCAAACAAAAAACCAGCACAAAGCAATTTAGAATTAAAAGTAGATTTCTCTCTTCGTAATAACCAAACCGTAATACGTAGAATTTACGAAGGATTAACACAAGTAACCGCAGGGCAAAACGTTTACAGTATTAAGCTTAGCGCAGATTACCAAATAAACACTCGCATTACAGCACGGTTCTATTATGATCAAATCGTGTCTAAATTTAAAACCTCAAATGCTTTCCCAACCAACAATATAACATCAGGTTTTAGCATACGCTTTAATCTTGGTAATTAAGCTTGCACCAAATTAGCAAAAGCTTAAATTTGCTTTCTAAATTAATCTAGATGAATATACCTGCAGAATTAAAGTACACGAAAGACCATGAATGGATACGTGTAGAAGGAGAAGAAGCCGTAATTGGTATTACAGATTTTGCCCAAGGAGAATTGGGTGATATTGTGTTTATTGATATCGATACCGAAGGAGAAACATTAGGTAAAGAAGAAGTTTTCGGATCTATTGAAGCCGTAAAAACAGTTTCAGATTTGTTTTTGCCTGTAAGTGGAGAGATTTTAGAGTTTAATGCTGCGCTAGAAGGCGCTCCAGAACTTGTTAACCAAGACCCATATGGCGAAGGCTGGATAATAAAAGTTAAAATGACCAATATAGAAGATGCTGATGATTTGCTTAGCGCAGAAGCATACACAGAGTTAGTTGGTGCATAAACAAAATCAACATAATTTATTGCGTTTTACCCCGGCAATTTGCTGGGGTATTTTAATTTGTTACTTCAGCTTAATGCCTCATCAAGAGGTTCCGGTTCTTTTAAAATCGGTTAAAGACTTTATACTGCATTTTTTAATCTATGCCGTATTAAGCATTCTAATTTTATTGGCGAAAACTAATTTTAAGAAAAGCAAAGTTGATTTTATTACTCTGGTAAAAACAATTGTATTTTGTTTTGTATTTGGTTTAAGCTTAGAAATTATTCAGGAGTTTGTTGTTTCCGGAAGGCATTTTCAAATCAGCGATGTAGTTTTTAATTCTTTAGGAACGCTTGTTATTTGGCCAATAAATAGTTTTTTATTTAAACCCGTAGGCTAGAACATAAACTTTAACACGCGTGATGCTCTTTGTGGCTTGATTATTGGAATTCGTAAAATTAGAATCCATCAATAAAAAGCAAAGAACATGGAAAAGCACAACAGAAATAAACTAGACAAATCTCGCCCTACATTTTTATTGGTTGGGCTATGCATTGTTTTAATGGGTGTTTATGGTTTATTTAATTTAAAAACCTACGCTTCTAAACCTCCGTCATTTAAACAACCAAAAGAAGTGCTAGAAGATGAATTTCAAATTCCGCGTACTCAACAAAAAAAGGAACAACTAAAAAAGCAGAAGCAAAAAACTGAAAAGTTAAAAAAGAACACTTTTTCTAACGTGTTTAAAATAGACGATAGCGATCTAAATACACTAAAGTCTTTTGAAGATACTGCGCTTGCTGAAATTATTGATTGGCAGCAAGATGATGTAGATATGGAAATTGATATCAATATTTTAGATAAGAAACCGATATTTCCAGGTTGCGAAAATATATTAAATGAAAAAGAGCGATTTGAATGTTTTCAGCAAAATATGATAGGTTTTGTAGCTTCTAATTTTAAACCTTGCCAAGGTGCCTTTGGTGTAACAAAAGAAAAAATGTATGTGAAGTTTACTATTAACAAGAATGGGCAAGCCGTAAATGCCGAAATTTTTAGAGGATCTGATGAATGTAATAGGGAAAGAGCTCTAAAAATTATTAACAATTTACCCCTTATGAAACCCGGAATGTACCGCGATAAGCGCGTAAATACCTCGTTTGTACTGCCAATTAACATTAAGTAAATACTTATTCTGTGGCACAGCTATTGTAATACACATAAATATGTATTTTTAACCCCCGAAAAAATTACGTTATGAATAATCGAAAGTCAGAAAGCGCAAGTTTAGAAAATAAGAAAACTATGTTTTTTCTTATTGGGCTTGTTACAGCTTTACTAACCGTATGGATTGCCTTTGAATGGAAAACATACGAAAGAAACTTAATGGATTTAGGACAGTTAAATATGGAATTGGAAGATGAAATTATTCCAATAACTAATCGCCAACAACAACCACCTCCACCCCCACCTCCAGCACCGCCAGAAGTAATTCAGATTGTAGAAAATGAGGCTGATATTGAAGAGACCGAATTTGAAAGCACCGAAATGATGGAGTCTGAAGAGATTGAATTTATTGAGGAAGCAGAAGAGGTTACTGATGAAATCTTCAACTTTGCTGTTGTAGAGAACAAACCCGTTTACCCTGGTTGCGAAAACGAAACTACCGAAGATGAAAAATTTGCTTGTTTCAACAAAAACTTAATGAAGCATATCAGTAAGAACTTTAAATTTCCAGAGTTAGCCAAGCAAATGGGAATTCAAGGTAAAGTATATGTAAACTTTGTAATAGAAAAAAATGGTAGCATAAGCAATGTAACCATTGCAAGGGGAGTAGATAAGCTTTTAGATGATGAAGCGATTCGAGTTGTAAAAACATTGCCCAAATTTCAGCCGGCAAAACAAAGGGGTAAGCCTGTACGTATGCAGTATACCATCCCAATAAATGCAAAACTTCAATAAAAAATCACCCCGATTTAATCGGGGTTTTTTAATTTATAAAATTTAGAAATGATAATTACCAGAGAACTACTTATTACCGTTATAAACGCAGCTATTAAAGGTGGTGCCGCCATTATGGATGTTTACAACAACCAAGAAACAGAGGTTACCATAAAAGAAGATAACTCGCCTCTTACCCAAGCAGACAACAAAAGCAACGAAGCAATTATGTCTGTGTTAGAGAATACAGAATACCCGGTTTTAAGCGAGGAAGGAAGAGATATTGGCTTTGAAGAAAGAAAAAATTGGGAATTGCTTTGGGTAGTAGATCCGCTAGATGGCACAAAAGAATTCATTAAGCGAAATGGTGAGTTTACGGTGAACATTGCTTTGGTGCAAAATGGCAAGCCAATTTTGGGTGTGATTTATGTTCCTGTAGCCAAAGACTTATATTTTGGCGCAGAGGGTTACGGATCTTACAAAATTGGTAGAGTTGGTAGCTATACTGAAATAGCAGATTTTGATGTAATTGTTAAAGCAGCTGAAAAACTACCTATACAGGAAAAACGAAAATTTACCGTAGTAGGTAGCCGTTCGCACATGAGTGCCGAAACCGAAGACTACATCAAAAAGCTAGAAGCAGAGCATGGTGAAGCTACCATTATGAGCAAAGGGAGTAGCCTAAAAATTTGTATGGTAGCAGAGGGAAAAGCTGATGAATACCCAAGGTTTGCACCAACTATGGAGTGGGATACTGCGGCCGGACATGCTATAGCAGCAAATGCTGGATTCGATATGTATTTACATAATAAAAACACCCGGTTGGTTTATAATAAAAAAGACTTGCTTAATCCTTGGTTTATTGTTAAAAAAGCAATTTAAAATCAACTTTTAATTTTAGCTTGCTTCAACTACTTTTGCGGCCTTAAATTAGATTTATCAATTTGGATTCAGTACTAAAAAAAACAGAAGAATTTTCTTTAAAAAGCAAGTTGGCAGATTACGCCATGCTTGCCAAGTTTAGGTTAAGCTCTAGTGTTGTGTTTTCTGCTGGTGCTGGTTATTTGTTAGCCACAAACGCTTTTTCAGGCTCTGTATTTGCCGCCTTAATTATTGGGGGATTTCTCGTTGTTGCGGCAAGTAACGGCTATAATCAAATTATTGAGCGCCATAGAGATGCCTTAATGGAGCGTACCAAAAATCGTCCTTTAGCTGCAGGAAGAATGGGTGTGCTAGAAGGACTGGTTGTATGCACTTTGTATTTAACGTTAGGCCTATCATTGCTATATCAAATAAACCCCTTAAGTGCCGCATTTGGCGCTTTAAGCGTTTTTATTTACACATTAGTTTATACCCCCTTAAAAGCAAAAACGCCTTTTGCTGTGTTTATAGGTGCTATACCTGGCGCCATTCCTTTTATGTTGGGTTGGGTAGCTGCAACAAACGATTTTGATATAGAACCAGGAACGCTATTTGCCATCCAATTTATGTGGCAGTTCCCTCATTTTTGGGCAATTGCATGGTTAATTTACGATGACTATGCTAAGGCAGGTTATTATCTATTACCAAACAGAAAGCGAGACAAATCATCAGCGAATCAAATTGTTTTTTATACAATGTGGCTTGTGTTTGTTTCTGTCATACCCGTATTTGGATTCTCTGGAGAGCTAACCTTATCTTATTGGGCCGCAGGTGTAATTTTGGTTTTGGGTATTTATATACTGCAAAAAGCATTGCAATTGAAAAAAGAAATGGATACTAAGGCAGCTAAAAAACTAATGTTTGCTAGTATAATGTACTTGCCTTTAGTGCAAATAATTTATGTGGTTGATAAATGGATTTAGTTACAAATACGATGCAAGATAAAACGCCATTAGAGTCTTTAAAAGAACAACGCAAAGGAGCCGCAAAACCTTTGTTGTGGATAGGGATGGCTAGCATGTTTATGGCGTTTGCCGGCCTTACTAGCGGTTATATAGTAAGCAGATCTGCGTTACTTGAAAGAGAAAAGTGGATGGTATTTAGTTTGCCAGATTACTTTTATATCAGTACAATAATTATTTTAATAAGTAGTGTTGTAATCTTTCTTGCCGTAAAATGGGCTAAAAAAGGAAATGGCTCTGCATCGACCAAAGCACTTTGGCTTACATTGGTTTTGGGAATTTTATTTGCTGTATTTCAAATATTGGGTTGGCAAGAGTTGCATGATGGTGGGGTGTTTTTTACCGGACAGGGAAGCAATACAGCCGGAAGTTGGGTATATGCCATTTCGTTTTTTCACCTTTTACATATGATAGCCGGAATAATCACACTTCTGGTAACGACAATAAAATCATCTAATGGTCTGTATTCCAGCAAGAATACTTTAGGCCTAGAATTGTGTGCGATATTTTGGCATTTCCTAGATATTGTATGGTTATTTCTATTCCTTTTTTTACTATTTATTCGTTAAACTTGCAGCAATTATTTAATCCGCTTCACAAATGTCAACAACTACAGTAAATATGCCCCAAGATAAAAAGGTGTGGGGAGGTGGTAGTCGCCCATTAGGCTCGCAGTACGGCAAGCTAATGATGTGGTTTTTTCTTATCTCAGATGCACTAACATTTTCTGGTTTTCTTGCCGCTTATGGCATGATTAGATTTAAAGAATCATTAACATGGCCCGTAGCAGAAGAAGTGTTTACACACTTTCCTTTCTTAGAAGGTAATCATCCTCTGCTTTACGTTGCACTTATGACATTTATCTTGATTATGTCTTCTGTAACTATGGTATTGGCTGTGCATGCTGGTAACCACATGAACAAAAAATCGGTAACATTATGGATGCTGCTAACAATCATTGGCGGTTTAATATTCGTAGGCTCTCAAGCTTGGGAATGGTATCATTTTATTGTTGGTGATAAAGGAGGAATAGAATTACATGATAGAACAATAGTACATATTGTAAATGCAGACGGAGAAGCCATCTCATTCTCACAAGTGGTTCATGGTATGGAGCACGGCCACAAGAGCAACCATCATGAAGTTTTTTCAAAAGATGAAGTTTTTGGAGCGTTTAAAGCAGACAATACATTGGCACTGAAAGTGCCTGGTAAGGCTGGTGAAACAATGAATCGTTCAGAGGCTTTGGCGGCACTAAGTCAGGCAGATGTTGTACAAGGTGCAAATATGAAGCGCAATGAATATGGGCATCAGCAGTTTGCAAACTTCTTTTTCTTTATTACTGGGTTTCACGGTTTTCACGTGTTTTCTGGAGTAGTAATTAACTTTATTATTTTTTACAATGTGCTTTTAGGTACATATGAGCGCAGAGGCCACTATGATATGGTTGAAAAAGTGGGGCTTTATTGGCACTTTGTAGATTTAGTTTGGGTATTTGTATTTACGTTCTTTTATCTCGTTTAAAAAAGCATATTATGTCAGAAGATAATCACACAAAAGGAACCCGTTGGATATGGAAAATATTCTGGATTCTATTAATAATTACAACGGTTGAAGTTGCTTTTGGTATTGTTAAACCAGCATTTTTGTTGGGAGAGCCATTAGGAACCTCTTGGTTAAATATATTTTTTATTGTCCTAACATTGGTTAAGGCATATTACATTGTTTCGTTTTTCATGCACCTCGGTCATGAGCGCAAAAACATGAAGTTAACCATCTATTTACCAGCACTTATTTTAATACCTTATTTAACCTTTATCGTGTTAGTAGAAGGGGCATATTTATTTGGTTAAAAAATCAAATTTTTCATAATGAAAATGAATAAACGGGTAGTTATCATCGGTATGTTGATTCTACCCGCTTTGCTTTATTTAGTGTTTGTTTATGGCCTTAAAGATGTTTTTTTTAAAACATTGACGTACGTTGGGCCAAAAGAAGTTGTGGAGAATTTTGATGCAAATGAGACAGCAAAATTTGACACGGTTTACTACACAATTCCCGATTTTAGTTTTACCAACCAAGAAGGAAAAACGGTAACCAATAAAGATATGTTGGGAAATATTTATGTGGCTAGTTTTTTCTTCGCCACCTGCCCAACCATCTGCCCAAACATGAATTTTCATCTAGGCGAAGTACAAAGCAGATTTAAGGGATTTGATGATTTTTACATTTTAACCCATACAGTAAATCCAGACCATGATAGTGTAGAGGTTCTGGCTGAGTACGTTGTAGATCATAACATCAATACTAATAAATGGCACTTTCTTACAGGAAATAGAGATGCAATTTATAGCGCAGCACAAAGCTATTTCTTAAGTGCTTATGAAGACGAACTTTCGCCAGGAGGGTTTTTGCATTCGCAAAGTGTTGTATTGGTAGATTGGAATGGGCACATTAGATCTAGAAGAGACGATTTTGGCAATGCAATTGGAGCTTATGATGTTTTGGATGTCATTCAGCTAAAAGACTTAAAAGAAGACATTAAAGTGCTAAAGGCCGAATACGAAAAATACAAGCACAACCTTGAAAAATAACGATAAAGTAATTAGCAGAATCATTGTTGCACTATCTATATTGGTGCCAATAGTTGTTGCGCTTATGTTTGTTATGCCAGATTCTATGAAACTAGAAATAGGCTTTATAAACACCAAAGCACTGCCTTTACTCCATGCAATTTTAAATGGGTGTACAGCCATATTGTTAATTCTGGCTTTAATATTTGTAAAAAATAAAAACATTGTATTGCATAAAGCAACAATGATTTCTGCGTTTATTTTAAGTAGCATATTCTTAGTGTCTTATGTGTTAACACATATTTCTACGCCAGAAACCAAATTTGGTGGCGAAGGAAACATCAGATATGTTTATTTTTTTATTCTTATCAGCCATATTATTTTAAGCATACCGGTTTTACCTCTTGCCATGTTTGCAATTTATCGAGGTTTTACAAACGATGTGATTAAGCATAAGAAAATTGTAAGATTTGCTTGGCCTATTTGGTTTTATGTTGCTGTAACTGGCGTGTTAGTCTATATCTTTATGGCTCCTTATTATAGCGTATGAAAAAGCTAGTTTTATTTTTAATAATATCGTTTTTAAGTTTATCTGCTTATAGCCAATGTGCCATGTGTAAAGCAGCCGTAGAAAGCAATGCAAATGGTGGAGATAGCATGGCTGCAGGGCTAAACTCCGGAATAATTTACCTAATGTTTATTCCTTATTTACTTGTTGGTGGAGTTGCCTTTTTGATTTATAAAAACAAAAAGAAGCAAAAAGATAAGCAAGGAGCTTAACATTTCTTTATCAATTCTGCTTTCGTTGATGATTATATTTGTGAGCCTCATGAAATAGAGGCTTCGCCAAAAACACACGCATGAAATATTTTGTCACCCTAAGTTTACTTGTAATATCAGCAACATCTTTTGCTCAAGTTAAACAATGGTCTTTAGAAGAGTGTATATCTTATGCTCATGAAAACAACTTAACCATACAGCAAACCGCATTAGATATAGAATCTACCGAGTTGCAAAAAGATGCTGCTGTGGCCAATTTGCTTCCTAATTTAAATTTAAACGGTGGCTATTACTGGAATTTCGGTTTTAGTATTAACCCCATTACAAACACGCGCCAGCCAGGAAACAGGCAAACTTCTTCCTTTACATTGTCTAGTACATGGGTAGTATTTGATGGTATGCAGAATTTAAAGCAGATTTCTAAATCGAGATTAGACCACATGGCGGCTTTGTACAATTTAGAGGCAATTAAAAATGACATCAGCATTAATATTGCTTCTGGGTATTTGCAAGTGCTTTTGAACAAACAAATAGTACAAGTTGCAGAAAATCAATTTGAAATATCAAACAAACAATTAGATAGAAATAAAATATTGTTTGAGGCTGGGAGTATTCCGAAAGGTGATTACTTGCAAGTGCAAGCGCAAGTAGCAAGTGACGAACAGAGTGTAATAGCAGCAAAAAACAACCTTTCAATTAGCCTATTGCAACTATCTCAACTTTTACAGCTGGAAGATTTTACTGCCTTTGATATACTTACCCCAGAATTGCAAAACCCAGATAATGAATTGTTAAAATATTCGCCAAACGAAATTTATAAGACGGCAGAAACCAATCAACCCATGATAAAAAACGCAGAGCTTCGTGTAGAGTCTGCAGAAAAACAAGTAGGTATTTCTCGTGGGCAATATTCACCCACGTTAGCCATTCAAGGGCAGATTAACAGCAACGCTTCGCAATCATTATTGCGCACCACAGAAACGGTTACTGAGTATGGTGCAGTAGGAACGGTTACCCAAGGAGGAACAGATTATGTTTGGACATTAGAACCCGTAACATTTATTACGGGGCAAGAAACATATCCGTTTTTTGATCAATTTGAGGACAACGTGAACCAGTATATCGGAATTAATTTGCAAGTGCCTATTTTTAATAGGATGCAAACCAAAAATGCCGTAGGTAATTCACAAATTAGATTGGAGCAAGAGCGCCTCTCTCTAGAAACGCAAAAAAACAACCTCAGACAAACCATTCAACGCGCATATGCAGATGCATATGCAAGCTTAAAATCTTTTAAAGCAGCAGAGAAAAGTTTAGAAGCCAATGAGGAAAACTGGGAGTATGCTCAAAAAAGGTATGAACAAGGTGCCATGAATCAGTTTGATTATGAAAACACAAGAAACTCTTATCTCAATGCTGTTTCGCAACAACTACAATCTAAATATGATTATATATTTAAAGTAAAAGTGTTAGAGTTCTATTTAACAAACAGCATAACCCTATAAAAATCACTGCAATGAGCAGAACTTGGAAGATTATTTTAATTGTTGTAGGTGTACTTTTAGTTTTGCTAGTTGTTGCAAAAAAACAAGGTTGGGTCGGTACCGGATCAAGCGATTTGCAGGTTGATTTAGGCAATGTAGAATTGCGAACAATTGTAGAAACTGTTACCGCATCAGGCAAAATTCAGCCAGAAACAGAAATAAACATTTCTCCAGAAGTAAGCGGGGAAATCATTGCGTTGCCCATTAAAGAGGGGCAAAATGTAGAAGAAGGCGAATTGCTGGTAAAAATAAATCCAGATTTATACGAAAGTGCAATTACCCGAACGGTTGCCTCCGTAAATTCATCAAAAAGTGCACTTGCACAAGCGCGAGCACAATTGGTAGAAACAGAGAAGATATTTAAGCGCAATGAAAAACTGTATCAAGATCAAGTAATTTCTGCAGCAGATTTTGATGCCAGCCAGCGTGCATATACGGTTGCCCAATTAAGTGTAGATGCGGCCAAATATCAGCTAAAAAGTGCCGAAGCAACTTTAGATGAAGCGCAGAAAAATTTAAAGCGTACCATAATAAAAGCGCCACAGGCCGGTACAATTTCTAAGCTAAGTGTAGAGCTAGGCGAGCGCGTTGTGGGTACTGCTCAAATGACGGGTACCGAAATGCTGAGATTAGCCAACCTAGAGGTAATGGAGGTTTTGGTAGAGGTAAATGAAAATGATATTGTGCGTGTAAAAATGGGCGATTCTGCATTGGTTGAAGTAGATGCTTATTTGGACGAAGAATTTGTAGGGGTGGTTACAGAAATTGCCAACTCTGCAAATACGGTGGGAACGAGTGCAGATCAAGTAACCAACTTTGACGTAAAAATTAGAATCTTAAAAAGCTCGTATCAACATTTAATTAAAGATGGCAGAAACCCATTTAGACCCGGCATGACAGCAACGGTTGATATAAAAACCAACAAAGTGATGAATGTGCCCGCGGTGCCTATCCAGGCGGTAACTACCAGAACAGACACTTCTTCTAAGGCAAAATCCTATAAAATGAGGAAGAAAGATGATGAGGAAGAATCTGATGCAAGCCAAGGAGAATTTGAAGTGGTTTTTATGGAGAACAATGGCAAAGCAAAACTTGTGGTGGTAAAAACCGGAGTGCAGGATGATGAATTTATTGAGATAACTTCTGGCTTTAAAGGTGATGAGGAAATAATTATAGGCCCGTATGATGTGGTTAGTAAAAAGTTAAAAACGGGTTTAAGAATTGAGAAAACGGGAAATACACGCAGTAAAAAAACGTCTAATTCCGAATCATCAGAATCACTTTAAGCATTCATGGCCATTTTACTTCATATAGAAACGGCAACTAAAAATTGTTCGGTTAGTATTTCTAAAAATGGCGCTTGTTTGTATTGTAAAGAAGAAAGTGCCGATAAATTTGTTCATGCCGAAAAACTGCACCTTTTTATTCAAGAATGTTTAGAAAAAACGGGAATGGCCTTTGCCGATTTGGAAGGTGTAGCCGTATCTAACGGCCCAGGATCATATACCGGATTGCGCATAGGTATTTCTGCCGCAAAAGGATTTTGTTACGCATTAAATATCCCTTTAATCTCATTGCCTACCAATCAGGTATTGGCCAATGGTGTAGCCAATCCAGAACAATATGATTTTATAATAACAGCCCTTGATGCACGCAGAAACGAAATTTATGCTGCTGTTTTTGATTCGGAAAAAAACGCACTCACCCATACAACAGCGCTTATTTTAGAACAAGATTCGTTTGATGCTTTAAAAGCAAAAACAATTTGTGTGGTTGGTGATGCAGCAAAGAAAACTGCCGATTTGGTTACGTTTAATCAGGTGGAAGTTTTTCAAGAATTTCCCTCGGCAAAAAATATGTGTGCGTTAGCAGAGGAAAAATTTTTAGCCAAAGAATTTGTTGATGTTGCCTATCACGAGCCGTTTTACTTAAAAGAATTTGTGGCGGGCAAGCCGAAGAAATTGCTATAGAAAAGGTTGTTTTAGACGTTAAAGCATCTGTGGTAAAACGAGTTGTTCAAATTGTAATTATCAGACAAACGTTTAATTAATATTTAAAACGGTTAATCTTGATTGATAGGCTGTGGCAACACTTTTTGATTTATTTTCGTTGCTCGACCCCAGATAAATGGGGGTTGCACATATAACCACGTTCTCATCAATTAAAATAAATGGCAAAAAAAAAGATACATATTGATTGGTTGAACCACGGCTTAGAATTTATAGTAGTGATTATTGGAATATTGCTAGCATTTCAACTAAACAAGTTCTCAACTGAAAACCAACAGAAAAAAACTATCAATATTCACTTGGAACAAATTAAAGAAGAAGCAGAGTTTAATAAGATGTCACTCGAATCCGCATTAAACCTTGGGGAAGAAAATATGGCGAAATTGGATACTATATTTTTTCTTTTAAGTCAGGACAAAGATTATGATAAAATAAACCGTCTGTCTATCGAACTTCTCAATCTTGGAGGAGCATATTTTAGGAAAAATTCTTTTCAAAATCTTACTGAATCAGGCGATATAAGATTCATAAAAAAATTCAACACTAAAAAAAGAATAATCAACTTGTATGAATACTACAAATGGGTCGAGACCTTTGATGAAATCTCAAGAAGTCTTTACATGCAAGATTACTATCCATATTTACGAGACAATTTTGACCTTATTTCAGCCCAGAAACAGGATGACGAAATCTATCGAAATAAATTATTTAAGAACCTTTTGGCTTCTTATAAAAGGACAAGCGAAAATAGAATTCAGAAATATCGAGATTGCATAAAAGAAATAGATGAATATTTGAAAAATGAAAACAATAACTGATGAGAACAATGTTTATAAAAAATAGGCGAAATAGTAATAAATTCAAGGGTTCTGGCTCGCATCAAACTTTGTGCTGAACCGAAAGTTCAGTGCTTCGAAATCGCCTGCTTTTTATATACGAGACCGTTGGCTTTAATGCTAAAGGCAGTGCAAAACGGCTAATTTCAAGGTTAAACCGAAAGTCACTTTAGTCAGAATTTGAAAATGAAATGCAGAATTTTGAGCTGATTTAAACAGAACAAAAATATAAGCAAGAGGTCAAATGTTGAATGAAAATGACATCAAAATATTTAGCTTGTTTGTGGAATAAAACGTTAGAAACAGAACCAAATACTAAAAGCTAACAAAAAATAAAATTCAAGTGGGGTTTAGGGCAATTCCCAACGTCTCCGTTTTTTACCATAAATTTCGTCAAGGTAGACTCCTCAATTGCAGTATGAGTTATTTAAAAATGCAAAAACTCATTAATATTGCCAACAATTTTTTTAGTTGCACCGGCATGGTTTTTAACAAATTCCGCCAGTTTTTCCTGATGGATTGCACGTGAACTTTCATCCTCCATCAATGCAAAAAGATGTTTTTTGGCGTTGCCGTTTTTGTCAATTTCAAATCCAAATTGTGCATCAATAATAGCTTGGCCTTCTGGGAAGGAAGTGTGGTTGGGGCCAAAAAACAAGGGCAAACCAAAAGCCGCGGGTTCTAATATATTGTGGATGCCGTCTCTAAATCCACCACCAACAACAGCAATATCACCATATTTATAGGCAGATGCCAGCTTGCCAATGGTGTTTAAAACAAGAATGCGTGCATCACTTTTTTGGTAATTGGTAAACGTTTCGGCTTTGCCCGGCAAGCGCGAAATCAGTTCGTTTACATATTTGGGATCTACAAAATGCGGGGCGTAAACAAATTTCCAATTCGGAAAACTCTTGTAAGCTTCGCGAACAAAATTTTCTTCATCCGCATAACAGCTGCCTAAAATTATTAAGGGAGAATCGCCTTTAAACGCTTTTATAATTTCAATTTCTTCTGCGCTTTTCACTGTTTCCAATACGCGGTCAAACCGACTGTCACCGCAAACGTGTATTTTTTCTGGAGTAAAATTGTGTTGTAAAAGTACATCGGCAGCGCTTTGGTATTGTACTAAAATGGCGTCTAAATTTTTTATGCGTTCGCGCAAAAATTTTCCCCAAAAACTAAAAGCAAATTGGTTGCTTCTAAATTGTGCTGCCATAACCATGGTTGGGGTGTTTGTTTGTTTTAATACATCCAAGTAATTGGCCCAAAACTCGTAGCGTATAAAAATGGCCACTATGGGTTTTGTTATGGAAATAAATTTTTTGGCATTTTTTTTTGTGTCTAAAGGCAAATAAAAAACATGGGCATGGGCATAATTTTTTTGTTGCAGATATCCCGAAGGAGAAAAAAAAGTGACCAATAAATTTATTTCCGGATGTTCTTTTTTAAGTAACTCCATTACGGGTTTACCTTGTTCAAATTCACCTAAACTAGCTGCATGAAACCAAACCACATTTTTTTGCGGATAAGTAGATTTTAAATCGGCCCAAATATTTTTTCTACCACGTATAAATAATTTGGCTTTTGCATTGAATAGACTTGCCAAACGTACTATCAATGCGTACAAGAAAATTGCAAATTGATAGAAAACAATCATAGTTAGTCGTAGAAGAATTTCTGTTGGTTTTTGTCGTAAATAGGTAAAAACCAGGTGGCATGTATGCCGATGTACACATCTAATTTTTGGGATAAATCAGCTACTTTGGTATCGTAGTTAAAGGCTCTTTGGTTTTTTGTAAAGCCCTCTATAAACTCAAAGCCTAACATAAAATTTATTGTTTTTACGTTGCTAGAGTACATGTAGCTTAATTGTTGGCGCAGCGCAAATCCAGAGTGCAATCTGTCATAACCTTTTGCATACTCCCCTTCAATTTGCGGTACTTGTACAGACGGTTTTCGAATATGAATTTGGTTTTGTAAGTATCCTCCACCAATTTTAATAAGTATGCCTGAATTTGGGTTTGGACCAAAAACGGGAATTAATTTTCCGATATGACCCCCTGCGTAAAAACCGCGTTGAAAAAACTCAACTCCTGCCAACTCTCCATTTAGCCCAATGAATAAACCTTGGTCGGTAATAATGTCACCAAATATTTCGGCTAAGTTGTTTACTTTTTTTCCTGAGAAAAAAGAACCGTCTATGCCAAAAAACCAATTACTCCTGGTCTTTTTATCAATATCTAATCCAACCATAAAACAATTGCCATACCTATCTTTTAAATCTGCAGCGGGTATGTACCCACCCATTTTTACAGAAAACATCCAAGAAGAAACAATGCTATCGCGCACGCTTAATTGTGCCTGCATTGGCTTCATAGCAAAGGTTGTGATGATTAAAAAAACAAAGAGTAAGTTTTTCATGTGGCGCAAGGTAATTATTGTAGCTTGTTTTTGTAGTTAAAATCCGTTGCTAGCGCATTATTTTTTTAAGATTAACCATTTTTACAAAAGTCATTTTTTCAACAATTGATTTAAATTAAAACTGCTTTTTCATAGGTCTAAATTAGTGTGGCAAGTCCCGCTTCAATCCTTATTTTTGCGGCCAATTTTATAAGATTATGGAACGTATTAACATGGTGGATCTTGTTGGCCAGTACAACAAAATTAAGCCCGAAGTAGATAGAGCCGTAGAAAACGTAATGCAAACAGCTGCGTTTATCAATGGGCCTGAAGTTCAAGAGTTTCAAAAAGAACTAGAAGATTACCTTAATGTAAAACATGTTATTCCATGTGCCAATGGCACAGATGCTTTGCAAATTGCTATGATGGCATTGGGTTTAAAGCCTGGAGATGAGGTAATCACCACTACGTTTACATTTGTGGCTACAGCAGAGGTAATTGCACTTTTGCAATTAACACCCGTTTTGGTTGATTGCGACCCTGATACTTTTTTGATTGACCCCAAGGCTGTAGAAGCTGCCATCACCCCGAAAACTAAAGCTATTGTGCCTGTGCATTTGTATGGCCAAACTGCTAATATGGACGAAATTATGCGCATTGCAAAGGCTCATGATTTATATGTTGTAGAAGATACAGCCCAAGCTATTGGGTCTGATTATACCATGGCCGATGGTACAACCCTTAAAGCGGGAACTATTGGCACAATTGGATCAACTTCTTTTTTCCCATCTAAAAACTTAGGTGCTTTTGGCGATGGTGGAGCCATTTTTACCAATGATGATAAGTTGGCCAAACTAATGCGTCAGGTAGTTAATCATGGTATGACCAAAAGATATTACCATGATGAGATTGGTGTGAACTCACGTTTAGACAGTATTCAAGCGGCAATTTTGCGTATTAAATTACGCAAGCTTGATAGCGAATACACAAAAAACAGACAAGCAGCCGCAGCAGCTTATGATGCCGCATTTGCAAGTCACCCAAATATTGTTACGCCAAAACGTGCCGAAAACAGCACACATGTTTTTCATCAGTACACGTTAAAAATTATAAATGCGGATAGAAACGCGTTGCAAGAATTTTTAGCGAGTAAAGAAATTCCGGCCATGATTTATTACCCCGTGGCCTTACACATGCAAACGGCTTATCAAGACGACCGATATAAATCTGGATCTTTCCCTGTAAGCGAGCAGTTGTGCGATGAAGTAATCTCGTTGCCGATGCACACCGAATTAAGCGATGAACAATTAAAATATATTACCGAATCAGTACTAGCATTTTTTAAATAATTATGAAAATTACCGTTGTAGGAACAGGATACGTAGGATTAGTTACAGGCGCTTGTTTGAGTGATGTAGGTATAGAAGTTACTTGTGTAGATATTGATCAGAAAAAAATAGACAACCTGAAAAAAGGCATCTTGCCCATTTACGAACCAGGTTTAGAAACTATTGTAGAAAAGAATTTTGCAAAAGGACGATTGAAATTTTCTACTTCTTTGGCAGAAAGTATTCAAGGTTCTGAAGCTACTTTTATAGCGGTTGGAACGCCTCCGGGCGAAGACGGTAGTGCAGATTTAAAATACGTTTTGGCCGTTGCTAAAGAAATTGGCGATAACATGAACCACCACATGGTGGTTGTTACCAAGAGCACGGTGCCCGTAGGTACAGCAGAAAAAGTGCGTAACGAGCTAGACAATGCACTTACTGCGCGCGGAGTTAACATTGATTTTGATGTTGCCAGTAACCCAGAATTCTTAAAAGAAGGTGCGGCTATAGATGATTTTATGAAACCAGACCGCATTGTTGTTGGTGTAAGCAGCGATAAAGCCAAAGAAATTATGGATCGTTTGTACCGTCCGTTTGTTTTAAATGGCCACCCCGTAATCTTTATGGATATTCCATCCGCAGAGATGACTAAATATGCGGCAAACTCGATGTTGGCTACCAAAATTAGCTTCATGAACGATATTGCTAATCTTTGTGAAGTGATGGGTGCTGATGTGAATTTAGTGCGCAAAGGCATTGGTTCTGATACACGCATTGGAAACAAATTTATTTACCCAGGTATTGGCTACGGTGGATCTTGCTTCCCAAAAGATGTGCAAGCGTTAATTCGTACTGCAGATCAAAATGGCTATAACATGCGCATCTTAAAAGCGGTAGAAGAAGTAAACTACGCGCAGAAATCTGTCATGTTTGATAAATTGTTAAAGCACTTTGGTGGCGATTTAAAAGGTAAGAAAATCGCGATGTGGGGACTTTCTTTTAAACCAAACACAGACGATATGCGCGAAGCGCCAGCTCTGGTACTAATAGATAAAATTATAGATGCTGGCGGTACGGTTACAGCCTATGATCCGGTTGCAGTGGAAGAAGCCAAGCATTTAATAGGCGATAAAATTACCTATGCAGATACGGAATATGCTGCCTGCGAAGGTGCAGATGCACTTTTATTAGTAACAGAATGGGCCGAATTTAGAGTGCCTGATTTTGATAAATTGAAATCTTTATTAAAAGCACCTGTGCTGTTTGATGGCCGCAACGTTTATAGCCCTGAAGCCATGAAAGAACGTGGATTCACGTATTTCTGCATCGGAATAGACACGAGTAAATAAAATGTATCATTCCTTTTTCCCCCTACCCTCCAAAGGGAGGGGGTTAGGGGGTGAGGTAATAAAAACCACATGAAAAGAGTACTTATCACCGGAGCAGCCGGATTTTTAGGTTCGCACCTTTGCGACCGTTTTATAAAAGAAAGTTACTACGTAATTGGTATGGATAACCTAATTACAGGCGATTTAAAAAACATAGAGCATCTATTTAAATTAAAAAACTTTGAGTTTTATAACCACGATGTTTCTAAATTTATTCATGTGCCAGGCGAACTCGATTACATTTTGCATTTTGCATCGCCAGCAAGCCCGATAGATTATTTAAAAATTCCTATTCAAACTCTAAAAGTGGGGAGTTTAGGCACACACAATTGCCTAGGTTTGGCCAAGGCAAAAGGTGCGCGCATGCTAATTGCTTCTACCAGCGAAGTATATGGCGATCCGCATGTACACCCACAAACGGAAGATTATTGGGGTAACGTAAACCCGGTTGGGCCGCGCGGTGTGTATGATGAGGCGAAGCGGTTTCAAGAAGCTATCACTATGGCGTACCATACGTACCACGGACTAGAAACCCGCATTGTGCGTATCTTTAATACCTACGGCCCACGCATGCGCCTGAATGACGGACGTGTATTACCAGCTTTTATTGGCCAAGCTTTGCGCGGTGAAGACATCACCGTTTTTGGCGATGGAAGCCAAACACGCAGCTTTTGTTATGTAGATGATTTAGTAGAAGGCATATATCGCTTGCTTATGAGCGATGAAGCACAGCCCGTGAACATTGGTAATCCAGACGAAATTACCATAGGTGATTTTGCTGAAGAAATCATCAAACTTACCGGGACAGACCAAAAAGTGGTTTATAAGCCCTTGCCAACTGACGATCCAACACAGCGTCAGCCAAACATAGATCGCGCCCGCGCCATTTTAAATTGGGAGCCCAAAGTTAGCCGTGCCGAAGGGTTAAAAATTACCTACGAATATTTTAAAAACCTGCCCGAAGAAGAGCTTTATAAAAAAGAGCACAAAGACTTTGAGGCGTTTTCAAGAAAATAGAATTTTTCCAAGCTCTGTTCCCCCTCTCCTTGTGCAGAGGGGGGTAGGGGGTGAAATTATCTTAAAAACTTCCAACTTTGAACATTCAACCTTCAACTTCAAAAACAATTCTCCTAACAGGTGGCCTCGGCTTTATTGGCTCGCACACAGCTGTAGAACTTATTGCCAAAGGCTATGAAGTTGTTATTGCAGATAATTTGAGCAACACGCGAATTGAAGTTTTGGATGCCATTCATCGTGTTAGCGGAGTAAAACCGGCTTACGAAAATGTAGATTTGAGCGACAAAGCTACGACCAAAGTACTTTGCGCAAAATATAATTTTGATGGTTGCATTCATTTTGCTGCTTATAAAGCGGTAGGCGAAAGTGTTGAAAGTCCACTAAAATATTACGATAACAACCTTTCTTCGTTGGTGTATTTGTTGCAGAACTTTACAGAACAAGGCAAAAGCAATTTTATTTTTAGCAGCAGTTGCACGGTTTACGGGCAAGCCGATGAAATGCCAATAACCGAAAGTGCACCTATAAAGCCAGCAGAATCTCCCTACGGAAATACCAAACAAATTGGCGAGGAAATTATTTTGGATACAGTAAAATCAACGCAAAACTTTAGAGCTATTGCGTTGCGTTATTTTAATCCGATTGGTGCGCATGAAAGTGCTGAGTTAGGCGAATTACCATTAGGCGTGCCCATGAATTTGGTGCCGTTTATTACCCAAACGGCAATAGGAATTAGAGAAGAATTAAAAGTTTTTGGCAACGATTATAACACACCAGATGGCACGGCCATTCGTGATTACATACATGTGGTAGATTTAGCAAAAGCACATGTGGTAGCACTTACCCGTTTGCTCGAAAAGAAAAACCAAAGCAACTACGAAGTATTTAATCTTGGTACAGGCAAAGGTTCATCAGTGCTAGAAGCGATTAATGCTTTTGAAAAAGTTTCTGGAGAAAAATTAGCTTGGAAATTTGCCCCACGCAGAGATGGAGATGTTGTGCAAGCCTATGCCGATACAACCAAAGCCAATCACGATTTAGGTTGGAAAACCGAATTGACAATTGAAGATGCCATGCGCGATGCCTGGAAATGGGAACGCAAATTGGCAGGGAAAGGCTTGTGATTCCGGACTTATAATTTCGGATTACAAAACTCTAAGTAGCTTGAGTTGACAGCATGCAGTCCACAGACTCCCGTCTCCCATCTTCGAACTTCCGTCTTCGGACTCCCGTCTCCCGTCTTCGGACTCCCGTCTCCCGTCTTCCGTCTTCAGACCCCCATCTTCAAAATCTACTCCACCTCATACACCAACTTCATGGTAATGCTGGCTGTTTTTAGTTTTTCGCTGGTATTGTAGGTACCGCCCCAACTGTATTCTTCGGTACTGTTTTGGCCAGTTATCTGAAAAACGCCCATGCGGGCAGATTCTAGGTTGCCCAATTTTCCACCCGAATTTTCTGCAATTTTTTCTGCTCTAAGTCTAGCGTCTTCAGTTGCACGAGAAATCATCTCAATTTTTAAATCGGCCAGTTTTGTGTAATAATAGCGAGGCGATTCGCTATAAAACTGAACGCCTTTATTCAGTAACTCCGTAATTTCTCTTGATATTTTTTCAATCTTTTCTACTTCGTTGCTCTCTATTTGCAAACGTTGCGAAAGGGCATATCCTATAAATTCATCGCCCATATAATCGCCATTGTTGTTATACTTGCGCTTGGTTTTTTCGTACGTATTTACCGCGCTAAACACAAGTTTTTCTTCGGCAATGCCTTTTTCTTTTAAATACGTTTTTATTATCTCTTTCTGATTTTCTAGCTCGGCATACGCATTTTTTAAATTCAAGTTGAGGGCGTTAAAACTACCTTCCCAAACAATTAAATCTGATGTGAAATCGGCTTGCCCTAAACCAGTTACTTGTATGTCGCCAGCGGTTTTATTGCGGTTTACATAAGCGTTGCCCAAGAATATGGACGACAAAATAATAGCAATCCCAAAAATGATTGCGCTAAGATTTGATTTCATAAAAACGTATTTTAAGAGTAACGTGAAATTAAACAGAAATTGTCCCGAAAACCACCATTTCTTCTAAGTTTGGCGTAGGGCTCCCTCCCATTTTTTCAATCGTTATGGCAAAATGCTGGCCAGCAGGTGCATTTTTCATTTCTATTAAACCTTCTGTGTTTAATGTGGGCACCATACCCATATCCACAGGTTGGCCGTCAACTAAAATCCAAAGCTGGTATTGTTTGCCGTCTGGCAATGCGGCCAAATCTTTTGCGTTTAAAATAACATTACCTGTTTTGCTGTTCCAATAAACTTGTGCTATAGCTGTTGGGTATTTTTCGGTACCGGCCAACTTAACTTGTGTTACGGCAGGATCTGTAATGGCCGCCAATGCATTTTTTTGCGCTTCTAAAGCTAAATTGTTTTCTCTTAATGCTTTTTCTTTTGCAGCATTTTCTGCGGCTAATTGTTCTATTTGTTGGTCGGTTTTGGCGCCATCATTCACAAAAAAGAATAAGGTACCCGCAAGCGCAACTGCAAAAAATACGGCAGCAACAGCAGCTACATTAAATCGCGGGTGAATAACTTTTGGTTCTTCGGTTTTTACAGAAGGAGTGGTTTTTGTTTGCGGCTTTTCTTCGGTTACTTTTTGTAGCGGAGATACTTGCTCAACATCTGCTATTGCAGCTAAAATATTTTGTTTTAAAAAGGTTGGAGGTGTTTTTTGTGCAGTTTGGGCAAGCCATTCTAAACTGTTTTCAACTCTAGCCAATTCATCGGCTATTTCTGGATAAATTTTAGAAAGACATTGAACCTCACGCTGCTCTTGGCTGCTTGCTTGCCCCAAAGCGTAAGTTTCTAAAATGCCGGTTTCTATGTATTTTTTTACATCCATTAGCTGAATAATTTTCTTAAATCTTGCAGCGCTGCTCGCACTCGTGTCTTTACTGTGCCCAATGGCAAATCTAATTCATCGGCCATTTCTTGTTGCGTATACCCACTAAAATAAGCCAAGTCTATGAGTTTCTTTTTTTCATCGTCTAATTTATCTACGGTACTTCGCAGGCCTATTATATCGGTATTGTTTTCGGTTACGTTCCCGTTTTCAAGTATATATACGTTGTCTCCAATGTTTTGGATTTCGCCAGATCTCTTTTTCTTTCTAATCTTATCTATGGCTTTGTTTCTTGCAATGTTTAACATCCAAGTAAACAGGCTTCCTTTTGCCGAATCGAAGTTTTTGCCATACTTCCAAATATTCACAAACGCATCTTGCAAAACATCGTTGGCTTCTTGGTCATCACGTAAGATTGTGCAAACAACACCATATAGAGCGCTTGAATAAGCATCATACAATTCGCCAATAACACTTTGGTCTCCGGCACGCAGTCTTTCTGCAAATTCAATATCTCTGGTTGTATTACCCATATAATTTTAAGAGGATGCTAAACTAATCTAATTGGATAAAGAATGTGCAATGACAGACTATGAGTTTTTTTATTTGAATTTATATGGCTTATAATCAGTGGTTTGCAAATTATTTAAAAAAAAAGATAAGATTGCTAAATCCAAAAACGATAGGGCTGCGTAGGTATGGTGTAGCAATTTATTAATAATCAAAAATTTAAAACGTAAAAAATTATGAAGACTGCAAATCAACTCTTTAGCAAAAAAATAGCGGCAGCCGCCATCGCCATAGTTATGGTAGCATCTGCTTGTAAAAAAGACAATGACACAGACATGACACCAACACCTGTTGCCGATGCCAAATTAGTAGTGGGAGATCAAACCATTTCTCAGAATAAAATTTGGGTAAGTGTAGCCGATGTGCCTGCCAATGGTTTTATTGTAATACACAAAGATGATGGTGCAGGAGGCCCCGTGGTTCCTGGAATTGTTTCTGAAGCCAAATACATAACCAAAGGAGAAAACAAAGACGTATTGGTGAGTTTAGATGCCACAAGTATGTTTATGGATGGAGAAACACTTTGGGTAATGTTGCATGAAGATACAGGCACGCCAGGGATGTATGAATTTGATGGTGCCAATGGATTTGACGGACCATTTATGGCAAACAACATGATGGTGATGACATCGATAAAAATTGAATCTGCCTCGTTAACGGTTACAGATCAAATGGTAACGAATAACATGATAACCATCCCTCAAGTAAAAGCGGCCGCAGATGGTTGGTTAGTTGTGCATAATGACGATGGATCTGGTGGAATTGTATTGCCTGGAATTATAGGGAAAACCTTGGTGAAAAAAGGAATAAATACCAATGTACAAGTAATGTTAGATGCTGGAAACACCTATACAGCAGGGCAGAAACTTTTCCCGATGTTGCATTTAGATAACGGAATTATTGGACAATATGAATTTGATGGAGTGGGTCAATTTGATGGGCCAGAAATCTTTGGGAATGATCCGTTCCCGGGTAATGTGATTTTTACATCTTTTATGGTGCAATAGGTTTTGCATGTTTTTGATGATGGGAGGGCGCCTGATTTATTAGGCGCCTTTTTTATGTTTTGAAAATTCACCGAATCACATTCAGCAGCTGTACCAAATCATCGCCAACGGTTTGGCCTTCTTCATTTAAGCCTTGGTAAAAAATACGCACGGTATAAACGCCAGCGGTTGCATTTTGGCCATCCCACCTTTCTTCTGGGTTTTCGCTTTGGAACAAAACATTACCCCAACGGTCTGTAATAGAAATAAAATAACGTTTTATACTGCAATCATAAACGGGGAAAAACTCATCGTTTATGCCGTCTCCGTTTGGGCTAAAAGCGTTGGCCACAAATAGGCGGCAAATGCATTTTTCAAAAACAACATCTATGTTTTTATTAATGGTACCGCACGGGTGTTGCAGGCTTAAGCTGTAATGGCCATCTTCTGTAACCACAATGGCGGTGTCTGTTTCTCCGGTGCTCCACAAATAGGTAGCGTGTGTTTGGTTTTTTACCCAAAGTGTGAGTTCATCGCCCAAGCAAACGGTTTCTGGTTTTTGTATTTCTATTTGGTTTAGGTTGGCCACTTCTACAAAAATGTTGTCTATTTTGGTGCAAGAGCCGCGCACAACTTTTACCGTATAGTTTCCCGTTTCTGTAATTTTTAAGCTGGCCGCGCCAAGCGTTCCGTTCCAAAAAATACTGTCTGCATTGGGCACGTTTGGGGTGAGCCAAAAATCATCTCCCGCACAAATTAGGGTGTCATGGCCTAATTCAACGGTGAGTTCATCAACCATTACGTAGCTGGTAAGCGTATCGAAACTGCCATAAAAATGTACGGTTTGGCTGCTGTCTGGCTCAAAGCTAAAAATGCTGTCGGTGCTTTCTATTTGACTGGGGCTGTGGGCAAATGCCCATTGGTGGTTTTCTTCTCCGGTGGCCATTAATGTAGCTTTATCGCCCAAACAAACTTGCACGGTATCTGTAGTTTCTGGGTTGAGGATGCGCACTTTTACATCGTCTATAAAATAAACAGAGCGCGCTAAATTGTTGGGAGCAAGAGCCTGGTTGTAAGTGTGGTTGGTGTTTTGATGTTCAAAAAAATTGCCAATTACTACGTAGTTTAAATCTTCTTGGGCCAAAAATGTTCCCGAAATTTTTATCCAGTTTACTGAATCTGAAACTACATTGGGCTCATTTATTTGTGGCGTTCTGTAGAGGACTTTGTAAGATTGCTCAAAAATGCTGTCTTTGGCAAAATGCATCCCGTGGTTTCCAGATGGAAATTCCCAAGGGCCTTCGTAGTAAGAAATCCAAAACTCACCATAAACTTTTTCACCAGCCTGAATGGTTTTTGCAAGTTTAATAGCTGGGTAACTGCGTTCGTTTTTATACGTATAACCAGGGTTTAATACCTCCATCGTTTTATACATGGCCACCGCATCTCCCGTTCTGGGCATTTGAAACGGAGTTGGATTTGGAAAACCAGAATTGAAAATATAAGTTGAATGAACATGACACGAAAGCACTACAATCATGTTGCCTGAATACCAGTAATAAACTTCAGAATCAAAGTTTAATAGTGAACTGGTTGGCAATGAATGCATCTGCTCAAAACTCGGATTGCGAATCAGGTTTTGCCCAAAAAGCGTATTGCCTGCCCCAAGCAAGAGACAGGCAAATACTAGAAATTTATGATATGTTTTAAAAGCGTACACCAAAGAAAATAAATGGGGCGTAAGCATCTGGTGTTTGTATTTCTATACCATAGTTGTTGCCAAAGAAACTTATCAAATTACCGCCCAGTCCAGTTGAGTAACGCAAGTTCTCTCCAAAATTATAGCTGTAGTATAAAGAAGTAGTAAATGCGCCATTTGTAAAAACAACGTTATAGTTGGTATAACCTGTAGGAGATATTCCGCTTATTTGGTGTGTTTTATATTGATAAACAATGTTAGCGTCAAAACCAATGCGGTGTTTTTTACCATACTCGGCATAAACTCCAAAGGGCAATACCAATTCGCTATAGTTGTCCAATTCTTTTACACCATAACCTATGCCTGTGTTTAGTCCTGTTCTAAATGTTTGATTTTTGCTTTGCCATATACTATAACTATATCCAACGCTAATCATGGCCGCAAAGCGCATTCCGTTTACCGTTAATGCATTTTTTCCTTCTAGGCTTGGGATTGTTTCTTGGGCATTTCCATTTAATGCGAAGAAAATAAAACTGATGATAAATGTGAGTTTGAGGAGCTTCATAGATTGGTTTTTAGCGTTGCAAAAGTGTTTTTTTTTTAGCAAGCAATAAGTAAAAGCTACTAAAACTTGCTTTTCTATAAAAATTTAAGGGTAAACGTTTTGTAGTAAAAAGACATTGTTTATTGTTAAAAGGTTTATAGAAGTTGTGTTTTTAGTAATGCACCGCCTACCTTTCTCCTTTTTTATGTTTTTTACTTGGTTGTTTTCACGTGTTCGTTTGCTTTTCTTTGCCGCTCAAAATTTTTACGTTTATGTCTTTCAACAAAACAATAATTATTACAGGTGGAGCCGGATTTATAGGCAGCCACGTGGTGCGTCTTTTTGTAAATAAATATCCCAATTACCGTATTGTAAACCTAGATGTGTTAACCTATGCTGGGAATTTAGAAAACCTAAAGGATATTGAAAACAAAGAAAATTATCATTTTGTAAAAGCAGATATTGTAGATGCTGAGGCAATGAATGCTGTTTTTGAGGAATGGCGCCCAGACGGCATTATCCACCTAGCGGCAGAAAGCCATGTAGATAGAAGTATTGAAGATCCTTCTGCTTTTGTACGTACCAACGTAATTGGCACCGTTAATTTATTAAACTCGGCACGCGCCTACTGGAAAGACAACATGGAAGGCAAACGTTTTTACCATGTTTCTACCGATGAGGTATACGGCACATTGGGAGAAACAGGTTTGTTTTTAGAAACAACATCGTACGATCCAAACTCACCGTATTCTGCCAGCAAAGCCAGCAGCGACCATTTTGTGCGGGCCTATGGCGAAACGTACGGCATGCCATACGTAATTACCAATTGTAGCAACAATTATGGGCCCAACCAATTTCCAGAAAAATTGGTGCCGCTTTTCATCCACAACATTGTAAACAACAAAAGTTTGCCTGTTTATGGCGATGGTAAATACACCCGCGATTGGTTGTATGTTATTGATCATGCCGTGGCCATAGACTTGGTTTATCACGAAGGCAAAAATCACGAAACCTACAACATTGGCGGTTTTAATGAGTGGCAAAATATCGACCTTATAAAAGTGCTTTGCGCCATTATGGACCGTAAATTAAACCGTACCGAAGGCGATTCTGAAAAGTTAATCACCTACGTAAAAGATCGCCCAGGACATGATTTACGCTACGCTATTGATGCTAACAAAATAAATAAAGAATTAGGCTGGAAACCTTCTGTAACCTTTGAGCAAGGGTTAGAAAAAACCATAGATTGGTATTTGCAAAATGCCGAATGGTTAGAAAGTGTTACATCTGGAAACTATCAGGATTATTACGAATCGATGTATTCTGAGCGCTAGGTAAGTTTTTAGTAAGGCACAGAGCTAAAACGTTTAACAAATAACTTATAACCTCCTTGAAAGGAACCGTCACAAAATCTACTGGAAGTTGGTACTGGGTTCGCTTAGAAGGTGGCAAGCGTATCCAGTGTCGCATAAAAGGCAAGTTTAGGATGAAGGGCATAAAAAGCACAAATCCTATTGCCGTTGGCGATTTTGTTGAGGTAATAGAAGATGAAGACGACAAAGGTTTAATAACACAATTGTACGACCGTAAAAATTACATTGTACGCAAAAGTGTAAACCTTTCTAAGCAAACGCACATCTTAGCCAGCAATGTAGATCAGGCAATTTTGGTAGTAACCTTAGTTATGCCAAAAACCTTTACGGGATTTATAGATAGGTTTTTGGCCAGTGCGCAAGCGTATTCTATTCCAGCCATTGTTGTGTTTAACAAAGTAGATATTTATGGTCCTGAGGAAGAAGAAGAGCTAGAATATTTAGAACTTGTTTATCAGCAAGCAGGTTACAAAACACTGCGAACATCTGCCACCGAAAAACAAAACGTAGATGCTTTTAAAAACCTATTGGCAAATAAAGTTTCTATGCTTTCAGGAAATTCGGGCGTTGGTAAAAGCACGCTTGTAAATGCCGTAGAACCTGGTTTAGATTTAAAAACACAAAGTGTTTCAGAGTCTCACAACCAAGGTATGCACACCACCACCTTTGCCGAGATGTTTCCGCTAAGTTTTGGTGGCTACATTATAGACACACCAGGTGTGAAGGGTTTTGGCTTGGCCGATATGAATAAAGAAGAAATAGGAGACTATTTCCCAGAGTTGTTTAAAAGAAAAGGCAATTGCAAATTCAACAATTGTTTGCACATAAACGAACCTGGTTGTGCTGTTTTAAAAGCGCTAGAAAACAACGAAATTGCACCCACCAGATACGAGAGTTATATAAACATGATTAACGGATTAGAAGATGAAAACCATTATCGCAAAGACATTTACGGCTAGTATTTTAGTAACCTTATTGCTTACTTCTTGTGGCGGAGGCCCAATGCCTGTAACGCAATCTAAAGTTGGAGATGCTGCACTTAGCGAGCAAAGTGTAGATGCTGTTGTTTGGTTTGCTACCAGTGCAGAAAACGATTACATCTACAGGCAATCGTACAGCTTGGCTCGCCACATGGTAGAAACCAATATGAAAACATCAAATAGCGATATGCCTAAAGCTGTTGTACTAGATTTAGACGAAACTGTATTAGACAATAGCCCGTACAGCATAAACCTGATAAAAAATGGCGAAGTATATAAAGAAGCTTCGTGGGCAGAATGGGTTGGCAAGGCGGAAGCTAAACTAATGCCCGGTGTGTTAGATTTTTTGCGCTATTGCGAAAATTTAAATATTGAAATATTCTACATCTCAAACCGATCTGATGCATATTTAAATGCTACCATGCAAAATTTAGTGAACAAAGAAGTTCCGTTTGCAGATCCAGAACACATCTTTTTAAAGGCAGAAGAGAGCGATAAAACAAATAGAAGAGAAAGAATAAAATCTAGATATGATGTGTTGCTTTATGTTGGCGATAACTTGCTAGATTTTGATGAGCGTTTTAGAGACCGTTCTGTGTTGTACGGAAAAAGAACGGTACAAGATTTGGCCGATGAAATGTTGTCTCATCACCTTTTGTTGCCAAACCCTATGTATGGGCAATGGGAAAAAGCGTTCGATTACGGCCAAGGTGCATCTTCTGAGCAAAAAGCAAAAATTAAAGTGCAACAAACCATAGGGGCAGAGTAACATGCGCGTAGTTATACAACGTGTAAACAAAGCTTCGGTAACGGTAAACGGAAATCTTATTAGTGCAATACCGAATGGCCTTTTGGTTTTTTTAGGTATTAGCGTTGGCGATACACAACAAGATGCAGATTGGATTTGTGGCAAACTTTCTAAAATCAGAATTTTTTCTGATGATGAAGGTGCCATGAACAGAACCATACAAGAAGCACAAGGCGAGTATTTGTTGATTAGCCAATTCACGCTGCATGCCTCAACCAAAAAAGGCAACCGCCCCAGCTACATAAAAGCCGCCCGGCCAGAAGAGGCACGCGCTCTTTACGAGTATGTGTTAGATAAACTGTGGATGGACAGCAACCGGCCCGTAAAAGCGGGAGAGTTTGGGGCAAACATGCAAGTAGCCTTAGAAAATGATGGTCCGGTAACCATAATTATGGATAGCCAACGAAAAGAATAAATAGTATAGAGAAGTGAGTACGGAGATGTGAGAGCGCTCAATACTCAATTCTTAGTACTCAATACTAAATCTCATGAAACCCATAGCAGAATTACAAACCGAAGTTGACCAATGGATTAAAAACCATGGCGTGCGCTATTTTAATGAGCTTACTAACATGGCTCAGCTTTCCGAAGAGGTTGGCGAAGTAGCACGAATTATTGCCCGTAGATATGGCGAACAAAGCGAAAAAGAAAGCGACAAAACCAAAGACTTGGGAGAGGAATTGGCTGATGTTTTGTTTGTAGTTCTCTGCTTGGCCAACCAAACCGGCACCGATTTACAAAAAGCGTTTGATGGCAAAATGAGCCTAAAAGCAAAGCGCGATCACGACAGGCATCACGGCAATAAAAAGTTGAAGTAAACCTAATTCGTACTCGTAAATACAAATTCTATTTCTTGGTTTTAAACATTTTGATTGTATTCTTTGGACAATAAGGAAAAAACATTTGAGTCTTCAAATTTGCTTTTGGTGTTGTAATGCTGTCGCATTAATCCTTCGTGCGTAAAATTAAAATTTGCCATTAATCTTAAAGACGGGACGTTGTTTGTGCCTACAAAAGCTTCAATTCTATGTAGCTTCATTTTATTAAATCCATAGTCAATAATTACCGGAAGCACTTCAGTCATTATTCCTTTATTTTTAAATGCATCAATGTAAAGAGCATATCCCAATTCTGCGCGCTCGTGCTCTTTGTTCCAATTATGAAACCCAATTCCGCCAATAATTTTACTAGAATCTTTGTCAATCATTTGAAAGAAAACAAAACTGCTGTTGTACGCAGAATAGCCTTTTTCAAATTTGGCTTTTTCTTTTTCAAACGCTTCATCGGTTTCTAGCCCAAGTATTTCTCTGATTTTTTGTTCAGATAAATTCTCAAAGATGTAGATGTAATCTTCTGGCTCAAGTTTTTTTAAGCAGATTCTTATAGTGGATGTTGTTTTTAAAAAATCCAAAAAGTGTGTTATTGCTTTATAATTTTAGAGCTTCTAATTTGGCCATCAGAACTTTTTAATACCAAAACGTAAAGGCCGTCTGCAAAATTTGCCAAGTCTAGTTTAATGCTATTTAGTCCGTTGTCTGTTTCGGCATTTTTTACTAGAATTTCTCTGCCTGTAATATCAACTAAAGAAACATGTACCCATTTTAAATTATTGGCTAAAAACGTAATGTTGATGAATTGATTTGTAGGATTTGGGCCGATGCTGATTTTAGAAAACTTATTTTCTACCATATTTAGGTTATTGTGCTTATCGCTAAACTGAGTGCAGCCATTAACATTTGTAAAAGAAACGGTATATGTAGCACCAATGGCTTTTATAAAATACGGGTTGTTGGCATTGGGCACGGCAACACCATCTATATACCATTGGTAGTTTAAATGTCCGGAGTTAATAAACAATGTATCTGCATTGGTTTGAATTTGCTCCGGCTGCACACCTGCAAAATTTAGGGTTGTATAAGTTGTATCGGCACCAAAGGCGTTAGCCGAGATTAGTTGAATTTGATACGTGCCAGGCGAAGTGTAATGATGTATTACAGTGTCTGAATTTGATGTATTTCCATCTCCAAAATTCCAAACGCTGTTTGCGAAACGCGGACTAGCATTTATAAACTTGTAGGCGTAATATCCGCTTGTATCGCAATCTATTTCTAGAAATGCGCAAGGTTTTAAATCTGCATTTTTAAATTCGTCACAGCCAATATCTGGTCTTGTGTTAGATCTAGGTTCGTGGTCAAAATCAAATAACAATTCTGGTCCTGGTTTGCCTGCGCCCAATAATTGGTTAGAGCAAGCGTGTAAATCAGAACTACTTATAAAATTAGGGTTTGCGTAAATGCTGTTAACGTCTGAGTTTAAGGCTTGTTTAAAAGATTCTAAATCGTAATAAATGGTCTGATTGTTTTTAAAAATACCAGAAGTGCTATCTTTTACAAAATATGCGTTGTTTAAGCCATTGTATCCCACAACATCATGAAAATATAAGGCAAAGGAAGAATCTGTATAAATGGCATTTGAGTGACTTTTGAATTGAGTAACATCAAATAGCTCAACCATGCCATAAATAGAATTCTGGGTAAATAAAATATATTCTGCATGATTTGCTCGCACAGCAGGATAGTTTGGAAAGGCCACATCTTTTCTGCTAGAAAACATATTGTTTGTAAACTTTATATAGTTATTGGTATTATTTACTTCGCCAATATGTAAAGCGAACTTACTTGCATTTGTAACTTTATTGTTGGCGAAAAAGCATTTTGCATTTAATTTTAACACCAAATTTGAGCTTACATTTATTCCAATCTCAGCAGAGTCTATGCTATTATTTGTAACCATCAAGGTGTCATAAAAGGACCCCGAAAAAATCATTGCATTTGTTGAATTAATAAAGACGTTGTTATCGATGTTTTTAAAACCATCATGATCTCGAAATCCAAATGGATTTAATCCGGATAACACAAGACTATATTCATGGTTTGTAAAAAGGCAATTTTTAACTTCATAATCTTTAGACAGTGTAATGGTGAGACCATTTTTATAGAAAACATCATTTTTATTCCCAACAAAAACACAGTTTATAAATTTAAAATCTGTGGACCGTCTAATTCCCATTCCTTTATTATCATACAATAACCAGGTATTTAGTTTTGTATGAATCGTAATGTCTTTGATGGTGAATTGATGCGCATCAAAAGCGCCATCTATGGTTGTAATCACACTGTCTCTGTTTCCAGATAAACTTTCTAACGTAAAAAGTGGCGTTGTTTCACTCGCACTAGAAATTCTATAAATGCCAGGGTGTACGCCATTTCTAAGTTTAAAAGTAACGGGAGCAGAAATAGTGTCTAACCGGTAAATAGAATCGGCATAAACCAAAGAAGGAAAATCATCTGTAGGAGAAGATTCTGTAGGGCTACTTATAATATATGTACCAGAAAGCTGAGCGTGAACATGCATTGTGCAAAGCACGGCAAGCGAGAAAAAAATAGACTTCATTGTGCAATTTTGTAAGGGCGCAATATCTTAAAAATTGAAAAGTGAATTTTGAAATTTCTATTCCGCTTTTTCATAGGCTTCTTTTAGCCAATTTTTCAATTCCGCATCTATTTGTGTTGTTTCGGTAAGTTGTACTCTATGCGTACACATGGTGCCAAATGGCCCAGAATTTTCTAGTCTATCCGTAGTTGGTTTGTCTTTAATTTTTAGGCCTAAATCTATTCGGGTTTTTGTGGCAGGTTTTATAAGTGCGAATTGTTTTTTTCTAATGATACTCACACTTGTTTTTTTCGGAGTAATAACTACATCATTGCCAAGAGTTTTTACAAAGTCTAAAATGGCGTTGTACATCGGCAACAATTGCTCTTTTCCGGTGTATTGATTTGTAACTAAATCGGTAGGAGAATCCTTATTTTCTTTAGAAAGAAGAACAATGGTGTTGGCAAAACCGTGGGTTACGCCATGTTCTTTTTTAAGATAATTTACGGCTTCAGAGTGTTTAGAAAACAATTTAGATTGTAACAATTTCTTCCATTCTTGTAATGATTTGCCCGTTTTTTCAGGCATGTTATCAATCATTGTTTGTTGTGCTTTGTCCATTTTGTATGCTGTTTTAAGGTTTTTCTCCTCACAAATTTACTTTTGATGATTGGCATCAGAAAGCCGTACAATTTCTTTTAAATATTGCTCTATAGAATTGGGCCCTTCTGTTTCGCTTACAATGTGGTTTGTTAAAAATCGCTTGCGCACCAACATGCTTAAAAATACAGTATCTCTAAGCAAAGCAAAATTTCGTGCTTGTGTTGGGGCGTAAAAAATTCCTTTTTCAATTAGGTAGGGCTGTATGGTGTTTTCCCATAGCTGTGCCGAATGATATTCTTCTTCGGTGTAATCTACTAGAACATCGCGCCAAGAAACCAAGTAGTTTTTAAGCGTATCGTTAGAGATTAGGTTAATATCGCCTGAGCTGATTAGCGATTCTACCACACCGTTAGAGGCGTTGTACGTAACGCCCACAAACATGCTGGCTCCGTTTTTAGAAATTGAATCTCGCGCTTCGGGTTGCGATAGGCGAGGAACATTACGCAACACAATATCTTGCTTTTGCAAGGTGTTGATGTGCATTTGCTTAATGCGGTTAAAGTCGCTAAGATTACGGCTAAAGTCTCGGTGAAGTGCTTTTAAAATTACCGCTTCTTTGTTGTTGTTTTTGCGCTGTTCGTTAAGGATGTTAATCTGTAAGGCAATTAAAATTCCAATAACCACCAAAACAATTTCGCCCAACGCATACATTAAATATTTGCTGAACTTGTTTTCTGAGAGCAGTTGCTGTCTGATTTTCCGAAAAAATTTAATCATGGCTTACAGGGTTTGGGTGCAGCTTTTACATAGGTTTTAAAGTTATGTAAAATTGAGGTCTATCCCTATTTTTCTTTCGGCCACAGCAAGTAGCGAAATTGTTTAATACACAGAGATTTTTTTTATAGTAGAACCTTGATTGGTTTTAAACTCAAAAAGGTAAACCCCATTGGCCGGGTTGTTAATCAGAATTTGCTCGCTATTAAACGTGTGTATGGTTTTTAAAACTACACCTTGCATAGAAATTATAGCAACAGATTTTAATTGGGTGTATGCTTCTACAACCACACTTTTGGTTTGTGCGTTGTAATAGATATCTCCCAAAATATTTTCTTCGGTAACCGATAATGCTTGGCACTCTTTTACCTTTTGGTAAAGCTGTGCTTCGGTGGTTGAAGTTTGTACGCGTTCTACAATTTTATTGGGGCAAATTTTATAAATAACAGGGTAGAATGTTACGTTGTAATCATTAAAAACGCTGCGGTCGGCACCTTCTACATTAAAGATTGGGTATGGCGTTCCGGTAAGCCAATCGCCTTGCGTAACCCATGGGTCGTGGTTTCCGGTAAATGCGGTAGAATCGTTGTAAGGATCGTGCTCTAAAGCCAATACCATAATCTCATCAGAACCTTGTGGGCCGTACATATTGTACATGTTTTTTAAGCGGTTGGTTTGATGATAGCTCCAGCAACTTGGGCAATGTGCGGCAAAAATTTCTACAAAAACGGTTTTGCCACTGTCTAAATACGAGTACAAGTGGTGTGGGTTGCCATAATAATCGGTAAGGGTAAAATCAGGGGCAACACTGCCATTTGCCAGCTGGCCCATGGCCGATATGTTGGCAGCAAGTGCGAGAAGTAGAATGTAATTTTTCATATCATTTCTTTTACAAGTTTGTGCTTTAAACCCCAATAATTTTGGCCACATTTTGTGCAGAAACTACGGCACCTTCATGCAGCCCATCACTTAGCCAAGCTCCTGCATATAACGTATTATATAAACCATTGTTTTTTAAAACGTCCTTCCGGTAGCGGATGGCAGCGGCTGTGTAGTTGGGGGTGGCATGTGTAATTTCCGTTACAATGCTATTCACATTGATGCGGTCTTGTAAATTATACGCGAGATAAAAAGGTGTTTTTTGTGGAATCCCGCAAACGTTGTTTAGCAAAGCGTTGTATCCCCAGTCGTTGGTTTTTTTAAAAAAATCAAATTCAGAGGCTTGTTTAATTTTATGTGGACTGTAAAGCGCTGCATCGGTATGTATTATTGTGGTGGCCTTGTTTTCCGTCCAGGGTGTAAACCATTTTATTTCTTCGGGTGTTGGGTTTGCCAAAAGCTTTAAAATTTGATCTGGTGGTGTGGCCAACGCCACCTTTTGGTAGGTGTATGATTTGTCGTTTTCGGTTTGGATGGTAACGCAATCGGATTCTCTCTTGATTTCTTTTATCGCTGTATCTGTATAAATATTCCCGGTAAAATGATGAAGTATTTTTTCAATATAGCTGTACACGCCCCCTTTTATTCTAAACCAATCTGCCATCATATAATGTTTTAAATTATATAAAGCTACTTCTGCGGAGAAAGTAGAAATATTTGGGTAGGCAATGGAATAGCAATACATCATCAATAATTTCACCCACTTTTCGGTGTAGCCATCATGCTTTAAAATGTCTTCTAGATTTAAATCAGAAAAATTGGCGGGGTTTACATTTTTAAACTGTTTGGCTAGCGAAGCAGATTTTATGCTGAATCCCCAAAATTTTAAGAGCTCTGCAAAACGTTTTGCTCCTTTAAAGTTGTTGTTGATGAGCGTTGGCGATAGGATATGTTTGCCGTTACTTAGAAAAAGACCGGTGCCAATAGCCACGGGTTCGGTGGGTACGTTTAGTTCTTTTAGCAATGCTTTAAAATGGTGGAATTCCTCAGAAAATTCTATCACGCCTCCTTCTAAATATAAATCTGAGGCGATGCCTTCTACATGGCAATTTTTATTACTAGTGCGGATGTGTCCGCCCAACGAATTACTTTTTTCAAACACATCAACATCATGGCCATTTTTGTGCAGATAGTATGCTGTAATGATTCCGGCTGCGCCTCCTCCAATGATGGCAATTTTCATAGAACGTTGTCTTTTGAAAGTATTTCGTAAAGTCTTGCTCCCGTCCAAAATGTGCCGGCAAATCCTGCGTAGCCAGAAGATGCATTGCAGAAATAAAAATTGTTTAAAGAGCTTTTATGGTCTAACCTATTAAGGCCAATGTTTTTGGGTGTCATGTTAGACCCGTACGAATTTCCTTCCGGACACCAACAATAGCGCTCGTTTGTGGTGGGGCTACCCGTCATTTTAAAAACCAAATGCTTTCTAAAATCTGGTACATAATCTCGTTCTATAACGTTAATCATGGCGTCTAAAACATCCATTTTTGCCTTGTTGTATTTTTTTTGATCGCTAAATTTTAATTGTTTCCAATGTTCATAGTTGGCTACCGTAAGCAGTTCTACAATTTGGTCTCCAGGTGGGCAATCTCCACCATGACTGGTAAGCAATGTGGGAGTTGTTATGGCAAAGCTTGGGTTTGAGTAATCATTCTCCTGATACATTTGGTAAAATGCATCATTTAGGTTTTTATGCCCAGTATGAAAAACATTCCATTTGCCAAAACCATACTTTTTTAAGTCTAAATCGCGCACTACACAATAGGCCATAAAGTTTGATGGCGAATATTGATAATCAAGTTTTTTTTGTAGTGCCTTTGAAAAATGATGGATACCAATCCAATGCGCTGCTTTTTTTGGATCCATGCCACAAATAGTTGCTTTGGCGTGAAACACAAACTTTTTACCCGATTGTAAATCTGTAGCTTTTACACCAATTACATTTTTGTCTTCCCGCAAAAACTCGGTTGCTTGGTGTTGAAAAAGAATCTCTCCACCATTGTTTTCAATGGTTTTCTGCAAAGACTTAATCACATGCTCAAAGTGCTTTTCTGGATAATATGCGCCTCTTTGGTAACCTGTAAACAACATCACCCAAGCAAAAAAGGAAAGCTGATTTGGTGGCAAGAGAAAATCTGGCCATTGCGAAGCCAACAATGTTTGCGCTTCTAAGGGCAATTCAAACTGATTAAAAACATCCTGTAAGGTGTGCGATTGGTGAGAAACAACACTTTTTATTGCTAAAACGTTTTTGAGAATGTTTGGCAATTTTAAAGGGGGCGAAACATGGTCTAACCCTCTAGCAACCCTTTGCACTTCTTGCACAAAAGCAACTATGTTTTTGGTGTGGTTTGGAAATAAATTTGTTAATCGCGTTACAAGCTCTTTCGCGTCTGAAGGAATTTTAAGGGAAAAGCCCGGCATGTACATATGGTCAAACCCATCCGGATCATACCGGTTGAATTTTACTTCATCTTTTAAATTTAATTTTTGAAGTACGTTGTCTACGGTTTCGCCTTCTCCGCAATTCCATACATAATGAAACTGAGCGTTGAATTTATACTTATTGGCCATCTCAAACGTATGGCCAAAACCACCCGGAAATTCATGTGCTTCTAACATGAGGATGCGTTTGCCCGACTGTGCCATTAAGGCTCCAAAAACCATAGAGGCTAATCCGCTTCCAACAATGAGGTAATCTGTTTTATTCTCCATCTTCTTCTCGTAAATGTAGATAAAATGAAGTTATATGTACGTGACGAGCAACAGGTACATTTTTAGTTGACCTTGCTTGATAATTTTGATTTCTTATGCTTTTTTGGAGAGGTTGCGTGTAATTATTTGCGTTCTAAACGTAACGAAAATCCTGCACTAACCCAGATTCCTGGTTGTAAAACATTGCCACGATCTACATAGTTTACATCAAACAAATTATTTGCCTGCACAAATAGTTTGGTAGATTTTAAAGTGTACGTTAAACGAGCATCTACCAACCAAAAGGGCTGATAGGCTACTGTATTTTTTGTTGCATATTCTACATACGTGCCGTTGCGTTGCTGGTATGCAATACGCCAATTCATGGTAAGTGCTTCTAAAAATACTTTATGTGTTAGGCCAATATTTAATTTGTGTTGCAAAAAATCTAGTACGTACAGTGATTGTAATTCATCTTCCGTTTGGTCTGAAGTTAGAAATGTATAGCCCAGCGTTATTTCTTTAATCCAACCTTTTGTTTGGCTTGCTAAATTTAATGCCGTTGATGCCGAAACACCACTAATCACCACGTTGGTTAAATTTTCAGCAAAAATGCCGTTGGGTGTTTCTAGCCAATCAATCATGTTGGTACCGTTGCGTGAAAACACAGCGAATGATGCTTTGAAAATAGACTTTTGATAGCGAACACCTGCTTCCAAATTGGTACTGTATTCTGTTTCTAAATTTTCGCTGCCTTTGGCGCCACCTAAGTTATAATACAAATCGGTATAAGTTGGGAAACGGAAAGAACGATCTATAGAACCAAAAATTAAAACAGAAGGTTTTAGGCGATAGCCAATATCAATGCCGGGCATAACATCAGCGCCAAAGCTTGAGTTGTAGTTGGCCAATGCACCCAATGTAAACAAGAATTTTTTTACGGTAAAGTATTGCTCGGCATAAAGAGAATAGTTGTCTCGTGCATCTGCTTTAGAATATTGCCCACGATGGTTGGGCACGTTTATGGGTTCGTCTATAGGTTTGCCTAGGTTGCCGCTGGCCAATTGTTCGTTTCTATAATCAAACCCAAAGGTGGTTGTGCCCCATTTTTCCCAAGTGCGTTTTAGCTGAGCATCGGCACCAAAAACTCGCGTACGGTTGTAATTGTGGCCTTTGTAATAAGCGCCTGGTGCATATTGTGCAGTATCCAAGTCACCTTTTATAAAATAGCCGTTGTTGTATATGTAGTAATTATCGTCTTCTCTAAAAAGTTCAAAAACATCATTGTGCTGGCGCCAATAACTTGTTATGGCATATTTCCAGTTTTTACCTCCTGTTAGTTTTGCCGATGCAAAAATGGTTTGGGTAGACTCGTATTGCTCTGGATAAGTGGAGGTGTAAAAGTCTTGAGCGCCAAATCCTTTTTTATTGTATCCGGCAGAGAGTAGAAGTGTGCCTATGTTTAACTTTCCAACGGTTTGCCCGTAAATGTTGGTGCTTTTAAAATCGGTGTTGCGGATGTACCCATCACTTGCCATGCCATTTAACGAAACCAAAGAATACCACTTATTTGTATTGAAAGATGCGCCTATATTGGCCAAACGCAAACCATATGCACCTCCAATAATTTTTGCATACAGGGCGTCTTTGCCTTTCATGGGTGTTAGAATATTTACGGCACCGGCAAACGCATTTGGGCCGTAGATTCTAGATCCACCACCTTCTAAAACTTCTATCTGACTAATTAAATCATAACTAATAGGCAAATTCATGTTGTGGTGACCCGTTTGGGGGTCTGTCATTCTGATGCCGTTTAACAACACAAGTGTTTGATCAAATGAGCCACCTCTTACGCTTATGTCAGATTGAATGTCTAACGGACCTCTTTGGCGCACATCTACACTAGAAACGCTTTCTAAAGTTTCGTTGGTTGTGTTAGCAGGTATATCAGCGATGTCTTTTTGGGTAAGCACTTCAATACTTTTGGTGGCATTTAGCCATGTGCTTTGGGCTCTGCTGGCTGTAACGGTAACGGTATCTAGCGTTTGTTGGGCATTTGTAAAAAAACATAACGCAACTAAGAGAGCGGAGAAATAGATTTTTTGCATTTTTTTGAGCTAAAAAAAAACACCCCACGAAAATCGTGAGGTGTTTATTATATTAATAATCTGTAGGTTAATCTACAAGAACAATCAGGTTGTTATTCGTCATTTCAACAACGCCATGCTTAATTTCTACAAAATAGGCATGGTCGTCAGATGTATCTAATACAACACGCCCAGATGCTGGGTCTATCGTACGTGTGTCATCTGCCAAGCGCATTTTTATGCGACCTGCTGTTAACATAGATATAACGGGTGCATGGTCTTTTAACACTTGAAAAGAACCAGCTGCTCCAGGAAAAGTTACAGAACTTACTTCGCCTTTAAATAGCGATATTTCTGGTGTTATTATTTCTAGATACATCTGCACTTATTTTTTTAAATCAATCCTAAATTACGATGGTACTTCAGAAAGCATTTTTTCACCTGCTTCAATTGCATCTTCAATGCTTCCTTTCAGGTTGAATGCTGCTTCTGGATATTTATCTAATTCACCATCAAGAATCATGTTAAATCCTTTAATGGTGTCTTTAATATCAACAAGTACACCTTTTAAGCCTGTAAATTGCTCTGCAACATGGAAAGGTTGAGAAAGGAAACGCATTACTCTACGTGCACGGTGTACAATAAGTTTGTCGTCTTCACTTAATTCTTCCATACCAAGAATGGCAATAATGTCTTGCAATTCTTTGTAGCGCTGTAAAGTTTCTTTTACGCGTTGTGCACAATCATAATGTTCTGCACCTACTGTTTCTGGGTTTAGAATTCTAGAAGTAGAATCTAAAGGATCTACCGCTGGGTAAATTCCTAACTCAGCAATTTTACGAGAAAGTACTGTAGTTGCATCTAAGTGTGCAAACGTTGTTGCAGGTGCAGGGTCAGTTAAGTCATCCGCAGGTACATAAACCGCTTGTACAGATGTAATAGAGCCATTTTTGGTAGATGTAATTCTTTCTTGCATTGCACCCATTTCTGAGGCTAATGTAGGTTGGTAACCTACCGCAGAAGGCATACGTCCTAATAGTGCAGATACCTCTGAACCAGCTTGTGTAAAACGGAATATATTATCGATAAAGAACAAGATATCACGACCTTTTCCATCGCCTTCACCATCGCGGAAGTATTCTGCTAGGGTAAGACCAGAAAGGGCAACACGAGCACGTGCTCCAGGAGGTTCATTCATTTGACCAAAAACGAAGGTGGCTTTTGATGAAGTCATTCCAGCGATATCAACTTTAGAAAGATCCCATTTGCCTTCTTCCATGCTTTCCATAAAAGCAGGTCCGTAGTTTATAATTCCGGCTTCTAACATTTCGCGCATCAAGTCATTTCCTTCGCGTGTGCGTTCTCCAACACCAGCAAATACAGAAAGACCTCCATGGCCTTTGGCGATGTTATTAATTAACTCTTGAATAAGTACAGTTTTACCAACACCAGCACCACCAAACAAACCAATTTTACCACCTTTTGCGTATGGCTCAATCAGGTCGATTACTTTGATACCAGTAAAAAGTATTTCGGTAGCTGTAGATAGATCTTCAAATTTTGGAGCTTCGCGGTGAATAGACATCCCTTTTTCGTAAGAGATACCACCAATACCGTCAATATCAGCACCAACTACGTTAAAAACGCGGCCTTTAATTTGATCGCCAATAGGCATTTTTATAGGAGAACCTGTGGCAACAATTTCTTGTCCACGAGTAAAACCATCCATGCTATCCATAGCAATGGCGCGTACTGTATTTTCTCCAACGTGCTGTTGAACTTCTAATATTACTTCAGAACCATCTTGGCGTTTACCAACAAGGGCATCAAACAATTGAGGAAGTTGTCCCTCTTTAACATCAAAGTGAACGTCCACAACTGGACCGATAATTTGACTAACCTTACCAACAATTTGAGACATGCGTAGTAGATTTTGTTTTATATAATTATTGGGAAATATCCCCTCCTAAATTCGGGCGCAAAAATAGTGTTTATTCTTTTTCATAACCCCCGATTTGCGAATTGTTTAAAACACACTACCTAATTGTTAATAACTGCTTGTGAAAAACGCGCTTGTTGGGTGATTGTTAGATGATTAAATCATCTTCGATAGATTGTTCTTGATCTGCAAATCCTGCAATTTGATTAAAAAGTGAAAAATTAATGAGAAAGGATATGGGAATTAAAAATAGCAATCCAATAAAAAGCGTAGCAAAGGAGCCAATAACAACAATGAATCCAACAAGAATATTTAATATAAAGGCTTTAAAAAAAACTTTACTCATTAAATGTCTGCTGCTTTCCATGGCTTCCCAAAAACTAAAGTTGTAAAAAATTACATAATAGTTTGCCAGCATATAAAGAATTTGAATCACTATAGAAAAGATGATGTACAAAAAGAACATCCACCATTTAGCCATAATATTGATGGCCATTTCTTGAAAAATTTCTTGTAGAGCAGCTTCGTTTTGTATGATGCTTGGGTCTTGAAACTCAAGAAGTAAATCGCCAAAAATTGGTATGAGCAATATGGCTAACAAACCATATTGTATAAGTTGTAGTACCAAATTCACTAGGATGAGTTGCATATAGTTGGTTTTAAAGCCTTCAAAAAAGGTTTCAAATGCTGGGTTTTCGCCAAGTATTTGTTTGCGTGCAAAAATGGCAAACCCCATAAGCAAGGCAGGTGTAACAAGAACTCCTACGGCAATCCCTCCAATAAAGGGAATAAACATTCCGAACAACCCAGCAGCTATGCTAATGAAAAACATGACAATTAAAAACCCAATATAACTTCCGGCATTTTTACCGAACATGCTAAAGCCATCTTTTATGGCCTTGCCAATACTGAAATTTACCCCTTGAGATAGGCTAAGCTGAATGTAGTTTTTGTAATCCATAATTTTTGTTTTGTTCTTGGTATTTTCGGGGTCTAAATATAGTAACAGGAAGTGAAGGTTTATTATACTCTAGAAGATTTTAAGAAGTTAGACAATGCTGTAGTTACCACAGGTACTTTTGATGGGGTACACATAGGGCACAGGCGCATATTAACAAGGCTGCAAGAGAGTGCGCAACGTTCTGGCGGAGAGTCGGTCTTGTTTACGCTTTTCCCACACCCGCGCTTGGTTTTACAGCCCGATTTAGATTTAAAACTAATTACTTCTTTAGAAGAAAAAGTGTATTTATTAGAAAAAACAGGTTTAGATCACCTAGTTGTTTTTCCGTTTACACAAGAGTTTTCTAAAACATCATCGTTAGAATTTGTTAGAAATATTCTGGTAAATGCTATCGGTGCTAAAAAATTGGTGATTGGTTACGATCATCATTTTGGTAGAAACAGAGAAGGCACTTTTGAACATTTAAAAGAATTTGGACCTGTATATGGCTTTGATGTGGAAGAAATTCCGGCACAAGATATTGATGATGTAAAGGTAAGCTCAACCAAAATTAGAAAGGCTTTATTGCAGGGTGATGTAGCCTTGGCCAACAACTATTTAAACCATGAGTTTATGCTTTCTGGTTTTGTGGTGAGAGGCAATAGATTAGGAAGTAAACTAGGATATCCAACCGCAAATATTGAGTTAAAAGATGCACATAAAATTGTGCCGGCCGATGGTGTGTATGCGGTAAAAACTGAGCGCATTGCAGACAATAAAGTGTACACAGGCATGTGTAATATTGGCCACAGACCTACGGTAAGCGGTGTTTCTAAAACCATAGAAGTAAATCTTTTTGACTTTAACGATGACCTTTATGGAGAACAGATTAGATTGTTTTTTGTGAAAAGGCTACGTGATGAATTAAAATTTAACGGCTTAGACGAATTAATTGCTCAACTTAAGAAAGATGAAAAACACAGTCGTGAAATTTTGGGTTAGCGTTTTATTTATAGGTTTCTTTGGGAATGCCATGGCTCAGAAAAACGGGGTTTTTACCAGTTTAGATGTGGCTATGAAAAACCCGTTACAGGTATATAAATTAGAATTGCGTAAAAAAAGGTACAAAGTGTTGCCTGAGGAAATAAGGCAATTTAAAAACCTTACGGTGCTTGATTTGGGAAAAAATAAACTCTCTAATTTACCCGCGTGGTTTGCCGAGTTGCAGTTTTTAGAAGAACTTACGTTAACCAAAAACAATTTTTATAGAATACCCGATGCCGTTGGCCAACTGACACATTTGCGCATTTTGGTTTTAGATAGAAACCCGTTGAATCAATTAAATAGCAATGTGGGTGATTTAAAAAGTTTAGAGGTTCTCAATTTGTGGAATACCCAAGTAGAATCGCTACCTGAATCAATCTCTGCTTTAAAAAATTTAAAAGTTTTGGATTTGCGCAACACACTTATTTACAAAGAAGATTTGCCAACCTATCAAAAAATATTGCCCAATACCGAAATTCAGGTAACCAACGGCTGCGATTGCAAAACGCGCTAAAGTGCAAACAAGGCAAGGCTGAATTTCATGTATTTATTGTGGTTTATTTATAAGGAATATTGAAAAGTATTAAGCATATTGGCCTTAATTAATTTTAAAATTCCCTATGAAGAATATGATTGATTTCACAAACAAATTTCAGCTTTCCAAAACGCTTCGTTTCGAGTTACGTCCTGTGGGCAAAACGCTAGAAAACATCAAGAAAAAAGGTCTGATAACCAAAGATCAAGAACGTGCTGTCAGTTATCAAAAAATGAAAAAAACCATAGATGGTTTTCACAAATATTTTATTGAGCTGGCGATGCGAGATACCAAAATTTATGGTCTAAATGAATTTGCAGAAATGTATCACGCTACACCTGAGCGTAAAAAAGAAGAATCTTTTAAAAAAAAATTTGCTAAAAAACAAGAAGAGTTAAGAAAACAAATAGCAAAAGGGTTTAATACGGGAGAGGCTAAAGAAATTTACGCCAAGATTGACAAAAAAGAACTTATTACTGAGCTATTGGTGGATTGGAAAAAAACACAGCAAAGTGAGGATATTTACTTTGATGAAAAATTCAAAGGCTTTACCACATATTTTGGAGGGTTTCACGAAAACCGAAAAAACATGTACACCGATAAGGAGCAAAGCACTGCTATTGCTTACCGATTGATACATGAAAACTTGCCGAAGTTTCTAGACAATATTAAAACTTTTGAGAAGCTTATTGAAATAGAACAATTGCAAGAAAATTGCAAAACACTATATAAAGAAATTGAAGAGTACCTCAATATAAACTCTATAGACGAAGCTTTTTCACTATCATATTTCAATGATGTGCTTTCGCAAAACGGTATTACTGTTTACAATTTAATTGTTGGTGGTAGAGCAACAGAAGGGAAGAAGAAAATTCAAGGGCTCAATGAATACATCAACTTATACAACCAAAAACAAGAGAAAAAAAATAGATTACCCAAACTTAAACCGCTTTATAAACAAATTTTAAGCGATAGAATTGGTGTATCATTTATGCAAGAAAAATTTGAGGAAAGCCAAGATGTGCTTAATGCAATTGAAAACTACTACAAAGCAAATTTGGTTGATTTTGAAGTAGAAGGTAAAAATGAAACTGAAAACACTCTACTTGAGCTGCAAAAATTATTGGCCTCTATTCCTGATGAAAGTGCTTTTAACACAAGTAAAATTTACATTAGAAATGACAAAGCGTTAACGGATATTTCTAATGCCATTTTTAACGATTGGGGGCTTATAAAAGCTGCACTAGAATTTAAATTTTTACAAAGCATAGTTATTGGTAAAAAGGGTATAACCAATAAGCAAGAAAAAGAAAAAGAACAATTTTTAAAACAACCCCACTTTAGCATTGCCGAAATTGAAGATGCGCTTTTGCTTTATAAAAACGAAGTAGAAAAACTGCATGATTTAACTCCAGAAACAAAGCCATTAACCAATTATTTTACAACACATTTTAAAGCGTTAAAAAAAGAAGGCAGCGAAAAGGAAGTTGATTTTATTACAAACATTACAGCAAAATACAGCTGTATTAAAGGCATCTTAAACACAGATTATCCTGAGGGTAAAAACCTGCACCAAGACCAAAAAACCATTGACAACATTAAAGTGTTTTTAGATAGTTTGATGGAATTGCTACACTTTGTTAAACCGCTAGCCTTGCCAAAAGATAGCACACTAGAAAAAGACGAAAACTTCTACAGTCATTTTGAAAGCTACTATGACCAATTGGATTTGCTAGTGCCTCTTTACAACAAAGTGCGCAACTATGCTACCCAGAAACCATATAGTATAGAGAAGTTTAAATTTAACTTTGAGAATGCGCAATTGCTAAATGGTTGGGATGCCAACAAAGAGCGTGACTACCTTACTTCTATACTTAGAAAAGATGGAAACTACTTTTTGGCCGTCATGGATAAAAATCACAATAAAGTTTTTCAAAACATTGATGAACACACCAAAGGCGAATCTTTCGAAAAGTTGATTTACAAACTTTTACCTGGTGTAAATAAAATGTTGCCCAAAGTTTTTTTCTCAAATAAAAACATTGATTATTTCGCACCAAGTAATGAATTGCTTGATAAGTATAAATTGGGCACACATAAAAAAGGTGAGTATTTTTCTTTAAAAGATTGCCACAATCTAATTGACTTCTTTAAATCATCTATCAACAAGCATGAAAGTTGGAAGAATTTTGACTTTAAATTTTCGCCAACAAGCTCGTATGAAGATTTAAGTGATTTTTATAAGGAGGTGGCTGATCAAGGTTATAAACTAAATTTTCAAAAAGTTTCTGTAGATTTTATACATGAATTAATTGAAGATGGCAAACTCTACCTCTTCCAGATTTACAACAAAGACTTTTCGCCTCACAGCAAAGGCAAACCCAATATGCACACCTTGTATTGGAAAGCGTTGTTTGATGAAGAAAATCTAAAGGATGTTGTGTACAAACTCAATGGGCAAGCAGAAATGTTTTACCGCAAAAAGTCTATTGACAAACCAACCGTGCACGCAGCGAATGAGCCTATAGAAAACAAAAACCCAAAAGCCGAGAAAAAGACCAGCACCTTTGAATATGACATTGTAAAAGACAAACGATTTACCGTAGATAAGTTTCAGTTTCATGTGCCCATTACCATGAATTACAAAGCGCGCGGAACCGACTTTATAAATAACGATGTGCTTGACTACCTTAAAAACAACCCAGATGTAAATATTATTGGAATAGACCGAGGCGAAAGACACTTGATATACATTACCGTAATAGACCAACAGGGCAACATTAAGATAGACGAAGACGGCAACCCCATGCAATATTCTTTAAATGATATTGTAAGTAAATACAAAGGTGCCAATGGTAAAATGGTAGAAAAACTAACGCCATACCATACCCTATTACATAACAAAGAAAAAGAGCGAGACGAAGCCCGAAAAAATTGGGGTACCATAGAAACCATTAAAGAGCTTAAAGAAGGCTACATAAGCCAAGTAGTTCATATTATTACCAAATTGATGGTGCAGCACAATGCCATAGTTGTAATGGAAGACTTAAACTTTGGTTTTAAACGCGGACGCTTTAAGGTTGAAAAGCAAGTGTACCAGAAATTAGAAAAAATGCTGATAGATAAACTTAACTATTTGGTTTTAAAAGATAAACTGCCTAGCCAACCTGCCGGAATTTACAAAGCGCTGCAACTCACCAATAAATTTAAAAGCTTTAAAGATTTAGGTAAACAAAGTGGCTTCTTGTTTTACGTGCCCGCTTGGAATACAAGTAAAATTGACCCCACTACAGGTTTTGTAAATCTCTTTTACACCAAATATGAAAGTGTGCCAAAAGCACATACTTTCTTCAGTCAATTTGATAGCATACGTTACAATACGGCCGAAAAACATTTTGAGTTTACTTTTGATTATATCAACTTTACCAAACGCGCAGAAGGAACTCGCACCCAATGGAGCATTTGCACCCAAGGCGATAGAATTCTTACGTTTAGAAACCCAAAGCAAAATAACCAGTGGGATAATAAAAAAGTAAACCTAACCCAACAGTTTGAAGACTTTTTTGGCAGCAATGCCATAACTTATGGAGACGGAAATGATTTGAAGAATCAAATTCTTTCTAAAAACGAAAAAGCCTTTTTCGAAAAGCTTTTGCACCTTTTTAAACTTACCCTACAGATGCGCAATAGCATTACCAATAGTACAAACCCCGAAGACGACTATTTAATTTCTCCTGTAAAAAATAATACAGGAGAGTTTTACGATAGCCGCAAAGCGCCAGCCGCATTGCCACAAGATGCCGATGCCAATGGGGCTTATCATATTGCCAAGAAAGGTTTATGGGCCTTACAAACTATAAACCAACACAATGATGAATGGAAGAAAATTAAGCTAGCTATTAGCAATAAAGATTGGCTCAACTTTGTACAATCTAATGCCCTTTGATTTAATTAAAAAGCTAGCTGCCGTGAGTTAGAAAAAGCTTAGGCACGGTAATTGCCTCAACAACAGTTCTTTGACATTTTGTAAAACCACTTAACCATGGAAACGTTTTTACCCATCTCGTATCTTAACGATTTTGTATTTTGCCCCTATTCCATTTATCTGCATCAGGTTTTTGACAACAACAAGGAGGTTGTTTATACCGCAAAACCACAGCAAAGAGGAAAGACAGCACACCAAATTATTGATACACAAAACAAGCCGAAGAATAACATTCTTAAAGGCGCGTATGTACTTTCAAATAAACTAGGTGTTTATGGAAAAATTGATACGCTTTATACAAAAAAGCAAAAATTAGTAGAAAGCAAGTTTCAAATTAAAACCATTTACCGCGGCTATCTTTATCAGCTTTGGGCGCAATACTTTGCGCTCACAGAAATGGGCTTTTCCATCAAAGAATTAAATTTCTTTTCTATGCGCGAAAGGCAAACCATTCCTATTAAAATTCCTGGCCAAGTAGAATTTGATGAGTTGAGAGCGCACATTAAAAAAATTGCACGTTTCAACTTTGAATCAGAAATAAATGTTAACCCCGTAAAGTGTCAGCATTGCATTTATGCTGCACTTTGCGACAAAACCAACCTAGACCATGTTTACGCATAAAGACATCCAAAACCGCAGCCTGTTTGTAATTAACGGCACCGAGCACCAAAAGCTAAAAGTTTCTGCTGGCCGGCTAATGCTAGAAAACACAGAAACCCAAAAGGCCATTACAAAGCTTCCTTTCCCAAAAATTCTGAGTTTAATGGTGGTTGGGCATACTACCGTTACCACAGCACTTATTGAGCATTGCAACAAACACGGCATTCCGCTGGTGGTAATGAAACCCAACTTTAGACCCGTATTTTATTTTGGTAATATGGCCGAAGCTAATTTTTTACTTCGCAAAAAGCAGTTCGAAAACAGCAAAGGCGTTTTACCCATTGCCAAAGTTTTGGTGCGCAACAAAATTCAAAATCAACTAAAATTGATTTTGAAATCGCGCGAAAAAAACGCATTCACTAAAAGTGCAAAAGCAACCATTGCATTAACTGATGTTGCAATAAAAAATGCGATTGATTACAGAGAGTTGATGGGCATTGAAGGAAAAGTGGCTAAACTATTTTTTGCATCGTATTTTAATTTTTACGATTGGCAACGCAGGCAGCCCAGAGTAAAACAAGACAGCTTAAATGCCACTTTAGATATTGGCTATACCATGCTATTTAATTACATAGATTGTATGTTGCGTCTTTTCGGTTTTGACCCATACATGGGCGTATATCACCAACTTTGGTTTAGACGTAAAAGTTTGGTGTGCGATTTAATGGAACCTTTTAGATGCATTGTAGAGCATCAAATACGCAAATCGTTAAAATATGGTACATTTAAAAAAAGCGACTTTAAGCTGCACAACAACGCCTATTATTTAAAGCGCAAAAAAAGTGCGGTTTATACCAAAGTTTTTTTCGAAGCCATTGTTGCCCACAAAAACGAAATCTATACCTACATTCAAAGCTATTACCGCTGCTTTATGGGGCGTAAAAGTGTAACCTCTTATCCTGTTTTTAATTATGAATAACGTAATTATAGTTGCCTACGACATTTCTAATAATAAAACGCGATCTAAATTTTCAAAGTTTTTGCAACAATTTGGTGTACGCGTTCAGTTTTCGGTTTATGAAATTCAAAGCTCAAAGCGGGTATTAAATATTGTAAAATCTGCCATAAAAGCGAATTTTAAAAAGCTGTTTGAAGATGGAGATAGCATTTACATATTTACAACCAATCAATCTAAAACGGAAAGATATGGTAGTGCTAAGTTGTTAGACAATGATTTAATCATTTTATAACAAACCTTTAGTATGTTCGGTTTTTTTAAAATCTATTCTTTAATTCTAATCAACTGCAATACTTCAAGATAGACGGGTTTATTAAATATTGGTTTTCTAAAAGGGGGGGGTAAAAGCCCAACAACTATATTTGTGCCATCCTTTGCTAGGTAAAGCATATAGGTACTATTGTACTTGCTTTGAGGCTACAAAGCCTTTTAAATTTCTACTATCGTAGATCAACAGCTGCGCAAGGCGATAAAGCTGGGCTACAAAGCCTTTTAAATTTCTACTATCGTAGATATGATTAAAACAGGGCTTAGTATTGGGGGCTACAAAGCCTTTTAAATTTCTACTATCGTAGATGGTCTGTTGTTAGGTTTATTGTGCCACCGGCTACAAAGCCTTTTAAATTTCTACTATCGTAGATGGCCGAAATACAAATCGCCTGTTTGCAGGGCTACAAAGCCTTTTAAATTTCTACTATCGTAGATATGATTTCGCGCTCTTCTTTTCCCGGGGCTACAAAGCCTTTTAAATTTCTACTATCGTAGATCTAGATGCAGGGTTTAATTTAGTTGCTGGCTACAAAGCCTTTTAAATTTCTACTATCGTAGATGTTAATAGATCTGTTATGTTTAGTATGGGCTACAAAGCCTTTTAAATTTCTACTATCGTAGATAAAAGTCTATAAAAATAAAAACGGTTAAGGCTACAAAGCCTTTTAAATTTCTACTATCGTAGATTCGAAACCAATACGCGCCAACTTATCGGGCTACAAAGCCTTTTAAATTTCTACTATCGTAGATAACGGCTTACAATCGTTTAATTTGTTGGCTACAAAGCCTTTTAAATTTCTACTATCGTAGATTGGGGCTTGCCCCTTGTAATAGTTATGGCTACAAAGCCTTTTAAATTTCTACTATCGTAGATTGGGTTCTAACGGTATTGGTGGGTTGAGGCTACAAAGCCTTTTAAATTTCTACTATCGTAGATACTGGTTGGGCATATTGTTTGAAAACTGGGCTACAAAGCCTTTTAAATTTCTACTATCGTAGATCTGACACCGAGGTTGGAGATGTTTTTGCAGGCTACAAAGCCTTTTAAATTTCTACTATCGTAGATGTGGCGGGAACATTTCTCTACATGAAAGGCTACAAAGCCTTTTAAATTTCTACTATCGTAGATTGCAAACCTATGATATTTTTCGCTTAGGCTACAAAGCCTTTTAAATTTCTACTATCGTAGATCGAGCAATGATATAGCTGTTGGCGATGAAGGCTACAAAGCCTTTTAAATTTCTACTATCGTAGATCCACCATATCAATGCCATTTACAGTGGCTACAAAGCCTTTTAAATTTCTACTATCGTAGATTTTACGTTGCCTTTGTTTTGGGCAGATGGCTACAAAGCCTTTTAAATTTCTACTTTATAGGTGCTATAATGCAAACAAAGCAAGGCTAAAAACACTCAACACCACAAGGGTTTTGTAAATGTTGTTTACAATGTTTACACGGTTGTCATTATCATCCCAACTTAAATAGATGTTGGTGGCCGTAATGCACATGAGGCAACTTACCAAGAATATAAATACAGGTGTGCTAAACACATTATACACCAAAAAGGCAGGAATAAAGCTTATAAAATTAAAGAGCAAAATAATGGCCTTGGTTTTTCTAATACCAAAAACAACGGGTAGGGTTGGGTAGCCAATAATTACATCGCCTTTTACGTCTTTTAAATCTTTTACCAATTCTCTGCTTAACTCTAAAAATAGCATGAATGAAACGTAGAGAATTAAATCCCAATACACATTTTTAAAGTAGAAAAGTATACCAAAAAATGGTGTTATGGCAAGAATGGCCGCGGCCAAATTACCTATAAAGGTTACTTTTTTTAGCTGATGAGAATAATACCAAATGCTTACCGCATACAAAAAATAGAAGAGTGCCGCGCGCCACGAAACCGCAAATGCCAAAACAACGGCCAACGAGTTAAACGCAAACGCCAACTGAAAAGATGTTTTGCGGCTAATTAACCGTTCAAAAATGGTTTGCTTGGGGCGGTTTATAAGGTCTTTTTCATGGTCGTAAAAACTGTTTATGATAAACCCCGCGGCAATAACCAATGCCGATGCCATAATGATGAGGTGCAGCCTATAATCTAAAACGCTTTCGCGCCAATGTTGTATGGGCCGCATAATGGTAAAAGCAGCCAAATACTGTGCTATTACCAATAAAAGTACATTGTACCAGCGCACCAAAGAAAGCAGTGCAATAAATTTTAAAAGGTAGATTTTGTGTTTGCGCGGAAGCATTTCGTTTAGAAACGATAAATAACTTCGGGATTATGTTTTGCTAGAACCTGACTTGCTTTTTTAAAGTCTCTGGTAAAACCAAGGATAAAACCTCCGCCTCCGCTTCCGCACAACTTTAAATAATAGGCGTTGCTATCAATTCCTTTTTTCCAAAGTTCATGGTAGGTAGAGGGTATCATCGGTGAAAAATTTTCTAGCAATAAACCAGAAAGCTTTTTAAGATTTCTAAAAAGTGGTTTGATATCTCCTTTTAAGAAGGAAGATATACACTCGTCATTGTATTTTGTAAACTGCTCTTTCAACATTTTCCGGAAGCCTTCTTCTTTTAGCTTTTCCATAAAAATGTTTACCATGGGTTGTGTTTCGCCCGGCTGGCCAGAGTTTAAAAGAAAAATGGCTCCTGTTTTGGTGCTAAATTCTGGTAACTCAACGGTACCTAGTTCATCTTTGCTCTTGATTAAAAGCGGTAAGTTTAAGTAGCAAATGGTTGGGTCTATACCAGAACTTTTTCCGTGGAAGTAAGATTCCATTTGCGAAAAAATCTGCTTTAATTTTACCAATCCTTCTCTGCTTAAATTATCTTCAGAAGCAACCTTGTCAATAACATATCGGTCATATATGGCTGCTACCAAAGCTCCAGAACTTCCAACGCCAAAACCTTGTGGTATGCTGCTATCAAAGTACAGTCCGTTTTGGATGTCGTTTTTAAATTCATCTAAACGCAAGGGTGCCAAAATTTCGCCTGTTGCCGTTAACTGGCTGAGGTGATTGTGGTATTTAAGCAAATGTTGATTAGATGACTTGGATTTTCCTTCTAGATTAGAAGATTCTTTAAAGGCACCTTTGTAAAAGTTATACGGGATGGAAAGCCCCATGGCGTCTTTTATAATGCCATACTCCCCGAAGAGCAATATTTTAGCGTAAAACAATGGATTTGTTTCCATTAAAAAATTTGTTTTGGGCCTTCGCCAACTTGGTCGCAAAGATACTCACCGTTTGTACACAAGTCAACCAAGCTATTTTTTACAAATGCATCCACTTCGCTTTTAACCTTTTGCGGAAAAAGTAAATGAACATTTGCACCAGCATCTAACGTAAAATGAACCGGAATGTTCGTTTCTTTTCTAAAGGCCCAAATACGATTGATGATTTCTAAGGTATTTGATTTCATTAAAATAAAATAAGGGCGACTTGTCAACATCATGGCGTGCAGCGTTAATGCTTCAGATTCTACAAGCTCGCCAAATTTCATGAGGTCACCATTTTTTAAATATGTGATTAGCTCAGAAAGATTAGTATGTGCTTGCGCAAATCTATTTTTTGCAAACGGATGATTGTTCATTAGGCCATGCCCTGCAGTGCTAGAAACGGTTTTTTCGCCTTTATCAACCAACAATATGTAGTCTTGATAATTTTTAAACACATCATGTACATCTGTATAGGGCGAGGCAAACTCATTGCTTGAGCCTGGGATTTGTGCATGTTCTCCCCAGCTAGCCAAAGGCGCATAAATAGAGCGACTGGCGCTACCGCTGCCCAAACGTGCAAGTATAGACGCTTCTTGTTCAAAATTGGAAATGGGCAGACCTAAACTTTTTGCCATGCCAAGCGCACACAATGCAAGTGCGCTCATGCCCGATGCGCTGCTGGCTATACCACTACTGTGTGGAAATGTGTTGTGCGTTTCTATTTTATAGTTGTAATCGCTAAAAAAGGGCAATGCTTTTGCATTCCGTTGAAAAAACTGATTGATTTTTGGTTTAAAGCTAGGAGATTCTGTCCCGTCTAAAAAGACAGAAATATTGCCCCCTACGCCCTGCGCTTTTTCCCAACTTAAATAGGTTTGGGTAACACAAGTTTTTAGCGTAAAACTTAGGCTAGGATTAGCCGGTAGTTGATTGTTATACTTACCCCAGTATTTTACTAAAGCAATGTTACTGGGGCTTTCCCATCCAACTTTATTCATTTATACAGAAGTTGCAACTACGTTTCGGTCAATTTTTTTAACCAAACCTTGCAGTACACTACCCGGACCAACTTCATAAAATTCTGTAGCGCCATCGGCAATCATGTTTTGCACACTTTGCGTCCACTTAACCGGACCAGTTAATTGTTGAATTAGATTTTTCTTAATAACAGCGGGGTTTCTTTCGGCTGTTGCAGTTACGTTTTGGTAGATAGGGCAAATAGGGACTTTAAAGTCTGTGTTTTCTATGGCTGTACGCAATTTTTCGCGTGCCATCTCCATTAAGGGGCTGTGAAACGCTCCGCCAACGGGCAACAATATGGCGCGTTTTGCACCAGCAGCTCTAGCTTTTGCCATGGCATGTTCTACGGGAGTCCAGCTTCCTGAGATTACAATTTGGCCAGGGCAGTTATAGTTTGCCGCAACAACAACACCGTCTGTGTCAAAACAAATTTCTTCAACCACCCTATCTTCTAAACCAAGAATGGCAGCCATGGTACCAGGTTTGTTTTCGCAGGCAACCTGCATGCCTTTTGCACGTTCAGAGACTAATTTTAATCCATCAAAATAAGAAATGGCTTTGGCGGCTACTAGCGCAGAAAACTCTCCTAGAGAGTGCCCAGCAACCATATCAGGTTGAAATGAGCTTTTCATCAATTTGGCCTTAATAACCGAATGAATAAAAATAGCAGGTTGAGTTACCTTGGTTTGTTTTAAATCTTCGGCAGAACCAGAAAACATGGTGTCTGTGATTTTAAAATTTAATACGTGGTTTGCTTCTTCAAACCATTCGCGAGATTCAGAATGATTATCGTATAAATCTTTGCCCATTCCTTCAAACTGAGCACCTTGTCCTGGAAAAATGTATGCTTTCATATAAGTTCTTTTAACCGTAATATTCTATAATGTTATTGTCTGTTTCTGCTAATCTTACACAGTGTAAAATTGCGTTTTTCGATTTTATGATGGGGGCTAAAATATCCCAAATGGCCACCGCTAAATTCTCTGACGAAGTTAGTTTACCAGCCATAAAATCTACGTCTAAATTTAGGTTTTTATGATCTATTTTATCAATAATATTTGCTTTTAAAATCTTTTTCAATTCAAAAAGATTCATCACAAAACCAGTTTCCGGATCAATCTCGCCTTTTACAGTAACCAATAGGTCGAAGTTATGGCCATGGTAGTTGGGGTTGCTGCATTTGCCAAAGATTTTAACGTTGGTTTCGGCATCCCATTTCTCGTTCCATAATTTATGGGCGGCACAAAATTTTTCTCTGCGTTGGATGTAAATCATACCCTAGATTTTAGGGGCGCAAAAGTAAGGGTTTGCCGAAACTTTTTTAAAATACCGTTTTGAATGATTTTTGAGTGGTGCATTCTTTTGCAGGTTCATCTTACCCATTAGTTTTTTGCGTAGAATTCTTCATAAAAAACTAGCATAGATTATTTTTCCGTTGTTTTAAAATCGATTAAATAAGCCTTTAACGGCATGTTTTTTACATTTCTAAACCGCCAGTCAACCAATAGTTGGTATTGCTTGTTTGGCGCTAAATCTTCAATTTCTATCGTAAGCAATTTTCCAGATTCAGAAAAGCCAACAACATTTTTTATGCGCATGGCGGCTTCTTCGCCCAACGGGCCGTAATCGAAATTTGTGAAATCCTGATTCATGGGTTCAGAAAATTCTAGCGTGATTTGGCGGGTGGTTACGGGTACATTTTGGCTGAAATTTTCGAACTGTTTTATGCCGATTACCGTTGGTCTTTTGGCTTCAAAATCTTGATAAAGTTCTTCTAGGGGAGCAGAGAAAAAACCGGTACTGTTTACAAAATTTTCAATTTCTGTTTCGTTGGTATAATCCAATTCAATTAGCTTTTTAATTGCTGCATTTTTGTCGGTGGCTTGCTCAAAATAACGTTCGCTGAGCTCATAGCCAATGTAATAGCCCAAATCGCGAACGCCAAAATTATTGGGTGCATCGCCCCACAACCATTGGTAAAAGTTAATGCCATAAAACATTTCACGTTCAAAAGTTTTGCGCACTTCATCGTTTTGTTTTCCGTAGGCAATGGCCGGAGTTACCGAAGCAACACCCATGGCTTTTACTGAAATAAACTCGGCAATGCCTTCTCTAATTACGTACGATAGCAAATTGTCTGCCGCTGGATTTTGTTGTGTGTGCACGTATTCGTGCACATTTAGCAGTACTAAATTATTAATCGGGTTGCTGTCAAAATAGATTCTCCGGTTTACGCCAATTTCTCCAGGAAACTCATCCGAAGGTGTGTTTTGGTCGGTCATGGCAAGTTCGCTGCCTATGAGCACCAAACTGTCTAGCGTTGTACCGTTGCTTCGCAAAGCACCAATGGTAAAGTACATTTTTGCGGGCTTTAAATGGGGGTAAATGGCACGTAATTTCTCGATGCCTTCTTGCAGATCTGTGCTAAAATCATTAGCTTTTAAAGTGTTTTCTCTTACAGCATTCCAGAATTTTGGGTAATTGTTTATGGCCGAAATATAATCTTGGGGCGTATAGTTTTTTGCTTGAATCATGGCGTGTAAACCTGCAGTTCCTTTTTTATAATACAAGCTGTCTAGCAATTTATATTGCAAAGCAGAATCTTCGGTTGACACTATTTTATCGTACGCCACCCAAAAATTTTCTATATCTGTAGTTACAATGTTATGCTGTTTTGGGCTTTGGTTTACGCAACAGGTAAACAGCGTAATAAGCGATAAGGATAGCACGGTTTTAATCATTTTGTTTTGGTTTTTGTGTGGTGGTAAATTGCGTTGCATAAAAATTATTGTGCCGCAGGTTTTCGTAAAAATAAGATTTAGGGTTTAGCTTTTTTACAATGATTTACGGAATTGAGAATCAATCATGCTAAAGCAGCTCAGAGAATCATTTACAGGACTTTGTATTATCCTTTTCATCTGCTCTTTTTAGAATGCTAAACGAGGCCCAAAAACTTTCTTCAAAACGTACATTTGCAAAAATTTTAGCACATGATTGTAGTTACGGGCGCGGCTGGTTTTATACCCAGTTGTTTGGTTGAAAAACTAAACCAAGCGGGACACACAGACCTTATTTTAGTTGATGATTTTAGCAAAACCGAAAAAGCTAAAAATTGGAAGAACAAGCGTTTTGCACATAAAATAGAGCGCAGCGTTTTTATCGATTGGTTTGAGCAAAATGCAGCTGAAGTAGATTTTGTTTATCACCTAGGCGCCCGCACAGATACGGCCGAGTTTGATTACGCCTTGCTTGATGAACTCAACATTGAATACTCAAAATCTATCTGGAAAATTTGTACCGGAAATAATATTCCGCTGGTGTATGCCAGTAGTGCTGCAACGTACGGGCTGGGCGAATTTGGTTACAAAGATGATGATGCACTGGCTGATAAGTTGGTTCCGTTAAATCCGTACGGAGAAAGCAAAAATGATTTTGACAAATGGGTGATGCAACAAACCGAACAGCCCAAAAGCTGGAAAGGTGTAAAATTCTTTAACGTTTTTGGCCCTAATGAATACCATAAAGGGCGAATGGCCAGCGTTGTTTTTCACACGTTTAACCAAGTGCAAAAAACAAATGCGATGAAATTATTTCGCAGCCACAACCCTGAGTATAATGATGGCGAGCAGCTGCGCGATTTTGTGTATGTAAAAGATGCTGTAGATGTGCTTTACTTTTTCTACGAAAACAGAAATCAGAACGGCTTGTATAATTTAGGAACGGGGCAAGCACGCAGTTTTGCCGATTTGGCCAAAGCCACTTTTGCGGCTATGGATTTAGCGCCTAACATATCGTTTATAGATACGCCTGCCGACATCCGCGATAAATACCAATATTTTACAGAAGCCGACATGAGCAAGTTGCGCGCGTTGGGCTATACAAAAGAATTTTATTCGCTAGAAAATGCCATTGCCGATTATGTAAAAAACTATTTGGCTAAAGGTGCAATTTACTAGACGAAGAGGTTTAATGTTCAAGGTTCAAGGTTCAAGGTTCAAGGTTGAAAGTTGAAAGTTGAAAGTTGAAAGTTGAAAGTTGAAAGTTGAAAGTTCAAGGTTGAATGTTTAAAGTTAACCCTGAAGAGGTTTGAAACCTTGTTAGGGTTGTTTTTTTATTGAATGGAAAAAAAGAAGGCGCAACTGATCAGTTGCGCCTTTGCTGTTTTATAAGGTGTGTAATGGGTTATTTAGAACCTATTTTTTTAACCGTATACGTTTTTTTATCGCCATCTTTTTCTGTTCTGTAAACAATAACAGCACTTGTGGCAAGTACGTTATCTTTTCCTGCAGGTTTAGCAGCAACAACGGTAAATGCATCGCGCCCTTTAACATCTAAAATGGTTTGTTTTGCTTCGGCATCCATCACCTGAAAAGGAGAAGATTCTTCACTGCCTTTTTCTATATTAATTAATTTCACTTCAACTATTTCTACGTAGTCGCCAGCTTTTTTCTCAAAGCTAAATACATATTGGTCGCGCTCTGATGTTGAGTTTGTGCCCGCTATTTGAGAATATTGAGAGCCTGTGTTTTTTAATCCGCCACAAGCCATTAAAAATGCTGTAAAAGAAAGTAGTATAAAACGTTTCATCATGTGTCTATTTTAGAGTTCAAACGTACGAGTGATTAATGACTTGTGCAAGAGGCTTTTTACGCGACTCTGCATTAGGGGGAGTGGTTTCTAAAGATTGGTGCTTGTCTATTGCTTAAAGCTCAATCTCATTTGCCAAAACTACCAACTTCCGCTTGCACCACCGCCACCAAATCCGCCACCACCAAATCCGCCAAATCCGCCACCTCCTCCGCCAAAGCCACCACCACGGCCGTAGCTTCCTGTGCCAAATCCGCCAATCCAGTAGCCGCCACCTCTATGGTTGCCGCTGCCGCCACCTCGTTTGTTGTTTAAGAAAACGCTTAAGATGATAAAGGCAATAAAAATAATGGCGCCAAACGGAATTTTAGACGAGCCTTTTCCGTTGCCAGATCCTTTAAAATTTCCTGCCAATACTTGCATAATGGCCGTGGTGCCTTGATCTAAGCCACCGTAATAATTGTTGTTTTTAAATTCTGGAATAATAATTTGCTCAATAATGCGCTTGCTCATAGCATCGGTTAGGTACTCCTCAAGTCCGTAGCCGTTTTGGATGGCTATTTTACGGTTGCCTTCTTCCATGCTCATTAAAACAATACAGCCGTTGTCTTCATTGGCTTGGCCAATTCCCCATTGGTGTGCAATTTCTACAGCCAGCATGTTGATGTCTTGGCCACAAATATCATTTAAAACAACAATGGCAATTTGGGTAGAAGTGGTATCGTTATACCCAACTAACTTTTGTTCTAAGGCATTTATTTCTCCACTATTTAGTGTGCCGGTAAAATCATTTACCAAGCGGTTTGGGGTGGGTGGGATGCAGTTGTTTTGTGCAAAAACACCCAACGAAAAAAAGGTAAATAGTAAGAGCGTTAAATATTTCATGAAGTAGAAATCTCGTCTGGCAGTTCGTTAATGTCGTCTTCGTCATAGGGGAAGTGGGTACGCAATGCTTCGCCACAATGCAAAATACCTTTACTTAACCCTTCTGTAAAATTGCCGGCTTTAAAGTCAGCTTGCATGGCATCTCTAATGCTTTGCCAAAAAGATTGGTGCACAATTTCATGTATGCCTTTGTCTCCAATAATGGCAAATTTATGGTCTTCTGAGGCCAAATAAAAAAGAATACCATTTCTTAAATTGGTTTGATGCATTTGCAGTTTGGCAAAAATTTGCGTTGCTCTTTGCACCGCATCTTTTTTGCAATGCTCTTCTATGTGCACACGTATCTCTCCCGAAGTGCTTTTTTCGGCTTCTCTTATGGCTTCTATTATCTGCTGTTCTTGTTCTTTAGAAAAGAATTTTCTTATTTCTTTATCAGGCATTAAAACTCCACTTTTGGTGCAACATCGCTACCTTCTGCTGCTTGGAAATAGCCTTTTTCTTCAAAGCCAAAGAACATATTAAAGAATCTGCCAGGAAACCGTTTGATGGTAGAATTGTATTGTTTAACAATTTCATTAAATCGATTGCGCTCTACGTTAATCCTATTTTCGGTTCCTTCTAATTGACTTTGTAGTTCTAAGAAGTTTTGGTTTGCTTTTAAATCGGGGTAGTTTTCTACAACGGCCAATAACCTGCTTAAAGCACTGCTTACTCCACTTTGTGCGGCTTGGTATTCTGCTATTTGCTCAGGCGTAATATTGCTTGGATCTATAACAGTTTGTGTTGCTTTTGCGCGTGCTTCTACAACGGCCTGAAAGGTTTCTGTTTCGTGCGCTGCATATCCTTTTACGGTATTAACAAGGTTAGGGATTAAGTCTGCCCTGCGTTGGTAGCTGCTTTCTACATTGGCCCATTGGCTGGTAGTGCCTTCTTCTAAGCTTACCATTTTGTTAAATACACTTACTCCCCAAAAAACAAGGATTAAAATAAATCCGATAATAGCGAGGAAAATGACAAGACCTTTTTTCATTGTGTTTTAGTTATTTAATTGTGATTTTATTTTTTCTAGTTCTGCTTTAACGTACAACAGCTTGTTTATTACTTCTGTAGAGTTAAACGTTTCAGCTTTATTTTCTTTTAATTTCTTTTTGGCGCCCTCAATGGTAAAACCGCGTTCTTTTAACAGGTGATAGATAACTGCAAAAGATTCAATGTCCTTTGGGGTAAACATGCGGTTGCCTTTGCGGTTTTTTTTAGGCTGAATAAGTTTAAACTCTTTTTCCCAAAATCTAATGAGGGATGTGTTTACATGAAACATTTCGGCAACTTCGCCAATGCTGTAGTATAGTTTTGTTAGGTTTTTGGGTATTAACATAGTGCGTACGAAAATAATATTTACTTGGTGATAAATGAAAAGGTGTTTTCATAATATTTGCGTTAAAATAAAATCAATTCTTGAGAAAGCTATTATCTACCCTAATTGTTGTTCTACTCTGTGTTTTTACGCCTAGAGCCCAGTCTATATTGAGCATTAATACGCTGCCTATCTCTAAGAAAATTGCCGAGAAAAGTGCTCCGGCATTTGACTCTGTGCATTTGATTAATAATAAAGTTTATCTGGACACAGCTATACTTACAGTTAATTGGAGCAATTTTGATGTGCATGTAGATTCTGTAGATTTATCAGTAAGCAGCGATTCTTTTTTGATTAAGCTTACCAATAAGTATCATCCGCATTTTGTATTGCCCGTTGCGGGAGCGGTGCGTGATAGCTTTAGATGGAGAAATAGTTACAGACACCACAATGGTGTAGATATAAAATTAAATTCTGGCGATACGGTTTATGCCGCGTTTGATGGTAAAGTGCGCTATGCACAATACAACAGAGGCGGATATGGTAAGTTGGTAATAATTAGACATTACAACAATTTAGAAACCTATTACGGTCATTTTTCTAAAATCTTAGTAGATACCAATCAATATGTAAAAGCAGGGCAGCCCATTGGTTTAGGTGGTAGTACAGGAAGAAGTACTGGCCCACATTTACATTTTGAAGTGCGTTTTGTGGGCAACCCTATAGATCCTGAAAAAATAATAGATTGGGATTGTGAATCGTTGCACGGATATGAGTTTGTTGTGCACAAGGATTTGTTTAAGCATGTGCAAGAAAGAAGACAACGCAAATATTATCGCGTTAAAAGCGGAGATTCTTTAAGCGCTATAGCGCGTAGAAATGGTACATCAGTAAGCACACTTTGCAGACTTAACGGTATACGCTCAACATCTATCATTAGAGTTGGACAAAGTTTGCGGGTGAGATAAAAACTTTTCGCACGGGTTAACTTTTCCAAAGTTTAAATCCTTGGAAAAGGTTTTTTTGGAGCAACTTTAGTTTTCCATTAAACCCCCAACCCACTAACTCCTCGCTTGTTACCTCAACACTTTTATTTACCTTAGTCAAACCAAAATTTAAAATCTTATCATATGAAAACAGCATTACAAAACCATAACCCGTTGAGGGGGGGGGGGGTTAGCTCTACGCAACGCCATTTTAACCATCGTTTTATGCTGCGCATTTGCGCCAACGGCCATGGGCCAGTACATACTTCCGCAAGATCAATTTCAATATTACTGCGATGATCCTGTAACAATTCAAATTCAAAATTATAACAGCGGCATGGGCGTAAAAGATATTGGCAGCACAAATTTAACAGGACTTAGTACAAATTTTGACCCCGGTACAGGCGAGTTTGAAATAACCATTACCAGCATTGGCAACCCAAAAAGCTACGGCATAGTGCGGGTAGAAGTAGATGACAACGGAGATAAAACAGAGTATGAAGTTTACCTACTAGACTGCTGCTTAGAAGGTTTAAACCCCGATATTATTTACGTAGAAGAAGATGTAAGCGCTAGAAAACCATCAGGCACATTTAGCAGCGAAACCGTTCTTGTACTAGATAAATTAACTTTAGACAAGAACACCACCATTTTAAACAGCACCTTTTATTTTGGTGCCGATGCTAGCATAGACATGCAAACCACCAGTTTTGATATAACCAACAGCACATTAACCCCCGGTTGCGATTACCGTTGGGATGGCATTTTTGCCACAGGCAGCACCAAAACCATAGAAGTAGATAACAGCACCATAGAAGGCATGGGGCGCGGAATTCAACTAAGCAGCAATGTTGCATTTATAAGTAAAGGGAGCGATTATCTGAACAACATCAGATGCGTTACTGCCACCAGTTACACCGCTGCTACATCACCACTTACTTTTGACGATAATTTGTTTGAAGAAAACTCTACCGCCTTTAGCTTTGCTCCCAGTAGCATATCCGTACCCGCCCTAACTTCATGTTCTATTACCTGCATAATTAATATAGATTTAGATGATTGCAAAAGAATAGACATTGGCAGCGCGGCATTTACAGAGAATGTATTTCAATCGTCTATTGGAGAAGATGTAAGAGGCATACGAGCCGTAGATGTAGAAACGCTAAACATAAAAAATAACGAATTTGAAGACCTCACTTATGGTGCATATTTAGATAATACCACCGTAAAAGTGGGAGGAGGAACAAGCGCACATGGCAATACATTTTTAACAAATGTTACCGCTATTTATAGCAACGAAGGCATACATATAATAAACAACAATACATTTAGCGCAAGTAAAATAGAAATAGAAGAGCCCGTAGTGGGCAGTTACTTGGGGACAATTAGTGTTGATATGAACGACAATACCCACAGCAACACGGCAGATGTAGAAATACATTGCGCCACCGCCAGCATATTAGATGTGCGCATTGATGGTAACACCTACACAAACTCACGTTTGGCGTTAACAAACATATCTACCGGAGGCCCCAATTATGGGGTATATATAACAGGCAACACCATGGGTTGGAATACCATACCCGGTACCAACCCATACAGTTTGTATTTAGAAGATTGCGCCTTAGCGCGCGTAGGCGGCAATGATTTTAATTTAGCCGTAGGTGGCAGCCCCGGTTACCCACGCGCTACAGGTATAGAGCTAGTTGGCGATGTAAGCTATGCAGAAATAAAAGACAACTACTTTTACAAATGCAGCCCCGCAGGTATAAAAGGCACAGAGCCAAATGGCGATTTTGAAGGAACCGTTTTTTACTGCAACACCTTTGAAGAATGCTACAATGGGTTGGAGTTTGATGATGCCACCCTAAGCAACCAAGGCGATGCCACCCATGGTGCCGGCAACCAGTGGATAAGTTGTACGAATTATAATTATGAGATTACGAATCCGGTTTCATCAAATACGAATTATTATTATCGAAATGTTACTAGTGAAAACCCTAGCATTAGTCCAGGATATAATAATGCTAATTCTGATTGGGATCATGTTACTTCAGGAGGGATTGTTTCTAATTGCTCAGTATTAAACAAAACAGATGGCGCGAATTCCAAACCTGTTTTTTCTGACTTGAAGATATTTCCGAACCCTTCAAATGGTCAATTTACAGTCTCTTCATCTGACAATCCGATTACGCAAATAGAAGTGTTTAGTATGAATGGTAAACTTATTTATATGTCTAAGTGTGGAAAACTTGAGCATACCATTAAAATGGGTAATATGCCTTCAGGAGTTTACTTCATTAAAGTATCAAGAAGTGATAACACCGAGGTTCACAAAGTAATTAAGTTATAGAACTTGATTATGCTAATCAGATTAGTAATATTTAGCATATGTTTAAGCGCCAACATTATTGTTGGCGCTCAAAACCTTGTACGGAATTATGAGTTTTCAGATATTTCAATAGACTACTCCTATCCACTTGGAGGAAATTATAGCATCTTCGATAATTGGAATGAATTAATGAATACTAACGATGGGTACATATTTGTTGCAGGACAGGGGGCACATGACACCAATTGTCTCCACAATACTCTATTTTTACCTGTTCATGCTTGTCCAGGAAGCAAAATGAATTATGGAAGTGTTCATTACTATTGTCCTAAACCTTATTCAGGTTTGGGCTACGGGTTCTTAGCTTTTACTAGGGACACAGGATATATTAACTTGCCGAATAATTATGTTCGTTTAACTTATACGAGGAATCAGCTAATGGAATCATTAAAAGAGGACACTTTGTATTGTTCCGAGATTCATGTTCAAGTCTTAAAAGGAAATCGAAGCGGCTCTTTTTTTGAAATGACAGACGATGGACTAGGAATGTATTTTTCTGATAACCCAACGTTTCAAGGCAAACCTTGGCTCCAAGGCATTCAGCCCCAAGTAGGCAATTGGGGCATGATAGATACCATTTCGCAATGGCAAAAACTGCAGGGTAGTTTTATTGCTGATGGCACCGAAGAATACCTCCATATAGGTAATTTTGACCCGTTTAATGCACAATTACCCTGGCGTTTTAATTCAAATGCGAGTTCACTAGATGCTGTATATGGTGTTCTCGCTTTCGATGCCGTATACGTGTACAACTGCAGAGACACCCTGTTCAGCATACTACAAGAAGACACCACCGTTTGCTACGGGCAGCCTGCCTGGTTGGCGCCCCAACTAAAAGGGTTCAAGCTGCAAGACAGCACCACCACCTACAATTGGGAAACACCTTATGGCAATTTTACCACCCAAGATACAGGCATCTTGGCCACCCAACCCGGCCAGTACAAAGTAGAAGCCATTATAAACAAACGCTTTA
>JAUHWL010000009.1 GCA_030424545.1 Bacteroidia bacterium
AATAGTTTTTCGGAATACGATTTTTTGCCTTGCATTGCTACAAGTTAATAAGCTTAACTTTTTGTTGGTAAACTTTGATTGGCTAGTTACTAACGGGTATATTTGAAAAGTTGTGCAACAGGCACACCGCATATACCAAATAAGGCTCAATTCGGTTTTTAGGAAAGGTCAGTAAAAATGACAATCATACGCCAAAGCGTTATTTTCATTTTAAAAAAGTGTAATTTCAAAATCAAAACAACGCTTTGGTGGGAGGTGAAGTAATGGTTTTTTAAAATCGCCTTACTTGCCATATGCGAACACGTTGGCAGCAAGCTAAAAAACCGAACTAATTACCAAATTGGTAACTTTTTTATTACATTTGCGTCAAACACATTATAATGTGAGAGTAATCGCAAAACGAACTTTACGAGATTTTTGGGAAAAACACGCTGATTGTGAAGAACAATTAAAGTCGTGGTATAGAGAAACTGAAAAATCCGAATGGAAAAATATTAACGAATTAAAAAGTGAATATCCGAGTGCTAGTATTTTAAAAGACAATCGAATTGTTTACAATATAAAAGGTAATAATTATCGTTTGATTGCAAAATTTAATTTTGAATACGCAATATGCTGGATAAGGTTTATCGGAACTCACGCTGAATATGATAAAATTGACGCAAATAATATCTAATTATGAAAATTTTACCAATTAGAAACGAAAAAGACTATCAAAACGCACTCAACAGACTTGAGGAAATTTTTGATGCAAATAAAGGAACGGAAGATGGAGACGAATTGGAAATCCTGTCAATTTTGATTGATAAATATGAAAATGAACAATTCCCAATCGGAATGCCTGACCCAATCGAAGCAATTAAATTCCGAATGGAACAAATGGGAATGAAACAAAAGGATTTAGCAGAAGTTGTTGGATTTAAAAGTAGAGTTAGTGAAATTTTGAATAAAAAAAGAAAACTGACTTTAGATATGATTAGAAAACTCAATACTACTCTACATATTCCTACTGAAGTTTTAATTCAAGATTATTAATAGAAAAAAGCCAGTTGGCAACAAAGGTAGCTGATGCACAATCCTCTTTTCCGTAAAAAATAAACACTAAAAAGGCCGTTTAACGCGGTTTTTTTTATGGCAACCTGAAAAAGGCAATAAATCATAATGGTGTTTATTTGCAATTAATAAAGAGATAAATGCAACCCATTTGTGCATTTAAGAACAACCTAGCCAATAACAATCCGATATGGAATATTTTCATATGAAAAAAATTATCCTTACCAACCTAATTTTATTTGTTTCCATACTCTCTTACTGTCAAACAAATAGTAGTATAGATTCCAACCCGTGGAGAATTGAAGCAGGGTATCAGAATTTTAGACTATTTGACAAAAATGTTTCCCCACTAATCTATGTTTCCAACAATGGTATGATCTCGTTTGGATATCAGAAAAAGAAGGAAAAAAACATTTGGAATATTGGTCTGGATGCTTCTGCAGGCAGTATGCAATCTAAAAGGTTTGGAAGAAGAGAAGCGATTGCCTATGACCCCTACGATTTAGATGGTAACAAAGACTCTACCGTTTATGATATAAACCCAGGGTTATCCTTCATTAGTGCAAGTTTGTATTATTCCTATTACTGGCAACTCAACACACAGAAAAGAAAAATGCATGTTGGCGGCATTCTCCAAGATAATTTTTATTACGGTGCATTGGGCGCAGATGTGTGGTTTTTTAATCAACTAAGCATTATGCCAGCATATCGCGTTGAGATTTTAAATACATCAAAATCTGCTGTTAACGCAGCATTTTCAACCCCCATTTTCTCCTATTTAATAAGACAACCCTATTCGCTAGATCCAAGTCTTCCTGAAAACAGTTATTTTAAAGCGAACTTAAAAACGGGTTCCTCTATAGCAACAATCAACACGTTTCAACAAATCAACTTCAAAGTAAAATATGCTTATACGCTAAGCACAGGAAATAAAATTGGGTTAAGTTATACTTTCATGTGGATGAATTATGCGAATATTCAAGATAGAAACTTACGTGCTTACGCCAATTCAATTCTAATTTCATACAACTTTTAATACAATGAAAGCCCCTTTTATAGTTATTCTTCTTGCTGTTCTTTTCTCATCATGTGATAAAATGTTGCTTGAAAAGGAAGTGCCAAACAACCCAGTAGAAAACTTCAATTCGCTTTGGAATGAATTTGATGCAAAATATGGTTTGTTTAAAGTAAAAAATATTGACTGGGATTCTGTTTACACCATTTATCGTCCTCAAGTAGATGCAAATAGCAGCGATGAAAAATTGTACAAAGTGCTAACCAGCATGCTTACAGTATTAAATGATAATCATGTGGCGCTTGTGCCTACCGATCCTGATTTTCCATTTTTCCAGTCTGGCGTTTTAGGTACGATGGACACAATCAACGATTTTAATTTGGAGACGATTAAGTCAAATTATTTGATTAACCCGCAGTTTGAAGACCCCTTTTTTACTTATGGAAAACTGCCAAACAATGTGGGGTATATTCACATAGAAGGTTTTAGTGACGTGCCAAAATATTTAACGGAGCCCATGAATACCATTCTAAATAGCTTGAAAGAAACAACGGGCATTGTGATAGATGTTAGAGGGGGCTATGGCGGTGAAGATATTGCAGGCCAGTACATTGCGGGTTGTTTTACAACACAAACGATTCCCTATATGAAAACCAGAGTGAAATCTGGGGCAGGAGCAAATGATTTTACCGCATTTGAAAACTGGAGCATTAAACCCGAGGGCGATTTTCAATATTTAAAACCTATTGTAGTTCTAACGCACCGATTTACCATTAGCGCAGGAGAAACATTTTGTCTGGCGATGAACGTTTTACCTCAAGTTACCTTTGTTGGAGATACCACTTCTGGAGCCTTCTCAAATCAAATCAATAGGGAATTGCCAAATGGCTGGGGATATTCACTGAGTATCGGGCAATGGCTAGATGCCAATGGTGTGAGCTACGAAGGCATTGGACTTGCACCTGATATTCTTGTACAGAACAAAAAGCAAGACCTCTTAAACGGGAAAGATGAAGCTTTGGAAAAAGCCATTGATATTCTAAAATAAAAAACCATTCTCTGGGTAAATCATCTAATGCAGTAAAAATCTCTTTTTAGCGTTGTATTGAGTATTATTGTCCGAAAGAAACCAAAAGCCCCGATGAAAGTTAAACACGCCATTTACCTTTTTCTTCTTTCTGTAACACTCTTTGCCTGCACCATGGATCCTGCCCTAACCCTAGACATTCCGCCAGAAGGATTTCAGGTGGTACAACAACTGCCAAAAAACAATGAAGGCAGAAAAGAAAACCCCTTGTACCTTGCCCCGCGAAGCATTAAAGAAAACGAATTCAACTCGCCCGAACTCAATACATTTATTGATAGCATGTATGCCGTGATGCTGCGCACCGCTGGCGTGGGTATTGCTGCCAATCAACTGGGCAAACAACTGCAAATTTTTATCATAGAAGCCGAGGCCGATAACCCCCGGTATCAAGTTTTGGGCAATGTAAAAAAGCAGGTGTTCATCAACCCAAAAATTACCAATGCATCTGCCCAACGCAAAAACTTTTGGCACGGATGCCTAAGCGCAAAAGATGAAAAACGTGGAAACGTAGCCACCTACGAATGGATTGAATACACATGCGTAAACCCAAAAGGTGAAGTTCAAAAAGGCCGATTGGATGGATTTGCCGCAGTAATTTTTCAGCATGAATTTAGACATTTGCTCGGTGGTACGTATGTAGATCATGCCCATCAGTTTTTAGGCAAAGCCGAATTAGACCAAAAAATTGAAGCCGGAGAACTCCCCTTTTTTGCGCCCGCAAACCACACGCTGCCGTTGCTTATTGAAGGGTATCAAATTGGAGAAACCTTAGAGGAATATCACGCACGTCAATCACAAATTTGATTATTCAAAATATCTTCTGTAGTGTATAAACTACTTTGATTAATCCCCAAAACAATCTGTATGCATTCCCCACAAACGCTACTAAAAAATGTATTTGGTTACGATGCCTTTCGACCATTGCAACAAGAAATTATAGAACGCACACTGGCCGGCAAAGACAGCTTTGTGTTGATGCCCACCGGTGGTGGAAAATCGATGTGTTTTCAGATTCCGGCTTTGTGTTTTCAGGGCATCACCATTGTGGTTTCTCCGCTTATTTCGTTAATGAAAGACCAAGTGCAAGCGCTGCAAGCCAACGGCATAAAAGCCGATTTCTTTAACAGCACTATTTCGCCCGAAGAAGAAAATGCAGTAATTAACCGTGCCATGAATGGCGAAATAAAGTTGTTGTATTTATCGCCCGAAAAACTAATTACCGTTAGCGATACCTGGCTAAAAACGTTAAACATAAAATTGGTGGCCATAGACGAAGCGCATTGTGTAAGTATGTGGGGCCACGATTTTAGACCCGAGTATACGCAGCTCAAATACTTTAGAAAATCGCTGCCCAACGTGCCTTTTATGGCATTAACGGCCACAGCCGATAAATCGGCCCGAGCCGATATTGAGAACCAATTGGGATTGCAGAATGCCAAGTTGTTTATTTCTTCTTTCGACCGCAAAAACCTAAGCATAGATGTTCGCGGGCAAGTGCCGAAGAAGCAAAAGCTGGAAGAAATTGGGCGCTTCATCGACCGGAAAAAAAATGAAAGCGGCATCATTTATTGCCTCAGCAGAAAAAATACCGAAGAAGTTGCGAAGTTCTTAAAAGCTCACGGACACTCGGTGGCGTTTTACCACGCGGGCATGGATGCGGAATTGCGCGAGCGTGTGCAAACCGATTTTATAAATGATGACACCAAGATTATTGTGGCCACCATCGCCTTCGGAATGGGCATCGATAAATCGAATGTGCGCTGGGTAATTCATTACAATTTGCCCAAAAACCTGGAAGGTTATTACCAAGAAATTGGCCGGGCTGGTCGAGACGGATTGCCCTCAGAAACCCGCTTGTATTACAACATGCGCGATTTTGTGTTGTACAGTCAGTTTGCCGATGACGGGGCAAATTCGGCCATGCAAAAAGACAAGCTGAACCGCATGCTGCAATTTGCCGAAGCCAAATCGTGCCGCAGAAAAATACTCCTCTCCTACTTTGGCGAACACCTCACCCAAGATTGCGGCAATTGCGATGTGTGCGACAATCCGCCCAAAGATTTTGACGGTACCATTTTGGCGCAAAAAGCCCTTTCGGGCATTGCCCGCATGCAAGAAAAAGAAGGCATAACCATGCTGATAAATGTGCTGCGCGGATCCAATAATGCCGAAATTCACGAGGCCGGCTACACCCAACTCAAAACCTATGGCGTGGGCAAAGATGTTAGCTTTTACAATTGGCGCGATTACATCATCCAGTTGGCCAACCAAGGGCTGATTGAGATTATGTACAGCGAAGGCTCGGCCTTAAAAATTTCGCCCCTGGGCTGGAAAGTGCTCAAAGGCGAACGGCACATAAAACTCACTTTCCCGGTAGCGCCCGAAGAGAAAAAAGACCGCAAACAAAAGGTGCTAAAATTGGCCACCGAAGGCGAAATAAACACCGATTTATTTACCGAACTAAAGAAATTGCGCTACACCATTTCGCGCGAAGAAAACATGCCGGCTTACATCATTTTTAACGATAAAACATTAAAAGCCATGGCCACCGAAATGCCCGTTACCGAAAATGAATTTTTAGCCATTTCGGGCGTGGGCATGAACAAAATGCAGCAGTATGGCGAAGATTTTATGGAAATGATTAGAAAGTTTAAGTCCGTTGCCAAACCCAAAAAAGTACCCACCACATTAGAGACTTTTGCGCTGTACCAAGAAGGCCTTTCGCCCCACGAAATTGCCGCCAAAAGAAACATTCAAGTTACCACGGTCTATTCGCATTTATCGCAATTGTACACCGAAGGCAAAGCCGTAGACCTAGAAAAAATGGTAGACGCAGCCACGCTCAATAAAATCCGCGATGCCTTTAACGAATTGGGCAGAGACATCAAGCTAAAACCCATTTATGAAAAGCTCGAAGAAACCGTTTCGTATGGCGAAATCCGCATGGGCCTGACCATTATTTTGAAGAATGAGTAAAAATCCCACACCACAAATACTCCTTCTAGAAAGAAGGTTTACAACAAGGACCAAAACGTCAATGCGTGGTCGACCGCAGGGAGAGCGGGGTAATTGAAATTCCTAACAGGAGTTCACCACAATCTCACTTTTGCAATGCATTCCTTTCCAAACTTGGCAACAAAATATTTCACACCTAGTTAACCACTTCCAAGAAAATACTTGTTGCTTCAATTTAGAAGTCTTAACTAATGGTGGATTTTTTTGATACCTACACCTTTTTCCAAAAGTAAGGCGTGAACATGATGAGAATGGTAAAAAGCTCTAACCTACCCAACAGCATTATAAATCCTAGAATCCATTTTGTAATATCGGGCAAAGCAGCAAAATTATTTAACGGACCAACCACTCCAAAACCCGGACCAATGTTACCCAAACTGGTTGCCACCGCACCTAAAGTAGATTGCAAATCTAAACCGGTTAATCCTACCAAAATGGCGCTAAGTACAAACACCGAAATGTACATCATGATAAAAGCCAGAACGTTGTAGGTAATGTTTTGCGAGATGGCTTTTCCATTTAAACGTACAGGAATAATGGCGTTTGGATGAAGCAAGCGTTTCATCTCTAAAAATGTGTTTTTAATAAGCACTACGTGCCGTACCATTTTTACGCCCCCTGCTGTAGATCCGGCCGAACCACCTAAGAACATAAAAAAGAAAAACAATACGGTTAGTAAAGGCGCCCAGCTTGTATAATCGGCAGAAACAAAACCGGTGGTTGTAATTACAGATACCACCTGAAAAGCTCCGTCTCTAAAGGCTTTTTCAAATGGGGCATCTGTAAATGAGGCAATACCAACTGATGTAATGATGATGAAAATTAATGTGAGAGAAACATAGGTTTTAAACTCCTCATCTCTCCAAATCTTTTTAAGCTTGCCTTTTAGACCAAAATACGTAACGCTAAAGTTTACCCCGGCCAAAAACATAAAACACAAAATAACATACTGTATATAAGGTGTTTGTTCTATCATAGAAGAATTATAGGTAGAAAATCCTCCGGTAGCCATGGTGGTTAACCCATGGTTTAAGGCATCAAAAAACGACATGTCGCCATACATAAGCAAAGCTGTTTCTGCAATGGTAAGCGACACATAAATAAGCCATAAACGAACGGCCGTATCTCTAATTCTAGGTTTAATTTTATCGGCAGTAATTCCAGGTGCCTCGGCCAAAAACATTTGCATACCACCTACGCCAATCATGGGCAAAAGAGCTACGGTAAGCACAATAATTCCCATACCGCCAATCCACTGCGTTAGGCTACGCCAGAATAAAATATTCTTCGGCACTGCTTCAATATCATTTAAGATAGATGCCCCCGTAGTGGTAAAACCACTCATGGTTTCAAAAAAAGCATCGGTAACAGTAAGGATAGACCCACTTAGCAAATATGGAAAGATGCCTACTGCAGCCATGGTAATCCACCCTAAGCCCACCACAAGATATCCGTCTTTATTGCTTAGCTCTAATACTTTGGCTTTGCGCTTGTAATATTGCCAAATAAAAAAACCAATAAAAATGGCACCAAACCCAGACACAGAAAGGGGCATTATGCTCTCTCCGTAGTAAAAAGCAAACGGCAAACCCAATAGCATGAAAATACCATTAAGTCCAATTAACAGGCCCAGAATACTTTTTATTAGTTTAAAATTCATTTAAAGAAATCTTCTACTTCGTGCACTTTGTTTTTGGCGCACAGCACCACTACTCTATCGTCTTTTCTAATTCTAAACCCACCGTTGGGAATAATCGATTTTTCCTTGCGAACTACTCCACCAATAATGGCACCTTTTGGGAATTTTAAATGCTTTAAATATTGGGTTGTAATCTTCGATTTGTCGTTTACAAAGAACTCCAGCACCTCTGCATCAACACCATGAATACTGGCAATAGAAATAATATCTCCACGCCTTACGTACCTAAAAATAAAATCTGCAGCTATAAGCTTTCTATTAATCATGGTATCTATACCAATGTTTTGAGAAAGGTGTACGTAATCTACATTTTCTACCAAGGCAACCGTTCTAGAAACACCCTGTTCCTTGGCCAAAAGGCTTGAGATAATATTGGTTTCTGAGTTTCCCGTAACGGCTATAAAAGCATCCATATGCTTAAGCCCTTCAGACTCTAACAATTCTTTATTTCTTCCATCTCCATGCACTACTAATGCCTCAGGCAACCTATCGGCAAGATGAAAGCTCTTGTCTTTATCTAATTCAATTATCTTAACATTATAATTTGGGCATAGGTTGAGGGCTGTTTTATAGCCAATTTCGCTTCCCCCCAAAATCATTACGTTTTTAATTTTTACAGGCTCTTGTTTGCGAAACTGCAATACCTTTTTTACGCCAGATTCTGTCGCAATGAAATAGGCATGATCATCAATTTCAAATCGGGTATCTCCATGGGGAATAATTGTTTCATTATTCCGCAAGATGGCCACTGTAATAAAATCATTGTCTAGATTTAAATAGGCGGTATCTTTTAACGTTTTATTCGCCAATTCACATTTATCGTCTATTAAAATACCAAGCAGGGTTAGTTTACCATCTTCAAAATGAAAGATATCCGTAATCCCAATATTGCTTAACAACCTGCCAATTTCTTTAGACGCTAACATTTCTGTTGATATAATCTCATCAACACCTAATTCTCTTAATTGCTTGCGTTCTCTTTTTTGAAGGTGCGATATGGTTTTTACCCGTGCAATGGTTTTTTTGGCGCCTAAGTGCTTGGCAAAAATGGCCGATGTAATGTTTGTATCTTCAAAAGAAGTAACCGAAATAAAAAGGTCTGACTTGCTTACATTGGCCTCTTCTAGCGTTGCATACGAGGTTGAATTTCCTTTGATTGTAGCAACATCTAATTTTGAGGAAATGGTTTTTAGCTTTTCCTCGTCTAAATCTAAAACTACTATTTCATGTTTTTCGTAAGCAAGAAGTTTTGCTAAGTGAAAGCCAACGTCTCCGGCCCCTGCTAAAATTATTCTCATTCTATTCTGGGCAATATTTCCCTGATAATTAAAGGTGTAAAAGTAGTATTAATGTGCTTTGTTATAAACAACTTCTACTTTCTTTTAAACCGAAGAAAAGAAATCTTATTCATGTAGCTATACTGAAAAAAGACGATTTTTCTTATCTTCAAATTACCAAAACCTAGAAAGTTGTTACACCGCTACCCCTTGCTTTTGCCACTGTTGGCCCTAGTTCTAGGCATTTTAATTGCCGGCTTTTTTGTTGCACCTTTTACTTTGGTAATTCTCATCCTATTTTTTACCCTCTTTTTTTTGTTGATGTGTGTTTTTGTAAAAAGGGCACAAAATCTACTTTCATTTGGTTTTCTGTTTTTTTGCCTTGGTTGGATTTCTACAACGCTTTTAAATCAGCAATACAATCCATCGCATTTTACCCAATTACCGGTTGCTAAAAAGACCTATCTGGCCAAGGTTGAAGAAAGTGCCGTAGAAACTAAAAATGCCGTCCGGCTAGAAGTCTCCTTAATTCAGATACTAGATTCTACGAACCAGCGCGTTACTGGAAAAACTTTTCTGTACACTCCAAAAATTAAAGAAACCCTTCAACTTTTGCCTGGCGATTATTTTCTTTTTCATGCCGAATTAAAAGCGGCTTCGGCCCCTAAAAACCCGCACGAATTTGATTATAAAAACTATTTGTATTTGCACCAAATTTATGCACAAGGGTACACCAACAACATTTACGTGCTAGACACGCATTTAAACTCTGCCAACCGCTTTTTTTCAACCTTACGGATTCGGCTTTTTGGCTACATAGAGGCCATGCAATTATCTGCCGAAGAAGAATCTGTAGCGGCAGCACTACTTTTAGGTTACCGGCATTTGCTATCCGACCAAACCCAGCAAGCCTTTGCAGGAGCGGGCGCAATGCATGTGCTAGCCGTATCTGGATTACACGTAGGTATATTGTACATCATAACTGCATTCATCCTCAAGCTAGACAAACGGAAACCCTACAAAAACGGGTATCCAAAAGTTCTGCTTACTATATTAATTATCTGGATATACGCTGCAACAACGGGGCTTTCGCCTTCTGTAAGTAGAGCTGCCATAATGTTTACCTTTATTGCTAGTGGCCATTTTTTTAAACGCAAACCAGCAACCTATCAAGCCATTATTGCTTCTGCAATTTTATTATTGGTGTACAATCCCAACAATTTATTTCAAGTAGGATTTCAGTTAAGCTATACGGCCGTGTTTGGCATTTTGTATTTGCAACCAAAAATTTACAACAGCATTCCTAAACCCAAAATGTTTATTGTTGATAGAATTTGGCAGATTACAGCCGTATCTATTGCCGCTCAGGCCGCAACTTTTCCACTAAGTGTGTATTACTTCCATCAGTTTCCCGTTTTATTTTTCATTTCCAACTTGTTGGTGATTCCGCTAGCTTGGTTGTTGATGAATTACGGTATTTTTCTCTTGGTATTTTCATTGTTAATAACACCGCCTTACTGGTTGGTATTGCCTTTTCAATACTTATTAAAAACAATGATTGTTACTGTAAACACAGTAGAAAAATGGCCTTTTTCGGTGTGGCATAAACTCAATGTTGGTCGTATTGAAATGTTTATCATTCTCATTCTTGTGTATAGTTTAGCAACGGCTATTTGGCAGAAAAAGAAAATCGCTCTTTTCATATCCATGGTTTCAATTCTCATCATTGTGGGCATCCAAACATCTGATGCTATTAAGCATAAGCAGCGTAAACAAATTACGTTCTACAGCATAAAAAATCAGGTTGCTATTGAGTATCAAAACCAAAAAAATGGATTTATTATTGGCACAAAAAAGCTACTTAACGATAAAGACGCCATGCTTTTTCACATGCTACATAATCAATGGGCAAATGGTTTAAAAAATCCTGACATATACTATATACATGAAAATATTAATACCCAAAGGCTTATTGCAAACAGTGGATTTATTGAATTTGAAAACCAGCGTATTCTCTTGGTAGAAAATGCAACAGACAGCACCAAATTTGCTCTAAACCCAACGCATATCATTGTTGCCCCGCGCGTAAAACCATTTTATTCTATTCCCAAAAACTCAATCATTATTCTTACCAGTGGGCATCAAGAAAAAAATATTGCTGTTTGGCGAAATCGTTTTAAAGAGGCCATTGTCCTGCAAGAAACAGGTGCTTATGTAGTTGATTTATTGCGGTAATCATTGTTTAAAAATCGTATAATATCCTTTTTCTGTCGGTATCGATTTTATAGCCAAACCATATTTTTCAAAATACACAGACGCTTTTTCAGGATCACAAATTATGGGGAAGTCAATATTATAATAGCGGTTGTTTAATCCTTCAAATTCAAAATTATCAGTACATCTAATGTTTAAGAATTGTGCAATGTAAAACAGCGGCATCCCTTTAAACTTAAATGTTTCGTCCTCATAACTACTGCCTACCATTTCTGGCGAATAAAATTTTTCTAACTGCAAAGAATCTTGAATGTATAGATAATGCATGGGCACTACACGCTTATTTTCTTCAATTTCTAAACGATAATAATCTACTATTTGCTGACCAATTAATGAGTCATAATCCATATCGAGAAAAAAGTCCTTCTCTACTTCAATATCAAAAAACAAAGAATCTAATCCATGTAAATTATTTAATGTTATAAACTTTTCTGTCGTTTTTAAATGCGCAGCCATTACACCCGAAAAAGAAAAGCGGTACCCCACATACCTTCTTGGGTCTCTTGTTGAGTAAAACCCATTTACCGTTGAATCTTCTTGTGGCTGGTAGGCATAAATTTTTAAGGAGTGGCCTTGAGTAGAATCTTTAATAATTAACTCAGCATTTTTATTAGGTGTAAATGGTTCTTTAGTACAGCTACTAATAACGGTGGACAACAATAAAACACCAAAAACTGATTTTAAAAAGGCACTCATTTTAAGATGATTTCTTTAACCAATTCTCTTCCAATATGCTCGTTTAACGAAGCTATGAGTCTTGATTTGAGCATATTTAATTCTTGTTTTACTAACCCCGATTCTAAATAAACAGTTAATGTGCCTTTAAACAAATTTACTTTTCTAGTTTGTTTAGCAACGCTAGGCCCCAAGATATCATTCCAAACTTGGCCAATTTCTGCTTCTTGAAATTTTCTGTTTAGTTGATACTTCTTTAATATATCCTGCATTACTTCTTGCAGCGATTGTTCATTTTTCCGTTTCATTAATATCACCTTGCGGATTAATTACAAATATTTTGGCTTCTTCGTTTATGCGTTTGGTAATGGCTTGTGTACGATCTTGGTGTGTATCTGAAATAAATATTTGTCCAAAATGATGCTCATTCACCATTTTTATCAGGGCAGTAACGCGGCTCTCATCTAGTTTATCAAAAATATCGTCCAACAAAAGTAGCGGCAAATATCCGTCTTGTTGTTTTAAAAAATCGAACTGCGCCAATTTTAACGCAATTAAAAATGTTTTCTGCTGCCCTTGGCTTCCTGCTTTTTTTAGTGGATAATCTAACATGGTTAAGGCTAAATCATCTTTGTGTATGCCTTGCGATGTATATTGCAGCACCCTATCTTTAGCTTGCGCGTTTTTTAAGAGTTGTTTAAAATCGTTTTCATGTAGTGCACTTTCGTACTGCATGTTTATATGCTCCGCTCCGCCAGAAATAGCTTCGTAATACTTTAAAAGAATGGGTTTTAATTCCTCTATAAACTTTTTTCTTTTTTCATGTACCAACGCACCACGCTCTATAAGTTGCTCATCATATATGGCAAGTTGTTCAGCATCAAACGTGCGGTTAGCCGCAAAATACTTCAGCAGCGTGTTTCTTTGTTGCAATGCTCTATTATAGGCTAATAAATCATTTAAGTAGATTTTATCGCTTTGCGAAATAACACCATCAATAAATCTTCTGCGAATTTCGCTACCCTCTAAAACAATGTCTCTATCGCTAGGAGTAATAATGACCAACGGCAAGTGGCCAATGTGCTCAGACATTCTATCGTACATCTTGCCATTGCGCTTTACCGTTTTTTTCTGGCCACGTTTAAGCGCTACACTAATTTTATCGGGCTTACTTCCTTTTAAGAAGGCTCCTTCAACCAAAAAGTAATCTTCTCCATGTTTTATGTTCTGGCTATCTACTGCATTGTAATAACTCTTAGTTACACTCAGGTAATATATAGCATCTAAAATGTTTGTTTTGCCAACACCGTTGTTGCCTACCAAACAGTTTATCTTAGAAGAAAACTGGAGTTTTGCTTCTGAATAATTCTTAAAATTTAGGAGATGTAAATCCGATAAAGTAATCGCTTGCATGCGGTAAAAATAAGTATAGAAACTTGGAGAGCGCAAATAAAAAAGCCTCGAATAACAACAGTTTTTAACGACCAAAGCGAATAAAAAAATTAAAAAAACTCACGGTTTGTCAATATCATAAAAAAACTATTTTTGCCCGTCAATAAAAAATTGAATAATGGCCAAGAAGACCGTAAAAAAAGATCAGACAACAGAAGTATTAGAAAACGTTGAACAAAGTCTGACTAAGGCAGAAATATTTTTTGAAAAGAATAAAAATCCACTTTTAGTAGGAACAGGAGTTGTAGTTGCTCTAGTTTTAGCATTTTACGGATATACAAAATATTTTGTAGAACCTTTAGAGGCCGAAGCGCAAAAAGAGGTTTTTATGGCACAAAAATATTTTGAACAAGACTCATTAAAGCTTGCCCTAAACGGTAATGGAAATGATATGGGTTTTCTTGATATAGCTGAAGAATACAGCAGCACCAAAATTGGTAACCTTGCTAACTATTACGCGGGTGTATGCTACTTAAACCTTGGTCAGTTTGAAAACGCTATAGAATATTTAGACAAGTTTGACGGCAATGATGAAGTACTAAGCGTTATTTCTGTTGGTGCTATAGGCGATGCCTTTTTAGAATTAAATCAGGCAGAAGAAGCTTTAGACTACTATACTAAGGCTACCAAAGTAAACAACAATGAGTTTGTAATTCCTATCTATTTAATGAAGGCAGCGCAAACGGCAGAGATATTAAAAGATTATAAAGCCGCTCTAGGTTTTTATACACGATTGAAAAAAGATTTTTCTGAAAGTCCTGAAGCAAAAGACGTAGATAAAAACATTGCTTTTGCAGAAACCAAGTTGGCTAATTCCTAATGGCTACCGTAGGAAAAAATTTATCCGAATACAACAAAGAAAAGATGCCCGATGCTTCTCAATGGAGTTTCGGGCTTATTGTTTCTGAGTGGAATGAAAATATTACCGAAAACTTGTTTTTAGGTGCCCAACAAGCACTTATAGAGAACAATGTTTTACCTGCCAACATCAAACGCGTAAACGTACCTGGTAGTTACGAGCTTATTGCTGCCAGCCATAAACTTTGCGCCACCAATAAATTTGACGCTATCGTTGCCATTGGATCTGTTATACAAGGAGAAACCAAACATTTTGATTTTGTTTGCCAAGGCGTAAGCAACGGCATAGCACAAATTAATGCCAGCCAAAATACTCCCGTAATTTTTTGTGTGTTAACCGATAATACGATGCAACAATCCATAGATCGTAGTGGTGGTAAACACGGCAATAAAGGTACCGAAGCTGGGATTGCAGCCATAAAAATGGCCCAACTTAAAAACACCTCTTTCTAATAAAATTCATTTTTTAATTTGTTGTAATAAGCCCAAAACAATGCGCGGCTTTGATGGTTATATTTGCCTACTAACAAAAAATTAAATAAATGAAAAAGCTTACTTCAATTGCACTTGGCCTATTTTTAAGTTTAGGCATGTTTGCACAAGAATTACCACAACCAAGCCCTAGCGCTAGCTTTACTCAACGCGTTGGACTTACAGACTTCACCGTAAATTATTCTCGCCCAAGCGTTAAAGGACGTACTGTATTTGGGGATCTTGTTCCTTACGGAGAAATGTGGAGAACAGGAGCTAATAAAGCAACAAGTATTACAGTAAGTACAGATGTTATGCTTGGAGATCAAACGTTAAAAGCAGGAACATATTCTATGTTTACCATTCCAAATGCTGATGAGTGGGTAATTATTTTTAATAAGGATACTGAACTTTGGGGCACTGGAGGATACTCTCAGCGCAATGATGCTTTACGTATGCGCGTAAACCCAAAAGCTGGTGAAATGACAGAAAGTTTTAGCATTAGTATGGAAAATCTTTCGGATAGCGGTGCCGATTTAGTATTGGCTTGGGATAAAGTAAATGTGACCATTCCTGTTAAAGTTAATGCCAAAGCACAAAGCGATGCCAACGTACAAAAAGCATTAGCAGATGTAGCTACAACATATAGAAATGCGGCTAACTACTACTCTAAAAACGGAGAATACGACAAAGCATTAACCTACGTAGATAAAAGCATAGAGCTTAATAACTACTGGTATACCAATTGGGTTAAAGCAACCATATTACAAGCCAAAGGAGATACTAAAGCAGCAAAAAAACAAGGAGAATTAGCCATTAAAATTGGCGAAGAAGCGGCAGCCGCCTCTGGAAAAGAGTTTAACAACAAAGCAAGTTTAGAAAAAACCATGAAGAGCTGGTAATTTCAGAATTCTTAAAAAAACAAAAAGGCCACAAAGAATAATCTCTGTGGCCTTTTTCAATATTACTATTGCAGAAAAATTATCTAAAACGATCTGCAGATTTAATTAAACTTTCATCTTTAGCAATGGCTTTATTTGCCATAACGGCCAAAACAATCACAAATAAAGGCATTGCCAAACCAACACCAGGACCTGTTACAACTCCTTTATTTAAAAGTGTTACATATTCATAAATCATAAACCCGGCAAGAATCATACAGGTTAACATGCCTATTCTGTTTAAAACCACTTGCAATTTTCTTTTTTTAAAGTTGAAAATATTTGCTAGGAAAATTCCCGCAGCTACCCCGCTAACAAACATATAAACAGGATTATCTGGGCCTTTAAAAACCCCTTCTTGAGTATGCCAAATAGTTAAAAAAGTACTCAACAATAAACTTGCAATCCCTGCAATCAACATATATATAGATTGAATTCTTTGTATCATTTTTCACTTGTTATATGTGGCAAAAGTGCAAAAATTTGTATCCATTTGCAGTACCAAACTAAAACTTTGTATTATTGCAGTGTAAGAATTATCTATTCTACCCAATTCAACGCAATTCCCGTTCTCAAACGCACACGTACAACATAAGATTATTTCAATTTATTAAGCTTGATTCATGTATAACGAATCTGATTTACAGGCAAAAAAATTGCCCGATTTAAAGGAACTTGGAGAGTCTCTAAGTATTCCTAAAACGCGCTACATGCGCAAACCCGAATTAGTAGAGGCTATATTAGCTGCCTCAACGTCAAAGGAAGATAACCCTGAAGTTGCTCCTACACCTAGCCCAACAAAAGCGCCTGTTAAAAAAACAAAAGCCGCTGTAGCAAAAGAGGCTGCCAAGGAACAGACCAACGAAACAGAACAAACTTCTGCTAAACCCGAAAAAACAGAACCTAAGAAATATAATAGGCCAAGACCTCGTGCCGAAGTAATGGCTGAAAAGGCTGCTGCCGAAGCTGCAAGACTAGCCGCAAAAGGCCAATCGGCAACGGAAAAAACGGAAGGAGACAATGCTGTAAAAGATCGGTCTACTGACAATGCTCCTAGACAACCAAGGCAGAACAATCAAAGCAAAAACAGAAGGATAAACGATCCGCGCGATAAAGATTTTGAATTTGATGGGATTGTAGTGAACGAAGGTGTTTTAGAAATTATGCCCGATGGGTATGGGTTTTTAAGATCCTCAGATTACAATTATTTAAACTCGCCTGATGATGTGTACGTTTCTCTTTCTCAAATTAAACTATTTGGACTAAAAACAGGCGATAATGTGCAAGGAGAAGTGCGTCCGCCAAAAGAAGGTGAAAAATATTTTCCTCTTGTTAAAGTAAATAAAATCAATGGTAGAAACCCTGATTTTGTTAGAGATAGAGTTTCATTTGAACATTTAACACCGCTTTTTCCACAAGAAAAATTTGATATTACAACCAAATCTGGAACACTTTCTACCCGTGTTATCGATTTATTTTCGCCCATTGGTAAAGGACAAAGAGGATTAATTGTAGCACAACCAAAAACAGGTAAAACCACGTTGCTAAAAGAGGTTGCCAACGCTATTGCTGCCAACCACCCAGAAAGCTACATGATTATTTTACTTATTGATGAGCGCCCTGAAGAGGTTACCGACATGGCGCGCAGCGTTAAAGCAGAAGTAGTGGCATCTACTTTTGATGAACCTGCGGATAGACATGTACGCGTGGCTAATATTGTGTTAGAAAAAGCAAAACGCATGGTAGAATGTGGCCATGATGTTATAATTCTTTTAGACTCAATTACGCGCTTAGCACGTGCTTACAATACAGTTGTGCCAGCTAGCGGAAAAGTACTTTCTGGTGGTGTTGATGCCAATGCATTGCACAAACCGAAACGCTTTTTTGGCGCTGCAAGAAATATAGAAAACGGAGGTTCATTAACCATACTTGCTACGGCTCTTATAGATACGGGTTCTAAAATGGACGAAGTGATTTTTGAAGAGTTTAAAGGTACCGGCAACATGGAAATGCAGCTGGATAGAAAAATAAGCAACAAGCGTATTTGGCCTGCTATTGATTTGGTTTCTTCGGGTACAAGAAGAGAAGACTTACTGATGCATAAAGAAGTACTAAACAGAATGTACATTTTACGCAGACACTTATCTGATATGAACCCAGTAGAAGCTATGGAGTTTTTACACAGTAGAATAAGCCAGACAAGAAACAACGAAGAATTTTTAATTTCTATGAATAGCTAGCAATTAAAAAATAAAATAGCAAAACGCCCGCCCTTTTGGTGCGGGCGTTTTTTATGCCCATTATCGCGCTTTATTAATATATGCTTCTAGTGTTTCCACATATTTTTCAAACGCCAATTTTCCTTTTTCTGTAATCGCGTAGGTGGTTAGCGGGTAATTATCTCTAAAACTCTTTTTCACCTCAATATAGTTTGCGGCCTCAAGTTTTTTTATTTGTACGCTAATATTCCCTCTCGTTGCTTTTGTTTCTGCAAGTACAAAATTAAATTCTGCACTTTCTACGCTCATTAATAGTGTAATAATTTGCAATCGCAATTGTTGATGCAGCAGTGGATCTAATTCTTGAAACATGGTTAAGACCTTTTAAGCATGTATCCCGGAATTAAATAACTAACAATAATAGAACATGCCAACATGAATAAAGCCCCATTAAAATCTGCTACCAATGTTGGAATTAATATTGATAAAACCACCAAGACAAAACTTGCAATTCCTCCTAAAATAAGAGGTTTAAACTTTAATAATCCTCCACTAATAAAAGTGCCCAAACCATAAAGCCCCATGATTAATATAAATGAGATATTCCACCCTTGCGGCCCAAATTTTCCGCTTGCCGATAAGAGTAATACGCAAAACAGATAAAGTATAAAGCCAACCCAAACAAACATCATGGCTCTGTCTATATGCGTGCTGTGTCCGGCTTGTTTTCCTTTTTTTCGGCCATAAATACCCGAAGTTACTCCACCTGTTATTCCCATAACTGGCCATACTAGCCAATGGTATTCGCTTTGTTGATTAAATAAAATTGCTTGCACTATTACAGCACCTACCACCAACCAACCCCACATGAGGTAATAAAAACTCTGGTCTTTAAAGTTGGTTCTTGTTCTGTTGATCATTTCTTTAATCACCGTCAAACTTTCTTGCTCTGTCATCTCGTATGTTTTTAATAATTATTTCTTTTTTAACGCTTAGAGTTGAAACCTAAACCCTGCATTAATTAACAATCCATTTGAATAAATTGGACGAGTTGGTACTTTATCGGCCGTAGCGCCTGTTCCTACCCCACCTATTTCAATAAAATAGTTTCCTTTCGGAAAGAAGAAAAATTCAAAACCAAACAATCCGTAACCACCAATCTCTAATGATTCTGAAGAAAAGTCAGCATTTGGAAAAAGCAATAATAAACCACCTTCACCATAAAGACGTACAAAGTCAGCTATTTCGCCTGCCACACTTACAACCCCCACCGATAAGTTTCCATAAGGTGTCCATGTCATTTCTTTATTTAAAAGATGTTCATTCCACATTACGTTTCCGCGTACGCGGATGGCTATTTTTTGTTTTAAAAAATACGGTGAGGTAGCATTAATACCCAAACCAAAATTATTTTGATACTGCCCAATCTGAAACCCAAATCCAAGGTTTTTACTAAGCACGCTCTCTTGCGCTGTACAAAACATTGAACTTAAAAAAAGCCCAATAACCGTTAGAAATTTTATGTTCATTCTTTTCATCTTGTTGTTCTTTATATAATTACTCAGCAAATATAATAAACTAGTTTATTATATAAACTATATTTTTTATAACATAAACGCACGATAGCATGATCAAACACCATAATTAAACTTTACTCTCAATAAAATTGGGGTTTACATAAACTCAACGCTATATTTGGACAAACTAACCCATGATTTAAAGTACTATGACGAATAGGTTTACCGCCAACTATTGGACAGAAAAATACAAGAAAAAAGAAATTGGTTGGGATGTTGGCGAGGCAACAACACCATTTGTTGAACTCTTTAAATCACTACAAGATAAAGATGTAAAAATATTAATACCCGGATGCGGAAGCGGATATGAAGGAGAGCTGCTTTTTAACCTCGGATTTAAAAATATTACTTTACTAGATGCGTCTGTAGAGGCAAAAACTCTTTTTTTACAAAGAGTTCCCAGTTTTCCGAAAGAACAATTTATTATAGGCGATTTTTTTACCGTTTCTGAACAGTTTGACTTAATTCTAGAACAAACTTTTTTTTGCGCTCTAGAACCCTCTTTACGTGAAGATTATGCCACGAAAATGCATGACCTTTTGGTACCCGGAGGTGAATTAATAGGCTTATTATTTACTTTTCCGCTTACAGAAAAAGGGCCTCCTTTTGGCGGATCTAAACAAGAGTATCTAACACTATTTTCGAAGCATTTTACAATAGATACGATGGAACCTTGCTATAACAGTATTTCGCCACGCATGGGCAATGAACTTTTTATTTGCCTTAAAAAGCCAATGAATTGATTCTTATTTTCGTTTTAAATTTTACTCTCTTATGAATTCTACAAAAACGCTGGTTTTAACAGATCAAAAAGTAGCTTTAATAATACAGCGCATAGCGTGGCAAATTTTTGAAAAGCATGTGAATGAAAAAGAGGTCTATTTTGTAGGTATACAAAAAAGTGGTTATTGGTTAGCGCAAAGAATAATGGCCGTTTTAGGAGATATTTCATCGCTAGATTTATACTTGGTTGAGATGGAAATCAACAAGAAAAAACCACATGACAATAGCATTAGGTTAAATCTAGAATTAGAGAATCTCAAAAACAAAAATGTGGTTTTGGTTGATGACGTACTCAATTCTGGAAAAGTTCTTATTTATGGTGTTCGTCATTTGTTAACTCAGCCGTTGAAACGTCTAACTACAACGGTATTGGTTGATAGAAATCATAAAAAATATCCTATAAAAGCAGATGTAAAAGGCCTCTCACTTTCCACATCTTTACAAGAACACGTATCTGTTGAAATAGACAAAAACTCAGCACAGGTGTTTCTTAGCTAATTATTTCCAGGTAACTTTTTCTTCAATTGGTGTAATACGTTTACCTTTTGGTAAATCTGCAATCGGCTTACCTATATAGAAAAACCCCAGCGATTTATCGTTTACATCAAGCTTTAAATATCGTCTCATTTCATCGGTAAATGCCAACTGGCCTGTGCTCCAATAAGCGCCAAGACCCAAAGAATGTGCCATTAACCACATGTTTTGCACAGCCATGGCTACAGCCAACAACTCCTCTAATTCAGGTATTTTTTCATTCGTACCTCTTTTCATTCCTATAGAAATTATGTGAGAAGAAGCATCAATCATCCGTTTTCTCTTTTCATTTCTTACTTCATTGCTGCCATTTAATTCTGCATCCAAATCATTTAAAAATTGTAGCAATTCTTTTTTTGCTTCTCCAGAAAAAACGGTAAATCGCCAAGGTTCGGTTAAACCATGAGTGGGCGCCCAGTTTGCGGCTTTCAATAGTTTCCAAATTAGTTCATCATCTATTGGTTCACCTGTATATCTATCAGGCTTTACTGTTCTTCTATTTTCAATAATTTGCTCTAGCATATACATTCTAGTTTTTTAAAACATTTTCAATATTCTGTAAATTAATGTCATCCTCATCAAGGATAAAATTGGCTTTTCTATAAAACACATTTCTTTCAAATAAGTGCTTTGCTATAAACTCTTGCAATTTATCATCAGGTATATGTTTAAGAATGGGTCTATTTTCTCTTTCTAAGGTCAATCTGTTTACCAACGTTTTTATAGACACATTTAAAAATATAGAAATTGCAGTTTTATTGATTGCGTCTATGTTATTAAAATAGCAAGGTGCTCCTCCTCCAGTTGCCAAAATCATATCATTTTTTTTAGCTAATAAATCTAACAAAGCCAATTTTTCGAGTTTTCTAAAAGCTAATTCTCCTTTTTTTTCGATAAAATCAAAAATTTTTTCATTTAAATAATTGTCCTCCAAATAGGTGTCTAAATCAATAAAATCAACTCCAAGCTTAGCTGCTAAACGCTTAGCCCACAAACTTTTACCCGCGGCCATATAGCCAATAAAAACAACCTTCATCTTTCAATAATTTACCCTGCAAATATGGTAACAACAACAAGGAATTAAATAAGTTTTTAAATATTTATAATTGCCTTTTGATGTTTTAAATAACCTTTTATATTTGCACCCGCTTTAAAAAAGCAATAGACTCGGTAGCTCAGTTGGTAGAGCAATACACTTTTAATGTATGGGTCCTGGGTTCGAGCCCCAGCCGGGTCACAAAAAGGAGGTATTTTTACCTCCTTTTTTTATTCTTACCAATTGTAGTCCAGGTGGTGGAATTGGTAGACACGCCAGCTTGAGGGGCTGGTGAGCATTAGCTTGTGCAAGTTCGAGTCTTGTTCTGGACACAAATTAAAAGCCAAATAGTAGCTGCTATTTGGCTTTCTTATTCCTTCTCATAAGTAGAAATAATTTTCTTACGAACAAAATACCATGCCTCATGGTTATATTCATACATTTTAAGACTTTTACCTTAATTTAATGTAAATCAGCATTTTATACTCTTTTTATACCAATAAAACCCGTTACATTTACAGTATTAAACAAGAATTATGTCGGTAAGAGAAAAGCAGAAATCAAGCATTCCAATTCCAAAAAGAGTTTCATTATTTATTAAAGGGGCACAAGCGCTTTCTACAAGTGCAGGCTTCGCTATTGCAAAAAAATTGTTTTTTACTCCGCAAAGATTTCCAACACCAGAAAGAGAAAGTGAATATAAAAACAGTGCAACAATTAGTAGAGAAACAGTAAACAATAAAAAAATTACTGTTTATCAAACCGGTAGTGGTAAGAAGAAAGTATTACTAACTCACGGCTGGTCAGGTAGAGCATCTCAATTTTACAAAATAGCACCCGCTCTTAACAATGCTGGATATCGGGTTTATTCATTTACGGCCCCTTCTCATGGATCCTCTACAGATAAGGAAACCCACATGTTAGAATTTGCTGATAGTATTGTCTATTTAGACAAGAATTACGGTCCGTTTGAAGCACTAATTGGCCATTCCTTAGGGGCAGCTGCTAGTCTAAACGCAATAAACCTTGGTGTAAATACGAAGAAAGTAGTTTTGCTTGGCGCACCAAATTCTATAAAAAATATAATTTTTGATTTCTGTTCAAGTTTAGGTTTTAAGCCTGAAATCGCTAAAAAGCTAGAAGCATATATAAAAGAAGAGTATGGCCAAGATATAGAGAATTACAGCCCTTTAGGTTTGGCTCCACAAATGACAATTCCCGCATTAATTGTACACGATGAAAAAGATAGAGATGTACCGATAGAATATGCTAGAAAAAATCATGAGGCTTGGAAGGATAGCAAACTCTTTGTCACAAAAAACTTGGGGCATACTAGAATCTTAGATAACAATGCTGTTATTGAAGAAATTGTAAGTTTTTTAAATAAGTAACGTAAGCTATTACCCTATACTCCGACTAAAATGGCATGATGAAGTATTTAATTATTACAACGTTTATGGCTGTAATGTATTCTTGTACAGCTCAAGAACAAAACAAAAATTCCGCTGAAGTGAAAATAAAAATAGAGAAAAGTGAAGCTGAATGGAAAAGCGCACTTACCCCAGAACAGTATTATGTATTAAGAGAAAAAGGAACAGAAAGGCCTCATACGGGAGAATATGATCTTTTCTTTGAAGACGGCATCTATCATTGTGCTGGCTGTGAAGCTCCATTATTTGAGTCGGATTCTAAATTTGATGCGCACTGTGGCTGGCCAAGTTTTGACCAGGCTATATCTGATTCTTCTATAATAGAACGTTTAGACAAATCTCATGGAATGATAAGAACAGAGATTGTTTGCGCCAATTGTGGTGGACACTTAGGACACGTTTTTAATGACGGACCTACTAATACAGGGTTGAGATATTGTGTTAATTCTATAAGTTTAGGCTTTGAAAAAGAGGATGAAAAAAGAGATGAAAAATAATTTTTTATTTCTTGTGTAAAATACAAACAATTGTATATTTGCCACCGCTTTTAACGAATGAAATACTTCAAAAAAGCAACAATGTAAGGGCGATTAGCTCAGCTGGTTCAGAGCACCTGCCTTACAAGCAGGGGGTCACTGGTTCGAACCCAGTATTGCCCACTCAAAATCAAGGAGTTACAATGTAAAAATTGTAACTCCTTTTTTATTTGCACACAATTTGCACACTTTTTAGGCAGTTACATAGCCAAAGTGTTTGGCAGCAGCTACGGCATAAGATGAAACACCGTTAACCTTTCCGGCAAATTCGCGGGCGGCTTTTGCATATTCTTTGTAAATATCAACCTTCACAACATCGGCAATCTTAACGCCCCAGTTTGTATTGACTTCTAAAACCTTTGCGTTGCCGTTTTCATCTCTTATTAAATCTACTGCCGCATATTTTAACCCAATGGCCTCGGCTGCATTTATGCAAATTTCTTTTTCGGATTCGGTCAATTCTATTTCTACACCTTCAGCTCCCTGAGAAATATTGGTTTTCCAATTATCATCTTTTGCAATTCGTTTCATGCTTGCGGCAACTTGGTAGCCATCTGAATAATGAATTAACGCCCGTATGTCTGCCGCTTTGTCTTCTGAGGGCTTAAAGTATTCGTTTATTATTACTTTCTCATTGGTGCGCTCATAAGCCTCTAAACGCGCCTCCAGTACTTCACGGGTTCGGCAAATATGAACATCATCGCCCTGACTTCCACCGAAAGCGGTTTTTACTATAACGGGGTAATTAAATTTGTTTTCTATTATCGCTATTCGCTTACGTGGTTCTGCATCGTAGTACGTGCGTGCAACGGGTAAACCATTTAAACGCAAAACTCTAGAAGTTTCTAATTTACTTCGGGCAATAAGTATTGCATCTGGATCCTGAACTAATGAAATGTGCGGGTACTTTTCGCGAATCAACCTTAACACCTCGCACCCGTGCAAAACATCTTGCCCCATTCGGGTAACTACCAAATTAAAAGAACGCACACTTAACCGTTCGCCATTGTGATAAAAATGGTCATGCTCGTTTTCTTGCGCTAAATAGTAGCTTAATGATTGGTGATTAATAGTGGTTACTTCATCGCCCTGGCGTTTAAAAGCTTCAATATATTTTGGGTTTCCGTTTCCGTCTTTGTTATTAGTGATAAATAATACTTTCATTTGGTTTATTTTTAATTATTTCTGTAAATCTGAAGCTTTACAACGAGCCATTAAAGGACAAAGAAAATTCGCTTTTAGACTCATATATCCGATTAAAAAATTTTGTGTAATTACAGGCTGTAAATAGGGCTTGCCGCGTGGCATTTAGAGTAAAAACCGCTTTTTATGAATTTAAAAAATTCTCAAAACTCTAACTATCAATGCATTACCCAAAAAAGCGTGATTTTTTTATTTTTCGCACAACGAAAGAAATTTTCGTCTGAAACGAAAGAAATTGACGCAATAAACGAAAGTAATTGACGCGCTTTTTGTTGGTTGTTTATGGATTTGGTTTTAGCTTTCAGAAAAAATAAATTGATATGAAAACACCAACAGAATTAGAGAATTTTTTAGCAACTGCAAGTGATGAAAGATTAAAAAGCTTTGTAGAATTTGCCAATAAAAAAGGCGGGTTAAATATTGATCAGATTAAACGGGCAAATAAAGGTGACGAAATTAACATTGTTATTACCGGCTGCGGTTTGTGACTTCTATACTACTTTTCTTCGCCTCATCACTTTATCACTTTACTTTACCGCCTATATATAGGCGGGTAAAGTGATAAAGTGATGAGGCTTTAACGTTTTACCCTATCGCTTTAAAGTGTTAAAGTGATAATCAAAACGGTATTTCCGGACCCGAACTAAACGAATAAGGCCCGCGTTTTTCATTCTGAAATATTATATCTCGATCTTTTAGAATGGTGATAATTTCACCCGCTTTGTTAAGTCCAATATCTTGATAATTAGACGTGAAAACTGATTTAATTTTTTCTTGTAAATCCTTGTATTTCAGCTTTTCACTTCCAGTAAATACCGTTTCGGCAAATTTGATATAATCATTATCTTTAAAACTACTCAAAACATCAATATTCTGCTTTTTTGCCTTTTGCGATATACTTGGCTGCCAATCAGCATCTAATTGGGGCAATCCATTATCATCAATATAAAATGCAAAATCTGGCGGAGTTTCCCCTCGGGTATCAGTAAATTTTACAATTGACGTATCACTTTCAGAACTTTGCCTTTCAACTGTAAAAACAGTTTCCGCTTTATTTACCAACTCTGTACCTAAATGACCGCGTGCATAATCATTCCCTTTATTTTGGTGCAAAACCACAATGATGTGTATTTTATAATCTTCTGACCATTGCATTAATTTAGAAGATAGTTTAGTGGCTTGCTCCTCATCATTTATAGAAGATACTAAATCACGCGCACCGTCAATAACAACAAATCTCAATTGGTTGGTTTCTGAATTAAAACTGTTTATTGCGTGCTCAATGACATTTAACCTCTCTAAAAAGTGATATTTCCTTAATCCATAAACTCTAAAATCATTTGGCAATTTATGATCTTCACTATACTCTGCTAATCGCTCAATTCGTTTTAAAACTTTTGAAACTGAATATTGACTTTGTTCTGTATCAAAATATAATACGCCCGTTTTGCCTTCGGGTCGCGTTGCCTCTATCTTGTCTAATATCTTTTTACGACATATTGACGCTGCAATTATAGAAGACAAATAAAATGTCTTTTTAGCTTTTGCCTTGCCGATTACAAGCGAAAAATCACCTTCATGGCCTATATCATAAATTTTATCTTCAAATGAAATAGTTAGAAAAACTGGCGGCTTCTCGATAGACATATTTGGCCATATCCGCGCCTCCTCAAGTATTGTATCATACTTATCTAATTCACATTGAAATATAGACTCATTCGACTCTATAAATAGATTTGAATTCGAATAATCAGTAAAATAATTGGCATTTATACGACTTCCTTCAAATAAAAAATTATCCTGAATATAAAATGCAATTTCTTTTAATTTGGCTCCGGAATATTTATATTTTTCAATCAATTTTAGTAATTCCTTTACTGCTCCTTCGGCTCCCGCCAAACTAGTCAAGCCACCTAAATAATTGTCGACTATTGAAAAAAAAGCATCGTTTTTGCTATATTTGTTCATACCATGTAATTTATAAAGGGGTGCGTAATTTGCTTAGATACGCGCCCCTTTTTATTTTCTTAATTTTCGTTTGCTTGTATATGTATGCTCCCCAGTTTGTATTTCCTCGGTTGTTTTATACGCACCTTCAGCCAAATATTTTAAAAGTGCCTTTTTAGAGAAATACAAATTCTTAGATCGTTTCATGAACGGGATTTGCCTTTTACTTACCTTCTGATAAATTGTTTGCTTTTCTAAGCTCAAAAATTTTGCAGCTTGCTCAACATTTAACAAATCAATTTCTTCATCTTCTGCCTTAGACTTTACCGGTTGCGATTCTCTTAAAGCTTCAATTTTTAAATCTATTGCTTCAAGTTTCTTAAAAAGTGTTTCAAACGGATTTATCATGACAATGCTTTTTGTTTATTCAACTGATCTTTGAATTTTAAAACATCTTCATGCTTAAATAAAATACGCCCACCTTCAGATTTCACGGGCTTTAATAAATCAGCTAAACGATAATGATAAACAGATTGACGGGTAACTTTTAGAATTTCTGTTACCTCTTTAATGGTTACCAATTCTTTTGGTAATTTCTGCTTTAGGTTTTGAATTGTTCTTTTCATAGCTAAATGTATTTGCTTTTGTATATATTATTTTATACAAATGTGCAAACCGCTTTAGCCGTAATAAGGGACATTTAAACCCTTGAATTAATTGAGCTTACAAAAAACCTTAGGTTTTATCGGGTTTTCTGTATGTTCATAAAATTAGTAGCCTTTTTCTAGATATGGTAATTGATGAATTGTAATTCTTATTAACCGCTTTTAAATTTAATCTATTGCCGTTTTACCTATGTAAATACAAATAATATTTTAAGTATTAAAGGACAAACGGGGTTTTGACTTTATTAACAATGGTATTAATCAAAATCCATTAACTTATTGGCAAACGCCTTTTTTGTTTCGTCTTCAAATCCGGCAAAATAATTTTGAGTTGTTTTGATGTTTTTATGCCCTAAACTTTCTTGTACAAATTCCATTGATTCTCCTTTTCTCAATGCCTTTGTTGCAAAACTATGTCTTGCCCAGTAGGTTGAAATATCCTCGGTTATATTGTTTGCTTTGGCTAGTTTTTTAATGTGTTGATTAATAAAACGGGTAAAATTTTTGATTCGCTTTTTCTCCTCTTCCGGAGTTATTGAGTTTTCAATGATCTGAAATATATAATCAGTTTCTAAATTAGATTTTCTTTTATACTTTTCAATTATTCCGGCTGAAAATTCATTAAGATGTACCTCAATTGGGATTAGTTTTTCTTTTGATGTTAGACTAGTTTTTGCACGGTAAAAACTGAATTTATCATTCTTTATATCTCTAAATCTTAAACGTGCTAAATCTTTTACATTAATACCGCTACAATTATAAATTAAGAACCAAAAATCTTTTGCCTTTTGTTGTTCCGGAGTAATTGGTTTACTGAAATACAAGGCTTTTAATTCAGCTTCACTCAATGCTTTCTTTTTATTAAGCTTTGACGGTACTTGGTATTTTCTTTTGCCAAATGGGTAAAATTCTTCTTGAATATCCTTTGCCGCTATTGCATTATTAAAAACCGTTCGCAAGGTTCTAACGTAAATACTTAAGGTGTTAACACTTCTATTTTTATCGGTAAGCATATAATATTCATAGTCTTTTAACCAGTCAACGGTAACATCAAAAAAAGTTAACTTTTCAAATGATCCTTTGCTATACTTTTTTAAAAAGGCTATAAAAGATTTTTCAGCAAGTGAATAAATTTCCATAGTAGAAACTTGATCCCTTTTCTTTAATTCTGCAATTGCACATTTATAATGATATTTAACCGAGGTTCCGTCTGTGGCTTTACGGTACATTCTCTTTTCAAATTGTTCAAAAGTGAAGACCTCAATTTCATTTACAACTTTTACGGCTTTTGCTTTTATGGCCTCAACTTGTTCCTTTAGCTCTTTATTCTTACCTCTAGGATTTTCAGCTTTTACAGACGCTTCAAATTCTTTAGAAGTTAGATCAAACATAGTTGGGAATAACTTGCGCTTTTTTGTTCTGGAGTGAAAAACACGGAGTTTTAATGGATACTTACCGCTTTCTTTTTGCCTTCTTTGATCTAAGTAAATAGATACTGAAACCTCGTTTGTCATCTTGATTTTATTTGCACACAAATATATCCATTTGCACACGATTTGCACACAAAACACAGAATAAAGATAAATAAACGATAATTAAAAAATAATGAAAAACCCTTATAATCGGGCTTTAACGGTATTTAAATAAAGAAATTGATAAGAAACGGACATTAAACAAGGGGCTATTTTTATGCCTTACAAGCAGGGGGTCACTGGTTCGAACCCAGTATTGCCCACAAAAGGCTTCCAAGAAATTGGGAGCCTTTTTTTATTCACAGATTATCGTAGCATGATGTGCACCACCTTTATTTCTTTCACTGATAATCTACATGGTGCTTGTAATTCTAGTTTTTATAATACCAAAACGGAATTTTACGGATGCTCACAATTGTATCCGAATCTTTGTTCTTTAAACTTAAAAACTCTATTGTATGCTTACCTTCTGTAAGACCTTGTATTCCTATATAAGATTCAAAGCATAAATTTTTGTTTACAATACCAACTACAAAATCTGTTGCATAGGGTATATTGTCTATTTTAAAACGATACTTATTTTCAAAAGTGCGCAAATACTCCTCATTAAAATGTTCTATTTCACGATTACCCGTTTCCAATTTTACTTCGGCTTGAAATTGTAGCCCGCGCTTATCTTTCTCTGGTTTTAAATCCGCATTAAATTCAATCAGGCCATCCTCTATTGTTGCATTCAAAGGCACTATTAACCGCATAAAAGGCTCCTGAATTACCTTAGATTGAATGGCAAAATCACCAATAAACAGTTTATCGCTTTTTTCAACATCATCCTGGTAATAGCGACTATTTGCAATACCGCTATTTGAAAGGTTTATTATTTCTGGAGTGATAAAATTTGACTTTCTATAATTTAAATGGAACACAACATAAATGAGAAAATAAATAGGGATTAAGGAATAGCTAATACGTCTTCCTAACTTGTTGTCTAAAAGATTGTAAACCAGCGGCCTGTATAAGAAAGACAATGTTAAAAAACTAAATGCCCAATAAAAAGGGAAATATATCTTAGATGTCCATTTATTCTTTTTTAATAGCCCTTGCGTTAGAAAATCGATAAAAGTGAATACAACCCCTGTGGCAAGCAGTACAAACAAAACTCGCATGATTCCGATGGTCCAATCTGGAACTTCGGATTGAAATGCTACTAAAATAAATGTGATTATGAAAAATGAAAAAACATAAAAAATCAATAAAAACGAGAGCGCAAAAATGACACTACAGGCATTTTCTAACTTACCAATGTAGGCATCAAAAGAGCCCACTTTCTTTGTTAAATAGTTTGTGAATTGTTCACTATAGTTAAGCTTTTTATAATCAATATCGCCAAAAACATAGCGAAGCCCCAAGCTGCCAATCCATAAACCACGCAATAAAACATGTAGTAACAGATTAAAAATTAAAATCTGTAAGGAGAATCGAACGATAATAAAGAAGTTTAAAAAAACGGTGTTATTGTCGTAATGAGCCACCAACAATTTTTGCTGTATTGGCTCTATTGCATAAAACAAACCGAAAATGGCAAACCCTGAAATCAGAAGTTCCAATTGCCATGAATCTTCTTGTAATCTATCAAGCAGTTTTTTAAAATCGATTGTTTTATGTTTTTCTTGCATGTAATTTTTTGTGTTACGTCTTTACATATTCGCACAGAAACATAGGGTTGTAAAAGCACATATCAACTACAAATAGTCTGTTTTTTATTTGAAGTGGCTGCCTTCCTTTTTAATGTCACCCTAATTATTTGTTGCTTCTGCTAGTCTCTGTTAATCTTTCGCCTCTATTTGTAATTGGCCTCGAATATATTCGTTAATCTCTGGCTTTTTAACTCCTAAATACTTTTCAATTGCATTGTAATAATCTTCATCCGTTTTTCCACTCGACATAAATTCTACCAGCATTTCCCATCCACCTTTTTCCTTTACCTTTTTTGCTACAAATCCACCCAACACATAATGATAGGCTGTTTCGTTATCCAAATTTGCTAAGGAAAGCATATTGTTCAGGTTTATTTCTGGATGTTTTTGCAAATAGATGTTTGTACGTTTTATGTGCCAATCCAAGCTTTTCCCACGACTCCCTCCAAGCAATGTAGCTACACCTTCTGAAACCCAAAAATGTTTATTCGGGAAGTGTTTGTCTATTTGAACATGAAAAACTTCATGTGGGTAATACTCTCCTAGGCCACCGCAATACACTTTTTTTTCGGCCGCTTTTCCACTTGGCATTGCATGTCCTCCCATCCCGAGGTAATAATCAAATCCCCTCAACTTTTGAACCTCATCAAAGTTATTTGCGAGATAATACTCAAATCGTTCTGGCTGCACGCCAAAATTTCTGCAGGATTCAATGATAAAGTCATTAAGTTTTTTGGCTTTTTCTACGTTAAACTTGTGGTAAGGCGGATAGTAAAAGTCTACCAACCCAACGGTGGTGCAAGGCCAATTCTTTTTATTGTAGGTAAGCCAATTATACAGCTTAAATTTTCCGTTTTCTTTTATAGCGATATAATTTACAATTGCCAAAACGTATGGGCTCCCATCTTCTTTGCAAGAAGAAAATTGAACTTTGATTTGACAAGTATCATTTATGAACCGTATGCTTAATACATGGGCAGGAAATCCCATATAAAGAGAAGGTTGAAATTCGGTTTCTAAAAAGTCATAGTCTTTAAACTTCTCTTGTTCCTCTTTATTCCAAAACGCATTTTTTTCTTGGTTTTGAGGGTTTGAAGCCAAGTAATTTTCAAAAAGCTCCATTACTTCATTCGTCTCGGCATCTGAGGCATCAACAATGTGGTTGTAAGTTACTTTTTGAGAAAAAGCACTGATACTAAAGAAAAGAAGAAATATAGTTTGAAGATGTTTCATGCAAATATTTGCCAACGTTTAATTTGATGCATTTAGGGTAGGAGAAGACAATTCGCCTTTATGTTTTCTTTAAAAATGATTGTATTTGAATTTTAATCTCTCATGTGAACAAGTCTCCTTTTACATTATTTTCTGTGCAGGTAAATGCAATCAATTGCGGTGATTTTTTATTCGCCTGCAAAATTCTTTTTAATCGCATTCTCCACTCGTATTACTAAAAGAACAGCGGCCAAAATCATCAACCCTAACCCTATAAACATGCCTGTTATTCCGGGCGGGTTAAAGAAAAAGCCCAAGAGCCCGCTTAACGTTAAGAGTGCACCAAGCTTAATGGTTTCTTTGGCTGAATATTTTTGTGCAAAAGCCCACCTTTCATTGTTCTTCATTGAGCTTTTTGTCCGATAACCATATAAAGCGTTTATCTCTTTTGGCGGGAATTTTAACATGATGATTCCAACAATTATGAAGATTACTCCTGTCATTGCTGGAATTAAAAACAGAGGGTTTTCTAGGGGTAAATTCATCTTTATTTTTTCTTTTTCGTTGGCTTGGGTTTCAGTGATGAAACATAATCAAAACTATTTTGCAGAAGTTTTGAAAGCTGTTCGGTATTCTGAATTAAACCTTCTGGAACCTCAACGTATTCTTTCATAATTCGTCCGTGTTGTTCCATGAGTTTGCTATTAAATTCTTTAATGAAGGCATCCCTGTCCGTTTGCGAAAGCCGCAATCCCATATCGCCTTCTTTAGATAAAAAAGAAAACATATGTCCGTTTACCGAAGTGTAAGGCGTTGTTTTTCCTTTAAGTTCAATCGTAGGATGCGCACTAATAAGTTTACGATACAACTCTATTTTAGACTCACTCATGTTTTACAATTTTTCTTCACGTAAAATTTTCTCCATTTTTCTGCCTCGTGCCAATTCATCTATCAGCTTTTCCATTTGTCTGCATTGCTTATACAATTCAAATTCATCGGCTATTTCTTCAATTCTATATCCACAAACAACGCCTTTAATCATGTGTGCGTTTGGATGTAATGTCGCTTTTTGAAAAAATGTTTTAAAAGTTGCTTTTTCATCAATAAGTGCTTGCAAAGCATTCTGATCAAATCCTGTAAACCAATTTATTACTTGATCAAGCTCCTGTTTAGTTCTTCCGTTTTTCTCCAACCTATTTAGGTAAAGTGGATAAATGGATGCAAACACCATATTGGCAACCTGTTCGTTTTTTTCAGCTGTAATTTTCATTTTAATTAATTCTTATGCATTATATCTATTAAACAAAATCAACGATGTGAATTAGTATACCGTTAAGATTTAAGCATTTATTTGAATTTTTGGTTCACAAAACCGCTCTTATCTGGCAGTCACGTACTTGTATAGATTATGAATCGCGAAGAAACTTCACTTCAATTATTTGCCTTATACGCTATTAAACCTCATTCCAACTCTCAAATATACTTATTGCACCTCACCCATTTGCATACACATGGCCTATCCTTTTTGGTAATTTACCTTCAAGCGAAAAACACATTTACTACTAATTCTTATAAAAAATTTCAGCACTTATTGTTACTCATTTTTGAAAAACCTCATTTAAAATAGATGTCCGATGTTTTTTTGCAATCTTTTCATTTATTTAATACCAAAATACGTCCCACTAAAACATTAAAATTCTAATTTCGTAGCCTATCTAACAATTAAATATTTCAAAAATGAACCTAAAAAAATCTTGGTTCTTGTTTGCCCTTATTATTGGGTTTGCAAGTTCAAGCGTGTACGCACAGAACAAATCAAAAAAACGTCCAAAAAAACCAAACATCATTATGCTTATATCAGACGATACGGGCTGGGGAGATATTGGTGTTTATGGAGGTGGAGTTGGTAGAGGAATGCCTACACCAAATTTAGACAAGCTTGGTAAAGAAGGCATGCAGTTTTGGTCGTTTTATGGGCAGCCAAGCTGTACACCAGGAAGAGCGGCTATGCAAACCGGACGTATTCCTAACCGTAGTGGTATGACTACTGTGGCTTTTCAAGGCCAAGGTGGTGGATTGCCAGCTGCAGAATACACATTGGCTGACATTTTGAAAAATGCAGGTTACAAAACCTATTTCTCAGGAAAATGGCACTTGGGTGAAGCAGATTACGCCATGCCTATTGCACACGGTTATGACAAAATGCAAAATGTAGTATTGTATCACTTAAATGCATACACCTACGCATTCCCATCTTGGAACCCTGATATGGGACCTGAAATTTCTAAATTCTTCCAAAAAGTTACTACCGGAATTTTAGAAGGTGAAGCTGGCGGAAAAGCCCGCGAAATATCAAAAGTTACTGAAGAAAACATTGCGGAGTTAGACATGATGATGACAGAGAATGTGCTAAAGCAAATGGATGAATATGCTGAAGGAAAAGACCCGTTTTTTATGAGTGTAAACTTTGCGAAAAACCACCAACCAAACTTACCAAGTAAGCAGTTTAAAGGTAAATCGCCAGCAAAAAGCGATTATGCAGATTGTGTGATGGAAATGGATTACAATGTTGGACGTATCATGGATAAGATTCGTGAATTAGGCATTGAAGAAAACACCATTGTTGTTTATACAGTAGACAACGGTGCATGGCAAGATGTACATCCTGATGCTGGATACACACCATTTAGAGGTTCTAAAGGAAATGACCGCGAAGGAGGAAGCCGCGTACCTGCATTTGCATGGTGGCCTGGCCAAATTGAAGCGGGTACCGATTGCCACGACATTGTAGGTGGACTAGATTTAATGGCCACTTTTGCTAGCTTGGCAGGTGCAGATTTACCTAAAAAAGATAAAGATGGAGAGCCTATGATTTTTGATAGCTACGACATGAGCAATGTCTTGTTCAATGAAGGTAAACCTTTGCGTAACTCTTGGTTCTATTTTACAGAAAACGAATTAGCCCCTGGTGCTGTACGTATTGATAAATGGAAAGCTGTTTTTAACCTTAGAGGAGACAATGGCGCCATGGCCGGTAGTGATATGCCAGGCCAACAACTTGGCTGGAGAGGTGCAGAAAGTTACGTAGCAACCGTTCCTGCTATTTATGATTTATGGCAAGATCCACAAGAGCGTTATGATTTATTCATGAATAGCTTTACAGAAAAAACCTGGACACTAGTTATCTTTAACAAAGCCACACAAGATTTGATGAAGAGCTATGTAGAATACCCACCACGCCCATTACAAAGTGAAGTTTACACCGGACCTATGGGTATATCTAAATTTAGAACCATAGAAGAAGCTAAAAAAATGCTAAATGAAAAAGGCATTGTAATTCCGGAGCTTAACGGGAATTCTAAATAAACCACTAGAATTAGGGCAATGAGAAATTCATTGCCCTTTTTTTTGCTTTACCCAATTATTTTTACATAAAAAATGAAAATCAATTCAATACTTGGCATCGCCTTTTCGGGATTACTAATTTTTGGTGCTTGTACAAATCAAGCACAAGAAAAAACTGCAGATGTAGAGACAAATCCAGCAGAAAACGCGGTAATTGATCCTCTACCCTCTTGGAATGATACAGAAACAAAAAAAGCCATTATGGCTTATGTAGACGAGGTTACCACCCAAGGCAACGCCAACTTTATTCCTGTCTCTAACCGCATTGCAACATTTGATAATGATGGAACATTATGGTCTGAGAAGCCTTTTTACTTTCAACTTTTCTTTGCCATTGACCGCGTAAAAGCGATGGCGCCAGAACATCCAGAATGGAAAACCACCGAGCCATTTAAATCTGTGCTTAATGATGATTTAGAAAGCTTAATGGCCCAAGGCACAAAAGCTATACTCACCATGGTTATTGCCACCCATGCGGGCATGACAACCGATGAATTTGAAACCTCGGTTACAGATTGGCTTGTCACGGCAGAGCATCCAACAAAAAAGAAGCCGTTTACTGATTTGGTTTTTCAACCAATGATTGAACTTCTTGAATACCTCAGAGCCCATGATTTTAAAACCTTTATTGTTTCTGGTGGTGGTATAGAATTTATGCGCCCCTGGACAGAAGGTGTCTACGGCATTCCGAAAGATCAAGTTATTGGTAGCAGCATTAAAACAAAATATGACTACAACAACGGCAACCCCACCATTACACGCTTAGCAGAAATTGATTTGATTGATGACAAAGCTGGAAAACCCGTAGGAATAAACAGATACATTGGCCAAAAACCCGTTTTTGCTAGTGGTAATTCTGATGGTGATTTAGAAATGATGCGTTGGTCAGATTCTAATCCACACCTAAATTTCCAACTTTATGTGCATCATACAGATTCTGTGAGAGAATGGGCATACGACAGAAAAACGCACATTGGCACTTTTGATAAAGCTCTAGATGAAGCTACCGAAAAAGGTTGGACAATTATAGACATGGCTAAAGATTGGAAAGTGATTTATCCGTTTGAGTTAAAAAATTAAATTGCTATAAATGAATAGCCTTGAGAGAATAAAATCTATTCTAAATACCAAAAGTTTAGATACTTCTGTAACAGGCGTACCCACGTTTTCACTATCAGCATTAAACCATTTGGCCTATCCAACCTTTAATTTACCAACAGATTTAAGGCTTGGCCATATGGTTGAAAAAGTAGTTGCTGAACTATTAAAATCATCAACCAACTATAATGTACTGTACGAAAATGTGCAGATTATAAATGAGAAAAAAACCATAGGCGAAATTGACTTTATTATTGAAGAGGGAGCAACTAAAAAAGCCATCCATCTAGAATTGGCTTATAAATTTTATCTCTTAGATTTCAATAATTCTTCTGATGCACTTGGCCAATGGATAGGCCCAAACAGAAACGATTCTCTTGTAAAAAAGCTAGAAAAATTAAAGCAAAAACAATTTCCATTACTCTATAACGAAAGCGCTATTACAGCGCTTTCTTCTTTAAATACCGCTCATGTTTCTCAAGAACTTTGCTTGCTGGTTTCTCTATTTGTACCATACAACAGTAAACACAATCTAGATGATGCGTATAAAAAAGCCGTTGTGGGATATTATATAAACTACAATGCATTTTTAGCTCAAAATCACAAGGGCAAAACCTACATCGTGGTACCTAAAAAATATTGGGGTTTAAATCCTAAGCTTGGTGAGACATGGCAAGAATTTACAGCAATAAAACAAATCGTGGAAACAAGCATTTTAGAAAGACAATCGGTATTGTGTTGGCAAAAGCAAAACAACAATTACACTGCGTTTTTCATCACCTTTTGGTGAGTTATTACCTCAACACCAAAAAACCAGAGTTAAATTAAATTGGTTAAATCATCCACACCAATAACGCGCTCTACAATAAACCCTTCGCCATGGGTAGCGTAAATGGTGCGGCCGTATTCCCTGGCTCTAGATTCTATGCTTTCTAAAAAAGATTTTGAGGCAATCACGGTTTCGGGTTCCTCAGATTTTGGATTGTAAAACTGTGAGGCATGCGCCAAAATAGATTCCATTTTAACGTTCATAAAACCTGTGATGTCTACCACAAAATCTGGTTTTAAATCGTAAAACTGAATGTATTTGTAAAGTACTTTTGGGCGCCACGGTTCTTGCGTTTTGCCATCCAACTCGGTTTTAAATTTAGTAAATCCAGATTTAAAACTGGCTTGCACCAATAAATCTGAAGCCACACCATGATCTGGATGCCTATCATGCGGAGCGTTAATTAAAATAATTTCGGGTTTGTATTTTCTTATTGATTCTATTATCGCAAGCTGACTGCGCTCATCATTGGTTAAAAAGCCATCGCGTAAACATAAATTCTCACGAACCGAGCAACCTAGAATTTCTGCGGCTTTGTGAGCTTCTTCAGCTCTAATTTCTGGTGTACCTCGTGTACCCATTTCGCCACGGGTTAAATCTATAATGCCAATTTTAGCACCATTATTTTGCTGCTTTGCCAATGTTCCGCCCGCGCCCAACTCAACATCATCTGGGTGCGCGCCAAAGGCCAATATATCTAATTTCATTATTGCTATTTTCCTTTGGCAAAAGAAACAATTTTTTCGTCTAGCGGATTCACGTTCGAACCATACTTGGTTACCCAATTTCCATTTTCGTCAATCAAAAATTTATTGAAGTTCCAAGAAACACTTTCGTCTTCCACCCCATTTAAATCTTTTTGTGTAAGCCAACTGTACAATTCATTTATGTCTTCGCCCTTCACACTGCTTTTTTCCATCATCGGGAAAGTTACACCATAATTTTTCTGGCAAAAGCTGGCAATTTCTTCATTGCTACCAGGTTCTTGTTTTCCAAAATTATTTGCAGGAAAACCTACAATAATAAATTTGTCTCCGCCATAAGTCTCATAAAGCTTTTGCAAATCTTCATACTGAGAAGTATAGCCACATTTAGATGCTGTGTTTACGATTAAAACGCGTTTGCCTTTTAATGCGGTAAAATCAAATTGATCTCCGTTCAGGTCTTTACAACTGTAATCGTAAATACTGCTTAACTTTTTATTTTCAGAAAATTCGGTTTGGCTAGAAAAAGAAAAGGCCGTTAGTGCAAATGCAACTGCTGTGGTATAAAATACTTTTATCATCATTTTACAATTTTAGTTTAAATAACCATTGTTACAAGTAAATGTTTGCATCTATATTTGGCCCATGTTAAAAGAGATTGTAGCCTTAATAAAAAAAGATGCATTGTTAGAGTTTAGGCAGCGCTATTCGTTCTTTTCTATCCTCTTGTATGTTGTAGCTACAGTATATATCTCTTACCTCATTTTTATTAGCATTAATGATGCACGCACATGGAATGCCCTTTTTTGGGTCATCCTTGTTTTTGCTTCTATCAATACGGCTGGGCAGAGTTTTGCCAACGAGAGCGGCAACCGATTTTGGTATTACTACCAATTGGCTCGCCCGCAATCTATTATGTTGGCAAAAGTTTTTTACAACACCTTACTTATTTGGACCATAAGCCTGATTACATTTATTATTTATAGTTGGTTTATTGGCAACCCTGTTCAATCACCCTGGCAGTTTTTGTTGGTGGTATTGTTGGGATCTTCTAGCTTTTCTGGAATCCTAACAGTAGTGTCTGCCATTGCTGTGCGCACCAACAACAATGCTACGCTAATGGCGGTATTAAGCATACCGCTTTTGTTACCTGTTATAATAATTGTAGTAAACGCAAGTTTAAGTGCAATGTTCGGTCTTCCGCTAGAAGAAAATTTAACAAATCTTATGTATTTGGCTGCGTTAAATACTATGGTAATTATACTAGGTTACTTGTTATTTCCCTACATTTGGCGCGAGTAATTTTGGAGTAAAATAGCATGCAAAAACACTGGTGGAAAGCACTCTCCGTCCTTTTAATTTCATATAGCATTATTGTAGGTTTTTTGGGCGATGTACCCGCCAGAGACATTCTAAACGAATCAATCAGAAACCTTTATTTTCATGTAAGCATGTGGTTTGCCATGATGGCCATGATGATTGTTTCTGTTATTTATAGCGTAAGATATTTGGCCGGATTTTCTAAAACATTTGATACCAAAGCAAACATCTTTGCAGAGATGGGTTTAATATTCTCATTTCTAGGTCTGGTAACGGGTTCAATTTGGGCCAAATTTACGTGGGGTGCCTTTTGGACAAACGACCCTAAATTAAACGGAACGGCCATTACAATATTAATATATCTGGCCTATTTCATCCTTAGAGGCAGCATGGATGACCGCGATAAAAAAGCACGCATTGCCGCAGTTTATAACATTTTCGCCTTTGTATTAATGGTTGTGTTTATCGGGGTTTTACCGCGTATTACAGATAGCTTACATCCCGGAAACGGTGGCAACCCTGGTTTTAACCAATATGATATGGATAGTTCTATGCGCATGGTTTTTTATCCAGCAGTTTTAGGCTGGATATTATTTGGTGTTTGGATAAGCAGCATACGTTTTAAACTAAATACAGCAAACGAAAAAATTGAAGAATGGAAAAACAAAATATTAAATCAATTGCAATAACAATTTTTGCATTTCTTGGTTTATTAAATCAAACAATTGCACAAAATAGCTCCCCAGAAATGGCGGATGCGATGCGTGCAAATGGTAAGATATACGTTGTTGTTGCCGTGTTGGCCATAATTTTTGTAGGCATTGTTTTGTATTTGGTTAGCATAGACAGAAAAGCTACCAAACTTGAAAAAGAAATAGAAAAGCTTAAATAAAAGCGAAATGAAAAAAACTCACATAGTACTAATCATCATCGTTGCTGTGCTAATTGGCGCCATTATGGTGATGTTTAAAGATGCAGGAACTTATGCAGGTTTTGCCCTAGCCGAAAACAACCAAGGCGAAGAATTTACCGTAATCGGCTATTTAGATAAAGATGCCGAAATGCACTTTAATCCAAAAAAAACACTTTTTAGCTTTACGGCAACAGACAAGCAAGGCAACGTAAGTAAAGTATATTATAATCAACCCAAGCCACAAGATTTTGAGCGCAGCGAAGAAATAACCATGAAAGGTTTTGCTACAGATACAGCCTTTATAGCGCACGAAATACTTATGAAATGCCCAAGCAAATACAACGAGCAAAACGAAATGGCTGGCAATAGCGATTCTTACACAGAATAAGCGAATCAACACACTTTTATGGAATATATAGGCGAGCACATTTGGGCTGGAGAATTGGGTAGAATTGCTGTTGCTGCGGCATTAACATCAGCATTATTAAGCGTTTTTGCATTTTGGCAAGCAGAAAAAAAACCAGAATGGAAACCCCTAGGTAGAATAGCATTCGTTGTGCATGCCGTTTCTGTTTTTACCATAGTTGGCACATTGTTTTTTATGATGGCCAATCATTATTTTGAGTACGATTATGTATGGAAACATACCAGCTTAGACTTACCTCCACGCTACTTATTCTCTGCTTTTTGGGAAGGGCAAGAGGGTAGCTTTTTGCTCTGGATGTTTTGGCATGCCGTACTTGGTTTAATCTTACTCTTTACAACAAAAAAATGGACGGGTCCTGTCATCGGCACCATTGCAGCCGTACAAGCATTTTTATCAAGCATGGTGCTAGGCGTTTATGTTTTTGGTGCAAAAATTGGTATGAGTCCGTTTATTTTGGTGCGCGAAATGCCCGAAAACATTGGCCTACCCTGGACAGAATTTGCTGATTACCTCACAAAATTCCCGAGTTTTTTAGATGGCTCTGGGTTAAACCCATTGCTTCAAAACTATTGGATGACCATACATCCGCCTACATTATTTTTAGGTTTTGCTAGTACCATTGTGCCTTTTGCATTTGCCATAGGTGCCTTGCTAAGAAAAGATTACAAAGGTTGGATAAAACCTGCCTTGCCTTGGGCATTCTTTTCTGTAATGATTTTAGGTACCGGAATTTTAATGGGCGGTGCCTGGGCTTACGAAGCGTTAAGCTTTGGTGGATTCTGGGCTTGGGATCCTGTAGAAAATTCGTCTTTGGTACCATGGTTAACCATGATTGCCGGAGCACATTTAATTCTTATTCAGAAAAACCGAGGGGGTGTATTACCATCTTCTTTCTTCTTATCAATTCTTTCTTTTTTATTGGTACTCTACTCTACCTTCTTAACACGCAGTGGTGTTTTAGGAGATAGCAGCGTACATGCCTTTGTAGATTTAGGTTTAAGTGGACAATTGCTTATTTACCTTTTATTCTTTGTGATTTTTGCTTTTGGCCTACTTATTTTCAGATACAAAAAAATTCCAAAGCCCAAGAAAGAAGAAGCTATGAATAGCCGCGAGTTTTGGCTTTTTGTTGGTTCTATGGTTTTTCTTTTATCGTCTTTACAAATTACCATAAGCACCAGTATGCCGGTGTTTAATCAACTATTTGGTCCAGAAGGCGTATGGCCTTTGTATGAGGCTAATAAAAACATTGCCAACCCGATAGAGCATTTTAACTCTTTCCAAATTCCGTTTGCTATAATTATTACGGCCTTGGTTGCTATTGGGCAATATTTAACCTATCGTAGTACCAACACAAAAGCTTTCTATAAAAAGATTATGGCAAGCTCAGCGCTATCGGTAGTAGTTTCCATAATTATTGCACTAGTCTTTGATTTTACAAACCCCATTTATATACTATTAATATTTACCAGCAGTTTTGCCATTATTGGTAATGCAGATTATTGGTTAAGAGTAGGTAAAGGCAATATAAAACTTGCTGGCTCATCTATAGCCCATATAGGTTTTGGCTTGGTCATTTTAGGAGCTTTAATCTCAAACGGAAGCAAAAACATCATCAGCCAAAACAGTTCTTTTATTCACGAAGAGTTTCCTGCAAATGAAAATCTTTTGATAGAAGAAAACGACACTGTGCAAATGGGCGAATACTGGGTTACCTATACCGGAGAGCGCTTTGGAACAGGACATGAAAGCCACTACAATTATTACGGATTAGAGTTTTACAAAGAGAATGAGCAGTTGGCCTTAGTACATGAGTTTACGCTTAACCCATCCATACAGAAAAATGAACGCATGGGTAATGTGCCAGAACCTGATACTCGTCATTTTTTATCGAGCGATATTTATACCCATGTAACGTATGCTGATATGCGTACGCCAGAAGAAATTAAAAGCGAATGGCAAGATGAAATCGAATTTGCGCTAGAAAAAGGAGAGCAAAAATTAATTTATGATAACATTATGGTTTCGCTTGATAGTGTGATGGCTGATGCACGCCAAAACGAAGACGGAACTTTTGCTTTTATAGCACTTGCTGCGCAATTAAGCATTACGGGCATAGCAGATTCTATTGTGCATGTTACACCTTTGTATGTAGTGCAGAATAATGAAGCCTCTACCATGGATGCCGAATTATTGGAGTATGGACTTAAATTTCAATTAAGCGGAATAGACCAACAAAGCAATAAACCTTTGCTAAAAGCATGGAGGCAAAAAAAGGAAGAACAGCCATTTATTCTTATTCAAGCCATAATTTTCCCCATGATTAACCTGCTTTGGGCGGGATGTATTTTAATGGCCATTGGAACCGTAATAGCCATTTGGCAACGTGTAAAAGGAAAAAAGACTTCAAAAATTTAAAGCCCTGGCCGCCATTAAATCAATAACAATCATAGGTGCAGGAAATGTTTCTTGGCACCTGAGTGATGTGTTGTATAAAAGCGGTTTTACCATTAAGCAAATTCTATCTAGGCATATTAATCATGCCGATCGTGTTGCGGAAAGAGTACAGGCACAGGCCATTGTAGATTTTAAGGATTTAGATAATTCGGTAGATTTAATTTGTATTTGTGTAACAGATGCCAACATTATGCAAGTAGCTAACCAACTACAAGGGTATAATGGCTTGGTTGTGCATACCAGTGGTACAGTGGCTCTTTCAGCATTGCAAACAGTAAACCGATTTGGCGTTTTTTATCCATTACAAACGTTTACAAAAACAGTAGCAGTAGATTTTAAAAGCACCCCCATTCTTGTAGAGGCCAATACCCCAGAAGATGAGGCGCTGCTAGAAAACCTAGCCCGCAGAGTATCTACAAACGTAGAAGTTCTTTCATCTGCAAAACGAGAAAAATTGCACGTTGCCGCTGTAATTGCAAATAATTTTACCAATCATCTTTTGGCTAAGGCTTACAATTATTGCCACGAAAATAATTTACCATTTCATGTGCTAAACGCGTTAATTACAGAAACCGCGCGCAAGGCAATCAGCGAAAATCCCAATCAAAATCAAACTGGACCCGCGGCTAGAAAAGATTTGCAAACCATACAAAGGCATTTAGAAATCATTACAGATCTTGAACTTAAAAAGCTTTATCAAACACTTTCTGAAAGTATAATCAAAAGCCATGAAACCAAACTATAAAGAACTGCTTAACCACGTTACAACATTTATTTTTGATGTTGATGGTGTACTTACAGACGGAAGTATTTTACTTATGCCAGGGCAAGAACCCATTCGGAAATTTAACTCGAAAGATGGCTATGCATTGCAATTGGCTTGTAAAAAAGGATATAAAGTTGCCATTATTTCGGGCGGAAAAAATGAAGCGGTAAGAGAGCGCATGAGTTTGCTTGGCATTAAAGATATTTACCTTGGCGCGGCAGATAAAATTGAAAAGCTTGAAGAACTTTTTTTAATGTACGATTTGAAAAAAGAAGAGGTGTTGTATATGGGGGATGACATTCCAGATTATCAGGTGATGATGGCATGTGGGGTTTCTTGCTCGCCTAGCGATGCCGCACCAGAAGTAAAAGCCATTTCCGATTACATTTCGCCTAAAGGTGGTGGTATGGGCTGCGTACGCGATGTAATTGAGCAAACCTTAAAAGTTCAAGGAAAATGGAATGCTGATGGTGACCATGTTTGGTAAAATCATCAAATTGCAATAGCTAAAATTTAATTTCCTTTTTTCAGTTATAGATTCATGTAACTTATCTTGATTATGAATAAAACAGCCGCTTTGTTAAAGCTTTTGCGTTGGCCAAATTTGCTCATAATGGCCTTAATTTTATTGGTGCTGCGGTATGGGTTTATTTTACCCTTGGGCTTCGAAGTAGTTTTATCACCCATCTGGCATACTGCATTAATTCTTGCAACTATTTTGATTGCCGCAGGAGGAAATGCCGTAAATGATGCTTTAGATGTGCATGCAGATCGCATCAATAAACCCGAAAAAATGATTGTTGATCGTGCGATAAGCCAAGAAACAGCTTTGTTTATTGGCCAAGCATTATTATTGGCTGGAGCTATTTTAGGATTAGTACTTGGGTATTTTAATAACATGCTCACTTTTAGCTACATTTTTCCTCTAGCTGCTTTTGCACTTTGGGGCTATGCGAAACACATTAAAAAAGTAGCCCTCTTGGGTAATTTAACCATTGCATTTTTGGCCGCATTAATGGTTTTTAACCAGGCCATATTCGATTTACTTTTTACTTTAAAATCAGACGAAGCCAATTATCAGCTTCAGGCAGTTTATGTTGTTATTGCCGTTTCGGCCTTTAGCTTCTTTTTAACATTGGCTAGAGAACTTGTAAAAGATTTTCAAGACATTGAAGGAGACCGCCAAGCGGGTTATAGAACGTTAGCTGTGACTTCTGGAGGTGCCTTTCCTAAAATTTTAATCATTGCCATACTCATGTTTGTGGTAGCCGCATTAGGTTGGCTTTTACGCAAAACAATTATTTCAGAAGATTGGATTTCTAGTGCCTACCTTTTCTTTTTTGTTATTGCTCCACTACTCTTTACCATCATTAAAGTGGCACCAGCCAAAACAGCGGCTCACTACAAAAAGTTAAGCTTACTCTTAAAAACTGTTATGGTTACCGGACTTTTTTCGGTATTGGTATTTACGTTTGTTTTAAAAAGCACTTTTTAAAAACGGTAAAAAATATACGCAACTAAGAACAAGTAGCGTTATATAAAAAACGGAAGTCCATGCGATATGTTCTCTTTGCAGTTGCCATTTTACTGATTACTTCTTCATTTTCAACCTCAACCAATCTTTGTTTAAAGCCACAAGAGCAAAAGTTGTATGATTTGCTCATGAAATACCGTGAAGAAAAAGGATTGCCTCCTATACCACTTTCCTACTCACTTACTCTAGTTGCCAAAACGCATACATATGATTTGTATGTAAATAACCCTGTAAATAGTCGCTGCAATTTGCACAGCTGGAGTGATAAAGGAAAAAATAAATGGACCGCGTGCTGCTACACCAGCGATCATAAAAAAGCGGAATGTATGTGGAATAAACCACGAGAGCTTTCGAAATACAAAGGCCATGGTTTTGAAATTTCGGCCATGGTTACCCAAAAAGATGTGGCGCAAGCTGCTATAAACGGTTGGAAAAATTCTTATGGCCACAATGAGGTTATGATAAATGAAGGAAGCTGGAAAAACACGGAATGGCAAGCTGTTGGCATTGGAATTACCGGAAATTATGCGGTAATTTGGTTTGGCACACTTAAAGATCCAGATATGCAAACCTTGCAACTTTGTCCTTAAATAGCAGAAAAATTGTTCCTTTTTAACAATAAATATTTAGCCTTTTAACAACTTACATCATCATCAAAGTAGTAATTTGCTACAATATTTATTGCTAAAAAAATACTATTAAAAGCGTATGGACAAAAAAGCACATTGGGAAAATGTATATGAAACAAAAAACCCTGATCAGGTAAGTTGGACACAAAAATCGCCACAAACATCAATTGATTTTATTGAAGCAACTGGATTACCAAAAAGCGCCAAAATCATAGATATTGGTGGAGGTGATAGCACTTTGGTTGATCATTTACTAGCATTAGGGTACCAAAACATAACAGTTCTAGATATTTCTGAAAAAGCTTTAGAAAAAGCTAAAACACGCCTTGGCAAACAAGCCAAAAATGTGAATTGGATTGTTTCTGATATAAATAGTTTCACCCCAATTGAAAGCTATGACGTTTGGCATGATAGGGCTGCATTTCATTTTTTAACTTCGTTACAGCAGATAGAAAATTATGTAGCTTTAGTAAATAAATCTGTTTTAGGATTTATTATTCTGGGTACGTTTTCTACTAGTGGCCCTTTAAAATGCAGTGGTTTAGATATTACGCAGTATTCAGAAAAAAGCATGAGTGACTTATTTTATTCAAGCTTCGAAAAACAAAACTGCAAAACAGAAAATCATACCACCCCTTTTAACACAGTACAAAACTTTTTATTCTGCAGCTATAAAAAACGATAATATACAGCGCCATGAAAAACATCTTAGTAACCGTAGATTTTAATAAATCTGAAGAGATCTTATTAAACAAAGCCGTAGAATTTGCCAAAGCATTTAATGCTAAAATTTGGCTCATGCACATTGCTGCACCAGAACCCTTTTTTGTTGGTTATGAAGTAGGCCCACAATACATACGAGATGGTCGGGCTGAGGAGCTTAGAGAAGAGCATAGAAAATTAGAAAAATACACATTGGAGATGCGTGAAAAAGGGATTGTTGCTGATGGGCTTTTGATACAAGGTGCAACCATTGAAATGGTTATTAAAGAATCTGAAAAATTAGATATCGATTTAATAATAGCGGGGCACAATGACCATAGCTTTTTATACAAAGCAATTATTGGAAGCGTTTCTGCCAACATTATAAAAAAATCTAAAATTCCCGTACTAACCATTCCGCTAGATTAACATGACATTTAGAATGGCTAGGCACACAATTGATCTACAAGCCCTAAAACAATTTTACACTACTGTTTTAGGGTTTTCTGTTTTGGGTGAGTTTACCAATCACCATGGATACAATGGTGTTTTTTTAGGTAAAGAAAAAGCAGATTGGCATTTGGAGTTTACAACTTCTGCTACTGCACCAAAACACAAAGCTGATGAAGATGATTTACTAGTTTTTTATACTAATACAAGGCAAGAATATGATGAAATTGTTTCAAACATAAAAAAGCAAAAACAAGTCATATTGCAAACTCAAAACCCCTATTGGAACAATCGAGCCACATGTATAAAAGATCCAGACGGGTACTTGGTTGTTATTTTGCCAAAACTTAAACATGAAGTTTAATTGCTGAACCGTGTATATTTACCTTACTCCATAACATTGTTAACATGATTAGGTTCGGCATTTTTATTCTCATTATTACCGGCATTTTTTCTTGTACAAATAGTCGTAACAATCAAATTACTTCGGCTAACAAAAAAGCCTCTATACGTGTAGATAGTACAGAGCATTATCGAATTTACATTCCCGAAAAGCAAAATGCAATACTCATTCTTTTTCCTTGTTTTCCTTGCGATGCGCATAATACCGAGCAAGAATTTAACATTGTTGATGTTGCTACATTAAACAATATTGCCGTTTTAATGATGAATTTTAATGCGCATTTATGGCTATATGAAAAAGACAAGAAATCGCTTGAAAAACAAATCATTGATGCACTTACAAGAAATAAAATTGAAACCAAAAACATTGTAATCGGTGGTTTTTCAAGTGGTGGTAATGTTACACTTTTACTTTCCGAGTATTTAAAAACGTCTTCTTCAGTACTTCAACCCAAAGGTATTTTTATTGTAGATTCTCCAATTGATTTGCTTGGGTTGTACAACGCATCTGTACTTAATGTGCAAAAAGATAAATTTAAAATTGCGCAAGAAGAAGCGCAATGGGTTGTTAAGACTTTTGATTTAGAATTTGGTATTGGTGATTCTAGTTTAGAAGGTTATGAAAACAATTCTCCCTACCTGGCTAAAACGCATGCACTTAAAAATTTATCTCACCTAAATGATGTAAACATTAGGTTATACACAGAACCAGACACAGCTTGGTGGAATACAAACAGGTTAACAGACTATGCAAATACAAATGCATATTACATTGAACAATTGGCGCAAGATTTAAAAGATTTGTACGGAGAAAAATATGTAGAATTTATACAAACCACCAACAGAGGTTACCGTGCTAATGGCACAAGGCATCCACATAGTTGGGCTATAGTAGATGAGAATGAATTAGTAAAATGGATATTAACCCTATAAAAGAAAACATGAAATCTATTGTAAAAACAATGCTTATTGTTGCTATAAGCATCATCGGTTTTTCAACATTAAAAGCACAAAATGTAATTAAAGCTCCCAGAGGTTATTCTATGCAAATAGGCACAACGGTGGCAATGTTAGAAGATTTAAAACGAAGAGTAACCAATAGTGTTGCCAATTTATCTGTAGAAGAAACAGACTCTTTATTAGACAACAAGGCCAACAGAATTGGTGCGCTTATTTTACACTTAGCGGCAACAGAAAAATATTATCAAGTTTATACATTTGAAGGACGCGGCTTTAACAAAAGCGAAAAAGCAAAATGGGAATCTGCCCTAAATTTAGGCGAAGACGCTCAAGAAAATATTAAGGGCAAGCCCATTTCTTACTATTTAGATATTTGGGATGAGGTAAGAAAAGAAACTTTAAGCCTTTTAAAAACTAAAGATGATAAGTGGTTTGAATCTATGGTTAGTGAAAGCAACATGAATAACTACTGGGCTTGGTATCATGTAATGGAGCACCAAGCCAACCACATGGGACAAATAAGATTAATCATAAAGCGAATTGATTAGTCTATAGTATTAAATTCACAATTCTTTAGAGCATAAACCTCAACGGCTCTCATAGATTAGTTTCTTTCATTGCAATTTTAATTTATTAAAAATCATGCTATTAAGTGTGCTGTAAGTAGATGTAATTCTTTGCGCGCCATATTAATAGTAATACTATTATATTTGCGCTTTTAAAACCCTAAAACAATATCACAGTTACTTGGTTAGTTAGTGTGAATTTCAATAATTGAGATGAAAGATTTAATCGGACAGATAGAAATAAAGGTGAATGATAAAATTTACCTGAAAGACCCAAACTCATCTGAGCTAGGAAAAAGAATAATTACGCAAAGCATTATACTAATTGATGCTATAGGCCTAGAAGGCTTTACCTTTAGAAAACTTGCCAAGCAATTAGTAACTACAGAAAGTTCAATATATCGGTACTTTGAGAGTAAACACCAATTGTTGATTTACCTTACTTCTTGGTATTGGGGTTGGCTAGAATATCGGTTGGTATTCTCTGTGGTAAATCTGGCTTCACCAGAAGAAAAACTAAAATCATCCATTCAAGTTGTCGCAGAAGATATTTCAGAAAGAGAATCTCATGGCCATATAGATTTGGAAATTTTAAGTCGCATTGTTATTTCAGAATCATCAAAAGCTTATTTAACCAAAGAAGTTGATGAAGCAAACAAAGTAGGTTTCTACTCGGCATACAAGAGGCTTGTTGCGCGCATTAGCGATATTTTTTTAGAAATAAATCCCCATTTTTTATTTGCTCATACCCTAGCTTCTACCATTGTTGAAGGTATTCATCACCAAAAATATTTTGCAGATCACCTCCCGTCTTTAACAGATTTAAAGAATGACTATGAAGAACTTGCCACATTTTACACAGAAATGGCCATGGCGATAATAAATAAAACCAAATAGCCGTGGAAAACAAAAGCAATATAAGGTCCATGAAACGGTTTATAAACTTGCTAAAAGTTGAAAAACAAGATATTTTTAGCATTTATATCTATGCGATTTTTAATGGCGTGGTATCGCTATCTCTGCCGCTAGGTATACAAGCCATTATTAATTTAATAAGCGGTGGACAAGTATCTACCTCTTGGGTTATTCTGGTTATTTTGGTTATTGGTGGCATTGCGTTGAGCGGATCTATGCAAATTATGCAGCTCACCATTACAGAAAATTTACAGCAAAAAATATTTACGCGTTCTGCATTCGAGTTTGCTTATCGCATACCTAAAATTAAGTTAGAAGCCGTAGATCAAATTTATTTACCAGAATTGGTCAATCGTTTTTTTGATACGCTTGCCGTACAAAAGGGGCTATCAAAAATTTTAATGGATTTTTCTAGTGCCACTTTACAGGTTATTTTCGGTCTTATTCTACTCTCACTTTATCACCCATTTTTTATACTCTTTAGTATGTTGTTGGTGGTAATTGTTTATCTAATTTTTAGGTTTACAGCACCCAGCGGATTAAGAACGAGTTTATTAGAATCAAAACATAAATACGAGGTAGCACATTGGTTAGAAGAATTAGCCAGAGCTATGGAAACTTTTAAACTAGCAGGTAAATCTCCTTTGCCGTTAGAAAGAACAGATGATTTGGTAGAAGACTACTTAACTTCTAGAAAGGCTCATTTTAAATCCTTAATTGTACAATACATTTATTTGGTTGGGTTTAAAGTAATTATTGCCGCAGGTTTATTGGTTATTGGCGGATTATTAGTGCTTAATCAGCAAATGAACATCGGGCAATTTGTTGCATCAGAAATTATAATCATCTTGGTTTTAGCTTCGGTAGAAAAGCTTATTTTAAGCATGGAAACCATATATGATGTGCTTACAGCAGTAGAAAAAATAGGTGCCGTAACAGACCTTCCGTTAGAAAAAACTACAGGCACCCAAGTTTCAACTAAAGATAAAAAAGGGCTTTCGCTGCGCGTAAACAACTTATTTTATCGGTTTAGCGAAAATAAAACGGATACGCTAAAAAACATTGGGCTTAACATAGAAGCAGGAGAAAAAATCTGCTTGTCTGGATATAATGGCTCAAGTAAATCCTTTTTGTTGCAAGTACTGGCCGGCTTGTACGAAAATTTTTCAGGTTCCGTATCTTATGATTCTATTCCTTTTGGCAATTGGAGTAAAGAAGAATTACATTCTCAAATAGGTGACAGCTTAACCAAAGAAGATATTTTTAAGGGTACGTTGTTAGAAAATATTGCGCTGGGCAAACGTTTTATTTCTTTAGATGAAGTGCACAATATTACCGCCATTGTTGGACTTACAGAGTATTTAGAATCATTGCCACAAGGCTATAGCACAGAGCTATTACCCGAAGGTAAAAACATACCTAAAAATGTAAGGTTAAAAATCATGATAGCCCGAAGTTTAATTTGCAACCCAAGGCTTGTACTGCTAGAAGACAACATAAACCAACTTATAGAAGCTGATAAAAATCGGATCTTAGATTATTTACTAAGCAAAGATTGGACTGTTATTCTAATTTCCAACTATGTTGATGTTGCCACCCGATTTGATCGAGTTGCGGTAATGGACAACGGGAGCATTATTGCTTTTGATGAGCTTGAAAATTTAAAGAATGAGTCGTGGTATACTAACATTTTTCAATCTAAGTAACATATGCTAAACATTAGTAAAAACAGAATAGAAGGAAAAATAAACAAAAGTGAATACCGCTCTTTTGCTATGGTAAAAGATTACCGTGCTGTAAAGCTATTTGCCATTCTTTTGGGTATTGCTTTTGTGTTAATGATTATTGTTTTGCAATTGCCTTGGACACAAAATATTCGCTCTAATGGATATGTTACTACTCTACATCCAAACCAGCGGCCGCAAACCATAAACTCTGTAATTGCCGGACGCATAGAAAAATGGCATGTGCGCGAAGGCGATTATGTTGAAACTGGCGACACAATTCTGTTTATCTCAGAGATTAAAGATGAATATTTTGACCCTCAACTATTGGCAAGAACCGAAGAACAAATTTTTGCCAAAGAGTTAACCGTTAATTCTTATATGGAAAAGGTAAAAGCCTTAGACGGCCAAATTGACGCATTGATAAAAACAAAAAGATTAAAGCTAGAACAAGCAAACAACTACTTTAAACAGGCGGAGTTAAAAATTCTATCAGATAGCATTGATTTACAAGCAGCCATTACCAACTTAGAAATTGCTGAAAAGCAATTAGAACGGATGGAACAGCTATACAAAGAAGGGTTAAAATCATTAACCGACTATGAAACCCGAAAGCTTAAGCTACAGGAAACATTGGCAAAGAAAATTAGTGCAGAAAACAAACTATTGAGCAGCAAAAACGAATTGATTAATGCTAAGGTTGAACTCAGTTCAATAGAAAACCAGTACAAAGAAAAACTGGCCAAAGCAGAATCTGAAAAATACACAGCACTTTCAAGCATGTATGATGCCGAAGCGATTGTTACAAAAATGCAAAATCAGTATATGAATTATTCTGTGCGTACCGGTTTCTATTATATAACAGCCCCACAAAATGGCTATATCACAAAAACCATTCGTTCTGGTATTGGAGAAACGGTAAAAGAAGGCGAGGAATTGATGAGCATTATGCCTGCACAATACGATTTGGCCGTCTCCATGTACATTCAACCGATGGATTTACCTCTTATTTCTAAGGGGCAGCATATTAGGTTTATGTTTGATGGGTGGCCAACTGTAGTTTTTTCTGGGTGGCCAAATCTTTCTTATGGCACCTTTGGTGGCGAAGTGGTTGCGATAGATAATTTCATAAGCCCCAATGGTCAATACCGTATCCTAGTTGCACCAGACCCGAATGATGCTGAATGGCCAGAGGGACTCCGAGTTGGCTCAGGTGCTAGCGGTATGGCACTCCTAAAAGATGTACAAATTTGGTATGAATTATGGCGAAAGCTAAACGGTTTTCCGCCTGATTATTATCAATCGGAAAATGGTAATACAAATAATAAAGAGAAAATGTAATGCAAATGCGATACCTCTTATTTTTAATTGCTTTTGTGCCTACGTTGCTCCAAGCACAGGATAATCCTAAAATTCTAACCCAAGAGCAACTCATTTGGTTTATAGAAAACTATCATCCAGTGGCCGCACAAGGCAAGTTAATTTTAAACCAAGGAGAAAGTACTGTGAGAAAGGCTCAAGGTAATTTTGACCCGTATGTGCAATCAAGCTTAGATCAAAAATATTTTGATCAAAAAGACTATTACAGCATATTAAATGCTGGACTAAAAATCCCGACTTGGTACGGTATTGAGCTAAAAACCGGCTATAATCAAAACAATGGAGATTATTTAAATCCAGAAAACACAGTTCCTCAAAACGGTTTATGGTACGCGGGTGTTTCTGTTACTTTAGGCCAAGGTTTATTTATAGACAAACGAAGAGCTACATTAAAACAAGCTCAGATTTTTGCAGAATCCACATTAGCCGAACGTCAAAAATTAATGAATGATTTATACTTTGATGCAATTAAACAATACTGGAAATGGATTGAAGCCTGGAATCAATATTTGGTTTACGAAGAATCTGTTGAGCTTGCTAAAACAAGGTTGAATGCAATTAAACGGAGTTTTGTATTTGGCGATAAACCCGCCATTGATACCTTAGAAGCATTTATTCAAGTTCAGAACAGACAATTCAATAGAAACCAATCGTTACTTAATTACCAAAACACAACCTTAGAATTATCTAATTTCTTGTGGTACGAAAACAACACTCCTCTAGAAATATCTGATAGTTTACGTCCACCAACATTTAATGAGCTAAACAATAATCTAGAAAGTTTAAATGCAGATGAATTGCAAAATTTAGTAGGCGAATTGGCAGAAACTCATCCCGATATGCAATTATATAATTACAAATTAGGATCAATGGAAATTGAAAGACGCCTAAAAGCCGAAGGACTTAAACCAACATTAAACCTAAACTATAACGCACTAAATGAGCCTACTGGTTCTGATTTTTTTAACAACTATTCAATTGAAAATTACAAATGGGGCGTTGAATTTAGCATTCCACTTTTTCTAAGAAAAGAACGTGGTGATTTACAACTCACAAAATTTAAAATACAAGAAACCGAATACGGGCAACAACAAAAACTAGTAGAATTACAAAACAAAGTTAGAAGCTATTATAATGAACAAAAAAACTTACAAGACCAAGTAAAGCTGTTTACAGATGCCGTTAACAATTACAATCTCTTATTAAAAGGAGAAATTCAGAAGTTCAATTCTGGAGAAAGTTCACTCTTTTTAATAAACTCCAGAGAAATAAATCTGATAAATGCGCGCATAAAACTTATCGAAATTACCACCAATTATAATATTGCCAGCACAGGACTTACTTGGGCAACAGGTAAATTATTCTAATTGTAGCGCTTTTTGCAAGTTGTTTTTTGGTTCTTTTATTTCGATGTCTATTTCTAAGAAATACGCTAGTTTTGTTTATCTAATTGTTAATTATGATAAACAACATTCAGAGCACTTTTAATATTCAGGATTTAGAAAACTTAAGTGGAATAAAGGCCCATACCATTAGAATTTGGGAAAAGAGATATAAGCTATTAAACCCAACAAGACTAAACAGGAACATTAGAGTTTATAATATTCTTGATTTAAAGAAAATATTAAACATTAGTTTACTACAAAAGCATAACTATAAAATATCAGAGCTTGCAAAATATGCTGATATTGAGCTATCAGAACTTGCGAAATCCATTTCTCAAAAAAGTTTTTCTAATAACTATCATATCAATTCTTTATTGATAAGCATGTACTCTTTTGATGAAGAACTCTTTGAAGAAGTTTATCAAAATCAAATAAAAGCAATATCGTTCTCAGAAATCTTTGAAAAAACCTACCTCCCCCTACTTCATCATATTGGTCTTTTATGGCAAACCAGCGGTATAAATCCAGCCCAAGAGCATTTTATTTCCAACCTCATTTATCAAAAAATTGCATTGCACATTGCACAACTGCCAGTTGTTGAAAATAAAGAACCTACAATGAATATTTTGTTTTTACCTGAAGGTGAAATGCATGAGATAGCCCTGTATTACCATACGTATGTGCTTAAACAAAGAGGGCAAAAAGCCATTTACTTAGGCAGAAGCATTCCGTTTTCAGACTTATTTAACATCAATTCAAAATTTAAATACATCAACTGGATTACCTATTTTTTAATCGACATTACAAATGATGAGAAAAAACAATTCATAGAGAATATAGAAGAACTGCTCTTACACACAAAAAATAGATGCACCATAGTTGGATCTGTGTGGAATGATTTTACACAAAAGAACCTGAGTAGTAATATTTTCTTTTATGAAGGATTTGATCAAATTGAATAAACATTTATAATCTATTTGCGTTTGTTTAACTAATTACTATATTTGTTAAACAATGAGCAAAACAATTTCTATAATAGGTTCCGGCTTTTCTTCTTTATCAGCCGCATGTTATTTGGCACGAGACGGCCATAACGTTACCATATTTGAAAAAAATAATACCATTGGTGGAAGAGCCCGAAGGTATAATAAAGACGGTTTTACATTTGACATTGGCCCAACATGGTATTGGATGCCCGATGTTTTTGATAGATTCTTTAATGATTTTGATAAAAAAACATCGCAGTTTTACACCTTAGAAAAACTTAATCCGGGCTATCAAGTATATTTTGGCGTAGAAGATTCTGTACATATATCGGCCAACCTCAATGAAATTTATGCGCTTTTTGAAAAAGAAGAAAAAGGGAGTTCTTTAGAATTAAAAAAGTTCTTAAACAGTGCAAAAGCTAATTACGAAGTAGCCGTACAAGATTTGGTGTACAAGCCAGGAGTATCGCCTTTAGAGCTAATAAGTTCTAAATCGTTAACCAAACTAAATCAGTTGTTTTCAAACATTAGAAAACAAGTTCAAAGTAAATTCACAAACCCTAGATTAAAAAAAATACTAGAATTCCCAGTGCTATTTTTAGGTGCCAAACCAGAAGATACACCGGCCATGTACAATTTTATGAATTGGGCAGATTTTGGTCTAGGAACATGGCATCCTAAAGGTGGGATGTATGAGGTTGCGCAAGGAATGGAAGCCCTGGCGTTGGAGCTTGGAGTTACGTTTCACCTCAATGCAGATGTTGAGAAAATTGAAGTAGACTACAACGGAAATGCTACAGGCTTAGTTATCAACAATACATTTATACCTTCTGATATTGTTTTAAGCGGTGCAGACTATTGCCATACCGAAAAGTTATTGCCGAAAAAGTTTAGACAATACACCGATAACTATTGGAATAACAGAAAGTTTGCACCATCTGCATTACTGTTTTATGTTGGGTTTTCTAAAAAATTAAAAAATGTAGAACACCATACCTTGTTTTTTGATGAGGAATTTGACTCACATGCGGAATATATATATGACAATCCATCTTGGCCAAAAGACCCACTATTTTACGCTAGTTTTCCTAGTATAACCGATGATTTTTTTGCGCCAACCGGAAAAGAAGCGGCCACCTTTTTAATACCCATTGCAATAGGCTTAGAAGACAACGAGGAAATTCGGAAAAAGTACTTTGATATTGTGATAGACCGTTTGGAAAAAGTGACAAATCAGAAAGTAAAAGAAGACATACTTTTTGTTAAATCTTATTGCGTTAATGATTTTGTGAAAGACTATAATAGTTATAAAGGTAACGCATACGGACTGGCCAATACGTTAACTCAAACTGCATTTTTAAGGCCTAAAATAAAAAGTAAAAAAGTTAATAACCTTTACTTTACGGGGCAACTTACTGTACCTGGCCCGGGTGTACCACCTGCACTAATCTCTGGTAAAATCGCTGCAGCACTAATCAATAAAAATATTCATCATGAAATCCTTGTTTGATAAAATATCAAATGAAAGTGCTACGATCATTACAAGATCATACAGCACTTCATTTTCAATAGCAGTGCGATTGCTTGATGAAAGCATCAGACAAGATGTTTATAACATCTACGGCTTTGTTCGCGTAGCTGATGAAATAGTAGATAGCTTTAACGATTATCCGCAAAAAGAACTTTTTGATAAGTTTGAAGAGGATTACTTTTTTTCTTTAGAGCACGGCATCAGTACTAATCCGGTTATTAATGCCTTTCAGAATACCCTTAAAAAATACAACATAGATCTTGCTTTAGTAGATGCATTCTTAAAAAGCATGAGAGCAGATTTAGAAAAAACAAACTATAATTCTAAAGAAGAAATAGACGAATACATTTATGGCTCTGCAGATGTTGTTGGCTTAATGTGTTTAAAAATTTTTGTGAAAGGTGATGAAAACGAATATGAACGACTAAAAGAATCTGCAATTAAACTTGGATCGGCTTTTCAAAAAGTAAATTTTCTGAGAGACTTAAAACAAGACTACGAAGATTTAAACAGGGTTTATTTTCCTGAGTATAATCCTAACAATTTTTCTGATATAGAAAAGAAACGTATTGTAGAAGAAATAGAGCAAGACTTTGCATTGGCCTTTCAAGGTTTAAAACAATTGCCCAAAGAGGCAAGGCTCGGTGTATTTGTTGCATATAAATATTACTCACAGTTATTAAAGAAGATAGTTAAAACACCAGCGAAAAAACTAATTTCGAAAAGAATAAGAGTATCTAACTCCTCTAAAGCTTATTTGCTATTTGAAACATATATGTTAGATAAATTAAGCGTTGCATCTTAACGTAAACCCTTTAGAAATCAGAATTGTAAAAGATTTAAAATAAAATGATTGTTTTTTATATCGCAATTACCCTAATAACATTTGGCCTTATGGAGGCTTTAACATGGTTTACCCATAAATATATCATGCACGGTTTTTTATGGGTCTTACATGAAGATCATCACCAACCAAAGTATCAAAACGTATTTGAGAAAAATGATGCTTTTTTTGTTTTTGGTGCCATACCAAGCATCATTCTGTTTTATTATGGTGTAAATCCTGAAATTAACTACAAGTTTTTTATTGCACTAGGTATTCTGTTTTACGGAATTGCTTATTTCTTAGTTCATGATGTTTTAATACATCAACGTTTTAAGTGGTTTAATAAAACCAAGAATAAATACTTAATTGGGTTAAGAAAAGCACACAAAATTCATCACAAACATTTAGGCAAAGAAGATGGCGAGTGTTTCGGAATGCTTAATGTTCCAAAAAAATACTTTAACAGGGGGATAATGAAATGATGCCAATCTATTTTTATCTCTTAGTGGGATCTGTTTTCATACCCTTGTTATTCTCCGTAATCTTTATTGATTTTATAAAAGATTGGAAACTTTTTTCGATTTCTACAATTTTGGTTTCAGCATTATTTTTGGCTTGGGATGCACTTTTTACCAGCTGGGGCGTATGGGGGTTTAATCATGCTTATTGTGTTGGTTTATATATTTTAAAAATGCCGATAGAAGAGTGGTTGTTTTTCTTTATCATCCCTTTTTGTAGCATTTTTATTCATTATGCTTTACAGTTTGCCGCGACCTCTTTAAAGGTTAGAAAAACCGCAACCAAAGCCATTGCGTACTCCATTATGCTCTTGTGCATTGTACTCATTGGTTGGCACCACACAAAACTTTATACCGTAGTTAATTTTAGTCTTCTTTTAATCACAATTATGATTGCGCTTAAAAGGCACCTGATATTGCTGCAAAAATTTTTGCCTTCGTTTTTAATTATTCTAATACCGTTTGTTCTTGTAAACGGAGTTTTAACAGGAATGGCTACGCCAGAACCAGTTGTTTGGTATAATCCAAATGAATTTATGGGCGTGCGCTTTATAACCATCCCTTTAGAAGATATTGGGTATGCATTTAGCATGTTGTTTTGCAATTTGATGATTTTTGAGTGGCTAAAAAGCAAGCAGAAATCCGCGTAGGTAACTTTATCACTCAAGTCTACATCACTATGTAAAAACTGCGTGGAGGTAAATCAACTCAAAAAGTATAGGCTTTATAATTATTACATCAGCTTCTTATAAAAATAAAAATCGTTAAAAATGAAGCTTTGCCATGAATAAGTAAGTAAAATAGTTTTATCGGGTGAGTTTCCATAGTTTTATCAATAGCAAACCATCAAGCCTATGAAACGATTTTTGTTCTTTTCACTGCTCATATTATCGCTCTTTTTTCAAAGCTGTAAAGAGCAATACTATTTTAGAGAAAACTATACACATACAAACGCCCTCATACATGATTCTATAGAGCTAAACAAAAGCCTATTTTTAAAAGCGCATATGAAAAATGGAGATTTATATGTGTTGCACAACTCCTGGGAAATAGATACAGTTAGGAATTCTGTAGTTGGCGAAGGCGAAATGTATAACTACAACCGTAGATTATTGCATTCAAAAAAGTTTGCCATTCCCATAGATAGCGTTGCAATTTTTGAAACCAATAAGAAACTAATTGGAACAGAAAAAAATAGAATTGCGGCACTTACCGTATTGGCCGCTCTAGATGTGACATTCGGTATTATCTGTGTTACGGTTCCAAAAGCTTGTTTTGGCTCTTGCCCTACTTTTTATACAGATCCCAACGATAATTTTCATGATGCAAATGCCGAAGGGTTTTCTAACGCGGTTGTTCCAGCTTTTGAATATACCGACATAGACGATATTAAAGCAGTGCGAAAATCAAACAGCAAATTTTCACTCTGGATGAAAAATGAAGCTTTAGAAACGCACTGTGTGAAAGACCTTAAACTTAAAGCCATACCTACCCAGAAAAACGAAACGGCTTTACAAGGAGTAAACGATAACTTTTATATCTGTGGCAAAAATATCTCGCCCACTAAAGCCATGGTTGATGGAGAAGATATTACTGATTTTATTAAAATGGATGACCGAATAGAATGGCGTGGTGAATCTGATAGCACCGATTTAAGTGCAAAACAAGAAGTCATCCTAGATTTCGACCTCAATGCTGACATAGAAAATGTTGGGTTAAGCGCCACCTTTAGGCAGTCGCTACTTGTTACGCATTTGTTTTATAGCGCAATGGGTTATGCTGGTAATCAAATTAGCGATTTGTTTGCCGAATTAGAAACGAACCCGAAAGCCATAGAAAGAATAAACAACGGTGTAAAAAAAGAGCTTGGCAACATTGAGGTATTTTATTTAAAACGAGAAACTGGTAAATGGATAAACAGCGGTTTCTTTTATGAAGAAGGACCCATTGCCAGAAATAAGCTTGTATTGGCGTTGGGTAAACTCCCCAAAGGGCCTACAAAAATAAAACTTGTAGTAAGCAAAGGGTTTTGGCGTATAGACCAATGTGAATTGATTGAGTTAAAATCTGTCGTTGAGCCAGTTACCGTATCACCATCTGTTGTTCATAAAAACAATACAAAATCTAACACTTCGCTGAACGAATTATTAAACCCAAAAGAATATTTAATTTCTATGCCCGGAGATGAATATGAACTGGATTTTGAATTGCCCCAACATGAAGCCGAAAATTATACGCTTTTTTTAGCATCTACTGGATATTACTTAGAATGGATGCGGCAAGATTGGCTTAAAGACCAAGATTGGTCTCAATTCTTTGATATTTTTTATCGACCAAAACACTTTTTAAAACAACAAGCACCGTTGTATAAAAAGAATGAAGCTCAAATAGAATTAGACTTTTGGAATTCTAAAATTGATACGAAAACCTTTAGCTATGATTAGATTTTCAAAATTAATATCGCTTGCACTTATTGCATTCATGTTTGCACAATGTGCAAGTGCTCCTAAATATGTTCCTGCCAAAGAGATGATTACTTCTTCTGTTTATGGCAGCTATGTTGTTATAAAAAACATTAAGAATGAAACTTTTAAAGGAGAACTACTTGCTGTTGACGATGAAAAAGTGATTATGTTAACGCACGACAATGACCAATTTGAAGTAATAGAAGAAAAAATCATAGCAATTAAAGATTTTACTTTACGCTTTGCCCAACCTACAGATTACAGTTGGAGTATTCCTACATCTTTTCTATTAAGCTTTTCTCATGGTTGGTTTGCGATTTTATCTGCACCCGTAAACATTTTTATTACGTCTTCTGTAGCTGCTTCCGGCTCTTCTTCTTTTACGTATGACAAAAAGCAAGTTTCGGTTGAAGATTTGGCAAAATTTGCTCGGTTTCCCCAAGGGTTTCCTCCAAACTTAAGTTACGAACGAATAGAAGAAGACAACTACAAAGAGTTTGGAACCTTGGTTTCTATAAAAGATGCTGGGTTAAATGGCGATTTTGAAACCACTGTTGACAATGAGCCTGTTAATTGGTTTTTAAGAAGTGGTAGCGACAGAAACACTATTAAAGTTATTTCTACAAAACCTAAAAGTGGTGATAAATGCCTCGTTTTTAAGCATCATGAATTCAAAAACCTTAAGGCATCACAGCCTGCCATAACACAAATTGTTGCCGTTCATCCTAATCATAATTACAGGGTTAAGTTTTATGCAAAAAGCAAAAACATGACGTTAGAATTGCGTTTAGGAAATCCTTCAAGCCCTAATGATAAACCTTTGCAAATGTTACAGACTAAAGGCAACAAAGACGGATGGACTTTATACGAAACAGTTTTTAAAACTATAGAGCAACAGGAAGCTTTGCGCATAGAAATTGCAGGAATAACCAATGGTGAGGCTTTTTTAGACCTGCTAAGCTTAACCGAATTAAAATAGACTAAACATTTTTTAAAACTTGTAAACTGCCTTTTTGTAAATTGTAGCTACTATTTACTGCACTTATGCCATTCCATAAACCCCTACTTCTTATTTCGACTTTTATAATAATTGGTTTGTTTTCGTGTAAAAAAGAAACCACCCCCGTAATGCCCAGTTCTTATTTAGATGCTTGGTGCGGCACATATTCGGGTACTTCTCACTTCTGGACAACTTACCCGAAAAACGGCCAAATGAGCACTTCACGTTGGGAAAAAGCTGTAACCGTAGATGTACAAAGAGGTAGTAAAGATTCTACTTTAAACTTTTTATTTACCTATAACGATACCGTTTTTGTTGCCCGAAACGACCTCCCTATTTCTAATGATTATACGTATTTCGATGCTTGGGGAGGTGGAAGCAGTTATGGAAGTTTGCACATACAGTTTAAATCAGACTCCATATTGAGTTACAATCTTTTTCAAAAATGTGGAATTCCGTGTTCTTCGGGAGAAGATTTTGAGATTTCCAGAAAATAGAAATCTAAAAATAGTTTGCCATTTCATCGGCAAGAGTTTTTGCTTCGTTTGCAGCAACTTCGGCAAAATCTAATCCATTGCTTTTGTAAATGATTCCGCGCGAAGAATTAATGAGCAATCCACCATCTGCATTCAGTCCATTTTTCATTACATCGGCCAAACTTCCGCCTTGCGCGCCAACACCTGGCACCAACAAAAAGTGGTTAGGCACAATGCTGCGTATGTGTTTTAAGTGGTCGGCTTTGGTGGCACCAATTACATACATTAAATTTTCTGGCGTTCCCCATTCTTGCGATTTACGCAACACTTGCTCAAACAATTTTTCGCCATCAGCTGCTGCGGTAAACTGAAAATCTTGCGCTCCGGTATTAGAGGTTAGCCCCAAAAGAATGGTCCACTTGTTTGGAATATCTAGGAATGGTTTTACGCTGTCTACGCCCATGTACGGGGCAACGGTTACCGAATCGAATGCCAAATTGTTTAAAAATGCTTCGGCATACATTTTAGATGTGTTGCCAATATCGCCACGTTTGGCATCGGCAATGGTAAATATTTCGGGGTGCTTTTGGTTGATGTAAGCAATGGTTTTTTCTAAGCTCTTCCATCCTTTCAATCCGCGACTTTCATAAAACGCGGTGTTAGGTTTAAATGCTACGGCAAAATCGGCTGTGGCATCAATAATGGCTTTATTAAAGCTAAAAATCGGGTCTTCTTCGCCCAACAAATGCTGCGGTATTTTGGTGATATCTGTATCTAAACCTACGCATAAAACAGATTTTTTTCGCTTTATTTCTGAGGTGAGTTGTTGTCTGTTCATATTTCAAGTTGAAGGTTAAACGTTAAAGGTTGAAAGTTGAAAGTCTTAATGTGCATGGATTGCCTTTAAATTGTGCAATCATCAATCGTTAGTTATCCCTCAAAAATCATCAATCCTCCGAGCCTTCTTTCATTTTCTCTGCATTTTCTGCTAGGTGCAATTCGTCTATAAATTTCTGAATGTCTCCATTCATTACGTCTGGTAAATTGTACACCGTTAAACCAATGCGGTGATCGGTTACACGACCTTGCGGATAGTTGTATGTTCTAATTTTTGCAGAACGATCGCCTGTAGAAACCAATGTTTTTCTGCGGCTAGAAATGGCAGCATTATGCTTTTCTAACTCAATATCATAAATTTTAGAACGTAACATTTTCATGGCCAGCTCTCTGTTTTTAAGCTGACTACGTTCTACTTGACAAACCACCACAATGCCTGTTGGCTTATGCGTAAGCTGCACTTTGGTTTCTACCTTGTTTACGTTTTGTCCTCCAGCACCACCACTTCGCGAAGTGTGAAATTCAATATCGGCAGGGTTTAACTCAACATCTACATCTTCTGCTTCGGGCAAAATGGCCACGGTTGCAGCAGAAGTATGCACACGTCCTTGCGATTCTGTTTCGGGCACACGCTGCACGCGATGCACTCCCGACTCATATTTTAATGTTCCGTAAACATCCTCGCCAGTAATGGCAATACTTAAATCTTTGTAACCGCCCGCTGTACCTTCGGTTTCGTTAAGTAGCTCCATTTTCCAGCCTTTGCTCTCTATGTATCTAGAATACATACGGTATAAATCTCCTGCAAAAATGCTGGCTTCATCGCCCCCTGCACCGCCTCTAATTTCAAGCACGGCATTTTTCTCGTCTTCCGGATCCTTAGGAATGAGCATGGTTCTAATTTTAGACTCAAGCTCTTCTAATTTTGGAATGGCTTCATCCAATTCCATTTTGGCCATTTCCTTCATTTCAGCGTCTTTTTCGTTGGCTAAAATGTCTTTGGCTTCTTCAATATTGGCCGATAATGTTAAATACTCTTCTCTTGCTTTTACAATATCATCAAGCAACTTATACTCTCTATTTAACTTTATATATCGCTTTTGGTCTGCAATAACATCAGGTTGAATGATAAGATCATTAACCTCATGAAAGCGTTGCTTTATGGCGTTTAATTTATCTAACATGTTTCTTTAGTATTCAAATGTTCCGTGTTCAGAAACAATGGTTAGTTTTTTCTTTTCAGCGGCTTCTACTCGCCCAACAATTTGTGCATCTACATTATACTTATTAGAAATATTTATAATGCTTTCTGCCAAAGCTTCTGGTACATAAAGCTCCATTCTGTGGCCCATGTTAAAAACCTGATACATTTCTTCCCAAGCTGTTTTGCTTTCTTTTTGAATTAAAGAAAACAGTGGTGGCGTAGGAAACAGGTTGTCTTTAATGATGTGAACATCATCTACAAAATGCAAAACTTTGGTTTGTGCTCCTCCGCTACAGTGTATCATACCATGAATATCATGCCGATGATTATCCAATATTTCTTTAATAATAGGCGCGTAAGTTCTGGTAGGTGATAAAACCAATTTACCTGCATCTAGCTCTACTCCATCAACATTATCAGTTAAACCTAAACTTCCGCTATACACCAATTCTTCGGGCACAGCCGGATCATAACTTTCTGGATATTTTTTAGCTACATCTTTGTTAAAAACATCATGTCTGGCACTGGTTAAACCATTGCTTCCCATACCGCCATTGTATTCTGTTTCGTAGGTAGCTTTTCCAAAACTTGCCAAACCCACAATTACATCGCCAGGTTTTATATGGGCATTGTCTATTACATCTGTTCTTTTAAGGCGAGCAACAACGGTAGAATCTACCACAATTGTTCTAACTAGGTCTCCTAAATCGGCTGTTTCGCCTCCGGTAGAAATAATATTTACACCGTGTTTTTTGTACTCTTCTAACAGTTCTTCAGAACCATTGATAATTGCAGAAATAACTTGGCCTGTAATTAGGTTTTTGTTACGCCCAATGGTAGAAGAAAGCATGATGTTTTCAGTAGCTCCAACGCAAAGTAGATCATCAATATTCATGATAAGCGCATCTTGTGCAATACCTTTCCAAACCGATAAATCTCCGGTTTCTTTCCAATACATGTAGGCTAAAGAAGATTTTGTTCCTGCACCATCGGCATGCATTACTAGGCAATAATCATCATCGCCTGTTAAATAATCTGGAACAACTTTGCAAAATGCTTTTGGGAAAAGCCCTTTGTCTACATTTTTTATTGCTTGATGAACTTCTTCTTTTCCGGAAGAAACGCCTCTACTGGCGTAACGTTTACTTTTTTCCATGGCGGCAAAAATCGTCAAAAAAAGAGGATGTTTTAAAAGCTTTTTTAGAAAAAATAAATTGTTTTAAAGATTACTATTCACATAAATATGCATTTAGCCAAGCTTTAAATTTTATTATTAGCCAGAAAATATAAATGCTTTTAAAAAAATCATTTCCGCATACTAATATGTACTGTGTAAAACATAAAAAAAGCCCTCGAAAAATATCGAGGGCTTTATATAAACGTATCTAGTTTCTCTTATTTAATCTTTAACCACATTCCTGGTTTAAGGTCTTTATCTTTCATTCCATCGTTAAGGTCACGTAAATCTTTTTCTTTCATGTCTAAAGATTTTGCAATGCTACCCATGGTGTCTCTTAATTGTACTTGGTAATGATCAGCATCCCAAGCGGTGTAATCTCCATCTTTGGTAACCTTAAGCATCAAGCCTTCAAACACACGTACACCGCGTAAACCGCCATTCATTTTCTTTAAATCAACAACAGAAATTTTATGTTGTTTGGCAATTTTACCAAAGTTATCTCGTGCCTCACATGTGTGGAATTCGCCAATGGGTTTCACATCTTCTTTAGGTTTTTCTACTTCACCAGGCTTATCTACAGGTCCGTTTGGAACGTAATCATCGCTAGCTACTCTAAAGTCAGTTCTTCTGTTTATCTGGTTTGCAACTTCTTGTTTTGAGGAAGATTGCGATTTAATCCACGATTCTGTTAGTTTATCACCCGCTTTAAACTGATCAGCACCATATCCTTTGTACCCTTCCGGAATAACAAATGGGTCTGATTCTCCCATACCCACCGCTGTTAACCTGTCTTTGGCAATACCTTTAGAAATTAAGTAGCTCACACAAGTATCTGCACGATGTTGAGATAGAACTTTATTCTTTTCATCTGTATCTCTATAATCCGTATGAGAACGCAATTCTATAGTAATGTTTGGGTTGTTGTTTAAGATAGAAACAACCGAGTCAAGCGAGTTTCTAGCCTCTGGACGCAAATCCCATTTTGCCAAATCGAAGAAAACATTGGGCAATACAATAGGCACATCAATTGGATCTAGTTTTACTTCAATGCGCATGCTATGTAAGTAAATATTTTCCGAAGGCACAAACTCAAACGAAGACATATTTACACCTATGGTTGTGAAATCTGCTGTGTTGTTTAAGAATTTTTTCTTCTCAACATTTATTTTGTATTGCACATCCTCATTCAATTTGTCTTTTTCAAACACAAAGTTTCCGTTTGCATCTGTGTTCACAATTATAGATGTACCGTCTGTTCCGTCTAATCTAACAGTTGCTTGAGGAATTGGTGTACCATCTTTTGTACTGGTTACAACACCATCCATAGTAAATTTAAGCGGCACCATATACACAGAATAGATATCATCCTCACCTCTACCACCTTTTCTGTTTGAGGCCATAAAACCTTTTTTCACACCGCCTTTTTCCCAAATTATGGCAAAATCATCGGCATTACCATTTATCGGGTATTGCATGTTTTCTGCTTCACCTGTAGGCATTCCCTCTTCATCTACTTTAATTCTAAAAATATCAAGTCCGCCCATACCCGGCAAACCATTAGAAGAAAAATACAAGTACCCATCATCATGTGCAAAAGGGAACAACTCATCTTCTGTAGTATTTACTTTTGGGCCTAGATTTTTAGGTGTATTCCACGCCTTTTTGCGCTTATCATACGTAGTTACCCAAATATCCCTTCCTCCTCGTGTACCGGGTAAATCACCTGCTATATATAGGAATTTATCATCGGCACTTAAACTAGGGTGCCCTACTGATGAAAGACTATCTGGAGCTAAGACAACCAATTCTGGCTGTGCCCAATCTTGTCCCATTTTTTTGGTTGTGTAAATAGCACAACCCATTTTTACGTTTTTCTCATTAATACAGCGGGTAAAGTACATGGTCTTCATCCTGCTATCAAAGCACACGTTTCCTTCGTGTTCTTTTGTATTAATCATTTCAGAAAGTGGAGTTAATGAGCTCCATTTTACTTCTTCCGCATCAGATGATTTGCTTCCACGTGGAGACCTTCTTCCTCTTTTTTTGCGTTCGCTTTCGGTCATAAAAATATCCGAATAGCGCTCACCTGTCCAACCATCTTCACGCTTACCTTCACTTTCTTCTCTCATCGAAGAAATCATCAATACAGAATAATCATCTGCTCTTTTGCCAGCATAAGAAACACCAAAGTCTCTGCCTTTGCTGTTAAAATCTTTCATGTTATTTACATTGTACCTAGACGGGTTCTTCATCCATTCTATGGCATTTTTACATGATAAAATTCCTTCTTCAGCTTTTCCGTCTCCAGGTTTTTCTTGCTTGTAAACTTCATATTCAATTATGGCATCTTCATATTCGCCTAAACAACGTAACATATCTGCATATCTTAGTTGCGCTATGGCATCGTACTTCATTTTACTGGCGCGCTTGTATTGTGCAGAAGCACTTTTGCAGTCTCCCATTTGGCGATAACATTCTGCCAAATTAAAGGTTACATCACTTTTTTCTTTTCTACTCTTTGCTTTTGAAAAAGCTTGCTTATATAACTCTGCGGCTTTAAAATATTCTTTAGCCTCAAAATAGTCGTTGGCTTTTTTCGTGTCTTTGGCTAAACTTTCCTCTTTAGGTGATTCTTTTCCTGATTCGACCTCGGATTGAGCGAGACCTGAAACTGATATTCCAATCACAAAAAATGCGGCTAAGGCGGTCTTGAAGAACTTCATATATGGTACTAGATATTTTGTATCTGTTAGCGGACTAAGATAGATATTCTTATAAAATAAAAAAAAGCTTCTAAAATGTTTAGAAGCTTTTTAATTATGTGCTGTAATTATCTGGTAAACAGCATTTCACGGAACTTAGGCAGTGGCCAATACTCATCGTCTACTACCATTTCAAGTTTATCAACTTCGTATCTTATGGCATCAAAGTAAGGTCTTACCTTATCACAATACGCAACGGCACGTTTTCTTGCGTCCTCAATTTTGTTGGCTTCTCTTCTTGCTTGTATCATACTTTCTTTGTCGGCAAGTATTTTAGAGATTCTTTTCGAAATCATTTTTATCATATCCAATTGCTCTTTGGCTACTTCATTATATGTTTCATCATCTAAAATATTTTTTAGTCTTTGCACATTATCAAGCAATAAGTTTTGATAGCGTATAGCTGTAGGAACTATGTGGTTTCCAGCAATGTCTCCCAATACTCTAGATTCTATTTGAATCTTCATAAAGTATTCATCCAACATTATTTCGTGGCGAGCTACTGCTTCTACCTTACTCATTACTTTAGTTTTTTCAAACAGAGCAATAGATTTTTTAGTCACATAAGCATCTAAAGCACGAGGGGTGTCTGGCACATTGGCTAAACCTCTTTTTTCTGCTTCTTTTCTCCAAGCTTCGCCATATCCATCTCCTTCAAACCTTATGTTTTTAGAGGCTTTTATGTATTCTTTTAGCACATTAAATATTGCATCATCTTTTTTCATACCACCGTTAATCAAGCCATCTACTTGATTTTTAAACTGTACAAGTTGATCGCTAACAATCATGTTTAATACGGTCATAGATTGTGCACAATTTGATGCTGAGCCTACGGCTCTAAATTCAAATTTATTGCCCGTAAACGCAAAAGGAGATGTTCTGTTTCGGTCTGTATTGTCCAATAATATTTCTGGAATTTTACCTACCACATTTAATTTTAGTTCTGTTTTCTTTTCTGGAGATAGTTTTCCTGACTCTATGCTTTCTAATTCATCTAACACTTGAGATAACTGTGAGCCAATAAATATAGATATGATGGCTGGTGGAGCTTCGTTTGCACCCAGTCTGTGATCATTACCAGCAGAAGCTATTGATGCCCGAAGTAAATCGGCATGATCATGTACTGCCTTAATTGTATTTATAAAAAAGGTTAAGAACATTAAATTGCTCTTTGGTGTCTTGCTTGGACTCAACAAGTTTACACCTGTATTGGTAGCTAAAGACCAATTGTTATGTTTTCCCGATCCGTTTATTCCTGCGAAAGGTTTTTCGTGGGCCAGAACTCTAAAATCATGTCTTCTTGCTACTTTATCTAATAAATCTACAAAAAGAGAATTATGATCTACCGCAACGTTTGCTTCCTCAAAAACCGGTGCAAATTCAAACTGGCCAGGGGCTACTTCGTTGTGTCTGGTTTTAATTGGCACACCTAATATTCTTGCCTCATATTCTACTTCGCGCATAAACTGTATAACACGCTCTGGTATTGAACCAAAATAATGATCTTCTAACTGCTGACCTTTGGCAGGAGCATGACCTAATAAGGCTCTACCTGTTTGAACCAAATCTGGTCTCGCATTAAAAAGTGCTGTATCTACTAAGAAGTACTCTTGTTCCCATCCTAAAGTAGAATGTACCTTGTTGATGTTTTTATCAAAATATTTACAAACTGCCGTGGCCGATTGATCTACCGTTTGCAAAGCACGCAATAACGGAGTTTTGTTGTCTAATGCTTCGCCTGTATATGAGACAAAAATGGTTGGGATACACAATGTTGTTCCCATTACAAAAGCAGGCGATGTTGGATCCCATGCTGTATATCCACGTGCTTCAAACGTATTTCTAATTCCTCCATTAGGAAAACTAGAAGCATCTGGCTCTTGTTGAATTAACATACTGCCATTGAACTTTTCTATGGCAGACCCTTCACCATCTGGTTCAAAAAAAGAATCATGCTTTTCAGCTGTTGTTCCCGTTAAAGGTTGAAACCAGTGTGTATAATGTGTAGAACCTTTACTAATTGCCCAAGATTTCATTGCAGATGCTGCCTGATCGGCAATTTCTCTACTAATTTTCGTTCCTTTTTCTATAGCGTCATTGATGCTTTCAAAAGCAACCTTGGTCATAAACTCACGCATGGCTTTATGATTAAACACATGCGAGCCATAATATTCTGACACACGCACCGTTGGCGTAGAAAAATGCTTTGGCTTGCGATTTAATGTTTCTTTATAGGCAATGAAACGAACTGTTGGCATAATTAAATTATTTTTAATTTTTTCGGCAACAAATGTAAATTTTTTAGGGGGTCTCGCAATTTATTGTTAATAATATTTGCAAACACCCCTATAAAAAATGGGGGTAACCCTGAAACAAACTAAACCAATGCTAGAAATATGTAGGTAACATAGATTAAGAAAAGAAACAATCCTTCAATTCTTCCAAGCTTGCCTTTTGTAATTAATCCCATCAATGGGAATATTAATATGGTAATGGCCAACATCCACCAATAATCAAAAGTGAGTAAATTATAATCTGAAACTTCTATAGGGGTAATTAAAGACGTAAACCCAAGTACTGCAAGAATGTTAAAAATGTTAGATCCAATCAAGTTTCCAACCGCAAGGTCTTGCTCATTTTTTCTAGCAGCTATTATAGATGCTACCAGTTCGGGTACACTTGTTCCAAAAGCAACTACTGTAACGGAAATTACGCGCTCACTTACGCCAAATTCTAGCGCTATACCAGCTGCACCCTCAACAAAAAATTGGGCGCCAAAACGCAAACCTATTATTCCGATTAACAAAAAGCCAAGAACCTTCCAAATTGAATCTGTTGCAGAATTTGTATCTACATCTAAATCGGATACTTTAATATTCTGTTTTCTTGAAGACCATATTTTATAATAGTTATATCCTATTAAAATTGTAACAAAGATAGCCCCTGCAATAAACCCTAATTGCCCGTTTTGTTTTAATAAGCCAAACAACAAAAGCGTTATGCCAAGTAAAAACCAATAATCCAAACGATAATCTAATTTGCTTACCGGAAGTGTAAAAATAAAGGCCGTAAGCCCCATAATTAAACCAATATTTGCAATATTACTGCCAATTACATTGCCTAATGCAATATCAGAATGGCCGTTTAATGAAGCTTGTAAGCTTACTAATAGTTCTGGAGCCGAAGTTGCAAATGCAACCACGGTTAGCCCGATTACGAGGGTAGAAATCTTAAATTTTAATGCTAATGAAACTGAGCCTTTTACCAGGAATTCTCCTCCGACTACTAGAAAAGCTAAACCAAGAATTAAGTATAAATATGACATTTAAAGATCTGTATTGCGTTTTATAGAACCCGCTATTTCTTTAAACTTCTTTTTTCCTTCGTCTAAGCTATCTTTAATCTCCTTAATATCTTCGTTTCCCTCGGCACTTTCTGTAATTTCTCGTTTTATATCATTTGTTGCATTTCGTACGGTTTTAATTCCTTTTCCTAACCCTCTTGCTATTTCAGGAATTTTATCGGCACCAAAAAACATAATGATAACCAGAACAATTAGAAATAGCTCTGAACCACCAATATTAAATAGGAGAAATACACTTTTAATCATAGGCCAAAAGTACCAAATGGGACGATTAGATTAACCTATTCTACAACCAATTTTACAGAACTATTAAAGTTTTTGGCTTTGAGTTTTACAACATAGATTCCTGCAGCCAAATTGTGGTTTAGACGTAATTTATCTGTGTAATTAGTTTGGATATTTATCACAGTCTTTCCTAACAAATCAATTACAGAAACGTCTATATCTGTATTTATTAATTTGGACGATAATTCTACATCAAAATATGTAGAAGATGGATTTGGATAGAGTGATAGTTTCGTATCACCATTTTCTTCAACCGAAAAGTTTAAGGGAAGCATGGCTACATTTACTGTGTCATAATTTCCTGAGATAAAGTTTACGGGAACCAGTTTTGGATAATACCCAAACTTTTTCAACTCTATGGTATCCCAACCATCTTCTATATATCCCATTTTAACATTACCATTCACATCGGTCTTTTTAAATTCTGCTCTGCTTAACACCTCTACATCTACACCTATAAGGTTTGTTTTGGTTAAAGAGTCTTTTACATGGCACACTATTCTAGAGCCATACTTATATTCTGCGTTTAAAACATGAAGACCTTCTTCCATATCAGAAATTAAAATATTTCCTGATGGTAAGAACGGATAAGCCCCCCAAGCACCGTGATAGCCGTCTCCAGAAAATTGAGGAGAAGTGTCATAATATCCGGCTTCTATTAAAAGGTCAGGGTATTTGGCATCAATAATATGTGCTCCGGCTGTATAATAACTGGTTACTAAAAAGTCTCCTTTAACATGCACGTTATGTGGAATCACGTCTGTTCCTGGCAGCGTGCGCAGTCTATCTAATTCCGTAATATTTTGTAAGTCAGATACATCATAGGCCGCTATATAGGCATTGGGTTTTTCATCTGTTGTAAATACAGTGTTACCGTCATCACTTAACCAGCAATTATGTGCAAATTGATTTGGCGTTGATTTGGTTGCTAAAAGTAGCGGAGCATTTTTTTGTCTAACATCAAATACAGATAGCAAACCAATATTAATTGCGCCACCATATAAGGTGTCATCTCGTGCGTAGCCATCATGCAAATAAAAATTAGAAACAGAACCAACATAAACAGGATTCCATGGGTCTTGTGTTAAATCATACATCAGCGCACCACCGTTATCAATAAGCCCATTGTCTCCAGATGCGCCAAATAGATACATAATTCCGTTTTCGTCTATAAAGATATTATGGCATCTTCTTAAAGTGTCTATATTTCCGTTAAACTGGTTAACTTCTGGCATAAACGTTTTGGTGCGTGGTGTAACCAAACTATCTAAATCTACTATAACTACGCCTTCGTCAGGGTGAGAGCTCCAAGAAAATTGATTATCATGAATTATATAAGCATAGTGACCCCACGTTTTAATGTCTTTCCATAAGCTAAAGGCACCAGGTACAAATAATTTTTGTGTTGGATTTGTTGGAACGGTAACATCTACAACGCTAAACCCGTCTTGTGAACCAACCAAAGCATATTCCTTATTTGTTGTGGAATCCACATACCCCCAGATATCTGATAAACTATACTGGTATGTTTTTTTCCCGAGAAGCTGCATGTGCAAACTATCTACTTGTGCAAAAGCAGAAAAGCTAAATACTATTGTTGCAAAGGCTAAAAAATACTTTTTCATTTGTTTAAAATTCTAATGTTATTTGGTTTTCACCGTCTTCATTTTCAGAGGAATCATCTGAATTTTTTGATTCAGCCTTGTCATCCTCATCCTTTTCATCAACTTCACCTTCAGTATCCTTTTCAGCATCGTTAATTGTTTCCGGCTCTTGTTCTATCAAGTTAATCTCTTTGACAGGTAAAGTGGTTAATTGGTTGCCTAAAGCTTTCCAACCTTTAACAGAAATAAAATCAACAAGATCTATTTCTTCGGGTTCTTTTGTTTCTCCTTTTACCTTTTTAAAAATAATTTGCGCTAATGGCAACGAATTAGTTGTTGCAAATTCTAAATACGATCCCGGCTCTTCTGAAATAAATAATTCTTTTTTATCAGAATTTTCTAGTAAGAAGCGCTTCACGTAGAAACGTTTTTTTGTTCCTTCCCAATAAACCGCAGAAATGGGTTGTTGTTCTCTCCAACGTTCTATTAAGATTAAATCCTCGTCAAAATGAGTGGCTAAATCGAAACTAGAAAGCCTGTAATGACCACTTTGATACACCGTTAAAATTTTATCGTCACCTTTAAAAGAACCTACAAACTGTCCTCTGCCGTCAGCATTTAATCTTCTAACGGTATCATCAAACCAAATTTTGCGAGCGGCCAATGTGGGTATTCCTTTTTCACGCAATTCAATTTTGCGTACCGGAAATTTAGAAACAATGTTACCTTTTGAGAGTCTTCCTTTTATGGCGATTTCAGAAAAATCAACTTCAAATTTTAATTTTTTTAAACGTTGCAATTGGCGTAACATCACGGTTACAACTTCTGCTTCTCCGTTCGGATTTACGGTTAAATACAGAACGCTAGATCCAGGCGTGCCGGTAGTTAGGTCGTATTCTTTATCTCGTGTTACACCGGTTACGGCAAAACGCTTCATGTACGAAACTTTGGTTTTGCCATCGGCATAAATCATGTTGTACGTAGTGCGCTTGTCGCCTTTTTTAAATACAGCCACATGCAAAATATCTTTGCCAACAAATGTTTTCGCACTAATTTTTGTTACCAACATTTTTCCGTCTTTACGGATTACAATAATGTCGTCTATATCAGAACACTCGCTAACAAATTCGTCTTTTTTAAGCGATGTGCCAATAAAACCTTCTGATCTGTTTACGTATAGTTTTTCGTTGGCGATGGCCACTTTCGCGGCAATAATATCATCAAAAACTCTGATTTCTGTTTTGCGTTCTCTGCCTGGGCTGTATTTCTTTTTTAAATTTTGAAAATATGCAATGGCAAATTCTATCAGGTTGGCTAGATTGTTTTTAACCTCTTCAATTTTACCTTCTAAATCTAAAATTCTATCATTTGCTTTATCAGAATCAAATTTAGAAATACGCTTAATTCTAATTTCGGTTAAACGGGCAACATCCTCGTCTGTTACTTCCCTAATAAGCGTTTTTATATATGGCGCCAACCCTTTGTGAATAAACGAAATTACTTCTTCCCAAGTTTCGGCTTCCTCTATATCTCTATAGATTTTATTCTCAATAAATATGCGTTCTAAGCTGGCAAAATGCCATTGTTCTTGCAACTCGTGCAATTGAATTTGCAGTTCTTGTTTTAACAACTCTACCGTATGGTCGGTAGATCTTTTTAACAGCTCATTTACTCCAACAAACAGCGGACTATCATTTTCTATTACACAACCAAGTGGTGCTATAGAAACCTCGCAATCTGTAAATGCATAAAGTGCATCTATGGTTTTGTCTGGAGAAATATTGGAGGGCAAGTAGATTTGAATTTCTACATTTTCTGCAGTATTGTCTTCAATGCGTTTAATCTTGATTTTCCCCTTATCATTGGCTTTTAATACAGAATCTATTAAGCTTTGGGTGGTTGTGCCAAAAGGAATTTCTGTAATGGTAAGGGTAGATTTATCTATCTGTTGAATTTTAGCTCTTACGCGTACGCGTCCTCCGCGCATCCCTTCGTTATACTGTGTAAAATCGGCTATACCTCCCGTAGGGAAATCGGGTAAAATTTCAACTTTTTTTCCTTTTAGGATCTTAATAGAGCCATCTATTAACTCTACAAAGTTATGAGGCAACACTCTAGTTGAGAGGCCTACGGCTATACCTTCTACACCTTGAGCCAACAGCAACGGAAACTTTACGGGTAAGTTTATGGGCTCATTGGCTCGGCCATCATAACTGCTTTGCCACTTGGTAACTTTTGGGCTAAACACCACTTCTAATGCAAATTTTGAAAGCCTTGCCTCTATATATCTTGGTGCTGCTGCTCTATCTCCTGTTAAGATATTTCCCCAGTTTCCTTGACAATCTATTAGAATATCTTTCTGGCCAAGTTGTACCAGCGCATCGCCAATGCTGGCGTCTCCATGTGGGTGAAACCTCATTGTTTGACCGATGATGTTTGCTACTTTGTGGTAGCGCCCATCTTCCATATCAAACATGGCGTGTTGTATTCTACGTTGTACGGGTTTAAATCCGTCTTCTAATGCCGGAACTGCTCTTTCTAAAATTACGTAAGATGCATAATCAAGAAAATAATCTTGATACATGCCCGATACTCTAGTTATGGATGTTGTTCCAGAACTTGAATTGTTTTGTTTATTTTCTTGTGATTCTAGTTCGTCTTCAGACAGCATTTTCTTCTATGTAACCCAGTTTTTTATTCTTTGATATGATTCCTCGTAATGAACGCTCAAGATCTTTGATGTCTTGTCTACTTAAGTAAGATATTGTTACCGTCACTACTTTTTTTCCTCCGTCTTTGCTAGATACCTTTAAAGACAATGTTCTTCTAAAGGGCCATTTACTAAATGAATAGCCTACCAATTTTCGTTTCGGAAATTCGTAGTGCTTGTTAAAAATTCTGTTCATCCGCATAAAACTTGGCTCTTTGCTATCCATAATTATTACTTCACCATCACTATCGTATGTAAATACGGGGTTGCCTCTATAGGCTAAAAATGCCAACACAACAACAACAATTGGCCCTAACCTTAAGGTTGTTTGGCCCATTGTTCCTTGATCTGTAGATAGAACTACCAAATCAAAAACAAGCATTAATCCTAAGATGATGTATATAAAAAAGAGGTTCCGGTAAAAGCTTTCAGTATTCAGTCTCATTACAAAAAAGGTATAGTTTTCTAGGGGTTTTCAGATTCCGCGAAATTATTCTTTTCTACGCGAAGGTTTTCAATAATAAATTCTTGTCTTTTCGGGGTGTTTTTCCCCATATAAAAGGATAAAATATTCTCAATCGTTAAATCTTTTCCAATCATAACAGGCTCTAAACGAATGTCTTCGCCAATAAAGTGTTTAAACTCGTCTGGCGAAATCTCGCCCAAACCTTTAAATCTTGTTATTTCTGGTTTGGCACCAAGTTTTAGCATTGCTGCTCTTTTTTCTTCGTCACTGTAGCAATAATAGGTGCTTTTTTTATTTCTTACTCTAAACAGTGGTGTTTGCAAAATATAAAGGTGTCCTTCTTTTACCAATTCTGGATAAAACTGTAAGAAAAAGGTGATGAGCAGCAAACGGATGTGCATTCCATCTACATCGGCATCTGTGGCAATAACAACGTTGTTGTAGCGCAAATTTTCTATGCCGTTTTCTATATCTAAAGCGGCTTGCAAAAGGTTAAACTCTTCGTTTTCGTACACCACTTTTTTGGTAAGTCCGTAGCAGTTTAGCGGCTTACCTTTTAAGCTAAAAACGGCTTGCGTGTTTACATCTCTAGATTTTGTGATAGAACCAGATGCCGAATCTCCCTCTGTAATAAATAGAGTTGTTTCTAATCTTCTATCGTCTTTTAAATCAGTGTAATGTTTGCGACAATCTCTTAATTTTTTATTGTGCAAACTGGCTTTTTTAGCTCTATCTCTGGCTAATTTTTTAATACCCTGTAGTTCTTTTCTTTCGCGCTCTGCTCTTATAATTTTGCGCTGTATGATATCTGCAGTTTCTGGGTTGCGGTGTAAAAAGTTATCGAGGTTGGTTTTTACAAAGTCTAAAATAAAGGTGCGTATGGTTACTAAGCCCGGGCCCATATCATTAGAACCTAATTTGGTTTTTGTTTGACTCTCAAAAATGGGTTCTATAACCTTTAGACTAATCGCGGCAATTACGCTTTGTCTAATATCGCTTGAATCGTAGTTTTTGTTGTAAAAATCTCTAATTGTTTTTACAAGGGCTTCTCTAAAAGCCGTTAAGTGCGTACCCCCTTGGGTAGTATGTTGCCCGTTTACAAAACTGTAATACTGTTCTCCGGTGCTTCTTTCGCTGTGGGTTAATGCTAGCTCAATGTCATCGGCACGTAGGTGGATGATGTCATGCAGGGTGGCACCGTCTAAATTATCTTGTAAGAGATCTTTTAAACCGTTTTCTGAGTAGAATTTTTCTCCGTTATAAAGGATGGTAAGCCCTGGATTTAGGTAGGCATAATTCCAGAACATTTTTTCTAAATACTCATTTACATAACGGTAATTGTGAAAAATAGAAGTATCTGGTTTAAATGAAATTTTTGTACCTCTACGCTTACTAGATTCTTCAATTTTGGCATCTTTTACAAGGATGCCATTTTCGAATTCAGCACGTTTTAATTGGCCGTCTCTAACAGATTCTACTTTAAAGTAGTTCGATAATGCGTTTACGGCCTTTGTTCCTACACCATTTAAACCAACGGATTTTTTAAAGGCTTTAGAATCATACTTGGCGCCTGTGTTTATTTTAGAAACGCAGTCTATTACTTTACCTAGTGGTATTCCCCGCCCAAAATCTCGCACTACCACCATACCATCTTTAATAGATATTTCTATGGTTTTTCCTGCACCCATGACAAACTCATCAATAGAGTTGTCTAGCACTTCTTTTACAAGAATGTAAATACCATCATCTGCAGAAGATCCATCGCCTAATTTGCCAATGTACATACCTGGCCGTAAGCGTATATGCTCCTTCCAATCAAGGCTTCGAATATTCTCTTCGTTGTATTGTTCTATAGCCATTGTGCTAATCTACTTTGGTGGCCAATATAGAAATAAAGAAAAGCCCTACATACATAAGACTTACTGAGTAATGAACAGGTTTTCTACACGTTAAAAAGAAAGTGTAAAACGTCCCCGTCTTTTACGATGTATGTTTTTCCTTCTACGCGCAATTTTCCTACTTCTTTGGCGGCATTTTCTGAGCCATATTTTACGTAATCGTCATAGCCAATTACTTCGGCTCTAATAAATCCTTTTTCAAAATCAGAATGTATTACTCCTGCCGCTTGCGGGGCTGTAAATCCTTCTTCTATCGTCCAAGCACGTACTTCTTTTACGCCTGCCGTAAAATATGTTTGTAGGTTAAGTAGTTTGTATGCCGTTCTAATTACTCTATTTACGCCCGGTTCTTCTAGACCTAATTCTTCTAAAAACATTTGTTTTTCGTCATAGTCTTCAAGCTCGGCAATGTCAGATTCTGTGGCAACGGCCAAAAACATTACTTCGGCATTTTCGTTTTTTACGGCTTCTTTTACTTGCTCAACAAATTTGTTTCCTGTTTTTGCAGCCGATTCATCAACATTACACACGTATAAAACGGGTTTTGCTGTAAGCAACTGCAAATCATCAATAAAAATTTGCTCAGTTTCTGTACACTCAAATCCGCGAACGCTTTGTCCACCTTCTATAAATAGTTTTAACCGCTTTAAAACATCGGCTTCTTTTAATGCAACCTTATCACCTGTTCGGGCCGATTTACCAACGCGTTCTATGCGTTTTTCTACGGTTTCTAAATCTTTTATCTGAAGCTCAGTATCTATGGTTTCTTTGTCTCTAATAGGGTCTATAGTGCCATCAACATGGGTTACATTTTCGTTTTCGAAACAACGCAATACGTGAATAATGGCGTTTGTTTCGCGGATGTTACCTAAAAACTGATTACCTAAACCCTCGCCTTTGCTAGCGCCTTTTACCAAGCCTGCAATATCTACAATCTCTACCGTGGCGGGCACTACGCGTTGCGGAACCACCAATTCTTCTAACTTATTTAAACGGCTATCTGGCACCACTACAGTACCCACATTGGGCTCTATGGTACAAAACGGAAAATTTGCCGCTTGCGCTTTGGCGTTGCTTAAACAATTAAATAATGTTGATTTTCCAACGTTTGGCAATCCTACAATACCACACTTCATGAGCTAAATTTTTAAGCCGGCAAAAGTAATCAACCGTTGTAAAAAAATGCCAAAAAGAAAATCTACTGTTAGAAATAATCGATGTTAGGAACTTGTAAACAAAAGCAAGCTATGCGCTACCCTTTTCAGAAATCTATTTCTCTAAATTTGCTCGCTCAATACAACCGCTATAAAAATTGCGAAGCATGCATACACTCCCAGAAATTAGCTCTCAAGTACGTAGAGATATTGTTAGAATGGTACACAAAGTAAACTCTGGCCATCCGGGCGGTAGCCTTGGTTGTACAGATTTTTTAGTTACGCTTTATTTCGATTTAATGCGTCACAACCCAAAAAACTTTTCTATGGATGGAGAAAACGAAGATTTATTCTTCTTGTCTAATGGACATATTTCTCCTGTTTTTTATAGCGTTTTGGCTCGTAGCGGATATTTTCCGGTTGCCGAATTAAATACATTTAGACACATAGATTCTAGACTACAAGGGCATCCAACAACGCACGAAGGTTTGCCCGGTGTGCGCATTGCTTCTGGTAGCTTGGGCCAAGGCATGAGTGTTGCTATTGGCGCAGCATTGGCCAAAAAAGTTAATGGCGATAAGCACCTTGTGTTTACTTTACATGGCGATGGTGAATTACAAGAAGGACAGATTTGGGAGGCGGCAATGTTTGCACCACACAACAAAGTTGATAACCTTATTTGCACCATAGATGCCAACGGACAACAGATAGATGGCGCAACAGACAACGTTTTAGGTCTTGGCGACATTGGCCAAAAGTTTAAAACATTTGGTTGGGATGTGGTTACTATTAAAGATGGTAACGACTTGCAACAAGTAGGTGATGGCATGCGCGAAGCGATTAACAGAACGGGCAAAGGCAAACCCATTTGTGTAGTTATGCATACTGAAATGGGTGCGGGAGTAGATTTTATGATGGGAAGTCATAAATGGCACGGTATTGCCCCTAACGATGCGCAATTGGAAGAAGCTTTAGCACAACTTCCCGAAACTTTAGGTGATTATTAAACAATTGCGAAAACAACTTACATACCTCCTTTTCTTTTGCTTTTTAAGCGTTTGCTCTTTTGCCCAAGGCCAAAGAGCTGCCGCACAAGAACCTGAATTAACACGCATACTATTTGTATTTGATGGCTCACAGAGCATGCACGGCCGTTGGCAAAGCGGAACAAAAATTGACATTGCCCAGCGCCTCATCACCAAAATGCTAGACAGCCTACAAAGCCTGAATGCTACCAATACATTTCAATTAGCCTTGCGCGTATATGGGCACCAAAAGCCCGTACCGCCACAAGATTGTAATGACACGCGCCTTGAGGTGCCTTTTGCTTTTAACAACTTTGCCCGAATAAAAAAGAAGCTAAAAGAAATTTCGCCCAAAGGCACCACACCAATTGCGCAATCTTTATCTAGATCTGCTACCGATTTTCCGAGCTGCGAAAACTGCCGCAACATTATAATATTAATTACCGATGGTATTGAGGCCTGCGATGGCGACCCATGTGCCGTTTCTAGGCAGTTGCAGAAAAAAGGCATTATTTTAAAACCTTTTGTTATTGGTATTGGCTTAGATAAAAATTTTAAAGAAACCTTTAGTTGTGTTGGTAATTACTACGATGCCACAGACGAAAACACCTTTCAAACCGTGCTTGGCATTGTTATTTCTCAAGCCTTAAACAACACAACTGCACAAATTAATTTGTTAGATCAGAACGGCAAACCCACTGAAACAGATGTGCCTGTTACGTTGTACAACCGCACTAGTGGCGAAATAAAATACAGCTTTATTCATACCATAAACTACCGTGGTAACCCAGATACTTTAATTATAGATCCGCTGGTAACCTACAACATGACGGTGCATACTCTCCCTCCTGTAATGGTAGATTCTATCCAAATTACCCCAGGCAAACACTCGCAAATTGGCGCTAGTACACCGCAAGGAAGTTTAGATTTACAAATTGCAAAAAGTAAAGGCTACAAAAATGTACAAGCCATTGTAACACGTGCAGGTAAAACGGAAACTATTAACGTGCAAGACTTTAATACAACGCAAAAATATTTAGTTGGTAAATACGATTTAGAAATATTAACACTACCACGTTACATTGAAAAAAATGTAGAAATTAGCCAAAGTGCAACAACCAGAATTGCCGTACCTCCACCAGGAATAGTTACAATTTCTAGCACCAGTTCGGGCTACGGAAGTATTTTTGTTGAAAGACCAAGCGGTTTAGAGTGGGTAATTGATTTAAACCAAAATTTAAGTCGGCAAACATTTGGGTTACAACCAGGCGATTACCGCGTTGTATTTCGCTCTAAAAACTCAAAAGAAACTATTTATTCAAAAAGTCAAAAATTTTCTATAACATCAGGAAGCAGCTCCCTAGTGAAATTAAATTAACATGAAAAAATACACCAACAGCGGAAATAAAGACACAAGATCTGGATTTGGAGAAGGATTACATGAAGCCGGACAAGCAAACAAAAATGTGGTTGCCCTTTGTGCAGATCTTATAGGGTCTTTAAAAATGGATGCCTTTAAAAATGAATTTCCGGACCGCTTTTTCCAGGTAGGAATTGCCGAAGCAAACATGATGGGTATTGCTGCAGGTTTAACCATTGGCGGTAAAATTCCGTTTACCGGAACTTTTGCCAATTTTAGCACCGGCCGAGTTTATGACCAAATAAGACAGAGCATTGCATATAGTGGTAAAAACGTGAAAATTTGCGCTAGCCACGCAGGCTTAACGCTAGGAGAAGATGGCGCAACTCACCAAATTTTAGAAGACGTTGGCTTGATGAAAATGCTTCCGGGCATGACCGTAATTTGCCCATGCGATTTTAACCAAACCAAAGCCGCTACACTTGCCATTGCCGATTTTGATGGCCCCGTTTACCTAAGGTTTGGCCGACCAAAAGTGGCAAACTTTACAGACCCAACAGAGCCTTTTATTATCGGTAAAGCACAGATGTTAAACGAAGGAACAGATGTTACCATTGTTGCAAATGGCCATTTAGTTTGGAAAGCCATAGAAGCAGGAGAGCTGTTGGCCACAATGGGTATTTCTTCCGAAATAATAAACATGCACACGGTTAAACCGTTAGACGAAGAAGCGATTATAGCATCAGCTAAAAAAACGGGTTGTGTAGTAACTGCCGAAGAGCATCAGCGCAATGGTGGTTTAGGCGATAGCGTTGCACAATGCTTGGCTTTAAACTTACCAACACCTCAAGAATTTGTTGCTGTAAACGATAGTTTTGGTGAAAGTGGAACTCCAGAGCAATTACTAGAGAAATACGGACTTAGCAGCAAAGCCATAGTTGAGGCAGCTCAAAAGGTTATCTCTCGAAAAAAAACATAAACCAAGTTTTATAACCCTATAAGCTTTTGGTTACAATAAAATAATATCATGAAAAAGTCTATCATTATTCTGATTGCTATTGCCACCAGTATTTTTATAGGGCAATCTTGCCAGCATGACCCTAAAACAGATGCAGTAGCAGATTCAGCTTTGTTTGCCGAAGTAATGGCAGGAACATATACAAATTACAAGAATGGAAATATCCTAGCAGGCATACCTCCTAGCCCACATGGTAACTTTACATTGCGTTTTAATGAAATTGCTACAGCAGCATTAGATAGTGCTACCGGAGAATTACCCGCAGGAGCCACGTTCCCTAATGGTTCTATTATTGTGAAAGATATTTATGAAGGTTCAAAGATTAGCCTGATTGCTGTAATGAAAAAAGCACCATCTGACCAATACGCTAGCAATGGTTGGGTTTGGGCCGAATACAATCCAGATGGCTCAATATATTTTAGTACCATAAAAAAAGGCGATGGATGCACTGGTTGCCATGGTAGCGCACCCCATAGAGACTTTACAAAAGCTTTTGATTTACATTAATTTTTTATTGATTATTTCAGTTTCATAAGTTGTAATATTCTACTTTCGTTCTGATACAAAGGATTTATTTAATAATCACAAGTTCAGCATACATGAAAGTAGATGTGTCTGCATTAATAGAGAAGATTTATACCTCTCAATATAGCTCTAACAAAACGTTTTCAGGCCCATTTGGTAAGCGTTACCTTACCTATGCCGATTATATCGCCTCCGGACAGCCTTTAAAAATTATTGAAAAATATATTGAAAAAGAAATTTTGCCAACATATGCCAATACGCATACAGAAGCATCTTTTACAGGCTTACAATCATCAAAATATAGAGAAGAGGCTAGGGAAATCATAAAGAATTCTGTAAACGCCAGCAAAGAGGATTTGCTCATCTTTTGTGGTTCTGGCTCAACAGGCGCGCTTGATTTATTAATCAGAAAGCTGATTCAAACCTATAAAGAGGAAGAAAATTTTCCTGTTGTTTTTATTGGTCCATATGAACACCATTCTAATATTTTACCCTGGCGCGAAAGCGCGTTTACGCTTGTAGAAATTCCCATTGCAAAAAATGGCAATGTAGACCTTGTTGAACTTGAGACTCAGCTAAAAAAATATCACGGCAAAAAACCATTAATCGGAAGTTTTTCTGCTGCTTCAAACGTAACGGGAATTTTAGCACCTGAAAAAGAAATACACAACTTGCTTAAACATTATGGTGCGCTTTCTTTTTGGGACTATGCTGGTGCCGCCCCTTATGTACCAATAAACATGAATCCCAAAGACAATGTCGGTAAGGATGCTATCGTAATTTCGCCTCATAAATTAATTGGTGGACCCGCAACACCTGGAATATTAATTGTTAAAAAAGAAATTTTTAATAAAGGTTTGCCTGTGGTAACTGGTGGCGGAACGGTGCACTTTGTTACCAAATCTCAACAACGCTATTTTGAAGACATCGAAGTAAGAGAAGAAGGCGGCACACCATCCATTATTGGAGCAATAAGAGCTGGGATGGCTTTTAAGCTTAAAGATACGGTTGGGCCAAAGAATATAGAATCTATAGAAAGTAGCTTTATAAAAAAGGCAATTCAGATTTTAAGTAATCATCCTAACATTTACATTTTAGGCAATTTAGAAGCACCCAGACTAGGGTTTCTCGCATTTCATATTCGGTACAATGGCCGTTATTTACACCACAACTTTGTAGTAGCCTTACTCAATGATTTGTTTGGCATACAATCTAGAGGTGGATGTAGTTGTGCAGGGCCCTATGGACATGATTTATTAAACCTTAGTGAAGAAATGTCTCAAAAATATATGGTTGAACTTAGCCATGGCAACGTTGGTATAAAGCCAGGGTGGGTTAGATTAAATTTCAATTATTTTATTCCAAAAGAAGAATTTAACTTTATTATAAATAGTCTTATTTGGGTTTCTGAACACGGTTGGAAATTATTAAAAATGTATCATTTTGATGATAATGAAGGTATTTGGCATGTAAATAACAACAAGCGAAGTGATATAAAATCTTTTGGCAATTATCTTTTTGAAAAACCTAAAAAGGCTAAAGGATCTATGCGTAAAAAAGCAGAAAAAAGATTAAGCTATTTTAAGTTTGCTGATGAACTTGCTGCAAGAGCGCTTTCTGATTTGGCAAAAGAGAAATGTCAAGAGTATCATCATAATCATGTTAATAATCCTTTACGCTGGTATAGCATCGCTCAAGACATAAAAGTTTAAAATCAATACTTTTTTCTAGTTAGGAATAGCTTTTCGTTTTACTTGATTTTACTTTTTAACGTACTTATACGAAGTGCTTTACTTACAAAAAAATAACTAAAAGCATAATAAGCAGCTATTTATTATTTGGTTATTCTAGGTTTATTCATTGTAAGTAGTATTTTAGCCTTAACCAAAACCAACTGATTATGCATGTAAGTACTAAAACAATTCAATCAAATCCTACTATAAACGGTACTGTTAACGGATTAAAAGGCAATTCTGTTAACAATTATAACGTAGATCAAAGGAAAAAGTGGGATTATGAAAATGGGTATTATTTAACATGTGAAACAGCGAGAATCGGTAAATTTTTAAATCAATTAGAAATTTATAAAAAGGTATTACCTCTGCAAGGAGAAGTATTAGAATTTGGCGTATATAAAGGAGCTTCATTTGTCCGATTAATAACCTTCCGAGATTTACTCGAGAAAAAATCATCCAGAAAAATTATAGGTTTTGATGCGTTTGGAAAATTTCCTAATGATTTAAAATTAGAAAGCGACAAAAAATTTGTTGCAAATTTTGAAGGAAAAGCGGGATTAGGAATAAGCAAAAACGAATTGGAGTTTCATCTGAAGAATAAGAATACAACTAATTTTAAACTCGTAAAGGGTGATATTAAAAACACCCTTCCCGATTTTTTAAATCAAAACCCTGATTTAAAAATAGCCATGATCCATATTGACGTTGATGTATATGAACCAACAAAAATTATTTTAGAATTACTTTGGAAAAAATTAGTACCTGGTGGAATTTTAATGCTAGACGATTATGGAATTATTGCTGGTGAAACAAAAGCAGTTGATGAGTTTTTTAAAGATGAGGACGTAAAAATTCTTAACAATAAATATTACCCCACACCTTCCTATATCATAAAATAGAATTCATTTTTTATGGTATCCTTTTTTTTTATTATCACAATTAAACCATTTTGTCATCTTGTAGTCAAAACTAAAATGGCAATATGGATAAGGATATAAAAATCCTTCTTTCTCAGAAAAACTATCAGAAAGCATTCAATCTGATTGTAGACAATTACAATCAGAGATTGTATTGGCACGTTAGAAAAATGGTAATCGTGCATGATGACGCTGACGATGTATTGCAAAACACCTACGTAAAAGTGTGGCGAGCATTGCCAAATTTCAGATCCGAATCTGCCATTTTTACGTGGCTATATCGTATTGCAACTAATGAGAGTTTAACTTTTTTAAAGAAAAGAAACCAATCTATAAGCTATGATAATTTAGCTGGAGAAATTGCTCATAACTTAGAAACCGATGAGTATTTTGATGGTGATGATGCGCAATTAAAACTCCAACAAGCCATATTTGCTTTACCCGAAAAACAAAAAGCCGTTTTTAATTTAAGGTATTTTGAAGAAATGAGTTACAAAGAAATGTCTCGTGTATTAGAAACTTCAGAAGGAGCCTTAAAAGCATCATATCATCATGCGATAAAAAAAATTGAGATTTTCTTGAAAGACGATTAAACCAAGAGCGAAATAAAGAATCAAAAGAATATGTCAAGCAACATAGAAAATAACAAGCATTTAAAAGAGAATCCGTTTCGGGTACCCGATGGCTACTTTGAAGAATCTGCAACTAGATTTAAAAACATAGCCATAAAAGAAAAGCATGTTATCCCGATCAGCCCTGAAAACACAAGGTTTTCTAAAAAATATTTTAGCATAGCGGCTGCCTTTGTTTTACTTATTACGGCAACATGGTATTTTGCTTTGAACAACCCCAACAAAGTAGAGGATCCTTTTACCGAAGAAGATTACTATTCTTTGATAGAAAATGGGGCCATTACTAATTTTGAAACTAATTTTATAAACACCATTACGCTAGATGAATTAGACAATTTGGTATTAGAAGAATCTGTTTACACGTTTGATGAAAACGAATATTCTACAGACGATTTAGAAGAAATGTATTTGTATAACATAATTTATTAACACAATGAAAAAGCTATTAATCTTATTGATTTCAATGTATAGCGGTTTATTAATCGCCCAGCCAGATCATGGAAATTTTGAAGAAAAAAAGAAAAAAATGGATGCCATGAAAGTGGCTTACCTAACAAGTGAGCTTGATTTAAGCACAGATCTAGCCCAAAAATTCTGGCCAGTGTACAACGAACTAGACAAACAAATAGACGATTTAAGGCTTGTAACCATTAGGCAAATGCGAGAGCATATAAAAGCTGGAATTAAAATAGAAGACATTAGCGATGATGAGCTTGAAAAAATGATGCTTGTGCGTTTAAAAAACGATGAGAAAATTGCACAACTTAAAATGGCATACCACAAAAAGTTTATTGATGTATTAGGTATTAAGAAAACAGCTCAACTCTATCATGCAGAAATGACTTTTGCGCGAGATTTAATGCGAAGATCTAGAGATGGTAAAAGAGATAAGGAAAGGCCTCGTCCTGAAGATTAATGCTTAGTTGATATAATTTTAAATAAACCTGGCGGTAAATTCTCGTCAGGTTTTTTTATACCTGTACATTTGAAGTATGATAAGCACGAGAGAATTATTTTTTAGCAATTTGGCGCAAACAACCAATGCCCCACTTGGCATTGAGGTTGAAAAAGCCATCGGCAATTACATTTATACCGTAGAAGGAAAAAAGCTTTTAGATTTAATATCTGGGATTTCGGTAAGCAATATTGGGCATTTGCATCCACATGTAATAAACGCTATAACTGCTCAACTGCAAAAACACATGCATTTGCAAGTTTATGGCGAATACATTCAAGCGCCACAAGTAAAGCTTGCCACAAAATTGTTATCGCTTTTGCCTAAAAATTTTCAATCGGTTTACTTGGTTAATTCTGGTTCTGAGGCTATAGAAGGAGCTATAAAATTGGCTAAAAGATTTACTGGCCGACCTGAAATTATTGCTTTTAAAGATGCGTATCACGGCAGTACGAACGGTGCATTAAGCGCTATGGGTAACGAAGAATTTAAAAAACCATTTAGGCCGTTAATGCCCGGAATAAAACATTTTAGCTTTAATAATTCTGAGGTACTAGACCACATAACCACAAAAACTGCGGCCGTTTTAATTGAACCCGTACAAGGCGAAGCCGGCTATATTCCGGCCGGTAAAAAATATCTGCAACAGCTAAAAGCCAAATGCAAAGCTACCGGGACGCTATTAATTTTTGATGAAATACAAACCGGATTAGGCAGAACCGGACATTGGTTTGCCATGAATAAATATGGCGTATCGCCAGACATTGTAACGCTGGCCAAAGGTCTTGGTGGTGGCATGCCAATTGGTGCCTTCATCAGCAGCAAAAAAATTATGGATAGCCTTAAGGAAAACCCCATTCTTGGTCATATTACAACTTTTGGCGGGCACCCGGTAAGCTGTGTGGCAGCTCTTGCCACCTTAGAAGTGCTAGAAAAAGAGGACCTAATGAGCAGCGTAGCCGCTAAAGAAACATTGTTTAGAAAGTTGTTGGTTCACCCAGAAATTAAAAACATTTCTGGCACAGGTTTGATGCTAGCCGTAGAACTAGAGAATTTTGAAAAAGTAGAAGCTACAATGTATAACTGTCTTGCAAACGGATTAATCACAGATTGGTTTCTGTTTAACGCTAAAAGCATACGCATTGCACCGCCACTAACCATAAGTTTAGACGAAATTGAAAACGCTTGTAGTGTAATTTTGGGTAGTTTAGACCAACTTAACAAAATATCTAAGTAGAACCCAAAAAGTTTGCATAATGAAATTTTACACCAACATTCCTAAAAATCTATTGCCCTATTATAATTTAGAGTTAGAAAAATATCGCCAACAGCTAGCTTTAGGCAATTTACAAGCTGCTTGGAATCAGTTAGAGCGGGCACATATTCTGGGACAGAAATATCCGTTTGCGCACACTTTTGTGCATTGGCACATGCTACTTTTTGGGTTTAAAATTAAAAGCCGAAAAGAAATAATTGGGCAGATACCTCGCTTAATTTTTGGTGGAATAAAATCTTTTGTTGGAAAAATACCCGTTGGCAATCCGGGTGGTGCAAACGTTCCTCCGCTAAAACCCTTTCCTATTGCGGACGATTTAAAAGACGTTTTTGCAAAAGCAAACATCACAACCACATAAAAACTATGGCAAAGAAAATTGTTGCTGAGTTTTACCCAAAAAACAAAAACGAATGGCGTAAGTGGTTAGAAAAAAATCACGAATCGGAAGAATCTGTTTGGCTTATTCTATTTAAAAAAAACTCGGCAACCCCTAACCTATCTTGGAGCGATGCTGTAGATGAAGCAATATGCTTTGGTTGGATTGATAGTGTTAAAAACACGATTGACCATGAGAAATACAAGCAATATTTTAGCAAGCGTAAGCCAAAAAGCATGTGGTCTAAAGTAAATAAGAAAAAGGTTGAGCTACTCTTAGCCAACAATTTAATTGCAGAAGCCGGCTTAAAAAGTATTGCGTTAGCCAAACAAAATGGCTCTTGGCATTTGCTAGATGATATTGATAATTTGGTGATTCCTGCAGAGTTAGAACAAGAATTTAGTACAGAGCCCATCACAAAAACATACTTTAATGGCTTAAGTAAATCGGCACAAAAATTATTGTTGTACGGAATTACTTTTGCCAAAACTCCCGAAACCAAACAAAAGCGCATTAAAAAAATTACCGAAGAAGCATTGAATCAAAAATCATAACCGTTTTATTTTAACTGCGTTGTGTTTCTTCATTGTAAATCACGGGCATCTTTCCGCACCATTTTTGCCATATATTGTTTTTTGTAATTAAATCGGCCATAAAATGTGCTACATTAATTCTACTCGTTTGCCCCGCATTAAAAATTGCACTTCGTATTGGCGATGCATAAACCTTGTAAGCAGAAACGGCTTGGTCATTTAACAAATTATCTGGCCTAACCACCGCCCATTGTATAGCCGCATTGTGTTGTCCTATTTTTACTCTTAAAAATTCTGCTGCTTTTTCATTATCAGTTACTGGTGGCACCAGCAAGCGCAACAAACCAATAACTACCCGCTGGCCAAATGAAATAGGCTCTTTGCAATCTTTGTTTTTGTTGCCTGCAGTATTCATCAAAACAAATTTTATGGGCTTGTTTACAGAAGCGTGCTCTACAGCAAGGCATAACTTTTTGGTAGCATCGGTTACAAGTTTGCGTGGATAGCCATACATCCCTTTAAAAGTAAGGTTATGCCCTAAACAAGATGCCACAGCATCGCCATTGGCTACGATTTTTTTCAATTCTTCGTCACTAAATTCTAAAATGCTGCCAACTACCACTGTAAGCAATTTGTGCGTTCTTATTTTTTCCGGCAATTTATCAGCCGAGCGTACCACAGCCACAACTTCTTGGCCCTCATGCAAAAGATTTTCAACCAATAATTTTCCCGTTGCACCGCTTGCACCTACAACAATAACTTTCATGATCTATGTGTTTTAATACTGCAAATTTGCATGCGCTAATTTCATTTATTGTTGACTTTAGTTAAGAAAATATTTTTTACAATTTCACTTAAATGTACAAACTCTGTATTATCCTTTTTTCTGTTGGCTACTTTGGCTGTATTGCCCAACCCGTAAACTTTAAAAAGCTTGATGATGTAATTACGAAATATGAAAAACGAAACAAAATGATGGGCAGCGTTTCGTTTTCTGAAAACGGAAAAACAACATACACGGGAACTTTTGGTTTTGCCGATTTAGACACCAAGACCAAAGCCAACGATTCTACAAAATACCGGATTGGCTCAATATCGAAAACATTTACGGCCTGTATGATTTTGCAGCTTGTTGCAGAACAACACATTACGTTAGATGAAACCATTGACCGATTTTTTCCTACTTGGCCAAACGCCAAAAATATTACCGTTAAACATTTGCTACAACATAGGTCTGGGCTTTACAATTTTGGCAAAAGCACCGATCTAAAATATAAAAATGTAAACCCACAAAACTCATCAGAAATAATTGCTGTATTGCAGGGTGCGCCTGTTGCATTTGCTGCGGGCGAAAAATTTGATTACAACAATGCTAATTATGTTGCCTTAAGTTTAATTATAGAAGCGTTGGATGAGCGCAGTTTTAAGGAATCTTTACACGCCCGAATTATTGAACCATTGGCCTTGCAAAACACGTTTGCTGGCGGAAAAATTGATATCGGCCAAAACCAAGCAAACTCTTACTATTGGACTAAAAAGTGGGTGAAAAATGGCGACCATTACAACCCCACTTTAATGGGTGCTGGTGCCCTGGTTAGCACACCAAACAATGTTAATACGTTTATGCATGCGCTATTTTCTCACAGCATTTTACCAAAATCTCAGCTAGAAGAAATGAAAACTTTAACCGATAATATTGGTCTGGGATTAAACGCTTTTCCGTTTTACAACAACATAAGCTACGGCCATGCCGGTAATTTGGCTTCGTTTGAGAGTTTTACAGCCTACTTTCCTGAAAAAAATGTTGCCTTTACCTTGTGCCTTAATGGCAACCGTTTAGATTTTAACCAGCTACTAATTGAACTCTTACGCGCCTATTTTACAATGTAATTTATGAAGAGAAAAACCAAATTCTTTATTGCGATAACTTTTGTTTTAGCCATTGGATTTATCATTCCTCAAAACTTAAAAATGCCAGTTCAAAATGCTACTAAGGCCGATTTTAACGCAGAAACTTTCTGGTATTATCCGTGGGGAAAATCGGTTACGCATAAAGGAATTGATGTTTTTGCCCCTACTGGAACGGATATAAATTCTGCAACCCGCGGCATTGTATTATATGCCGGAAACATCAGTTTAGGCGGAAAGTTTGTTTTAATTCTGGGGCCAAAATGGCGTTTACATTATTATGCGCATTTAAACAGCATTCAAACTTCTAGTTTTTCGTTTGTATCATCAAACACAAAAATTGGCAGCGTAGGTACAAGTGGTAATGCCGCAGGAAAATCGCCTCACCTTCACTACTCTATTTTAACTTTGGTACCCTATCCGTGGCGCAAAGATGGTAGTCGGCAAGGCTGGAAAAAGATGTTCTATTTAAACCCGATAGACTATCTACCATAAAAAAGGCTCTCATTTCTGAGAGCCTTTTTTGGTTATCTAAAAATCTATATTCTATTGCAAATAAAGACTAAGCTTGGCCGGTTGGCCCACCAAAATTCAACGGAATTGCCGGTTGCTCAATGTCTTTAATTTCTCCAAACTGATTTTCGTATCTACTAATATTATCAGCCATGGCTTTAAGCAAACGCTTGGCGTGCTGAGGAGTTAAAATAACACGTGAGCGTACTTTTGCTTTTGGCACTCCGGGCATTACTTGGATGTAATCTACCACAAACTCGGTTGGTGAGTGGTTTATTACCGCAAGGTTTGCATACGTTCCAGCAGCTACTTCTTCAGTTAGTTCAATGTTTAATTGACCGTCTTGTGTTGGCTGTGTGTTTTTTTCGTTACTCATAATTAGTCTATATCTACAGTTTTAAGCGCCATCATTTCTTCGTAGTCTTCTTTAGAACCTACTATTACATCATCCCAACGCTTAAGTCCAGTACCTGCAGGAATTTTGTGTCCTACAATTACATTTTCTTTCAAGCCTTCTAGATAATCTACTTTACCGTTTACGGCAGCCTCGTTAAGAACTTTAGTTGTTTCTTGGAAAGAAGCAGCAGAAATAAACGATTTAGTTTGAAGAGAAGCTCTTGTAATACCTTGAAGTATTGGCACAGCCGTAGCGTTTTGTGCATCGCGTGCAACTACCAAAGCTTCGTCATTTCTACGCAACAAAGAGTTTTCGTCTCTTAGTTGGCGAGAAGAAATAATCTGACCCGCCTTAATGTTTTTAGAATCGCCAGCATCTTCTACTACTTTCATTCCATAAATTTCATCATTTACAGAAATAAAGTCAATAGCATGAACAAGGTTACCTTCTAAGAACTTGGTATCTCCTGGATCTTGAATATTTACTTTACGCATCATTTGGCGTACGATAACTTCGAAATGCTTATCGTTTATTTTTACACCTTGCAAACGGTAAACTTCTTGTATTTCATTCACCAAATACTCTTGTACAGCAGTTGGACCTTGAATAGCCAAAATATCTGAAGGAGTAATGGCGCCATCACTAAGAGCCATACCCGCTTTTACAAAGTCGTTTTCTTGAACAAGAATTTGCTTAGAAAGGTTGATAAGGTATTTTTTAAGCTCACCAGTACGAGATTCTACAATTACCTCGCGGTTACCACGCTTAATTTTTCCGTAAGAAACAATACCATCAATTTCTGAAACTACTGCAGGGTTAGAAGGGTTACGAGCTTCGAATAACTCAGTTACACGTGGTAAACCTCCTGTAATATCACCCGCTTTTGCAGATTTTCTTGGGATTTTAACAAGTACTTTTCCAGCTTTAATTTCTTCGCCTTCTTCTACCATAAGGTGGGCACCAACGGGTAAGGTATAGTGCTTAATCTCGCCACCTTTTTTATCTAAAATTTGGATAATTGGTACAAGCTTACGGTTTCTTGTTTCTGAAATTACTTTTTCTTGGAAACCAGTTTGCTCATCAATTTCTACTTTGTAGGTTGTTCCTTGGATGATATCCTCATAACCAATCTTACCAGCAAATTCTGAAATAATTACCGCGTTATAAGGGTCCCAAGTACAAATGGTTTCTCCTTTTCCAATGGTTTGACCATCTTTTATTACTAGAGTAGAACCATAAGGCACGTTATTGGTCATTACAGAAATACCTGTTTTCTGATCAACAACTTTTACCTCTCCAGTACGGCCAATTACAATGTTTATTTTATTTCCTTCTCCGTCTTCGCCTTCTACGGTTCTAACGTCTTCTAACTCAACAATACCATCAAATTTGGCTGTAAGTTTATTTTCTTCGGCAATGTTACCTGCCGTACCACCCACGTGGAAGGTACGTAGAGTAAGCTGCGTTCCTGGTTCTCCAATAGATTGAGCTGCAATTACACCAACGGCTTCACCTTGTTGTACCATTCTAGAAGTACTTAAGTTGCGTCCGTAACATTTAGAGCAAATACCTCTTTTGGTTTCGCATGTTAAGGCCGATCTTACTTCTATAGAGTCTAATGGAGACGCTTCAATTTTTGCTGTAATTTCTTCGGTTATCTCACCGCCAGCTTCAACATATAGTTCACCTGTTAGCGGATCTACAATATCATGCAAAGAAGTACGTCCTAAAATTCTATCGCCCAATGGCTCAACAATTTCTTCGTTTTTCTTTAATGCTGAAACTTCAGAGCCACGCAATGTACCGCAATCAACTTCGTTGATAACAACATCCTGTGCAACGTCTACCAAACGTCTGGTTAAGTAACCCGCATCAGCCGTTTTAAGGGCCGTATCTGCAAGACCTTTACGTGCACCGTGCGTAGAAATAAAGTACTCAAGAATTGATAATCCTTCCTTAAAGTTAGAGATAATCGGATTCTCAATAATTTCTCCACCTACAGAACCAGATTTTTGAGGTTTTGCCATCAAACCACGCATACCTGAAAGCTGGCGAATTTGTTCTTTTGAACCACGCGCACCAGAGTCAAGCATCATGTAGATTGGGTTAAACCCTTGCTGATCGTTAATTAGCGATGACATGGCCGCTTGGGTTAATCTAGCGTTTGCCGTTGTCCAAACATCAATTACTTGGTTGTAGCGCTCGTTGTTTGTAATTAAACCCATGCTATAGCTTCCAGAAATTTCTTCAATCTGGTTGCTCGCTTCTTCTATCAATACCGCTTTTTCATCAGGAATTCTAATGTCTTCTAAAGAGAAAGATAACCCTCCTTTAAAGGCATGCGTATATCCTAAATACTTCATATCATCTAAGAACTTAGCGGTTGCTGGGATGTCCGTTTCTCTAAGGATACCTGCAATAATTTCGCGTAGTGCTTTTTTGGTCAATAGTTCGTTAATAAATCCTACAGATTCTGGAACTACAGCGTTAAACAATACACGGCCAACGCTAGTTTCTATCAATTTTGTTTTTAATACACCGTCTTCTTTTACTCGTGCACGAACTTTGATGTTGGCATGCAAGTCAACTTTTTTCTCGTTTAATGCAATAACAACTTCGTCTTTGCTGTAAAAAGAAAGTCCTTCTCCTTTAATCGGGAATTCTGGTGTATTTCTTCTAGGCTTGGTCATGTAGTACAAGCCCAAAACCATATCCTGAGACGGTACCGTAATTGGCGAACCGTTTGCAGGGTTTAAGATGTTATGAGATGCAAGCATCAACATTTGCGCTTCTAGCACTGCTGCTGGGCCTAATGGTAAGTGAATTGCCATTTGGTCACCATCAAAATCTGCGTTAAATGCAGTACAAACTAGTGGGTGAAGTTGAATTGCTTTTCCTTCTATAAGTTTAGGTTGAAATGCCTGAATACCTAAACGGTGCAACGTTGGCGCACGGTTTAGAAGTATCGGGTGACCTTTCATTACATTTTCTAAAATGTCCCAAACTACAGGGTCTCTTCTATCTATAATTTTCTTAGCCGATTTTACCGTTTTTACAATACCTCGCTCTATAAGCTTACGTATAATAAATGGTTTGTATAATTCGGCAGAAATATCTTTTGGTAAACCACACTCGTGAAGTTTTAATTCTGGTCCTACAACAATTACAGAACGTGCAGAATAGTCAACACGTTTCCCCAAAAGGTTTTGGCGGAAACGACCTTGTTTACCTTTTAAGCTATCAGAAAGAGATTTTAATGCTCTATTTGATTCTGTTTTTACAGCGCTAGATTTACGTGTGTTATCAAACAAAGAATCTACAGATTCTTGTAACATACGTTTTTCATTACGCAAGATTACCTCAGGAGCTTTAATTTCTAACAAGCGTTTTAAACGGTTGTTACGGATAATTACTCTGCGGTATAAGTCATTTAAATCTGATGTAGCAAAACGTCCACCATCTAGCGGCACCAATGGGCGCAATTCTGGTGGTATAATTGGCACAACTTTTACAACCATCCATTCTGGGCGGTTTTCTATGCGTTTGTTAGCATCGCGTAAAGCTTCTACAACTTGTAGGCGCTTCAATGCTTCTTGCTTACGTTGTTGCGATGTTTCTGTATTGGCTTTGTGACGAAGCTCGTAAGAGGCATCATCTAAGTTAATGCGTTGTAATAATCCAATAATGGCTTCACCACCCATTTTGGCGATGAATTTATTGGGATCAGTATCGTCTAAATATTGATTTTCTTGCGGAAGTTTTTCAAGAATATCTAGGTATTCTTCTTCTGTTAAGAATTGTAAAAATTCTAATGGATTTTCTTCGGCATCGGTTGCAATACCTGCTTGTATTACTACGTAACGTTCGTAGTAAATAATCATATCCAACTTTTTAGAAGGAAGACCTAACAAGTATCCAATTTTGTTTGGCAAAGAGCGGAAGTACCAAATATGTACAACGGGAACAACAAGGCTAATGTGCCCTACGCGTTCTCTTCTTACTTTCTTTTCTGTAACCTCTACACCACAACGGTCACAAACAATGCCTTTGTAGCGTATGCGCTTATATTTACCACAGGCACACTCATAATCCTTTACAGGGCCAAAAATGCGCTCGCAAAACAAACCATCTCTTTCTGGTTTGTGTGTACGGTAGTTTATTGTTTCAGGTTTTAATACTTCGCCAAAACTTTTTTCTAGCATTTCTTCTGGAGAAGAAAGACTTATAGTGATTTTGGAAAATGCACTAACTGTTGATTTTTCATTTTTCCTCAAAGCCATAGTACGAGAGAAATTTATAGTGTAAAAGGGATAACGATTTCTCGCTATCCCTATACAAATTGTTAATCCATTGTTATTTTAAGACCCAATCCGCTAAGTTCGTGTAACAATACGTTAAACGATTCTGGGATACCTGGTTCTGGCATTCTTTCACCTTTAACAAGTGCTTCGTATGTTTTGGCGCGGCCAATTACATCATCAGATTTCACTGTTAAAATTTCGCGTAGAATATTTGATGCACCAAATGCTTCAAGTGCCCAAACCTCCATCTCACCAAAACGCTGACCACCAAATTGTGCTTTACCACCAAGAGGTTGTTGCGTAATTAATGAGTATGGTCCTATAGAACGTGCATGCATTTTATCATCTACCATATGACCTAGTTTAAGCATGTAGATAATACCTACAGTTGCTTTTTGGTCAAAGCGCTCTCCTGTTCCGCCATCGTATAGGTGGGTGTGGCCAAATTTAGGAATACCAGCTTCTGCAATGTACTCGCTAATCTGGTCTAGAGATGCACCATCAAAAATTGGCGTTGCAAATTTCTTTCCTAGTTTTCTTCCGGCCCAACCAAGTACAGTTTCGTAAATCTGCCCAATGTTCATACGAGATGGTACACCAAGTGGGTTAAGTACGATATCTACTGGAGTTCCGTCTTCTAAGAATGGCATATCCTCGTCACGTACTATACGAGCAACAATACCCTTGTTTCCGTGGCGACCCGCCATTTTATCTCCTACTTTAAGTTTACGTTTTTTGGCGATATAAACTTTGGCAAGTTTTATAATTCCGGCTGGCAATTCATCACCAACAGTTATTGTAAATTTCTTACGTCTGTGTATACCTGCTAAATCGTTAACTTTTATTTTGTAGTTGTGTATTAGGGATTTAATTAAAGAATCTAATTCTTTATCAACGGTCCAAGATCCACCAACTAAACGTGTATAATCATCTATACTGTTTAATATTTTTAGGGTGAATTTTGTTCCTTTCGGAATTACTTCTTCATTAAGGTCATTCATTACACCTTGGGCGGTTTTACCTTGTACCAAGAATGCAAGTTTCTCTAAGAATCTTTGACGGTAAGTTTCCAACTCCATGTTGAATTCTTTGTCTAGCAATTCTATTTCTTCTTTATCTCTTAAGCGTTGGCGCTTATCTTTTACAGAGCGAGAGAACAATTTCTTGTCTATAACTACCCCGTGTAAAGAAGGAGATGCTTTCATTGATGCATCTTTTACATCACCGGCTTTATCGCCAAATATGGCGCGTAAAAGTTTTTCTTCTGGCGATGGATCAGACTCACCTTTTGGTGTAATTTTTCCGATAAGAATATCGCCTGGCTTAATTTCTGCACCAATGCGAATGATTCCGTTTTCATCTAAATCTTTAGTAGCTTCTTCGCTTACGTTTGGTATATCTGCAGTAAGTTCTTCTACACCTAATTTGGTGTCTCTTACTTCTAAGGTATACTCATCTACGTGTATAGATGTAAAAATATCTTCACGTACAACACGTTCGCTAATTACGATGGCATCCTCAAAGTTATAACCTTTCCAAGGCATAAAAGATACAAGCATGTTTCTACCAAGTGCAAGTTCTCCGTTTTCTGTTGCGTAACCTTCGCAAAGAACTTCACCTTTACTTACTCTATCGCCAACTCTTACAATTGGTTTTAGGTTAATGGTTGTTCCTTGGTTGGTTTTTAAGAACTTAGGTAGCTTGTATTCTTTAACATCAACGTCAAAGCTTACAAGTACTTCGTTTTCTGTTTTGTCATAGCGGATGTGAATCTGCTCAGAGTCAACATATTCTACTGTTCCTTCTCCTTCAGCATTTATCAATACACGAGAATCGCGCGCTACTTGGCGCTCTAATCCTGTACCCACAATAGGAGCTTCTGGGCGTAACAATGGTACGGCTTGGCGCATCATGTTAGAACCCATCAATGCACGGTTTGCATCATCATGCTCTAAGAAAGGAATTAACGAAGCAGAAATAGAAGCAATTTGGTTTGGCGCCACGTCCATAAAATTAATTTGGTCTGGCTCTACCATTGGGAAATCTCCTTCTTCGCGAGATTTTACTTTACCGTTTACAAAAGTTCCGTCTGCTAATAATGGAGCATTTGCTTGCGCAATTACTTTTTCTTCTTCTTCCTCAGCACTTAAATAAATTGGTTCGGCTTTTAAATCTACCTTACCATTTTCTACTTTGTGATATGGCGTTTCTATAAAGCCCATTGCATTTACTTTAGCGTAAACACAAAGTGAAGAAATCAAACCAATGTTTGGTCCCTCTGGCGTTTCAATCGGGCAAAGACGACCGTAGTGAGTATAGTGAACGTCACGAACCTCAAATCCTGCGCGCTCTCTACTCAAACCACCTGGTCCTAACGCAGACATTCTACGTTTGTGTGTTACCTCAGATAATGGATTTGTTTGATCCATAAATTGAGACAACTGGTTTGTACCAAAAAACGAGTTGATTACAGAGGAAAGTGTTTTGGCGTTTATCAAATCGATTGGCGTAAACACTTCGTTATCACGTACGTTCATACGCTCACGAATTGTGCGTGCCATACGTGCTAAACCAACACCAAACTGATTTGCCAATTGCTCGCCTACAGTACGTACACGTCTGTTGCTCAAGTGGTCAATATCATCAACCTCTGCTTTAGAATTAATTAATTCTATGAGGTATTTAATGATACTAATTATATCTTCTTTGGTTAACACTTGCTTATCAGCATCAATGTTTAACCCAAGTTTTTTGTTTAGTCTATATCTACCAACTTCACCTAAGTTATAGCGTTGCTCAGAGAAGAACAGTTTATCTATAATACCACGAGCTGTTTCTTCATCAGGTGGTTCGGCATTTCTTAGTTGGCGGTAAATGTGCTCTACAGCTTCTTTTTCAGAGTTTGTAGGGTCTTTCTGCAATGTGTTATAAATAATTGCGTACTCAGAAGATTGAATATCTTCTTTGTGAAGCAAGATGGTTTGAACCTCTGCTTCTAGCATTTCTTCTACGTGTTCTTTTTCAAGAATTGTATCACGGTCAAGAATTACCTCGTTACGCTCTATAGATACTACTTCACCAGTATCCTCATCCACAAAATCTTCAATCCATGTTTTTAAAACGCGGGCTGCCAATTTTCTACCTAAAGACCTTTTCATAGATGCTTTAGATACTTTAATCTCGTCCGCAAGGTCAAAGATTTCAAGTATATCTTTATCACGTTCAAAACCAATAGAACGGAAAAGAGTAGTTACGGGAAGTTTTTTCTTTCTGTCAATGTATGCATACATGACATGGTTAATATCTGTAGCAAATTCTATCCATGAACCTTTAAAAGGTATGATACGCGCAGAGTACAATTTTGTACCGTTTGCGTGATAGCTTTGCCCAAAAAATACACCAGGAGAACGGTGTAATTGCGACACAATAACGCGCTCTGCACCATTTACAATAAAGGTACCACGTTGTGACATGTATGGTATTGTTCCAAGATAAACATCTTGCACAATGGTTTCGAAATCTTCATGTTCTGGATCCGTACAATACAGCTTTAATCGTGCCTTTAAGGGCACGCTGTATGTTAGACCACGTTCTATACACTCTGTTTCAGAGTAACGTGGAGGATCGACAAAATAATCCAAAAACTCTAGAACAAATTGGTTTCTAGCGTCTGTAATTGGAAAATTCTCAGCATAAACGCGGTAAAGACCTTCATCGTTTCGGTCTTCCGGTTTCGTATCTATTTGAAAAAAGTCATGAAAGGCTTTCAACTGAATATCCAAAAAATCTGGATAATCCGTCTTAACAAATGTTGACGAAAAATTTATGCGATTGTTTGATGCAGTAGCAACAGGATTTGCCATAATTTGCAACTTATGTTTATTATACACAAAAGGGTTTAGGTCTTGCCCCAAAATGTATGGGAAAGACCTAAACCTGTTAAAGCTCTTTAAAAAGAGTAAGAGTCAATTACTTAACTTCTACTTCAGCACCAGCTTCTTCGAGCTGATTTTTCAATGCTTCAGCTTCGTCCTTAGAAACACCTTCTTTAAGTGCCGATGGGGCAGAATCTACTTTTTCTTTTGCTTCTTTAAGACCTAATCCGGTCATTTCTTTAACTAGCTTTACAACGGCTAATTTAGATGCGCCAGCAGCTTTAAGAATTACATCGAATTCTGTTTGCTCAGCAGCACCGTCACCGTCACCACCAGCGGCAGCAGGACCAGCAACAGCTACAGCTGCAGCAGCTGGCTCTATACCGTGAGTTTCTTTTAAATAGTTAGCCAATTCTTGAACTTCTTTTACTGTAAGACCAACAAGAGCATCGCCTAATTGATTGATATCAGCCATTTTGCGTGATTTTAAAAATTAAATTATTGTTTTTATATGGAAGCGGAGTGCGTACAAATTATGATTTTCCTTTTTCCAATGTTGTAAGAATACCAGAAATGGTATTACCACTTGATTGAAGTGCGGAAATAACCTTACGTGCAGGAGACTGCAATAATGTAATAATTTCACCTACTAGTTCTTCTTTAGATTTGATATTTACTAATGCATCTAGTTGATCATCTCCTAAGTAAATTGCTTCATCAATATAAGCCCCTTTTAAAACAGGCTTGTCAAGCTTTTTACGGAAATCTTTAATCAACTTTGCAGGAGCGTTACCATTCTCTGAAAGCATGATACTAGTATTGCCTTTTAAAGCAACAAATAAGTCATCAAACGTTTTGTCTGATTTCTCCATTGCTTTTTTAAGGAGCGTATTTTTTACAACCGAAAGTTTTACACCATGAGAATGGCATAATCTTCTTAATTGTGAAGTTTCACTGGCATTTAACCCTGCGATATCTGCTACATAAATTGTAGAAGTATCGTTCATTACTCCAGTTAATTCTTTAATTGCTTGATTTTTTTCTTCGCGAGTCATCTCAGTATCTTTTTAATATTACACCGATTTGGCGTCAACAGCAATTCCTTGGCTCATGGTGCTGCTCAAATAAATACTTTTTACGTAAGTACCTTTGGCTGCACTTGGCTTAAGTTTTATCAAGGTGTTAATGATTTCTACAGCATTTTCCTTGATTTTATCACTTGTAAATGAAACTCTACCTATACCAGCGTGTATAATTCCGTACTTATCAACTTTAAAGTCAATTTTTCCACCTTTTACATCGCTAACAGCTTTCGCTACATCCATGGTTACAGTTCCACTTTTTGGGTTAGGCATTAAGCCACGTGGACCTAATACTCTACCTAATGGACCAATTTTACCCATTACTGAGGGCATGGTTACTATAACATCAATGTCTGTCCAGCCGCCTTTAATTTTGTTGATGTACTCATCAAGACCGGCATAGTCTGCACCAGCATCTAGAGCTTCTTGCTCTTTATCTGGAGTAACTAAGGCTAACACTTTAACCGTTTTACCAGTACCGTGAGGTAAAGTAACTACACCACGTACCATTTGATTGGCTTTACGTGGATCTACACCTAGGCGTACGGCTAAATCTACAGACGCATCAAACTTTGTTGTTGTTACGTCTTTTACTAATTGCGAAGCTTCATCAATAGAATAGGTTTTATTCTTTTCTACCAACGCCTTCACGTTCTTTTGATTTTTTGTCAATTTTCCCATTTCTAGAATTTTATACCGTTAAAATGGTTTTGGACCAGAAACGGTTATCCCCATACTTCTTGCTGTACCAGCAATCATGCTCATTGCAGATTCTACGGTAAAGCAATTAAGGTCAACCATTTTATCCTCAGCAATTGTTTTTACCTGATCCCAAGTAACTTTTGCTACTTTTTGTCTATTGGGTTCAGAAGATGCCTTTTTCAATTTTGCAGCTTCCATTAATTGAACTGCCGCAGGGGGAGTTTTAATAACGAAATCAAACGACTTGTCTGAATAAACTGTAATTGATACTGGCAAAACTTTACCCATTTTGTCTTGAGACCGGGCGTTAAATTGCTTACAAAACTCCATAATATTCACACCTGCCGCACCTAGTGCTGGACCTACGGGTGGAGAAGGATTTGCTTGCCCCCCTCTTACTTGAAGTTTAACTATTTTAAATACTACTTTAGCCATCGTTTATTATCTATTAGCTTACAACTTGTTAAAGAACTTGGAAGCTTTCTTTAACCTTGTAGAGCTCACATCTACTATTTTTAACCTTCTTTTTCTACTTGCATAAAGCCAAGCTCTAAAGGAGTTTTACGGCCAAATATTTTAACCATTACTTCTAATTTACGCTTGTCTTCAATAATCTTTTCAATAGTTCCGTTAAAACCATTAAACGGTCCGTCTATTACTTTAACGGTTTCGCCTAGTACATACGGAATGTTAAATTGCTCATCACTTTCTGCAAGTTCATCAACCTTACCTAACATTCTGTTTACTTCGCTTTGTCTAAGAGGAACAGGGTCGCCACCTTTTGTTTCACCAAGAAAACCAATGATTCCTGGAATGTTTTTTAAGGTATGTACAACTTCACCTGTAAGCGTAGCTTCAATCATGATATAACCAGGGTAGTAGTTTCTTTCTTTACTAACCTTTTTACCGTTTCTAATTTGAAACACTTTTTCGGTAGGCACCAAAATTTGGGCAACCAAATCAGCCATGCCAAGATGGGCAACCTCATTTTCTATATACCCTTTAATCTTGTTTTCCTGACCACTAATCGCCCGAACCACATACCATTTTTTAGAATCACTCATGATGGATGTTACCTTTTGGGCATTTATTTAAAAATTTGATAAACAAATTCGAGAATAGTGCTGATGCCTTTATCCATTCCAAAAATGAGCAATGAAAAAAGTGCCGTTGCTATAATTACTATAACAGTGCTTTTCTGCAATTCTTTTAGCGTTGGCCAAGCTGCTTTTAAAGCAAACTCGCGATACGCATCTTGTAAATAATGAACCAAATTTCCCATTAACGTTTATCTCTTTACTTGCACGGGTGGCAAGAATCGAACTCGCGACCTTTGGTTTTGGAGACCACTGCTCTACCAGCTGAGCTACACCCGTATGTATTAACGAATTTCGCTTTTCCCTGAAAATTTCTTTTCAAAACCAGGATCAATCTTTTTCCGATTTTCCCCTATTCCTAAACACAAATTAGGAAGCTACACCCGTATTTAGGCAGAAAGGTATCCCGCAAAATGCGGAACACCTTCTACCAAAACTTGTTATAATTTTGAGTTTTTCTTACTCAATAATCTCAGTTACCTGACCAGCACCTACAGTTCTACCACCTTCACGCATCGCAAAGCGTAGACCTTTATTAATTGCTACTGGCGCAATCAACTCAACAGTAATTGTTAAGTTATCACCTGGCATTACCATCTCAACTCCTTCTGGCATGTGAATCTCACCAGTTACGTCTGTTGTACGTAAGTAGAATTGAGGACGATATTTATTGTGGAATGGAGTGTGACGTCCACCTTCTTCTTTTTTAAGGATATAAACCTCAGCCTTAAATTTGGTGTGAGGTGTAATTGAACCTGGCTTACAGATTACCATACCTCTACGAATGTCAGACTTCTCAATACCTCTTAACAAGATACCTACATTATCTCCAGCTTCACCTCTATCAAGGATTTTACGGAACATCTCAACCCCAGTAACTGTAGAATTTAATTTGTGGTCAAAACCAATAATTTCAACAGCATCACCGGTGTTTGCAACACCAGTTTCAATACGACCAGTTGCCACTGTACCACGACCAGTAATTGTAAACACGTCTTCAACAGGCATTAAGAATGGCTTGTCTTTATCACGCTCTGGCTCTTGAATGAATGAATCCACAGCATCCATTAACTCCATTACAGTATCAACCCATTTTTGCTCACCGTTAAGTGCACCAAGAGCAGAACCCATAATTACAGGAGTGTTATCACCATCATACTCGTAGAATGATAATAACTCACGGATTTCCATTTCAACTAGTTCTAACAACTCTTCGTCATCAACCATATCCACTTTATTCATGAATACAACCATTGCAGGAATACCTACCTGACGACCAAGAAGGATGTGCTCGCGTGTTTGTGGCATAGGGCCATCTGTTGCAGCAACAACCAAAATTGCTCCATCCATTTGAGCAGCACCAGTAACCATGTTCTTTACGTAATCCGCGTGACCTGGACAGTCTACGTGTGCGTAGTGACGGTTTGCTGTTTGATACTCAACGTGTGAAGTGTTAATTGTAATACCTCTCTCCTTTTCTTCAGGAGCATTATCAATTGAATCAAAACTACGAAGCTCAGACAAACCAGCGTTTGCTAAAACTGTAGTAATTGCTGCTGTCAACGTAGTTTTACCATGGTCTACGTGACCAATTGTTCCGATGTTTAAGTGCGGTTTTGTCCGCACGAACGTCTCTTTTGCCATGATCTTTCGAATCTTAATTAATTAATATAAATAGTTAAAGTGCAACTTCGAGCCAATGATGGGAATTGAACCCATGACCTCTTCCTTACCAAGGAAACGCTCTACCCCTGAGCTACACCGGCTTTAATTGTTGAGCGGAAGACGAGATTCGAACTCGCGACCCTCAGCTTGGAAGGCTGATGCTCTACCAACTGAGCTACTTCCGCTTAATAAATGTGGGGAGAGCAGGATTCGAACCTGCGAAGACATAGTCAGCAGATTTACAGTCTGCCCTCGTTGGCCGCTTGAGTATCTCCCCCAATGTTATTATTTTTAAGAACGTTGCCTTTTTATAAAGAGGCTTCTTTTTTTTTGAGCCAGCAGAGGGACTCGAACCCCCGACCAGCTGATTACAAATCAGCTGCTCTACCAACTGAGCTATGCTGGCGTTTTTCTTTTACAATTTGCTTCAAATTAAACTGCTAAATACCGCTCTATTTTCAATTGAATTGCAAAAAAAAAGTCCGCTTCTAAAAACGGACTGCAAATGTAAAAAAGATACTTGTTCGCGCAAGTCTTCAATAAAAAAATATTTAATTAAACTCCTCGTACCTTTTCTTTGTTTTTTCTTAACTGTCTTTTCAGCACGTCTGCCGCAGTATCAGTGGCTTCCTCAAAAGATTCGCCCTCTTTGGCTACCAAAATATCGTTGCCTGGAATATTAATTTTTATTTCTACAATTTTATTTACGGGGGCATTTGTGTTTTTAACCTTTAAAAAAACATCAGCATCTATAATATGATCATGAAATTGATCCAATTTATCCAACTTAGATTGAACGTATTCTACTAGCTTATAATCTGCTTTAAATTTTACGGACTGAAGGTTTACTTTCATACTTACTTTTTTTTATGCTCACGTGGGTGAGTCTGGTTATATGCTTCTTTTAATTTTTCGAATGAATTGTGGGTGTAAATCTGTGTTGCGTTTAAACTTGAGTGTCCTAATAATTCTTTTATGTCATTCACATCTGCTCCTTTATTTAATAAATGTGTTGCATATGTGTGTCTAAGAACATGAGGGCTTTTTTTGTTTGATGTTGTTACTAAACTAAGGTATTGCTTTACCACATTATAAACAAGCTTTGGATCCAACTTGTTTCCTTTTTCTGTGAGAAAAAATGTTTCTGTTTTGTTTTCATTATTCGGCCTTATGTTTTGGTATTCTATTAAACTTTTTGCAATGCTCTTCGGAAAAGGAATTACTCTGGTTTTGTTTCTTTTTCCGGTTACTTTTATGGTATATGCATTAAAATCTAAGCCGTTTAATTTTAACTCTATCAATTCGCTTCTTCTAATACCCGTTGCATACAACAATTCTATTATGGCCCTATCTCTAATTCCTGCATGAGTATCAGCAAAAACACCTTCTTCTAAAAGTAGTTTTTGCATCTCTTCTAAGCTAACTGTTTTTACAAGTTGTTTTGGCGTTTTTAACGATGTAATTTTTGCTGCAGGATTAACAACTATGATTCCTTTTTTTCTTAAAAAATTAAAATATGTTTTTAGAGAAGATAGCTTTCTGTTTACACTTTTAGGTTTATACTCTTTCTCCATCAGGTCTACTACAAAAGATCTTACCATTGGGAAACTTGCTTCCTTCATATCTAAGACTTCGTAATTGCCTTCCAGATAAACAGAAAATTGTTGCAAATCTGTTTTAAATGCAAGTACGGTATGCGAAGAATACCGCTTTTCCGTTTCTAAATAAATAATAAAATCTTGAAATTTCATAGACATAAAAAAAGGCAATCAATTTATTGATTGCCTTAATATAATACTTATTCAATATAATTAATCTTCTTGAGATTCTCTTAAATGTTGAATGTATGAAGCCTTAATTATTTCCTTTCTGCGATTTACAGATGGTTTTGTGAATTGTTGGCGCGTACGTAGTTGACGCATTTGACCTGTACGATCAAATTTACGCTTGTAACGTTTTAACGCTCTATCAATTGATTCTCCTTCTTTTACATTTACTACTAACATATCTAAGACACCTCCTCTCTTTAGGGCGGCAAATATAACATTTTATTCTACCCGCAAGTATGGTTTTAATCTTTCTACATCTTTTGCCGTAATTCCTTCTAAATTTTTTAAATCATCTATGCTTTTTATCTCTTTAAACATCTCTCTATAGTTTACAATAACCTTTACTTGCTCATAATTTAAGTATGGGTGATGCAGCAACACTTTAAACGTTGCCGTATTGATATTTATGGTTTTTACATTTTGTGCTCCCACAAAGATTTGCGGCAAAAGATCCTGATACTTCTGATCATCTATACCATAGATTTCTTTTAGTTGTTCCGTTTTATAATATCCACCTAACCTATTTCTGTAAGCAATAATTCTTGATGCAAACGTTGGCCCTACACCTACAATGCTCAATAACTCAACTGAATCGGCACTATTAATATTCACAGAAACGGCTATTTTTTCTATTTCCTTTTCTGCTTTTATTGGGGCAATCTTAATGTAGTCTTCTATTTCTTCATATAAATCGGCAGGAAAATCGTATAGGTTTAATAAGTCTTTTGGTTTTTTAAACATACCACCACTCTTTCTATAGTTAAGTAATCTGTTTGCTACCCAATCAGGAAATCCTAACTTTTTTAAATCTGTGGGTGTTACTTGATTTGGATCGAATTCAAACAATTCTACCCTTAATACAGATTCTTTGGCCGGTAACTTTTCTGTTATATATATGGAGTCCTTGTTAACCTCATACCAAAGTGTATCCATTCCGTAAATTTTTAACACATCCTCGGGTTCTTTAAACAATCTGTTTTTTGCTAAATAATTACGCCAATTTTTTTTAGCGTACGCTGAGATTTTTAGCGAATCAATAAACTCATCAGAAACTGTGTTGGGGTTAAACCGATGCTGAACCCGCAAACTTTCGCGTTTATTTACTTCCCATTGTTCTAAATCATCAAGTAATCTGGATTGTTTTAACTCTGGGTTGTTTGGATAAAACAAAACTGCGATTCTTACAAGCAATGCTACAAAAATCAAAACAGCAAGGACGATAAATCCTTTTTTCTCTGTTGCGGTAAGGTTAAATTTATCAAGCCACTTCATGGCTATTAAAATAACTATTTATAAGCCTTAATTATTCCGTTTTTCACCTTGTCTAAATAGGTCTTCATATCTAACTTCACTTCTTTAGACATTATTAATAGACCAATAATATTAGGGAATGCCATGGCGAGAATCATCATGTCAGAAAAATCAATAACGGCTCCAAGCGAAGTTGTGCTTCCAACAATTATAAATAACAAGAAAATTACTTTGTAAGCGTTGCTCGCTAAATTTGAGTTTCCGAATAAAAAGTTCCAAGCTTTTAGCCCGTAGTAAGACCAACTTATCATGGTAGAAAAAGCAAACAAGAAAATAGCTACCGCTAATACTGCCGGAAACCATGAAAACGCACTTTGAAATGCCGATGAAGTTAACTGTGCTCCTTCTAACTCATACCCGGTATATCTTCCGGTTATAATAATAACCAAAGCTGTCATGGTACAAATCACAACCGTATCTATAAATGGTTCTAACAAAGCAACAAACCCTTCGCTTATAGGCTCGTTGGTTTTTACCGCACTGTGTGCTATGGCTGCTGAACCAACACCGGCTTCGTTAGAAAATGATGCACGCTGAAAACCTGTTATTAATACACCTATAAACCCACCAAACAATGCATCTGGCGCAAATGCTCCTTTTAGAATTAAGCCAAACGCATGAGGGATATTTGTAAAGTTTAACCCTAAAATTGTAAGAGCCGATAACACATAAAGCGCTGCCATAAAAGGCACAATCTTCTCTGTAACTTTTGCAATCGATTTTATTCCACCAATTATTACAACACCTACTAATATGGCCAAGCCTATACCAAACCAAAATCCTTGATCTTGCAAAAACCCAACTTGACTTTCTAACTGGGCAAAAGCTTGATTGGCCTGAAACATGTTTCCTCCACCAAATGACGCCCCAATAGCCAAAAGCGCAAAAAGCACGGCAAGTACTTTTCCAAATTTTTTCATGTTTCGTTTGGCCAATCCTTGAGACAAATAATACATGGGCCCACCAGAAACATTTCCATCTTTATCTATAGTTCTGTATTTAACCCCCAGGGTACATTCTGTAAATTTTGTAGCCATACCTAAAATACCTGCACAAATCATCCAAAAGGTAGCACCCGGACCACCAATAGTAATGGCCACCGCCACACTGGCAATGTTACCTAAACCAACCGTTGCAGAAAGTGCTGTTGTTAGCGCTTGAAAATGCGATACTTCACCTTTATCATTCGGGTCGTCATATTTTCCTCTTATTAATTGTATAGAGTGCGTAAATCCTCTAAAATTTATAAAGTTCATTTTTACGGTGAAGAAAATTGCACCGAAAACAAGCCACACCACAATAAGTGGTACAGGTGCTCCAAGATCTAAACCCATGGCAGCAAAAGGATCAAAAAAGAAAATGCTTCCTAAAAATTTTACCAATGGCTCAAAAAAGCTATTAATTAAGTCTGAAATGTTTGTGGCATCTGTATTAATTTTTTGGTTTTTGCTCTGGGCAAAGAGCGTTACTGTGGTAAGTAGGGTAAAAAAAGTGAGGTAGTATTTCTTCATAAAAATGTTAAATCTAAATAATAGGGCGTAAAATAACCAAACTATAGGAATGACTTATACAATTAACTGCTTTGCGATATTTGAGTATTAATTATTTCTAGTGCTTCTTTAAAACTGCGGGGCGCATAATTTAAATCTTTTATTGCCTTTTCTAGTATAAAACCAGTAATAGGTGGGCGTTTAGCTGGTTGGTTTAAATGCTCTGTTGATGATCTTTTTATTAAATGACTTGGCAATTTCCAATGCGCAGCTACGTGTTGCACAAGTTCATATATACTCATAAAGTTTTTGCCGGAAATATTATAAATCCCCGTGGCACCTTTTTGGGCAACCAACATGCACCCAATGGCTAAATCTTCTGCCAGGGTTGGTGTTCTAAACTGGTCATCTACTACATTAATTTCTTGGCCTTTTTCTAAGGCACCTTTGGCCCACAATACTATATTACTGCGGCTCATGCCTTCTGTAATACCAATTACCAAAACTGTTCTTACAATAGACCATGGGCAACTGCATTGCTTAACTATTTCTTCAGACTTTAATTTACTTTCTCCGTAATAGCTCAGCGGGTTTGGCTCATCATCTTCGGCATACGGGCCGTTCTTGCCATCAAAAATAAAATCGGTAGAAACATGTATGAGATGAATGTTGAGCGCATCACAAGCGTCAGCCAAGTGTTGTACTGCTGTAACGTTTAGCAAATCACACTCTTCGTGATTTTTTTCGCAGGCATCCACGTCTGTCATGGCCGCGGTATTGATTACGGCATCAGGCTTTTCTTTTTCTAGCACAGAAAACACTTGGCTTTTGTTGGTAATATCCATTTCTATAAACCGATATCCAGATTGATCATTCATCCGATTACCTCCTCTGGCCGTAGCAATTAAATCAAGCGTTTTATCATCTTTAAAACCATAAATAATTTTTTGGCCTAAAAGGCCATTGCTACCTGTAATAAGAACTTTAAGTGTTGCCATGTTTAATATCTTTTTAGCCCTTTATTAAGGCTCTCAATTTTTCTATTTGTTCATCATCTCCTAATACAAACAATTTAGAGTTAGGTTTTAAAACCAAATCAGAACCAGGGTTTATTACAAAATCTCCGTTTACAGTTTTAATACCTATAACGTTGCAACCCGTTCTTTTTCTAATATCTAAATCTATTATTTGATGCTCTTTATTGCCCTTGGTTAAGTCGCTTAGCAACACCTCTTCTATGTATGAAGAAGAAACACCAGCAATATCTATATGGTCTAAAAACTCAACCACATCTGGCTTCATTAAATTATGGGCTAAGTGAGATCCGCCAACAATATTGGGCGACACTGTATAATCGGCACCTGCTGCGAGCAGCTTCTTCTCAGTGCTTGCATGATTTGCTCTACTTACAATGCGCATATTTGGATTTAATTGTTTTGCCGAAACAACAACAAACAAGTTATCAGCATCATTATGTAGGGCAGAAATTAACGCGCTTGCCTTAGAAATACCCGCTGCAACAAGCATTTCATCTTGTGTAGCATCACCCTCTATATAAAGTAAATTAGGATTCAACTTTTTCATAGATCGTAGCTCGTCTACATTTTGATCTATTACAATAAAAGGTTGCTTGTATGCAATGATTTTTTCTGCCGCTTGCTGGCCGTTTCTGCCATAACCACAAATTATTACATGCCCTTCTAGCTGGTCTATTTGCTTTTGCACTCTAACTGTTTTTAGATGATTTTGTAAACTTCCGTCTAATACCAATTGGGTAATTTGGGAGATGCCATAGGCGAAAGTACCAAAACTGATAATGATTAAAAATATGGTAAACTCCTGGCCATACCCTCTAAAGGGGTGAACTTCGTTAAATCCAACCGTAGAAACGGTTTGAACGGTCATGTACAAGGCATCTACAAAGTTGTAGTTTTCTAAAACCATGTACCCAATTGTGCCAACCGCCACTGTACCGGTAATTAAATAAATAATTTTTCGGAGCGCGCGCAGCGGATTCCTCATTTCTTGTTCCTGCTAAAAATTATAAATCGAAAACTGAAGTTCTGCGGCTATTGATAAAATCTTTAATGCGGATAACAAAGGCCAAAGCAAAATAAATAATAAGCGGTGAGCCCAATGTCATAAACGATGCATAAATAAAAAACAGCCTGATTTGTGCTGTTTTTATTCCGAGTTTATCGCCTAACCTGGCGCATACTTCGTACCCGCGAGTTTCAAAAAAAGTACGAAGATTTTCTATAAAATTTTTCATTGTTTTAGGATTTTCACTCCTATGGCGCAAGATAAACATTTTCTGTGCCTACAATAATTTTTATGCAATTGCAATGCGGCCTGAGACGCTAATGCGGTGGGTAGCTCAAAACCACTTTCTACAAATGTGCGCGTTACTTTATTATCCTCAGGTTTTAGTTGTTCTAACCAATCAAACACCGTGATTTTTTGTTTTTCTTCTCCACGCAAATTGCTATAATGAAACAGCACCGGAATTACTGCATTAATTAAAACTTGTACAGCCAAATTTGCCGATACCGATTTGTTTTGCACAGCAGATTCTTTTCCGAAATTATAATGCGTATCCCAATATGTATGGATGGGAACTCTTAAAATATCCATCAATTTGGTTGGCGAGCTTAGCTGCATGGCCAACCTAAACACATCAGGGGTGGTGCTTAATATGGCGGCCAATTGCGCCAAACGCACAGGTGGAAAGGCAATAGGCCGCAAACGAGCAAATTTAAATTGCTCCTTATTTACTGGTGTTAATCCATATTTTTTCTGCCAATGCAAAAATTCTTTTTTTAGGTTTTGCTGATATTCATCTTCGCCCTCTAAAAAACCCGCCATGCCCATAAAAATAGACTCTACTTCTAACGGGTTGTTTTGATGTTTTCTAACAATTGATAATGGAATATTAGAGGCCAACCTCAACATGGCTTCGGCATTTACTTTAAGGCCGAACGCATAAAACATCATCCTATAAAATGTTTCGCTCCAATCTTTGTTGGTTTCTAAAAACACTTGGTGCACAAAGGCGGCTTTTTCTTCTAAGCGTTCTACTAAGGTTTTATCTAACATGGCGTTTATGTGCAACGGTTCCATGTGCTTTACTTGATTTCCGCAAGGCAAATCTCTTTTGGCACTTACAAATTGCTCGTAGCGCCAATAGCCCATTTCATCAATCTTGCCTTTTAATTCTAAGGTTGGTATTTCTGTACCATCTTCCCGAATTGCAGGTGCGTCATCTTGGTACACTACGTGTAAAATCACGTTGTTGTAGGCTTTGTCTTTTTGGTGATTGTGCTTTGTCCAATCGCTGCTATTTACGTGCAGCTCTATGTGCCCAGCCCAGGTGGTTTCATTTAATTGTACAGAACCTTCTAAAAAATCTGGCCCTGCATCGTGGTTGTGATGGCCTTTTTTTAAAATGGTAATGGATTGTCCGCCAACCGTTTTTAGCTCGTTGGTTTCAAACAAGCCGTGTTTCCAGATGTAATGTAGATAGTCTTCGGACATGGTTGAACCAAAGTAAATTTTTGTTTTAAGTTCTGCAAGTGTTGTATCGCTAAGGGCGGAAAGAATAACGCAAAGTTTCGCAAAGGTTGTTTCACAGAGTTACACGGAGGCAAACGCAAAGTTTCACAGAGAAATTGCATTGCCGAGGGCAAAAGGATTTACCGCTAAATCCCCTAAAGGGGACGTTTTAATTTTAACTAAAAAAGTTCTAATCTGAAGTTTTTAAAACAGGAATAGAAACGCTTTCTGTACCCGAAAAAAGCTGAACAAAATAAGTTCCATCAGGTAAATTCTGAAAACCATTTATATGAATTTCGTTTTCTCCACCATTAAAATTTTGTTTTTGGGCAATTACTTTTATATGTCTGCCCAGCATGTCTATCAAGAAAATATCAAGCGCAGAATGTTTTAATAATGTGAATCGCAAACGCGCTTGGTTTTTTACTGGATTGGGAAAGAAAACAACATTTGAGTTAATTAAATTATTTTCATCAATGCCAATATTTATTCCAGAATGATAGCGGGCAACAAACACATCTAATGGATACCCAGTCATACCAGTAACCAAAATTTTTCCATCCTGCTGCATTGCTGCAGCCGAAACATAAACTTCAAATGGAATTACTTCTGCTCTACCGTTATTTCCGAAACTTGAATCTAATTTTGCATGGCTATCATACCTCATAATTCTTAAGCTATCATTATGCTCATAATGAATAAGGAATTTACCGTCTTGTTGAAGCAAAAGTCTTCCCCAAACTGCAGGTATTGAATCAATTATTTTAAAACTAGTATCTACAGTTCCGTCTTGCTGTAGGCAAATAATTTTTCCCTGATAATTTATTTCGCCAAAAATCAACATTCTATCATCAGGTAAAATTTTTAGTTCTGTAACTGTATTCAGAAGGTCTGGAGAAAGAACGTATTGACCATTAGTCCCAAAAGTAGAATCAGGCTGACCATCAATTGAATACTTAAATAATTTTACACCGGTATTAGAAGCAGATGCAAGAAAAATATCCTCATTCGAATTAAAATCAGCACCTCCCATATGATAATCGTAAATTCCATTATGCGTAATTACCAATCCATTGTTACCAAAAGTTGAATCAATTTTTAAATTATATGTTAAGGCAATTATTCCTTTCCGTAGGCCGTTTTGAGTAACCAATAACAACCGACCAGAATTCTGAATTAACAGATGATCAGGATACTCATAATCGTATATGTCAATTAATACTTCTTTTTCTAATAACCCTGTTTTTGTTAATCGACATATCCATAAATCAATTTGATTTCCAGTCTGATTTGAAAAAGAAGTACTTCCTGCTAAAAATATTTTTCCTTGTGGATGTTGTTTTATATTATCCCGTCTAAATGTGCTGTGTTGATTATTAAATATATACTTCCCATCATTATTAAAATTAGAATCAAGTGTGCCATTATCTTTTAAGGCTATGATCCAAGGCTTAGAATTTAATGTGGTATATGTATTTCCAATTACAATAATTTCTCCCGTATTTAATTGTAGAATTCCAGTACTGCTATTCTGCGTGTAATAAATTTCATTAACAAATCCACTAGAATTAAACGTAGAATCTAAATACCCAGCTTGGGCAAAAACAAGATTTACAGAAAGCAATAAAAAAGATAAAATAAAACTTCTCATAGGTTAAAATTAAAACAACGTTTTCAACTCCCCCAAATTAGCAATTTCAAACGTTAATTTTTCTTGGTGCGGCACTTTATCTGGATTAAAATACACTTGGTCCATGCCTACTCTGCGCGCGCCAACACAATCTACTTGAAGATTATCGCCAATCATAATGCTTTCTTTGCGTTTGGCCCCTGCCTTTTGCATGGCATATCTAAAAATAACAGGGTCCGGTTTGTTTACTCCGGCAATTTCGCTGGTAATTTCGTGGGTAAAAAAAGGTTTTAAACCGCTCTTAGTCATTTTAATATCCTGCACTTCGGTAAAGCCGTTGGTAATTATGTGCAACGCATATTTTTCCGACAAATAGCCCAAAACTTCTAGCGCGTGCGGAAAGAGATTTGTTTTCTGCGGAGACCTTAAAATATATTCCTGGTCTATTTCTGCAGCCAATTCGGGGTGGTCTATTTCAAAACGAAGTAGAGTATCATAAAACCGCGTTGCGCGCAAAACTTCTTTCGTTATTTCTCCTTTTCGGTATTGATCCCATTTTAAATCATTTACAATCTTGTAGGTTTTTACAAAATCTTCAAATGCTTCTATACCGTAATTTTTTAAGCTATAGATTTCAAAAAGTTCTTCAAGTGTTTCTCTGCTGTTTTTGTTAAAATCCCAAAGCGTATGGTCTAAATCGAAGAAAATATGTTGGTAATTGTTCAAATCCGAATGGGTGTTAAGTTGATGAGGAAATAAGTTAGTGAAAATCGGCTATTGACCATCACCGAAAAGTTATCGACCATTTTACATTTTTGATCCGTAAGCTAAATCGCCAGCATCGCCCAAGCCAGGTACTATGTAGGCGTGTTTGTTTAGGTGCGCATCTATAGCTCCCAACCAAAGTGTATCTATTTCTGGTATTTTATTTTGCAGTTCTGCGATGCCTTCTGGCGCGGCAACCACACATGCCACGTGTAGCTTTTTAGGTGTACCTCTTTTTAAAAGCGCAGCATAGCCACCTATTAAGCTGCTGCCCGTAGCCAACATGGGGTCAATTAAAATTACAGTGCGCCCTTCTAGGTTTGGGCTCGCCAAATATTCTATGTGAGCTTTAATTTCATCAACACTACCTTCATCGCGATAAGCTGAAATAAAGCAATGATCGGCACCATCAAAAACTTCTACAAACCCTGAGTGCATGGCTAAGCCAGCTCGTAAAACCAAGGCAATTATGGGCTGCTCTGCCAAAACATGAGATGCCGACACCGCCAGCGGTGTTTGCACGTCTGCCTTTTTGTAGGCCAATTGCTTGCTGATTTCATAAGCCATACAAACGCTAATACGTTTGATGTTTTCTCTAAAACGTGCCCGATCTTTTTGCGTATCTATATTGCGCAACTCAGCCATATATTGGCTAATAATTGATGGGGTTTCTGAAAAATTAACGATGTGCATGATCTCTACTTTTTTGCCTAACAAACAAGGCGCAGCATTTGGAATAAGTGCAAAAAAAGGGTGTTTATAAAGCTTAACAAATCGACTTTACAAACACCCTTTGTTGCTTATTTCTCTGGCATTAATACCGTAATAATTCTGTTTTCTGCAATGTATTTGTTGGCTGCAGTTTTCACGTCATTTACCGTTAACGCCTCTATTTGTGCTTCTATATTTAATATGTTATTAAAGTCTTCTTGATTGTACAGCATATCGTTTAAGCTGGCAATCCAAAAACGATTGGTTTTTAAGCTTTCTTTCAACTCTAGCCTTTGCCCTTCTTTTACCTTGGCAAGGTCTTTTTCGGTTGGGCCATCTTTCAATAATTTATCTAGCTCGGCCAAAGCAGCTTCTTTTAATTTATCTACGTTTTCTGGTCCGCAAGGGAAAGAAATGCTGAAATTATATACACCTTTGGGCCATTGCGAAACATAGCTTCTGGCACCAACTCCGTATACTCCGCTTTCGCCTTCGCGCAGATTTTCTACCAATTTTATGGTTAGTGCTTCTGCCGCACATTTTAAATAGTAAGCGTCTTTTTCGTTGTATTTGGCTTCTGTTCTAAAGGTTATTTCAACAGAACTTTTTGGGTCTTCGCCTTTATAAAAAACAAATTCTTGTTGTCCTTTTAAATGCTCATAAGGGTGATCTACCCACGTTTCTTTTTTATTGGTTGATGGCAAACTTGCCAAATATTCGGTGGCATATGTTACCAATTTAGCTTCATCAAAAGAACCAACAAACAAGAAGGTAAAATCGCTAGCATCTGCAAAACGCTGCGTGAAATATGTGTAAGCCAAATCGTAATTCTGATTGGCAAAATCCTCGGCCGTGGGTATGGCATTGGTAAACCTAGGGTTGTTTTTCTGGGTTACTTTGGCTTTTTCATTCATATACCAATATTGTGGTGTATTTAGCAAGTTCCCCAAAAACGCAGTTTGCTTGTCTACATAGGTTTGGTAAGCCTCTTGGTCTTTGTTTAACGCTGTAAAGTTTAAATAGATTAATTGAAACAATTCTTCTAAATCTTTATTTACAGATGTACCGCGCATTCCTTCATAATTTCCATAAACAAACGGACTCACAGAAACTTCTTTTCCGGTCATTATTTTTACCATATCATTTTTGCTAAAGCCATTTAAACCGGCTTCTTGCAATCCTCCCATGGCCAAACTTGTACTGTTATAATCTTCGTCTGACGCAATGGTAGATGAACCTCCCGGACTGTAGGCACGCATTAAAATTTCATTATCGCTAAAGTTGGTTTTTTTGTAATAAACCGTTGCACCATTAGAAAGGGTAATTTTAGTTACACCAATTTTTTCTAATTTTTCTGTTTTAACAATTTTGCCTGGTTTTGGTGCTTTTGTAATTAATGATTCAGCAACTTCGGCATCTTCATAAGGAGCCAAATCCATGGTTTTCACTTCATCCAATACTTTTAAAACTTCGGCTTCAGTAAACACAGGAATATCTTCTCCTTCTGGTCCGGTAAATACGATTACACGATTATCATCATGTATAAACTTTGTGATCAACTCATTTACATCAACCAGTTTTATTCCTTCATACAAAACTTGGTGCGCCTTTAACTCGGCTGTAATCCCCGGAATAGGCTCTTCTTCTAAAAAGTTATTTACCAATTCGTTTACCAATCTGCGCGATTCTGTTTTGTCTTTGTTATCAACCATAGATTGTAACGAGGCCAAGGTTTCTTTTTTAGCGCGGCTAAGTTCTCCTTCCGTAAATCCGTGGCGCAAAACGCGCTCGTTTTCTACTACCAATGTTTTAAATGCCATTAATTGGTTTTCTGGCGATGTCATGGCAAAACTCTGGTATGCATTTTTATTTCGGCTCCAGCTACTCCCGTAAAAAGAGTACCCATAGTTAAATGGTGGATTTGGGTTGTTTGCAATTTCGGCCAGACGGTTATTAATCATATTGTTGAAGAGGCTATTTACCAAGCTTAGGCGGTAATCTGCTATGGTAACTTCACGTTTTGCTCTGCCCTTTTCTTTGTAAACCAATTGTACTTGCGCAAACGAAGCTTCTTTATCTTTCTCTATGGCCACAAATGTTTCTTTATGATCTGGCACTGTATATTCTATGCGCTTTTTTTCATCTTTTGGATTTTTATACTTGCCAAAATGATCTTTAATTTTTTGCTCCATTTCTGCCACATCAATATCGCCCACCACAACAACGGCCATTAAATCTGGTCTGTACCACGATTTGTAAAAATCTTCTAGCTCTTTATATTCAAATGTTTCTAGTACCTCTTTTGATCCAATCGGTAACCTTTTTGCGTACTGCGAATTGTACATCATTTTTGGCAAATATTCGGCCAACATGCGCTGATCTGCGCCCAAACCCAAACGCAATTCTTCTAACACAACACCACGCTCTTTGTCTATTTCCGCAGGGGTTAATAGGCAGTTAAATGCCCAATCTTCAATAATATCAAATCCTTTTTCTAGCTTTTCGGCATCATCGCTTGGCAATGGTAAAATGTACACCGTTTCGTCAAAGCTGGTGTAGGCATTTAAATGTTGGCCAAATTTTACACCAATACTTTGCAAATAATCTACCAACTCATTGTGCTGAAAATTTTTGGTGCCGTTAAAATTCATGTGCTCCATAAAGTGAGCCAAACCGCGCTGCTTATCTGTTTCTAAAATAGATCCAGCGTTTACAACCAAACGCAATTCTACTTTGTTTTCGGGCATGCTATTTTGCCTGATGTAGTAGGTTAAACCGTTTTCTAGTTTGCCAATTTTTACATCCTTGTTAACCGGAATTGGGCTGTTTATGTCTAAGTAATCTTGCGAAAACGCAATAAAACTGAGACCAATAAATAAAGAGAGAAAGACTTTTTTCATAATGATTTACAATTTTAGTTTAGGTATGCGGGATTATTATTAAAGGTTATATATGTTATGATTATTCTACAAATAAATTAAGGGCTTTGTGTAAAGAGTTCTATCAATTCTCGCGCGGCCGTAAATGGGCTAATTTGATTTCTTTTTATTTCGTCTTCAAGCACGTGTAACCTCGCTTTTACCTGCAAATTAGTTTGAAAATGATTGAGTAAACTTTCTGTTATTGTTTCGCGCAACCAATAACTTGCTTGATCTTCTCTGGTTTTACTAAAAAAACCTTTGGTTTTCATGTGGCGCTCAAAACGTTCTGCATCCTGCCATACCCCTATAATATTTTTATTTTCAAGTGCAGAACATAATTGTACAGGCACTTTCCATCCGTTTGAAGATGGGTACAGGTTAAGAGCGCGTTTAGCGTCTAATGAAGCATTTCGTGCACGAGATTCATTTTCGCCATCGGCTTTGTTTATAGCAATACCATCGGCCATTTCCATAATGCCGCGTTTTATGCCTTGCAACTCATCGCCTGCTCCGGGCAAAAGCAAGAGCAAAAAATAATCTACCATGCTGTTTACGGCCGTTTCACTTTGGCCCACTCCAACGGTTTCTATCATAATTATATTAAACCCTGCGGCCTCACAAAGTATGGATGTTTCTCGTGTTTTTCTGGCCACCCCTCCCAAACTACCTGCGCTTGGGCTAGGGCGAATGAAAGCTTGTTCGTGTTGGGATAGTTTTTCCATGCGGGTTTTATCGCCCAGAATACTGCCTTTGTTTTTCTCGCTGCTTGGGTCTATGGCCAACACCGCCACTTTTTTATTTTCTTGGGTAATGAGATGCAACCCAAAACTTTCTATAAAGGTGCTTTTTCCTACACCTGGCACACCAGTAATGCCAATACGAAGCGCATTGCCCGAATGAGGCAAACACGCATTTATTATTTCTTCTGCTAGTTTTTGATGGTCTGGTTTGGTGCTTTCTACAAGGGTAATGGCTCTGCTTAAAATGCTTATATCGCCTCCCAAAATACCAGCTATGTAATTTTTAGCCGACAAGTGTTTCCCTGTTTTTGCGTTGATGCGCAAATTAGGGTTTAGGGCTCCTGCCCCCTCTACTCCGGGCATTACATGTAAAGCTGATTTATTTTTTTTTCGCATCATAAACTCCGTCAACATAATTTTGAAGGTACGCAAAATGCGGGGTTAACTTTCCATCTTTCGTTTCGCTAGCACGCCAAATTATTTCATCTTTATCATCATTTACCAAAGAGGGAAAAACGTTTTCTAATAAATCGTTCCCAAAATTTACAGAAGAATCTCGTGGCAATTCGCAAGGCAAATTATCTACAGCCATAACACCAATGCTATTTTTTTGGCCAAATTCCACTTCTATTTCGCGCTTTGCATCATAGCCGTAAAACGGATTTGCTATTGTGCTCGGTCTTAGTGTACTCGCCACAGGCCCATCAATATCGCAACTGATGTCTGCTACAAACTTTAAGTTAAATTCTGGGTGACGAGCGTCTTCTCTGGTAAATATAAATGGTGCTTTAGAATCCCAATAATGACAAGCAATATATATATCTGCTTGTTTGGCAAAGTTCATAAAGGTAGAATGGTGCCCAATGGGGTCTTTATAAAATGCTTCTTGATTAAATGGCTTGCCATCATCCCTAGCGTTGTACTCATCAACAGAAATATCGGTAAATACAGGGGTATCAAAATTCTTTTCTAAAAACTCTTTTGGCTCAACTTGCGTAAAACCAGCCTTGTGAAGTGTTTCAATAGCACCACCAGCCACTCTACCCTTGCCTGTTAAAACAATTTTAGGGTTGCTGGCAAAGTTTTTATGCATCAACTCTTTGTCCATTTCTACTCGGTCATGGCATTGGTGCGCAGGCCTCAGCGTAAATGGCTCGTTAAGTTGCGCCCAACCCCGAAGTGCATTATATGCACCAACAACTCCGGCCCATTTGCCAAAAGCAACAATACGGTTTCCTTGTTGGTCTGTAAGCTTTTCATAATCTACCAACTGTATATTTTTCTCTATAATGGCTTTTAGCAAACCTCTGTTATAGCTCTGCATTTTGTATGTATGAGAAAAAAAGAAAAACATTTTGTTGGGGATAAGCATAGCAATAGGCACTTCTTTAACCCCCATGATAATATCACATTGGGACAAATCATCAACTACAGAAATGCCAACGGCTCTATATTCATCATCTGTAAAAGCCCTGATTTCACTTTTTTGTACAACCACATCAATACCAAACGTTTGTTTTAATAATACACATTGCTTGGGCGATAACGGTACACGTTTGTCGGGCGGATTTTTACCTTCTTTTATTATGCCTATTTGCATTGACTGAAATTTTTAGAGATTCAAAAATAACGGTTCAAGGTTATTTTTAGTTCAATTTTTAGTAGATAGATTTTTATTTACGCACATCCGGTACGCGGTAATTTATAAAACGAAACAATCTAGCATAATGGCCCAAAACCATAGATTTCTATTGTATTTTTGCGCACTAAACTTTTGGGGCTGACTGGTTTTGACAGCAAGATGAAGGTTTTAGTAAGCATGCCGAGCTGTGAAGATGTACCTCGTAAAACTGCTACTTCAACACTATAACTGGCGAAAATAATTACGCTCTTGCCGCATAATCTAGCTGTATGCAGATTTTGCTAATCGTGCACTAGGTGCACGAGTGGGACATCTCTCAAAAGCCTAAGTCAGGTGGCGTTTGATAAAGAGGTGTGGTAAAAACCGGACTAGGGTTGTAGATGCTGCGGTTACATTCCGAAATTAAGTAGCTAAGCCAAAGAATGGGTGCTCTTTCTCGCGCTTTGGTCGAAAATTAAAAAGGAGATAAGCATGTAGAAAGCTAAGGGTTTCCTTGTTTGGACCGGGGTTCGACTCCCCGCAGCTCCACAAAAAAGGGGTAAACAATTTTAAAATTGATTACCCCTTTTTTATTTCAATCAAGTTTATGAAATAGTTTTTGCATGGCAATTACGGCTTGTTTTAAAACCACATGGCACCTAGCAAAATTTGCATCATATAAAACAGGCCACAAAAAAAAGACCGCGTTAAACGGCCTTTTTAGTGTTGTGTTTTTTACGGAAAAGAGGGTTGTGCATCAGCTACTGGTGTTGTAGAGCGTTTTTATTTTTTATACTATCCATCCAATTAGTCTTTGGATTATTCTTCCATTTCTAACAACCCAAATTGATTCGTAATATTCACTTCCGTCTCCAAGTCTCATGCGGTAATAAACAAATTCTTTATAGCGATATATTTTTAATTTTCCTTTAAAAACTAAATTTGAACTGGAATAGATTCCCGAAGGTAAAAATGGAGTCAACACATCCTTTGAATATTTAAAATCTTGTTGAATTGTATCAACATTCTGAACAATCTCAATTTTATCCAACTCAAATGACTCAGTCAATGGTAAATTCATTCCACCATAGAAATTTCTATTTTCAGATTCTTTCGCTGGTTTGATATTGAAAATAAGCTCAGGAATATTTTCGGTCGGAGTTTCAAGTTTGGTAATTTCGATTATTCTGCTGTAGTGTACGAACCCAGTTTTATAATCTTCTCCGTATTCAATTGCTATCCAAATTGAGTCTTCTGAATCCGCGCTTATGAAGAAAACTTCCCCTTCTTGTAGTTTGTCAATTACTTTTCCTGAAGGACTTTCTCTGACATTCAAATAACTATCGGAGTCCGTTACAATTCCAATTTGCCCCCAGGAGTTTGTTGAGATAATAAGTGTTATTATTAAATAAAGGTTTCTCATGTCTCTTTTAATGCTCTACAACGGCTAAATAAAATTTCGAGCGGGAGACGAAGACGAAGTCGAGTCCACCGTGACGAAATTTATGGTTAAAAATAGAGGCGCTGGGAACTGCCAAAACCCCGCTTGAATTTTATTTTTTGTTGGGCACAGTTTTGATTTATTCATCACGGGGTATTTGAGATAAAAATGTATCAGCAATCCAACATTTATAAATTGATCTATCACCAAATTTAGGGTTGTCATTTTTTACGATAATCTGCGAAATTTCATATTGCCCTAAACTTGAATAGATGCCAACATCTTTTCCTATTTCCACTGACGTGCCTGGAAAAGCCGCACTGTCGGTTAGTCCATTGACCAGTCTTAAATATCTCTTTATGTCTGCGCTGTCATTTATTATTTATAAACAGGGAACGCGATATCTAAATTCACTTGGTGGGCAAATAAATCCCAGTTCAGATTCTTCAAATCTGTCATAGTCAGTTGGTATAACTAAGGCAAGAACGGCACCAAATATTCCACCGACCAATACAACTATCCAAAAGAATTTATTTCTTAAAATTTCTAACACTCCCAGTTTGTTTCAATTGCACCCCAACGTTCTGTGTATGGTGCGTATCCCGAAGGGTATGCACTATACACCTTGTGCCTGTTGCACAACTTTTCAAATATACCCGTTAGTAACTAGCCAATCAAAGTTTACCAACAAAAAGTTAAGCTTATTAACTTGTAGCAATGCAAGGCAAAAAATCGTATTCCGAAAAACTATT
>JAUHWL010000010.1 GCA_030424545.1 Bacteroidia bacterium
TTGGGATGGCACTAGCCAAGGTCAAGCATTGCCAGCAGGCGTTTACAGTTACCGCATTATTTATGCAAAACTGAAAGACGGCCCAAAAAACTATGAGCTTTATGGTACGGTTAGTATTTTAAGATAATTTTCACAAGAGTTGTAAGGCGTAGAGTTAATAGTAGAGCATGAATAACTCACACGCTCTATTTTTCTTCGCCTTCTGATTCATCCAGCCCATTCCACCCGCGAGCGGTTAATTCTATAGCTTGTTCTGCTCTTGTTATTAGGTATGCACCTTCTTCGGCTTTGGTAATATGGCCAATTACGGTAAGGCTGGGGTTGTGTTTAATTTTATCGTGATCTTCTATGGGGATGGTAAAAAGCAATTCGTAATCCTCCCCACCATTTAATGCCACCGTTGTGCTGTTCATTTTAAATTCTTCGCACAAATTATAAACCGTTGGATCTATGGGGATGCGTTCTTCATAAATACGGCAGCCCACATTGCTGTTTTTGCAGAGGTGTAAAATTTCAGAAGATAGGCCATCGCTAATGTCAATCATAGCGGTTGGTTTTGTTCCTAAGGCGGCCAATAGTTCAGGAATATCTTTTCGTGCCTCGGGTTTTAATTGGCGTTCTAGCACGTACTCGTTTCCTTGAAGTTCGGGTTGCATATTAGGATTTACAAGAAAAACTTGTTTTTCGCGCTCTAATACTTGTAAGCCCATGTAAGCGCCTCCAATGTCGCCACTCATTACAATTAAATCGGTTGCTTTTGCGCCTTTTCTGTAAACAACGTCTTCTTTTTTAGCCAACCCGTTCGCGGTTAAGCTAAGCACCAAGCCACTATTGCTGGCTGTTGTATCGCCACCGGCTAAATCAACACCATACACTTGACAGGCCATTCTTATGCCAACGTAAATTTCTTCTAGCGCTTCTACCGGAAAACGATTGCTTGCGGCAAGTGCAACATAAAGTTGCGTGGGTTTGCCATTCATGGCATAGATGTCAGAAAAATTAACCACGGCAGCTTTGTAGCCTAGGTGCTTTAGCGGCACGTAGCTCAAGTCAAAATGGATGCCTTCTATCAGCATATCGGTACTTGTTAAAACTACGTTTTCTCCCGGGTCCATCACGGCAGCGTCATCGCCAATGCCTGTTAAGGTAGAGGGGTTTTTAAGTTTTATATTTTCAGTAAGTAGGTCTATTAAACCAAATTCGCCCAAACTAGAAATGGGCGTGCGCTGTGGATTTTTGTCTTCGAACATGGCGCGAAAATACGGGGGAAATTTTGAAAGAAAAGAAATCGATAAATCAATCATTAAAAATCATTTTCGACAAAAAGTTACATTTACTGTTATGAGCAATTTGAGTTAATACGGACTTTACATCGTTGTATTAGTATGTGATGGTCAAATTGTAGATTCCGAACTTTTTATCAAACAATAGCTATATGAAAACTATAATCCTCTTTTTTGCTTTTTCAATTTGTTCCATAGGTATCAATGCACAATCTGTTGATTCAGTTATTGTGCATTATAATGCGAGTAACCAAAACCTTAATGTGCAGGTATACGGACGCGTTTTTATTTTTGATTTTGAAGCTTTAAAAAGTATAAATCAAGTAATAAAAAATGATACGATTGTTGTTGAAATGGATTTTAGACCCTGTAGCCCTTGGCAAACGGTTGCACCGTACGACACCAATTTTGATGTGCAGTTAAACGGAATGTCCGCAGGACCGAAGGTGCTTGCTGTACATGCGTTTATATTACCCGATTTAGATACAACCTGCTACTATTTGCCCGCTAGAACGAAAAGTGATTCAAAGTATGTTCCATTCAATATTCCCATTGGCTTAACTGAAGAGCACATTGAGAAAATCAACATCTACCCAAACCCAAGCAACGGGTACTTTTTTGTTGATGTTCAAACTACTGAAAAAATAAATTTCGCAGTATATTCTGCCACGGGGCGTTTAATAATACAGAATGTGTTACCAGAAAGTAAGCAAATAAGCCTCGAACAATTTCAATCTGGCGTGTATTTTCTTCGTTTAAAAATCGGAGAAAACCATTTCTTTCATAAAATTATTATGCAGTAAACTTTATTGAGATGCAACATTTTTTGTTACTAGAGGATTACTGTTTTTAATGTTATTTCTTATACAATATAGAATCGTATTTCCACAAAGTATTCCAATTAAATCACGGCAACATCATCGCCAATGCCTGTTTAGATAGAAGGATTTTTCTGTCTTATATTTTCAATAAGTAGGTCTATTTAACCAAATTCGCCCAAGCTAGAAATGGGCGTGCGCTGTGGATTTTTATCTTCAAACATGGCGCGAAAATACAGCGGATTTCGCGAAGTGTAAAACGGTTGGAGTAGGTTTAGGAAACAGTACGGTAAGGAGGAAAGAATAGTTTACTTTTTGTTGTAACTCGCTTATTGCGTTAAAATAAATGCAGCCCATTTTAAAGGTTCTTCGGGATAAGTTTTTTGCATGCTGCGTTGGGTGGCAATAAATGCTTGGCGGATGTTTTTTTGTTGAAATAAATGCTGATAAAAAAGTTGCATAAACTCGGCTGTTTCTTGGTCGGGCACTTGCCATAAACTTGCCATAATGTAGTTGGCTCCAGCCATTTTAAATGCGCGCTGCAAGCCGTAAACGCCTTCGCTTTGGTCAATATCTCCCAGGCCAGTTTGGCAGGCGCTTAACGTTACCAACTGTGTGTTGCGTAAATCTTTCATGCTTATTTCTGCAGCGGTTAAAATGCCGTCTGTTTGGTCTATGGCATCTGCCGTTTTGTGCCACTGTTGGTTGGCTTTAGAAAGTAAAATTCCGTTGCGTAGCAAAGGGTCTTCGGCTGTTTGAAAAATAGAATATCCCTTTGTTGCATTGGGTTTGAGGCGTTTTTCTGGAAAGAAAAATCCGTGCGTAGCGATATGAAAAACATCACAGTTTTCCATGAATGGGTTTAATTTTTCTTCTGTGGCGCTATAGCCCTCAACCACATTTACCGTTAGGTTTTTACCTTGTAAAGAGTTTGCAATTTCATCAATTTCTTTTTTTGTGCCGGGTAAATAATCCCAGCCAAAAACGGCATTGTTGGTTGTAGATTGAGGCGAGTACAGCCCAAATTCTACACCTCCTACCAACAACACATAATCTATATTTTTTGCTGATTGGTTTTGCACCAAACTTCTAAGACTTATGTATTGGTAAAGTTGGTACTGGTGGCAAAGCTCTTCGTTTTGTTGCTGATAAAGTGCAGCAAACGGAATTTGATGCAGCAGTCCTGAAGGTACAAAATGAAGTTTTTTTGTGTTTGCCAACGATTCTTCTATCGGAGAAATAAGCAACGCGTAAAACTGATTTAAAGCGGAATTTTCTATAGTTTCTACAGCTCCGGCTCCGCGATACGCGTACAAATGATCGGGTTTTGTTTGGCGTTGCACATGTCTTAAATCGGCTTCGGAACACACATATAAAAATGTTGGTGTTTTCTGTTTGGCCGAAAAAACGTATGCTGCGTAAATGGTGCTGTCGGTCCATTTTTGGCCATTGTGAAACCTAAAGTCACTATAAATAATGGCGGTTTCATCTTTCGCTAATTTTTTACGAATCTGGTCTGCAGTAGCAAATAGAAATTTATCGCCATCGTTTTGGGCGTACATGCGCGCAATAGTTCTCTCAGCTTTTGTAAGTGCCACGCGCAAGCTGTCTTGTTTTTTCCAGTTCAGGTCGCTTTCTTTTGCTTGGTTCCATTCTACATAAATTCGCTCATAAGTTTCGAGTAAATTTTTAGCCTCTGTCGATTGCATGGCGCGCACATCTTGAAGAACGTGGCTGGCACTGGCCAGAACGGTTCCGTTTAAACTAAGCAGTAAATTGGCGTTAGATAAAATTAATTCGGCAGAAAACTCTGGATATTGCAAAGCAAAAGATTGGTTAACTTCTAAGATGTGGTAGGTATCGTAGATAAATTTTTTCTTTTCGGCTTCGGTGCCAAATTGCAAGATTTCTTGCAGGTCTTTTTGCAGGTTTTTGTTGGCTACAATTTTTAACGCTGCTGCTTTTTCGGGCTGGTTGCTTGCAGCTAAAACCGATGCTAAACTTCGGGTGAAAAGGGCGTAAAGCTGGCTGTCTGCTCCGTAGCGCTCTTCAGAAATGTTTCGCGATTGTTGCAGCAATTTCTCTGCTTGTTCTGTCTGCCCCATTTCTAAAAGTAAAAGCCCCATGTTGTTGGCTTTTTCAAGGTAATCAGGATGGGTTGTGCCTTTAATTTGCGCCACAAGATTCATAGATTGCTGCAACACTGTTGCAGCTTCGGTAAGGTTACCTTGTGTTTCTAAAACCTGCGATTTTGTATTTAACAAAGTTGCTTTTAACAACTGTTGGCTGGGCGTAGGAATTTTAAGGAGCCGCAACGCACGGCTAACATCTGTTTGTGTGGCCGAGTAAAAAGCCAATTTAAAATTGTAAATAGACCGGTTGCTTAATTTTTGGGCAAAAGAAAAGGTGTTGGTGTCGCCCTTATTTTGGTAAATGTTAATGGCTTCGTCTAGGAGCACAAGTGCCCGTTGGGTCTGGCCAATATCGCCATATAAAGTAGCCAGATTAGAAAGAATTACGGGGTAATAATTGTGCGTTTTGCCAAATTGTAATTGACAAAACTCTAGCGCTTTGTCGTAGTTGGTCATGGCATCGTTTAGTTGGCCACGGTCTTGGTTTAAGTCGGCTAAGTTGTTGTAGGCAGAAATAAGTTCGTCTGCGCTGTTTGGTGCCAATTTTAAAACACTTATTGCGTGTGTATAAGCCATTTCGGCCGAGTCTAATTGCAAGAGATCTTGATGTATAGAGCCAACTAAATTTAGTGTTTCGCCATTTTGTGTAGAATATTCTCCGAATTGTTTTTTAGCCAAACGCTGACTTTTGTGCATGTATTTTTTAGCGCTATCTAATTGATCCACATTTTTATACGCTTTGGCCAAAATGCTTACCATAACGTAATACATCTGGTGGTGGCGCTGTGTTGCGGTGGCCTGTATGTAAACTTTTTGAGCAAAAGGCAGGGCTTCTTCGTATTCGCCAAGCTCGGTGTAATAGATAAAATTTTCTAGTAAATCGTTTATGTTTTCTTGCTGTGCTTGTAATGTTGGGGTAATTCCCCAACCGCAAAAAGCAAATAGGAAAATAAAAAGAGTTTTAATCAGAGGTTTGTTTAGATGCATAACCTTGCATTTCTTCATAATTGGTTACCAAAACAAAATAAACAATTAGAATGCCAGAAATAAAATTTTTTGGTGGCATTGCCTGTGGTAGTGGCAGACGCTTTGGTTGTGTACAGAAACACATTTCTTTTTTATACCGAGATTAGGTTGGATTTCATCGCGCGTTAGCCGCATAAAAATTAAGGTTGGTGAACTAAATAGAACACTTTCTTTTTCACGAACATATCGCAGTGCAATCTGTTTATTAAATCAATGGCTGTCTGCAATGTAGATGTTATCTTTGCCGGTTGATATTTAGAACTAATCTAAATTACATGATAAAAGTTTCAGAAACAGCAAAAAACAAAGTTATTTCTCTGTTGCAAGAGGAAGGTAAATCTTTGGAAAATAGCTACGTACGCGTTAGCGTGGCCAGTGGCGGTTGCTCGGGTTTGTCTTATAAAATGGACATTGTAGAGCAAGCGCAAGAAGGCGATAAAGAAGTGGTTGATCAAGGCGTTCGGATTTTGGTTGACAAAAAAAGCTTGTTGTACTTAATTGGCACCACGCTAGAATATTCTGGTGGGTTAAACGGAAAAGGCTTTGCGTTTAACAACCCAAATGCTAGTCGTACTTGCGGCTGCGGAGAGAGCTTCGCGGTCTAACAGGTTGAAGGTTAAATGTTGAACGTTTAAGGTTATGGCAGCAATCAAACGATTTGAAGATATAGAATCATGGCAGCTGGCACGCGTTTTTTGCCAGTGGCTTTTTGGGTTGATGGAGTCCTCGCCACTAATAAATGATTTCGCTTTAAAAAATCAAATCGACCGTTCTTCAGGTTCTATTATGGACAATATTGCCGAAGGATTTGAACGCAACGGTAACCGAGAATTTATTCAATATTTAAGCACAGCAAAGGCAAGTTGTGGCGAAGTTCGCTCGCAATTGTACCGGATTTTTGACCGAAAATATGTTGGTCAAGATGAGTTTGAGAAGAAAAGAGAGGAACTAGAAATTATTTCGAAAAAGATAAGTGGCCTGATGTATTATTTAAAACAGGCCGAACAAAAGGGTTGGAAGTTTATGGAAGATTCTGCAGAATATGGCACTACAGAAAACACCATTGGTTAACAACTTTGAACATTCAACTTTAAACATTGAACAACTAGCGCATGAGCGATATACTTGATAAAGTAACCCAGAGCGAATACAAATACGGATTCACAACAGATATAGAATCTGATCAGGCCCCTGTGGGATTAAATGAAGACATTATTCGTTTAATTTCTCACAAGAAAGAAGAGCCCGAATGGATGCTTGATTGGCGCCTAAAAGCGTTTGAAATTTGGAAACAAATGGATGAACCCAATTGGGCAAACGTAACGTACGAAAAGCCAAGTTTTCAAGACATTATCTACTATTCGGCTCCGAAAAAGAAAAAGGAATTAGCCAGCTTAGATGAGGTTGATCCGGAATTGCTAAAAACATTTGCCAAGCTGGGCATTAACATAGAAGAGCAAAAACGCCTAACAGGTGTGGCCATGGATGTTGTGGTAGATTCTGTTTCGGTGGCCACCACTTTTAAAGCCAAATTAAAAGAGCTGGGCATTATTTTTTGCAGCATGAGCGAAGCCATAAAAGAATATCCTGATATGGTAAAAAAATACATCGGGACAGTGGTGCCAAGAACAGATAATTTTTATGCTGCGCTAAACTCGGCCGTATTTACCGATGGAAGTTTTTGCTACATCCCCAAAGGGGTAAAATGCCCCGTAGAATTGTCTACCTATTTTAGAATTAACGAAGCCGGAACTGGCCAGTTTGAACGCACCCTTTTGGTGGCAGATAAAGGCAGTTACGTAAGTTATTTAGAAGGTTGCACCGCGCCACAGCGCGATGAAAACCAGCTTCACGCAGCCGTAGTAGAGCTAATTGCGCTAGATGATGCCGAAATAAAATACAGTACCGTACAAAATTGGTACCCCGGAAATGCCGAAGGAAAAGGTGGTGTTTTCAACTTTGTAACCAAGCGCGGTGTGTGCGAGCGCAACGCCAAAATTAGCTGGACACAAGTAGAAACCGGAAGTGCCGTAACCTGGAAATACCCCAGCTGTATCTTAAAAGGAGACAACAGCGTGGGCGAATTTTACTCGGTTGCCGTAACCAACAATTACCAGCAAGCCGATACCGGAACCAAGATGATTCATTTGGGTAAAAACACCAAAAGCACCATCATCTCAAAAGGAATATCGGCAGGAAAAAGCCACAACAGCTACCGCGGTTTGGTAAAAATGGGGCCACGTGCCGATAAAGCCAGAAACTTTAGCCAATGCGACAGTATGTTGATGGGCGATCGTTGCGGAGCACACACGTTTCCGTACATCGAAATACAAAACAAAAGCGCCAAGTTAGAGCACGAGGCCACCACAAGTAAAATTGGTGAGGACCAACTTTTTTACTGTAATCAACGAGGTATAGGTACCGAAGAAGCCATCGCACTTATTGTAAACGGTTTCTGTAAAGATGTGTTAAACCAACTGCCCATGGAGTTTGCTGTAGAAGCGCAAAAGCTGCTAGAAGTAAGCTTAGAAGGAAGCGTAGGGTAAAGAGATATAATGATGAGGCCTAAACATAATTTGTTTGGAAGGCAAACGTAAAAACATAAGAGATACAATTTAAAAATTTGATATGCTTACCATAAAAGACCTGCACGCAGGAATAGAAAAAAACGAGATATTAAAAGGAGTAAATCTACAGGTTAAACCAGGCGAAGTGCACGCTATTATGGGTCCTAACGGTTCTGGAAAAAGTACATTGAGCAGCGTTATTACCGGCCGTGAGCAATATGAAGTTTCAAAAGGAAGCATCGATTTTATGGGCGAAGATTTATTAGATTTTGATCCCGAAGAACGCGCACACAAAGGCATCTTTTTATCGTTTCAATATCCGGTAGAAATTCCGGGTGTAACCGTAAGTAACTTCTTAAAAACGGCCATTAATGAAACGCGCAAAGCACAAGGCCTGGAGCCCATGCCGGCTAAAGATATGCTGAAGAAAATGCGCGAGAAAATGAATTTGCTAGAAATGGACAAAGGATTTTTAAGTCGCAGCTTAAATGAAGGCTTTTCAGGTGGGGAGAAAAAACGCAACGAAATTTTTCAGATGGCCATGCTAGAACCCAAATTGGCCATTCTAGACGAAACAGATTCTGGATTAGATATTGATGCCTTGCGCATTGTTGCCAATGGCGTAAATAAATTGCGTAGTGCCGATAATGCCGTGATTTTAATAACACATTACCAACGCCTTTTGGATTATATAAAACCAGATTTTGTTCATGTTTTATGGAATGGAAAAATTGTGCGTAGTGGCGATAAATCACTGGCACTGGAGCTTGAAGAAAAAGGTTATGATTGGTTAAAAACGGAAACACTCGCACAATAATGGAGCAATTAAAAGACAAATTGGTTTCGTCTTTTATGGTGATAGAAAACGAGCTGAACAACCCTGATTGGGCACCCGTTTTTGATGTTCGCCAAAAGGCTATGGACCATTTCGAAACCAAAGGGTTTCCTACAAAAAAAGATGAGGAATGGAAATATACCAACCTAAAGCCCATCTTAAAACACGATTATAAACTGTTTCCAAAACGTGACGCAGAAGCCATTGAGTTTAAAGATGTAAAGCGCTATTTTTTAAATGATATCGATACCTATCGCATCGTTTTCATCAATGGTATTTATAGCTCGTGGCTCAGCCAAACTACACACCACGGTTTTGATGTATGTACGTTTTCATCGGCATTGCTTAGGTATAAAGACGAATTAAGTACGCATTTTGCAAAATATGCTGACAATGAAGAAAGCATGGTAGCATTGAATACAGCATTTGCGCGTGATGGTGCGTACATACATGTACCTAAAAATGTAACGGTAAATAAGCCAATAGAAATTGTGTTTTTTACCACTGGCGAGGGTGCGGAAGTAATGACCCAGCCGCGTAACTTGGTAATTGCAGACGAAGGTGCCAAAGTGCAAATTATTGAGCGCCACCGTAGTTTAACAGATCACGCAGTTTTAACCAATGTGGTTACAGAAATTGTGGCCGAGAAAAACGCCAACATAGAATATTACAAAGTGCAGAACGATAATGTTTCGGCTTCTTTGATAGATCATACCAACGTGCAGCAGGCTAGAGATAGCCATGTAAGTGTAGGCACATTTACGTTTGGTGGAAAACTGGTGCGCAACAATTTAACCTTTGTGAGCAACGGAGAAAATACCGAAAGTCACATGGATGGCATTACCATTATTGGCGATGGACAGCATGTAGACAACCATACATTGGTAGACCATAAAATGCCGAATTGCTACAGCCGCGAGTTGTACAAAGGCATATACGATGGCAATGCCAAAGGTGTTTTTAACGGTAAAGTAATTGTGCATCAAGACGCACAAAAAATAAATGCCTTCCAGCAGAATAACAATATTTTGTTGACAGATCGTGCCTCTATCGACACCAAGCCACAGCTAGAAATATTTGCAGATGATGTAAAATGTTCGCATGGTTGTACGGTTGGCCAGTTAGATGATGAGGCGCTGTTTTATCTCCGCAGCCGCGGTATACCAGAGTATGAAGCTAAAGCCCTGTTAATGTATGCCTTCTCGGCTGATGCATTAGATTACGTGCGAATTCCGGAATTAAAAACCCGTTTAAACCGTATCATGGGTAAAAAACTAAACGTAGATTTAGAATTATCGCTATGATAAAAACGTTGGATATTGCTGCCGTCAGAGCTGATTTTCCCATCCTTCATCAAGAAGTTAATGGCAAGCCGTTGGTTTATTTTGATAATGGTGCCACCACACAAAAACCACAGGTGGTGATTGATGCCATGGCAGCGTATTACAACAAAACCAACGCCAATGTGCACCGCGGGGTGCATACACTTAGCCAATTGGCTACCGATCAGTTTGAGGCCAGTCGCGAAACCGTGCGTGCGCATATAAACGCAGCGAGCACAAAAGAAATTATTTTCACCAAAGGGACTACAGAAAGTATCAATTTGGTAGCGCAGTGTTTTGACGGATTTGTAGAAAAAGGCGATAACATTATTATTTCGGCCATTGAGCACCACAGCAATATTGTGCCGTGGCAAATGTTAGCCGCCAGAACAGGTGCAGAGTTGCGCATCATCACCGCCAACAATGCTGGCGAGTTGGAGATGGATGTCTTTGACGAAATCTTAGACAGCCGCACTAAAATGGTGGCTGTAAACCATATTTCTAACGCATTAGGTACGTTAAATCCCGTTGAAGAATTCATCGCGAAAGCACACAAATTTGGCGCTGCTGTTTTTATAGATGGCGCACAATCGGTGCCGCACATGCACATAAATGTGCAAGATTTAGATGCAGATTTCTTCGCGTTTAGTGCACACAAAGTTTATGGGCCAACGGGCGTGGGCGTTTTGTACGGCAAAGAATCGTGGCTAAATAAATTGCCGCCCTACCAATTTGGTGGCGAAATGATTAAAGAAGTAACGCTACAAAAAAGCACTTGGGCAGATTTGCCACATAAATTTGAGGCTGGCACGCCACACATCGAAGGAGTGGTTGGTTTAAAACCGGCACTTGATTACATCAATAAAATTGGTGTAGAAGATATAGCCGCTTATGAGCATGAATTGCTTGAGTACGGCACAGAAAAGTTGTTGCAAATTGACGGTTTGCGCATCATCGGCACAGCGGCCAAAAAAGCAAGTTTAATCAGTTTTGTTGTGGATGGTACCCATCCGTACGATATTGGGATGATACTTGATAAATTGGGCGTTGCCGTGCGCACAGGGCACCATTGTGCCCAACCTGTTATGGCGAGATTTGATATTCCAGGTACGGTTCGCGCTAGTTTTAGTTTTTATAATACGAAAGAAGAAATAGATATTTTGGTGGCAGGAGTTGAGCGGGCAGTGAAGATGCTGCGGTAATCACCTCATCCCCTCGGTCCCCCTCTCCTTTTGGGAGAGGGGGAGGTACAAACAAAAATGAAAAAAATATAATTTCCGAACCCAACTCCCCTCACCTTTAAGGAGAGGGGTTGGGGGTGAGGTCAAGAACAAAATGGAACCCAGAGATTTCGAAATGTTTCATAATGCATCGCCAAGCGCTTTTGAAAAAGCGCGATTCTTGCGAACGCACTTAACAGAAACTGAAGATTTGCTTTGGCAAGCGTTGCGAAACAGAAAATGTAACGGACTAAAATTCCGAAGACAACATCCATTCGAAGAGTATATTTTAGACTTTTTTTGTTTGGAAAAAAAGCTGGTTGTAGAGATAGATGGTGAATATCATTTGCTAAAAGACCAACGTGAATATGATGAAAATAGGACGGCATTTTTAGAAGAAAGTGGATTAAAAGTAATACGTTTTACCAACGAAGAAGTAAAATCTGAATTGAGTAAAATTTTAGAAGAAATAAAAAACATAACAAGTTAAATCAACTCCATCTCCCCCTCTCCTTACAGGAGAGGGGGTTGGGGGATGAGGTAATTATGGAGAGCACAATAAAAAATACAGAACAAGAAATCATCGAAGAATTTGACATGTTCACCGATTGGATGGAGAAATACGACTACCTGATAGAGTTGGGGAAAGATTTACCACTGATTGAAGACCAATACAAAACCGATGAAAACATTATAAAAGGCTGCCAAAGCAAAGTATGGCTGCAAGCCGAATTGCAAGGCAACAAAGTGCGCTTTACAGCCGATAGTGACGCTATAATTACCAAAGGAATTATAGCGTTGATGGTACGTGTGTTAGACAACCAAGAACCTCAAGATATTATAAAAGCCGAAATGAATTTTGTGGATGCCATTGGTTTGAAAGAACATCTTTCGCCAACGCGCGCCAACGGACTATTGGCCATGATAAAACAAATGAAATTTTACGCTTTGGCTTTTCAAAGCAAATTAATGCAAGAGAAAAAATGAGTTTACCAGACGAAGAAGTTCAAAAAATAGGTTCGGATGTATTGGATGTATTGAGAAGCATCTACGACCCTGAGATACCCGTAGATATCTACGAACTAGGTTTGATTTATGACGTGCAAGTAAGCGATGAGGCTGATGTACATATCTTGATGACATTAACTAGCCCCAACTGCCCTGTGGCCGAAAGTATGCCCGAAGAAGTGCGCGAAAAAACACGTTCTATAGATGCCGTTAAAAATGTTGAGGTTGAGCTCACCTTCGATCCGCCTTGGACAAAGGATTTAATGAGCGAAGAAGCCAAACTAGAACTAGGTATTTTGTAAATAAAATCGATTAATATTTTAAAGACGATTTATTTTAAAGAGTCATCTCGTTGAGTATGCAGTATCTGGGCTATCAATAATTTGGTGTAAGATAAGTAAGTACAAGGTTTTAGCTTGCACATATAAATTAATACCAAAAATTATGAAAATCTATATACTTATTTCGGCAATATTTTGGAGCTTATTAAGCACAGCGCAAAACGTTGTAGAACAATACAAATTAACTGCGGTTCCACGCGATTCTTCGGCCAACTTTGGCGAGGATATAGATATGTATGGCAATTACGCCATTGTTGGCGCTCGGTTTGATGATACTGATGCCTCGGGTCAAAACCCAATACAACAGGCAGGTTCTGCCACAATTTTAGAAAAAAACACACAAGGGCAATGGGTTGTGTCTCAAAAAATTGTGGCTAACAACCGGTTTGCAGGCCAATATTTTGGGCGTTTTGTTGCTATTGATAGCGCTTTTGCCGTGGTTGGTGTGCCTCAAGACACCACGTATGTAAACGGTATAAGTAAAGCTACCGGTGCCGTTTATGTGTATAAAAACACCAATGGCACATGGGCGCAAATAGCAAAATTATCGGCCCAAGATGCACATGACCAAGCTTGGTTTGGCTCTGATGTAGATTTACACAAAAACAAAATTGTGATTGGTTCTAGTGCCGCTCTAAACAATGGCCAAAAGCAGGGTGCTGTTTATGTATTTGAGAAAGTTGGACCTGCTACTTGGCAGCAAACAAGTAAAATTATTTCGCCAAACGCAACCCAATTTATGGGTTTTGGTGGGGCTGTGGCTATTCAAAACAACCAAATTGCAGTTGGTTCTCCAGCTGATGCTTATGACGAAAACGGGTTAAACCCGATATCCAACAGTGGTTCTGTAGAAATTTTTGAAAATATGACCGGAAATAATTGGGTTTTGGTTAAACGATTAGTACCTACAAACAGACATACTCTAACAGGTTATGGCCAATCTATGGCCATGCACAACAATGCATTGCTCGTGGGAGCCAAAACAGAAAGTGGTAGTGTTGGTGGAGTAAATAACATAAACAATACTGGTGCGGCTTATTTGTATGAAAAACAAAGTGGCACTTGGACATTGGCAACCAAAATACAAGCGGCCGTTCATGGTGAGAATGATTATTTGGGTTGGGCGGTAGATCTTCACGAAAACTTAGCCGTAGTAGGATGCCCGTTTGATGGTGATGCCTTGGCAACCATGCAGCAGGTAGATTTTTCGGGAAGCGCCATGGTGTACGAAAAACAAAACGGCCAATGGAATTTCAAGCAAATATTAACAGCTTCTGATAGAGACCAACAGGATTACTTAGGGCAAGGAATTGCCGTGTATGGTAACGATATTCTTGTTGGAGCACCTGGGCAAAAAGAAAATGCTTTAGGCCAAAACTCGTTGAAGAATGCCGGTATGGTGTATACGTACTTGGCTAATATTATTTTTGGAGAAGATGAGTTTGAATTGTTGAACTTTGACGCATATCCTAACCCAGCAAACCACACCATTACTGTAAACTTTAATGTTACAGACGGACTTAAAACCATAGAAATTTACAATATGGTTGGCCAATTGATGTACAGTGCCCAAACTGCTGGTACAGAAAAAAACATTCCAGTAAGCCATTTTAAAAATGGTGTATATACCCTTAAGGTTTCTGTGGGAGCTACAGAAAATTATCTAAAATTTCTCGTTGCTCATCCGTAAACTAACCGCAAAAATTTGTGTTCTATTCTAAAACTTAATGTTTCTTTGAAACAGATTTTAAAACAGAATGAACGAGCAAGAAATCATTAATAAAGTAGCGCAAAGCGGAATTGTAAGTATAGATTTAGAAGCATTTTACCTATCCGGAGAACGCCAAATTTTTGATTTAAAAGATTGGCTTTACGAGGAGGTAATTCTCCGCGAAAAAGACTTCCGCGAACGCGCTAAAAATTACGATTGGGCACAACATAAAGATGCGCATGTTGCGGTTTTTTGTACTGCCGATGCCATTGTGCCGCTTTGGGCATTTATGTTGGTGGCAAGTAAACTAGAGCCTTATGCGGCCACCATTGTGCATGGCAATACCGAAAAATTAGAGTCTGTTTTGTACCGGAAGTTTATGGATGAACATGATTTTTCGCAATACCAAGACAAGCGCATGATTATTAAAGGATGCAGCAAAAAACCTGTGCCAACAGATGCGTTTGTAGAATTTGTGCATCGCGCGCAGCCACATGCCAAAAGCATTATGTTTGGCGAGCCGTGCAGCACCGTTCCGGTTTTTAAGAAGAAATAGGTTTTTAGTTAATTGCAAGGTGCAGCTAAAAACTGCTATATGAAAAACAAATTTAAAACACGAGCAAATTTCCTTTCAGGCATCGCTGGAGTTGCTTTAGCTATTGCGCTCTGGATAGCTTTTTTATATTTAGTTATTTATAGACCTTTTTAAATGAATAAAAAAGTATTTCTCATAGCATTTATAGTAACCAATTTTATTTTTGGCTCGCTCTTCTTTCTAATAAATAAAAATCTGAATCGTGACGAAAATGGATTTGTTTCAACAATCCCAACAATTAATGCCGATGAGCTTAAAAAGGAATCTAATTACGTAATTTCAATTGTGAGTTATGGTTGTCCTGGTCATCCGTATTTTATGCCTGAATTAAAAAAAGATATCGAAATAATTAAACAAAAAGGATATAAACTTTTTATAATAAACGATAGTGAATATAGCCAAGGAGCTGAAACGAAAATCAAGGAATTTGCAAAACGGTATAAAATTGATGAGGATATTTATTTAATTGACCCACATGCATATCCTACAAATGGTGGTTTTTTCAACTCTAAAACAAGATATTTTGATTTCGTAAATAGCATTAGTGATTCCACCGAAAATTTACTTCTTGGTTACGGCTATTACCTTGTATTTAAAAATGGAAAACTAGTTTATGATAATTATTCTCTAAATCCAGATAGTTTATAAATTAATCAATCACGCTTAAATTTATTCAAATTCAAATATTGAAGCATTCAAGATAATTGACTTGTATTTTTTGTTTGCTCATTTTGAGTGGCCAAATTCGCAGTGTTATTCTTTTACAACTTTCTCTACCAAAATACCACCATTCTCTAAGGTGATGTGCACCAAATACAACCCGCTTTGTTCGGGCAATTCTATTGTTTTTTCGTTTGTGTAAGCGCGTAATTTTTGGCCCGTGATGTTGTAAACTTCTGTTTTAGCAATGGCTTTTTCAGCTTCTATAAACACAAAACCGTTGCTCGGGTTGGGGTAAATTTTTACTGCGGAGATTTTGTTTTCTTCTACACCAATTAACGACCAATAATCGCAAGCTTTGTTGGTGAAGTTTACGTTAATAGCGTTGTTGCTAAAACAACGCAGCTGATTGTAGGCAAGGTTAATCATATTGCCATTGCAAATGTTTGGACTTGGATTAAATAGCTCGCTATACCATAAAGCGCCAACATCTTTGTAAATTTTTGTGGGCAAACAATAGCCCGAAGCACACATATAAATTTTCTGATTTTGAATAATAAATGTGTCCATCGGGTTTTCTATTTCCCAATATTTTAGTGGGGTGCCATTTATTGTATCGTAGCCAACGGCCATAACGGTTGCTTTGGGTAAGGCATAACAGCCAAGCGTTGTGGTTGGGTAGGCAAATTGCCATTGGTCGCCAACATTGGCGTTAAAATCAAAAAGCACGTGAATACTTCCTTGTGCATCAAAGTAAAAAACAGAATCGTTGCGGGTGCTTAAGAGTACATCGTTAAAAACGGCATTGGTATCTTGTATAATGTCATCGGGGCCCGGACCGGTTTTTAATTCTGATAACCCTGTAACAGTAAATACCTGCCAAGTTCTATCTTGTATAATTGAGTCTTTTGTGTAACTCACTTTTTTATAGCCGTTAAAACCAAAAGCAGAGTACGAAAAATACCACGTAGCATCTTGGCCAAAGGGCGATTGTGCCAGTAAATAACAAGGAATTAACGCGAGTAGGAGTAGTGTTTTTTTCATGTTTATAAATGTTTTTGTCTAAGTAAAAGTAAATCTTATTCCTCAGGTACTAAGTTCTCTAAAGTAAAAAGGTCATCGGCTAAACCTTGGTTTACTTTTATATCGCTCATGTAAAGTGTGGTTTTGTGCTGTTTTTTTAAATCTTCCATAGAAACTTCATCGGCAACCCAACAGTCATTTACTTTTTTGTAGTGATAAAGTGCCTTTTTAACCGCGTTGTTTTTGCTGTCGAAATACTCTATTTGCTCTGCGCAATACGTTGTTTTATTGATGGTAACCAACAATTTGCTGTATGAAGATTTAGGGTCTTTAGGCTTTAACTCGAGTACAAAATTTGTGGCGTTGGTACTTTGTAAGGTGGGCGTATATTTATCGGCATAGGCCTGTGTGGCCATGTCTTCAATAGAAAAATCCGATTTGTTAAACGCACCGCTTTCGGCCAAATTGGTAATTTTCTTAGGCTTTTTAAACAGCGGCAAATACACGTAAATCTCGCCATTGGGTAAACTTAAGGTCGATATTCCTTCGTCAGACTTTGGTGCCGTGTAGCGGAACAATTTCATGTTCATTCCTTTTTGAAAAAGCACGGCCTGTTTTGTTTCTTCTTTGCCCGATTTTAAATTAACCATCACCATTTTCATCGCCACCGATTTGTCTTTAATAGCGGCTGCGGTGGCATCCATTTTTTTAAGAATGTTTAGTGCATCTTGCGCGTTCGCGGAAGAAATCAATCCGACAAAAATTACCGTTAGAATGCTTAGCAAGGTGTTTTTAAAATTCATAGTTATCTTGTTTTTGTGAGTTAAAATTTCTTCCGCTTGCCGAGAAGCAAAATTGCAGGCAACAGCGTAAGCGCGCCCATGCTGGAGCCCAACATGCTTAGCGCAATTAAAATTCCGAAGTAAACCATGGGCATTAAATCTGAAAATGCCAGCACTAAAAACCCAGCCGAAACAGATATAAAATTGATGAGAATGGCTTTGCCGCTGGTCATTACGGTTTCTTGTATGGCCAAATTTACATCGCCTGTATTTTTTAGGCTTAGGTTGAAGTTGGAGATAAAATGGATGGAATAATCTATGCCGATGCCCATGGCTACGCTGGCCACCAGCACGGTTACCACATTTAGCGGAATGCCCGTAAAACCCATCACTCCGTATAAAACGGCAATGGTTGCAATGATGGGCACGCTGGCGTAAAACCCTTCGCGGGCCGATTTAAAAATTAAGCTTACCAGCGCAATAACCAATATTATAGCAATGACCAAACTGGTGATTTGGCTGCGCAACAAACTTTGGTCTAGCTGCGCATTAACGTAGGGCATGCCCGAAACTTCGATGGTAAAATCTTCGCTTTTGTGGGTTTTTAAATAGTCTTTTACATAGCTATCGAAACTGCGAATGTTGGCCTGACCTTCGTTATTAAACTTCCCAATAATGATGGCTTCGTCTAATTCTTCGGTTACCAGCTGACTTAAATCTTGTTGGCCGAGGATGAACCACATTTGTTGCACAGTGCCTTTGTCGGCCGGAATGTCGCCTTCTCCTCCCAAGGCGTGGTTGAGTTTAATCACCACATCGGCAATAGATTGCGTGCTAGAAATGTAGGGGCTGGCGGTTAAGTATTGTTGAAAATCGGCCATGCCTTGCAGTAATTCTGGGCATTGAACATCGCCCTTAAAAACTGCAAAAACGGGTTTAGAGCCGCCATAATGCGCTTCCATAATGCGGTCGGCTTGGCTAACAGGATGATTCTTTTTAAAATAGTCGGCCACACTAACGCTGCGTTTTACAAGCGTCATTCCGGCTATTCCGGCAAAAACTAAAAGTATCCAAATCCATAAAATCCGTTTTGGGTGTTGGATGATGGCGCGGTGCAGTGGCGATAAAATTTTCGCGCTCATAAAAGATGCTGCCTTTTGCTGATCTGCTTTTACAGGTGTTTTCTTTTTGGGAGGAAATATGGCTTGCATGGCCGGAATGAAAACCAAGGTCAGCAGCGCAGCATACACAGTTCCGAGGGCAGCTAAAATACCAAAGTCGCGAATCATGCTGAGGTAAGAACCGAAAATGAACGATAAAAAGCCAATCATGGTGGTGAGTGCCGCGAGGGTTACGGGCAGCGCAATCACGGTCATCGACTTTAAAATGGCGTTTTTGTTTTCTGTTTCTAGACTTTGGCTGATGCGGTTGATGACGTGAATGGCGTACGCACTGCCCACCGCAAGGATGATGATAGGCACATTGTTAGAAACCATTGAGAGTTTAAAACCGAGCAAAACAAAAGTGCCAATGGCCCATAAAATGGCTAATCCGGCAGCAAGTAATGGCAGAATTACACCGCGTGTAGATTTAAAACTGAGGTATAAAATTAGGGCGATTAATACGAAAGAAATCGGAATGAGTTTCAGCATATCTGTAGCGATTATTTCTGAAACGTAAGTGGTGAGGAAGGTTGTGCCCGCGAAATAAATGGGCTCGGGTAGGTCTAAGCTGGCCACCATTTGGCGTACGTTTTGGGCTACAACTTCGGCATTTGCATCGTTTTGGAAGTAAAAAAGTACAATGGCCGAACTTCCATCGGCAGCCACCAAACTGCCGGTTACCATTTTGTTTTGGGTAATTACATCGCGAATGCTGTCGGCATCTTTTTTGGTTTCTGGCCAACGCGCTCTACTGATTAAATCATCAACCTGAAAGTTATCGTCCTCAGCCTGAAAGCTACGCATGTTGGTAATGCTCGTTACCGAAATAACGCCTTCTATCAACGCCAAAGAATCTGAAACGTGTTGAATGTGATTGAGAGCTTCTGCCTCAAAAACGTTATCAGCTTCAACAATAACTAGCCCAATTTGGTTGCTTCCAAAGCGCTCGCCAACGGCTTTAAAAAGCTGCACAACTGTGTCGTTTTTGGGCAAGGCATCAACAAGGTTAGAGTCTACCTGAAGGTTTTTTAGTTGATAACCAAAAAAGCTTGTAAAGAAAATTACGGCCACAAGAACCACCCATTTCCCTTTAACAATAGCGTTGAATACTTTTTTCAAGAAGACGGTAATTTTGAACGGTAAATTTACTCTTCAGAAAAAGACTTCGGCCATAAAGCGCAAAAAAAAGCCCCGCGAGTTTTTCGCGGGGCTTGTAATAAAAAGTGTGTTAAAGGAAATTACATTTTGGTAATTTTCTTCACTACGGTTTTATCGCCTGCAGTAATATGTACAAAGTACACGCTTGGCGCTTGGCCGCTTAAATCTATTTGATGCGTTATTGTTCCCTCAGCATTGCTCATCGATTCGCTAAACAGAATTCTGCCCAAAGCATCAACGGTTTTAATGCTTACATCTTGGCGAGAATCTAATGAAAGAGAAACATTAAATATTCCTGCACTTGGATTTGGGAAGATGTTTAATGAGCGAGACAACTCGTTTTCTTGTACACCAATAGTCATGTTTACTTTAAAAGTTGCCGTGTCTATTGTGTTACAAACGGTGTCTTCTACCGTACAAATAATGGTGTAATTACCACCGTTGGTATATGTGTGCGATGCAATAACACCACTACCTACATTTCCATCGCCAAATTGCCAAGTAACCACTTGACCAGAACTTGCGCTTGCATCTACATCTACTTTGTTTGGCTGACTTACAATGGTAGAGAAGCTTGCTTGAGCGGTATCTGTATTAAATACTAAATTAACAGCTGTTTTGGTATCTGAACAAACAACATTGTGCACAAAGAATGTTCCGTCAAAAACTCTGTGTTCTGAAGCTGAGCTAAATGAACTAAATAAGCCAGTACCGCTTACAAAGTTTAGCATAGGGCTATTTTGAATGGTAGCAGAACTTGCATTTCCCCAAGCACCATTAAATTCTAAGTAGATGGCATAAGTTGCACCTACACCTATGCTTAATGGCTTGTTTAGAACCGCAACCGTTTTATTGCCTGTACCAAGAGAAACATATTCTACCGTATCTAATACAGTCCATGCAGAAGGGTTTGTTTCATTGTTTACGTATGTACCATTTGGTATATAATGGATGTAAAGTGTTCCTGTATCACCAACATTTACTCTTGAGTTTATATAAAGGCTATCAAGAACAAGACTTGTTTTTGCTGTTAAATTAAACATGATTCCACCAGGGGTACCAAATTGGGCAGTAAAACCAGTGTTTGATTGAAGTGAATCATTCAAACCTCCAATATACCCTAAGTACCAACTGTTTTGCGTTGACATCGGTACGGTAATCGTATCGCCAACAGCATAAGGAATAGAGTCATTTACATTTGAGTACCAACCATAGTCAACTCCGTTGTATGTTTTTGCAGCCAGCGTTACACTACCGAGTGGGTTATAGCAAATAGTATCTAACGCATGTGCATCAGGCAAACCGCCTATGAAGTATACATTGTTTAAATGGGCCGTGTCATTCGCAGAATCTTCATCATTTGTAAGAGACGAATACGCTTTGAAATTTACATTAGATGCCCCTTGGAATGTGTTTATACTACCAACGTTTACCGATGCATAATCTAACGAAGCAATAGCCGTGGTATACGTAGTATTTACAGACGCATTAATATCGCCAGTTACATCTACTTGAACTCCTACAGAGTTAACAGTATTTAAGCCATAATTTCTAACAAGAACAATAATGTTTGCAATAGAATCTCCACAACCAACAGCTGGTTCTAAAAATGTTTCTATGGCAATGTCATTGTTTTTTGGAGTAAACTCATCAGCGCCTATATCTACACTTGTAGCGCCAGTAGCAGGTCTTGTATCGCCATCATAATCAACATTGTATCCAGGAATGGCTACACCGGCATCATTTGGTAAGAATCCAATAATATGTAAATCATCAGCTGATGTGAAATATGGATTTCCTTCAAGCGAGTTCATATTCAAAGTTGGTTTCGCTGTTTTCCATGCCGCCAAGTTTGCGTAACTATTGTTGTCGTAAACAAAATCATTTCCAGAATTGTAGTAAAGATTATAATCAATAGTTATATCTGTACCGTTTAAGTTGCTGTATAAAGCGTAACTCGATTGACTAGAGAAAATATTGTTTCTTATATCAAAGTGGTCTGTATTATTAAAACCGTATAAATAAACACCTCTATTACCACCAGAGGCAGAGTTGAAGTATATATTTAAATATTCTGTATTAGAAATATACAAACCTGTACCGTTTTTCAAGCCAACTAACATATTGTTTGCAATAACAGAGTTTTGAGAAACAACGTTATTGTTACAGCTATTAATTTCTATACCTGAATTCTTTCCAGCAAAATAATTGCCAGTAATAGAAAATTCATTTACACCAGTCATATAAAGTCCTGTAGAAGAATATGGGTCTAATCCATCGTATGAATAATTACCACTTACAAGAACAGAATCATAACCAGTAATTCTAACGGCTTGGTTATACGGATTGTTAAATACGTTGTCCGTAATGGTTAAACCCGTATTTGGGGTATTGCCATCTCCCGTCATACAAATTGAACGGTAACCAAAGTTAAACGTGTTGCCTGATATGTTTATGTTAAAGGCATTTTGACCCGATGCGGTAGAAGAAGTCTCTAAAAGAGAAGCAACAATTACAGCTGAAGCAGATGGAGCCGCAGACGTCTTGCTTCCTTTACCTGTTAAAATGCAGTTTTCAATAGAAATATCATGAGAAGCATTGTTTAACCAGATTAAGTAATTTGGAGCATATCCAGTAATACGTAAGTTGTTTAAAGTAATATAACCTGCTCCGTTAAAGTTAATCGCATAACCAGCACCTGTTCCAAAAATTGTATCGTTTCCAGAACCGTTAAATGTTACTGTGTTGGTTGCACTTGCGCCAGGAATTGGACCAAAATCTAAATAACCAGAATATTTACCTCCAGAAAGGTTAAAAGTAACTGGGCCAGATACTCCACAATTTGTTAGGGCAAGAATAGCTTCTTTGTAGCCAGTAAAATTGTTGGCACCTGGGGTTCCGCCAATGGTGTATGTACCAGACATAGGGCCGTTACATTCTGTCATAAAGGTATGTGGGCCAACCCAAATATTGTTACACGTATCTTTTACATAGAAGTCATATGCCGTTGCAGCTGTAAGACCAGTAAGAGAATAGTTGGCATTTGTTAAACCAGAAACAACGTTTCCTGTTCCTGTTCCTTGAATAAAACCAGTAAGGCCCCATTCTATTGTATAAGGTGCTTCGTAAGAACCCCAGGCTAAATCTGCACTGGTGGTTGTTCTAGAAGTAACCATCAATCCAGTTGGTGCAATGCAATTGGTCGAGTTGTCAATAGAAACATCGTCAATAGCCATATCTCCATTGCCACCGCTACCTTTTATACCTTTAAAACGTATATAAATGGTGTCATTTAAAAATTGAGAAAGCGCCATTTCAGATTTTAACCATGCGTCACTACCTGCGGTTTGTTGTTCTCCTTCAATAGCCTTAATTTCAGTCCAAGTAGCATTGTCTTTAGATACTTCTACCTGCACGCTACCTGTTTGTGAACCATACATGTGGTACCAGAAAGAAAGGGTTGGTGTAGTTAAAGAGCTTAAATCAAATGGGCCATTTGTTATCCAAGTTTCCACACCAGTATATGATGCTTCTGTAAACATATAAACTCCTTCGCCACCTGGTCCTTGCGTATGATCAGCGTCTGGCCCAGTTGTGGCCCAGCTTGCTTTACCCTGCGAGGTGCGCCAGCTATATTTATTGTTTATAATGCTTTGTGCATCTGCTTCCCAACAGGTAGCCCATTTACCACTTCCCGGTGGAGGTCCTACAGGGTTCAAATCAAAATTATCATAATAAGGTGTTGCAAAAATTGCGGGGCAACCTGTTGTTACTGATAGCGGTCCTCCAGCTATTGAATAAACGCTACTATCGCAATCTGCAGTAACGTAAAAGTCATAATTTGTAACTGGGGTTAAATTTATAACGTGTAGAGAGTCTGCTAATATTCCGGTTATAATGGTTCCTGTGCCTTGTGTAAAACCGGCTGGACCATATTCTACAGTATAGCCAATTGCCTTGCTTGAGCCAGACCAACCAAGCATAAGGTCAGTAGCGTTAATATTCCATGTTGTAATTGCCGTTGGTGTTGGACACGCTTGTGGTGTTCTAATTCCGATATTATCAACAAAAACATCTACCGCTGATGTGTTAGCAACTGTAGATTCACAATAAAAACCAATTTTCACAATGCCAGAGTAACCAGTTAAATTAACGGTATATGTTGCCCCTGTATTGGTAAGGTTTGTTGCCTGTGAAGCTGTAAATAAAGTGTTTGAGTTATTCCAAGTTAATCCTCCATCTGTAGAAATCACAACTTTTACCGTGTCATCGGCCTCTAATGTAGCAGGACCAGAAGTTCCAGAAGCAGTTGCGGCCATATCAAAATAAAGCTCCCAATTATTCCCTGTTCCAAGGTCAATTTGTTCCGTCATAAACCACTCATCAACATTACCATTATAGGTATTAAATTCACAACGAACAGAACCTTTATAGATGTTTGGAGGGGTGTTTAGCCAAGCATCTTCTGCCCAATTTGAGTATGTGTTCGTAAAACTGGTTGGGTTAGAAATTAGCCCTTCAGTTTCAGACCATCTTTCATTCGGTAGAAATCCGTTTGTATTAAAATCTTCTACAAATTCCGGACGAAGTATAGTTCTAAATGTATAAGGTCCGTACCATGCTGATAGACCGTTTCCAGTAGAAGTACAACTGCTTTGAATATACACATCATAATATGTATCACCATCTAAACTAGAAAAGGTGTGCGTTGTTGTTGTTACGGTATCAATATTTCCGGTTCCTTGTATAAAGCCGTGAGTGCCAATTTCTATGTAAAATAAATTAGAATTAGAGTTCCAAACTGCATCAACAGAGCTACCGGTAATATTTTGCAAACTAAAGTTAGCTGGTTGCGGGCAATTTGGAGCTTCTTGTACGCTAAAGTCATCAATACCTATATCACCTCTATAACCAGTTTGTGTTTTTTTAGATCTAAGGCGAAAAGAAACATTGGCACCAGAATATGAAGAAACATCAACACCACGTTCTAGCCATGCGTTGGATGCGTCAATTTGTTGTTGTCCAACTAAACTATCCAATGTAGTCCAATTTGCACCTCCATTTGTGCTTACTTCTAAATATAAAATTCCTACTTGACTTCCATACATGTGGTATTTGAAAGATACCCAAGGAGTTGTAAGTGATGTCGTATTGAACTGTGGTGAAGTTAAAGTGGCTTCTGAACCAATAGTATTTCCGTTTGCTTTAAAGAGCATATAATTTGAACCACTTGCCGCAACAAGAGGGCCTGAGTAAATGGTAGTAGATCCTGTTCCAGGTCCAGTACGCGTTATCCACATGGGGTTACTACTATTGTAGCTATCTGGAGAACGATCCCAGCAAGTAGAGATGGTATCACCATTATAACTGTATCCTGATTCTGCAACCCATTCAGTACCATCAAATGTTTCTAAAAATGGAAAAACAGCAAACGGAGTACACTCTGTGGTAAAAGCGTATGGGCCATTCCAAGAGCTAGAATCTGCTGTGCTTAAAGAACAGTCCGTCTGAACATAAAAGTCATAATATGTATTGGGCGTTAAACTAGAAATACTTGCCGAATTGGTTGTTAGATTTAACGTTGTTCCAGAACCTGGAGCAAACCCAGTAAGACCATATTCTAAATTGTACATAGTACCAACGTTATCCCAAGAAAGAATTGCACTTGTTGAAGTTGCAAAAGCAGATAGCGTTGTTGGTATATTGCAGCCACCAGCAGCATTCATAAGTAGCGTGAAATCTTGTGTTTCTGCTTGATATCCGAAGTTACATGCGTCTGCTTTTACCAGTGCCAACGATTGCTGACGAGATGCAAACCTGATTCGTGTAGAACTTATTGTTGTACCGCTCGGTATAATTACACTGCCCGATACTGTGGCTGAAGCAGAACTTGATCCCCAAAAATAATCTGTAGCATCAGTAAAGTCGCCATCGCCATTAAGGTCAACCCATATACCCCATTGTACAGGAACTCCGCCAGTACCAAGGCTAAACGGAATAGGGGTTCCTTTATTAACTGTAATAACCGTTGAAGTTTGATTGCTGTAAGGTCCAGAGTTACACGCACTATTTGATTCTGTAAAAGAGCCAAAAGTAATATCGTCTATGGCCCAACCTGGTCCACACCATGCAAATCCGAAAAGGTATTCGCAATAGGTTTGCGCATTTGCAGCTTGCCAGCCAACAATAGACATAAAGAATATTGTTAATTTTAAAAATACTTTCATCGTACCAATTTTAGATTATAATGCTATAAGCGCTTTTCTTTCGAAAAGTGCGCAAAAATGAACTATTTTAATAGTTCTCAATTTAAAAATATTGGTATATCCAACTTGATTTCCAACAAATTAACAAGTAATTGTATTTTGTTGAATATTTAACACCTGTTTAAAGTATTTAAATAATTTTAGTTTTACCCGTAAACTTTCATTGTTATTAAATCCATTCGATGTTTGACACAGGAATAGTAAATAAGCTTTTTGCCATTGTCTTTGTCATATTAGCAGCTTTCATGCTTATGCTGGGAGCGTCTTTGCTGGTAAGCTGGCCATCAAACCAAATAGAGTGGCTTATTGTTTTGATGGCTTTGGGTGCAAGTTTTTTTCTTTTTTGGGGGGCTAAACAAACACTAAGTAGGGCAAAAAAACAACAAGCCGCAGAGCACGCAGAAGATCTTCGGATAAAAAAAGATTTTCCAGTTAAACGCAAACCGGCAAAAAGCAACTACGCTGTAGATGTAAAAAACGAACCGAAAAAAACAATAACTGTAGCGAGTAAACCAGTAAACGAACATACACCTGTCATTTTAGCTCAGTGGATGTTTACCAAGGCCACATGGAAAATTGTGTTTAAAAAGGTATTGCAAAAAACCTACAAAGAAGAAATCTATACAGCGGTTTGGTATCCCGTGTTTTTTGGTTTGTTGGCCTGGGGACATTATATGTGGGGCATCTTGGCGGGCGTTCTTTTCGGTTTGTTTTACCTCTGGTTCAGGGGCTATTACGTGAAAAATAAATTTGGAGCAATTCCTTCCCAAGCTTACGCAGAAATCATTATATCAGACTCTTATTTGCGCATAAATGGCAAGTACATACATTATGCAGATGACAAATATTTTTTAAAAAGCGTGCAGCAAGAAAGCGATAAAGAATTTGGCGATTTGTTACATTTTGATATTGGCTGGTTTACCAGCAAAGATCTCCCCGCAAGCATGGATTTGTACGTTCCAATTCCGCCAGACAAAATGCACGAAGCCAGGCTTATTTTAGAAACTTTTCAGAAATCTTAGAACCGAGGCTAAATTTTTACATTCGCCCAACAAAATTATTTTATGAGCACACTTTTTACCATCGACATCCACACGCACATCCTGCCAGAAAACATTCCCAATTTTAAAGAAAAGTTTGGGTATGGCGGATTTATAAATTTAGATCACCACAAACCTTGTTGTGCCAGAATGATGAAGGACGACACATTTTTTAGAGAGGTAGAGGACAATTGTTGGGATGCCGAAACACGCATGAATGAGTGTGCCGAGCAACACGTAAATGTGCAGGTGTTAAGCACAGTGCCTGTAATGTTTAGCTATTGGGCCAAGCCTAAAGATACCCTAGAGCTTTCTATGTTTTTAAATGACCATATTGCCGATATTGTTAAGCGCTACCCAAAGCGTTTTGTTGGTCTTGGTACTGTACCCATGCAAGATCCTAAATTGGCAATTCAAGAACTAAAACGATGCAAAGAAATTGGCCTTAAAGGCATACAGATTGGTACACACATAGATGTGCATAATCCTGAAGATATGAGCAAGCCGGGCCACAGAAACCTTGATGCCCCCGAAGTTTTTGAAGTTTTAAAAGCCTGCGAAGAATTAGACATGTCGGTTTTTATACACCCGTGGGATATGATTTCTAAAGAAAAAATGACCAAGTATTGGTTACCATGGTTGGTGGGTATGCCGGCCGAAAGTAGCCTTGCCCTTTGCTCGTTAATCTTTAGTGGCACATTTCAGAAGCTACCCAATTTGCGCGTAGCCATTGCACACGGTGGCGGAAGTTTCCCCGCAACATTGGCCCGCATTCAACATGGTTTTGACGTTCGTCCGGATTTGTGTGCTATAGATAATAAGGTTTCGCCAACGGCACACATGGGTAAATTTTGGTTAGATAGCTTGGTTCACGACCCCAAAATGCTAGATTATATTGTTGATTTGGTTGGTGCAGATCGCGTTGCATTGGGTACAGATTATCCTTTTCCGTTGGGCGAATTAGAACCCGGAAAATTAATTAACCAAATGCCGTGGGGCGATGAACAAAAAGAACAACTGTTAAGCAAAAGTGCCCTAGAATGGTTAAACTTAGATCGAAGTTTTTTTGATTAATTGCTAAAAAGAAAACTTATAGCAACTTAATAGGTTGATTTATTGGTCTTAAAAAGCATCTATCTATTTAAAAACAGACGTTAGAGTAAGTTTGTAATTTTTAGCAGACTTATTCGACTATTAACCATAAAAAATAGTTATGCTTTTTACAATTCAATTAATTTTGCACCTCTTAAAATAGCTCATGAGCGAATTGATAAAACACGAGTGCGGCATTGCACTCATCCGCCTTCGCAAACCATTAGAATATTACGTAGAAAAATACGGAACGGCTTTGTACGGCATCAACAAAATGTATTTGTTGATGGAAAAACAACATAACCGAGGCCAAGATGGTGCAGGTTTAGCAACCATTAAATTTGATATGCCTCCCGGAACAAGGTACATGAGCAGATACCGCTCTATTGATCCGAAGCCTATTCAAGATATTTTTACCTATGTTCAAAATCGGATTAAAAAAGGGGTAGAACAGCAGCCAGATAAATTAAAAGATGCCCAATGGCTAAAGCATAACTTACCCTTTACGGGCGAGTTGCTCTTGGGCCATTTACGCTACGGTACGTATGGCAAAAACGCCATAGAGAGCACCCATCCATTTCTTCGTCAAAACAACTGGATGACAAGAAATTTAATTACAGCGGGCAATTTTAACATGACCAATGTTGATGAGCTTTTTAATCAGCTAGTAGAATTAGGGCAGCACCCAAAAGAAAAGGCAGACACCGTAACCATCATGGAAAAAATTGGCCATTTCTTAGATGAGGCCAATGATGAACTCTACTATAAGTTTAAGGAACAAGGCTTTAGTAAAAAAGAAATTAGTCACCTCATTGCAGACCAATTAAATATTGGTGATGTATTGCGTAGCGCAAGTAAAAAGTGGGACGGAGGCTATGCTATGGCTGGTTTATTTGGGCATGGAGATGCGTTTGTTTTACGCGATCCGCATTGCATACGTCCGGCATATCACTATATAGATGATGAAATAATAGCGGTAGCCAGCGAACGTTGTGTAATACAAACTGCGTTTGATGTAGCAGGCGAAGATGTGCATGAGATACCCGGTGGCAGCGCATTAATCATGAAAAAGGGGGGCGATGTTTTTCTAGAAGAAATAAACCCCGTACAAGAACGCAAAGCTTGTAGTTTTGAGCGTATCTATTTCTCCAGAGGAAATGATAAAGACATATACAAAGAGCGTTTGGCATTGGGTAATAAACTAGTGCCTGCCATTGCAAAAGAAATTAACAACGATTTAGAAAACACCGTTTTTAGCTTTATTCCAAATACGGCAGAAATTGCCTATTACGGCATGATAAAAGGAATTGAAAATCTTTTGAGCGAGCAAAAAATGGAACGCGTAAAAGCGGCTAAAAACTTGTCTGATGAGGAACTAAAAACAATTTTAGCCGGACGTGCTAGAGCAGAAAAAATTGCCTGGAAGGATGCCAAATTGCGCACCTTTATTACGCAAGATGATAGCCGAGACGATTTGGTGAGCCACGTTTACGACATCACTTACGGAGCTGTAAAGCCAACCGACAATTTGGTAGTTCTAGACGACAGCATCGTTCGTGGAACAACATTGAAACAAAGCATTTTCCGTATTCTTGACCGATTAAACCCAAAGAAAATAATTGTGGTTTCATCGGCACCGCAAATACGCTACCCCGATTGTTATGGTATTGACATGGCCAAAATGGGCGACTTTATTGCCTTCCGCGCGGCTATAGAGTTACTAAAAGATCAAGGTATAGAAAACATAATTGACGAAGTTTACCAAAAATGCAAAGCGCAAGAAAACTTGCCAGATGAAGAAGTACGCAATTTTGTGCGCGATATCTATGCACCTTTTACACCAGAAGAAATTTCTGATAAATCAGCAGAATTGTTAAAACCAGAAAATATGAAGGCTGAGGTAAAAATTATTTACCAAGGCATTGATGATTTGCACGCGGCTTGCCCCGGCAATTTAGGCGACTGGTATTTTACAGGAAATTACCCAACCCCTGGCGGGAACCGCGTTGTTAATAAAAGCTTTATTTACTGGAAAGAAGGACGAAACGAAAGAGCTTATTAATAATAGTTATGAGTGCTGAGTTTTTAGTTGGCTCATTTGGCTTTATAAAATATAAAGCCATGCTTGTTATAGAACGAGCAAGGTTTTTTTATGTGATGAACTTGTGCGCTGAACCCACCCCGTAATCCCCTTTCAAGAGGAGAAGAGCGCGAAGCTCCCCTTCTGGGAGGTGCAGGGGAGGGTTAATGCAAATGTTTTTAAAACAAACAATGTTTGCAAGTATGAAATATCAACACATAAAAAGTGGCTTTTTTAACCGTTATTTAGCACACCAAATTTTTCCTTATTCAAAGGAATTTTCTATTCTCACCAAAAATTAAAATTTTCAAATAAGCATGGCTTATCAAAATAAAAAAGCATCATCAAAATCGCCTGTAGATAAACTAGTAATTGAGCCGATACAGCGTTTTATCAACAACAGTACAATGAGTGGTATTGTGCTTTTTTCGTCTGCACTGTTGGCTGTAATTATATCAAACTCGCCTTGGTCAGATGAGTTTCATCACTTTTGGGAACATGAGTTTTCTATTGGGTTTGATGAGCATGTTATTTCTAAAAGTTTACACCATTGGATTAATGATGGGCTAATGGCTGTTTTCTTTTTTGTGGTTGGTTTAGAGTTAAAACGTGAGATTATTGCAGGAGAGTTGCGCGACCCAAAAAATGCGGTAATGCCCATTATAGCAGCAATAGGTGGAATGCTTGTTCCTGCACTTTTGTATTATTTCTTCAATACTTCTGGCGATACGGCAAAAGGCTGGGGAGTCCCAATGGCTACAGATATTGCATTTGCACTTGGGGTGCTCTATTTATTGGGAGACAAGGTGCCCTTATCGTTAAAAATATTTTTAACGGCACTTGCCATTGTAGATGATATTGGGGCCGTATTGGTAATTGCCTTTTTCTATACCTCAGACATCAATATGATTAGTTTGGCAACAGGTGGGGTTGTGTTTGTGATATTGGTGCTCTCTAATATTTTGGGCGTTAGAAACACGCTTTACTACGGAGTAATGGGTATTGCCGGTTTGTGGTTGGCTTTTTTAATGAGTGGTGTGCACGCCACCATTGCTGCGGTTATTGCGGCTATGACCATCCCAGCCAATGTTAAAATTTCTAAGAAAGAATATTTAGCAGGCATGAAAAACTTGATAAATGTTTACAGAGATGAAAACACTACCGATGAGCCCACCGTTACGCAGCGCGAGCTTCATATTATAGAAGACATTCGCGGTTTTTCAAAAAAGGCGCTTACACCTCTGCAGCGGTTGGAACACAGAATGCACCCCTTGGTGGCCTTTATAATCATGCCCATTTTTGCATTGAGTAATGCAGGTGTAACATTTACCGGCAATTTTTGGGAACAACTAGCCAACCCTGTTTTCATGGGAATTTTTGTGGGGTTATTGTTAGGAAAGGTGTTAGGCGTATTTGGGTTTATGTCGGTTTTGCTAAAGCTAAAGCTGGTAAAAATGCCCAAGGGCATGAACAACCTACATTTGCTAGGAGCTGGGTTTTTAGCCGCCATTGGTTTTACCATGTCTTTATTTATTAGCGAGCTGGCTTTTGAAAACAAAGAGTATATAGAACAGGCAAAAATGGGAGTTTTGTTTGCTTCGGTAATTGCCAGTTTTGCAGGTTACTATTTAATTAGGCTAGCCAATAAAAAGGAAGAGAGAGCTGCGCTGAGTGAATAAAGTGCTAATAAAAGACTGTTTTTAAAAACTAAAAAGAGGGATGGTTTAGCCTTGCATTGTAAACCGTTATTTTTTAGCGAAGCGATAATAAACTTCTTCTAGCAATCTTTTAGCGCGCATTTTTAGCCCTGCTTCGTCTGAGATTAAAAAACGATGACCTGAGGCGCGTTTCATTTTTATTTCGCGGCCATTGTAACTTCCATAGGTGTATTTCCCGGTAATCATATTTGTAATCTTACGCAATTGATACTCGCCACTAATCCGGTTGCTGCCCGCAGGCGTGTAATACAAACAATCTTTAAAAAAGTAATGTGTTACTTGAGACCACCGGGTAAGGTCAGGGTTAATTTGTGGGCTTCCGCCATGTAATATATTGGCCGACCATATTAAAACATCCCCTTTTTTAATGAGTAATTCTTCTTTTTTTAATTGATGTGATCCTACTAATTGTTCAATAAAGGGTTCATATGTATTATGGTAAAAAGCACCATCAGCTTCTTGTGCTGGTAAAAATTTTGCCGACATGTCTTGATAATCGTAAACGGGAAGTTTATGAGAACCAGGAAAATAATGTACAGGGCCGCTGTCAGGATGAATGTCTTCTAACGCTACCCAAACACCGCACATAAACCGCTCGGGCATGCTGTGAAAATGAATGCTGTCTGAATGTGTTTTTTGGTTGCTACCGTATTTAAAATTTATGGTTTGGAAAGGAATAGGTTCACGGCCATAAAGAGTGCGCAGTGTATCTAAAATCAATTTGTTTGTAGAGATTTTTTTAACCTCTTCTATACCTTTCCAAGCTTGCTTTTGGCGGGGTTCTTTGTGCGAATAATGATATTTTTCTTGAGAAAGTTTAGCCACAGCTGTATCGGCTAACGCGGGGTCAATCACATTTTTAATGACCACAAAACCTTGCTCATTAAACTGTCTTGCCACCGCTTCATCTGCATGGTTTAACTTTTTCTCGCTTAAAATTTTTTCAAAAAAAACAGAAGATGTCCAAGGTACGTTGTGTGCCATGCTGAGAGGTTTATTGCAACTTTTGCAGAGCAAATATAGGGTAAGCCATGGCTAAAAATGCTGATAAATCTGTGGCCTTAAACAGTAGCGATTATGGCGTAATCTTTTTTGTGTTAAATAAAAAAAGACCTCTTTGAGAAAACCTTAATTGTGTGATAGATATTTTTCCAATACTTTAATATTTCCACTTATTGGCAATTTTTACCAAGTGCAGCATTACAGGCACCTCTACCAAAACGCCAACTACAGTAACCAGCGCTGCGGGGCTGTCTAGGCCAAAAAGCGCAATAGCCACGGCTACAGCCAACTCAAAAAAGTTGCTGGCGCCAATCATGCTGGCGGGTGCGCAAATGGCGTGCTTTAAGCCCAGTTTTTTACCTGCAAACCATGCCGCAAAAAAGATGAAATAGGTTTGGATAATTAGCGGAACTGAAATCAATACAATGATAAACGGATTATCGATGATGTTGTGCCCTTGAAAAGCAAAAAGCAAGACCAATGTGGCCAACAAAGAAATAATAGAAACCGGCTTTAACGTGGGCAAAAAGGTGTTTTTAAACCAATCTTTACCGTTTTTGCGCACCAAAAGTTTTTGGGTAATAACACCCGCTACCAGCGGAATAACCACAAATATGATGATGCTGGCGGTAAGTGTATCGTAAGGAATGGCAATATCTGTTATGCCCAATAAAAACCCAACCAACGGTACAAAGGCTACCAAAATAATAAGGTCGTTTACCGACACTTGTACCAGAGTGTAATTGGGGTCGCCATCGGTAAGGTAGCTCCACACAAAAACCATGGCGGTGCAAGGCGCAGCGCCTAGCAAAATGGCGCCAGCAATGTATTCGCCTGCTTGGTCTGGGCTAATGTATGCTTGGTAAAGTTGACTATAAAACAACCATGCAAAAAAGGCCATGGTAAAAGGTTTTATCAACCAATTGATGACCAACGTAAGCACCAAACCTTTGGGCGCTTTACCCACATTTTTTATGCTGCCAAAATCTATTTGCAGCATCATGGGGTAAATCATTAGCCAAATTAAAATAGCAATGGGCAGATTTACGTTGGCCCATTCTAATTTACTAATGGCCTGCATTTGCGGACCAAAAAAGTGCCCGATGCCAATGCCTGCGGCAATACACAAGGCTACCCAAAGGCTGAGGTATCGCTCAAAAAACGCTATTTTTTTAGGTGCTGAATTAGCCATTTTTAATCAGTTTAAAAAGTTCGTAAACCTGCGTGCCAATTTCCAACAAGCGTTCGTCATATGTAGCGGCTTCGCGCGATGTATCGTCCGAAACTTTAGGGTCGTCAAACGTAACAGCAAAGCGTTTTTCGGCATTCGGAATAAACGGGCAATTTTCATCGGCATGGCCGCAAACCATAATGGCGATAAAATTGTCTTGCGGATTTTCTGGCGCGTTATACAATTTGCTGTACGCGAAAATGGGTTCGTCTCCTAGAGCAAATCTAACTGGGTATTTTGGGTTTTCACCACCAGCTGGTGCAATTAAAAAACCTGCGCGTTTTAAGGCTGAGACTGTTCTTGGGTTGCAAGCAGAAATTTTTGTTCCTCCTGAATATGTTTCAATCGGCAAACCAAAGTTTTTAATAATTGCTGCCGACATCAACTGAGAAAGATGGCTTCTGCGCGAATTTTCTGTGCAGATAAAATTGAGTTTTACCGGTTCGTTGTTATGTAGCTTGGTGCTGATGGTTGCTGCAATTTTAGCGAGCAAGGTTTTGCGGTCTTCTGTAGTATTAGCCGTAAGCGCACCAAGTTTGTCTAGGGTATTTTGTAAAGTGTTGTTCATTTAATGTGGCAAATTCTCCCCCAAACCCCCTCCTGAAATACTTCGGAAGGGGCTCTCTAGTGGGGGGGAAGAGTTTGGATTCCTTTTAGATGAAAAGTGGATTCGGAGTACAACATTCGCTTTCGGGCGTACATGTTTCATGTTGTATTTCAGAGAGTTTTACGCGTGGTTTTTCGATGGTTTTTCCGATTTTTTCGCCATATACGGTAATGCTATAAATACCCGTAGTGCCTGCCCTAAACGCGGCCAATTCATCGGGGTTCAGGTATTTTTCCAGAATGTCGTCAGGAATGGTAATGGTTTTTTCTTTTTGGACGCTTACATTTTTAAAACCTGCCTTTTTAATCAATCCGATATATTCGTCTTTTTGAATGGCGCCTGCCACACATCCTGCATACATTTCGGCATCATTGCGAAGGCCATCTGGAAGTTCTCCAACCAAAACAACATCACTTACGCTAAAGTGTCCGCCTGGCTTTGTAACACGAAACATTTCGTGCATAATGGCTTCCTTGTTAGGCACAAGGTTGAGTACACAATTGCTCACCACAACATCGGCTACGTTATTACCAACCGGCATGTTTTCTATATCGCCCTGGCGAAATTCAACGTTGTTGTAACCCAATTTGTCGGCATTTTCTCGTGCTTTGTTTATCATTTCTGTGGTAAAGTCAATGCCAATTACTTTTCCTTCTGGGCCAACTTCGTGGCGCGCAACAAAACAATCATTACCAGCACCGCTGCCTAAATCTATAACTGTATCTCCCTTGCTAATTTGGGCAAAATGCGTGGGTAGCCCGCAACCTAAACCAAGGTCTGCATCTTTGGCGTATCCTTCCACTTCGTTGTAGTTGTCCATCATAATGTTGTATACTTTGTTAGATGGCGTGGTGGCACCACAACAAGAAGCGGCATTTGCTTCCATATCATTGTTTGCAATTTTGGCGTATTTGTCGCGTACAATGTCTTTTAATTCTTGTTCTGATTTCATGATTATATATGTTTATTGTTAAACGTTTTAAGTTTTGTGCCTATGTAATTTGTTGTTCACCCTTTGGATGATGGGGGTTGTTAGCAACATTTATTAGGGTGATGGTCTGCAAAAAGTGCGGCAACCAACTTTTCTATTTCATCCCATTTTTCGGGGTTAATGCAATAGCATACTGAAGTTCCTTCTATGGTGCCTTGCACAATGCCTATGGCTTTCAACTCTTTTAAATGTTGAGAAATAGTGGGTTGGGCAAGGCCGATTTCGCCAACAATATCTCCCGTGATGCATGCTTGGCTGCGAGACAAATATTGGAGGATGGCAATGCGTGCCGGATGCCCAAGAACTTTGCACGCGCTGGCAAGTTGGTTTTGTTGTTCTGTGTATAAATCTGTTTTTGTGATTCCCATCGCTTTAATTATTTATTGCAATATTACGATTAATAGTTATAGCGAACAAGGGCAATTGGAAAAATTATTTTTTCATTTAAAAAGAAATAGAAACAGGTGTATCACGTGAAAAATACCAGTGTCTCGCTAGCTATTCAGTTGCTGAAGCAGTTTTTCTTTTAGATGTAAATACAAAAGCTTGCAGCACCAATAGGAGGATAATTAAAATGGCGTAAACAAACTGCGAAGAAGTTTTTCCGGTCTGATATAGAGATTCTGCACGCGCCATAATTTGTTTTGATTCTTCAATTTGGATGGCAGAAAGTTCGCTGAGAAAGCCTAATGCCTTTTTTGCCACAGCTATTTGTGCTTCCGAATCATTCATAGGTAGCGATTCAAATTCGCGAAGCGCAGCAAAAAACTCATCCGATTTGCTAGTTTCAGCATCGGTAAACTTTGTTTTGAGGTAGGCGTTGCCTTCTTCATTTATGGCAGTAAGAAGAGTTTTTATGTTATTTGTTTGGTTGGCTTCGTTGCTGTCGGTATTTAGTGCTAGCCTTACTTCGTAAAGACCAGTTGTCATTCTTAAAATATATTCTTCAGCAATTAAGCGGTCTTCATACAAAGTGCTTATAGCTTGCTTTACGTTTTCGGTGTGTTTTCTGTCAATGTAATTGCTGATGAGCACCAACGCGCCAAGCCCAATTATCAATCCTGATGCCGCCAATTTACCTTTTATACTACTTACCATTGCCATATTGCCAAAGAATTTAAAAATTGTAATTCTTCAAATATATCTTTTAAATTATCTTTTTTGGTTGAATTTATTTTTAAAATCAAAATTATCAATTTGGTTTTGGGTATGGAATGTGATGACGATTAGACTTGGCCAACTACAACATTGTTGCATCCATATTTTATAAAACGCAATGTGCCTTTTGTGTACTCTGGGTAAAATTAATTCCGTTTTTTGTGGTAAAATAGCATTATGAAAATATATACTAAAACAGGCGATAAAGGCACTACAAGTTTGTTAAGCGGTGCGCGAGTGGCAAAATATCATCCACGCATAAATGCCTACGGAACGGTAGATGAATTGAATAGCTGGGTTGGCTTGCTGCGCGAATATGCAAGTGCCGATTTAAAAGCAACACTGATAGAAATACAAGAAACACTTTTTAGTTTAGGTAGCCATTTGGCGGTAGAGCCAGGCAAAGCAAAATTTGCCATGCCAGAATTGCCAGAAGAGGGTATAGAAAAGCTAGAAATGGCCATGGATAAAATGGAAGAAAATCTACCGCCATTGCGCAACTTTATTTTGCCAGGTGGGCATGTTGCCGTAAGTTATTGCCACATATCACGCACCGTTTGCCGCAGAGCAGAACGTTTTGTGGTAGAATTGGCCAGCGCAGAAGAAGTGTTAGAATTTATTATAAAATATCTGAACAGATTGAGCGATTTTCTGTTTATGCTTTCACGCTATTATGCGCAAGAATTTGGGGCCGAGGAGATTCCGTGGAACCCAAAAAAACGAGTTGAAAAATAATGCTTGCACGGTATACGTAAAAAATTACTTTTGCAAAATTAAACAGCTAACCCTATGTATTGGACATTAGAATTGGCATCTTATTTAAGTGATGCACCTTGGCCCGCCACTAAAGACGAGCTTATTGATTTTGCTATTCGTACGGGAGCACCGTTAGAAGTTGTGGAAAATCTTCAAGCTTTTGAAGATGATGAAGAAGGTGAAATTTTCGAGTCGATTGAAGATATCTGGCCAGACTATCCCACGGAAGAAGATTTTCTGTGGAATGAAGATGAATACTAAAAAATTTAATCCCGCATTTGCGGGATTTTTTTTTGATTAAATAATTTTATAAATCGCGTTACAATTTCTATTCTTCTACTTTAATTTGCCAATCTGTCAGAAGCAGAGTAATGGCACATATTTCGCCATGTAGCATAAAATAAAACAAGTCATTGCGCTACCTTTAGCGCCTCTAAAATATCAAAACACATCATGTTTAATTTGTTAAAAAAACTGCTGGGCACAAAATCAGACAAGGATCTAAAGATTTTGCAACCAGAACTTCAAAAAATACTCAACGTAGAGCCTACCATAAAAGAACTTACCGACCAAGGCCTTAGAAATAAAACCGAAGATTTTAGAGCGCGCATTGCCGAGGCCAAAGCCGAAGAAACAAAACAAATAGAGGAACTTAAAGCGCGTATAGAAGCCGAAGAGGATATTGACAAACGCGAGGTTCTTTGGAATGAAATAGATGCATTAGAAAAATCAGCCTACGAAAAAGTTGAAGCCGTACTAGAAGAAATTCGTCCCGAAGCATTTGCTGTAATTAGAGAAACGGCAAAACGCTTTACCGAGAAAAAAGAAATTATTGTGCGCGCCACAGCATTAGATGAAAAATTGGCCGCAACCAAAAGTAACATCACCATAAATGGCACCGATTCGGTTTGGAAAAACCATTGGCTAGCAGCAGGCTCTGAAGTAACCTGGAACATGGTGCACTATGATGTACAGCTAATTGGTGGAACCGTTTTACACCAAGGTAAAATTGCCGAGATGGCAACTGGTGAAGGTAAAACCCTAGTAGCAACCCTACCCGTTTACCTAAACGCACTTACCGGTAAAGGTGTGCACGTGGTTACCGTAAACAACTATTTGGCACGTAGAGATGCCGAGTGGATGGCTCCAATATTTCAATTTCATGGCTTAACTATAGATTGTATAGACAACCACCAACCCAATAGTGCAGAGAGAAGAGAAGCTTACAAAGCCGACATTACTTATGGTACAAACAACGAATTTGGTTTTGATTATTTGCGCGATAATATGGCGCGCAGTCCGCAAGACCTTGTGCAGCGTGGGCACAATTATGCCATTGTAGATGAGGTGGATTCTGTGTTGATTGATGATGCAAGAACACCGTTGATTATTTCTGGTCCAACACCAAAAGGAGATCGCCATGAGTTTAATGAGCTAAAACCATATGTAGACAGATTGGTTTCGGCACAAAGACAAGTTGCTTTAGAAGAACTTACCAAAGCCAAAAAATTATTGGCAGAAGGAGATGCAAAACAAGGTGGTGTGCACCTTCTTCGCGCACACCGCGGATTGCCAAAAATGAAACCGCTTATTAAGTTTTTAAGCGAAGACGGTATGCGCGTAATCTTGCAAAAAACAGAAAACCTCTATTTGCAAGAACAAGGTAAAAACATGCACATCATAGATGAGGGGCTTTACTTTGTAATTGACGAAAAACAAAATCAGATTGATTTAACCGAGCAAGGCGTAGACCTGCTAAGCAAAGACACTGATAGAGAGTTCTTTATTTTAACCGACATCGGGACGCAAATTGCCGAACTAGAAAAGGCCGATTTACCCGAAAAAGAAAAGGCAGCCAAAAAAGATGAAATGATGCGCGATTTCTCTGTAAAGAGCGAACGCATCCACACCATGAACCAACTGCTAAAAGCATACGCATTGTTTGAAAAAGACATTGAGTACGTGGTGATGGACAACAAAGTAAAAATTGTTGACGAGCAAACAGGCCGTATCATGGAGGGTAGAAGATATTCTGATGGTCTGCATCAAGCCATAGAGGCCAAAGAAAATGTAAAGATTGAAGCCGCCACCCAAACCTACGCCACGGTTACCTTGCAAAACTATTTCCGCATGTACAACAAGTTGGCGGGGATGACGGGTACTGCAGAAACGGAAGCTGGCGAATTCTGGGAAATTTACAAGCTAGATGTTGTTTCAATCCCTACCAATAGACCTATTGCCAGAGATGATAGAGAAGATTTGGTGTACAAAACAAAACGCGAAAAATTTAATGCAGTTATAGACGAGGTACAAAAACTGCGCGATGCCGGACGACCAATTTTGGTTGGAACAACAAACGTTGAGGTATCTGAGTTGTTGAGCCGTGCGCTTCAAATAAGAAAAATTCCGCATCAAGTACTTAATGCAAAACTGCACCAAAAAGAAGCCGACATTGTTGCAGAAGCCGGTAGAAGTGGTGCCGTTACTATTGCCACAAACATGGCAGGTCGTGGTACAGACATCAAGCTATCAGACGAAAGTAAAGCCGCAGGTGGTTTGGCCATTATTGGTACAGAACGCCATGATTCTAGACGTGTGGATAGACAGCTTCGTGGTCGTGCAGGTCGCCAAGGAGATGCAGGTAGTTCGCAGTTTTTTGTGTCGTTAGAAGATAACCTAATGCGCCTTTTTGGTAGCGATAGAATTGCCGGATTAATGGACCGAATGGGCCTTAAAGAAGGTGAGGTTATTCAGCACAGCATGGTGAGCAAAAGTATAGAGCGCGCCCAGAAAAAAGTAGAAGAAAACAACTTTGGCGTACGTAAGCGTTTGCTAGAGTATGATGATGTAATGAATAACCAACGCGAAGTAATTTACAAGCGTAGGCACCATGCATTGTTTGGCGAGCGTTTGCAAACAGACATTGCCAATATGGTTTATGATTCTTTAGCTAGCTTGGTTAATTTGTATCAACCCGCCAATGATTTTGAAGGGTTCAAGCTAGAAATGTACCGTGTATTTGGGATGGAGGTTGATTTAAACGCTGAAGATTTTGAAAAATATCCACCCCAAGATTTGGTAGATAAATTGTACAAAGATGGATTGGTCTTTTACAAGAGAAAGAACGAGCGTATTGCGCTAAGCTCTTATCCTGTAATAAAACAAGTGTATGAGCAGCAGCAAAATAGCTACCAAAACATTGTTGTGCCATTTACTGATGGCGTAAAACAATTGCAAGTAATTACCGATTTAAAACGCGCATACGATACAGAAGGTAAAGGCCTTGTAGAAGACTTTGAGAAAAACATTGCTCTGGCCATTATAGACGATGTTTGGAAAGAACACCTACGCGATTTGGATGATTTACGCCAAAGTGTACAAGGTGCTGTTTACGAGCAAAAAGATCCGTTGTTAATTTATAAGTTTGAGAGTTTTGAGCTGTTTAAAGGAATGGTAGATCGTTCTAATAAAGAAATTATTTCGTTCTTGTTTAAAGGAGATTTGCCGGCAGCAGACCCTGCACAAATGCGCAGAGCACCTATACAGCAAAAAAACGACATGAATGACTTGCAAACAAGCCGCCCAGGTGATGAAACCGATGAAGTAGGTGCAGGACGTGCAAATCCAACGCAACAGCCGCGTGTAAAACAAGTAGTTAATACCCAAAAAACATATGGCCGTAATGAAGTAGTTACGTTGAGAAACCTTGCAACAGGAGAGCAAAAAAGTGTAAAATATAAACAAGCTCAACCCTTGGTAGCTAACGGAGGGTGGATGATTGAAGACTAACCTTTATGAAGAAATTTTTGTTGTTTTCAATCTGTGTTGCGTTTTTTCCTGCGCTAGTTTTTAGCCAAATTAATGCAGTTACTGAAACAGGCGAAGAAGTAGTTTTAAACAACAACGGAACCTGGAAATACAAAGAAGCCAATGGCTTAAAACCTGATTTTTCGGCTGAGCTTAAAGAAAATAATACTCCTTTTGAGAAAGCATCGTCATCTACTTTTTTACTGAAGAGTAAGGTTACCAATGTGGGCATATGGTTAAACCCCAAAAAATGGATGTTTACCAAACCTGATGAGTTTGAAGATTCGGAATATGTATTTGAATTAAAAAACGAAGAACTCTACGCTTTAATGATTACGGAGCGGATTCCTATCCCCATGGAAACCCTGAAAGAAGTAGCTTACGAAAATGCAAAATCTGTAAGTTCTGATTTGAGAATTGTTGAAGAGGAGTATAGAACTGTAAATGGGCAAAAGCTAATTTACCTTGTCATGGCCGCAAACATTCAAGGCATGGATTTCTATTATTTCGGATATTATTTTTCTAACAAAAAAGGCTCAGTGCAATTGTTGTGCTACACATTTGCTTCGTTGGCGGTAGAGTATGAGCAGGAAATAGAAGTGTTTTTAAATGGTTTTGTAGAAACAGAAGGTTAGGTTAATAAACTTGAGGTTTTCTGGGTATTTTATTTCATCATAAACTTTTCGTTAGTCATAAAAGAATAATCTGTTAGGCTTTTTAAAAAGGCAATTAAATCTTGTTTTTCTATTTCGGTAAGCGCAAGTGGTTTTACCAACGGGCTTTTGTTTTTATGATTTTTTCCGCCATCGTTATAATGATTAATTACTTCTTCTAACGAGTTAAAACGACCATCATGCATGTAGGGTGCTGTAAACTCTATGTTTCGTAAAGAGGGCACTTTAAATAGCGCTCTGTCTTTTTCATTTCCAGTTAAACGCATTCGCCCTAAACTTTGGTAGTTGGTGTCTAGCCCATTATTTTCAAATGCGTAATTGGTAAAATTAAATCCGCCATGACATAGGCTGCAATTGGTTTTAGGACCAAAAAACAAATCTTTTCCTCGCTTTGCCGAGGCGGTTAAAGCGCCATCATCACCAAGGTGCCATTGGTCATAAGAGCTGTTTCCGCTCAGTAAGCTCCGTTCAAAAGTGGCTATAGCCCGGGTAATTACAAAGGCATCCGGCATGCGGCTGTAGGCCGCTAAACTCATCTTTACATAATCCGGATGCTTGGTTAATTGTTCTGCTATATCAACAATGTTATGGTCAAATTCGTTGGCCTCTTGTATGGGCACTAAAATTTGCATTTCTAAAGTGGGTACACCACCCTCGCGTAAATAATACGGGTGATATGCAACATTGGCCAAACCAGGCGCATTGCTTGTGCCCGCGCGGTTTTCTATGCCGGGAGAAAAAGCAACATCGTCTGCAAATGCTAAACTTTGCTTGTGGCAAGATGCGCAACTCAACGATGAATCTCTAGACAAAATAGGGTCGAAAAACAGTTTTTTTCCCAACGCCCAACGTGCTTCGGTAAACGCATTGTCTGCTGGAAATGTTATTTCTGGAAATCCTTTGGGAATGGATAATGTGCTTTTTGCGGGTTGTGTGCTTGCTTGATCTTTATTGCAACGGGTAAAACCAAATACCGCTACCAATGCAAAAATGCACATGAATTGTTTATTTACCCATACTCTCGTCATTATTTTACTTAGATTTCTACCACGTGTGGTGCTATTTATTTTGCGATAACAATTTTTTCAACGGCTAGTGTTTCTCCATTTTTTAGAAGAGAAATAAAATAAATACCAGACCTTTCAAACGTTAAATGCAACGCCTCTTTTAATGAGGTTTTTTTAATTGTTTTTCCTGTTAAATCAGTCACCAAAACTTGAACCGTTTCTCCATTAAATTGATTGTTGGTAACGGTTATTGTTCCTGTTGATGGATTGGGGCCTACCGAAATTTTTAGATTTTTATTTTCATCAATACTTACGCTGTTGTTTCCTTCAGAAGAAGTAAACACATCACGACTAAAGTTTACCAACACATCAGCGGCTATTCCTGTTTCTCCGTGCATAATGGTTCCTGTAGATACATCTACATTCTTTAAAGCCATATTATAATCAGCGTTTAACGTAATCGTTAAATCGGGTCCAGAAGTTGTTCCCGCTGTAGCAATTGTAAACGTATGCAAGTTGGCATCGCCTAATGCATGAATTTCAAAGTTTAATCCTAAACCAGCGCCACACTCACCTTCTGCCGCTACAAAACGGTAACCTGCTGCCCAACCCCAATGCATAGATGGAGACTTTGGTGCAAGCGGATGGCTTGCAGGGTAAGATGCCGGGTCTGAATGATTGGCCGTAGGTTCTACACCTACCGAAAGGCGTATAGCTTCTAAGGTGGTTATGTTATGAGAACCCAACACGGCCACTGTAGGTGAACCAGCATTAACAAGAACCCAAGTGCTAGGAACAGACGTTTCTTGGCCACCATCATGAATAAGAACAAACTGCCCGATGTAGTATTCTAATCGCGTAAAATTTAAGGTGTTTCCTAAATTATTCGTGGTGCTTGCATTAAACGCAAACGGTGATGCACCAAGAAAATGATTGATGTTTAGTTGAACATTTTGCTGAGCAATTGCAGCAAGGGCAAAAAATATGCTGCAAACAAGGAGCGTAATTTTTTTCATAATGTATTTTTTTTGGTCTTTATAAAAATAAACGAGTAGCTTTAACTTAAGCGTTTAAAGTTAAGAAACACAACTGTACGAAGAAAGCATTCATATGCAAACTCCTTTACTTGAAAATAGATTTAATGTCTTTTGTATCTTTTAGGCAACCGATGTCAAAAAAAACGTCAACATATACAAACACCGCGCTTTTGCACACAACTAACCAAACATTTAGATTGGAGGATTTGGCTATTCCCTCTCGCGTAGAAGTAGATTACTCTACCGATGCGGAGTGGATTGCTGCCTGTAAACGTGGCGAACGTGTTGCGCAAAAATGGTTGTATGAAAAATATGCAGGAAATATGGTGTATGTGTGTTTGAGGTATTTAAAAAACATGGATGATGCGGAAGATACCATGCATGATGCTTTTGTAAAAGTGTTTGCCAGTATTAGCAAGTTTAGGGGCGATGCCTCTGTAAAAACCTGGATTACCAGAATCATGGTAAACACATCTATAAACCGTATAAGAAAAGAAGCGAAACGGGGTATTAAAAAAGATATTGAAAAGGTTCACTTAACAGATACTGATGACCAAACAGAAATGGTTGAGGTAAATGATGAACTAACAGCGCAGCAAGTTTTAAAGATGATAACAGAATTGCCGTTGGGATACCGAACGGTACTAAGTATGTACGCGCTTGATGGCTATACGCATAAAGAAATTGCCAAAGAATTAGGCATTTCTGAAGGCACATCAAAAAGCCAGTTGGCAAAAGCCAGAAAAATGTTGAAAAACCGAATTGAAAACAGCAATGAATAGGAAGCAAAATCTAGATGATTTCCTTAGAGAAATGATGGATAGTCTGCCTAATTCTACAGGTGGAGGTTTTGAGCATGTAGAAAAACGCATGAAGGCCAAAAACCAAAAAGGTATTCTCTTACTTTTTTTAGTGCCGTTTTTGTTTACAGGGTTGTATTGGATGGTCAATTTTACTGAACAGGATTTAGTTGTTCCTTCCAATAAGGAAATGTTGCAAAGCCAAGAAACTTATCCGCAGCAAAATGTGGTTCTTGAAAACGAAAGGGAAGAAAAGGAGGTTTCACCATCACTAGATCTAAAACAAAAGGCAAATTATAGCAGCCATCAAAAAGAAAGTTCGCTAAGAAAAAACACGGCTTCTTCTCAATCTCAATACAAAAAAACGACCAACGTAGTTGTTGTAGCTAACTCAGAAACAAGTAAAAAAACGGAGCCTGAACCTATTGTGCTTGAAAAAGAATTGAGCAAGATTGAAGGGCAAGAATTTACGTGGGCAGATGATGAATTATATGAAGAAGATGTTGTAATTGAAGAACCTATCAACACACAAAAAAGCAATCAAAATGGTTTAAAAAACGATTATGTGCTTGCCGTTCCTCCTTTTAATCCAGCCGCAGAAGATGAGTTATCGAAAGAAAATGAATTTGATCAATTTCCTGAGCCAGATGTTAGAGAAACATCAAACTGGAGTGTAACATTAAACTTTTACCCTAACTATACTTTTAGAGAATTTAAAATTAACAATAGGTATAGATCTCAAGTAAACGAGAGATATGAGGATATTATTAATACATCAGAAAAAGGTGGGTTTGCCGTAAACGTAGGTGTAGATGTGCGCTACCATTTGGGCGACAATCTTTTTTTAGGTACGGGCTTGAGTTTTATACAAACAAAAATTACAGGGGCGTATGAATTTGAGGTGCCAGACGAACCTGTGTTTGATGAGGCCGGAAACATTTATATGTACGCTCAGTTTATTGAGCCGTATAAAATTAATGAAGGCATTATTCAAACCTACAGATTTGCACAAATACCATTGCACGTAAGCTATCAGCCATGGGCAAGCAAAAAAGTGAGATTAATTATAGAGGGCGGATTTAGCTACATCCGGTTTTTAAGTGCCGATGGTACCACCATAGACCATCAAACCTTGTTGCCTAGAAAATTAGAAAACATGGAGTACAATAAAAACTTGGCTTCATTAGATTTTAAAGTTGGCATGACATACTATGTTACGCCCGATTTGGCCTTTGGGTTAGAGCCAACCCTTATGTATTTTAACTCAAGTATTTATAAAGAAAACAGTCCTGTTTACGTGGTGCCGTGGAGCGTAGGTGTGAATTTTAATTTTAGACTGAAGCTGTTTTAATACGGGTTAGTTAAAGATTTTTGTCTTTTTAAGAAACCACAATAATACCATTAACGAAACTCCAGCTAGGCCTAGCGAGAGCAAAGCATCGGCCCATTCTTGCAGAATGAGTTTACCAATTAAAAAAAGAAAAGCGTACGTAAAAGAAACTGCGCTAAGCCAGCAAATCAGCAAATAAATCATATTTGATTTTTTGTCTTCAGCATTTACTTTTTCGCGTACAGGTTTCCACCAACCATCGGGATTTATTTTTTTGTAGAAAGAAGCTAGTTTTTCTTCGGGCTCTGCCGGAGTTAAAAATGTTACCACAATCCAAACAAGTGTTGTAAATCCAACGGTAAAAAAGAAAGAATTTGGAAAAGCAGAAAGAGCGCCAACTTCGGTTTCGAAATGCGGGAATACAAACTTGGCAATGGAGTAGCCCACAAACGGAGCAGCCGTTGCAGCTATTTCGCTCCATGCATTTATGCGCCACCAATACCAACGTAAAATTAAAACCATCCCAAGCCCGGCACCACACTCCATAATAAAACTCCACACAGCAGAAATGCTATTAATCTGACTTGTTACCGCCAAACCAAGAATCATCAGCAAGATGGTGGCCAATCTAGAAACAGAAACCAATTGTTTTTCTGTAGCTTCTGGTTTTACAAAACGTTTGTATCCATCGTTTACCAAATAGCTTGCGCCCCAATTTAACTGCGTAGAAATAGTGCTCATAAAGGCGGCAAAAAAGGCGGCCAGCAAAAGTCCCATCAGCCCTTTGGGTAAATAGTTTTTCATGGCAAACACATAGCCAAAACGTTTGTCGTTGGTATAGGTAATGGCTTGGGCCAAAGCAGGGTTTTCTTGGCTTTCTCTTACAATTTGTTTGCGCACATCTAAAATCCTATCAAAGTAATAAAACGTTAAACTATCGTTGGCGGCTTTAGCTTCAAGTTGTTCATCGGGCCATGCAAAAACGCCAGGGTCTACACCGTTTTGGTCTACCAAACGGTGCACTTGTTTTTGCAAAGCCGCGCCTTGTAAATTGGGCGGAATAGCATATACAACAATGGCGCATAAACCAACAATAATCCATGGCCATGGGCGTAAGCAATAATGTGCCACTTGAAAAAATAACGTGGCACCCACGGCATGTTTTTCGTTTTTGGTGCTCATCATGCGTTGGGCAATGTACCCACCACCACCAGGTTCTTGCCCCGGGTACCAGCTAGCCCACCAAACAAACCCAAAAAAGGCCAAGAAGGTAGCCGCGCCAATAGCCAAATTATCTGTGCCAGAAGCCTCGGAACTTAATGTGGGAAGAAAATTTAATGTGCCGGTGGGCAGTTGTTCTTTCAGCCCAGAAACGCCCCCCACACTTTCTGAGTTTAAAACAAGCACGGCAAGAATTATACTGCCCGTCATGGCAATAACAAACTGTATGGCATCGGTTACAACTACACCCATTAAGCCAGATAATGAGGCGTAAACGGCCACGAAAACCATCATCAATCCGGTATAAAAAAGAGCCATACCCGAAGAGATTCCGAAGAAACCTTCTAGGATGGTCATCATGGCTAAATTCACCCAGCCGATTATGAGTACATTCATAATCACCCCTAAATAAATGGCTTTAAAACCCCGCAAAAAGGCAGCAGGTTTACCGCTGTAGCGGAGTTCTATAAATTCTACTTCGGTTACAATATTGGCTCTGCGCCACAGGTTGGCAAAGAAAAAAGTAGTGAGCATGCCGCCCGCTAAAAAATTCCACCACAACCAATTGCCAGAAATTCCGTTTTGTCCCACAAGTTCTGTTACCGCTAGTGGGGTATCTGCGGCAAAGGTTGTGGCCACCATGCTTAGCCCGGCCAAATACCACGGTAAGTTGCGGCCTCCTAAAAAAAAGTTTGAAAGACTTTTGCCCGATGATTTTCTAAAACTTATGCCAATGAAAAAAATGGCAAGCATAAATACGATGATTACCGTCCAGTCTAGAAGTGATAAAGTCAAAACAAAATATTTTGAGCAATGTTAACGGATTATTCTTAATTGTGATGCGTAGCTTGGCTTACTTTTTTAGTGAGTTACTAAATTGATGCGGTTTATAATATGACTCTAAATTGGCTTATGCTTTTACTAAAAACCATGCACCAATTGGGAAGCAAAGAAATAGATTTGCATGTTGCTGAACTTCCAAGTGGCATGTATGTCCTTCGCATTGTAAAAGAAAATGAAATTGAATTTAAAAAAATTAGCATTCAACATTAAAGCCCTGCTAACAAACGTTGTAAAATACCAACCCCAAAAAGTGGGGTTGGTATTTTTCTGCTTTTTATTTAGTGGCGTGTTTTCTTTACAAGCTCAAAATGCATACACTACAGGCACAGAGTTTTTATTTAGTTATGGAGACATTCATAAAAATTTTTCAGGTTGGTTTTTAGGTAATGATACCAACAGTTCTGTTCATGTTTATATTTGTGCCACGCAAAAAGCCTGTGGCCAAATTGAAGTAATGGGTACGTCTTTTAGCCAGCCTTTTACCTTGGCAAAAGATTCTATTCTATAAGTGGCCTTGCCCTATTCGTCCATTTATTTTTATGATGAAGTGATTACTAGAGCCATTCATGTTACCAGCAACAGCCCTGTGGCCGTGGTCATGGCGGTGAACCCACATGAAGGAATTGATACAAATAAAGTAGTCGGTGGCTTTGCCGGGCTTACCGAAGCAAGCGCACAAATTCCACTAAAAAATCAATCTATAAAAAGCATTGCACATAGTACAATTTCTCTACCGGGATCTGTACTTGGAGGACAGAGCGATGGCACATCTATTGTTCTGCTTTCTCTACAAGACAGCAACCACATTCAATACAAACTAAGTGTAACAGGGTTATCAGGCTTCCAATTATCACCGCCCGTAATTACACAATACAAAGATTCTGTTTATACTTTGTGGCTAAACAAAGGAGAACAATTTAATTTTTGGGCTTTTAGCGCAGATGCAGATCCAGGTGGTAAGGGTTTTTTTAGCGGTTCTTATTTTGAATCCGTAAATAATAAGAAGCTTTCTGTAAATGTAATTCCAGGCAACAGCTATTGTTTAGATAATTTAGCAATCCCAGGGCAGCCAGCTCCATTACAAGAGTTACCCCTTCCTTTGGCCTATTACGGCACCCATTACCACGGTTTGCCCTTGGCAGGGTTTACCAAAACCAACTACAGTATTTTGGCCAGCCAAAGCAACACAGCCGTTACGCTAAACGGGGTTGTGGTAGCCAACCTAGATAGCCTTGGTTTTTTAGATACGTGTTTTGCAGGCAGCGGGGTTATTACCACCACCAAGCCCGTAAGCATTTTTATGGCGGGTTGCCCTACGTTTGAGAATGATATTACCTACTCACAACATACCGTTACCCTAAGCGGAGACCACCAACTGCAAACCCGTAGTATGTTTGCTACCATAGATGAGCCCGATACGCTAAATAATTATATACTGGGTGTAACCATGCCTACCATGGGCGTTTCTCAATTCACCTTAAATGGGGCAACCGTAAATAGTAACTTATTTCATCCCTTTACTGCAGATAGCAGCTGGAGTTGGGCCAATATTCCCTTACAAAAAGGAAAACACATTGCAGAAAGCCCAGTTGGGTTTCATGGCATACACACAACTTGGTACAGCGATAGTTTGCCCTATACGGGCGGTGGTCCTCTTTATCCCAGTTATGGTTTTGTTTTACCAGAATGCAACGCATGGCCGCAAGATAGCTTTGTACATGTGGCAGGCATTTCTCAAAATAATTGGGTGGCCTTTTCGGCCTTTACTACCACAGCTTGCCCCGGGCAAACCGTTTATTTTAAACCCAACCATTTGCGCCACACTACATGGTATTGGAATTTTGGAGATGGTAAAAACAAAACCCAACATATTGCCAATAATAGAGCAGGTGTTATTTCTCACACCTTTACACAAGCGGGCAGCTATTGGGTTACGTTAACAGATAGTTCGGGTTGTACCCCAAAAGATTCTGTTCTTATTGTAGTAGAAAACGGTGTTGTCGCCAATTTTACCTCCACCACAACCACAAGTTGCAGCGGTACCTTTGTACAATTGCAAAACCAAAGTACGGGAGCCACAAATTATTCTTGGCAGTGGCCGGGTGGCAGCAGCACAGCTACAAATCCAAGTTTTAATTATCAAAGCGCAGATACCACGATTGAAGTCACACTTATTGCGAGCAACCAAAATTGCGCAGATACACTTTCGCAAACGGTAAACATTCAATCTTCAACCTTCAACCCGCAAAGCATGCCCAATGTAATCACACCAAATAATGATGGCGTAAACGATGAATTTTGCATTCCTCAAGCCGTAGGTTTTTCAGATTGCTACGCCATACAAATTTTTAATCGCTGGGGCAGCGAAGTTTTTACATCCCAAAACCCACAAGATTGCTGGCAGGCGCAAAATGCCGCAGCAGGAGTTTACTTTTATGTGCTTACCATTGGTGAGCAAAACTTTACGGGTGAGGTTACGGTCTTTAAGTAACTGTAAACTTTACAGCAGAATAGAATGTTGAGTATACGTGCATTTTTAATTTACTTTACACCCACTAAAAAATAACGAACATGAAAATTTTTGCAACTGTACTTTTCGCTGGATTAATTATGGCTTTTGCCAGCAGCGATTCTGAATTAAAACTGGGGGATGAAGCTCCAAACACCACCTACGAAATGCTAGATGTTTCTGGCAAAAAAGTTTCCTTAGAATCTTTAAAAAAGAAAAATGGCGTTGCCGTTATTTTTTCTTGTAACACTTGTCCGTTTGTTTTAGGCTGGGAAGACCAGTACCCTGTAATGGCCAAGGCCGCTAAAGATGCCGAAATAGGCATTGTTTTGGTAAACTCTAATGAAGCCAAAAGAGATGGTGATGATAGCTTTGAAGAAATGAAAGAGCACGCCAAAAAAGCCAATTACACTATGCCTTATGTGGTAGATCAAGATGCATTTTTAGCCAATTCGTTTGGTGCCAACACCACCCCACATGTTTATCTTTTTGATGCCCACATGAAACTGGTTTACACAGGGTCTATAAACGATAAATACGAACAAAAAAGCAAAGTAGCTACCACACGTTGGTTTTATGATGCCATGATGGATGTTGCCAATGGTGGAACCATAGATCCGGCAGTAACCAAAAACATTGGTTGTAGCATTAAACGTAAATAATATTTGGGCCAATAATACATCTAGGCAACCATTTAAAAAGTAAAAAGAGGCGAAAGCCTCTTTTTTAGTTTAGTGAACTTACTTCTGTATTTTCGTACTTCTAGATAGGCAGCAAAACACAAACTGTTTTTTACTAAAAAAGATATTTAATGATTGATAAAAAGTCAATTTTAATTACAGGCGGCACGGGCTCATTGGGCAAGGCGCTTACCCAACATATTTTAAAAAACCATCCCGAAATTCACAGGCTTGTCATTTTTTCTAGAGATGAGCAAAAGCAATTTCAGATGGCGCAAGAATTTCCGCATGCGCAATATCCGCAACTGCGCTTTTTTATTGGCGATGTGCGCGATAAAGACCGCTTAAAAAGGGCTTTGCGCGGAATTGATTTTGTGATACATGCCGCGGCCATGAAGCACGTACACATTGCCGAATACAACCCAGACGAGTGCATAAAAACAAACATAGGCGGAGCCGAAAATGTGGTTGAAGCTTGTTTAGAAAGCGAGGTTTCGCGCGTGGTAGCACTCTCTACCGACAAAGCTTGCGCGCCCATTAATTTGTACGGAGCCACTAAATTAACATCAGATAAACTTTTTGTGGCAGCCAACAATATTCGCGGCTGGAATCCTATACGTTTTTCTGTAGTGCGCTACGGAAATGTAATGGGCTCTAACGGTTCGGTTATCCCGTTTTTCATCAACAAGAAAAAAGAAGGTAGTTTACCCATTACAGAGCCAAGCATGACGCGCTTTAATATATCGTTGGCAGGTGGTGTGGAAATGGTTATGCATGCGTTGTACAACGCTTGGGGCGGAGAAATTTTTATTCCTAAAATTTCATCGTACAAAATTATGGATGTGGCCGAAGCCATTGGTCCAGAATGTGAAAAACCTGTTGTTGGCATTCGCCCGGGAGAAAAAATTCACGAAGAAATGATTACTGAATCGGACTCGTTTTACACGTACGATTTAGGAAAATATTACACCATTATCCCCAGCGTGCACAAATGGAAATTAAACGAATACATTGCCGAGTTTAACGCGAAAAAAGTGCCCGTTGGATTTAAATATAATTCAGGAGAAAACACAGATTGGGAAACCGTAGAAAGTTTGCGCGCGCTTATAAAAGAACATGTTGATCCAAGTTTTACGGTGTAAATTTGAGATTTAAGAATGAGCCATGCTGATTTACAAAAATGAAAGCTACGATATTATTGGTTGCTGCATGGAGGTGCATAAAGAATTGGGTCATGGCTTTTTAGAAGCAGTGTACCAAGAATCTTTGGCTTTAGAATTTGCAGAACAACGCATTCCTTTTGAGCGTGAAAAACCAATAGAGATTGAGTATCGTGGGCAGGTATTACAGAAAAATTATATCGCAGATTTTGTGTGCTACGATAAGATTTTGGTTGAGCTCAAGGCACTTTCGGCATTAGAGGGAATTCACACCGCACAAGTCATTAATTATTTAAAAGCAACGGGGATAAAGTTAGGTTTGTTGGTTAATTTCGGAACAGAATCTCTTGAGTACAAAAGAATTGTTTTGTGATAAACCTTTCTGTTTGATATCTACGGATTAGCACGAAAGAAATAGAGAATTGAAAATGGATTCGTGAAGATCCGTGTAATTAGTGGATAGAAGTGCAGCAAGTTTCACTTACGACTTACGCACAAGAGTATAATAAAAGGATTCGTGAAAATTAGAGCAATTCGTGGACAATAAAAAGGTGAATTTAAACGCAAATAATCGTAAAAGTTAAGATGAATATACCGTACGGCCGTCAAAACATAACCGAAGAAGATATACAAGCCGTTGTAGAAACGCTACATGCCGACTATTTAACCCAAGGCCCAAAAATTGCCGAGTTTGAAACAGCCTTTGCCAGCTATGTTGGTGCCAAATATGCCGTAGCTTTATCAAACGGTACGGCTGCTTTGCACTTGTGCTGCATGGCGTTAAATGTTGGCCCTGGCCAAAAAGTAATCACCACGCCCATCACGTTTGCTGCATCGGCAAATTGTGTAAAATATTGCGGTGGCGATGTTGCCTTTGCAGATATAGACCCATCAACATATCTCATTGATATTGCCCAAGTAAAAACGCTTTTAGAAGCATCGCCCAAAGGAACATACGCTGGAATAATTCCCGTTGATTTTGCTGGTCGTCCCGTTAATTTAGAAGAATTACGCGCTTTGGCAGATGAATATAATTTGTGGATAATAGAAGACGCCTGTCATGCACCGGGCGGGTTTTTTACGGCCAATAACGGCACACAACAAAATTGTGGCAACGGCCATTTTGCCGATTTGGCCATATTCTCGTTTCACCCCGTAAAGCACATAGCAAGTGGCGAAGGCGGTATGATTACAACCAATGATGAAAATCTATACAATAGGTTGTTAGAATTGCGCACACACGGCATCACAAAAAATGCATCGGCATATAAAAATCCAGTTGCAATTGCCGTTGGCGATGAAAACACAAACGCCACAGAATATCCCGCATGGTACATGGAAATGCAAGAGTTGGGCTACAATTATCGCATTACCGATTTTCAGGCGGCATTGGGAATTAGCCAATTAAAACGTGCCGATTGGGGCTTAGCAAAACGAAGAGAAATTGCAAAAAAGTACAACGATGCTTTTAAAAATTCCGATTTTGTTTTAGGCCAATCTGGTGATGTTCATGGCCACGCCTATCATTTATATGTGCTCGAAGTAAAGAATAGATTAGGCCTGTACAATTATTTGCGCGAGAATAAAATTTATGCGCAAATTCACTACATCCCCGTGCACCTTATGCCGTATTATGCAACGCAAGGTTTTGCCAAGGGCGATTTTCCGAAAGCCGAAAAATATTACGAGCACTGCATTAGCTTGCCCATGTTCCCAACATTAACTAGCCAAGAGCAAGATTTTGTAATTGAAAAAGTAAAAGAATTTTATCATGGGTAACCTTTGCATTATTCCGGCACGTGGCGGCAGCAAGCGCATCCCCAGAAAAAATATAAAGCCATTTTTGGGCAAACCCATTATTGCATATTCTATAGAAACGGCTTTGCAAAGTGGACTTTTTGCCGAAGTAATGGTCTCAACAGACGATGCCGAAATAGCAGAAGTTGCTAAAAAATATGGCGCGAAAATTCCTTTTTTACGCAGCCCAAAAAATGCCAACGATTTTGCCACAACCCTAGATGTGATTAACGAAGTTTTGGCCCAATATAAGTTGGCCGGTAAAAGTTTTGAGCACGTTTGCTGCATCTATCCCACAGCGCCACTCATCAGCCGTAGCGCGTTGGCAAGTGGCTATGCTAAATTGGTAAAAGATGATTTAAGCAGCGTAATACCTGTGGTTTCGTTTTCGTTTCCCATTTTGCGCAGCTTAAAAATTGAAAACGGCAAAGTAGCCATGAATTGGCCAGAACATGCTCAAACCAGGTCGCAAGATTTACCACCTGCCTACCACGATGCTGGGCAATGGTATTGGTTTAATCCGCAGAAAATTGGGCAGGGTTTAATTACAGAAAATACAGGTGCCATTGTTTTGCCAGAAACCCACGTGCAGGATATTGACAACGAAACAGATTGGCAAATGGCCGAATTGAAATATGAAAAATTACAAGGCGCTTAGCAAACAGGTTTTTAAAGAAAGTAACTACGCATTGGTGCCCATTAGGGCAGAAGATAGGTTTGCCATTATGCAATGGCGCAACCAGCAATTGTACCATTTGCGCCAAGCCAAACCGCTAACAGCGCAAGACCAAGAATTTTATTTTGCCGAGGTTGTAGCCAAATTGTTCGGCCAAGAACAGCCAAGCCAACTGCTATTTTCCTTTTTGCAAGATGATATTTGCATAGGTTACGGTGGTTTGGTGCACATCAATTGGGTTGATAAGAACGCAGAAATTTCGTTTATCATGGCCACAGAATTAGAGCAAAACCATTTTGCCGAAAACTGGAAAACCTATTTACGCCTGATTGAAGAAGTTGCTTTTAACGAGTTAAAATTGCATAAAATTTATACCTATGCCTTTGATCTTCGCCCGCATTTGTACCCCGTTTTAGAAGGTTGTGGTTATCATCGCGAAGCAGAATTGGCAGACCATTGCTTGTTTGATGGCGAGTACAAAAAGGTAGTAATTCATTCAAAAATCAATAAAAAATAACTCCGTGGTTCAAGAAAAAAGCACACCCAAAATTTCGTTTCGCAAGGCAACGCTTGCAGATGTTGATTTGGTTTTTTCTTGGAGCAATGATGCCTTGGTGCGCGAACAGTCTTTTCAGTCGGAGCCCATTGTGTATGAAGACCATGTAAAGTGGTTTGCCAATAAAATGAACTCAGAAAACGATTTGTTTTTGATTGTCTTTGTAGATTCAATTCCTGCAGGTTTGGTGCGGTTTGAAGACATTGCAGAGAAAACGGTAATAGGTATTTTAGTAGATAAAAATTTTAGGGGTAAGGGGTTGTCAGCAACGGTTTTGCAGGGCGCAACAGACCGTTATTTCACGGAATATACGAGCCCCATTTTTGCGTTTATTAAGCAATCAAATCTGCCATCAATTGCCATATTTAAAAAGGTAGGTTTTACTTTTTTAAGGGCAGATAAAATAGAAGGTCATATAAGTTTTGTGTATGTACTTAAAAAAATTAATGACGGTTAAAAATGAATTTTTTACAGGAAAATCACTGTTTTATCATCGCAGAATTATCGGCCAACCACGGGCATGATCTTGAGGTGGCCAAAGAAACAATTCGTGCGGCCAAACGCGCTGGTGCCGATGCTATAAAACTGCAAACCTACACGGCAGATACCATCACCTTAGATGCCAAAACCGATGATTTTAAAATTAAAGGAACTCTTTGGGATGGCCAGTATTTGCACGATTTATATCGTGAAGCGCATCTGCCTTGGGCGTGGCACAAAGCGCTTTTTGAGGTTGCCGCACAAGAAGGGTTGGTTTGTTTTTCATCACCTTTTGATAAAACCTCAGTAGATTTTTTAGAAGATTTAAACTGCCCTATTTATAAAATTGCTTCATTTGAGATTACCGACATACCACTAATAGAATATGTGGCCAGCAAAGGAAAACCCATTATTATTTCTACGGGTATTGCAGATGAAGAAGACATTAAACTGGCCCTAGAAGCATGCAAAAAAATGGGCAATCAGCAGGTTGTTTTGTTAAAATGTACCTCGGCATATCCAGCAAAAATTGAAGACGCCAACCTGGTAATGATTAAAGATATGGCCGAAAAATTTGGCGTAGCCACAGGCCTTTCTGACCATACCATGGGAACCTTGGTGCCCACGCTTTCTGTGGCAATGGGCGCGCGTGTTATAGAGAAACATTTTATACTTGATAAAAAAATTGGTGGCCCAGATGCTAGCTTTTCGTTAGACGAAGAAGAATTTACAGAAATGGTACGCAGCGTGCGCGAGGCGGAAAAAGCTATGGGCAAAATAAATTATGCCCTTACCGATGGAAAGCGCAATAGCCGTGTTTTTGCTCGCTCGCTTTACGTGGCGCAAAACATGAAAGCCGGAGAGATTATTACCGAGCAAAATGTGCGTTCTGTGCGCCCAAGCATGGGGTTGCATCCAAAACATTTGCAAGAAGTTCTTGGTAAAAAAATCACCAAAGATGTAGATAAAGGCACGCGCCTTTCTTTTGAATTAATTAAGGATTAAGTTTTTTAAAACTAGATTTTGAGCAGTAAACTCTTTAAAAACATTGGCTTTTTAACCCTGTCTCAGGCGGCCAATTATGTATTGCCGCTCATTACAATTCCGTACATAACGCGTATTGTTGGTCCAGAAAAGTATGGGCTAATAGAGTTTGCAACGGTGGCCATGCTGTATTTTTCGGCTGTTGTTATTTATGGGTTTAATACCACGGCAACGCGCAAAATTGCCGAGCAATCAGACAACTTAAAAAAAGTATCTACCGTTTTTTCTACAGTAGTTTTTACCAGAATCTTGCTTTTTTTACTGGTAACCGTATTGTTTGTGGTTTGCCTACTTTTTGTACCCGAGTTTAAACAACAACAAAAAGTAATGTTGTTTGCTTACCCCATTGTGTTGGGCTGGGCTTTGTATCCCGATTTCTTGTTTCAAGGATTGCAAAAATTACAAATTGTTGCCGTGGCCAATTTCTCGGTAAAAACCATTGCGGCCATTTTTATTTTTATCTTGTTAAGAGATGCCGAAGATTTTTATTTGGTGTTGGGCATTAATGCAGCAGCGCAAATCTTGGTAGGCTTTTTCACCTTGGTATATGCGTTTAAAGCGGTAAATGGTTTGACATTTATTACACCAAAGGTGCGTGCCATTAAGGCCACATTAAAAAACGGATTCTATGTTTTTCTCTCACATTTTTTCACGCGCATTTACACATTTGGTTCTATTGTGTTTTTAGGTTTTATGCTTACAGAGCGGGAGTTAGGCTACTTTGCTGCAGGCATGAAACTTATAATTGTTGGGCAAAGTTTTATGTTTTTACCGCTGTTTGGAGCGCTGTTTCCGTACTTAACGAAACTGTACAAACAAAACAGAAATCAATACATGGTAGAGTTTAAACGGGCTTTATGGGTAATGATTTTCTTAACCGTTGGCGCTTCTGTGATGCTTATTTTGTTTTCATCGTTTTTTATAAACCTGGTTTTTGGCGAGGCTTATTTGGGTGTTCAGCCGTATTTCCGCATCATGGTGCCTATTTTAATTTTCTCGGCCATAAGCCACTTTAGCATGCAGCAAGGGTTAATCATTCTGAAAAAAGACAAGCGCTATTTGGGAATAATTGTGGCGGCAGGCCTCATTTCTTTGGCGCTTAATTTTGTGGTAATCCCAACGTTTAGGCTAGAAGGTGCTGCGTGGGTAAAATTGGGCGTAGATAGTTTTATTGCTGCTGTTGGGATGTTCTATTTTATTCGCGCGTGGAAATCATCGGCTGTACAGCCTAGTTAAAAATTTCTCTTAATTCTTCGGCAGATTTTACATCGTCATAGCCCCAATACTCGGCACAAAGTTGGCGTTGTTTATCGGTTATGTTTTTGTCATCGTACGTAGAAAAGGCTTCAAAAAACGCATTTTTTTGTTCGGCTTCTGTTTGGTAATTGCTTTTGGTAGCAACCGTGTCGAACCTTTTTTGCTCGGCAGCAGAGGTTGCAACGCGCTTTATGCTTTGCTTAAAAATGTAATGCGGCTTGTTTAAGTAATTGCAGTAACCAACGTGCGTACCAACCTCGTTGCTCATGGTCATATCGGCAAGCGTGATAATTGTTTTTTGTCTTGCTACAAAATTTAAATCAAACTTATGGCCCGATGTTACAACCTTAAAACCGTGATTTTCGTAGAGTTTTACCATCTCGGGGTTTTGGGCATCTATAAAATAGAGCGAGATTAAAACGGTATCAAAATCTTTTTTGAGGGCATTAATTTTTTTGATGAACTGCTCAAAGTTAAATTGGGCTTCTAGATTTTTTACGCTGTGGCTTGGGTAAACCAACAATACGCGGCCAAGTGTTTTTTTAAGCGCACTTAATTTTTCGGGCGAAAAAACATGGTCTGCATAATGTATGTACGGGCCAACGGCAATAGCCTTTTTATTAGGAAGCTGTTCTTCTATGCTTTTACACCTAAATTTACAAAGCGTAATAATGCGGTTAAAATGCCAATTGTACTCGTCTTTGTGAATCATTCCTCCCCAAAAAAGGCCGTGTTCTAAATAACCTTTTAGGTCTTTTTTTATGCCTGCATATTTTTTTAGGTGATGCGCATAACCGTATAAATTATTGTCTATAACACGCTCTTCGGGGCCATACGGTATTTCGGCACAAAGGGCGGGGTAGTTAAAAAGTGAAAGCTCTTTTCGCTCTTGGCTTTCTTTAAGTGTGGTTTTGAAATTTTTGGTGTGGTAGTAGAAAAACATCAATTTCTCTAGTATAGCATGCCGAACAATAAAGCGTTTTAAGTCGTCTTTCATTTTTTGTTCAGATTATTTTTTAATGTGTTGTTAATCAATTCTAGTGCGCGTTTGTTTGTGGTTTTGCGTTGTGCATCAAAAAACCATCCCCATTTATTAAAGTATCGAAACGCAGATTGAATATGAATTTTTAGCAAGTTTTTATTCTTGTAAGAACCTTTGGCGTAGTGATGCACAATGTGTACTTCTGGGTAAAAAACGGTACGGTATTTTTCGCCAATTCTTCTCGATAAATCTATGTCTTCGCAATACATAAAAAAGCGATCATCAAAACCACCAACCTCTTTAATTACGGCAGTTTTTACAAACATAAAGCACCCCGAAATAAAGGGCACATCCATAGTGAATTTGTACTGTGTGTAGGCCAAATCGAAATTTTTGTTGGCCAAAAAGGGCAGAAACCTGCGTGCAATTAAATCTACCGGGCTAGGTAAAAGTTTAGCTAGCAGTTGAGTGCTGCCATCGGGATAAACTACTTTGGGCATAATTGCGCCAATGTTTTCATCGTCTTGCGCAAAATTTACAAGTTTGTTTAACAAGTTTTTGTTGGCATACTCTACATCCGGATTTAAAATAACGTGGTACGTAGAAAGGTTTTTAACTTCATCTAAAATTAAATTGTGCGCTTTGCCAAAACCTAAATTGGCGTTGTTAAAACGGTATTCTAAGCGCTCATCTTTTAGTAGTTGGTTTTTTAGCGCATCGGTTGCAGAGTTATCGCAGATGTAAATTTTTACCGGCAGGTTGGTGTTTAAAAAGCTTTCAATGGCTCTGTTAATCAATTCTGGCGAATTGTGAAACGTAACAATAGATGCGGTAATTGTAATCATGTATGCGATTTTGCTACTTGTTTATACAAACAAAATTTTTGGGCAAAGCTAGTTTAGAGATGGTGGCAAATGTATTATTTCAGCCTTTAGAAAAATTATTGTGGCAAGATTAACCTCTTGGCAACTTGTAGTTCATGCAATAATCATGTTATTTGCAGTATAACTAAACTCAATATTCGCTGAAAGATTTTATCACAGATTACAGTGCATTTTTAGCTTTTGTGGTTTCTTTTGTAATCACATATTTGTCTATTCCCGCTATTATTAGGTTGAGTTTGGTAAAGCGTTTGTATGATGTGCCCGATCAGCGAAAAGTGCACAACGCCCGTATTTCGCCCCTTGGCGGCATGGCCATTTTTGGCGGAATGATCATCAGCTTTGTGTTTTTTACAGCACATTTGGCCAACCCGGCTTTAAACTCGGTTTTGGTAGCCCTTTTTATTTTATTCATTACCGGGGTGAAAGATGATTTGTATCCGCTGGTGCCGTACAAAAAATTAATTGGGCAAATTGCTGCGGTGGCCATTGTGGTTTTTCAGGGCAATATCAGGCTAGAAAGTTTTTACGGACTGTTTCAGATTAACGAGCTGCCCTATTGGGTTAGCGCGGTTTTAAGTTTAATCTTTTTTCTAGCCATCATCAACTCGTTTAATTTTATAGATGGTATAAATGGGTTGAGTTCTTCGTTGGGCATTATTGTAAGTGTTACGTATTCCATTTGGTTTTACTATTTGGGGCAAGATTTATTCCTGATTCTTTCACTTACCATAACGGGTTCTCAGCTGGCATTTTTGCGGTTTAATTTGGTAGATGCAAAAATATTTATGGGCGATTCCGGATCTATGATTATGGGTTTTTTGGCTGCACTTTTAACCATTTACTTTTTACAAACCAACGAGCGTGCAGAAACTGTTTTACTGCAAAAAATAGATGCAATGGTATTTAGCATTGCGGTGTTGATTATTCCCGTATTCGATACCATACGGGTTGTTTTGGTTCGTGTATTTGTGTTGAAAAAATCTCCGTTTGCAGCTGATAGGAACCACATCCACCACGTGCTTTTAGACATTGGCTTAAAACATGCACAAGCAACCGTTGTTTTAGTGGTCGTAAACATTTTCTTTGTGTTGCTTGCATTATTTTTAAATGATTATTTGCGAGCTTCAGTTCTGATTACCGTATTGTTTTTACTAGCATTTTTATTGTCTCAAATTCCGTTTATGATTAAAAAGAAGAGGGTTCTTGGCGATAAATAAGTACATAAACGCAATTTTAAAAGAAGAGAATAGATTTTCATTTCTGCTCTTGGCTGCCGCTTTCACCCTTCCTTTAGGATGGCAGGCGGTAACCAATTCAATTTTGATGGTACTGCTTTTTCATAGTCTAATTTTTTTACGTGGTAAAGATTGGTTGTTGGCGCTTAAATCACCTTTGTTTTGGTTTTCAGGGATTTATTTCAGTATTACTTTCTTCAGCCTGTTTTGGGTAGATAATACAGATGAAGGTTTGTTGCAGTTAGAAACAAAACTCTCGTTTTTCTTTGGCCCACTTTTGTTCATTGCTGCCATAAATAAGTATTGGAGCAACTTTAGAAATCACTTTTTAAACGCATTTTTCTACGGAACTATTGGCGTAGGAATTTTGGCCATTGGTATTGCCGTATACAAAACCATGCAGGCGGGTCAGCCTTATTTTGTTACGCCAGATGGCCTTACTAAAATCTCGTTTTTTACGTATGTAGAGTTTGCAAGTCCGTTTATGCATCCCGGATATTTGGCCACCTACGTAGGCGTTGGTATTTTAATAGGGTTATACTTTAGTTTTAAAAAACAACTCAATAGCAAGCTGCCCTATTATTTAGGTATTGGGTTTTTGTTCGTAATATTAATTATGCTGCAGGGGCGCATCAATATTATTGCATTGTTTATGGTGTTTGGCATTGCGGCACTTTACGCCACAATTAAGTTTAAGAAATACAAACTGTTGTTGCTGCCATTTATCCCGCTGGTGCTGTTGTTGGGCTTTTTGCTTTTTGGCTCAGAAAACATCAAACAAAGATATTTTCAGTTGCCAGATTTTAACTATGATATTACGGGCGATGAGTTTAATAGCGCCACCTACAGGTTGGCCGAGTGGACTTGCGCCATGGATGTAATTGAAGAGAATTTTTGGCTAGGCACAGGTATTGGCGATAACAGTCAAGCCTTGTATGATGCCTATGAAAATCGCGGTTTTATAAAAGGCGTAACCATGAATTATAACGCCCATAATCAGTACATAGAAACAATGATTTCTAATGGTGTAGTTGGGTTGTTCTCACTGCTTATATTCTTGTTTGTGTATATGAGAACGGCATCGGCAAACAAAGATTATTTGTTGCTGGCATGCTTGGTGTTTTTTGCAATTTCTATGCTAACAGAATCTATGTTTCAGCGGGCTTGGGCGGTGCTTTTATTTAACATGTTTTTTCCGGTGCTATTGGCTTTAGATACAAAAAGCAAGGAATAAATAAAGCCAAAAAACAAAACTCCCGATTGTCTTTCTAGCATGCTTTCTGTACTAAATGCAATGGCGGTTAAGGTTAAAAATGCTGCTTCTAAAGCGCCTAAATTTTTCTTAAAAATTAGTAGGGGTAAGACAAATAAAGCAAGTAGACTTACCAAGCCAAAAATGCCCAGAGTGGCAAAATGCTGTAAATAGGTATTGTGATAATTGTACGAGCCATCGTCTAAATGATATACTTCATGCCCGTTCCAAAACTCGGCCGTACAGGTTTTTAGCTTTTTGTTGAGTTCTGCATCGGCAGCGCCAGTACCCGTTCCAAACCAGAAATTTTCGCTAATTACTTGTGCGCCATATTTCCATAAAAACACGCGGTGGTTGGTTTGCTTGCTGTTAACCATGCCATTCATGCTTTTAATTTCATCAACTGTTTCCACAATTCTTGTTCTAGTACTGGGTATTAGCACGGCCAAAGTAATAATGCACACAATTGTAAAAGAGGCAATAAGTGCCAATTGTTTTTTCAGCTTTTTATCTCCTCTATAAAAAACAAAAAAGCTTAAAGCAGCTATTGGGAGTGCTATTAACTGTATGCGAACACTTAGTAATGCCAATAAAGCTAGTAGGGGTATGCCGCCCAGTAATAACAATTTTAGGCTGATGGTTTTTTTGAGGAATGCATAAACCAGAATAAACAAACTAAAACTAGCGTACAAAGAAATGTAGTGGTTGGGCAGATACTCATAAATGTTTAGCGCCATAAAAAGCTTATTGCTGCTTATGTTAGAGTTAGACCAAACAAACAGGCCAACAGATAAAATGGTAAGACTAGACGCAACTGTTACCCAAGCAAAAACTAATAATAGTTTCGATTTGTATTTTACAATGGGTTCGCTCCAACTAGAAAAACCTAATGGCCAAAGAATAAGCGAAATTTTTAAAACAATATCTTTTCCTGCCTCGTTTAAGTTGGTGGTGTAGAGCAAACCAAAAAGCAAAATGGTGTAGTAGAATGCCCATGCAATGGCAAACGGATTTGAAAATATTTGACTCCATCTTTCTCTTTTAAAAGAAAGTACGTATACAAGCCAAAACGCCACTATGCCTGAGGTGATTGGCGGAAATGGCGGCTGAAAGGGCAGTAGGCATGTATAAATTAAAAGCGCTACAAAACATAGTTGTAGCGCTAGTTTACCTTTTAATATGGGCCAATTAATTTTCTGCAATGGCTAAAATTTGCTTGTATTTTTCTTGATTATTCAAAGTCTCTATGGCCGAAGTTATGATGGGGTCGCCTTTTAAACTCTGTCTAATTTTACCCGATTCATAATAATATCTGCCTACAATTTCTTGCTCTAAAAATAAAGATATTTGGTCTTTATGTCTATGCAAATCGTCACCTTTTAAACGGTGTGCTTTTTCTTGCAGTTGTGTGATGTCTGTGGTTAAATCAGAGTAATCTTCGTCTTCAGCAATTTTGGCAAGCAATTCTATTTTCTTTTCGGTGCTTGTTGTGTACTCGTAATGCTTGTCTGATAAATAGGTAACAAAATCTTCGTATTGTGCATCGGTTAGCTCAAACGTTCCTGCTGGGGCAATGGTTTCGTTTTTGTTTTTAAATACGGTTGCATAATCAAAAATATGTCCAGCATTTACCAAAGAAATTAAAATGCCCGAAGCGTCTTCTTTTTCTACATCAATATCGGGCGTTACACCACCACCATCAAAAACGCTACGGCCATTTGCGGTTTTAAATTCGGTTCTTAAGCTGTCTGGCAATCGGCTTACGCTACCGTCTTCCGATCTTTCGGCATAATTTATAGCTTGTATGCATCGGCCGCTGGGCGTGTAATATTTTGCTATGGTAATTTTAATTTGAGAACCATATTGCAACGGATGAGATTGTTGTACCAATCCCTTACCGTAGCTGCGTTCTCCAACAACAATACCGCGGTCTAAGTCTTGTAAGGTTCCGGCAACAATTTCGCTAGCTGATGCCGAGCCTCCGTCTATAAGTACCGCAAGCGGAATGTCTGTATCAATGGCAGAACGCAATGTTTTGTAGGTGTTGTCTACGTCTTTTAATCGACCTTTGGTGCTTACAATTTCTACACCTTTATCAATAAAGATGTTCGAAATGTTAACGGCCTCGCTTAATAATCCGCCAGGGTTGCCTCTTAGATCAAGTAGAACCTGCGTAAGATTGGGGTTTTTTTGCAATTCTAAAAGTGCATCTTTTACATCTTGCGAAGCTTTGTTTGTAAAGCTTGTAAGATAAATATAACCAGTGTTTTCATTTAACATACCGTAATAGGGCACGCTTTTCAGTTGAATTTCTTCACGCTTTAAAACCAATGTTTTTTTAACACCATTGCGTTCGTACACCAATTCTACCTCGCTTCCAGGAGTGCCTTTAAGTACGCGGCTTACTTCTTCGGTGCTTTTGTTAATCATGCTTTTACCATCTACAGAAATAATCCAATCTCCAGCACGTAGGCCAGCTTTGTCTGCAGGGTAGCCTTCATGCGGATCTGAAACTAAAATGCGGTCTCCCACTTTTCTAATAGTAGAGCCAATACCACCGTACTGGCCGGTTTGCATCATTTTAAAATCTTCAACATCGCTTTCTGGAATGTAAACGGTATAAGGGTCTAATTTTTTAAGCATGCCGTTTAATGCATCTTCCATTAATTGGCTTGGCTCTGTATCTTCAACGTAATAAAGGTTTACTTCTTTAAAAACTCCTGTAAACAACTCAAGTTGCTTATTTACTTCAAAATAATCTGCTTTAAAGGCAGAAAATGCAATTGCTAAAATGAGTAGCACAGTGCTAATTTTAGTAAATGATGAAAGTGATTTTAACTTCTTCATAATTTTATCCTTAAACAGAAAACGTTAATTGTTCTCATTCATTTTATCAGCGTCAATTTTTGCTATGTGTTTCATAGCAAGAACAACGGCATCATTAATGTTTTTGTAACTGTTTTCTTGGTGATGAAGGTAAATAAAAAGCACAGCGTAATTGTGTTGTAAATTTGTTAAAACTTCGATTTTGTTTAACCGATAGGCTTCTCGCAAAAGCCGCTTAATGCGATTTCTATCTACAGCTTTTTTAAATTTTCTTTTAGAAACACTAAACCCAACCTGTGGAAATTTACTGTTTTCAATTGGCCATTTTATGTAAACCACCCTTATAGGGTAGAACTTTGCACTAGAGCCGTTCTTAAAAAGTGCGGCAAAGGCATTTTTGCTTTTTAGCTTTTCGTTTTTTTTAAAAGTGTTTCGCACGTGGGCAAAGTACAAAATGAGAATGTGTAGGAAATAAAAAAAGACGCCATGCGCGTCTTTTTTTATTAAGAATTTTATTAGGCTATTTTACCTTATTGCAGCTTTTAATGTACTCGTCTAGCGCCTTGGTCATGCTGGGGTATTCTGGACTAGGAGCAATAATATCTAATCTAAGTCCTGCGTCTTCTACAGCTTTGCGTGTTGTAGAACCAAATGCCGCAATGCGCGTTTCGTTTTGTTTAAAATCAGGGAAATTGTGCAATAAAGATTTAATTCCTTCTGGACTAAAGAATACCAAAATATCATAGTAAACATCTTTTAATTCAGAAAGGTCGCTAACAACAGTATGGTACAATATTGCACGTGTATAATTGATGTTGTGTTTTTCTAAAGTTTCTGGGAAAGCAGGCTTTAAAATGTTAGATGTAGGCATAAAAAACTTATCGTTTTTATGCTTTTTCAAAACGGGAATTAAATCGGCCATAGTTTGTACGCCAAAGTAGATTTTGCGTTTTCTGTACACCACATATTTTTGTAGGTAATATGCAATGGCTTCTGAAATACAAAAATATTTGGTATCGTTACTAATAGGAACGCGCATTTCCTCGCAAATTCTAAAGTAGTGATCTACCGCATTTTTACTCGTTAAAATTACGGAAGGGTAGTCACGAGGATTGATTTTTTCTTTTCTAAAATCTGTAGCGGCAATGCCTTCTACATGAATAAATGGAACAAAATCTATCTTAACTTTTTGCTTTGCCGCCAGAACTGTATACGGTGAGCTATCTGTTTTTGGTTCGGGCTGAGATACAAGAATTGACTTTACTTTCATAGCCTAATAATCCGTTTTTAGAGGTTTTCATATGCCATTCTGAACGTTGCTTAAGCAAGCATTTTTACTAAAGCGATAACGGGCAGAATTTCGAGCGTGCAAAGGTAAAAAAATATATGCAACGCATTAAGCGTATTATCACCTGCTAATAAAAGAGATCCTCTTATAACACCTGAGATGTAAAACACACTTAAAACAATTGCCCCTATGATTACCGAATAATTAATCGTTAATGAGCTATAGATACCTATTCCTGTTACTATCAACAATATTATTGATGCCCAACGCAGATATGCATCTTTAATATGCATCCACATAGTAAGCGTTTTTTTCATGTTAAAGAGTAATCCTGTAAGGCTATGAAAAAAGCGTTGTGCCGCCACGATAACCGCGGCAATTAATAAAATTTTAATAAAAACCATGTATTGATTTGCAGAAGGCAGGTTGTTATTAAATAGATACAAAGCGCCATATATAAATAAAGAAGTGCTTAAAAGCATCACTGATTCTAAAATTATTCCGAACCAAAAAGGTTGTTCTTTTTCTTGAGCAAACTCAGTAAAATAGGTGGCGTTAAAAGGAACTTTAATAAACGCCATAAAACGCTTCGGAAAGTAGTGCCGTAACAATGCAATAAGAAGAATGTCTATTAATATTATAATAGATATCCAATCTGTAGCATGTGTAACTTTTAGCATACGGCAAAAGTAAGTTAACGCTTAGGCAGAATTCGCTAGATGTAAAAATTATTTAATACAAAAACATTTCTATTTTGTTTTGGTAAGGAATTACGCGTAGCATGAATTATTAAATATTTTTGCCACCCAAATAATCTCAAAAAAATGGCAACAGACTTATTTCAATCTCCAGACTATTATCAGTTAGACGAATTACTTAGCGAAGAACACTTATTAGTTAGAGAAGCAACCCGAGATTGGGTAAAAAAAGAAGTAACCCCAATTATTGAGGATTATGCTCAACGCGCAGAATTCCCTAAACACATTGTAAATGGGCTTGCCGAAGTTGGTGCATTTGGGCCATACATACCACAAGAATATGGCGGTGCTGGATTAGACCAAATTTCTTATGGTTTAATGATGCAAGAAATAGAAAGAGGAGACTCTGGCGTTAGGTCTACCTGTTCTGTACAAAGCAGTTTAGTGATGTATCCTATCTATAAATACGGTAACGAAGAACAGCGAAAAAAATATTTGCCCAAACTAGCTTCGGGAGAATTTTTAGGTTGCTTTGGCTTAACAGAGCCCGATCATGGTTCAAACCCCGGAGGCATGATTACCAACTTTAAAGATAAAGGAGATCATTACTTATTAAATGGTGCTAAAATGTGGATTAGCAATGCGCCATTTGCAGATATTGCTGTTGTTTGGGCAAAAGACGAAACAGGCAGAATTCACGGACTCATTGTAGAAAGAGGCATGGAGGGTTTTACCACGCCTGAAACTCATAACAAATGGAGCTTAAGAGCAAGTGCAACCGGAGAGTTGGTGTTTGATAATGTAAAAGTGCCTAAAGAAAATTTACTACCTAATAAATCTGGTTTAGGCGCACCACTTGGATGTTTAGATAGTGCAAGATTTGGTATTGCATGGGGTGCAATAGGCGCTGCTATGGATTGTTACGATACTGCTTTGCGTTATGCTAAAGAGCGTATTCAGTTCGAAAAACCCATCGCGAGCTTCCAGCTACAGCAAAAAAAGTTGGCAGAAATGATTACAGAGATCACCAAAGCACAACTATTAACTTGGCGTTTAGGTGTGCTTAGAAATGAAGACAAGGCTACAAGCGCTCAAATTTCTATGGCGAAACGGAATAATGTGGATATGGCTTTAAAAATTGCTAGAGAAGCGAGACAAATGTTGGGAGGCATGGGGATTTCTGGAGAATATTCTATAATGAGACATATGATGAACCTTGAAAGTGTTGTAACTTATGAAGGAACCCATGATATCCATTTATTAATCACTGGTATGGATGTTACAGGCATACCAGCATTTAAATAATAGCATATTACTGAATTTACTGAACCTCGCTATAAGTAGCGAGGTTTTTTTATGCATTAAAAGATTTTAATTTACAATCTGAATCACATTGTTTCCATCAAATTGAGTATTGTAAAATCTCAATTGTTCAGATGATGCATCTATCGGTAAACCATCAAACATCAAATATTGATGTCCCGTGCAAGGACATTCTAAATAAATATCGTTCACTACTTTTAAAGTGCCGCAAGCATCTGCAAAGTGAAGCGGACAAGCTCTTTCATACCCCACAAAATCATCCGATTGAAAATTAAAATATCTGCGGTAAACCACAAGACCTTTGTATCCACCTTGATTGTAAATCCAGCCACCTTGTACTTGTAAGTTAAAACTAGAAGGATTGTTCAAATAGATAAACTCATTTACCGCAACGTTGGGTATTAGAGAGCTATTTGAATTCTTTTTGCAACCTGTATAGGCAACCAGCAGCAAAATTAGTGTCAATATGTAAGATTGGGATCTAAACATGAAATGCGAAAGTATGAACGAAAAAATTAATAATTTATTTATTAGAGGAGACCCAACTTGCCGTTTTTTGCTGATTTAATAGAGGGTGTGTTAACGAAATGTTAACTAATGCGCTTAAAATCAGTCGGTTTTAATTCAGTGATTATTAGCAGCGGATTGTTAAATTGCTGAGCTCAAATTTCTTCGTTAAAGAAGTAGTTTGTTTTTTAAAACTCACTTTTGTGGGTTGTAAAACTTGTTATATTTACACCCATTGTTAAAATTAAGTACGATATAAATACGTGCCGTATATGATTAAAAAACTACTTACCCTATTTTTTGTGTTTGGACTGCTTGCCGTAAATGCGCAAACACGCCCGGGGTCGCTAAAAGGAACGGTTAAAGACCAAGGAACAGGAGAGACTATACCATTTGCAAGTCTTGTGTTAAAACAAGGAGGCGTAATTGTAGGAAGTGCATCCTCGGATATGGATGGAAATTTCAATATCAATCCTTTGGATCCAGGAACATATACCGTAGAGTGTTCTTCTCTTGGTTATGCAACTCTAAAAGTAAACAACATTCTAATTTCACCAGGCAGACCTAAGGTCTATGACTTTAATTTGCAAGAAGAGTCTCAAATGCTCATGGAAGTTGAAGTTACGGCTGGAAATGAATTGATAGAGACGGGGAAAACAAACGCGGTTATCACTGCTGAAGATATTAAAGTATCTCCTTTTCGTGGAATTGGGCAGCTTGCTGCACAAACACCAGGTGTATTCCAGTCTGATGATGGACAAGGAGTAAATATTAGAGGTGGTAGAAATAGCACCACAGTTTACTTTATTGATGGTGTAAAAGTACGTGGGGATGTTAACCTTCCGCGAGACGCCATTGCTCAAACAGAAGTTATTACAGGTGGTTTGCCTGCTAACTACGGTGATGCAACAGGTGGTGTAATTAGTACTACTACTAAAGGTGCAACGCCATTTTATTTCGGTTCTGCAGAGCTTTTAAGTTCTTCGATGTTTGATAAATATCATTATAATTTGGGTGCACTAACCCTAGGTGGGCCTATTTGGAGAAATAAGGAAGGCGAAGCTAAAGTTAGTTTCTTGTTTGCAGGAGAATTTCAATATGAAAAAGATGCTGCACCAAGAGCATTAGATGTTTATAAAGTAAAAGATGATGTGTTAAGTGGATTAGAACAAAATCCTTTAACTCCTTCTAACGTAGGGCTTGGGGTTGTGAATTCAGCAGAATTCTTAACTGATAATGACTTAACAACACAAACCTACCGTGAAAACGTAGCAAGAAATCAAGTGAGATTAAATGGTAACGTAAAATTTGTTACAAGTAAGAATACTCAGTTGATGGTAGGTGGTAGATATAATTTCTCTAAAGGAAATAATTACAATCGTGGTGCTAGTTTAATGGATTACGCAAACAACAGTGAGTCTGTTTCTACAGACTGGACTGTGTTGGCTAGGTTTACGCAACGATTTGGATCAGCTGGGGATTCTAGCGCTTCCTTGATATCAAATGCTTTTTATAGTATTCAATTAGATTATACTAGAAATAATAACGAAACGTACGATCCTAGATTTGGTGAAGATCTATTTAGCTACGGACACATTGGAAAATTCACAACAACCCAAAGAAGATTTTACACGCCAGGGTCAGATACAATAACAGATGTAAATGATCCGAATTATGGTAAAATTCTTTCAGGTTGGACTCAGGCTGTATGGCAAGATGTAGGTGTAGCATACACACCAGGAAGCGCCAACCCAATCCTTTCTAATTATACATCAAACTACTACAGTTTTGTAAATCAAAACTTGATTCAAAATACCGCACTAAGTTTAGAAAATATTAGAGCAGGTGGTGGTTTGTTAAACGGTGATGCACCTAGAAATATTTATGGTCTTTGGACAAACGTAGGAGCTAATTTGTCAGGTTATAACAAATCTCAAAACTCTCAATTTAGAGTTACAGCTAGCACTACTTTCGACATTAAAGACCACTCTTTAATAGTTGGTTTAGAGTATGAACAAAGAGTAGATAGAGGATATAGCGTTGGAGCGAACGGATTATGGACTCAAATGAGATTGCTTCAGAATGATGCTATTAGAGAATTAGATACAAGAAATCCAATTGCAGTATATGATGATTTTGGAGTGTTTCAAGATACTTTAAATTACAACAGACTATTTGATGCGGATAAGCCAAGAACATTTGATAGAAATGTTAGAATTAAACTTGGACTTGACCCAGATGGGACAGATTGGTTAGATATAGATAGCTACGACCCAGGATTTTTTAGCTTGGATATGTTTAGCGCAAATGAATTGTTGAATGTAGGTGGTACGCAATATGTACAGTATAATGGTTATGACTATACTGGGAATATTTTAAAATCTAACCCAAGTCTTGCCGATTTTTATGCTGAAGATGCAAACGGACAATCACAAAGATTAGTTGGTGCGTTTCAACCAATATATTTAGCAGGTTATATACAAGATCAATTTACATTTAATGATTTGTTCTTTAACATCGGGGTTCGTTTTGACAGATTTGATGCAAATCAATCAGTGTTAAAAGATCCTTATGTGTTATACCCAACCTATACTGTTGGAGATCTTAGTGGAACTTCACTGTCTGGAGTTGAAGTTCCGGCTGGTATTGGCGATAATTACGTTGTTTATGTTGACGATCAAGAAAATCCAACAAAAATTGTGGGTTACCGTGATGGTAGTACTTGGTATGATGCTAATGGTATTGAAGAAGCTAATCCAAAAAACATTGCAGATCAATCAGGTGGTATTAAGCCTTACTTAAAAAAGCCAAAAGTTGAAGATCAAACATTAGCGGTTACGTACAATGAGTCATTTGTAGATTATGATCCTAAATGGACAATTTCTCCTCGCGTGTCATTCCAGTTTCCAATATCTGATGAAGCTGAATTTTTTGCACACTATGATTTATTAGTACAAAGACCAGATCCAGGATTAAACAGATTTGATCCTATAGCTTATTTACAATTAGAAAATGGCGTTGGTTCTTTCTTGGCTAATCCAGACTTAAAACCACAAAAAACTACAGATTATGAAATTGGTTTCCGTCAAAAATTAAGCAAAAACTCAGCACTTAAAATCTCTGCATTCTATCGCGAATTAAGAGATATGATGCAATCGGTTTCATTAAACGAGGCATACCCAAGAACGTACACAACCTATGGTAACCAAGATTTTGGAACTGTAAAAGGATTTACGTTTAGCTATGATTTAAGACGTACCAAAAATTTAAGATTAAACGCCAACTACACCCTTCAGTTTGCTGATGGTTCTGGTTCAGGTCCGAACTCTGGTGCGGCTATTGCACGTTCTGGTCAGCCTAACTTGCGTTACATCTTACCGTTAGATTATGATTCTCGTCACCAAATTTCGGTAACTGTAGATTACAGATACGGTTCTGGTGAAAACTATGATGGACCTGTATGGTGGGACAAAAGAGTGTTGGAGAATTTTGGGGTAAACTTTGTCGTTAACGGAAACTCTGGAACTCCATATACAAGAAGAGTTCAAGCTTATTCTTTAACCGCAGGTGCAACATCAGTGCCAATTACCGGACAAGTAAATGGTTCTAGATTACCATGGCAAATGCGTGTTGATATGACCATAAATAAAGTATTTGATTACAAATACGGTTCAGAGAAGAAAAAGAACGGAACTATAGAAGTGTACTTACAAGCACTGAATTTATTTGATGCATTAAATGTTTTAAACGTTTATGCATATACAGGATCTCCTGAAGATGATGGTTATTTGTCTTCACCTCAAGGTATTAACTCGGTCTCATTTCAAACAGATGCCCAATCTTATGCAGACCTTTATAATGTAAGCATGGCTAACCCTGGTAATTATACATTGCCACGGAGATTGAGATTAGGAGTGCGAATAGGATTTTAATTAAATAAAAGAAACAGACAGATATGAAGCGTATCTTCTATACAATAACAGGTATAGTTTTATTAGCAAACTTCGGTTTAGCGAAGGAAATACCTTATTTACCAAAACCATCGGGAAATTTAAACCCGAGCGGCAATAGCTCCGTTCTTAAGACTGTAGAAGAACTTTGTCAGCCGTCAAAATCACAAAGTGATTTAAATATTAATAACGTTAGAACAACCATGCTTGGTGGTGGTGATATGTGGTGGGATTTAAATACCGCTAGATATGAAGTTCCTAAAGGAAGTAACAAGCATTCTATGTTTGCTGGTGCCCTTTGGCTTGGTGGTGTTGATGAAGGAAATCAACTTAAATTGGCTGCAATGACTTACCGTCAAGGTGGAAATGATTATTGGCCTGGACCATTAAGTACTGATGGAAATGCAAGCACATCAAAAGAAACATGTGATAAATATGATCGCCATTGGATTATTTATAGAGAAGAAGTAGAGCTACATAAAGCTTGGATTGAATGTAGAGATGATCCAAATTGTGACGATGGAAAACTTTTCCCAGGATATTCTAGTGAAATTCCAAAATCTATTTTAGAATGGCCAGGTAATGGGGTAGATGGTGATTTGCCTTATGATTTAGCACCTTATTATGATGCAGATCAAGATGGTGTATATGATCCTTTATATGATTATCCAGATTACGGTATAGGTCTTCCATCAAATGCATGTAAGAAAAAAGATACCGATATTTTATACGGAGACCAAACTATTTGGTGGGTTTATAATGATCGTGGAAACATCCATAGTGAATCTGAAGCTTCGGCTTTAGGGTTTGAAATTCGGGCACAAGCATTCGCATTTGCAACGAATGACGAGGTGAATAACATGACATTTAATAACTATAGAATCCTTAATAAATCTACGTTTAGATTAACCAATACATATTTTAGTACATGGTTTGATCCGGATTTAGGAAATGCACAGGATGACATTATTGGATGTGATATCGCTAGAGGTTTAGGATATTGCTACAATGGTGATAATGATGACCAAGGAGCACTTGGATATGGTTTAAACCCTCCAGCAATTGGATTTGACTTCTTTCAAGGTCCTTTTGCAGATTATTTTGATGGCTTAGACAATGACCGCGATGGTTGTGTTGATGGTGTTAGAAATGAAGAAGGAATTTGCGATGCAGAAGATCCTGCTCTTGGTATTAATGAGCGCATCATTATGAGTCAATTTATGTATTACAACAATACATCTAACTCAGTTAGTGGTAACCCTGCTAATGCTACTGAATTTTACAATTATATGCGTGCAAGATGGAGAAATGGTTTCCCTCTTGTGGTAGACGATCCAAGTGGTCCTGGAAATATTTCTAACGGAGATGGATATCGCCCAGATGGTACAGGAACTGTTACACGTTACGCTTATCCTGGTAATAGCTATGATACAACTGGCGCATATGCACCTTTAGCACCTGTAAATTGGTTTGAATCTCCAGCAAACTTGCAAGACAAACGTGGTTTACATAGTGCAGGACCATTCTCATTGGCTCCTGGAGCGCTTAACTTTATTACAGTTGGAGCTGTTTGGGAAAGAGACCTCATCAACAATGATTTATTTGCATCGGTAGAAAAGGTAATTGTTGCAGATGATAAGGCACAAAAATTATTTGATAATTGTTTCCAAGTATTGAATGGTCCAGATGCACCAGATATAACTATTCAAGAATTAAATAGAGAGTTGATATTGCAATTAAGCTACCGCTCTTCTAGTAATAACTACAAATTCCAGTATCGAGAACGTGATCCTATTATCACTGTAGATCCAGGAGAAATAGATTCAGTTTTGGCTGAAAACCCAGATTATTTTCATTTTGTGTTTGAAGGATTTCAAATATTCCAATTGGCAAATAGCGATGTGAGTATTTCAGATATATATGACCCAACACAAGCAAGGCTTGTTGCTCAATGTGATGTTAATAATGATTACACACAGCTAATAAACTGGAACGTTGATCCAAATCTTAACCAGTTGGTTCCTCAAGATATGACACTTGAAAGTAATAATGATGGAATCTTTATGAGTTTTAGATTTACAGAAGATGCTTTTGCAACAGATAACAGAGCTTTTGTAAACCATAAAGAATACTATTATACGGTGTTGGCTTATGGTGTAAATCAATACGAAGTATTTGATCCTACAACATCTCCGAACGGTCAACGTTTACCTTTCTTAGCTGGTCGTAGAAATATCTTAACTGTTGGAGGTATTCCTCATATGGTTGAATCAGAAAAAGGTGGTACAAACCAATCAGCTAATTATGGCGATGGTCCTGAAATAACACGTTTAGAAGGTTCAGGTAATGGTGGAGATGTTACAAACTTACTTCCAGAAGTTGAAGAGAGAATCTTAACAGAATTTTCAGTGGATAACCCAACCTACCAAGGTGGAGCCGGTCCAGTAAATGTTAAGGTTGTTGATCCTCTTGCCGTTCCTAACGGAAATTATACCATCTCATTCACATCATCTACCAATAAATCGAAGTGGATTATTAAGGATGATTTAGGAGTAGAAATTGCATCTTCAGATACAACACTAGAATTTTTTAATGAGCAGATTATTCCTGAGTTAGGTTTATCAGTAACCATAGAGCAACCTTTAGCACCTGGAGGAGACGATGATGGAGTTAGGCAGAATGGTGTTTTACCAAGTGCATTAATCTACGATGATCCTTCAGAAGCTTGGTGGCAAGGTGTATCAGATGATAAAAGCTATACTCCGTTCAATTGGATTTTAGCAGGAGCAAATGATAACGCAACTGCACCTCCTGCAGAATGGTATCCAGACTACCCTGGTGATGTACAAGGGTTTTTCGAAGAGATTTTAGATGGAACTTGGGGGCCTGCTGCGTATGCAAGTGCATTAGAACGTACCGAGTATCCAACGGGTACAGTTTATGGCTTAGGCCCTGTTCCACCTGGTATAATTTCACCAAACGCTGTGGCTGAGGCACATTCTGTTGACGTTGTAATAACCAAAGACCCAACGAAATGGACAAGAGTTCCTGTGTTGGAGTTAAGTGAAGATCCTGATTTGGCTGAAGGTAATTCGAGCAAATTAGCGATGAGAAATGATACTTCTCAAATAATTCAAAACGGAAAATTGGTTCCAGATCCGAATATGGAGTTTGGTTGGAGTTATTTCCCTGGTTATGCAATTGATGTTGAAACAGGACAACGTTTGAATATGGCATTTGGAGAGAACTCTTGGCTGGTTGCTCAGAATGGTAACGACATGAGATGGAATCCAACCTCTGTTGCAACCATAGTACCGGCTGATAATATTACTGGGGGCTATGTATTTGGTGGGCAACATAACATTTATGTTTTTGCACCAAGACGTAAACAAGGTTTAGCATCTGTTGATAATTCATATAAAGGAGATAATCCTGCAGATAACCCGTTGTATGATGACATTAAAAACCTTGGTTCTAGCGGACTATCAAGAGGTAAATTCTGGGGAACCAATATGTGGGTTTCAATGCCATTGCTTCGTGATGGATTAAGCTTTGATCCTTATACTGATTTGCCAACAACAGCAAGGTTCCAAATTAGAATGGTACAGCCATATGCTAAAAAAGTGGCTTCTCCATCTCCAAACAACGGAAACCCTATGTTTGGCTTTAGTACTGGAAATATTGCAACATCTGTGATGCAGCAAAGTATTGCTTCAAGTGCATTAGATAATATTAAGGCGGTACCAAATCCGTATTATGGTTTCTCTAAGTATGAAACATCACAATTAGATAATAAAATCAAGCTCACAAATCTTCCAGAAAGATGTGTTATTTCTATCTATAGCACCAGTGGTGGATTAGTTCGTCAGATTAAAAAAGACAATTCGGATACATATATCGAATGGGATTTAAAAAATCAGTTTAATGTACCTATCTCTAGTGGTATCTATATTATACACATAGATGCAGAAAATATTGGAGAAAAAGTAATTAAATGGTTTGGTGCGTTACGTCCGGTTGATTTGAATTCATTCTAAGAATAAGAGCAAGAAAGAGAAGAGCATATGAAAAAACTTCTAAATAGAGTATTAAGCATTGCCATATTGGCTGGTACTGCAACATCAGCTTGGGCAGGCAATCCTCAACGTGCTGGTTCTGCTGGTGCTTCAGAATTGTTAATAAATCCATTTACTAGATCTAGTGGATGGGCAGATGTTAATGTTGGAGCTGTTAAAGGATTAGAAAGTACGTATATGAATGTGGCCGGTTTGGCTCACACGAATAAGACAGAAATTATTTTTTCTAATACCCAATGGCTTGTTAATTCTGGTATATCTATAAATAACTTTGGATTAGCACAGCGTGTAAGCCCTGGAGGAGTATTGGCTTTAAGCATTACTTCTTTTGACTATGGTGAATGGGAAATTACAACTACCGATCAGCCAGAAGGTACTGGTGGTACAATTTCTCCATCTACGTTAATTTTGGGCGTTGCCTATGCACAAAAGTTTACAGAGTCTATTTTTGGGGGTGTAAACATTAAGCTTTACAACAATAACATTACCAACTTAAACACCTCGGGTGTTTGTTTTGATGCTGGAGTTCAGTATTTAACGGGTAGTGCTAAAAAAGAGTGGAAGTTTGGTATCACCTTAAGAAATATTGGCCCGGGTATTAGCTACAGCGGTGATGGTTTTGGAGTAGTATTACCTGTTCCTACTTATGGTACAACATACACCCAAACGTTCGAAAGCAGATCTGCTAGCTTTGAATTACCTGTGCAATTGTTGTTAGGTGCTTCATATGACTTGTATTTAAACGAAGAAAACAGATTAACGTTTGCCGCTAATTTTACTTCTAATTCTTTCGTAAACGATCAATATCAATTGGGTGTTGAATATGGTTTTAAAGAATTTTTTATGATTAGAGCAGGGTATAAGCTGCATGAAAATAGAGCAGATCAAGAATCTACAACTGCAATAACTGGTTTTACTGGTGGTTTTTCTGTTGACATACCGTTGGGTAAAGGCAGCACAAACAAGTTTGGTGTAGATTACTCGTACAGAACTACAAATCCTTTTAATGGAGTACATAATGTTGGAGTGCGAATTACACTTTAATTAAGGAATTAGAGGCATTAGAATAGAATTTCTATTTTTGCAACGTAGTAAATGAGACCATGAAAATGGTCTCATTTTAGTTTAAAAGATATAGACATGAGCAATTATTCATATTATACAGAAGAAGGGTTAAAAAAATTAAAGGCAGAATTACAACATCTAAAATCTGTTGAACGACCTGGAATATCAAGGCAAATAGCCGAGGCGCGTGATAAAGGAGACCTATCTGAGAACGCAGAATATGATGCTGCCAAAGAAGCTCAAGGATTGCTAGAACTAAAGATTTCTAAAATGGAAGACTTAGTTGCAAATGCCAGAATAATTGATGAGTCTCAACTTGATACCAGTAAGGTATTAGTTCATTCTGTGGTGAAAATAAAAAACACTATGAATAATGCATCGCTAAGCTACACACTTGTTGCAGAAACGGAAGCGGATATTAAAAAAGGTAAAATATCAGTGAACTCGCCAATTGGTAAAGGTTTGCTTGGGAAATCTGTTGGCGATATTGCAGAGATAGAAGTGCCTAGAGGCATAATGAAATTTGAAATTTTAGAAATATCTAGAGCAGATTAATGGCTTCTATATTTACCAAAATAGTTCAAGGAGAAATTCCCAGTTACCGTATTGCAGAGGATGAAAACTATTTAGCATTCCTAGATATTTTTCCGCTAACGCGAGGCCATGTGCTTGTAATCCCAAAAAAAGAAGTAGACTATTTGTTTGATTTAGATACTGAAACCTACAACGGATTATGGGTATTTGCTAAAAAAATTGCCGCAGCTATAGAAAAAACAATAGTATGTAAGCGCGTTGGTGTTGCAGTTTTGGGGATGGAAGTACCGCATGCACACATACACTTAGTACCATTGCAAACCGAGGGTGATTTAAATTTTGGAAACCTAAAGCAAAAATTTTCTGAAGAAGAATTTAGAGAAATTGCCGAAAGTATAGCGGCCAATATTTAAATTTTGCGCTCAGGGTTATCGTTTAAAAATGATTGCCAACCTGAATAACTTTTTCCGCCAGAAAACACATTACCTATTTGATTGTAATGACATGTTGCTACGGCCAATGCATCTGTAGCATCTAAAGATGCTGACTCAAAATCTCCGTAAATATGCTTTAACATAGAAGCAACTTGCTCTTTGCTAGCGGCCCCTTTTCCAGTTACAGACTGTTTTACTTTTCTTGGGCTATATTCTGTTACCGAAATTCCTCTAGAAAGACCAGCAGCCATAACAACACCTTGCGCCCTTCCTAACTTAAGCATACTTTGTACGTTCTTGCCAAAAAAAGGTGCTTCCAAAGCCATTTCATCGGGGTTGTATTTTTCAATTACAGCCAATATTTGATCAAATATTTGTTTTAACCTTAAAAAATGATCATCAGTAGATTTAAACTTTAACTGATTTAACTCTAGAATATGAGCCTTTTTGTCAATGACTTTAATGATGCCGTAGCCTAATACAACCGTACCAGGGTCAATTCCAAGAATAATGCGTTCTCGTTTCGTCATTTCACAAACTTAGACCAAATTAGCTGCTAGAAAAATAAGACGGATTGATACTTATTACAATAACAATATTAATAGCGGCAACTTACGCCATTTGGACAATCCTAGTTCTATTAGGTTGGAAAAAATATGTTGGGCAAACCAAAAGCGAAGCGGTAACGGTTAATTCAATTTCTATTGTTATTCCATTTAGAAATGAAGAAAGAAATTTGCCTGCAATTATAAATTCGATAGAAACACTTACATATCCCAAACAAAATTTTGAAGTCTTATTTGTAGATGATCATAGTACAGATTGTTCTGTGGAGGTTTTAGAGCGTTTAACAGAACATTCACGGGTGGATATTTCCATCCATAAAAGTACAAACAACGGTAAAAAAAGTGCGCAATCATGGGGGATTCATTCATCTAAACACAACTGGATTGCCTGTACAGATGCTGATTGCGTTGTGCCTCAGAATTGGTTGCATGATATAAATGACGCTATACAACGCCATGATGTAAAGTTGGTTTTTGGCGGGGTGCTGATAAATAGCAAAGAGCATAGTTTGCAAAAACTTGAGTTTTTAGCGCTTATTGGGAGTACAATGTCCATGTTAAAACGCGGCTGGTTGGTAATGGGTAATGCGGCTAATATGGCGGTAAAAAAAGATGAATTCTTAAAAGTAGAAAGAAATCTAAACAACACTGTTTCTCCAAGTGGCGATGATGTTTTTCTGCTGCATGAATTGGGAAAAACCCCCAATAGCATTGCATTGCTTAGTGGAGCAGAATCTGCCGTAAAAACCAACCCGCAAGTCAGTATTTCGGAATTATTCTTTCAACGTATTAGATGGGCATCAAAAACTAAAAAATATCAATCAACTCATGCAGTAATCATTGCAATTTTAATTTTTGCCGTTAATGCGTTCTTGTTAATTCTAGGTTTATCTGTATTTTTTAACCTTAAAAACGGGCCTTTGCTTGTAGGTTTGGTATTTGTAAAATGGTTTTGCGATTATTACATGCTTTCCAAGTTTACATCTTTTTATAAACAGGAATTTGCCTTAAAAACGTTTTTTATCCAAGAATTAATAAACGTAATCTACGTACCAATTGTTGGAATATTTTCTCAAATCATAAGCTTTTCTTGGAAAGGCCGTAAGTATTAATTTGATTTTAAATACCTAAAATCGCTACCTGCAGGAGATTGGTACAAGCGTAAATTAAAGAGCCCAGTTGCCGCGTATAAATGATCAAAAATATCTGCCTGAATTAATTCATACTTGGTCCAAACCGTTGTGTTGGCAAAACAATAAACTTCTAAAGGAACACCTTCTGGGGTTGGCTGTAGTTGCCTTACCATTATGGTAAAATTCGTGTCAATATTTGGATGTTTTTCTAGGTAGTTTAAAATGTAATTTCTGTACACGCCAATATTAGATTGCACGCGGCCATTTAACTTAGTTGGCGATGTTAGGTTGTGACGTTGATTATAGTTGTTTATCTCTGTTTGCTTATTTAACACGTAATCTTTTACCAAGCCAATTTCTGCAAAGGCTGCAATATCATTCTCAGTACAAAACTTAATACTGCTAATGTCTATTAAAACGTTTCTTTTAATCCTGCGGCTTTTTGCTTCTTTCATCCCTCTCCAGTTAATAAAGGAGTCATTTACAAAAGCTCTTGCAGGTACAGACGATATTGTTTTATCAAAATTGCTGATTTTAACCGTGGTTAAATCAATCGAAACCACATCACCGTCTGCGCCATATTTATCTAAAGTAACCCAATCGCCAACGCGCAGCAAATCATACATGGTAATTTGTAAATTGGCCAATATGCCATTAATGGTGTCTTGAAAAATTAGAATGAGAATGGCAGATGTACCGGCCATAACACCCAATATTGTGCCTGCTTTTATACCCGTTAAAAGTGATACTACAAAAACAACAGCAACAAAAAATATAAGAATCCTAGTAACTTGACTAATGGTTCTAAGAGGGCTATTGGCAAGTTTAGGGTCGTTAACCATTAAGTTTTCTAATGCCTTTAAACTTTTGCTTAAAACCATTACAATTAACACGATGATATAAATGTCTACTATAGTTACCAGAACGGGAAATACAGCGGGAAAATCATATAAAATATTATCAACCGTATATCTTACAATAATGGCTGGGATTAGGTGCGCAAGGGTTTTAAAAACTTTTTGTTTATAGAAATAATCATCCCATTGTGTTTTAGATTTAGCAACAACCTTTGAGATAATTCCTAAAAATATTTTTCTAGAAACCCAATCTGCAATTATGGCAACAATAAAAAGGCCTACGAAATCTATTAGAATAGTTAGGGCTTCTACAGACCATTCGGGAAAGTTTTTGCTCACCAACCAATCATGAGCCCAATGTGTTGTAAAAGTTATATCTAAAAAATCCATGCTCTTGTTTTAAGAGGCGCGAAGGTAAAATTTTTAAGGCGTTTAATCTTTTAACTCAATAGTTGCATAGGTAAGTTTTGAGGCAAAAAAGTATCCCAAACCTAACTGATTAGGATCGTTGGCATTAGAAATATTCCCGTAAATAGGGGCAGGAGCAGGGTCGAAAGGACTACCTACTTGTGTGGTTTGCTCTATAAGTAATGATAAAAACTTTCTGCCTTCATAACTAATAGATGAATATTCTACTTTGTAAACTTCACCAAGTTCTCCTTCTCCTCCAACTTGGGCTGCACTTAAATCTTTATTGTTAAAAGATCTGCCATCAATAAATTCATCATCATAAACCGTTAAATCATACTGGGTGGCGTAAAGCGAATCGTCTCGCCAAATTCGTTCTCTATAATTATCGCCTTTACCAATGGGTTCTGTAAACATGGTATACGCATAATAACCTTCGTCTTGAAAAGGTGCTTTTGGTTTAAAAACGGAATAGGTAGAATCTATGGGGTAAATTCTGTTCATTGTCTCTGCTCCAGAAACCCATGTTGTATTGGAGAAATAAGTGGAACCTTCTGGAATAAATACTTCGATGTGGTAATTGTTTCCTTCGGTACCAAAATACGGCCCTCTATAATACCCGGGTTCTGTGCCGCTCTCAGAAAGTTGCCCCATCAGCACATTGTTTTCGTAGACTTTAACAACAGCGTTAGAAATTCTAGGGTTTGGCGAGGTGCTTAAATAATCGGCTGTTACATAAATACTAACTTCTGCGGCCAATGTATCGGTGATTCTACCATTTATAATAATGCGTTTTTCACCTTCTGCTACGTTTAAATCAATTACATCCTGGCAGTTTGTAAATAGTACTAACATTAAAGGAATGATATAGTATATCTTTTTCATTTTTTTAGAAATTGAAATTATAGGTGACGGATGGGATTACTGTAGCGAATATGCTTAACCGTACGGCTTCTGGTTGCCCTGTATCTTCGTTCTGCCTAAAGAAAATGGAGTAGGCATTTTTACGACCATATGCATTATACACGCTAAAGTTTAAACTGTGTTTCCATCTTTTTTCTGGGTTATTTTTTAATTGCCAGTTTGCAGATAAATCTAACCTGTTGTAAGAAGGTATTCTTTCTGAGTTTCTGCTGGTGTAAACGGGATATGCAACGCCCTCAAAAACACCTCTACTTTCTGGCGGAGACATGGGCCGTCCTGTTTGAAAAGCAAAGTTGGCAGACAAATCCCATCGGTTGCTAAGATGATATGTTAGCACCAACGAGATATCATGTGTTTTATCATAATTGGCATTAAACCAGTTGCCATCATTTATCCACTCATCTGGTGTTGGGCCTTTGTCTACTTGTATTTGAGTTTTGGATAAAGTATAGCTTAACCAGCCGGTTAGTTTACCTACTTGTTTTTCTAACATCAACTCTATACCATAAGATTTTCCGCGGCCAGGTAAAAGCTCTGTTTCTATATTGTCATTAAAAATAAGTTCGGCCCCGTTTTTATAGTCAACTAAATTTTGATAGGATTTATAATACGTTTCTGCGCTTAACTTGTAGGTACCATCTTTAAAGTTTCTAAAGTACCCTATGGCAATTTGGTTTACGGTAGCGGGCTGAATATACTTTCCTGCTGGGCGCCAAATATCTACCGGAGTGGGCGATGTGTTGTTAGAAATTAAATGAATGTATTGGCGATTACGGTTATAGCTAAGTTTTAAAGAGGTTTTTTGATTTAGCCTGTAATTTACAGCTAGCCTGGGTTCTATACCTTCTAGTCCACTGTATGAGGCAATTATTTCACCACTGCTATAGTGTTGCACACCACTAACATTTTCTACGTTTATAGATTCGCCAGGAGTATACAATTGCACATTTCTCTCCCCTAAATTGTAAAACCATGAATAGCGTAAACCACCTAAAACTGTTAGTTTATCCGTAACACTCCATTCATCTTCTAAATAAATGGCAGGCTCTAAGGCATATTCTTTTTGCAATACGGTACTTATTGCACCAGAAATTACCCCCGGATCAAATACATAGTAAGTAACCTCGGCACCAAAATTTAATTTGTGTTTAACGTTTAAATAGTATGTAAAAGAAGATTTACCTACATAATTCCGAATCCTAGATTTCCAATTAAATGTGTTAAATGTTTCTGCTTCGTCATCTGCAGTGCCTAAATCGTACGTATAATCACTATAGACTAGGGTTGTGTTTAAAAAAAGTTTGGGGTTTATTAAATAATTCCAACGCAAAGTTGCAGTACCATTTCCCCAACCAAAATCAAATAAATCTGCCGCGCCAAAAACGTCTTTTCCAAAATAAGCGCTCAGGTAAACCTTGTTGCGCTCATTTATCGTGTAGTTCACTTTCGCATTAAAATCATAAAAATAAATGATGGCATCTTTTAATTCAGGATCGCTGCTTAAGCGTAAAAACATATCTAAATAACTTCTTCGGCCAGCAATCATGTAGCTTAGTTTGTCTTTTATTATTGGTCCTTCTAGCATTAAACGGGTGCTTAATAAACCAATACCACCTGAGCCAGAAAACTGTTTGCTATTGCCATCTTTTTGTCTTACATCTAAAACCGAACTCATGCGGCCACCGTACTGCGAGGGCATGCCACCTTTGTAAAGCTTTACATCTTTTACTGCATCGCCATTAAAAATGCTAAAAAATCCAAAGAGATGACTACTACTAAATATGGGAGCGTCATCTAGTAAAATTAGATTCTGATCTACATTTCCGCCACGTACGTTAAAGCCATTGGCACCTTCGCCAACGGTGCTAACCCCGGGTAAAAGAGTTAGGGTTCTCACTACATCTACCTCCCCTAAAAACTGGGGTATTTTTTTTATCTCTTTGGCCGATAACTCTTCTACGCCCATTTCTGGAGTTCGTAAGTTTTCGTCAAGCTTTTTATCGGTAACAATCACTTCAGCCAATTCTTCGGTTTCTTCTTTAAGCTGATAGTTGAGTGTTTTATTGGCGGTTAACGTTACCGTTTTTTTAATTGTGGCATAGCCAATAAAAGAAATGTTTAACTCGTAGGTGCCTTTTGGTATGGTTAATGAATAAAAGCCATAAGAATTTGTAACGGTACCGTGTTTGGGTTCTGTTGTGTATACAGAAACGCCTATTAAATCTTCTCCATTGCTTGCATCTTTTACATAGCCGCTAATTGTTACGGTTTGCGAAGTGGCAAGAAAGCTAAACAATAGAAAAGTAAAAAGAGTTATTGTTTTATTCATAAGTATAACAAAGGTTTTTGGTTGGGAAAATGGGGTACAAATTTAAAATGTGAATAATTTATAAAACTTAAATGATTGTTAAATAACGAATGAAGAGGCGCAAAGTTCAATCAAATTTATTTACGATTGTTGTACTTTGAGCCGCTTGAAAAAGATGAGTAAAAAAATGACAAAAAAAGCGTTGAGTGTTTTGGCTATGCTGCTTGTAGCAGGTGCCATATTTGCTGGTTTTAAATACATAGAGCAACCCGAAGAAAAAGATAAGGTTATTATTTCTTTGGTTAATGAGGGATTAACAACATTTCATTATAGCCCTAAAATTCTAGATGATGAATTGTCTGTAGAAGTAATGAAACTCTATTTAGAAAGCTTAGATAGAAACAAACTCTTTCTTTTAGAAAGTGATGTACAAGAACTAGAAAAATACAACACCTTATTAGATGATGAATTTAAATCAGGAAGCAATGTGTTTTTTGATTTGAGTTTTTCAAAACTTCAAAACGGTTTGGATAGGGCCGATGGCTATTATCACGAGATATTGAGTGAACCATTTGATTTTGAAATGGAAGATAAAACATGGAATAACCCAGAAAAATTAAGCTGGGCAAAAGACCAGAAAGAGCTTAAAGATTACTGGAGAAAATACTTAAAATGGAGAGTTGCCAATAGAGTATATAACAAAGAACAAAACGTTTTAGACGATATAAAAAACGGAGAGGAAGTAGATCCCTTTGTGTTTGAGAAAGCCGAAAAAGAAGCCCGTGAAGACGAGTTGGAGATGATGGATGAGTGGTTTGAAACGCTTAATGATATGGAGCGTACAGAGTGGCTAAGCTTGTATGTAAATTCATTAACATCTGTTTTTGATCCGCATACCGAATACATGGCGCCACCCAGACAAGAAAACTTTGAAGAGCAAATGACCGGCCAATTTGAAGGAATTGGTGCACAGCTTAGACAAGACGGAGATTATATTACCGTAGAAAAAATTATTACAGGTAGTGCGAGCTGGAGACAAGGAGAATTAGCTCCAGGAGATAAAATTATGCAAGTTGCGCAAGGCGATGAAGAGCCAGTAGACATTGTAGGTTGGAAGATTAGCAAAGCTGTTAAAATTATTAGAGGTAAAAAAGGCACAGAAGTGCGTTTAACAGTAAAACGCAAAGACGGTTCTAGAGCAATAATACCTATCGTTAGAGATGTAGTAGAAATAGAATCTACCTATGCAAAATCTGCCATTTTGGGTGAGAATAAAGAAGTTGGGTATATAAGGCTTCCTGCATTTTATGTAGATTTTTATAGCGAAAACAATCACAACTGTACCGAAGACGTAAAACAAGAAATTATAAAACTTAAAGAAGAAGGTGTAGAAGGTTTGGTTTTTGACTTGAGAAGCAACGGAGGAGGATCTTTAGAAGCCGCCATAGAAATAGTTGGCTTATTTATAGAAAGAGGCCCCGTAGTTCAGGTAAAATCGTATCAAGGTGCCGCCAAAATAAAAAGTAATAGAGACGCCAGAGTTTATTGGGATGGCCCATTGGTTGTTTTGGTAAACGATTATTCAGCATCAGCAAGCGAAATTTTTGCGGCTGCCATACAAGATTACCAACGTGGTTTAATCATGGGTACAAAATCTACCTTTGGTAAAGGCACGGTACAAAACATGATAGATTTAGACAAAGCCGTTAGAGGCAATGCCAACATGAAACCTCTTGGAGCGCTAAAAGTAACAACCGATAAGTTTTATAGAATTAACGGAGGCACAACCCAATTGCAAGGTGTAGAGTCTGATATTGTATTTCCAGATGCTTTTGAATTTGTGAAAACTGGCGAAAAAGAATATGATTTTGCCTTGCCGTTTGATGAAATCGCTAAAGCAAATTATAGCGTGTACTCAGGAAACAAACAAAAATTTGACCATGCAATTAAATCAAGTCAGGCACGTATAAATAGCAATCCAAAATTTACAGAGTTTATGGATTATGCAAAATGGCTTGAGGTGCAAAACGAAGACAGAGAAATAGATTTACAATACGCTACATTTAAAGCAATGCATGATAAAAGTGATGCTGTTGCAGAGAAGTATAAAAACTTAAACAAGAGCGAAGACTCTACGGCTGTATGGGCCCTGCAAACACAGTTAATAGATTTTAAAACCGATACGGTTAAGCAAACAGAATACAAAAGGTGGTTTAAAAGCTTAAGTAAAGATTTATATTTACAAGAGGCTTTAAATGTAGTTTCGGAGATTAAGTAAGCAAAAACAATACGGGCAATTTTGAAATCTATTTGGGCCAAACTTGATGGTATTGGCAAAGGCTGCATTGCAATAATTTTACTATTAGCCTGCATTGCCATTTTTGCTTTTGTGTTTATTCCAGATAAATCTGAGAATGCCAACACCATGCATATACAGTTAGCCGCCCAGCCACCCGGTACAACTTATTTGGTTTTGCAAGTGCCGGCAGTGCAAGAGCCAAGCTTTTTAGAAAAGTGGATTGTTGGATATGCTCAGCCCAATATAGAAACGGTTATTACCAATGAGTATTCAGTTGATGATAATATAATAAGGTATAAGGTAAAAGATTCTGCTATGTGGCAAGAGTTTAAAATGCCGGAGAATTCGCGTGTTGAAGACTTTATCAAGAAAAAATCATTTTTACTAGGTAGCGATAATTACGGAAGAGATTTTTTTAGTCGTCTTGTTTTAGGTGCCAGAATAAGTTTGTCTGTTGGGTTTATCGCAGTATTCATTTCATTAATCATAGGCATCCCACTTGGTGCAATTGCAGGGTTTTATAAAGGCCCAGTTGATGCTGCAATCATGTGGTTAATCAATGTAATTTGGAGCATACCAACCTTATTGCTTGTTATTGCGCTAACCTTTGTGCTTGGCAAAGGATTTTGGCAAGTGTTTGTAGCCGTAGGATTAACCATGTGGGTAGAAGTTGCACGCGTTATAAGAGGGCAAGTACTCAGTTTAAGAGAAAAGGAGTTTGTTGATGCCGCAAGAGTATTGGGATATAGCAACTTTAGAATTCTTTTTAAACATATCCTGCCAAATGCCATTAGCCCTGTAATTGTAATTTCTGCGGCCAATTTTGCAAGTGCTATTTTAATAGAAAGTGGCTTAAGCTTTTTAGGAATTGGCGCCCAGCCACCCATTGCAAGTTGGGGAGGTATGATACGAGATCACTATGCATACGTAATTATGGGCAAACCGTTCTTAGCCCTTTTGCCAGGGTTTGCTATTATGATAGCTGTTTTAGCATTTATGGCGTTAGGAAATTCATTAAGAGATGCACTAGACGTAAAATTAAATAACAACAAAACTTAGCACTTAAGTAAAACATAGAGAGTATTAACAAAGAATTATTGTTTTGAGAAAAATAGAACACATCGGAATTGCCGTAAAAAATATCGAAAACTCAAATAGGTTATTTGAAAAGCTTTTTGGGCAACAATCGTACAAAACAGAAAAAGTAGAAAGTGAAGGAGTATCAACTTCTTTTTTTCAAGTAGGACCCAATAAAATAGAATTACTTGAAGCAACAAACCCAAATAGCCCAATTGCAAAATTTATTGAAAAGAAAGGTGAAGGAATACATCATATTGCTTTTGATGTAGAAAACATAGAAGAAGAAATAAATAGGCTAAAAAATGAAGGGTTTGAATTTATACATCAAGAAGCTAAAGATGGGGCCGATAATAAGCTGATAGCATTTTTACATCCTAAATCAACCAATGGTGTTTTAATAGAGTTGTGCCAAGAAAAACCAAAATAGCATGTAACCATATTTAAAAGTTGTGCAACACCTGCCAAACCGCGGCATTTTATATGATTTATCTTTAACATAACTTTAAAATCATTTATCATGTCAAATAAAAAGTCATTAGAAAATTTAGAAAAAAGCTCAATACCTACAGATTCTGTTAAAGGAGGAAAAGGCTTTAATGCCACTGTAGAGTCTAAAACAGCTGATATGAAAAGCATTAAAAAACCAAGACAAGCTCCAATCGCAATAGATGAACGCATAGATCATGAAAACTTTGCGGATTCTGATAGAATTGGAAACAAATTCGGAAGACCTGAATAACTCTTGGTAAACGCAAAGTTTAATTGAGTAAATAAAATCCCGCCTGGCGGGATTTTTTGGTTTTAAAAGGTAACGAGCGTTCTAAAACATGCAACATGCCAGAATTTAATCCTCTATTGAAAGATTATCTTTATTCTATAATTTTAAATCATCAAATCATGAAAAATAAAGGAAAATCTTTAGATAATTTAGACGGACAAAAACTTGATACTGGAAATGTAAAAGGTGGTAAAAACTATAGAATTCACAATGTGAAAGAAGAATCCGCTGAAAGAACATTTGGAGGAGACGGGGGAGGAGCCCCTCAAAAAGGTAAGTCTGATTTCGACTCTCAAGAGGTTACCTCTGACGAGAGATAAGTAGAACAATTTTAAAATAGTAGATTATGAAAAGCGAAAAAAAATCTATTGGCAATCTAGGAAAAGATAAAATAGATACAAATGAAGTAAAAGGGGGTAAAAACACAGTTGCCCAAGAAAGAACATTTGATTATAGAGAAGAAACGGATCCTATAAAGGGAAAAATTCAACCGTATAATTTGAAATCGCAAAGAACTTCGGACCAGAAGTAATTTGTTAACAACCGATAGCCTATATAAAAGCCAGAGAAATCTGGCTTTTTTTATAGAAACATATGTCATGTTTACTGCAACAAAACCGTTTAAAACTCTCTAAACAATAGATAAATTTGAAAGTGTATCTTGGTAAAATACCATGAGAACTATATTTAAACCATAATCAAAGGACAACTTGTGTTTAAATTTTCGTCTAAACTTTTTTTTCCTTCCTACCGCCAGCCAGACTCAATGGATTGTGGCCCTACATGTTTACAAATAATAAGCAAATATTACGGTAAAAGTTTCTCATTAGCTCGGTTAAGAGAAATGAGTTATACAAACAGAGAGGGGTCTAGCCTGTCTCATTTGGCCGGGGCCGCAGAAGAATTAGGCTTTAGAACGTTAGGCGTAAAGATTAGTTTAAATCAATTAATCAATGAGGCTCCTTTGCCTGCTGTAATACACTGGGATCAAAATCACTTTGTAGTTGCCTATAAATTAAAGAAAGATAAAGTTTATATATCAGACCCGGGCATCGGTTTGGTAAGTTATACCAACCAGGAATTTTTAGAACATTGGATAGGAGGTGAAGCAAAAGAAAGTACAAAAGAAGGAGTGGTTTTGCTGTTAGAGCCAACGCCAGATTTTTATACAAGTAAAGACGACCCTCGGGCAGACTCAAAGTCTTTTGAATTTTTATTCCCTTACATAAAACCCTATAAAAGTTATCTTTTACAGGTTATCATTGGCTTGCTTGCAGGTAGCTTGCTTTCATTAGTATTTCCATTTCTTACGCAAAGCGTAGTAGATATTGGTATCAGAAATCTAGATATACATTTTGTTTATCTCGTATTGATGGCGCAACTCTTTCTGTTTTTCGGAAGCATTGGTTTATCCATTATTAGAAGTTGGCTGCTTATGAATATGAGTGCAAGAATAAATATATCGCTGGTTGCCGATTTTTTTATAAAGCTCATGCGTCTCCCAATATCCTTTTTTGATTCTAAAATGACCGGAGATATCATGCAACGTATAAGCGATCACCATCGTATAGAAAGTTTGCTAACATCAAGCTCATTAAGCGTTTTGTTTTCCATGTTAAACCTTATCGTTTTTGGTGGAATTCTCATTTTCTACGACATCACCATCTTTTTGGTATTTCTAGCAGGGAGTATATTCTATGTTGTGTGGGTTGTTTTTTTCTTGAAAAGAAGGGCTGTTTTAGATTATAAGCGATTTGGTTTACAGGCAGAAAACCAGAGTAAAATTATTGAGCTTATAAGCGGAATGCAAGAAATTAAACTCGCCAATGCAGAACGGCAAAAGCGCTGGGGTTGGGAGTATATTCAGGCGAGAATATTTAGAAATAGAATCAAATCGCTTGTTTTAAATCAAACCCAATCTACCGGTGCACAGGTAATTAATGAGTTAAAAAATATTCTAATTTCCTTTCTAACGGCAAGCCTGGTAATTCACGGAGATATTACTTTGGGTATGATGTTGGCCGTTTCTTATATAATTGGGCAATTAAATGGCCCTGTTATGGATTTGGTTGATTTTATTCATTCGCTTCAAGATGCTAGGTTAAGTTTAGTAAGATTATCAGAAATACATAGCCGAGAAGATGAAGAATCCAAAGACAGTACAAGAATTTTTGATGTGCCTGAAGGTGCTGATTTAAAATTAGAACAAGTTTCTTTTCAATATGGCGGGCCAGACTCTCACTGGGTTTTACGAAACCTAAAAATGAATATACCCGGCAAAAAAATTACGGCAATTGTTGGAGGAAGTGGCAGTGGAAAAACAACCTTATTAAAGCTTTTACTTAAATTTTACAATCCGCAAAGAGGCGAAATAGAATTGGGCAACTTCACACTTAAAAATGTAGCACAAGCAAGTTGGAGAGAGCGGTGCGGTGTTGTTATGCAAGAAGGATTTATATTTAGTGATACAATCGCGAACAACATTGCCGTAGGAGTAGAAGATATAGACAAAAAAAGGCTTATAGAGGCTGCTGAAATTGCAAATATTAGAGAATATATAGAAGAGTTACCTCTAGCCTACAACACCAAAATTGGTGCGGATGGCATTGGAATCTCTGGCGGGCAAAAACAACGTTTGCTCATTGCCAGGGCGGTTTATAAAAATCCAGAATATCTGTTTTTTGATGAGGCCACTTCGGCCTTAGATGCCAGAAACGAAAGAATAATAATGGATAATCTTAATAGATGGTTTAAAGGGAAAACAGTTGTAGTTATTGCCCATAGGTTAAGCACGGTAAGAAACGCAGATCAAATAGTAGTTTTAGATTCTGGTAGAACTATTGAGCAAGGTACGCATGATGAACTAATTGCGCTTGAAGGACAATACTACAATCTGGTAAAGAATCAATTGGAATTAGATAAACTTGATAAGTAATGGCGCAAAGAGATAAATACGACATTAGCTTAAGAAGTGACGAAATTCATGATCTAATGCAACGAAAACCCACTTGGATAATCAGATGGGGTACCTCCTTTTTGTTCTTACTTATCTTGCTTGGTTTGTTTTTTACCTGGGTTATAAAATATCCTGATATTCTTTTAGGTGAAGTAAACATTACTTCGGCAAATCCGCCAGTAAGAGTGGTTTGCCAAGCCAATGGTAAAATTGTTAAGCTAAACGTTGCAGAAGGAGAACATGTAAATGAAGGCGATATTTTGGCGGAAATTGAAAACCCCGTTTCTTCTGAAGCAGTTGTTTACTTAAAACTATATATAGAAAGATTAAATAACGCCTTAACCAATGGTCTAAGCCTGCCATTGCCAGATACCGTAAATATAAATTTTGGAGATTTAGAGCCTATGGTAGCGCAATTAAAAAGAGAAATAACAAACTCTAATTTGCGTAAAGATTTTCATGTAGATGAAATGGCCATTAAACAATTGCAATTAAGGCTTGAGGATCAGAAAAAACTGATTTTAATAAATGAAAAGCTTTTAGAAATAGAGCGCAAAAAATTAAAAAATGCCGAGCGCCAATTTCAAGTAGATACAGAGCTATTCAAAGACAGTGTAATAACACAAACAGAATATATTAAAAGAGAAGCCGAGTTTAGGCAACAAGAACAAGCATTAGAGGTATTAGCATTAAATCAAATTCAATATCAAATTGATTTAAATAATATGCAGGTACAGTTGGCCAGGCTTCAATACGGAAAAACAGAAAAAGATAGAATCCTTTTGGATGCTGTACTTTCTTTGAGACAAAGTATTTCAAATCAAATAAACACATGGCGGCAGCGCTATACATTAACGGCATCCAACAGCGGTATTGTAACATTTTTACAACCTTTATTTGAAGACCAATATGTTAAAGTAAACGAAACTTATTTGGCCATTATGCAAGAAAACCCAGAACACATGGGTTGGGTTAGCGTTAGCACTGGCGGTTATGGTAAAGTAGAAGAGGGTCAGGATGTTAACATCAGATTAAACAATTACCCTTTTCATGAATACGGACTAATAAGAGCAAAAGTTGCTAAAAAATCTACTATGCCCAATGGATTAAACTATTTGGTAGAAGTAACTTTTCCGAATGGGATGACCACAACGTATGGAGAAAACTTAACCTTTGCTCCAGACATGATTGGTGAAGCAGAAATAATTACAAAGGATAGAAGATTAATTCATCGTATTTTTGATTCTTTAGTAAAATTAATGAACAGAAATTCCAAAAAAAGTTAATAGATGAAGCGTATTGCTGTTTTAGTAGATTTTACCGGTGTTTGTGAACTAGCCATAGAACATGCTAGCTTGGTTGCACGCCAAAGTGTTGCGCAAGTAGTGCTTTTGCATATCGCTAGTCCTATGGACAGAATGAAAGAAAAAGACATTAAAGATGAGATTAGAAGCTTTGGTGACGAACTAGAAAATCAAGGAGTTTCTTTTAAGGTTCATGTAGAATACGGAGATTTTTTTGAAATAATCCCCACTACCCTTGCCAATTTAAAAATAGACCTTGTTGTTGTTGGAACCCATGGTATTAGAGGAATACAGCGCAACCTGTATAGTGAGAATATATTAAAACTCATCAATAGCATGCATATTCTAACGCTTGTTGTACAAGGACATAGCGAAACACCACCAGAAGGATATACAAAAATGCTTATCCCTGTTATGGATGAGGTTTATCGAATAAATAAAGGAGAAATACTAGCCGATTTTGCAGGTTTGTTTGACTCGACCATTACGGTATTAAATTTTATTTATGAAGATGATGAGGATGGTTTAAGCACCGATCATATTGAGGTTATTAAAAATCAATTTGCAGAATTGGGAAGGCCTGTAAATTATGATCATGAAACCACATCTATTTACGTAAATTCTTACAGCAAATCCATAGCACAATATGCAGACATTGAAGAATGTCAGCTTATAGTTTGGGTAGTGCCCGCAGAAAACGAAGATGCCAAACAATTTAGTGACGAAGACAAAATGAACCTTATTTTAAACCGTTACGGTATACCAGTATTGTATAGTCCACGATAACCAGACAAAACAGATCTTTGTTTTTAAGCCTCTAATTGTGCACCTTCGAGTTTGGCGCCTTTTACTAAGCCTTTTATAATCATCCCAAGAATTAAGTCAATTAATTCTTTCTCCTTTTTTTCTGAGATAAACGGAATATTTACTTTATCGTTGATGAGTGTTCCCAAGCGCAATTCTAGCATTGCTGCGTCTTCTGCATCTATGCCATCATGGGCATTGTGGATTAAAGCATAATATTCATTCGGTAAAACTTCGTAAAGCTTCATGTCTACAAACTTTACAATTTTGGCAAAGATGATTAACTCTAATTTTTCGCCAATAATTGGAATGTTTATAGCGTCATTTGCTTTTTGAGCAATTGCATTGATTTGCTCATCGTTAAGCATCGTTTTCTTCTCCGTCATATCGGCTTGTATGCCAATAAGCATTTCTTCATTTAGTGATATTTTTTTCATGGTTTTTTTATTTAGTCTATAAAATTAAGAGAATTCTAATGGAGTTGATAGAGCGATAATTACTAATTAAAAAAGAGAATATATCTACACAAAAAATTTCGAGATTACCTTTATCTAAAACGAGTAGGGGGTTGAGTGCATTATAAAATTGCCTGAGGCAATACTTTTCTGGTCCATGTTTTAAAACGTTTGGCTCTGCTAACCTCACTGTCAGGATTAAAATCAGGTGTAATTCTCCATGCGTTTTCTGGTAACATTTCTAATTCCATACCTTTTAAAACCGACTGGGTAACTTTTACAGAAGGAATAATTACGATGCACTCTGTGTTTAAATTGGTGCTTCTGGGGTCTAAATTAAATGTGCCAATAACGGTTGCTTTTCCATCTATAACCATGGTTTTTGCATGCAAACCAAAAATCGGTGAATGGTGCAGAGAATCTTGTAATTCGCCTGTCATAATTTGTTTGCGAATGGCTGCATCTGGTTTAAATTCGTAAACCTCAACACCAGTTTTTAGCAATTTTTCTCGGTTACTTTGGTAATTGCTAAAGGCTTCAACATTATCTGTAGAGGCTAAACTGTTGGTTAGAATTCTCACGCGTACACCTCTATCTACGGTTTCTTTAAATAAGGCTCTGCTTTCTTCTGTGGTTATTAAATACGGGCTCTGTATATCTAAAGAGGTTTTTGCATTTAAAACTAATTCGCTTAACGCATCTGTTGTTAAACCTCCACCACCAAGACCTTGCGTTTGGTCATTTTTACCAGGTTTATCTGAGATAAATGAAACATCTTTTACCCAAATTAATTCTCCAGAAGATTGAAGTTTTTTAAAAACTTCGGGTAGTTTTTGAATGCGCGTTCTTACTTGTGGCCAAAAATTTTCTGGGTTGCACGCGTATTCATGCAATCGTTCAAATTGATTAGAATCGTTTTCTTTATCAATTTTGTCTTTACTTAAATCAATTACGGGCACGCTTAGCGGATTGTCCCAATATTGATAAAAAGAAGCAGAAATATCGGGCACTGTTTTGCCGATGAGCAATACATCTCTGTCTCTAAAGTTGTATTCGTGGTCGTAATCAAAATATTCATCAGCAATATTTCTACCCCCAGTAATTGCTACTTTATTATCAATAATAAATGTTTTGTTGTGCATACGTTGGTTTGCACCTCTAAAATCTGTAATAAACTTTTTGGCTTTCTCAAAAATATTCTTTCCCAGATTTACACCAGGATTATAAATTTTTATGGTGATATTCTCATGAGAGTCAAGCGTTAGAATATCTTCTATGCCTGTGTTTACCATAATATCATCTACCAATATGTTTATTTGTACCCCACGATCTGCAGCCCGAACCAAATAGTCACAAGCTATTAAACCAACATTGTCTGTAGAAAAAATAAAGTACTGTATATTGATTGTTTTCTCAGCATATTCTGTAAGCCATGCGCGCGAAATCATTGCGCCTGCCCCGTCTTCTAAAACATAAACTCCTGTTTTAGATTTCATAGAGTCGGCTACTAATGAAAGCTCATTGCTCAAGCTAACGTTGTCAACACGATGAATGCTATCGCAAAAGTGTGTGTTTAAATCGGTAATTAAATCTTCTTTGTCATTGCATGAAAGAAGCGTTATTAGTGCAAGTGCTGTAAAGATGATTGGGGCAATGGCATTTTTAGATAGTGTTTTCATGGAAAATTAATTTATCGGAAATGTACATTACATCCTTGAAAAGATAAACTTCTAGATATAATGTATCATTATTTGAATTTGATAATCAATATGAATTATCAGTTGCTGAATACATTTTAGCTTGAAGGCTAGGGGGTTATTTGGGTGTAAGGGTTTGCATTATATCAACGATAGCACGTCAATTTTAAAGCTATTTATTTCTAGTACGTTATGATGTTCGAATCTAAAGTAGTTCGAACCGAAAGAGTTAATTCTGTAATCTTTGAAATTGCCCAACAGGCAGGCGTTACAGAACATAAAAAAACGGGAACAATCGAATTTGATATCGATTATTCCCGTTTGGTGGGCCCACCAGGGCTCGAACCTGGGACCACCTGATTATGAGTCAGGTGCTCTAACCAACTGAGCTATAGGCCCGAAAATTAGGGCTGCGAATATAGAAAAATGTAAAATAATAAGTAGAAAAATTTTCTTTAGTTTTAAAGATGATTTTTCCTCTTCTGCAAGAGTCAAAAGCAAATATTTGGTTTATTTAAGCATTTCAAATTCATCCATAGTTATTCCGTGAAGGTTACGTTAGGTTTTTCAATTATCTTTTTTTTATTGTGTGTTAAATTGGGTTTTGGTCAGAATACAGAACCAGATTTTGATACCAATTACATTGAAACATTTAGAGATAAACTAATAATTACTGCAGTATCTGCTCTAAATACCAACTCAATATCAGTTACCGATAAACAAGGAGAAGATGTTGTTTTTAGCACCAACGTTCCGTTGAGTTTTGGCTTGGCCTTGGATTATAAGTGGCTTACCGCAGAATACACAAGTTCTTTTGGTGCTTCGGGTGATGAACGTTTTGGCAAAACAGAAATGCGTAGCCTTGGTTTTGGTATAACCTCACGAAAAATTTGGTTCAGAAATTTTTATCAAAAATCTAGTGGCTATTATGTTCAAAACCCAGAGTATTTTATTCCTGACTTTGATCCAGAAAACGACCTTTATCCGCACCGTGCGGATGTATCTACATCAATATATTTTGCCTCTTTAAACTACGGGTTTAATTATAAAAAGTTTAGCAACATGGCTTCTTTATGGCAATTAGAAAGGCAGAAAAAAAGCGCTGGTAGTTTAACTGCTGGTTTAGCCTTCTCCTATTCTACCTTTAACGCGGATAGTGTTTTAATACCTTACGCATTGCATGCAAGTTTTGAATCGGAGTCTATTTTAACGGGTTATTACTATACCATGATTGGTGCTAACCTTGGGTATTTATACACATTTGCCTTTGGTAAGAAGCATAAGCTGTTTCTTTCTTTGGCTTTGGTGCCGGGCTTATCTTACCAAACTGGCAAAGCTTTTAAAGAGGATGGAAGCAGTTTTGGCAGACAGTCAGGTATAGGTGTTCATGGAGAAGGAAGGGTAATAGTTGGCTTTAATGGAGACGATTGGTATACTTCTGTTAGTGGAGTTTCTTACGTGGTTTCAAACAGTATTTCAGAGTATAACCCTATGGTATTGGGGTATAATTTTTTTAGAGTTGTGGTAGGAATAAAGATAAAAGTGCCCGAATCTAAATCTGCATTTTTAAAGAAAGTTGGCCTTTAATTTAACGGTTGAAAAGTCTATCATTTCCATCTAGTTTTATTTAATTTTTACATGACATTTGCTAGAATGTCTTACCTGTGGTGAATTAATAATGAAATTTATTAGAACGGTCTTAGTGTTAGTATTTGTAACTATAGGTTACGGTGCCTTTGGTGAGAATGATTCTATCAAAAGGAAAAACCAGCTAGACACAAATTATATCCTAGATTTTAGCAATAAGCTTAGTTTAAGTTTGGTTGTAGAAGCTAAGCAGAGCGTATTGAGCATTTTGGCGCCAAGTGGTAAAATTGTGTATTACAAGACCAATCAACCATTACCTAATTATGGAGTTATGCTTTCGCATAAATGGCTCAACTTTTCTGTGTCTTTCCCAATACCAGGCATAAGTTTTACAAGTCCAGAAAAAGGGTCTACCAAAAGCTTGTTTCTTGGGCTCGGTTATACCGGTAGAAAACTATACATGCGCAATTTTTTTGAAAAACATCAGGGCTACTACATCAGTAATCCAGATGTTTTGTATCCTTCAATTCAAATTAATTCAGATTCTATTTATTTATTACCCAATCTAAAAACTACAACCTATTACGGCAATATCTATTATGGATTTAATGGTAATAAATATTCTCACCGGGGTTTTATTGTTCAAAATGAGTTGCAAAAGAAAAATGCGGGCACATTTTTAGTAGGAGGAACTGTTGTGTATCAATGGATAAGTGCCAAAAACTTTTTGTTTTATAGTCCTGAGCTAGGAGAGCAAATCCAAGCGGTACAAAATTATACGTTTGGTGCAAATGCGGGTTATGCATATACATATGTGCCTAGTAAACACATAAATATTTCGGCCATGTTGGTGCCTGGCATTAGCTATTTAAGCGGCAGGTATAATCATAATGATGTGAACAGGAAAAAATTTAACAGTGGTTGGGCATTAACAGGCGAAGGAAGGGTACAAGTTTATTATAGCCGAAACAATTATTACGCTGGATTAGGGGTTACAAGCTATTTGGCTGCAGCTTGGTTAAGTAAAGAAACGCCAGTAGGAAGTATTCATAGTTATTTAAAACTAAATTTGGGGTATAGATTTAAGATGAAACCAATTAAGTTTTTAAAACCCATTGGCTTATCTAACTAATAGTAAGCTAAGCAATTGCATTGGGTTGCAATTAAATAACTATTTAAAAAGTAAATAAATGAAGCAAATCCCGCTTGATTATCATGTTATTTCTGAGCAAGAATCTAAAGAGCAAAGCGATGCCTTTTACAGCAAAATGAACAAGCGCAGAAGCGTACGGGTTTTTAGCGATAAAGCAGTTGATAAAGGCATTATAGAAAACATTATAAAAACAGCAGGAACGGCACCTTCTGGGGCCCATAAACAACCTTGGTTTTTTGTTGCGATTTCTAATAAGCAGGTAAAGCAAAAAATAAGAGAAGCAGCAGAAACAGAAGAAAAAGCTTTTTACAATGGCCGTGCATCCGAAGAGTGGTTAAAAGACTTAGAGCCTTTTGAGACCAATTGGGAAAAGCCTTTTTTAGAAACGGCACCGTGGATTATTGTTGTTTTTAAACGGGTTTACGATATAACACCTCAAGGCACAAGTAAAAATTACTATGCCCAAGAAAGTGTTGGTATTGCTTGCGGCATGTTGATTTCTGCTATACATAATGCAGGTTTGGTTACACTTACACACACACCAAGTCCTATGAATTTTTTGAGAAATATTTTAGAAAGGCCAGCACATGAAAAACCGTTTTTACTTTTACCAGTAGGCTATCCCGCAAAAAATACCACCGTACCAAATTTGGTTAGAAAAGCGGTAGACGAAATTTCTTTATTTATAGAATAAAAACACTCATAGTAATGCAATTTTTACTAAATAGTTGGACTGTCGTTTTATTAATTATCTATTACGGTTTAATATTAGGGGTTGCCTTTGGCGTTGTATTAGACAATAAAAACCCTGCAAAAACCCTGGCTTATTTACTTGTTTTATTATTTGTGCCCATAGTAGGGGTATTGGTTTATGTGCTTTTTGGGCAAAATTTAAGGAAACAAAAAATTTTTAAAAGAAAAGCTCTGCTAAATAATAAACTTGTTCAAGAATGGCAGCAAGATAAAACACAGGCGTACAAAGATTCTACCGATTTATTAAAGCGGTTTTTAAACGAGAAGATTAAAGTTGCCAATTTACTTCTGCGTAATGATGATGCCGTTGTAACCTTAAAAAACGAATTGAATGTTTACCATGAAACAAAAGAGATTTTTGCCTCTATGTTTGATGATATGCAAAAGGCCAAACATCATTTACATATAGAGTTTTATATAATTGATGAGGATGAAATTGGAAATGAGTTAAAAAATTTATTGATTAAAAAGGCCAAAGAAGGTGTAGAAGTAAGATTAAGCTTTGATGATGTAGGTAGTAGAAAGTTATCATTGAAATTTATTAACGATTTAAAAAAGGCAGGAGTAGAGGTTTATTCATTTATGCCCGTATTTTTCCCCTATTTAACGGGAAAAGCCAATTACAGAAGCCACAGAAAAATTGTAGTAATTGATGGGGAAGTTGGTTATTTAGGGGGAATAAATATTGCGGATAGATATACCAATAGAATTAAAAAATACGCCTATTGGAGAGATACACAAATAAGATTGAAGGGTGAAGCAGTGAAAGCCTTGCAAATGCACTTTTACTTGAATTGGCATTTTGTTTCTAAAAAAGTTTTACCCATAAACGGCTTATACTATCCGGAAATTGAGACCGAGCATAATAACCTGGTTCAAATTGTAGCATCTGGCCCAGACTCTAGTTGGCCAACAATTATGCAGGGTATAATTATGGCAATAAATACAGCCAAAGACTATATCTATATCACCACCCCTTATTTTATTCCAAACGAAGAGGTGGCTTCTGCCTTAGAAGTAGCCGCTTTAAGTGGGGTAGATGTACAAATTTTAATACCAAAAAAAGGAGATTCGCTTTTAACACAATCGGCAAGCATGAGTTATATAAAACAAATGCTAGATGCGGGAGTAAAAGTATTTAGGTACAACAAAGGGTTTGTTCATGCCAAAACAATTGTTGTAGATGATGTTGTTGCTACCATTGGCACAACCAATATGGACAACCGAAGTTTTAATTTAAACTTTGAAATAAATGCATTTTGTTATGATAACAAAGTTGCAAGAGATTTAAAAAATCAGTTTATAAAGGATAAGCTTACCAGTGAAGAAATCTTGCTTAACCGTTGGAATAAAAGGCGTAGAACCAAAAAAGTTATTGAGAGCTTGGCGAGAATGTTTGCACCATTGCTTTAAAACCAAAATCCTAAGCTTAAATATGTATAAACTTCAGAGTGGTTTGTTGATCCCATAACGGTTAATTGCATGGGCCCCAGAGCGCTGTTATATGCATAAGAAAGGCCATAACCGTCTAGTAGAATATCAGAATTAATCAAATCGGCTACAGTAGTTTCTAGTTTGCCTATGTTGGCAGAAGCGGTTACGTAGTGATTTTTATAAAAATTATAAAATATGTTGGCTTTTGCCGAGGCAAAGTTATTGCCAATCAATTCCATGTGTCTGTAACCTAGAAACGGGAAAGTAAAGTTGATGTAGTTCTGTCCCAGCCCTCCAACAAAAACATTATAAGGATAATGCAAATTACCTCCAATAGTTGCGGCACCGTCAATTCCAAAATCAAATCCAAACCTATTGCCTAAAGCAATTGCCTTGGTAAATGTTAAGCCAAAAATGGAGCTTGTGCTGTTAGAAACGTCCGTTTCGTAATCTGAAACAACATACATTTTTGCTTTCAGTTTAAACCCTTTTGTTGGTTTAAAAATTTCGTTAAATGAATCGAAATCTAAAAAGGCATGATAGATAAAATAAGAGTTGTTCTGTTTCTCAAAATCAATGCTTGGTATATCTTGAGAGAGGTCTACATTATCCCATTTTAGACCTGTGCCAATCGTATAATTATTACTAAATGTACTGTGTAAAAAAGCGTCAATATTGTACGTTAAATAGGTAAATCTGTTTCGTGGTTTTTGATTTAAGTAAAACGTGGCATCAAATTGATTGAAATAGGCAATTACACCTAAAGCTGGAATAACACCTTTTTGCACAATCCATGAAATAGACCCTCTGGGGTTTTCGCTTAAGGCTACTTCTGCCTTAAACGTAGCGTTAGAAAGACCGGCATTTAGGAGTGTATAATTGGTTAGTACCGCTATGCCAAAATCATCGTCATAGTGTATTCCAAACTTAAAACTTTGGTGAGAGGGCTTTTCTATTAAGTTTACGGTAAGCGTATTTTTATTGTTTATTTTTTTATATGAAAAATTTACTTTTTCATAGGCGTCAGTTCCGTAAAGCCTATCTAAACCTGTATTTAAAAATTTCTTGTAATCATATTCGCCTGTTTTTGTTAATCGCAGTATTTGTTTAGCAGCTTTTTCTTTTTTTCCTGTTGGTTCGTTAATAAACACACTGTCAACTTGAATTTTTTCTGGTGGAGTGGCTATACAACAATTTCTTATAGGCGCTATGTTGCCTTGTTTTTGTGCAGTTTCTTGTAATTGTTTAGCATACAATTTTGTTTCTAAGTACCCCAGCTTTATAATAGAGTCTGAGTATTGATAATCATCTAACTTAAAAGGCGACATATTTGGGTAAACAAGTATGTCTGCTAACGGTTTTTGCTCTTCAAAATAATCGGCATTCATAAAACTGCCTACTTGCTCTAATACTTGTATAATGCTGTTTAAATCTTCTTTTTTATACAATTTACTTTGCACGTCAATGGCTATAACATAGTCCATTTTTTTTTCATTTTTTAAAATGGCAATGGGCAAATTGTTTCTTACACCACCATCTACGTATAACCTGCCATCTATTTCGTAAGGAGAAAAAAGCGAGGGAAACGCAACGCTGGCTCTAAGAGCGTTAGTTAGGCTGCCCTTTTCAAACGCTACGGACTCGCCCGTTTCTAAATCGGTTGCCATGCATAAAAACGGAATGGGCAGTTGAGAGAAATCGGTTACGTTATGAGCTTTCATTGTTAAAAATGAAAGCATGTTGACCATGTAATGTCCTTCATTGAATGCTCTGGGCAAGGTAAATTTCCCGTCTTTTATATTAAAACGCACTAAATACTTCTTATCATTTTTGTTTAAGAAAGGCAACCGGTTTCTTGGAACATCATCTGTAAGAAGCTCTTCCCAATTTACTTTTGCTAAGTACTCTTCAATTTCATCTACAGTATATCCCATGGCATACATAGCGCCAATTACTGCGCCCATGCTTGTGCCGCTGATGTAATCTATTTTTATTCCAGATTCTTCTATAGCGCGAAGAGCGCCTAATTGTGCCATGCTTTTTGCACCGCCACCACTTAATGCTAAGCCAACTTTAGGTCTGGTTTGGGCAAAAGCAAAAGCGCAATAAAAGGTTAGAAAGGTTAGGAGAAATTTTTGCACTGTCAATTATTATTCGGGTCAAAGTAAGTTAAAATCTTTTGAGTTTTTGCCTTTCCAACAACATCTTCTAGCTCGGTTTGGCTTGCTTGTTTAACGCCTTTAACCGATTTAAATTTTTTAATTAATTCTTTAATTGCTGCGGGGCCAATTCCTGCAATATTTTCTAATTCTGATTTAATGGTGCCTTTTTGTCTTTTTTTACGGTGATGGGTAATGCCAAACCTATGTGCTTCATTTCGAGCATGCTGAATTATCTTTAAAGTTTCAGATCTTTTGTCTAAATAAAGAGGTACAGGGTCTCCCGGAAAGAAAATTTCTTCTAACTTTTTTGCAATGCCTATAATGGTTATTTGCCCTCTTAACCCAAGTTTATCTAAACTCTTTAAGCTTGAGCTTAATTGACCTTTGCCGCCATCTATAATAATAAGTTGTGGCAGCGGCTCATTTTCTTTTAAAAGGCGGCTGTACCTGCGGTAAATAACCTCTTCCATAGAAGCAAAATCATCTGGGCCAACAACGGTTTTTATATTAAAATGTCTGTAGTCGGCTTTGCTAGGTTTTCCATTTTTAAAAACCACACAAGCAGCTACGGGGTTTGTGCCTTGCGTATTAGAATTGTCAAAACACTCTATATGCACAGGTTCAACGGGCATTCTTAAATCGAGCTTCATCTGTTCCATAATACGTTTGGTGTGTCGCTCTGGGTCAACAATCTGAATGTTTTTTAATCGTTCGGCTCTGTGGTAGCGTGCATTTCTCAGGCTTAATTCTATCAGACTTTTTTTATCGCCTCTTTGTGGTACTGTAATATGTGCATCTGGTAGGGCCAAAGAAACTTTATGAGAAGTGTAGATTATTTTGCTTTTTGATTTATAGAGCAACCTGATTTCTGGTATGGCCAATTCTAATAATTCGCTTTCGCTTTCATCCATTTTCTTTTTTAGTTCTATGGTATGCGCTTGTACAACCATGCCTTCAATTATTTTCAAATAATTCACATAGCCAAAATGGGTGTCTGCATATACGCTAAAAACATCAACGTTGGTAATGCTGGTGTTTACAACGGTAGATTTTGCTTGATATCGCTCTAATAAATCAACTTTTTCTTTTGTTTTTTGAGCATCCTCAAAAAGTAATTCTGCGGCTTGTGCCTTCATTTGTTCTTTTAAGATTTGCTTAACAAGGGTAATATTCCCTTTAATTAAATCTCTCGCAGCACTTACTTCTTTATTGTATTCTTCCTCAGATTGAAACCCTTCGCAGGGTCCTTTGCAATTGCCGAGATGATATTCTAAACAGATTTTATGCTTGCCAGATTCTATATTTTCTTTACTTAAGTTTAAAGAGCAGCTTCTTAGATTATATAATTGTTTAATGAGCTCCAATACTGTTTTCATTACTTTACCACTTGGGTAAGGTCCAAAGTATTCAGAGCCATCTTTTTTTGGATTTCTTAACGAATAGATTCTAGGAAATCGTTCGTTTCGGATTACAATCCAAGGATAGCTTTTATCGTCTTTTAAAAGTACGTTGTATCTAGGTTGATGTTGTTTGATTAGGTTGTTTTCTAGTAAAAGTGCTTCAAGTTCATTGGTTGTAACTATAACTTTTATATCTGCTATTTTTTTAACCAACACATAGGTTTTCCCGTTTTCGTGGTTCTTGGTAAAATAGCTTGCAACTCTTTTACTTAAGTCTTTTGCTTTTCCTACATAAATAATTTTTCCGTCTTTATCTATATGCTGATAAACGCCTGGTTTATTAGGCAGTGTTTTAAGAATGTTTTTTATGTAGATACTTGGTTGCATTAGCGCGAAAATACGGCCTAACGTTATTTTATCGAATATTATTTTCTAGTATTGATGTTGTTCCAAAAGGTATTGCTCATTTACTAAAGACAAAAAAAAACCTCAACACTTGGTTGAGGTTTTTTGTAATAATAGAGAGTGTTATCCACCACCGCCCATAATGGTTACTTCACCATTTAGGTTGTCAGAGTAATCGCTTCTTTGG
>JAUHWL010000001.1 GCA_030424545.1 Bacteroidia bacterium
TAGATAGGCCAATATGCGGATGCGGCAGTACATCAAAATTTTCACGTTCGTTTAATTTTACAGGCCCCATGTGGTCTATATAAATAAAGGGCCCCACCATGCGCTTTTGGCGGAACGGCAACAAACGACCTACCATAAATTTACCAATGCTGGCGGCTCTTTCTTCTATAATCAGTTTGATGTTTGACATGCTAGATGCAGTTTCTTTTTACCGTTTGTTTAGTTTTTTCACCAATTTGGCCGAAGCTGCATCAGCGTACATTCCATACGCATTTACCAATAGACCTTTTAATTCTCCGTTGGTTGATGAAATGGCGTACAAAATGCTCTCGTTATCCACATCCGACATTTCTTGAAACCGATAGACTTTATCAATTTCAAATTCTTCAGGGTTGAGCTGCGATTTGTTCTCAGTACATTCAATACAATCATTTTTAAGGTTGAAATTAAATGTATACCCTTCTTTTGTCAAGTCGTTTATCGCTTCCGATAAGGTGTTGTATTTTCCCATTTCGCTTTCTATTATCTATATTCATTATCCCTTTACAACAACAAACAGATTTAACCCTTAGAAGGTTTCGGTGCCCATCTGTCAAAAGGAGTCATATCAAAGCTGTTCACTTCATCCATGGTTAAGCCAAGAGCTTTTGCCACGCCTGCGCCATATTCTGGGTCGGCTTTAAAACAGTTTCTGATGTGGCGAATCTGAATAAATTTTTCAGCCCCGCCTACTTGTGCCGCAGTATTGCTAAACAGTACATCGGCTTTGCCGTCTGCTTTAATTATGCGGAATAAATCACCCGGTTGGGTGAAATAATCTTCGTCATCATCTCTAAAATTATGCGCATACGCACTGCCATCTAATTCTAGTGGTGGCTCCTTCGCATGGGGCTGTTCTTGCCATTGGCCATAACTATTTGGCTCATAATGTTTGGTGCCTCCATGATTCCCATCTACGCGCATGGCACCATCTCTAAGGTTTGTATGGTAGGGGCACGTGGGTTTGTTTACGGGAATTTGATGGTGGTTTACGCCCAATCTATAGCGCTGCGCATCGCCATAAGAAAACAATCTGCCTTGCAGCATTTTATCTGGCGAGAAGCCAATGCCGGGAACAATGTTGGTTGGGTTAAAGGCCGATTGTTCTACATCTTGGAAGTAGTTTTCTGCGTTTCTGTTCAGCTCAAATTCACCAACAGGAATTAGTGGGAAGTCTTTTTTATACCAAACTTTGGTCAAATCAAATGGATGAAAGCGGTAGGTTTTTGCCTGCTCTTCGGTCATGATTTGGACAAACATTTTCCACTTGGGAAAATCTTTATTTTCTATGGCATCAAAAAGATCGCGCTGCGATGATTCTCTGTCCTTGCCCACAAGTTTGGCCGCCTCGGCATCCGTCAGGTTTTCTATGCCTTGCTGACTTACAAAATGAAATTTTACCCAATGCCTAACATTTTCTTTGTTGATGAAACTAAAGGTATGACTACCAAAACCGTGCATGTGTCGGTAGCCTCTTGGCAAACCACGATCGCTCATAGTTATGGTAACTTGGTGCAACGATTCGGGGAGCAACGTCCAGAAATCCCAGTTGTTGTTGGCACTTCTCAAGTTGGTTTTTGGGTCGCGTTTTACTGCATGGTTCAGGTCTGGGAATTTCATCGGGTCGCGAAAGAAAAACACAGGCGTGTTGTTTCCAACCAAATCCCAAATACCTTCTTCGGTATAAAATTTCAGCGCAAAACCTCGGATGTCTCTTTCAGCATCGGCAGCGCCTCTTTCTCCGGCCACGGTAGAAAATCGGCTAAACATTTCTGTCTTCTTTCCAACTTCACTAAAAATTTTGGCTTTGGTATATTTCGAAATATCGTGCGTTACCGTAAATGTTCCGAAAGCGCCCGAACCTTTGGCGTGCATGCGTCTTTCAGGAATAACTTCTCTATCAAAGTGCGCCATCTTTTCTAAAAACCAAGCATCTTGCATCAACATCGGGCCACGTGGACCAACGGTTTGCACATTCTGATTGTCGCCAACCGGAGCTCCAGTTGTTCTCGTGAGTTTTGAATCCTTCTCTTTCATACTTTATGTTTTTAAGATGATTTATCTGACTTTAAGAAAAGCACATAATATAACTACTTTAAATAAGCTGTGTACATCCAAACTAATTTTTCATGAGCATTTCCTGCTTAAGACTGTTTGGTAAACTGTACGTCCACTACCAATTTCACTTTGTCAGAAACCACAATGCTACCCGCTTCTGTAACGGCATTCCAGGTTAGGTTAAAGTCTTTTCTGCTAACTTCCCCTCTAATCTCAAAACCTGCTTTTGTTTGTCCATAAGGGTCTACAGCTATCCCGTTAAAATCTACATCTAAAGTCACTTCTTTGGTTACATCTCTAATCGTCAGATCACCAACCAATTTATCTCCATCAAAAGATTTTGAAACAAATTTCATTTCAGGATACTTCTCCGCATTGAAAAAGTCATCTGACTTTAAGTGGGTGTCTCTGTCTTTGTTTTTGGTATTGATAGAAGCTGTTTTAGCACTAAATTCTAAAACCCCACCCTTAAAGTCATCACCATTTGTTTTGGCAGTGGCCTTAAAATCTTCGAAGTGGCCGGTTACCGTTGAAATCATCATGTGCTTTACTTTAAAAGCAATTTCTGAATGTGTGTTGTCGATTGTCCAATTTGTGTTGTTACTCATTTTTCTTTGATTTAATTATTAATAATTATTGAATTCTATAAGTTCATGGGTACTTCCATTAAAAGCACACGGGCATTCTCTGTGGCTTTTACAGAAATGGATTTTGTATCCCAAACTCCCATTCCGTCTCTTTTCGAAAGTTTTTCACCATCAATTTCTACTTCACCCTCAAGGATAAAAGCATATACGCCATTTCCTTCTTTTTTGATTTTGTATTCATCCCCTTTTCCTTTGGTGAATTTGCCTAGGTGAAACCAAGCATCTTGATTTATCCAAACGCCTTGATCGTTTTTGTTAGGAGAAAGCACTTGGTAAAACTCGTTTTCGGTTTCAATGTCTCTAATGGAAATTTGGTCATAACGTGGCGTTACATTTTTCGCTTTAGGGAATACCCAAATCTGTAGAAACTTCACTTCCTTGTCTTTGTTCTTGTTGTATTCCGAATGGGTAACACCGGTGCCGGCACTCATTACCTGTACATCACCTTCCTTTATTACGGCCACATTCCCCATACTGTCTTTATGCTCCAAATCGCCCTCTAAGGGAATCGAAATGATCTCCATATTGTCGTGTGGATGTGTGCCAAAACCCATTCCTGCCTGCACGCTATCGTCATTCAATACGCGTAGTACACCAAAGTGCATCCTTTCTGGATTGTAATAATTGGCGAAGCTGAAGGTATGGTGCGAGTTTAACCAGCCGTGATTGGCATGTCCTCTGCTTTCTGCTCTGTGAATTACTGTGTTCATAGTATGTATATTATTTTTTGGTAAACCAGCTGATGCTGGCAAGTGATTAAATCCTACTTGTTGCATTAATGTGTCGTACGTGGATTTACTACTAGATGCTTTAAGTATTTGTGGAGCAATAGCGCCAAACACACCCGTTAATAGAGCACTCTTGATAAACTTCTTACGATCCATATACTTTGCTTTTTTATTACAGTACAAAGATGGGGCGGTGCAGAAAACTGTGGAATATGAAAAGGGGGGCTAAGCGTATGAAAATCCGATGTTTAAGCTAAACCTTAGATTCTATCTCGTTTTTCTTGAAGTGCAAAGGCGATAGTTGCGTATGTTTTTTGAAGAAGGCGCTAAAGTTTGCGGGCTCATTAAAACCCAATTCATAGGCAATTTCTTTTGTTGAGCTATCCGAAAAATAGAGGAGCCTCTTTGCTTCGGTTATGATTCTTGCCTGGATATAGTCTTTGGCTGTTGTGCCAATTTTAGCCTTCACAGTTCGGTTCAGGTGATCAGGGGTGATGTAAAGTCCATCTGCATAAAACTTGGTAGAGTGCTCTTTCTTATAATTGTTGTTTACGGCTTTTTTAAAGGCTCTTATCAGGTTGTCGCCCGTAGTGTCTACATCCGATTCTATTGGGTTGATTGAACAAATATTGTTGCACTCAATAAGTAGGAGCTTCAAAAAGGAGCCGATAGATAGGCTCTTCATTTTCACATCGCTATGGAACAGTTTGAAAATTTGATTGGCAAAATTCTCTATAGCTTCAAATTGTTCCTTTACGGGCAATAGGGGCGGGCTTTGTCCATAATTTTGAAAGAGGTTTAAACTATCAATAAACGAGATGGGGATAAAATTTTCTACCAAAAACTGGTTGGAAAATGTCATGACAAAACCGATGGACTTCTCCGATTCTATCACTTGATGTACTTGTCCCGGGGCTACAAAGAAAATCTGTTTGTCGGCCAGTTCGTAGGTGTTGAAGTCTATTTTGTGCTGCCCTTTTGCCTTGTTGATAATCAAAACAGTATAGAAGTTGTGCCGATGTGGTTCGTCCACCTGCCCGTTTCGCTTCGTATAAATATCCTCCATTTTAGATATTTCAAAACTTGCGTCCTGATTTTCGGCATTTACCTTTTGATATGTTTTGACTATGCTCATTGATAATGATCGTAACTCAGCTTCTTTTTTATTGAAATTTATTCCTAGCAGAAAGAAGTGACGTTCAATTTATTGTAATGCTTGCGATTAGGCGCTCTTAAACAGCAGTTCAAAAAACAATGAAATCAGCATGTTTCCATTACTTCTCAACACTCTTTGGCAATTTTTCGCCACCTTTTATTACCAGCGTGCGATAAGGGAACGGAATCTCAATCCCTTCTGCATCAAAACGCTTTTTTATTGTTTCAAACACGTCTCGTTTTAGCTGAATAGATTTGCCGTAGGTTTCTGCCCACGCCCATGCACGCAACTTTACCGAAGATTCGGCAAATTCAATGAGAGAAACCCTAATCATAGGTGCCCCTTCTTGTTTTTCTTCTTTTGTCCGGTTATCTAAGATTAGAGGATGTTGCTCGCACTCTTCGCGCAAAATCTTTTTTGCCAGATCTACATCACTGTCATAAGAAATACCAACCTCAACATACTCGCAACATTTTTCTTCATCCAAGTTAAAGTTTACCAACCGTTCTTTATTAATAATGGCGTTTGGAATGATAACCCTTCTGTTTTGCCAAGTCCTTATAACCGTATGACGCAACGTAATATCGGTAACTTCGCCCCCAATGGTATTGTCTATGGCAACCACATCACCAACGCGAAAAGGCTTGAAGGCGATGATAAACATTCCCCCGATGACATTAGAAAGTGCTTCTTGAGAAGAAATACCGATAACCAGCGCAATAACACCCGCACCTCCTAGAGCCGTTTGCGCAACTCCGTGTAACGAAGGGAAAGCAAGTAAACCCAAGAGCACGCCTGTAATGTACACGCTACTTACAACAACATACCTTAGGAACTTTAAATTCGTAGGGTCTTCGTGCTCATGAATTCTCTTATTAATATGGTGTTTAAACCATAAATTAAGCGCGGCCGCAAAGATGATGGTAAGCACCGTTAGCACGCCCAAATACAACACGAGCTTAAAGTTGTCATTCAATAAACTGTATTTACCCTCATCAACAAATATGAAGCTGATTGCAATTAATCCAAGAACAACCCAAAGAATAGTGAGTAGCTTCTGTGCAATATTAAATGATGGTGACAAATCATGCGCCCACTTTTCTCTGCTTTTCTTAAGCAGGCGTTTGCTTAAGAAACGTGTAAATAAAACAAGTAAAACCACCACTAGAACTACTAGGGCGGTATACTTAAAATTGGAAATATGTGAATTAAAATACTCCTCCATAATCTTATTGTCTTACTCGGTTAAGTTAAGGCAATAGACGATATATTCATATGCTACATTTCGGCATTTTTCAGTTTCCAAATTGCTCCATTCTTGGTTGTGAATTTTTCCAAAATTTCTTTGCTCGCAAGTTCATTCAATACCTTTTCACTTTCGGCTCTTGGTGTTCCAGAGAGTTCAGAAAACTCTTTTGCGGTAAGCGTTGGGTAAATGGCAAAAAGCGCTTCCCATGTTTTGCTGTACTCGCTTTTGTGGGCAACTTGATTGAGTTTTAGAATGGCCATTTCATAAAAAGCGTAGGGTCTTGCGCCATACACCATTTCACGGTTTCCTGCTTCGTCTAAAAAGAACATAGTCGGGAATCCTCTTACGCCTAATTCTCTGCCTAATTTCAAGTCTTCTTCAAACTTGATTTTTGCGGGGCCTTCAAAATCGGTTTTCAGCTGCGTAACATCTAGCCCAACGGCTTTTGCAGCGATAGCCATATTTTCCCATTTCGCAATGTTTTTCTTTTGTAGAAAAACCATTTCGCGCATCTCGCGCATAAACAAAATGGCTTTTTCTTCATCTTGCATTTGTGCCGCTTTAAAAGCGATAGAAGGCGGATACGAAGATTCTAACGGATCTTCCAACCACAAGTCACCATCAATGGGCATGTCGTAGTGAATGCTCACTTCGTCCCAATGCGAGGCTACGTCTGAGGGCTTGCTAATGCCACCACTGTTATAACTCCAATTTGGCAAAAGGCCGCCCATTCTGTATTCAATATCAACGGCATCGCCATATTCTAATTTTAGTTTACGCAACTGCGGCTCAATGCCCCAGCACGAAGAACAAATAGGGTCTGTGTAATAAATAACACGCACCTTTTTCTGGTCTGATGTAATTGTGTTTTGCGCGGTTGAATCTTTTGTTCCCTCAGCTGTTTCGCACATTCCAGTTTCTATATCGCATAGTAGCGGATTGCTTTGTGTTGTTTCGGTATTCATATTTTTTGTTTTTGATTGTCCTTGGCAAGCCGTGATGCTAACCAAAGAGATGAGTACTGTTATAATCTTTAATTCAATTTTCATAATGCTATTCCTTTACTTCTTCCGAAGTGGCAAACTCCTCCATTTTTATGATCAAATCGTTTTCAACGGTGTAAATCTGCACCCATTTTTGCTTGAGTTCGCGGCCCGATCTTTTTACTTTTTGGTGTTCTCTGCCCAACACAACTACCGTATTTCCTTCTACAACATATTGCAATGGTTCAAAGTTTATTATTTCGGTTCTTTCAATAATATTGGTCATAAAAGCGCGCACACCTTCTTTCTTTTCAAAAGTTCCAGCCGGGATAATTTGCGTGCCGTGGTAAATCCATACGGTATCTTCAGAAACCGTTGCCACAAATTTTTCTACATCGCCACTGCTAAAGGCGGCAAACATTTTTTCGACTACTGCTTTTGCTGAATTTTTCATTGCACCGATTTTTACTTTTAAATACGATGACAAACCTAAGGTTAACCAAATGTATATTTGCCATGCATTTCCTTTTAGGAATTAGTTTCCTCCAAGAAACTACCTTCTGGCTCACTTGATAGGAGGCGCCTCATTTAAATAATAAATAGATGAAAAAGAAAGCCATTGTAAACGACACAGCTGTTTGCCAAGTGCGCATGCAAGCCATTAGCGACACCATGAGTGTTTTATCAGGCAAATGGAAGTTCCATATTTTGGGAACACTTATAGAAGGAAACAAATTGGGTTTTATGGATTTACTGAGGGAAATAAACGGCATCGGCACCAAAATGCTCTCTAAAGAACTGCAAGATTTAGAAATAAATGGCTTGGTTAGCCGCACTGTAATGAACACCAAACCGATTACCGTTAAATATGCAATTACAGAAAATGGTGCAACGCTTGCCCCTGTTATTGATGAACTTGCCAAATGGGGTGTAGCATACAGGCAATCTGTTGTTGGTACCGAATAGTATTCGTGCTGTTTTCTGCGTATTTGCACGATTGCTTTTTACTTCAGAAACTTCGTTTGCTTTCTTATTATATACAGAACCCACTGCGGAGTTAGCATTGCAAAAAACAGCATCAACTTGGTAATGAAACCAGGAACAACAACGGCTTTGTTGTTAAACAATCCGCGCAGGCCTTGGCGTGCTACTTTTTCGGCACTCATCATAATGCCCAATTTTTTGCCGAGGGCTACATTAACAACATTGGCATCATACAAATTGGTGGCGGTAGCGCCCGGGCAAAGGCAGGTTACGTGAATGCCGTACATTTTTAGTTCGGTCCGGAGGCTGCGCGAAAAACTTTTTATGTACGATTTTGTGGCTCCGTAATAACCAATTCCGGGAAAATCTTTAAAGGCCGAGATAGAAGAATTGTTGAGGATAAAGCCTTTTTTTCGCGCGCGCATTTCCTTACCAAAAAACGAGCACAGCAGCGATGAAGTGAGCACATGCAGCAAAATTTTTGCTTCGGCTTTTGCTAAATCGGCTTCAATAATTTGTCCGAAAAAGAAGAAACCCGCATTGTTTACCAGCACTTCTACTTCTAAATTTTGTTGTTTGCAAAAGTCGAAAACATCGTAAGCCGCATTGTTTTGGGCCAGGTTGATGCACAAAACTTCTACGCGAATTTTATACTCCGCGGCAAGTTCTACTTTTAGGTTCTGTAATTCTTTTTCCTGATTGCTCACCAAAACAAGCGCATAGCCGCGCGCAGCCAAGTGTTTCGCAATTTCGAGCCCAATGCCCGAAGAGCTTCCGGTAACCAGTGCAAATTTTTCATTCATGGTTTAGGGCGGCTACTTTTTGTTTTAGATTTTCGGGGAGATTGTTTTCGTGCAAATGACAGGTCATGGAGTCGCTGTAAATTTTGGCCACGCAATAATTGCAAATGGTACAGCCCGATTTTTCAATCACTTCGTTTTGCAAATCGTTTACAAAGTTGGGGTTTTCTATCAGCGCCCGCGCAATGGCAATCCACTCAAAACCGCGTTCCATGGCAGTTTTTATGGTTTTCATGCTGTTCATTCCGCCAACCAAAATTACCGGAATATTTATTTTTTGTTGAATTTTTTCTGCTTCCTCCATAAAAAATCCTTCGGTAAACCTAACCGAAGGCACTAATTGTTTGCCTACCAGTTTTACAAAAATCTTCTTCCAGCTTTGGCGAATAAAATGCGCCATAATGTTGATGGGCATTTTGCCGCGCATCACAAACATAGGGGCGCGGCTCACAAATCCACCGCTTACCACAATGGCATCTGCCCCACATTGCGCAATTTCTTGTGCGGTTTTTATGCCTTCTTCTTTAGTGATGCCGCTTTCGAATCCGTCCCAACAATTCATTTTTACAATGAGCGCCATATGTGCGGGCAAAACTTCGCGCACTGCCGACAGCATTTCTACCATAAAACGTTTGCGGTTTTCAAAGCTGCCGCCATAGTTGTCTTTTCGTTTGTTGGTGAATGGCGATAAAAATTGGCTGATTAAATAACCATGTCCGGCATGCACCTCAACGGCATCAAAGCCACTTTCGGCTGCAATGCGCACGGCATTTTTAAAATCGTTTTTTACGATTTCAATATCCTCCCTATTCATTCCCCGCGGAAAAGTTGGTCCGTACCAGTTGATTCCAGTGCTTGGCGCAATAGGCCGAACTCCCGTTAAAGCGCCATTTGCCATGTTGCCGCAATGGCCAATTTGTACCGAAATGGCAGCGCCTTCGGCATGCACAGTAGCTGTTAGTTTTTTTAAATCGCCCACAATTTCGTCTCGCAACCAAAGCTGGTGTGGGAAAGCCAAACCACTTTTACTAATAGACGCATAGGCCACGGTGGTCATGCCAACACCCCCTTTTGCCACCCCAGTATGATAGTTTATGAGTGCCTCCGTCACGGTATGGCCATCGCCCATTCCTTCAAAAGCGGCCGCGCGAATACTCCTGTTGCGAAGCAAAAGCGGTCCTAATTTGCCTTCGGTAAAAAATTTAGAGTGGTTCATATGTTTGTTAGAATGCAGCTGTAGCAGCAATTTCTTTTTAATCGCATAATTCGAGATTGATTTAAAAAATGCACCATGACTTTAAAACAATATAGAAACACTTAAAACTATAGAAGCCGCGTTATAACCATCAAATTTAAAATCAAAATTTACCCTTACGCCAACTCATACTTTGGATGAATAGTAATTTGATACAAGATCAATTCGTGTAAGTTTTTTAAAAATTCTCATTCAAGCGTAAAAACAACCCAGTAGTACCGTAGTGACCCCAACCGTAATCTATGCCAATATTGGTACGTGCTCTTTTGCTAATGTTAAATCTTAACCCCAAACCATAGCCTGGCTCTAAATAATCAAACAGCCCAATGCCGTTCTCGCCACCGCTTGCGGTAGTAAAATTGGCGTAAGCAATGGCTCCAATTAGTTTTGCGTTGTTGCTAGAACCCCAAATATGCTTTCGATATTCTACTCCAGCAAACACCAAATTAGTCCCACGAAATCGCCCTTGTGCATACGGTTCGCTAGATTTTGCATATTGATCCCAAGCCGATGCTGGTAAATTCATGTAGGGCAAATTGCCTGAAGTAGTAAAGTTTCCAAATGCCCAAAAAGCTAAAATATTGTTGCTTTTTTCATCAAAACTGTTGTATTGGCGGTACTCTAACCACAATTGTGTAGATGATTGATCGCTGCCAATAAATGTTGGGTTTACTTTAAAAGACGCAAATGCGTATCTCCCTTTGTGGGGATTGTTGATGTTATCACGCGTATCTAAGAGCACGTTTGCTGAAAGGCCAACCAAAGTACTTTTTGTTTGACTAAAACCATTATAAATATTATACGCGTAGTATGGCGTAATTACCGAACTATCGGGCTGATTAGGGTTTTGATAAAGCAGCTGATCATCAATATTATTGAATAAATCTAGGTGAACACCCAACCCAGCATAAAGCTGTTTATCATGAATTTTTCGTAAAAACGTTTGATAAAACCGAAAAAACTCAAACGTCATCATATCGGCCTCACTCGTACCGTTGTAATCTTTATCATCAAACGTAAAGCCGCTATCTGCCATACGTGCGCTTTGTGGCCCTGTGCCTAAACCCCAAGTGGGTTGGCTAGAATTTAAAAAACGCCAATCACCCATCAATATCCAGGTATTATTGGCTGTAAAAGCAGTTGACTTTAATGTAACTATGGTTTGTTTTTTTGTGGTAAAAGCCAAGCCAAACAATGCAGAAGAAAGTTTTGTTGTGCTTGGTTCTCCCAAGTATGAGCTGGCTGCAGCACCCACACCATAGATAAACCCAAAAGCCGGATTAGCGCCTAACACCGGCACAGGAGAAAAATATAAATCTCCCTTTTTTGGATCAACTTCTTTTTTAAGCGCTTTCGCCTCCTTTTTTTTTGCCTTTTCATCAGACTTTGAATCTGTTTGTGCGAAAACTACGCTTGGTAGAAAAAGTACTATTGCAATGAGAAAAAAACGCCTGAACATATCTATTTGCTTGTTTCTGTATTGGACTCAGTTTCTTCTTCTACGGGCACCATCTCTACAACCTGATACATGTTTTGGCCATTCTGAACAAAAGGCAAAAAGTAAGTGCCATTGTAAAACACATACTTTTCTTGGCCTACTTCTACTTCTTCTGCACCATCCGGAATGTGTGTTACCAAAGCACCATCTGGAGAGGGTATTACAGTATAACCTGTATTGCTCTTTTTATAGAAAATACCGCCATAGTAGTAATAATCCTTTTCATTTAAAGTAATTTTTTCGCGTTTCTCTGGGATTGTTTGCACGGTGGTACCCATTTCTGGGTTAGTTACTGTATAGCCTTTACTACTTTCTACATAATAAACTCCCTGGTCATAATAATAAGATTGATTGTTGGCAGAAACAATAACAGCTGTGGTTGCCATAACAGCTACATAAAAACCTACAGGATGCCACATAGGGCCATAGTAATAAGGCTGGTACGGATGATAATGATAAGGGTGATACCCATGATATCCGTTATAATAATTGTTATGATGATAATTGTTTACCTGCACATTCCGGTTCACATTCACGTTTACATTATTGTTTTTAATGTTCACGTTGTTATTATGTCCATTATTTGGCCGGTTATTGTTCTGCACGTTGCCAGATTTGTTTGGGCGATTTCCAGCTGGAGACACATTGTTGTTTTTCGGCATAACATTGCTTGGCCTAGTGGCTGGCTTGCTGGCTTGTGGCCTATTTGTAGTTCCTTTAGATGGCGAGGTTGCCGGACGAGTTTTTGCGCGTTGTGCACCACCGTTTACTGTACCTCTATTTCCAAAATTCTGGCTAGCGGCTCCTCCGCCTCTACCACCTCTGCCTCCACCATGTGGCATGCGTTGGGCATTTGCTTCTGCATAAACAAAAAATAGAATGGTAAAAATTACGAAATACTTCATTGTACCTGTTTTCATGTGCCTAGTCTCTTTTAAAAATTACGCCTTTTTTTGCTCCAACTGGTGGAGAAAACTTAAACATTTCCTCGGCTAATTTTGGATTTAATTGCCAATCTTGATAAAACGAAATATACTTTTCTCCCATCCTTGTTCCTCTATAGTAAAGCTCTAACTGAACGGGAAGGTTGGTGCTTTCGTCAACAAATATTGTAGCACTTAAATTTGGGTTTACCGCATTTACACCAATGCAGCTTATGCCATTCACATCTATTGCACCTAAATAGAAAATAGAGTCAAAATGGGCAATCATATCATCTGTTAACGTTGGGTAAAAAACATCTGCTGCCGCAAAATCTATTTTAAATCTTTTGTGCAATGAATCTATCATGGTTAGTGTTGTAGAAGGGGCGGGAGTAGCATCATACATGTTTTCATCAAACCTAAAAACAGATAGCGTATCGCCATCAAACCAATACCCCCTGCGCACATCATCATACGTTGTGTAGATATACAAATTGTTGTTACCACGTAAATAAACATCACTTTGTCTCAAATGGTCAATGGTTCCACCATCTACGTTTTCGGTGCTTTCATTTACCATTCGCAAACTCACAGAAGTTAGGTTGCCAATTGTTTCGGTTGTTTTGTCAAGGGCATCAATAGCTTCTTTTTCTAAATACTTGTTTGATGAACGGCTGCAACCAAAAAGCAGGAGTGCCAGCGTTGTAGCGCAAATTAGCGCGGTTTTATGCATCATGATTTAATAATTTTCCGTTTACAGAATTTTTCACTCTTTAATTAAGAAACTTTTGTACGTCTTTAAACGCATATTTCATGGCATTTTCAGCCTCTTTCTCTTCTTTACCACTACCAAAAGCACATGCTTTTTTTATGCATTTTTCTCTATGAAAAAAATAGGTGCAACTTTTTAAAGTATCTCCAAGTAATACTTTGGTATGGGTGTAATAGAGTGCTTTGTTATGAGAGTAATAATGATCGTCTATCCATAAAGTATCCGCTTTTTCTGCTCGTATTAACACCCGCCTCAGATCCCCTTCCTTATCAATAAATCCTGTGTAATACATGTTGTAAGGTCCTTTATTGTTTACAACTACATTTCGATCTTGGTGAGTAAAGCTTGGACTTAATTTTTTCAATTCCATAGCTTTTTTATAGGTTGATGCCGTATCTCTGCATCCTATAAATAATTGCGCAAATAGCACAAATAATACTATGGATTTTAATTTATACAAACCTCGGATCTACTTCCATTTCGTGGCCGCAATTTTTGCAGGTGCGTAAATCTTGGTTGGCATAAAATTCTTTAAAACGGGGCAAAAAATCGGTTTCTATATTTTTTAACTCAAAACGGGTATCGTGCAATTTGGTGTTGCACTTGTCGCAAAACCACATCAGGCCATCTTTAAAACCGCGGCCTTCGCGCACGCGTTCTACCACCAAGCCGATGCTGCCTTCGCTGCGGCCAGGGCTGTGAGGCGTGTTAGCGGGACATAAAAACATATCGCCCGGCCCTAAATGGATGTCACGCGCTTTGCCGTCTTCCTGAATTTTCACGGTAATATTTCCTTCCAACTGATAAAACCACTCTTCGGTTTCGTTGTAATGGTAGTCTTTGCGCGCATTTGGGCCAGCCACCACCATCACAATATAATCGTCACTTTCGGGATATAAATTTTTATTGGCTACCGGAGGTTTTAAAAGGTGTCGGTTTTCGTCTAGCCATTTCTGAAAATTAAAGGGAGGAGCAATTGCCATATCAAGGAGTATTAAATTCTACTTCAAAGAAACAAAAAACTCAACACCCAAAAACCTTACTTTCGCGATTATGGACATGAATTTACACGGAAAAACGGCTTTGGTATGCGGTAGCAGCCAAGGCATAGGTTTGGCCAGCGCACAAGCGATGGCACAGCTTGGCGCAAATATTATTTTATTGGCCAGAAATAAAGAAAAATTAGCCGCAGCGGTACAAACATTACCGGCAAGCGGAGATCAAAAACACACATATCTGGTAGCCGATTTCGGCAAAACCGATGAAGTAAAAGCAGAGGTGAGCAGCTATTTACAAGGCGATAAAACCATTCACATTTTGGTAAATAATACGGGTGGACCTCCGGGCGGGCCCATTACCGAAGCCACCGGAGCTGCCTTTTTAGTTGCGTATGAAAATCATTTAATCAACAACCAAAACTTGGCACAATTGGTTTTTCCAGGAATGAAAGCTGCCGGATTCGGACGCATCATCAACATCATTTCTACCAGCGTAAAAATTCCGCTTACCGGACTTGGCGTAAGCAACACCGTGCGCGGTGCTGTGGGCAATTGGAGCAAAACTTGGGCGAACGAAGTTGGCCAATTTAACATAACCGTAAACAACGTGTTGCCGGGCGCCACAGAAACCGAGCGTTTGGTGAGCATCATTGCCAACAAAGCCGCAAAAACCGGCAAAACAGAAAAAGAAATTGCCGCGCAAATGGCCGGCCAAGTGCCCATGCAGCGCTTCGCCAAACCCGAAGAAGTAGCCAATGCCGTGGCATTTTTAGCCAGCCCCGCAGCAAGCTACATCAACGGAATAAATATTCCTGTAGATGGTGGGCGGACGGGGAATTTATAGCGATTAACTTTCCGCCAAGAGAGCAGCGTTCCCCTTCAATAGAAGGGGTGCCACGCCCTAGCGTAGTGGGGTAGTTAGCAAAACTGTTTAGCGTATGAACTCAAAATTAATCGTCTTCTCGTTTTTATTTATTTTTCTCATTTCATCATGTGCTAGTCACAAAAGGAAAAAGTATGAACGCATTAGAATGAGCGAAGGCCAAAGAATAAGCAAATGCTTGCAACATTGGGAATACGCTGACATCTATAAAAAAGAGTTTCATATTACGGTTTTGAGTTACTATTCGAGAAGGGTTTACGGATCAACCTCAACTGCCAACTTTTTAATTGGCGTTACTGAATCTGGCGATACGCTAGGCTTTTTAGACAAATATTACGCAGCTCCGCTAGAGAAAAATGATCGTGTTTTAATCGTTGATGGCGATTGGGGAAATGATGAAAAAGAAGATAGAATATTTCAATCTTCAAATTTTTATTACATTTCTTCCTTTCCTGAGAAAAATGATTTTCTCTGTTCAGTAAATATTGTTTTACGTGGCAGAATACTTTTTAAGTTAGATAATTAGGATTTTACTTGCGTGCTTTTGCAATGCGTGTCCGCAAGGACGCATTTTTTATATTTGTACCAAATCGGTACACATATAATCAGCAACATGTTAATCATCAGCAGTAAAGAATTTAGAGATCACCAAAGAGAATACTTTGATAGAGTAGACAATGGCGAGCACATTATTGTACAGCGCGGCAAAGACAAAGCGTATGCGTTAACGCCAATCAGCGAAGATGATATTTACTTTAACGCGGAGATGGTAAAAAAGTTAAAGCAGAGTTTGGTAGAAGTTCAAAGAGGAGAAGTTACGCGCATTTCAACACCAAAAGAAATTAGCGATTTATTGGGAATATGAGCTACGAACTTGTTTTCTCAAAAACAGCCATGGCCGATATTGCCAAACACAAAAAATCTGGCGACAAGCCCACGCTAAAGAAAATAGAGCAACTTTTAATCGAGTTGATGGTACACCCAACCACAGGAACGGGTCAGCCAGAATTATTAAAACACAATTTAGCCGGTTTGTATTCGCATAGAATCAACAGAAAACATCGCTTGGTATATTCTATTAGCCAACAAACAATTACGGTGCACGTACTTGGCGCTTTGTCGCATTATGGAGAGAAGTAGTATTTTTAAAACGCTAAATTTTGGATCGAGAAAAATGGAATAATGTTTCATTGTTTTTCTTTTCATGAAAAGTTGTAATCAGTTTACTCAAGTCCTTCTATATTTGAAAACATAATTTAAAAACCCGTGCGTCTCCCCTCTCCCATAAGGAGAGGGGGCTAGGGGGTGAGGTTAAAACATGAAAATTAAAAACTACATAAACGGCAAACTGGTCGATCCACAATCGGGTAAACATTTAGACATTATAAACCCCGCAACGGGCAAAGTGTATGGCACCATTCCAGATAGCGATGCCCGCGATGTGGCGCTCGCAACGGAAGCCGCCAAAGCAGCATTTCCGGAGTGGAGCAAAACTTCGGCAGCTGAGCGATCGCGCATTATGCTGAAAGTTTCTGATTTAATTGGCGAGAATTTAGACCGTTTTGCCTTGGCCGAAAGCACCGATAATGGCAAACCTGTTTGGTTGGCCAAGTCGGTAGATATTCCTCGCGCACGCGATAATTTTGCTTTTTACGCCACCGCCATTTTGCACGAAAGCAGCGAAACACACAGCATGGGCGAAGTAGGTTTTAACTACACCTTGCGCCAGCCCATTGGCGTGGCAGGGTGCATCAGCCCATGGAATTTACCCTTGTATTTATTTACCTGGAAAATTGCTCCGGCCCTGGCCAGCGGAAATACCGTGGTGGCAAAACCATCAGAAATTACGCCAGCAACGGCCTTTTTGTTATCAGAATTATGCATTGAAGCGGGCATGCCTGCGGGTGTTTTAAACATCGTTCACGGCTTGGGACAAAAAGTTGGCGCGGCCATTTCTGAGCATCCAGACATCCCAATGATTAGCTTTACGGGCGGCACACAAACGGGTGCTACCATTGCCAGAGTTGCGGCTCCGATGTTTAAAAAACTAAGTTTAGAACTGGGCGGTAAAAACCCAAACATCATTTTTGCCGATTGCGATTTTGATGATATGTTGAAAACCACCGTGCGTTCATCTTTCGCTAACCAAGGGCAAATTTGCTTGTGCGGCAGCCGCATTTTTGTAGAGCGCCCCATCTACGAGAAATTTAAAAATGCCTTTGTAGAACGCGTTAGCGCCATGAAAGTGGGCGCCCCCACCGATGAAAAAACCAAAGTGGGTGCCGTGGTTTCTGAACCGCACATGGAAAAAGTTTTGAGCTATGTGCGGCTTGCCAAAGAAGAGGGCGGCACTGTTTTGTGCGGTGGCGAGCGCGTAATTTTAGACGGAGAATTTAAAGACGGATTCTACATTAGCCCAACAATTATTGAAGGACTAGATTATAATTGCCGCACCAACCAAGAAGAAATTTTTGGCCCTGTGGTAACTATCACCCCGTTTGATACCGAAGAAGAAGTTTTGATGATGGCCAACAGTACCAAATACGGATTGGCCGCCACCATGTGGACGAGCAATTTAAAACGCGCCCATCGCATGGCTAACAATTTGCACATGGGCATTGTGTGGATTAACTGCTGGTTGCTGCGCGATTTACGCACGCCATTTGGTGGTGTTAAAGAAAGTGGTGTTGGACGCGAAGGCGGTTTTGAGGCGCTCAACTTCTTTACAGAACCTAAAAATGTTTGCGTAAAATTGTAATACCTTATTTATAAAAAAAAACTGATTTCTAAATTAGTACAAATGGGAATTCATAAATTAGATCTAAAACCAATAGATGTAGTTGAAGATATTACCAAACAAGAATTTACAGAAAAATATTTACGCCCTGGAATTCCTGTAAAATTTAAAAACTACACCCATAAATGGCCAGCATTACAGCGCTGGACATACGATTATTTTAGCGAAAAACTAGGCCAAGAAACGGTAAAATTATACGGACGATGGAAGGACAATGAGCCCACCCGTATAGAAATGCCCCCCGTTAAAGAAGCTCCTTTTAAAGAGTACTTAGAACTTGTTAAAAGCAATACTCCTTCAGACTTACGCATATTTTTATTTAACCCTTTTAAGGCCGACAAAAGTTTATTGGATGATTTTTGGTTTCCTGATATTACGGACGGATACTTAAAAGATTTTCCGTTTATGTTTTTTGGTGCGGCTGGTAGCGATGTGCGACTTCATTATGATATTGACCTTAGTAATGTATTTATCAGCCAGTTTGGAGGCACAAAAAGAATTGCCCTTTTTGATCAGGATCAAACTAAATATTTATACAAAATACCCTTCACAACTCACAGCGCAGCCGATTTAATGAATCCGGATTTTGATGAGTTTCCCGCCTTGAAGTTTGCAAAAGGATACATTACAGATTTAGAACCTGGAGAAACACTTTTTATGCCTTCGGGTATTTGGCATTATATTCAATACCTAGATGGTAGTTTTTCGTTAAGTCTTCGCAGCGTATCAGAAAATAATTTAGACAAGCTTAAAGGAGCTTACAATGTAATTGTTGTACGCAAGCTAGATGAGTATTTAAACAAGTTTTATGGTCAAAAATGGGGTGACTATAAACTAAAAACTGCAATAAAACGTACCAACGAAATCATTTCGAAACAACAGGAATAAAAAAAGCCCAAACATAAATTTGGGCTTTTCTTCACTCACGTTTTAGTTTTTATGTGACGCGTTATAAGAACGACCGCTTAACACTAACTACCAACTAGAAACGCGAGCAGTTTGTAACACGTCATTATAAAGACGTAAACTTTCACAAAAAGGTGCCTGGCACTTCGTTAATTAATTGTTAAGTCAAATGGCAAAGCGTTAAATATTGCATCTAGCGCAGCATTGATAACTTTTACCTCATTCATCATTCAATTTTTTTTCAATAAAATTCTTGCACGAATTAAGTATGATATTTATATATATTTGCGGCCGCTTTGGGGGATTAGCTCAGCTGGCTAGAGCGCTTGCCTGGCAGGCAAGAGGTCACCGGTTCGACTCCGGTATTCTCCACAAAAAAAGGGATGCAGATTATTGCGTCCCTTTTTTGTTATTACGTGGTTTTCTTGCTATTCTACCATAAACTTGCCTTGGGCTATATTTTCATCAGAACTATTGCTTAGAAGCTCAAAAAAGTAAGCTCCGCTGTTTAGCTCTTTTATGTCTAATTCCATACGACTACCATTAGCAGAATACGGCACTTTTACACGTTGCCCTTGCAAATTATAAACACGAATGACAATATCATTTGGAGACACAGATTCTGGTAAATCTAAAAAGGCAACTCCTGAGGCCGGATTAGGATATATAAAAGAATTAAAATCTAGAAATGCTTCTTCAATTCCAATATTAGATATGGTAACATCTTTGCAAACCGTATGGCTGCCTAAATAATTCGTTGCCGTTAAACACACCGAGTAAGTCCCGTTAGCACTGTAAGTATAAGACGGGTTTTGCAAGATACTTGTGTCACTTGCAACTGTTGTATCGCCAAAATCCCAGAACCAACTTGTTGGGGTGTTGGTAGATAAGTCGGTAAACGAAATTGTAGGTGCCAAACTCTTATCTATGCTAAAATTGGCCACTGGCGATGGTGCAGCTGTTACATTCATCCCAATTAAAAAGTCCTCCGTAAGCTTTGCTCTATATTCTGCCCAAATAGTCCCAAGAACTTCAAAACTTCTTGCTGATATTGGTTTCGTTAAATCTCTAGATAATTGAATTCCGTCTCCCCCCATGTACCAAAGAATATATACTCCGCCACTGGTAATATTAACCGTACTATTGGTGGCAACCGTATTGTACAGCCCAACACTTACACTAGATGGTGCAACGTAAACTGAGTCTAGTAAATTTCCAGGCCCATTGTTAGGTCCACTATCATCATAAATCATGGCACTAAAACCAACAGGGGTAACTAAATTGTTTGCACCAATGTGAAACCGGGTAGAATTAACCGTTACTGGATAAACTGGGGGCTGAATATAAACGGCTATTCCTCCGTTACCACCATTCCAGCTAAGCCCAGTGCCATCGGGCACTCCATCGCTATAGTCTAACCAATATTGTTGTTGAGATACATCTACCGAAATTATTTTTTGTGTTTTTCTATTGTTTACTTGAACCAAGTCTCCAGTTATACCTTGTGTGCGTGTGGCAAATGTGTATACACTTGCAAATTGTGCAAAAAATGAGTTTGAAAAAGTAAACGTTGTGTCTTGGCCAGGAGTAAGGTTAGCCACCGAAGCAATTCCGTTACTTAGTGGGTTTTGACCAGAATACACTGTGTCTGTTACGGTAAACGAACTTATATTTTGGTTTCCGAAATTTTTAACATTGGCTTTTAAGCTTATCGCGTTGTTTGACGTTGGTATAAAATACCCTCCATTTTTTTCGTTGTTATTCCAATTTACTCCGCCATCAGTAACTGCATAGGTAACTACTGTTGGGTAATAAAATTTAATGGTAGAAAGGTTTGCAGGAACAACATCTATTGCTGCGGCTAACCCCAGAGCACCCGTGTTATTTTCAATTCCTGTTACACAATCAACAGGTACCGTTGCCGTGCCAGCACTCATGCTTTTATAGTTAAAGGTGATAGATTTATCTACACTACTAAGAATAATTTGAAATGAATTACTCCCGCTAAACCCGGGGCTAACTACCCAGTATGGCACGTTTTCGTAGCTAACAACCAGGCTATCATTTGTTGCATAATACCAACATGTTCCGGGATTGTTTGTACCTGCAAAATTTAAATCGCTCATGTGCGCTGCTATCCAATCGTTTCCTCCCCCTGGGAGTGGCACAGATGGTGGAAATGCTGCAGACATATTAGATCCATTTAGGGTAATATACCCATTGCTACCTATCCATAATTGGGTTACTGGGTACCAATAAAATTGATAACCCGCAGGCAAGATGTAAGGACCAACTACATTGTCGTCTCCTAATCCTTCTACCTCAATACCTTTAGTTGTTATATCTACCCATGAATATACGGGCGGGTTAGAAGTATGGGCACTGCTTTTCCAGGTATAACCATATGCATCCGGCCCTCCTGAAGTCTGGGACCATGCGAACAATGAGCCAAAGAATAATGTGCAAATAAGTAGTACTTTTTTCATGAGAATGTTTTTAGTAGAAGTGTTATTAAGCGTTGTCCTAAAATAAAAAAATATCCGTTGCTTTTTTAGCTTCTCATTCCCAATATTTTAAGTTTTACTCTAGAGGATTATTATACTTCTTTAACAAACTTTAAAATTGTTTCCAAACACACCTTTTTATCTTCTATATGTCCCATATGTCCATTTTCAGTTATAAGGTATCGGCTTACGTTTGGTGCTCCTAGTTGCAATTTCATCTTTTCTATTGGTAATGCTGTATCGCGCTTGCCGCATATGATTAAGGTTTTGAAGGGAGCAAAATGCAGTAAGGCTTCTCTGTCGCTTCTAGCCATCATTCCTGCAACTGCAGCCAATATTCCTTGTTTACTCATTTTTAAGGCATCTTGCTTAATGGCATTTACCTCTTTTCTATATAGGGCCAAGCTCTTCGGGCGAAAGAGCAATGGAATAGACGTGCGCACATAACTTTTATGATCTTTCTTGATTAGCTCCATAGCACGCTGGCGCTGCACTTTTTTTTCAGGGCTATCGGCAAAGCTTGTAGAATAAAACAAGCCAAGACCAAGAATATTATCTGGAAAAAAATCGGCAAAGGCAAGTGCTACATAACCGCCCATACTATGCCCTAGCATGATGTATTTTCTTAGTTTTAAATAGTCAAGTACTGCTTTCACAGATTCGGCCATTTCTTCCATAGTATGCACATAGGCCAAGTTTTGTGTTTTGCCATGCCCAAAAAGGTCTATGCAAACCACCCTATACTTTTTAGACAGTACAGAATTATAATCATCCCACATGGTGAGGTTTTCTAAAAATCCGTGCAACAGCACAATGGTGCGGCCTTTTCCAGAATCGGTAAAATGAATGTCTAGATTTTTATATTGGCAGTAAGGCATTACGTACAAAGTTGAAAAGCAAATATCTAACTTGTGACTTTAAAACTGAGCACAAAAACATCTAAAATTATTATCAGAAAATGGGTTCTAGAAGAGACTTTATAAAACTTAGCGCCATGGCTACTGGCAGCTTAATGGTGCCGAATATACTTCATGCTAATCATCGTGCCTTAACTAAAACCAACAACCTTGCAAAAAAACCCATTGTAATATCTACTTGGAACCATGGATTAAAAGCCAATAAAGTAGCTTGGGATATACTTAAAAATGGAGGGAGTGCTTTAGACGCAGCAGAACTTGGCGTGCGCATTGTAGAAAGTGATCCTAATAACATGAGTGTTGGCATTGGCGGAAGACCGGACAGGGATGGAACTGTTTCTTTAGATGCATGCATTATGGACCACCAAAGCAATTGTGGTGCTGTGGCCTATTTGCAACACATAGAAAACCCCATAAGTGTTGCTAGAAAAGTAATGGAAAAAACGCCACATGTTATGCTAGCTGGCGATGGGGCTTTACAATTTGCGCTAGAAAACGGGTTCAAAAAAACCAACCTATTAACCAAGGAAGCAGTAAGAGAGTGGAAAGAATGGCTAAAACAATCTGAATATAAACCCAAAATAAATGTAGAAAACCACGATACCATTGGTATGTTAACTTTAGATGCCGAAGGAAATTTAGCAGGTTCCTGCACCACCAGTGGTATGGCCTATAAATTACCCGGCCGTGTTGGAGACTCTCCAATAATTGGTGCCGGCCTTTTTGTTGATGGCGATGTTGGCGCGGCTTGTGCCACAGGTGTGGGCGAAGCTGTGATACGCATTGCTGGAAGCAGCATAATTGTGGAACTTATGCGAAGTGGTGCAACCCCACAAGAAGCTTGTGATGAAGGGGTAAACCGCATTATTAAAAAGCATAAAAATTTAAATAATTTACAAGTTGGGTTTTTAGCCTTAGACAAGGCGGGCAATGTTGGCGCAAGCAGCGTGTTTGCCGGTTTTGATTATGCCATACACACAAGCAATAAAGAAGAGTTGATAGAAGCTACGTTCCAGAAGCAATGGGAATAAAATCAACATCTTTGTACCTAGTTCACAAAATGCGCAAATTTTAACTTCCGAATTCCAAAAACATCTTATGAAAAAGATCATTCTCTTCTCAACTTTACTTTTTTCTTTAGCTGTAAATGCGCAACAAATAGCAATTGTTCCACAGCCAAACAGTATAGAACTGCAGAATGGTTCTTTTGAAATAAACAATCAAACAAAAATAGTTTACGAGCCCAGTACAGAAAACAATGCTATACGTTTAAGGGCATACTTCATCAATGAATTGCAACTTAACCTTACATTGGTTGTTGCCTCTGAAGAAACCGATAACCAAGACAACACCATTTTTTTAACTGAAAACAAAAATCTAAATCTAGGCGAAGAAGGCTATACACTTACAATTTCTCCATCAAACATACTAATCAGTTCTTCTCATAAAAAAGGGAGCTACTGGGCCATACAAAGTTTGCATCAGCTTTGGTTAACAAGTGCCAATTCAACCTCTTTACCTGCCTTACATATTGTAGATGCTCCTATGTTTAAGCATCGCGGTTTACTTCTAGATTGTAGCCGTCATATGTTTCCTGTCTCAACTATAAAAAAACATATCGATTTACTTTCTTATTACAAAATGAACGTGCTGCACTGGCACCTTACGGACGATCAAGGATGGCGCATCGAAATAGAAAAATACCCAAATCTTACAGAAATAGGTGCTAGCCGTTTGCGCAAAGACGGTAAAACTTACAGCGGCCATTACTCTAAAAACCAAATTAAAGAAGTGGTAGAATATGCGGCATCTAAAAATATCACCATAATACCCGAAATAGAGATGCCCGGGCACGCACAAGCGGCCATTGCCTCATACCCCTATTTATCTTGCACGGGAGAGCAGGTACAAGTACCCAATGATTGGGGTGTTTTTAAAGAGATTTATTGTGCCGGAAACGATAGCGTCTTTAGCTTTTTAGAAGATGTTCTAACAGAAGTTATGCAAATGTTTCCTTCCACATATATACATATTGGAGGAGATGAAGTGCCTAAATATAGATGGGAAAATTGCAACAAATGCCAAAAAAGAATGGCCGATGAAAACCTAGAAAACGAAGAGCAGCTACAGAGCTACTTTATAAAACGCATTGAAGCTTTTCTAGAAAAAAACAATCGTAAAATTATTGGTTGGGATGAGATTCTAGAAGGGGGAATTTCGGCAAATGCAAGCGTACAAAGTTGGCGCGGAATGGAATATGGCAGCGAAGCTGCAGCATCTAAACACAACGTAATCATGTCGCCTACAAGTCATTGTTATTTAGATTACGATTTAAGTGCCATTGATTTAGAAACCGTTTATCAGTTTAATCCTATTCCAGAAAACCTAAATAAATCTCATTATAAATATATTTTGGGCGCAGAAGTAAATATGTGGACAGAGCATGTGCCTACAAAACGCATTTTAGACAATAAAATTTACCCCAGAATGATTGCCATGGCAGAGGTTTTATGGACCCAACCAGAAAGCAAGTCTTATGATGATTTTTATGCTAGACTGCAGGAGCAATACCCTGTTCTTACACGTATGGAAGTTGATTACGGCCTTGAAGCCGACCCAGTACGTGTTGAAACAAAGTGTACGGAGGAGGGAATTTTTGTGGTTTTACAACCTGGAGTAAAAAACTTAGATCTCTTTTATAGCTATGATGAAGCCGACCAAACAAAATACACTTCGCCCTTCATGCTTACAAAGAGTGGCAATTTAAAAGTTGTTGCTAAAAAAAATAATCAGAACTACGGAGAACCTTTTAAAACCAAATTGGTGCATCACCTTGCCAGCGGCAAACCCGTAGAATACAAAACCATGTATAGCAAATACTATCCAGCTTCTGGTAAAATGGCGCTAACAGATGGGCAAACAGGTGCAATTAATTTTAGAGATAAAAACTGGCAGGCTTTTGAAAAAGAAAATGCAGAAATCATTATTAATTTAGGCGATGAAATAGAGGTGAAAACCATAAGCGCTACCTTTTTACAATACAATAACGCCTGGATTTTTCTGCCAACAGAAATTGAAATATACACCAGCTTAGATGGAGAAAACTGGACAGTGTTTGGCAAAGCACAACCCGATGTTTCACCTCAAAAAAGAGGAGAATTCACTAAAGAATTTTGGTGGGGAATTTCTCCGTACATAGCAGCAAGATTCATTCGTTTTACCGCAAAAAACATCGGCACAGTTCCAGAATGGCACGAAGCAGCAGGCAGCGATGCCTGGCTCTTTTTGGATGAAATTATTGTAGAATAAAAGTGGATCACAAAGAGCGCAATGACATTGCGAAACTCTGCGAAATACCCTATACATATGAAACTTGAAGCCTGCATAGAAACGCTTGCCGAAGCCAGAGTTGCCACCAAACACCATATCAACCGTGTTGAACTTTGCTCTGCTTTAGATTTGGGAGGGCTAACACCAACTTCAACCTTAATTAGTGCTTGTGCAGAAGTGATTGAAGTTCATGCAATGATTCGTCCGCGACCAGGGAACTTTGTGTACAACACCGAAGAAATGGCGCTGATGCTCACAGAGATTGCAGCCGCAAAAGAGGCTGGCGCAACAGGCGTGGTTTTCGGTTGCCTCACGCATGATTCTAAAATAGACTTTGCCATGGCGCAACATATTGTTTTAGCAGCACAAAAATTAAACTTAAAAATCACCTTTCATCGCGCTTTTGATTTTCTTGAAGACCAAGAAGCAGGCTTAAAATTGCTTATCGATTTAGGAGTTGACCGTGTGCTTACTTCCGGTGGAAAACCAACCGCCATAGAAGGCATTAAAAACATACAGAAGTTGGTTGAAATTGCAGAAGATAACATAGAAATAATGGCTGGAAGTGGCGTAAATGCTCACAATATCATAACGCTTAAAAATATAGATATACACGCGGCTCATTTTTCAATCCGCAAGAAAACAGGGGAAGTTTTGCCTTTGGGTATGGGCGAGAATTATGAAGTGGATGTCGAAAAAATGAATAAGATTTTGGAATTGTTGAAATGAAAAAAATTGGACTGGACACACCCCTAACCCCGCTCAAGAGGGGAAGGCACGCGCGTAATTCCCCTCCTCGGAGGGGCAGGGGTGGGTTTTTACACGTGAACTAAAACTTCATAATAATGCAAGACAATCGCAGAAAAATCATTCCATACAACCCTCGGTTAAAAGAGTTTGCGAGACAGCTCAGAAATAATTTAACCAAGGGCGAGATTTATCTTTGGTTGCAGTTGAAAGGCAAACAAATGCGCGGCTATGATTTTCATCGGCAAAAGCCAATCGATGAATTCATAGTCGATTTTTTCTGTCATGAATTAATGTTAGCCATAGAAGTGGATGGATATTCGCACACAATTCCAGAAGTGATTGACAAGGATGAAATTAAGGATAGAAGACTGCGAGAATTAGGCGTTTTTGCTATGCATATTGATGATGTAGAAATCTTCGAAAACCTACCAAATGTGCTTCTTCAAATTGAAAAATATATCGATGATTATGAATAGGGAAACAATTTGTAACACACCTCTGGCCCTCAGCCTCAGGCGGAGGGGAAGGCAAGCGCAGTTTCTCCTCTTGAGAGGGGATAAAGGCGTGTGTTTTAAGATGCTATTTTTCTTTCTATCGTTGTCTCTTTCCGCCCAATCAACCTCCACCTCCATCTCCCAAAACTGGCAATTCCGCCAAATAGGCACAAAAACGTGGCATCCCGCCACCGTGCCCGGCACAGTGCACACAGATCTTTTTGCAAACAACCTCATTGGCGACCCGTTTAAAGACAACAACGAAATTGCGCAGCAATGGATTGAAAACGTAAACTGGGAATACAAAACCCGTTTTGATGTCAGCGAAGAGCAATTTCCGTTTAAACACCACGAATTGTATTTTAAAGGATTAGACACCTATGCTGAGGTTTTTCTGAATGGCGAAAAAATCCTTTCGGCCAACAACATGTTTCGCAGCTGGCGGGTAGACGTTTCTGAACTTTTAAAGGCCGAAGAAAACGAGCTGCACATCGTGTTTACATCGCCCATTTTAAAGAACGATTCTGTGGCTAAAAACTATGTAAAACTGCCGGGCGGCAGCGATACCACAGAATTTCCGGTGGCGCCTTTTACCCGCAAAGCCGCCTACCATTTTGGCTGGGATTTCGCCCCACGCTTCGTAACCAGCGGCATTTGGAAAGATGTGGTTTTAGAAAGTTGGGATGAAATTGTTTTGCGCGATGTGGTGCATTCTATGATTTCGATTAACGATACCGAGGCGGTTGTTAAATCAACGCTAAACGTAGAATCTGCGGTTGATGCAAACCTCAATTTTCTCGTCAACGGGCAAGTGTTTCACCACACTTTTACTTCAGGAAAGAACAATCCATCGGTTCATTTTAAAATTAAAAACCCAAAACGTTGGTGGCCCAATGGCAGTGGCGAGCAGCATTTATATACCATCGAAACCAAGCTAATTGATCCCGGAACTTATGACAAATATTTTCAAACGGATGTTCAGAAAATAGGGCTGCGCACCATCGAGTTGATCAATGAACCCGACAGCATTGGCACTTCGTTTTATTTTAAGGTAAACGGGAAACCGATCTTTATGAAAGGCGCCAATTATGTGCCGCAAGATGTTTTTCTGCCGCGTGTACAAGATTCTCAATACGTGCATTTGTTAACGTTGGCGCGCGATGCAGGAATGAATATGCTGCGCGTTTGGGGCGGTGGTGTGTACGAAAAAGATATTTTTTACAACCTCTGCGATGAATACGGCATTCTGGTTTGGCAAGATTTTATGTTCGCCAATACGATGTATCCTAGCGACTCCGCATTTCGAGAAAATGTAACTCTTGAAGCAGCTGAGCAAATTGCACGACTAAGAAAGCACCCGAGCCTAGCACTATACTGCGGCAACAACGAAATTGAAGTCGCTTGGAAAAACTGGGGTTGGCAAAAGCAATACGGCTATTCAATTCAAGATTCTTCAAGGCTTTGGGAAAATTATCATGACCTTTTTAGTATAGAATTACGCGCCTTAGTCGCTGTTATAGACGGGTACACAACATACGTATCCACCTCCCCGCAAAGCAATTGGGGCACGCCAAAAAACTTTAATCACGGCAGTATGCACTATTGGGGCGTTTGGCATGGCAATGACGATTTTAATGGCTTTAACCAAAACGTGGGTCGTTTTATGGTAGAATGGGGTTTTCAGAGTTACCCAGATTATAATTTGCTAGCCAATTACATTTCGCCAAACCAGCTTTCGCTAGATTCTGAAGTGATGCAAAACCGACAGAAAAGCTATGTGGGCAACGACAAGATTTCAGAGTTCCTGAGTCAGTACGCCTTGTATGGCGGAAGCGCTTCAAATCTATCATTCAAAGATTTCGTGTACAATTCGCAATGGGTGCAAGCGTTGGGTTACGAGCAGGCTCTAAAAGCGCATTTGGCCAAACAACCGCATTGCATGGGCACGCTTTTATGGCAGCTCAACGACTGCTGGCCCGGCCCAAGTTGGAGCATCATCAATTACAATGGCCAGCCGAAAAAGGCGTATGAAAAAGTGATGCGTTTATATAAACCGTAAATTGAAAACGATTAAAATTTTTGAATTATGAAAAAATATATGGTATTGTATCACGCGCCAGCGGATGCTTTTGACGGCATGGCAGACATGACTGATGAACAAAAAATGGAGGGCATGAAACCTTGGATGGAATGGCAAGCCAAAGTGGGCGATGCTCTAATTGATTTTGGCTCGCCTTTAATGATGGGCCGCGCAATAGCGCCCGATGGCAGCCACGAGCCCAGCAAAAAAGAAGTCGCTGGGTATTCCATCATTCAAACTGGCAGCATAGACGAAGCTCAAGATTTGTTAAAAGACCATCCGCATTTAGCATGGACGGGTGGATGCAGAATTGAAGTGCACGAAATGGCACCGATGATGTAAAATAAAAATAGCCACGCTTTTTGCGTGGCTATTTTTATTTGTTTTTTACGCGAACATATATCAACTTTATCCGTGGGTTTGGGCCTTCGCGCTGTTCAATTTCTATTGACTTTATCGACTTAATTAATGGCGTTAATTTTTGAAAACCGTAATTCCGAGCGTCAAAATTGGGTTGTTTTTTAACAAGTAAACCGCCCACATCTCCAAGAAATGCCCAGCCATCATCATCAGCCACATCTTCTATAGTACTCGCTATAAAGCGAATGTCTTTGGCAGTGATTTTATCAAAATTGGCCTTTTGCGCGCTTTTTGCACCTGTTGGACTTTCTTCTTCTTTGTGTAGAATCTCGATGTAAATAAACTTATCGCAGGCAACGATAAATGGGTTTGGCGTTTTCTTTTCGCCAATGCCGTACACTACTTTTCCGGCTTCGCGGAGGCGGGTGGCGAGTTTTGTGAAATCGCTATCGCTGCTTACCAAACAAAAGCCTTGCACTTTTTCGGAATACAAAATGTCCATGGCATCTATAATCATGGCCGAATCAGTGGCGTTTTTGCCTTGAGTATATGCATATTGCTGAATTGGCGTGATGGCATTTTCGAGCAACACATTTTTCCATTTGCTGAGGCTGGGATTGGTCCAATCGCCATAAATACGCTTGATGGTGGGGTTGCCGTATTTGGCAATTTCTTCCATCATTTCTTTTACGTAATTGGAGGGTATGTTGTCGCCATCAATCAGGACAGCTAAATTTGGATTCATGTGTTTCTAATTTTTTTGAAAAGGTACTACAATATTGCAAATACCCTTTTTTACAGAGAAAAAAGAGTATTTGCAAATTCAATATACTTCTAGTTAGTCCAACCTCCGCCAAGAGCCTTGTACATATTTACAAATGCATTCATTTGGCGCTCTTTGGTTTCTATCAACTCAAATTTAGATTCTAGGGCATCGCGTTGCGTTAATAAAACCTCCATATAATCTGCTCTCGCAGAAGTAAAAAGGCCGTTTGCAATCTTCACCGCTTCATTTAATGCATCAACTTCTTGCAATTTAAGGTCGTAGCTTTTTTCTAAGTTACTCATCATATTTACCTGATTAAGCACTTCAACATACGCGTTTAAAATCGTCTGTTCATAATTATAAACGGCCTGTAATTGACGAGCACTGGCGCTTAAATACCCAGCCTTAATGCCACTTCTATTAATAAGTGGCGCGCTTAATTCTCCAACAATTGAATATAAAAGTGCCTCGGGCGTTTTTATAAAATAGGCAGGGTTAATGCCTTGCAAACCAACGCCTGCAGAAATACTTAACGATGGATAAAATTTAGCCTTGGCCACTTTTACATCTAGTTTTGCAGCGGCTAGTTCATATTCAGCTTCTTTAATATCTGGGCGGTTTTGCAATAGCTGAGCAGGCACACCGGCATACAATTGCTGCGGCACCAACTGAATAAACGCGTCTGAATTGCGCTCGATGTGTTGCGGATACCTTCCCAATAAAAAATTGATTCGGTTTTCTACTTCAACAATGTTTTGCTCTATGCTGAATTGTAAACCTTTGGTGTTCAAAACTTGCGCTTCGAATCTCCGAACGGCAAGCTCAGTAACACGAGCCGCTTCTTTTTGCTGCTTTACAATTTTTAGCGCGTTGCTCTGAATCTCAATATTCTTGCGAGTTATTGCCAATTCATTGTCTAAAGCCAAGAGCTCGTAGTATGAGTTAGCAATTTCAGAAACCAAATGTGTAATCATAAAATTCTTGCCTTCGATGCTTGACAAATATCTATTTACGGCAGATCGCTTTGCATTGTGCAGCTTGCCCCAAACGTCAATTTCCCATGTAGCATAGGCTCCAAGCTGGTAATCTTGCAAGGGTTCTGGGTTTTCTTCGCCCGGAATAATCTCAATGTTCTTTTCGAGCGCGCCCTGCGGAGTATAACGCCCCGGCTTGTTTACGCCTGCAGCACCACCAATACCAACCGATGGTAAATACTCGCCTTTTTTAGCCCTTATTTCATTGCGCTGTATTTCAATTTCTTGAAGGGTGATGTTCAACTCTTGGTTGTGACTTAAAGCGGTATCAATCAATGCGTTTAAATATGGGTCTTTAAAAAATTGGCGCCATTGAATTAATGCAGAATTGATCGTGTCTTTTGAATCAACAAAAGACTCCGGAACCGATTTATTGGCTTCTCGTGCAACTTTTACTGTTGGAACGCAGGCTGTAAAAAAGACTGCAAAAATTGCTAAAACGAAGTATTTGCTACTATTTCTAATTTTCATATTGCCTCAGTTATTTGTCGGTTGGATCTTCATCAACTTCACTAAAATCTTTGTCGAAATGATCTTCTAAATCACTTTTCACCATGCTTACAAAACCTTCAGAAAGCGAGCCTTCTTCTTCGAACTTTATGAGCTTTTTACCATCGGCCAAAGAGCCAAAAATGTAGTAGAGGCCCGGCACAATAATTACCCCGAAAACGGTACCGAACAACATGCCGCCAAGTGCCGATGCACCAATAGTACGATTGCCAATAGCACCCGCACCATGCGCCATAATAAGCGGAATTAATCCGGCAATAAATGCAAACGATGTCATTAAAATTGGGCGGAAACGAACCTTTGCACCCTCTATGGCCGCATCTAAAATAGTCATGCCTTGCTGCCGTTTTTGCACGGCAAATTCTACAATTAACACCGCGTTTTTACCCAGCAAACCAACAAGCATAATTAGGCCGATTTGCGCGTAAATATCATTATCGAGCCCCATAATTTTGAGCAACATAAATGACCCGAAAACCCCAACCGGCAAAGAAAAAATAACCGACAGCGGTATGATGAAACTCTCGTACTGCGCGGCCAAAACGAAATACACAAAAATCAAGACAACAAGAAAAACATACAGCGATTCGTTGCCACGGTTCGATTCGTCATACGACAAACCCTCCCAAGCAATATCATACCCGTTTGGCAAGGTTTCTTTGGCCACTTCGTTGATGGCTTCTATGGCGTCTCCCGTTGTAAAACCTTTGGCCGGAAGTCCGCGAATTGCCGCAGAATTGTACATGTTAAAACGCGTAACTTCGTTGGGGCCTTGCGTTTTCTTTAAGGTCATAAATGATGAGTACGGTACCATTTTGCCATGATCGTTTTTAACGTACAGCTTTAAAACATCCGAAGGCAACCTTCTAAATTTTGGATCTGATTGCACGTAAACTTTAAAGAATCGGCCAAATTTTATAAAGCCTTGCTCGTACGTGCTTCCAATTAAAATGTTTAGGTTTTCCATGGCTTTGCCAATAGAAACGCCTTTTTGCATGGCCAAATCGTTGTTGATTTCTAACTCGTACTGCGGATAGTTGGCCGCAAAAAAGGTGAACAAACCTGTAAGCTCTGGTCGCTTAGCCAAATCATCTAAAAACTGTTTGTTTATTTTATCAAACTCTTGATAATTGGTTTGATTAGTTTGATCTAACAAACGCATAGAAAACCCACCCGATGAACCAAAACCCGGAATTGCTGGCGGCTCAAAAAACTCAACAATTGCCCCTAGGTTTCTAGATTTTGCCTCAAGCTCTTCCATAATTTCTTTTACAGTAAGTTCTCTTTCTGACCAAGGTTTTAGGTTGATTAAACACGTACCGGCATTAGATCCGCGGCCTTCGGTCATAATTTCGTATCCCGCCAAAGACGAAACAGATTCTACTCCCTCTACCTCTTCACAAATTTTTTGCAAGGCCTGCGCAACTTTATTTGTACGCTCTAAGGTTGCACCGGGTGGCGTTTGTATAATGGCATAAATGGTTCCTTGATCTTCGCTTGGAATAAAACCCGATGGCAAAATTTCGCTCTCGAAAACAATGCCTGCACCAAAGGCGAGCAAGATGAAAAACGTGAGCCATCGTCTGCTTACAATGCGTTTCAATAAGGCAACATAACTTCCGGTAAGCTTATCAAACAATACATTAAACCCATCTAAAAACCGTGTTAACCAATTGCCTTTTTTGGCTTTGCCGTGATTGTTTTTTAGCAACATGGCGCACAAAACGGGCGTTAGCGTTAAGGCAATTATGGCCGAAATAACAATAGAACTTGCCATTGTTATGGAGAATTGGCGGTAAAACGTACCCACCGGACCCGACATAAACGAGATGGGTAAAAACACCGAAACCATAACCATGGTAATGGCAATGATGGCCCCGCTTATTTCGCCCATAACTTTTTTTACCGCTCTGTAGGGCGAAAGATGTTCTTCTTCCATTTTGGCATGCACTGCCTCTACCACTACAATAGCATCGTCTACCACAATACCAATGGCCAACACAAGGGCAAATAAGGTTACTAGGTTGATGGAAAGCCCGAAAAACTGAATAACAAAAAAGGCCCCAATTAGCGAAACCGGTACGGCCAAGATGGGAATTAACGTTGAGCGCCAATCGCCTAAAAAAATGAATACAACAATGGCCACCAAAATAAAAGCATCTCTTAGGGTATGAATTACTTGCTCTATAGAAGCATCTAAAAACTGCGATACATCGTAGCTGATTTTATAATCCATGCCCGGAGGAAATGACGCTTTCATAAGCTCTAACTTGTTTTTTACCTCGGCAATTACATCGCTGGCATTGCTGCCATAATTCTGTTTTAAAACAATTGCTGCCGATGGATGCCCATCTAAATTTGAATAAATATCAAAAAACTCGCTGCCTAACTCGGCTTTGCCAATATCTTTTAGGTGGATGCTCTCTCCTTCTGAATTGGCTCTGATAATGATGTTTTCGTATTCTTCGGGTTTGTTAAATCGGCCTTTGTAGGTTAAAACATACTCTAACGATTGTGCAGCAATACCCGAACTTTGGCCAATTCTACCGGGGCGGCCCACAATGCTTTGCTCGCCCAGCGCTTCCATCACCTCATCTATAGAAATATCGTACGCACGCATTCTATCTGGATTTAACCAAATGCGCATGGCATAGGTGCGGCTTCCTAAAATCTGAGATCGTGCAACGCCCTTTATACGGTTGATTTCGGGAATCATATTTACGTTGGCGTAGTTGTACAGAAACTTTTCGTCCATAGTTTCATCCTTGGCGTAAAGGTTTACATACATCAACATACTGGGTTGTATTGGGGTAATGATTACCCCTTCGCGCTGTACCAATTCTGGCAAAAGAGGCATCACTTGGTCTACCCTAGTTTTCACCCGAATCACAGCTTGGTTGGGGTCGGTGCCGGGATCAAACACAATGTTGATGGTGGCCTCGCCAGCGCTTGTGGCATCGGTAGCCATGTAGCGCATGCCTTGCACTCCGTTAATAGAATTTTCTAGGGTGATTAGTGTAGATTTTACCAACACATCGGCACTAGAGCCCGGGTAGGCAATAAATATGCTAACGGTTGTGGGGGCAATTTGTGGGAATTGCGAAATTGGCAATTGCTTAATGGCCAACGTACCTACAAATACAATGATGATAGAAATCACGATTGCAAAAACAGGTCTGTGTATAAACTTGCTAAACATTTTTATAATTTTTTAGAATGATTGATGCTTACTCTGCGTACAACTCCAAATCGGAAATTGCTTTGGCAGGCTCTACAAACTCAGTTTCTATTTTATCGTTTTCTCTAACCATTCGTAATCCGTCTAGCAGAATTTTATCTTGTGCTGTAAGCCCATCTGCTATGGCGTAGATGTGAGGCAACTCCGCCAAAATTGAAATTTGCTTGGCGTGCACAACGTGATCATCGCCAATTACATACACGTATTTTTTATCAAGAATTTCGAAGGTGCATTTTTGCGGAATTAGCAACGCCTTTTCTAGCGGCACGCGAACAATTACGTTGCCGGTTTCGCCATGGCGCAAAAGTCCTTTGGGGTTCGGAAAAGTGGCCCGAAAAGCAATATTTCCCGTTTCGTTGTTAAAGTCGGCTTCTATGGTTCTTACCTCTCCCGAAAACTCAAACGGCTTATTGTTGGCCATGAGCAAGTCTACTTGTAAGGGCTCTTCCGATTTTACTTCGGTTTGGTATTCTAAATATTCTGCTTCGGGCACGTTAAAGTACACCCACATTTCGCTGTTGTCTGATAAGCTTGTCAGCAGTTCGCCCTCGTCTATCAAACTTCCAAGGCGCACATGAAAACGGTCTATAAATCCATCAAAAGGTGCCCGAATTTCTGTGAACTTTAAATGCACGTTGGCCAAAGAAAGTTCAGCTTTTGCCTTGTCGAATTGAGCTTTTGCCATGGCCAATTCGTTTTGAGCCACAACGTTGCTATCTGCCAAGCGTTTTGTGTTTAAGTATTCTATTTCGGCAAAATCTGCTTCGGCTTGTGCACGTTGTTGTTCGGCCTGATAAAGGTTTGGCATAATTTGAAAAAGCAGCTGTCCCTTTTTCACAAACTGTCCTTCGTCTACATAAATGTTTTGCAGAAATCCGCGCTCTTGGGCACGAATATCAATATGTTGTATTGCGTGAATTTGACTCACATATTCTTTGGTAATTGCAGTATCTAACTTAAGTGCGCTTGTAACAAAAAATGTAGATTCTTCTTCGTGATGTTCTATGTGAGAGTTGCAACTTGTGTGCACGATTAATGCGCCAAAAATTAGGATGATGGCTATTTTTTTCATAAAGCATTCGCCTTTACGGCTATTTTAAAATTGTAATAATTGTTGATGTGTTGAATAACACACGTGCCCTTTTGGAAAACAAAAACCAACAGACACGGGGCGCGCTAAACAGCGCGTACAAGAGGTTCTAAGCTTTACCGTAAAGCTTATCGGGTAATTCTAAATTCTAAAAACTTGATATTCTATGCTTCTGTTTGGAGCGTGTACAGAAACAATTTGCCAACAAACGGGCTCGTTAATACTTGAAGGTTCGGCAATCTGTGTTGCCTGAAGAATATTCTGAGCAGCCGTGAAAAAAGCGCTAATCTCAAAATACGTTTTAGAAGAGTGGTTTGTTCCAACAATTTCGTCTTCTTCCGTTTCTATAGCCTCAATGCTATGCATGTTTTTAAGCCCGCTTTTTGCGGGTCTAAAAAGAAACATGGTGCCAACACTATTTTGACCCTGTTGGGCAACCTGAAAATTTAAAAAACAATTGTGACCAGCCACGTTAGAACTTGCGGCTAATGTTGAAACAAATCCTGCACAAAGCAGAATACAAATTGAAAATAAAAAAGTGAGTTTAAAACTCTTCATTGCAATGACTTGGTTTTGCAAATTTCGGCAAATTTATATCAAGTTAATTGATTCACAAGTTTGTAAGGTTAAATATTATATATAAAATGAACATTGGTCTCAGCATAAAACCGGGAGTTAAATTTGCTTTTCTTTAAGACCAAAACATAAATACTACGGTAGCAGAGAATTTAATTCCTTGCTATTCTATCCAACCATTTTGTTGCAATTTCTCCACTCCGGAATCTGTCAAATTCAACTTGAGGGTTTGGTTATTTATTAAATGAAAAATTGCCTTATTATTTTTTAGGCGGATACTTAAAATTTCATTTCTCCAAATTCTATGGGTTTGATACAGGCGCGCATTTAGTGGGATTAGATCAATTATTTCTTTCGTTGCGTTAATAGTGACATCAATTTTTAGAGATTTAAATAAGCAGGTATTTGGTTTTAAGGTTTTGATTTTACCGTCAAAAGTAAGTGCCTCAAAAGAATTACTCTTCACTCTTTCTGTCAATCGGGAAATTCCTTTTTCTTCTAGAATGGTGATAAAGGATTTTTTATGAGTCAACAAAAAAGTGTAAGATTCGCCAGTGATTAGCATAACATCTATAAAATGCAACCACCGTTTGTGATATCCTTTTATTTCTGAAAAGCTAAATGAAACTGCGGCAATTTCAATTTCTTTCTTTTTTGTGATGAAATGAATTGAGTCATTAAAAATCAAAACTGTTCCGGTAATTTGTATATCGCACAAATTACAATTGGTGTATATGCGCAAAGCTCCTCGATTTGCAATAGTATCATTCGCAGCAAAAAGGTTTAAGCCAAAAACCAAACTAATTCCAAGAAATAGTAGTCGCATAATTTGTTTTTACCTCACCTCAATCTCATCCACAAACAACCAACTTTTGTCACCCGCGCCCAAATGCCAATCGGGGCAAGGGCCGATGCTTTCGGCAAAAATTTTAATTTTTTCAATTGGAGCATTGTGATTGAATTTTATTCGCTCAACCATAGCACCTTCAATTTTATCTAAATCTTTGCCCGGATAAAATTCATATCTAGAAATCACATCATAGGCTTCATATACATCAACGGTTACTTTTTGTGGAAACCAAATCCAACTTTTGATGTCTTGTAAAAATCCGATGGAAATTTCTGCGCCCTTTCTTCGCTCGCCCAAATCGAGTTCAGCTTCAAAATTTTGCCCTTGGTAGCCCTGCCAATTTCCGGTTCTAAAATCGGTTGTGCCGCGCTGGCGGTCTATTAGCGCGTCATCGCCACCGGCAGAATATTCGTTGGCATATTCACTTTTTAGGGTGAGTTTTAATTTGTCGTCAATTTTGTAAAATTGCGTGAAAATGGTGTCGCTTGTGCGGCCATCGGGGTGTTTTGTAAAGGCCCAAATTTCTGTGTCTTTTTTTATGTTGAATGAAATCTTGCTTTGATTAAAAGTGAAATTCGTGTTATCGGTAAAACCAGCTCGCACAATGCAGTCTTTGCAAATTGAATTCAGTCCAACCTCCAAAGAGTCTTTAAACGTGTTTTTTGAGGTGCTAAAAAATGGTGCTGGCACGAGTTTGTTTTGTACCCAGTCATGCATGAACAAATATTCTGGCAAGGCGCCCCAATTCTTATTGGGTTTTTCCGACATCGTAAATTCTAAGGTACCACCTTTCATGATGCTGTCGTGATACAAAAAATTGCTTTTGTAATTGCGTCCATTTAAGGTTGCACTTTGGATGTAGAAATTGCCTTTACTCCAATTCTTTGCTTTTACGGCAAACGTTTTGCCGTTTTCGAGGTTAATTGTTGCTTCTTCAAAAGTTGGGTTGCCTATATGATAAACAGGTGCCCCTGGAGTTATAGGATAAAAACCCATCGCGCTAAGCACATACCATGCGCTCATTTGCCCGCAATCTTCGTTGCCCGAAAGTCCATCTGGTTTTGTGCTATACAATTCCTCTTTTATTTGATGCACCAATTTTTGTGTCTTTTCTGGGCGAGCGCAATAATTGTACAAGTACGCCATGTGGTGGCTCGGTTCGTTTCCGTGTGCGTATTGGCCAATCAGTCCGGTAATGTCGGCCTGCTCCCGACCGCTGGTTTCGGTGCTAGCGGCAAACAAATTGTCGAGATGTTTTTCGAGCCCTTCGGGTTGAAGCGCGGCCAACCCATAAACATCATGCGGTACAAAAAGCGAGTATTGCCACGCGTTGGCTTCGGTGTAATTAAAATTTACTTCTTCGGGTTTAAATGGCGCAAACCAACCGTTGTTTACGCGTGCGCGGAAGAAGCCCGATTCCGGATCAAAGAGGTTTTTCCAGCTTTCGCTGCGCAGATAAAAAACCTGTGCCAACGAATCTTTGCCCATCGCCTCGGCCATGGTGGCGATGCACCAATCGTCATAGGCATATTCTAAGGTTTTGCTCACACTTTCGCTTTCATCACCCGCGCTGATGTAGCCATTTTTCTTGTAAAATTCCAGTCCAAAATGGTCTTGGTTGGCCGAAGTTACCATCGCTTCCAAAGCCAATTCTGCATCAAAATCGCGAATGCCTTTCATGTAGGCATCTACAATTACGGGCACACTGTGGTAGCCGATCATGCAATTGGTTTCGTTTGCGGCCAATTCCCACACGGGCAGCAATCCGCCTTGCTGGTACTGGCGCAAAAATGTTTGAATAAAGGCGTTGGTTTTGTCTTGCTCAATGATGGTGAACAGCGGGTGCGTGGCGCGAAAAGTATCCCACAAACTAAAAACGGTGTATTGATTTTTTCCTCCCTCGGTGTTGTGAATTTTCAAATCCATGTCGCGGTAATCGCCATTTACATCGGTGTACAAATTGGGCGCAATCATGGTGTGGTACAACGAAGTGTAAAATTTTACTTTGTCGTCTTCATCGCCTTTCACCTCTATTTTGCCGAGTTGTTTGTTCCAGGCTTCGCGCGCATCGGCCTTTGTTTTTTCAAAATCCCAATGCGGTATTTCTGCTTCGAGATTTGCCTTTGCGTTTTCTATAGAAACGGCAGAAATTCCAACTTTGACTAGAAGTTCATCGAGGTTGTCATCAAACGTAAAACCGCTCACGCTATACTTTTTAGGGCCATCTTTTTTGAGCTGTAATACTCGAACGGGCTGTGAAAACACGACATAAAAATAGATGTGCTGTTCGATGGCCCATGCTTTAGAAACGCGACTCCCACCATATTCGGTATCAGAAAATTTTTCTAGCGAAGCAGAAATACGCATATCCCGATGTTCTAAATCTAAAACCACATATCGAGAGCCATCTTCGTTAAATTGATATTTATGGAAACCGGCTCGCAAGGTGCTGGTGAGCGCGACATCAATATTGTAATCGGTTAAATAGCAGTTGTAAAAACCAGGCTCGGCCTGCTCGGTTTCTTTGTCAAAACGTGAAGCGTAACCTTGGTCAGCGCCTTTTTCGGCTCCATTGTTTAACAACAATTCCCCTGTCATGGGCATCAACAACACATCGCCATAATCGCTAACGCCCGTGCCGCTGAGGTGCGTATGGCTAAAACCATAAACCACCGAATCCGAATAATGATAGCCCGAACAGCCATCCCAACCATCCAACCGTGTATCGGGGCTGAGTTGCACCATCCCGAAAGGCAGGGTTGCACCCGGAAATGTATGGCCATGGCCGCCCGTGCCGATGAATGGGCTTACGTATGAGGCTAGATCATCGTTTTGGTTTTCTTCTTTTTTTACACATGCGAGTGCAAGGGTTGCTGCAAGGAAAATGGAAACGATATTTTTCATTAAAATTGAGTTGTGACACTAAGAACGCTAAGGTGCGGAAAGATTTGGAAAGAACCGCAGAATTCAGGGCTTTACATGACTAAAATCACACAGCCTTACTAGGCCTGTTTTTGTATTTTTCGCCCCCTAACGACTGTTTACTAAAGTTGTTTTAAAAACCCTGAAGAAAAATTGAACCCTATATTCTATTTAATAAACGGTGTGGCAAGTGCAAATGCGCTGTTGCTTTTTGTCCTGCTTTTTTTTAGAAAAAAGAATCCGCTTCCCAACAAATCACTGTCTATTACCATGCTGGTTTTGGCCATGTATTTTGCAAATAGTTTGTTGATGTTTGAGGGTATCACGGAAAAAGCTCCCGTTATTTTGTTTGTCGTTCAGATTGCAGCTGTATTATACGCGCCTGCCATTTCTATTTACGTTTTTGCATTATTAGGAAAACCGATGCGAAAGCTGATTCCAGTTTTTGTTGCATCATTCGTCATTGGCTTGATGCCCGTGTACTTTTGGTTTGAATTTTCACAATGGGCAGCACCCTTAAAAATTAGTTTTTTCAGCGGATTGATTCATGGTCCATACCCCAGTGAAGTAACTACCTACAGCCTCGTTTTTTATAGTTTTCAGCAAGTGGTTTTTATTTTTCTCTTTGCAACGATTTTAAAAATTAAGAGAAAGGCGAAAGGTTATTATTCGGATTTTGATGTGAGTAAACTCAACTATCTGCACCATTTAATGCTTATGTTGGTGATGCTCAACTTTCTAATTGTGCTCCTTTACAGCATCTTTGACATTCTTTTTGTTGAGTATGTTTTGCTGCCTCTCATCGTGACCGCTATTTATACATTTATTGTTTTTTATGCGTTTAAGAACAACGCTATTTTTACTTCAGAGCAGTATAGAATTCACCTCAAAACGACCGATGCATTTGAGTTGTTTTCACAGCAAAAGAAAGTCAAAACCGAAACATCTAGTTTAATAGATAAGACTCTTTTAGCAAAGGTATTGCACCAAGATAAGCTGCTTAAAGACCCCCATCTTACGGTGGGGAAATTGGCCTCGGCCATGAATTTACAGCCCGCACAATTGTCTAAGGCTATTAATGAAGAATTACAACTTTCCTTTTTCGATTTAGTTAATTCTGAGCGTATAAAAGAGGCAAAGAAAAGATTGGCCACCGACAGAAATTTCACCATAGAAGGTATTGGTTTTGACGTTGGGTTTAACAGTCGAGCCTCTTTTTATAGAGCCTTTAAAAAGTACACAAACCAAACGCCAAGCGAGTATATAAAGGCTTTTACGCAAGTTGAGACAGATTAATTGGCAAGTTGAGACACATGTTTTGAACGAAATGAAGGCCGATCCTCGGGAGCCTGCTATTTTCACCGCATCAAAACCGCTCTACGAAGCAATTATCGTAGTTGTGCTGTTTTCAACAATTAGGAAAGGTAAGGGCGCGGCCTAACCAACTATATTAAGGCGCCTCTTCAAACCAAGAAGCCAAACTGCCTTTTTTGATTGTTGACAGCATTTCGGGTTAATTCTAAGAAAAAATGTGCCATGAAAAAAAGCTGTTTACTCCTGTTAACTCTTATCAACTGTTCTGTCTTGAGCGCTCAAAAGGCCTTTATTGGTGGCGGAAATAGTTCTTTTATTCCAGTCGCCAATTATCAAGATTTCGCGTTCAGCCACAAGTTCTTTGGTGGCCATTCTGGCAAAGTTACTTACGCAGTAAACTCAAGTAACGGAAGCTTTGTTTATTTTGATACCTACGATGTATTTACAGGCAACCGCAAAATCCACAAAATTGATGCGGCCTCTGAAACTTATGTAGCCAATATGCCTTTTCATCGCTACATAAATGATTTAGAGATTTCTGATGACGATGCATTTCTATTCTTCCATTCTTCTAACGCAATTTATAAAGTAAGCACAAGTACAATGCAGTTGGTAGATAGCATGATGTTAGGCTATAACTGTGGCGCGATTGAAGTGTACGATAACAACACCGTTTTTTTTAATGGATTGTATTATACCTGCAAAGTAGATTTTAACACACATAATGTGGTAGATTCTGTTGCCAACACCATTTCTAATACAGACATGGTTTTTAATGCAGATAAATCTAAAATCTATGGCACGCACGATATTTCCAACTCGCTTATTTGTCTCAGCGTAAACCCTCTTTCTGTGGATACTACTTTTGATATGAGCGGATTGACCGGCAAAGCGAGCGATGTTTTCTTTCAGGATTCAACAACTACACTTTATGTGTATGGTAATGGCATCAACGGCAGTGATGGCATGGTTCGGGCGATAAACCCAAATAACTACAGCACAATTGCAGACATTTCTCTGCCTGCGGTTACGGGTACAGGTAAATTTGCTCGAAGTCCTGATAATAAGCTTTGGGTTCCTGGTGCCATTGGAAGCTCAATTGCCGCGATAGACTTAAATCAAAACACACTCGACACGGTTTTTTCTACCATAGGGTTTTCTAATTTTTACGGGCCATATACAGTTGCTTTTTCGCCTCAACTACTCGGTATTGGTGTGCCAGAATATGAGACGAATCTTTGCAAGGTTTATCCAAACCCATCGGCCGGGCTACTTACTATTTCTGCTGAAAGAAATGTAAGCCAAGTAGTTGTGTATACAATTACTGGGCAAGAGGTGTTTAGAAAAAGCACCAATAATCGCACAGAAACTATCCATTTGGAGCAAGTATCAGGCACGTATATTTTGTCCTTAGAATTCGAAGATGGACAACACTATCGTCAAATAATTCAAGTTCAATAAATCTTATTCGTTGTGAAAAAAGTAATCGTATTCAGTATAACAGTTTATACCTTGTTTATTTCTCAAGCTGTTTCGCAGCCCATTATTGATAAGCTTTACGACTTCCAACCGGGCAAAATTTACAGTTATGTAAAAATTCCTACAGGAACTATTCTCGACACAAATATTTTGCCCAGTTATGGCGCTAATTTGGTTTGGAATTTAGATTCTCTACCATGGGAAAGTAGTATTCAGGGCGACTCGATTTTATCTTATGCGCAATCGGCTAAACCAACATCAATCCCAGGGTGTACCTTTGTTTATAAAGAGTACACAGGCTTTCAACAGTTTTACAGAAAGAGTAACGATACCCTTTTTTACATGGGAAACGCCTCATCAAGCAGTCCCTTTTCGCCCAATGCCATTACCGTAATTTACCCAACTGTTTACCAACAGAATGGTTATAGTTTTTCAAACTATCAAACAAACGTGCCTTGGAATGATGTGTGGACTTACTCGGGCAGATACAATGCTTACGGTACTGTAAAGCTAGTGGGAGGAACGTATTCCGATGTTGCGTTGTACATTATTAAAGGCGGCAAAACGGGCCAACAATACATAGATTATATGTGGGTGCGACAAGGAGAGGTTGACCCGCTAGTTCGAATTCAATTCAAAAAGACAAACAGCAATTTTACTGTTCAGTTTGCATACGGATTAGCCTCGGCAGTATTAGGTGATAAGGAAGAGCATGCCGAGTATACAGCCAGTATTTATCCAAACCCTTCTCAAGGACAGATTGCAATTGGCATAGAACCAAATGCGCAAAACATTATCATTAAACAAATCGATTTTTCTGGAAGAGTTTTAGCCGAAAGAAATTACGCGTACGGAGGAGAACTGTTTTTTAAACTAAACGGCAAGCCAGGAATATATTTTATAGAAATTACTACGGACGGAAATCGACCACAAACTATTAAGGTTGTAAAGGAATAGATGCCTAACTTATTTGCGCGAACGCCACCACCCAAACCACATCAAATACAAATACAGTAAAATGGGCACCAAATAGCTGGCGCGGATGCCGAAATGATCGGCAACCAAACCTTGCAAGGGCGGAATAAAAGCGCCACCCACAATGGCCATTACCAAAAGTGCTGAGCCTTGGCTGGTGTATTTCCCCAGGCCTTTTATTGACAGCGTAAAAATGTTGCTCCACATAATCGAGTTAAAAAGCCCCGTGGCAATAATGGCCCAAAAGGCGATGTTGCCGGTTGATAAAAGTGACAAACCAATGAGGCCAATAATTACACCCGCAAAGAGCGTTAAGGTTTTGGCCGAGCTGTTTTTGCCGAATAAAAATCCAAAATAGTTGAGACTTAAAAACACCAAAAACAAAGCGATTTCTTCGAAAGGTAAAAACTCAAAATGAAAGGTTCCGTTGGTTTCTTTTAAACTTGTGGCGATATAAATAAACCCAAAAGCCACCAAACTGATCACGGGCATGAGCGCCTTTTTAACGCCTTCAGATTTGGCATTGCTCAGCGAAAGCGCCCCCAGCAAACGACCAATCATGAGGCCGCCCCAGTAATACGCTAAAAATTTGTTGCCCGTTAATTCATCTAAACCGAGTACGTGTTCATCGGCAAAATACAGCACCAGCCAACTGCCAATGGCCACCTCGGCACCCACATAGCAAAAAATAGCCACAATGCCGAAACGCAGATTTTTAAAAGACAAAACCTTTAGCCCTTTTTCAACGGTTTCTTCGTTTTTAAAGCTGGGCATGTTAGAAAATTTGGTCAGCGCGGCAAGCGCGAAAAACACGAAGCCGTACGCCAAATACGTTTTTCCTACCGATGCAGGACTGCGCATGCCATCAGAAAAAATAGAGTAAATAAGAATGGCGCCCACAATGGGGCCGAGGGTTGTGCCGAGTGAGTTTAAGCCTTGCGCCAAATTCAGTCTGCTGGCGGCCGATTTTTCATCGCCCATAATGGCGGCATACGGGTTGGCGGCAATTTGTAGCAACGTAACGCCCGTGGCCAACACAAAAAGCGCCACCAAAAAGAAGGCGTAAGATTGCGCTTGCCCGGCCGGATAAAAAAGCACGCATCCCACGCCCATTACGGTTAATCCGAGTACCATGCCATTTTTATAACCTATTTTATTAATAGGGTCGCCCGAAGAACTAGACACCAAAAAGTAGAGCAACGAAACCACAAAGAAGGCGCCAAAAAACGAAAACTGCACCAGCCCGCTTTGGAAATTGGAGAGCGCAAAAACATCGCGAAACGTGTTGATGAGCACATCATTCATCACGGTGATAAATCCCCACATAAAAAATAATGATGTGAGGAGCGAGAAAGAAAGGCGGTAGTTTTTCAAAAAGACGGTTTTTAGCAAAAGGCTAAAAATAGGTTTTATCTTTTATCGCTCTTGATTGTGAATTGAGTTTAAAGTAAGCTTGTTTTTTCGTGCAGTTTTCCCCTTTGGAGGGGGTTAGGGGGAGGATTAAGCGTTATCCTTTCCGCACAAAATCGCTCACTAAATAGCTTAGTAATTTTCCTACCGCCATCATTTCGTCTGCGTTTTGCGGATCTGGTGCAGCTTCGCAAATGTGTAGGTAGGTAGCGTTTTTGTTCTGACTAAAAACATGCACTAACCTACGTGCTGTTTGAGGCGTAAACCCAGACGGGGTTAATGCACTGCTTGGTACCATTTCTATGGCATCACAATCTATTTCTAAACCATAATTGTCGGTGGCAACAAAAGCTAACGCCAGCGTAGCCTCGGTCATAACTTTTTTAGATCTGCGTATACGCATTTCTTCAAACGTGTTATAGCGTATGCGGTCTTTATGTGCCGAGATAAAATTCAGGTTGGTTTGTAATGTATAGTTTTCGTGCAGCCCAAAACAGAAGTACTTATCCAAATAGTTTTCTTCAAACGCATATAAAAAACCATTGCCGCTGTGGCGATATCCTGTTGGGCGTAAATCTGTGTGTGCATCAATATTTAAAGCATTTATAGGTTTGCCCAATGCTTCTGAACAGCCTTTGAGAATACCATACGCATTGTTATGCCCTCCACCAATAACAATGGGCGTTTTACCTAACTCAACAATTTTGCGTACCACAGTGCTAAGCACATCATCTATGGTAGAAATTATACTATGCAAATCTTTCGGGTCGGTTTGAGGAGAAATATGCGCTCGGGCAATTTCGTCTGCAAAACCCAAGTGGCCTAAAAGCGCTAGTTGGCTCCCCTTGTTAAACTGATTGTCTTGCTGATTGAGTATAGTTTTTAAGGCCGCCTGCCAGGCTGTATCAGCACCCGGTCTCCCTCTGTTTGCGCGTATACCCACATCTTCTGGCACACCCAGAATTACATAGCGGCAATCCATGTCAGCCAACTGTTCATACCAAGGTTTTTTAAGCGTAAAAAACATCATGGTATCGCCAAACTTTCGTTCTCCTTTTTGGCTAAAAAAAAGATGATTTACTGTTTGTTGTGTATAAAGCTTTAAGTGGGTTTCCATTTGTTTTGTCTAGAGTTGCTGGTAACATTTTATATATATGGCGCAAATGTAAAGTGAATTAAACAAGCGAAGAATAGTTAGTATTTAGGTAGATCATTAAAAATAAAAAAGCCTAAATAATACGGTATTACTTTACTTTGTTAAATCCTAAAATTTTGACACCAAATCCATGGAAGACAAAAAAGCCCAAAACCTCTATAGCTTAGACCGAATAAAAGGACTAAGCGATGGAACAATAGCGATTGCGCTAACACTGCTTGTTTTAGCCATAGACATTCCAGAAAATCATGATTTTACCCAAGAAGGATTGACGCTTTTTCTGAAGAAACTAGAACCTAGCTTTGTTGCATACTTCTCCAGTTTTGTGCTCATAGCCATTTATTGGATGCAACAGCACTCCATTTTTAGATTTTTAAAATACTCTAACCGAACTTTTGAGTGGATTAACATCATTTTTCTTTTTGCCATAACCTTGGCGCCTTTTATGTCTAAGATAAAAACCCTTTACCGATATGATGCCAACATAGTGATGATGTTTGCCATAACCAACATATTTGCTGGCTTAGTGCTTTTTGGTATGTGGCAATATGTATTGGCTCATCCAGAAATGCATGATGGTACAATTACCAGCCGGATGAAAACAAACATGAAAATTAGAACACTGCTTGTACCTTTTATCAGTTTAATTGCCATTCCTCTTGCTTTTATAAATGTACACGTTGGCACCTATATATTTAGTTCTGTGCCCATCATATATATTGCGCTTATTCGTCTAGATAGGTAAGCTGGTTTGTTGATATTTGCCAATTAAAATTGTAGTTATTCATGTCAGAAACTCCAAACCCTTGTCCCAAATGCAATTCTATTTACGGTTATCCGAATGGCGCGTTATATATGTGCCCAGAATGTGGGCATGAGTGGAACCCAGATGCAGAAGAAGAACAAACCGGACCTGTTGTAAAAGATGCAAATGGCAACCCTCTTGCTGATGGCGACACTGTAATTGTGCTAAAAAACCTGCCTGTAAAAGGCGCTCCTCATCCCATAAAAGCAGGCACCAAAGTGAAGAACATAAGACTTACAGATGGCGACCATAATATAGATTGCAAAATAGACGGTTTTGGTTCTATGGCCTTAAAAAGTGAGTTTGTAAAAAAAGGCTGATTGTTGATTGAGGCAATAGTGAATCGTTGCATTAGAACATCGCCTTCTTACTTTATTTAACTGTTTTGTGTGTAGGCAACATTATCCCAAAAATGCACGAAGTGATGGCGCTAAGTCTCTTCCTCTTAGCGTCTATTTTGATTCCGCGAAGAAGTTTGTTTCACAGAGGAACAAAGAGGAAAATGCAGAGAATCGCGGAGGAAGTTTTATCGCAAAATGCGCAAAAAAAAACGCAAAGGTTTGAAAGCAAAAGAGCCGCTTTTTAGGCAGCCCCTTTCCCGTTTTATTATGATTTTGTGCCTTGTTTTTTAAGTTGGTCATTGATAGTTCTCGACCAATTTTCAATCGACTTTAGCTCTTCGCGAATCTGATTATTAGAGCCCGCAGCAAAGAAAGGCAGTTTTATTTCGATTCTATTTTTTGCGTTTCCCGTCAAACATAAATCAAGTTGCTCTACGGTTTTATACTCACCATAAAACTTGCTGCTGTTCAAAACCTTACAGCTTTGTATTTCTGCCAGGTTTACAGATTCTACTAACACCGTGTTACCACTTTGTTTAACGTAAAAAACTAGATTCATACTATCGTCAATTCCAATGGCAAAATCACCAAAAAGCTCGTGCTTGCTCACATGTCCATTTTGTTGATGCGCTGCACTATGCAATAATTGCAGCATTTTCTTTTCTTTTTTCTTGCCGTTAAGTACCATTAATACAATAGGTAGAAAAACGAGCGATATAAAAAAAGCGCCTATGATGGCGGTTCCTAAATCCATTAGTTAAAAATTAAAAAAAATTAGTAAATCGGCTCTCAGTGTTAAAGAGCCTGCTTTGAAGTACTTTTTTGCCCTCCGGCAAAATGAAAAAGCAGTTGTTTACCAAAAATAATGGAAGGGAAAAATGCAGTCTATCTTCTGGAAATTTATCAGAAGGTTTTTTGAGAAAACAAGGTACTGTGATTGTTTTGCAACGAACAAAACCTCTAAAGCACGAGTGCCTATCCAAGGTTTTTCAAGCTCACTTTTAAACTCCTCAAAAGATACATATGCGCCATGGCTCACTGAAGTATTTACGGCAGTGTGCTGTAAAAGAAAAGAAGAAACCGTGGAGAAATAATCTTTTTGCTCTTGAGAAGTGTCACCTTCAACAGCAACATTGTGCGGTGCGATAGCCACAATGCTTATTGCAAAACAGTAAATAACTGTTAGCATCAATGCAGCAAAATATCGACCAGTGTTTTTCACGACACGAAGATACTACTGGGTAGAATATCTGTGTATTGGTACCAAAAATTATTTTTAGGCTGCCGCGGGTTGTATCGCAGCGTTTTGCGAAGAAAGCTCTATCGCAAAGGATGCTGAGGAAACGAAGAGGTGCGCAAAGGCTTGAACGTGAAAAGTGTTTTTTATCCTTCGGTTGACACGCTTTGCAAAAGCGCGCCAGCGGGGCAAAAAACACACCCCTTTAATCCCCTCTTAAGAGGGGAAGTTACGCGCAGTTTCCCGCGCGCCTTTATCCCTTATCCTTTAAAGAAAATCCTTCATCCTTTTATATCGCTCGTAAAGCAATTATCTAATTATTCATCGCAGCCTCCACATCTTCAATCTCAATAGGAATGTGTTTTGTCAAGTTAATCAAACCGTTTTCAGTTACCACCAAATCGTCTTCCAAACGGATGCCTAGATTTTCTTCGGGGATGTAGATTCCGGGTTCGCAGGTAAACACCATGCCGGGCTCAATAACGCCTGTCCAAAGGCCAACATCGTGGGTGTCTAAACCAATGTAGTGGCTGGTGCCGTGCATAAAATACTTTTTGTAGGCGGGCCAATTAGGGTCTTGGTTGTCTACATCGCTTTGCGAAATTAATTTTAAGCCCAACAATTCTTGGGTCATAATTTCGCCCACTTGTTTGTGGTAATCTACCAAGTTATTGCCAGGAACTAATAGTTTTTCTGAGGCTTTCTTTACACGTAAAACGGCACTGTAAATTTCTTTTTGGCGCTCGGTAAATTTCCCGTTTACAGGGAAGCAACGCGTAACATCGCAGCTGTAGTTAGCGTATTCGCAGCCAACATCAAACAATACTAAATCGCCATCTTTTAATTGGTCGTTGTTTTCTATGTAATGCAAAACGCAGGCGTTGTAGCCACCGCCAATAATGGGCGTGTAGGCAAATCCGCGACTGCGGTTGCGTAAAAATTCGTGCATGAATTCGGCTTCCAGCTCAAATTCCCAAACACCAGGTTTCATAAACTTCAACACGCGGTCATAGCCCTTTGTGGTGATATCGGCAGCAATTTGCATGGCCGCAATTTCATCTTTGGTTTTAATAGCGCGCACTTGGTGCATCAATGGTGCGGCACGCTGATAGGTATGTGCTGGGTAAGTTTCTTTACACCAGTTTACAAAACGGTCTTCGCGGGTTTGTACGGTGGTGTTGGCGCGTAAATGTTCGTTAGTATTGAGATATACATTTTCGGTGTGGCTCATCACCTCTTTAAAAATGCGTTCAAAATCGGTAAGCCAAAAAACATTCTTGATGCCACTAACGTCAAACGCTTGCTGTTTGCTGAGTTTGGCTCCTTCCCAAACGGCAATATGGTCGTTGGTTTCTTTTAGGAAAAGCATTTCGCGGTGCTCTTCTTTGTACGCATCTGGGAAAATAACCAAGATGCTTTCTTCCTGGTCTACTCCGCTTAGCGCCAAAATATCGCCATGTTGTTTAAACGGCAAAGTGCTGTCAGCACCTGTTGGGTAAATATCGTTGCTATTAAATACGGCCAATGATTTCGGCTTTAAAAGAGCTGTAAATTTTTCACGGTTGGTAATATAAATGTCTTTGGAAAGTTGATGATATCGAGCCATTTTTTTGATTTAATTTTAGATTATTTAACGTAAATAACGGGTTACAATGCGCGTTTTTTTAAACTGCGCGTAAAGGTATTATTCTAAAATTGATTGGCGAATTTTCACACTTTTATAACTCGGTTTTAATGATCGAAAAAATTTTAACTTAGTGTCAACCAACCAAAAATCAATTTTTATAAAAACGATTAACATTATTTTCCTCTTCCTTGTAATGATTTCTTGTAGTAAAGAAAATAAATTAAATCAGCCCAAAAACATGACAATAACAGGAGTAAAACTAACTAAGTTTCCGCCTACCAAACCAAATGGCAATCGTTGGGATTATTGGAACAACTCTCCTAGAGACCGTGCAGATTTGCAATTTGTTATTTCAACAAATAATTCAGCAGCACTTTTTGTAAGTTCTATTATTGAAGATGCAAATGCAGCGAATATCCAAACATGGGGCAATTTGCATATTGTGATAGAAGAGCCCAATCAAGAACATAAGTTGGTTTTTTATGACATTGATGATTTACCCGGCAATGGGTATGGCAATAAGGTTGGTGAAATTAAATTTACTCCATATACTTATACACCAAATGAGCCTCCAACATTTTTAGCTATTGGCAACAATAAAATAGATTTATTAATAGATGTAGAGTACAACTGGTAGGTAAATTCAAGGGTGATTGCTATTGTGATGAATTGGCGTTAATGTTTGCAATGTCATTGATGAATGAACAAAACAACTGAACTATTCGTTTTTTTCATTAAGAATTTAAGGACACTTCTTTTTTAGAAACTGTCTAAATAACAAACATGTTAGCGGGCATTGAATTGAAGTTTATTTTTGTCGCTCTCTAATAAAAATATAACACAGCTAATACATATGGCTTCTATTTTTACCAAAACTTCCATAGCGCGAAAAGTTTCCATGGCGCTCTCGGCACTTTTTCTACTCATTTTTTTACTCCAACATTTTAGCATCAACTTAATCTCAGTATTTAGTGCAGATGCGTTTAACGAGGTTAGTCATTTTATGGGCACCAACCCGCTTGTGCAATTTGTGATGCAGCCAATATTAATGTTTGCAGTGGTTTTTCATTTCGTAATGGGATTTGTGCTCGAAATTCAAAATAAAAAAGCGCGCCCACAGAAGTATGCATATTATAAAGGCAGCGCTAACGCTAGCTGGATGAGCCGAAATATGGCCATTAGCGGTTTGTTTATATTAGGTTTCTTGGCCATCCATATGTGGGATTTTTGGTTTCCAGAAATGCAGTATAAATACATTGCCATGAACCCGGAAGACCCCACACGTTATTTTGGTGAGCTCCAACATAAGTTTGGTGATGTTTGGCGCGTATTAGTTTATTGCATCACTTTTGTGTTTTTAGGTTTGCACTTAATGCACGGTTTTCAATCGGCTTTCCAGAGCATGGGTGCCAACGGATCTCGATTTACACCCACCATCAAAACCATTGGTAAATGGTACGCAATTGTAATACCAGCAGGTTTTATTTTCATCGCTTTGTTTCATGCATTAAACGGTGCAAATCACTAAAAAAAGTACTATGAGTTTAGACGCTAAAATCCCCGCAGGGCCAATAGATAAAAAGTGGACCAACCACAAAAACAATATTAAACTGGTTAATCCCGCCAACAAACGTTCTATCGATATTATTGTGGTAGGAACCGGTTTGGCTGGTGGATCTGCCGCTGCATCTCTTGCAGAAATGGGCTACAACGTAAAAGCATTTTGCTTTCAAGATAGCCCCAGACGTGCGCACAGTATTGCCGCACAAGGTGGTATAAATGCCGCTAAAAATTACCAAAACGATGGCGATAGCACCTACCGTCTATTTTACGATACCGTAAAAGGTGGCGATTATCGTTCGCGCGAAGCCAACGTTTATCGCTTAGCCGAAGTATCGGCTAGCATTATTGACCAATGTGTGGCGCAAGGGGTTCCTTTTGCCCGCGAATATGGCGGAATGCTTGACAACCGTTCTTTTGGTGGGGTGCAAGTTTCGCGTACATTTTACGCTAAAGGACAAACAGGGCAGCAATTGCTTTTAGGTGCGTATAGCGCCATGAGCCGCCAAATTGGTAAAGGAAAAATTACCATGTACAACCGTCATGAAATGATGGACTTGGTAAAAGTTGATGGCAAAGCCCGCGGAATTATTGCCCGTAACTTAATTACTGGCGAGATTGAAAGACACAGCGCGCATGCCGTTGTTATTGCCTCTGGCGGATACGGAAACGTATTTTTCTTGTCGACCAACGCCATGGGGTCCAACACAAGTGCAGCTTGGAAAGTGCACAAAAAAGGTGCGTATTTCGCCAACCCGTGTTACACACAAATTCACCCAACTTGTATTCCCGTTTCAGGCGATCATCAGTCTAAATTGACATTGATGAGCGAGTCGCTTAGAAATGACGGACGCATTTGGGTGCCCAAGAAAAAAGAAGACGCAGAAGCCATTCGCGCTGGAAAATTGAAACCCACGCAACTGGCCGAAGAAGACAGAGATTATTATTTAGAGCGCAGGTATCCGGCCTTCGGAAACTTGGTGCCACGTGATGTTGCCAGCCGTGCAGCAAAAGAAAGATGTGATGCCGGCTTTGGTGTAAACGCTACGGGCGAAGCCGTATATCTTGATTTTGCCTCGGCAATACAACGCTACGGAAAAGAACAAGCTTTGGTGCATGGCCACGATTCCAACGACAAAGCATTGGTTACCAAATTGGGTAAAGAGGTAATCAAATCGAAATACGGAAACTTATTCCAGATGTACGAGAAAATTGTAGATCAGAATCCGTACGAAACCCCCATGATGATCTACCCAGCGGTGCACTACACCATGGGCGGCATTTGGGTAGATTACAACTTAATGACCACCATCCCCGGTTGTTATGCTGCTGGCGAAGCCAACTTCTCAGACCACGGAGCCAACCGTTTGGGTGCTTCTGCGTTGATGCAAGGTTTGGCAGATGGCTACTTTGTATTGCCATACACCATTGGCGATTACTTGGCAGACGACATTCGCACCGGAGAAATCTCAACAGATTTGCCCGAGTTTGAAGCGGCCGAAAAAGAAGTAAAAGACCGTTTGGCTTTCTTCATCAACAACAAAGGAACCAAGTCTGTAGATTATTTCCACAAGCGCTTAGGAAAAGTAATGTGGAATAAAGTAGGTATGGCGCGTAACGCAAAAGGACTTTCAGAAGCCATTGTAGAAATTCGTGAAATTCGTGATGAATTCTGGAAAGACGTGCGCGTACCAGGTGAGTTAAATGAATTTAACCAAGAACTTGAAAAAGCCAGCCGATTAGCAGATTTCTTAGAACTGGGCGAGCTATTCGCAATGGACGCACTACAACGAAATGAATCTTGTGGCGGACACTTTAGAGAAGAGTCTGTAGAAACCAGCGGAGAGCAAGAAGGCGAAGCAAAACGCGATGACGCAAACTTTGCGTTTGTTGCGGCTTGGGAATACACCGGCAACATTGCAGAGTCTAAAATGCATAAAGAAGAATTGAAGTTTGAAAATATTGAGTTGAAGCAGAGAAGCTATAAGTAGGGGAAAAAGTTATAGGTTATAAGTTACTGGTTATAGGTTGAATGTGATAAGTAAAAAGTTAAAAGAATGGCTGGCGTAAGATCATTTGAAGAATTAGAATGCTGGAAAGCAGCGAGAGAATTAAGGGTTTTTGCATCGAGAAAGGTGATTGAAAATTTCCCTTCAGATGAGCGGTACGCGTTGACAAGCCAACTAAGACGTTCTTCCAGATCTGTTTCAGATAATATTGCTGAAGGGTATGGACGGTTTCATTTTCAAGAAAACATTCAATTTTGCCGTATTGCAAGAGGAAGTTTGCACGAAAGTTTAAACCAAGTAATTACAGCCGAGGAAGAAGAATATATAGATGAAAATGTTGTGTTAGAATACCGCATCATTTTTAAAAAAACGGAAGCGATTTTGAACGGATACATTAATTATTTAGCAGGAGCCAAAAGCGAAGGTTAACCATTTTTAAAACGAAACAAAATAACTTTTAACTATAACGTATAACCCACAACGTATAACCTACAACGTATAACATATAACGTTCAAAGACATGAATCTTACACTAAAAATCTGGCGCCAAAAAAATAAACAAGACAAAGGTAGAATGGAAACTTATCCCGTTTCTAATATTTCTGGCGATATGTCTTTTTTAGAAATGCTTGACGTATTAAACGAGCAGCTCATTAATGATGGCAAAGAGCCCGTAGCTTTTGACCATGATTGTCGCGAAGGAATTTGTGGCATGTGCTCGTTGTTTATCAATGGCGAAGCACACGGACCTGGACGTGAAATTACCACCTGCCAGTTGCACATGCGTAGCTTTAAAGATGGCGATACCATTCACATTGAACCTTGGCGCGCGGCAGCATTTCCCGTAGTAAAAGATTTGGTTACCGACCGCAGCGCGTTAGATAGAATTATGAATGCCGGTGGATTTGTTTCTGTAAATACTTCAGGAAACACCATTGATGCCAACACCATCCCTGTGCCCAAAGCAGATGCCGATAAAGCATTTGATGCCGCCACATGCATTGGCTGTGGAGCTTGTGTAGCTACGTGTAAAAACGCTTCGGCTATGTTGTTTACATCAGCCAAAGTAAGCCAGTTGGCACTATTGCCGCAAGGTAAAGTAGAGGCCCATGACCGTGTTTTAAACATGGTGCACCAAATGGATTTAGAAGGTTTTGGTAACTGTACCAACACTGGTGCATGTGAGGTTGAATGCCCTAAAGGAATTAGCTTAGAAAATATAGCTCGTATGAACCGCGAGTATTTAAGCGCAAGTGTAACTGGGGAGTAAAACACCGTTTACTTAAGATATAAGCCCACTTAGAATTGCTTCTAAGTGGGCTTTTTTATGTTCTCATCATGCATTATTGCATTTAGCCTTGCTGGTAATTTCCTAAACAAGTAATCTTTTTTAAATAAATTTTACTAGTCGCTTAAGATTGATTCATTCATATTGGCGATAATCCGTACGATTTGTACGGGCGTAAATTAAACGTATCATAAATCCCCACAATTCAAGTAACGGAATAGCAAGCATGGTTATTCCGTTTTTTTAAAGCTTTTGGTGCATCTAGCTTTGCGAAGTAATATGTAACCGATACAATTTATTAATTGAACCTAAATCAACCATCATGAAAAAACCAATTAAAATAAGTTCTTTATTATGGACCATATTCATGTCCATTTGCGTAATCTCATTAATGAGCTCTTGTGCCATGCCGGTAAACACAAATTACGAAAGCGCAAGATCATTAAAAAAGAATCAGTTAGAAGCGGCAGCAAGTTACACCGCCTACGGAAATTTGGGCGAGCCCGCGCAAAACAACATGGGTGTACGTGTGGGGTACGGTATTACCGATAAGTTTGATGTAAAAATCACCTATGAAAATGCTACAACAGTAAACTCAGGTTCCGATTTCATCGAACAATATAAAATGAACTATGTATCCGTTTCTCCCAAATGGACCTTTATAAAAAATGTCCTTGCGCTTAAAATACCTGTTAACATGTATTCTATGAAATACCAAGACGGAGACCAAGAATCTCTGTTTAACATCTCTCCTACCCTTCTCGCAACCTGGCCCGTTTCTCAACAGTTTGAAGTTGGTATGAGTGTTACCTATCAATCTGGTGTACCTGGGTACCAAAGCATTTTTAGCACAGGCATAGGCATGGGAATTAGCAAAAACCTAGATCGTTGGGCCATCAGGCCAGAAATTGGGTATAGTGTAGACTTAGAATATAGCGATCACAAATATGTAAACTTTGGCATCGGCTTTACCTACAATTTTGATTTGAATAAATAGCCCTTTACCAAACCATAACCTACAAAGCCCCTTTTAAAATCCTGTTCAAAAAAAATTCGTTTGGGCAGGATTTTTTATTTTTAATTCTATGCATTTCTTTGAGGCAAATTTCTGTAGAAACCGTACACTTATACCCTTAAAAACACAATGTAAAAATGCAATTCCCTGGTTCTATTTCAAGTAAATTTCCGCAATTAGGTACAACCATTTTTACTAAAATGAGTGCACTTGCTCAACAACATAATGCAATAAACCTTTCGCAGGGTTTCCCAGATTTTCCGGTAAACCAATATTTAATAGACCGTGTACATGCGCACATGAGCAACGGCTCTAATCAATATGCGCCTATGGGCGGGGCACCAACGTTGGTACACGCCATTGCCAAAAAAGTGCGCACTTATTTGGGGGTAGATTACAACCCTGCTACAGAAATAACAGTTACGGCCGGAGGAACACAAGCCTTAGCTAGCGCTATTGCAGCAACCATTCGCGAAGGCGATGAAGTAATCATCTTTACACCTGCATACGATAGTTATGTGCCCGTAGTAGAACTACATGGCGGCATACCCGTTTACGTTAAATTAAAGCACCCCGATTACCATATAGATTGGGATGAAGTAAAAGTGATGATTAACCGCAAAACGCGCATGATCATTATAAACACACCACACAACCCTACAGGAGCTGTTTTGGCGCAAGCCGATTTAATACAACTGGCAAAGTTGGTTGAAAAAAGCAATATTTTAATTCTGAGCGATGAAGTGTATGAACACATTACATTCGACCAGAACCCTCATTATTCTGTAGCCAGCCACCCCATTTTGGCCGAGCGTAGTTTTGTGGTGTCTAGTTTCGGAAAAAGCTTGCACGCCACAGGCTGGAAGTTAGGCTACATTTTAGCGCCCGAAAATTTAATGACTGAGTTTAGAAAAGTGCACCAATATGATGTGTTTAGTTGCAACGCCCCCTTACAATTGGCCATTGCCGATTTTATGCAACACGAAGGCGTTTTTGATATTGCCCCAATGTATCAGCAAAAGCGCGATTTCTTTTTGGCACAAATTGAAGGCTCAAAATTTAAACCCTTAAAATCTTCAGGCACCTATTTTCAATTGCTCGATTACAGTGTAATTAGCCAAGAAGGCGATGTTGCATTTGCCGAGCGAATGACCACAGAATTTGGCGTGGCCGCCATCCCCGTTTCTGTTTTTTACAACACACCTACCGATCATAAAGTCCTTCGTTTTTGCTTCGCAAAGCAAGAAGAAACTCTGGCTAAAGCGGGTGAGGTTTTGCGGAAGTTGTAAACAAATCACCACGTTTATCTACCGCATTTGCTCAGTTGGTCAAACGACTAACTCGGTTTAGAAAATAGGGGATTTGGGCTCACTCAAGCAAAAAATTTAATTTACATGGATTCCTGATTTTTAAAAATAAACCATGAAAAAACATTTCCTGATTTTGATGCTATTCGCGCAGCTTGTTGCTTTTTCGCAATCAAAATATGCCGAGTATAACTCTCTAATTTTACAATTTGGTAAAGCCGAAAATTTTGAGGATGCAGAAAAAACGTTTGCGAAAATCAAGCAGTTTTCTTGCCCGGTAGCATATTATCCAACTTTAGCCCTTTGGGCAATTAACGATGGAAACAGAGAAGAAGCGTTGCGCTATTTAGCCGATGCCATGCGTTTTGGCTACAGCGTTACCGAAATGGAAACCAGCCACCCCAATGAGTATAAACGTTTTACCGAGCTTTCAATCGATAGTATTTCTGCCCACATTAGAAACTCTAAAACCATAGCTTTTGATTGGCAAGCCTACATTCAGCTTAACAGTATTTTTAATGGCTTTAGCGCAAACCGCACACTTGCACATGTAGATTCTAACGCACGTAAACTTGTTATTCCGCTACGCACATTAATGTATAGCTATATGCGCAAACACGGTTTTCCAAGCGATTGCCAAGTAGGTTTCGGTATGAGCAATAGCACCAAACAATGCATTTTAACTACCAGTAGGTTTTTGTTAGATTTTGAATTTAACGAGCTAGATAAAATGCTGCAAATGGCGTTAGACAATTATCAAATAACCTTAGATTATTATGCCTTTATTGTAGATTATTACTTGTTCTGCAATGGCGAAACCAGCCGATATGGCTCATTAAAAAAAGTAGATAGCCAAGGCTATAAAACATACGTAAAAGAAAACCTTGTAGAAATTAACACACAACGCAAAAACCTCGGCTTGCCCGAATTAACTAAGCGTGACGCTTATTAAATAAAATAGTTTTTATACTCTGCTAAATGGGCTTTTAAATCAGCTAAGGCTTCTTTAGATGCAGAAACATCATCGCCTTCTAACGTTTTGCTATACTCAAATATTGGCACCAAAAAATCGTGTAATTCATCATGCGCAGCGCCTTTCATTGTACATTGGGCAAAAATGCCGTCCATGGTCGTATTAATTCCTTGGGCAAGCATGTTGTAGTTCACTGCGTCTTCCGGCAATTGCATTTCTTCATATTGTGCAATTTGTGCAATCATCTTATTTACGCCAGAAGTTGTTTCTTCATTTGCCATCCACTTTTTACCATTATTTAATTGGAGTTCTCCTTTTATATTGGTAAAGCTTGCATCGGCTTCGGAAGCTGAATTTTCTGCCGGAACATTTTCTTTTGTGTTTTCGGTTTCATGAATAGGCACTTCTATATCATCGCTTTCGCAGCTAATAAAAAGTGTAGTTGCAAAAAGAAAAATAGCAAGGTTTTTCAAATTATAATTCATGGCGTAAAAGTTTGTTTTTAAGAACAATCAAAAGTAATCATGTAAAGTAATTCTTAATAGAAAAACCCCAAATATTTTCTCGAGATTTATCGGGCAATAACAAAACGCTCACTTTTATTTTCTATGCGTATTACATACAATCCAGATGGCAATTCAGAAATATCAAGAGTGTTTAAATCATTTCCATCTAGCTTAAATTCCAAAACTTTGCGTCCATCATAACTATAAATTTCGCCACTCGTGTTTCTAATCTGGGTTGATGAAATACTTAGCTTGTTTTTTGCTGGGTTTGGAAATAATTTGAAGTCTTTGATAATGGCATTTTCTTCTACTCCAACTAACCTGCTGCCGCTGCACACTGGCACACTATCTACATATGCATTTATCTTTTTTGCCATACTATATGCCGCGTCAATGCTGTTAGAAGTTGTTGTGTCCCATGCGTAATAAAAAGCCAACTTAAATTGCACTTCTTCACCCACATTAAAAACTTCTCTGTTACCTAAACCTAAAATATCTCTTTTGTCATGAAGACTCCAAGGACTTTGGAACCAATTAGCCGGTGAAACTGGTGCAAATGCGCCACTGGTATCAAAGCTGTTTCCTGGATATATGTACCTTGAAGGATCACCCATTCCACTAGGCACAAAACCATCTCCATTAGCTGTATCTAAATAGCCACTCGGGTTATCAATAAGTAGCGGAGAACCGTCTCGCCAAAAACTAGTCATGTAATTCCTGAACTCCGAAACTTGGGCTGGGTTTCCAGTAACAGAGTTGCTCGTGTTATTGTATTGCATAGAATTAGAAAGCTTCCAATATTCTATCCTATTATTAGCCACATCAATGGGTTGGCAAACTCCATTGGCATCGCGCACGCCATCAAGGCATCCGTCTTTATCATTATCAATACCATCTAATTTATTGGTAGCAATTCCGTTTAAAACCACAACACCTGTAGCTGGAGGGTTCAAGCCAAAGCCCAACAGTCCTTGATCTAAACTATCTGAATTGTAACAATACATTGTGTTTTGATCTACAAACGTTCCCGAAATATCATCCGCTGCATTTCCTAAATCAAAATCAATTTCAAAGGCTGCATTAAAATCTAAAAAATTATGACGCTTGTTCCGGATTGTGTAATTCACAAACATAACAGAATCTAAAAACGTGTTTTGTTTATAGCCGTAAACCAAGCCCAATACTTCTACCCCAAGCGGGGTGCTGTTTGTTAGGAAATGAGTTGTGTCATCATTAAACATAAAAAAGACAGCTTGATCTCCTGGGAAGCATGGATAATCTCCGTCTGCTGCCGGATTATAAGCACCATTACCGTTCACATCAACAAAAGGAGCCAAGTAAAAAGATTCGGCAAAAGCAGTGTTGCCGTGGGCTGGCCAGGAGCTTATTGGGGCGGGAACAGCATTTCCATAATACCCAGCTACAAAACTGTCTACCATGGTTTTGTTTATTTTCCATACATGATTATACATGCTAAATGATGCAGGGTTACTGCTAATAGGACCACAATTCCATTCAGCATTATGAAACCTATATGTTTGAAAAGATCCAGATAGTTGTTGATTAGAATCTAAGGCACTCATCCAAAGCCCTACACCAAACACAAAACTTTTTCCGGTAGAGTTTTCCGTTACTTGTTGATAATGTCCTTTAGAATCAATTTTTAGTTTTAGTTGATTAACATTAAAAGAATCTACATTTAAAACTTGTGCAGTTAAATGAAGAACTAAAAAGAAAATAAAGGCGGTAAGGATGGTTTTAGACATGCTGTAGGTTTTTAATTTTGACTTGCGAATGCTAAAAGGTTGCCTCTATATTATTTAAGAAATAGGCGTGTGAAGTATGCTTGCTAATAAAAGAATTAATGCAAGAAATACGTAAACCCGAGTTGCAAGCTATACAGATTGGGTTGATGATAATCGCTGATATCATCAGTTAAACTAGAAGAATAGTTGTAATACGATAGTACTAGAAACAATTGAGAATAGTTTGTAATTGCATACTGATATTTTAAAAACATACTAAAACGTTTTTCCCAAACCTCATTATAAAATGCGTTCAATTCTTCACTTCCGTATTTACCTTCCCAACTCTCGGTAGACCATGATCCATAAAACTGTAAAAAACTTTTAGGGTTGATATCATAACTAAATAAACCCGAAAATTTAAACCCGTTCGAAAAAATAGCAGGGGTAAGAGAATAGGTTGAATCTATTAATGAGAAATAGCTAGTTTGCTCAGTATTTGAACGTTGAAACCATTCTATACCGGGATAAAAGCTAAACTTTTTAGATATTTTAATGGCACCCAAGTAATTAAAATAATACTTGTTTAGGCTAGAGCTATACGGGTAAACACTTAAATGCGCAAAATAAATCGATGGTAAGTTATAATCGCCTTGCGAAGGAGAAACAAAACCTGCACCAATTACCGTTGCATTATATACCCCCGAATTGTTGTGTATTTGGTAGCCGGCATCCAGCGTTATATCGTCAAAAACCTCAAAATTACTTTGGTTATTAGATGCTGGCAAATGCACACCAATTTTAAATTTCTTAATTCCCCAAGTTCCTTTAAATCCAGCTTGCCAAGTGTCTAAGCCCTGTACGCCTTCTTGTTTGGATAAAAAATTAAGTCCCGCATACGCTTCTACAAACGTGTAAATCTGTGTAGGATCTGAGGCTTTAATTATCGCGTTCGCAGAATCTTGCGCGCGACTAAGCAATGTGCTCAAGCACAAAATTAACAAGGGCAAATGTTTCATTTATAAGACAGTTTTGTGGTACCAAGATAGAACGATTTGCCTTGTTTTTTAGTACAACAAAACGCGCTAGTGCAGGTAATAAATAACACCAAGCTGCAGGCCAATGAGCGAGGGGTAAACGCAATACTGGCTTTCTTCTTGCAGATTAAAAGAATAATTTTTGTACAGCAAGTTTACATAGCCTTGCGCATGTACACCAAACGCATGCTGATACTTTACATTTATGTTGAATCTTTTCTGGCTTATGCCGTTGTAAAAACCGTCTAGCTCTGTAGATGCACCGTTCTCCCCGTTCCAGTTTTCAAAAGACCAAGCGGCATAAAGTTGAACAAAGTTTTTGGCGTTAAAATCATAACTCACAGTGCCCGAAAACTTCAACCCATTTGTGTAGATATCAGAGTTGCCGTAGGTTGAGTCTCTAACATACCCAACGTTAAATTTTGTATTAGACCGTTTAAACCACTCCACGCCAGGATAAAACGCTAGTTTATCTGAAAACTTGATTGCGCCTACATAATTAACATGAAACGTGTTGAAACAAGATCTGTTTGCGAAAGCGGTTTGGCATTTGTCATCATCATAAATTGCAAAGAAATTATCCTCGGCACCAAAACTATAACCCACATTAATTACGGTTGAATTATAAAAACCCGAGTTGTTGTGAAGCTGATAGCCGGCATCAACAGCTACATCGTCTAAACCCCACGTTTCCCTACTAACATTAGATGTTGGAAGCAAAACACCAATTCTAAACCTTTTAATTCCCCAGTTACCCCGAAAGCCTGTTTCCAAAACAGCAGTGCCCAATCCGTGCTCCCAAGAACCAGCCACGTGGTACCCGCCAAACCCTTCTACAGACGTGTAAATCTGTGTGGGATCGCTGGCCTTCATTTTCAAAAAATCTGCATTTTGGGAGAATACAGAAAATGACAACAGCAATGCGACAAGTGAATAAGCTATTTTCATTTTTTATAAATTTTGAGCAAAACGAAAATAAGTCAATCCCATGAATAGGAAGAAGGATCATCATGTTTGGCTAACTAATTTCTAATTGCCAGGCCATTCTCATTGACTTATTAAAATATTGGCAGTATTACCGCATCAATTCCTCTTCCGATAGCCTCTTACCGCCAGTATGAGCATGGTCACTGCAAAAAGAGAAATTTTCACAAACTCCCATTGCATTTGGGCAAAGGTGCTGCCCTTGAGTAATACACTACGCAGCACTTTTATCAAGTATGCCACCGGGTTTACATAGGTTAGTTTTTGTGCCCAATCTGGCATGTTTTCAATTGGCGTGAAGAGGCCGCTCATTAAAATGAAGATGACGGTAACAAACCAAGCCAAAAACATGGCTTGTTGTTGCGTGTCTGCAAAACCGCTTATCCACAAACCCATGCCCAAAACCACCAACATGTAAATGGACACGTAGCTGAAAAGTAAAATCAAACTCCCATTTACGGGGATGTTGAATATGAGGTAGCCTATAGTTAAACCAAATGCCATTTCAAACATGGCTATGACCCAAAAAGGAAGCAGCTTACCGATAAGAAAATGCACCTTGCTAATTGGCGTTACATTGATTTGTTCTATGGTGCCAATTTCTTTTTCGCGAACCACATTCATGGCCGATAAAAACAAGCCGATCATGGTGACGAGTAAAGCAAGTATGCCCGGTACCATGAGGTTTTTATAGGCCATCTCGGGATTGAACCAATAGCGTTTTTCTACTTGAATGGGCATGGTTAGTTGTTCCGGCAAGCCATTCCATTCTTGGCGAATTTCACTGCTAAAACTGTTGATGATGCCACTGGCATAACTAAATGACAAGGTTGCTGCCTGGCCGTCAATACTATTCACATCAAGCATAATTTGTGCACTTTTCTCCTTGGCCAAATCATGTTCAAAGCGGGGAGGAATGCGAATGAAAAGCGTTGCTTGATTCTCATCAAGTGCGCTCATGCCATCGTTAAAATTGGCCATCGCCCCTTTAAACTTGAAAAATGGAGAAGCCGCAAACTGATTCATTAGCCGCTCTGATGTTTGACTTTTGTCTGCATCGTAGACCACGTATGTGATGTTCTTCAGCTCAAAGTCTGCCGCAAATGTTAATACCACAAGCTGCACAATGGGCAGCACAAAAATGATCGGTAGCATGGCCTTGTTCCGAAAAATTTGCAAAAATTCCTTTTGCAGTAAAAACTTCAATGTTCTCATTGCAATCGAATTTTGAATTTCTTCACGCTCACCCCGATAAAAAAGGCGGTCATGCCTAACAATATTAAGGTCTCTTTCCAGATATAAGCCATCCCAATACCTTTAAGCATGATGTTTTTAATGATAATCAAAAACCATTTTGCCGGTATGATATTGCTGATAACTTGTAAGGGCAGTGGCATGTTAGCAATGGGAAAAATGAACCCCGAGAGGAGGATGGTTGGCATCATCAACCCAAAAAGCGAAAGCATGAGCGCAGTTTGTTGGCTGTCTGCCACAGTAGAGATTAACACCCCTAATCCCAAAGATGTCATGATGAAAAGTAGCATTTCAAAAAGCAGTAAAACAACACTACCATTCACAGGTACCGAAAACACCAGCCACGCTACCAACAGGATAAGGATGGCATTTATAATGCTAAGTATTGCAAACGGCAGCACTTTACCCACAATAATCACTGCGGGTTTTAGCGGTGACACATAGAGAATTTCAATGGTGCCCAATTCTTTCTCTCTTGTAATGGAAATACTTGTGAGCATGGCAGACACGAGCATGAGAATGATGGTTACAACCCCTGGAACGAACATTTCTGCACTCTTCAACTCTGGGTTATAATGCCAGCGAACTTGTGGATCTATTGTTTCAATTTGAATGTTTGTTCCAGCACGCTCCTTCATCCACGTCATGATAACCGCCTCTGCGCTACTTGTTAAAATCGTGGCGAGATTCGGGTCGCTACCATCTGCAATCAATTGAATCTTGGCGTTCCCCGCTGTTACATTTTGCTCAAACTTGGGCGGAATGACCACCACCATTTTTAGTTTGTTGGTCTGAAAGGCTTCAAGCATCTCAGCCTCAGAGTTGATGTTCGCAGACAACCTGAAAAAATCAGATCCTGTCATACGCTGTACAAGGTCGTTAGAGAACTGACCCGGACTTTGATTGTAGATGCCAATGTTGGCATTGTTCACCTCTGTGGTAATTGCGAAACCAAACAACAGCAATTGCGCAATGGGCATACCAAACAGAACCATAAGCGTGCGCTTATCACGAAAAATGTGATAGAACTCCTTGCGAACAAAAGCCAAGAATTGCTTCATTATTCTGATCGTTTGCTTCGCACCGCCATGTGTAAAAACACATCGTTCATGGTGGGGAGGTTGTACTTTGTTCTCAGTGCAGTTGGGGTGTCCAAGTCGCGCATTTCGCCATCCACCATAATGCTCACGCGGTCGCAATATTCGGCTTCATCTAAGTAGTGGGTGGTTACAAAAACGGTTATTCCTTTCGCGGCAGCGCTATAAATCATACCCCAAAACTGGCGCCTGGTAATTGGGTCAACGCCACTAGTAGGTTCATCTAAAAACACAATTTTTGGGTTGTGAATAATGGCGATGCTAAAGGCTAATTTCTGTTTCCAGCCCAATGGCAATTCAGCTACAAAACGTTTGGCGTAGTTTTCTAATCCAAGCTCTTTTATTAGTGCAACGCTGCGCTCTTTTATTTCGGTTGATTTTAAACCATAAATACCCGCATAAAAGCGGATGTTTTCTTCAACCGTTAAGTCACCATACAAACTGAAGTGTTGGCTCATGTAGCCGATGTTCTTCTTGATATCTTCCGGCTGTTTGTAGATGTCGAATCCCGCAATGTTGGCTTCTCCAGAACTGGGTGAACTCAGGCCACAAAGCATTTTGATGGCCGTAGTTTTCCCTGCACCATTCGCCCCAAGGAAGCCAAAGATTTCACCTTTCTTCACCTCGAAAGTAATGGCGTCTACAGCTGTGAAATCACCGAACGTTTTAGTCAAGTTTTTCGCGGTAATTGTATGTTCGGCTGGCTTAAGCATGAGCAGATTCTTCCAAATTTCCGCGAACCATTAAGTCCATGAAACAGTCTTCAATATTCGGTGTGCCTACACTGACTTCGGGATTTTTTAGACCGCCATTTTCAAGAACTTGCTTTATCGCGTTCGCTGAAGTTATTTCATCAGCATAAACATGAATCTCTTGACCAAAGCTGTATGCGTTCTGGGTTGCAGGATTGTTTTCCAGCGCTTGCAAAGCTGGGTAGATGGCGACATTGCTTACGATGAAAAGCTGTCGTTCAAATTGCTCAACAATACCTTTTGGTGTATTTATATCGAGTATTCTGCCTTTCTGGATAAGCGCGATACGATCGCACAATTCGGCTTCATCCATATAAGGTGTGCTCACCAAAATGGTGACACCCTTTGCCTTCAGGCTTTTCAGCATGTCCCAAAACTCTTTGCGGCTAACAGCATCAACCCCAAAGGTGGGCTCATCCAACACCAAAACTTTAGGCTTGTGGATCAAAGCACAACTCAATGCTAGTTTTTGTTTCATCCCACCGCTTAACGCTCCAGCCTTACGGTTGCCAAATGGTTCGAGCTGCTGGTAGATATCTTTAATGAGTTCGTAGTTTTCGTCAATTGTGGTGTTGAAAATTGTCGCAAAGAACTTTAGGTTTTCTGTCACGCTTAAATCTTGATAGAGCGAGAATTTCCCAGGCATATAACCTACGTTTTCGCGGATGTACTTGTAATCTGCCACCACATCTTTGCCGTTAAACAGCACATTGCCGCTATCGGCCAAAAGCACGGTTGTGAGAATGCGAAAGAGGGTGCTTTTTCCAGCACCATCAGGCCCGATTAGACCAAATAGTTCGCCTTCACCTACCGAAAAAGACACATCCTTTACGGCTTCGTTTTCGCCATAGCTTTTGTTGATGTTGTGGAACTCAACCATTATTCTGCGGTACTTATCCAGAGTTCGCCAGGCATGCCTAGCTTTAGTTTTCCGTCATTTTTAACGCGCAGTTTAATAGCATACACCAAGTCTACCCGGTCCTTTTTTGTCTGAATCGTTTTCGGGGTAAACTCCGCCTGGTCAGATATCCATATCAACTCACCTTGGTAATCCAGCATTTCGCCTTCCGGACCATCAATTTTTACAGAATAGGCCTTGCCAATCTCAATTGTCGAAAGTTGATCACCGGAAACAAACGCACGTAGATTTAAGGCGCTCATGTCTGCCACTTTATACAAAGGTTTACCAGGAGCAGTCATCTCGTTTTGCTCCACCAGCTTGGCCAATACAATGCCATTTACCGGATTGGTGATCACAGCATCTGCAATCATTTTTTCAAGAAGATCGTTCTTGGCGGTTATAGCGGCTACCTGTGCTTCAATAGCTGGATATTGCGTTTGCAAGACTTGTAACTTGTTTCTAGCAATAGTTGCCGCACTGTTAATGTCGTCCAATTGCTTTTGAGTTGCCGCTTTTTCGGCATACATTTTCGATATCCGCTTTTGATCTTTTTCTATTCGCTCTAGCTCATCTTTCGCCACTTGAATTTGGGCGGCAATGTTTTGCTTTTGGGCTTGCGTTGAAAGCAGGTTTGCGGCAAGTTCAGCTCGTTGCAGGTGAAGGTTTGTGGTATCTACCAAACCCACAACTTCGCCAGCCGCCACGGTTTGCCCTTCAACAATGCTAAAGCTTAGAAGCTCGCCTTGCGCCTTTGCAGAAATGGTTATTTCGTCTGCTTCAAAATTGCCGTAGGCATCGGCTTTATCTCCGTTGTTGTTGCAAGATGAGACAAACAAGGCCCAACTCAATGTTGCAAAAGCAAACAACAACCTTTTCAGTTGCCGATAAGCAGTGCGGGTTTGTATTGTTATTATTTTCATGTTATCTGTTTTTTAATGTGGTATCTTCTATTGTTTTACAGCCGTTTGGAGACACTGTACTGATTACTCACCCAGCAAATTGTTATAATTTAAAATGGCAACTTGCAGCTGAATTTTGTGCAGTTCTAAATTGCTCTCCGCTTCTTCAACCTTGTTTAGTTGTGCAATGTATTCTGCGCTTGTAATGGTGCCATTTTTAAGTTGTGCGGCATAAGCATCAGCTACCAATTTATACAGACTTACCAACTCTGCATCATCTTGCATAAGTGTTTTTACCTTTTCTATTGTATTTAGCTGTGCGGCCGTTTGTACACCAATTTGAGATGATAATTGCACTTTTTTTAAGTCTATTATTTTTTGGTTGATGCTGAGGTTTTGACGCAATACACGACCTTGATTCCAATCAAACATCTTCCACCTCAACGTTACCCCAACTCTGGCCATAGGCGCTAGGTTATCATTAAAAATATTATAACCCGGCAACCCAATTCCACCATCAGCAAACAAGCCAATTTTTGGTAAATACACAGACTTAGTTAACTCCTTTTGTGCTTCTAACAAATATGATTGATGATCTAGCAACAACATATCTGGCCGGTTTGAAAGGCTTGATTCAAAACGAATATCGGTTGGAACCGCATTAAACAACGTTCCTTTTGGAATAGGTATGCCGAGTAGGTTTTCCAAAGACTTTATACTCTCCATTAAACTAAACTCAAGCTCTGTAGTTTGTTGCTTTAGCTGCACACTTTCTGCTTTAAGTAAATTTTTATCACTTTCTAAGAGCAACCCGTTTTCTACTGCTGTGCTCACCTCGCTCAACCTGCTTTGAAGCATAGCTTGCTTATCTCTTAAAATTTGTTGTTGAGTTTGTTTTAATAAAATGCCAAAATATACCTGAGTTATTTTTGTTTTAACATTCAGCTTTTGCACCTCAACTTCTTGCATTCTTATATTCCCGTTGGCCGTTTCAATCACTTTTTTATGTTGTGTTAAACTACCGTCAAAAATCCATTGGCGCATGGTAACCAATGCGTTATTTAAGTTTAGCGGTGCAACAGGTGCATCAAGCCCAGGAAGGGCAACAGGAATTTCAATTTGTTCGTTTTGGTAGGTAGAAACGGCATTTAATTCTAAACTCGGCAAATAGCCTTTGTTAAGGTTTTTAATGTTTAGCTCCGCTATCTGCGCATTATATTCTATTTCTTGATTAAACTGAAAGTTTCTGTTGGCTTGGTTGATGCAAGAATCTAACGTAAGCACATATTGCGCAGATCCTTCTACGGCAAAAACCATAATAAACAGCACGAAAATATTTTTTATCCTAACCATGTGGTTAAATTTTATTTACATCAATTTGCAACCCTAGCAAAATCAATTGCGTGATATGAATCTTTCTTTCTGCTATAAAAGCACCATATTCTTTTTCGTTCATACCACTTAACATTTGTAATATTGGTTTTGCTATAAACGGAAAAACGCATAAACCGATAATATCTGCTATGAGGTGAAACGGACCTACTGGCAGCATCTTTTTATCTGCTACGGCTGCCTGAATTTGGTTTATAAAAACAAGTGGTTTTTGGTTTGAAAGCTGAAGCTGATCTAGAATAAATGCTGGGTTTTGATTCATTTCATTCAGTACAAAAAGCGGTATTCTAGGGTTCTGAGAGATAAAATCTAAATACAAATCAACAACGCTTTCTATTTTTTGAACCAACGGTTTATTAGAATTGAGCAAGGCCAAAACCGCAGGAAACATCTCCATCATGGCTCCAAGAAGAACAGCCTTAAATAACTTTTCTTTAGATTGAAAATGGTAATGAAGTAGGGCTTTGTTTACTCCACAGGCATCTGCAATTTCTTGCATGCGCGCACCTTCAAATCCTTTTTCATGAAAAGTTGCCTTTGCCGCTTCTATAATTTTATCTTTTGTTTTCATCGCCCCAAATGTAAACAAAAAAATTAAATTTAACCAAATGGTTAAATTTTGTTTTTACACCCACATTCAATACACTAGAAAAGATCAAGACATCTTACCGATGAACATCAATCATATTAGGAACACATTATTATTCTAGTAGCCATTTTAATCTCCTTAAAAAGCAAAAAGCGGCACAACAATAATTTGTTGTGCCGCTTTCTAAACTCGCGTTTATTGATTGGTTAGTTGCTATTTAACAATGATTTTGCCGTGTGCTCTCTTTTTGGCCTGTTTATCAAAAAGTTGGTAGAAGTAATTCCCGGCCGGCAATAACGCGGATAATTGTATTCTGTAATCCTCAGTACCCATTCGCTGTGGATTGGCTTCTTGTACTACTCTACCCATTACGTCTAGTAATAAGAATTGTGTATCATCTCCAAAACCATCTGCCGTAATATTTATTTGGCCGTTTTTTGCTGCTGGATTTGGAAAACAGTTGCTTTGAACCATATCAAATTCATTGATATTGGCAGTGCTTTGCCCATCAGCTTGCGGACGCCACTCTAAAGTATTGGCCATATTCCCGTTTAAATTGAGGGCAAAAACAGGGGCTCCAAATCCTACTGTATAAAATAACATGGCGCTATCTAGTTGCGTAGCGCCTTGGGTTACACCAAAAGCATTTAGCAATATTGCTGATGCTGGTTGGCCTCCAACAAAAAAACTATCTACTTCTGTTCGAAAAGATTGAATTTGCAAAACTTGGATTGATGAACTTGCTCCGCTCTGTGTTGGGATAATAATATCACCATAGCCTGTCACTACACGGTTGTCCGTATACGTCCGAACGCGTTTGCCCGGAGTTTTATTCAAACCTAGCGAAGCAACAGAAAGCTCAAACTGAAAGGTTTCTTTTCTTGATTGTGTCCATTGATCTTGATACGTTGTTGGAAACTTAACTCGATCTACGCGACCTTGAAACGGCTCTACTCCTCCAACAAGATGGATGCTATCCGCAGATGATCCGGTTAATGCTTGCAAAGTCATGGTGGTGTCTTCTACATAATACCCCATTATAAACCAACCGTTCGCATCCACACTTTCATATTCTTGAAGCTTAAATTCAAACACCTGAAAACCAACTAAATGATTTTCCTTATTGATTGCATTTGCAAAATTTGGATCTGAAGTTGCATCAAAATAATCCCAATAATAACTCTTAGAATAAGTAAGCCCAGAAAAGTCCCATGTTTGGTTAGCTCCTGTTGCAGGTATGTTAATGTTTGTTTCTGCCGCATACCACACTGAGTCTGTAAAGCCAATGGGGCGATTAAACGCAGCTTCTGTAATTGTTATTTGAGCATCGCTAAAAATGCTCATGACAAACATTGTTACAATAAGCATCAAATTTTTTGTAATTTTTTTCATCTTGAAATGGTTTTAAAATTGATTGCTCAAAGATGACATGATTGCTTCGTCTCGGCTGTCAATTTCCAATCAAATAGTATAAAAATTCAACCAAAACGAGCTTCTAAACCAGAAATATGGGCTGTTTTTTACAAGCGTGTTATTCGCGCAATAAACTACCGGGTGTTTTACCAAAGGCTTCGCGAAAGCATTTTACGAAATATGGGGTGCTACTAAATCCTGTTAAATAAGCAACTTCTGAAACATTGCCTTCTTGGTTTTCTAACATGGTTAACGCCTTTTGCAAGCGCACATGCTGTATATACTTGTTTGTGCTAAGGCCGGTAAGCGCTTTTAGTTTTCTGTTGAGTTGAGTATTGCTTGCAGACATGGCTTGAGCAAACACATCTACATTAAACTCGCTATTGCCTAGGTTTTCGGTAATAATTAAAAAAGCTTTTTCTAAAAGGTGTTTGTCTAGCTGCGAAATTTCTTCGGCCGCAAAATTTTGTATTGGCGATGCCAGTATTTTTTTGCGCAAATGAGCCCGCAACTCTATTAATTTACGTACCCTAATTTCCAGCTCTTTGGCATCAAAAGGTTTGGTTAAATAGTCATCGGCACCAAATTCTAAGCCTTCTAGTTTTTCTTCTTGGCTGGCGCGAGCTGTTAGTAAAATAATGGGGATGTGACTTGTGCGTTCATCCTGTTTTATAAAATCACAAAGCTCAAATCCATTTTTTTTGGGCATCATTACATCACTAATAACAATTGCGGGGTTGTATTTTAATGCTTGTTCAATGCCAAGTTCACCATCGGCCGCCTCTATTATATTGTAATCGCTGCCTAGTATCATTTTCATGTATTCACGTACATCGGTATTGTCTTCAACCAATAAGAGTGTGGGCACTTTTTTAGTCACATTCTGTTTTGTTTCATTCTCATTCATCACTGGCCCCGGCAAATAAACCTGCTCTGCATTACTCAACTTCTCATTTGCTTTTGTTTGTGCCAGATTAAGCTCAAAACGGCTAAAATGATTGCTGCCTTTTTTAAGAAAAATGGTAAACGTGCTTCCTTTACCCAGCTTGCTTGAAACACTAATTCTGCCTTGATGCTGTGCAACAATTTCTTTCACTAACGGAAGACCCAGTCCGCTGCCTTCAACATCACTAGCCATGTGTGTTTTTACTTGAAAAAACCGCTCAAAAAGATGAGGCAGATCATCTTCTAAAATACCGCATCCAGAATCGCGCACACATATAGAAACCTCTCTTTCCTTCTCAATGAGCAATACAGAAACTTCTCCTTCTCGGGTAAATTTAAAGGCGTTACTCAGCAAATTAAGGATTAGTTTTTCCATGAGGTCTGCATCAAACCATAGCAACAAATCTGGGTTTTGGCTGGCAAAATGAAGGCGAATATTTTGTTGTCTCGCCAATGATTCAAAAGACATAGTAGCCCCCTTTAGCAGCTTGGTTATGTTTTGTTGCTGCACCTGTAAATGTTGTTTTTCGCTTTCTAGCTTAGATAAATCTAACACTTGGTTTACATAAGCTAAAAGGCGGTGGGCATTTTTTAAGGCCACCTTCAGCAATTTTTCATCACGCGCATTGTTTGTTTTTTCTAACAACTGGTTTATGGGCCCCATAATTAAGGTAAGCGGTGTGCGAAATTCATGCGAAATATTAGCAAAGAATGTAGATTTAATATGGTCTAGTTTTTCTATCCGCGCCTTTTCTTGTTGGATAAGGTTTACCTTTTCAAACAGGTTATAAAACAGCAATAATGAAAATAAGAAAGTGCCTATCTGAAAGCTGTTTTTTGTAAATACACTCGAAGGAATAATTTTCTCTAGCGTTAAAATAAAAATAACTCCCGAGACAAATAAAATACCAAAGGCAACAACCAATCGCTGTGCCATGGCATCTTTTTTTGCTGCAACAATTGAGATGAGCGTAATACTGAAAATAGTCCAAATTAAAATGAATAGATTATTAAGGCGCACACCTAAAAAATCTTGCCTTGTGAGCAGCATAAAAACGTGCGAAAAACAGGCAACAAAAAGTGTAAAACCCACGTAAGCCGTAAACAACTTAGGTAAATAGCTGCGCAGTTTTACATAATTTACTGCAAATAAAAAGACGCTAAGTATAAGTAGAGAGATACTTATATGGTTCTGTATTTTAAAATACTCTGGGTTAGTAGCGCTCACAATTCCCCCTAGGACGCGACTGGTATTTAAAAAATAATACACAAAAGCCAGCTGGAGAAACGCAAAGTATATAAAGGTTTTGTCTTTAAAGAGAAAGTACGCAAACAAACCGAGCATTAAAAAAATAAACATTGCGCCTGCATATAAAAACTGAAACGTATTACGCTCTACAAAGGGTTTTATAATGCTTTTAGAAGAAGCAACTGTCAATTCATTGAGGTGCGATGCCAGAACTTCTTTTGAAAAAAAAACGGCATAGGCATACGTTTGGCTTTTTGCTTCGCTTAACCAAATGGGGAATAAATTTATGTTAGATGGAAAAAACCTTTCTTGTAGCGGGGTGCTTTTTGATAAAAAAACGGTATCGGTAGGCAGCCCATTCATGAGTGGGAAAACATAAATTGAGTCGGCTTCTGCGCAAAAACCCAAGTATCCGCTTTCTAGTTGATTTGTTTTATTTACCAATGTTGCACGGCCAAATACCACAAGTGGAAATGGAATACTTTCATTTAAAGGCAATACGCGGAAAGCACTTTCTGATGTACGAAGAAGAGCCTCAATGGAAAAACGCTTTGTCGTATCAATAAACACTGGAACATTCTGCAAGAACATTCTTTGTTCTGCATTGTGTTCGGTAATCAACACTTTAAACCCACCCGAAGCATGTGCCCTAAAGTTTATCAGACAAGAAAATACAAGGAGATAAAACGCAATGCTTTTGCTCATTTTTTGGGTTGGTTCTTCACGTTATAACGATTGACTAAAATAAGCCGTTTTTAACCTTTGGCTAAGGCTTAAAACAGAGAGTTTGCCAAAGTGAGGGTTGGCTAATTATTTCCTCAATTCATGAATTATGAATCAAAAGATAAATGGTGAAATAAATTGCGTGATCAACTAAATATATCGCCCTGCTTTGCTACAAAAACCAATTTTAGGATCGGTATCATTCCCAAGTATTAAAAAGTTACTTTAAAACGCAGGGCGTAAAGACTGAGAGGTTTAAAATACCTCGGGTTTTTAGTCCTTATTCGGATTGGGAACCTCAACCCATTTGTCTTTTATAAATTCATAATATTTTTTTCTACCATACCACGTTCTCGTTGTGCGGTAATATTTCGTTGGTTTCCATGGAACAAACAATGAAGTATCTCGAAGTGCTCTAATACAATTTATGTTTGGGCTCCAATAGTTTGCTCCAACGTTTGGTTCATCCACTTCAAACGAATCAATCAGTTCATTCATTATATACACGGCTAGCACATACTGACTTTTTTCATGAGTCACCATCACACTGAGAAATTTTTTTTTGATTTGCAGAAAAAGGAATAGCACGCCTTAATTTCTGCAACGTAGAATCATTTCCTTCTACGGTCCAATTCGTTTCAACTGTCTTTTTTTCATACGCGTAATAGGTGATTTGTTTTCTTTTCAGATTGTACTCATGCTTAAAAAGCACAACACCGTAATAAATATCTTCACCAGGATAATGACTAAAAAACACCAAAGTATCGTTGGTATTTACGGAGTCTTTAATCTCTAAAAAACGGCTTTCAACGGGCCCGCCAGGATTGATAAAATTCTGTGCATGGCCATAAAAACTTGCCAAAAAAACAATCCCAAAAGTGAGCACCATTCTAACCATATAAGTCTCCATAAATTATATCAGAACCCGATATGCTAAAAAGGTCAGCGGCAATGCGCTTATACCTATCCAAAGTAAACTTGGCAACAATGCTCTTCTAAAAATTATAATAATAGCGAACACGTTTAAGCTAGATAGCAAAATACTGCCATAAAATATAAAAAGCGCAGATAAATCAACATAAGTAAAAAGCCATGTTCCGCGATAAAACGAAATGCTATATTTTAAAAAACAGCCGAAAAACACGTGGCATTATTAAGTAGAGCTACTTTTTTACTCCAATGAAGGTTTTTGAAATAACGGATCATTTTGCTGAAAGTCAAAACAATTAGAAAATGCCAATACGCATTTGCTTATTATATTTAATACGCCAGCATCTCCGCAATCTTTGTGCTTACTTTATCGGCATTCGGCAACATCGTTGCTTCTAGCGTGCTGTTTAGCGGGATAGCCGGTGTATCTATAGAGCCCATAAACATTACCGGTGCATCTAAATCCTCAAAACATTCTTCCTGAATTTTTCCGGCATACGCACGGCCAATGGTTGGTCCGTCTGGTTCTTCGGCCAGTACAATTATTTTACCGTGTGCGCGGGCGCGTTCAAAAACCAAGTCTTTGTCCCACGGAATTAATGTGCGTAAATCCAACACTTCAACCTGACCTTTGTGCTGCTTGGCGGCATTGGTTGCCCAATAAACGCCCATGCCGTAGGTTACAATCAGTACAGAATTGCCAGAATTAATTTGTGCTTCGTCTGCGGCAAGCGCGATGCGGCCTTTACCAAACGGTATCACATAATCCTCATCTGGCTCTATGGTTTTGGCAGCTTCGGTGCCTTTAATTTTACTCCAGTACAAACCTTTGTGCTCCAGCATCACCACCGGATTCGGGTCGTAATAGGCAGATTTCATCAAGCCTTTTAAATCGGCACCGGTGCTTGGGTACGCCACTTTTATACCGCGAATATTGGTTACCACAGATTCTACAGAACTGCTGTGGAATGGTCCGCCAGAGCCGTAGGCGCCAATGGGCACACGTAAAATCATGCTCACGGGCCACTTGCCGTTGCTCAAATAATTGCTGCGCGAAACTTCGGTAAAAAGCTGATTTAAGCCCGGCCAGATGTAATCGGCAAACTGGACTTCAACGATTGGTTTTAGGCCAACGGCACTCATCCCAACGGTGCTGCCCACAATAAACGCTTCTTGAATGGGCGTATTAAATACACGGTCATCGCCAAAGGTTTGGGCTAGAGTTGCGGCTTCGCGAAAAACCCCGCCAATACGCGCGCCAACATCTTGTCCGTAAAGCAACGCTTCTGGGTGTTTGTGCATAATTTCTTTAATGGCAAAAAGGGCAGAATCGACCATCACGGTTTTCTCGCGGCCAGCTGGCTCACGTACTCCTTTTTCTTCGGTGATGGGCGTTGGCGCAAAATAGTGGTCCAACAAGTCTTCAGGACGAGGGTCTTCTGCTTTCAGTGCTTCGGCATAATCTGCGGCAACCGTGGCTACGGCTTGATTTTCCAAGTCTTTAATCTCGGCTTCCGGCACTCCGGCATCTACTAATTCTTGAATCAATTTTGGGTACGGATCGCGGCTGCGCGCTTCCGCCAATTCTTCTTTGTCGTGGCGATACATATCCATGCGCACACCACTTGTGTGGTGGTTTAACAACGGAACTTTGGCGTGCACCAAAAACGGCCTGCGTTCTTTTCGCACCAAACCAATCACTTCATTTAACGTGTTGTAGCTTTCGGTAAAAACAGAGCCATCTATGCTGCGGGTTTCTATTTTTTTAAATCCGAGGGCATATTCTGCCGCATTCATGGCGCGGGTTTCTTCTTCGTTTGCGCTAATATCCCAGCCGTTGTCTTGCACCAAAAAGATAATGGGCAATTGCTTGAGTGCAGCCATTTGCATGGCTTCAGAGATTTCGCCTTCGGTCATGGCAGCATCGCCAATGCTACAAACCACAACGGGTTTTTCATCGCCAAAATCTTCGCCCAATTTGTGCAATTCTTTTAGCGCAATGCCCATAGCAACTCCGGTTGTCGGAATGGCCTGCATGCCCGTTGCCGAACTTTGGTGAGGGATTTTTGGCTTGTCGGCATCATTCAAACTCGGGTGAGCATAATACGTTCTTCCGCCAGAAAACGGATCATCACGCTTGGCCAACAATTGCAACATTAAATCATACGGGCGCATGCCAATTCCTAACAACATAGCATCGTCACGGTAATATGGTGCCACCCAATCTTGCGGTAACAATTGCATAGCTGTGGCCAATTGTATGGCTTCGTGACCGCGACTTGTAGCGTGCACATATTTACCGGTTACCTCTTTTTTGGCTTCATAAAGTTCGGCCATAGCTTTGGCTTGTGCCATTAGCAAAAAGGCTTGTTTTAAAACTGAAATTTCTGATTGATTTTGCACCGCAGCGTTGCTCATTTTCATTTTATTTTCTGGGTTGACAAATATCGTAAATCATGTTCAGCAGAAAAGATGATCTTATGTGATTATTTAACCTTTTGCTTTAAGCTCACTTTCAATGAATTAAACGCTTATTTAGAATGATTTTCTAAATTATTTTTTTGCTTGCTCAATTTTGTTCTTTAGCAGTTATTTGCAATTTAGAATCATTCTTAATAGAGTAAAATGAGAGTTATAAAAGCAGCCTTACTATCCCTTGTTGTTGCATTTACTGCATGTAAATCACCCGAAGCGGAAACCGCAACCAATGAAAAAAACATTGGTGTATTATTGGTTAATCATGGAAGCCATTCTGAAATGTGGCGAGATATGCTTGTTGACATTGAACACCAGGTAAAAGAAGAAATCTTGGCGAACGAAAAGATTTCGGGCATTAAAACTGCCTTTATGGAATACAACGAGCCTAGCATTGCTACGCGCTTAAAAGAGTTTGATGCCGAAGGGTTTGATGAAATTGTAATCGTTCCTATTTTCTTAACTGTTAGTTCGCACTACTCGCATGATATTCCTGTGATTTGTGGAATTAGTGCAGACATGAAGGTGCAGGAAGATTTGGCCAAAGAAAAAATTGAAGTATACAAACCAAAAGCGCGCGTAACCATTACGCCTCCGCTAGATTACACCACCATTTTAAAGAAAAATATAGAGCGCAGAGTTTCTGCCTTGAGCGAAAACAGCGCAAATGAAGGTGTACTTTTAGTTGCCTATGGCGATGCCGATTACAACCAACAATGGGAAGAAATGGTGAGTGATATTGGCAAGTACCTAAAAGTAAAAACCGGCCACGAAAGCATTGCGTACGCTTGGTGTGGCCACTTGGTAAATTATTCTACACAGCCAACCAAAGACGGCATTACCAAACTTTTTGAGTTGGAAGACAACGTAATTGTTGTGCCTCTTTTAGTGGCTAACGACCCCTATTTTCAAGACGAAATTATTCAAACAGCCGTAAACGAAGTGGCAGGCTCTAGCAAAGTAAAATACGTGCAAGACGCCATTTTACCAGACAAAAACATTAACACTTGGGTGGTTGACATCACAAATAAAACCGTTGAAACTCTGTAGGCAATGCTTGCAAAAACCTTTATACAAGAAGAAAAATACAAACTGCTGGCCACCATTTTGGTGGCCGCTTTTTTCCTATACTTTTGGGTAGAAGGGCCGTTGCAACAAACCGAGCCTATCTTAAAACTAGAGCAAGAACCCACTGAATTTGCCCAACCAAAACTGGTAAATCATGCGGGCGAAAACAATAGCCATTACGGCACTGTGGGTGATGCCGAAACCAAAGGCCACGGCAATGGTTTGGTGCTTAATAAAGTTGAAGAAAAAAGCAAAACAAGCCTCATTTTCGACCCCGAAAAAGATGTTACGCACTCGGCAGATTTTGGCATAAAACTAGTCAACCACGCACAAAAGCTTTCGCCCGGGCAAGCCGAGTTAAAAGCCAACGCCAACCTTTTTTATGTTGTCGTAAAAGGCGATAATGAAAACCATATTTATACAGAAAGTACCGGCATTATTACCGATGTGCGTGGGTATGCCGGCCCAGTAAACGTTGCTGTTTTGGTTGATGATGATGGCAAAATTTCGGGCGTGCACCACGTTTCTTCTAAAGAAACAGAAAGCTATTTAAAGAAGATTGCCAATGCAGGGTTTTACGAGCAATTAATTGGCCTAAAAGTAAAAGGCGAAAATACCGTTGATGCGGTTTCTGGCGCCACATTAACCACCGAAGCCATTGCACAAACAGCCACACAATTGCTGGAAAAAGCCATGCCTGAGCCACTGGTTACCTTTGCAGATGTTAGCGAAATGGATGGATTCTCGGTAGATGCAAAACTTACCTGGTTTTGGATTGTACACATCTCCGTAATCTTTTTGATGTTTTTATATGGTTTCCAAAAGAAGCTGCGCAAGACTAAAAAAGGCATTACCATTCTCAGCATTTTATCGGTGGCGTACATTGGTTTTTTCTTGAATAACTCTTTTACCTACATTTCATTTTTGCACCCATTTGTGGGCACACAAGTTTCTAGCTTGGTAGGGCTTTATGCGCTATTTACCTTACTTGGCGCTATATGGGGAAAAAACACATACTGCAAATATGTTTGTCCGTTTGGCAACGCACAACGATTAATTTTACAAATTTCACCCAAAAAGGCCCGCGCCAAGTTTTTCATCCCCAACAAATACATTAACAAAATTAGGCTGGGCATTACCATGGTTTTGCTAGCGGGCGTTTTATTGGGCATGCGGAGCTGGAGCAATTATGAGCTATTTCCAGATTTGTTTGGACTAGACGTAACCACCTTTTGGTTTTTTATGGCTGTAATCACTGTATTTTTTACAGCGCGCTACCCCATGATTTGGTGCCGATTGCTTTGCCCAACAGGCTCGGTTTTAGATTTAATTTCTGATGCCGTGAATTACAAACCGAAGGTGAAGAATAAGAAAATAGCCATTGCAAAATAGGCCTCAATCGTCTATATGTTATTGTTATGTAGAATTAAATTATCGTTTATCAATAATTTATTATTATTGCCGAAAATATATTACAATGAAAAAGGCGATTGTTTTTAAAACATTGATTGATGTATTCTACATTTTTCACATTGGCGTTCCGGTTTATATTTTACTCATTGTACCGTTAGAGGCCGTTAAGTTAGACACGGGCGAAGCCGGTTTAAACAATTGGACGTTTAAATATTGGGCGCTCGCAATTGTAAGCAGTTTAACTTATGTCATTTTCCTCAGAGGTTTGTATTTTCTTAGAAAAGTGGCAAGACGCCTGTTGTCTCGAAAATATTTCTCGGAAGAAATTATAACTCATTTACGCAAATCTGGTATGCACTTTCTAATTGCAGGGAGCATATTTATTTTCGTTCAGGTGCTTTTGTGGCTGAGCCAACTTTTTGTAGGCCAACTAAATTTGAGTTTCGAAATCAACTCCATTGCGCCACTTTTTCTAGTGATTATTGGCTTGTTTTTTATAATTCAAAGTAATGCGTTGCTTTTGGCGAAAGACATAAAAGCAGAAAACGACTTAACGGTTTAATTTATGCCAATAATTATAAACCTTGATGTAATGCTTGCCAAGCGAAAAATGCGAAGCAAAGAGCTGGCAGAAAAAATTGGAATTACCACGGCAAATTTTTCCATTTTAAAATCTGGAAAAGCAAAAGCCATTCGGTTTTCTACACTAGAAGCCATTTGTAAAGAGCTAGACTGTCAGCCAGCAGATATTCTTGAATACCTAGAAGACTAGGAATAATGATGGCTGTTAATCGGCTAAAAAACATGGTTGCTTTTTTCCCCGACCTGACATGATTCGCCAAATTGGATTCTGGAAATAAATTTAAACCAACGGCTCTTTTTAAAAACCTGTCAGGTCTTGGCTTAATCAATTCTCTACGCAGCTTTAAAAAACAATATAACTTTTGGCAACTGCGATTTGTATTTTAGTAGCAAAAATCAAATTTCATTATGCAATATTTTTCATCTGACTTTGCCCAATTCTTTAAAGATTTAGCCGCCAACAACCATAAAGAATGGTTTGATGAAAACCGCAAGCGCTACGAAAAGGAAGTGAAAAACCCGTTTAAAAAATTGGTGGAGGACTTGATTGTTGAAATGCGCGTTGAAGAACCAGAGCTTTTGGTAGAAGCAAAAGATTGCATTTTCCGTATAAACCGAGACATACGCTTTAGCAAAGACAAAACACCCTATAAAACCCAAGTGAGTGCCATAGTATCGCCAGGCGGCAGAAAAGACATGACAACGCCCGGTTTGTACATTGAGCTTGGCCCAGAAAAAATGGCGGTATATGGCGGTGTTTATATGCCCAATACACAAATGCTAAAAGACATACGCTGGTACATAGCAGAAAATTTAGATACGTTTAAGAAAGCGTACAGCGACAAGAATTTTGCAAAGCATTATGAATGCATTCGTGGTGAGCAAAACAAGCGGTTGGATAAGAATTTTTTAGAAGCTGCCGAGAAGGAACCTCTATTATTCAACAAGCAGTTTTACTATTATGAACATCTACCAACTTCGCTATATACCAGCGATAATTTGTTGAAAACCATTCTAGTTTCTCATCGTGCATCGGCACCTGTAAAGGAATTTTTACGAAAAGCTGTGGCATAAAAAAGCCCCATTGCCGGGGCTTTTTATAATTTAAATATAGCTCTTCTTTAAAGAGAGTATCTATTATTTTTTAAAGGCTCCAAAGCTGTACGCCAAACCAACACCTAATATTTGTTTGAATTGGGTACCAGGAGCATTGTTTACGCCATCACCATTTGTGTCTTGCACATGAATGTCGTTATCATAAATAAGGTGTAACGAAAGGCTAACCGACAAATTGGAATATACCTTCATCAACAAAAGTGTTTCCCAATTCACATCAATGTTTTGTGGTCTATCTAAATAGTTGCTAAACAAATTTAATTTTGAGGTTACCTCAAATTGTTCAGAAAACGCATTTTTATAAATTATATCTAGATAGGCTCCTAACTCTGTTCTGTAAGACCCGCCATTTTCAAGGGCGGCAACGTTTGGTGCATCGGTTGCATAAAATGTTCCGTTTGCAGATAATGCCGAATCTAACACAAAGGTTTGTTTTACTTGAATAGGAGAGAAATAAACGTTTAACCCTTTAAAACTCGCATTGGTCATACCAATACCATAGGTTAGGTATGCGGGAGACATGAATTTAGATATTGGGTTGTCATAATCTGGATCTTTAAAACCATCTGCAAATTGAGTTCTGAAATTTGCAAATAAGCTCACCCGCCAGCTTTCTGTTTTTAGTTCTCTATCTAAACGCGTTGTAAACTCCAATCTATCGTCTGTTTTTACATCGCGGCCTGGCTGAAAGTTGTAGCCAAAATTGGCTTCAAGCAAATTATTCCAAACCCATTTGTTTTTAGAGTAAACACCTAATTGCTTAATTAAACCATTTATGTTTACGTTATTGTTTCCCCCAGCTGCCCAGTTAGTTAGCGAGGTTTGCGTCATTGCGGCATTGTACAAACCAGACCATGCCCAATGCTTTACGGTATCTTTAGCAACATCTCCAATAGCATCTGCGCTCTTAGTGAGTTGATTTCCGTCTGTTTGCGCAAACAGTCCAACTGTAAAACAAACTGTAAAAACAAGAAGGGTAATTTTTTTCATTTCTATGGTTTTAAAATTTATGGCAAAAAAACTATTTCTTTTTGAAAGACGCTATGGCTGTGCGCGTAAAATCTGACAAAACCAATGTGCCACTAATTGCTGCCCTGTCTATGAGCAGTTTATCCCAATGATTGGTTCCTTCCCAAAATATTTGCTTTAACTCTTTCATGGCTTCTGGGTTGCTTTTCGCAAGTTTTTGCGCCAATTCTTCTATGGCTTGGTCCATTTCTTCTGCTGTTTCAAAAACATCGGTGTAAAGCCCTTTTTGTTTTGCCCATGCTGCATCAAAAAAAGCAGTGGCGTTTATGGCCATAGCGCTCATGGCAGATACGCCCACTTTTCTTTCTACCGCTGGGCCAACCACAAAGGGGCCTATACCCACCGCAAGCTCACTAAGTTTTACGGCTGCAAATTTTGTGGCAAAACAATAGTCTACCGCTGATGCTAATCCAACACCACCACCAACAGCTTTGCCTTGCACCCTACCAATAATAAATTTGGGGCATTGACGCATGGCGTTAATCACGTTAGCAAATCCACTAAAGAATTTTTTTCCTTCTTCTAAGTCTTTGATAGACATTAGCTCATCAAAACTTGCGCCTCCGCAAAAAACACGGTCTCCGGCAGAGCGAAGGATGATAACATGCACATCGGTACGCTGGCCTGTTGTGGTAATTTCATTTGCTAATTGTGCTAATACCTTGCCCGGTAAACTATTGCTTAACGGGTGATGAAACTCTATTGAAGCCACTGCATCTTTTATGCTTACGGTTACACCACCTTGATCTATTGCGTTACTCATAAATTAATCTTGTTATTTTTTGGGCAAATATCATTGTTTTTTCTATTTGCTCTTCTTGTTTTCATCAACCTCAAAACGTTACATTAAAGCAATTCTGGGTGCCAAAGGCTATGGCTTTCTACTTTTACCAACATGCTGTGGTATGCTGAGTACCATTGTTTGCCATGGCTTTTTGCTTTTTTATGCGTTGCATTTTCTCTCCACCTATTTATGGCCTCCATATCTTGCCAATACGATATAAAAATTCTACGCGTTTCTGTGCCGGTAACTTCATAACCTAAAAACCCTTTAATATGCTGTACTTCGCTTAATGTGGCTTCGTCCATTGCTGCGTAACCTTCTCTATCTGTACTGGGTACATAACTAAAAATATTGGCATAAAATGGTGGTTTTAACTCTTCTCTGTTCAACATGTTTATTCTTTTTTAGTGGGCGTTAGTTATTATGTAACTCTTAGATAAGTCTTTTAGCCAATAATCACCAACATGATAAAGCGGCTGATTTTCTGTTTCAAAATGCAGTTTAAATGGCCCATGTATATCAAAACCCTGATCTATCAAAGCCGATTTTAACACAGAAACACGATCCATGTTGATGGATTTCATATAGCTATTTATGATTCGCGCATTACGCTCCATAACGGCATAATCTCTTCTTGTTGTTTTTCTAAGCAACAAATCTTTTTCATTGTTGGCTATGCTTTTGCATTTAAGGGAACAGAAGATTTTATTTTTTCGTCCTTCAAATTCTTTTCCGCATTGTTTACAGCTTTTTACACTCGCCATTTATAAAATAATTTTCGCTAAAATAGTACGTTCATTTTCACTAATTTCCTATTATGAAAAATGCCGATTTTTTATTGGATAAATTTATTGCTGCGAGCTGTAGAATAAACGCCCCTGTAATTTCTACTCATAGTGGAATACAAATTTGCCCGCATGTAAACACCGCCATTTTTACGGCAAAAAAAATGCTACCTCTCATAGAGGATTCTGCCATAAAAAACCGCGTTATAAATATCTTGCATGATATTTACAAAGAGTTAAAAACAGACATTAAAAACAGAGGTGCGCTTGTAAATGGCCATAAACATCCTGCACTAGATTGTAGTTTACAAGCGTATAGAATTATTATTTCTTGATTTTTATTACATAAAAAATCCTTCAACTTTATGAGTTGAAGGATTCTTGATTTATTATATGCGCTACTTTATAATTTTTTGCTGAGGCCAAACTGAGAACCAAATCCACCGGCACCACCGCCAAATTCTAAGTTAATTCCCCAATCACTCCAGTACCATCTTCCTCCAATTTGAAGTCCAAGGTCTAAACCATCATGGTAGTCTTTGTCGTTATCATTATTAATGTCTGCATTAAATCCAAGTTTTAACCCTGTGTAAAAGTCCCAGTTTTGCGGAATTTCTAATAACGTGTTAAAGTGATAATCTCCTTTACACGCTATGCCAAGCCAATTAAACCCATTTAAATTGGTGGCCAATTGGGGGGTGATTGTAATGTCTGGGTGTACTCCAAAATCATACGAAACATAAACAGGAACTCCGTTGGTGCTCAAGGCAACGCCAAAATTCACTTGTTTTCCTCCTTTGCCAATTGGGCTTTGTGCATTTGCAAAAAAACATCCTACTAATGCCAACATAAAAATGGTTTTTTTCATCAATCTTTTTCTTTAATTACTTGTTTTTCTAGTTTTAATTCTTCGCCATCAAAAACGGCATAAGTAAAATAATTAATCCAGTCGCCTAAATTAATGTACGTGCTTTTTGGTGTTAATTGGATGTTCAAAGGTAAATGCCTATGCCCAAACACAAAATAATCATAATGTGTTTTTTTTAGTTCTTCTTTAGCGTAGTGCACCAGCCATTCATTTTCTTCACCTAAAAAAATGGCATCATCTCCACCTGTTTTAGCACGGCTACTTTTGCTAAAATAATCTGCTAGCCAAATGCCAAAATTAGGATGCAGCCGCTCAAAAAGCCATTGACATATTTTGTTTGCAAATACTTTTTTTATGAATTTATAACCATAATCACCTGGCCCTAATCCATCTCCATGACCAATTAAAAACTTTTTGCCATTCCATTCTCTGGTAATGGGTTCGCGATAAAGTTTTGCGCCAATTTCGTTGGGGAGGTAATCAAAAATCCACATATCATGGTTGCCTGTAAAAAAAGAAATAGGAATACCGCTATCTGCAATTTCGGCCAATTTCCCTAAAACACGTACGTAACCTCTAGGTACAGCGCGTTTGTACTCAAACCAAAAATCAAAAAGATCACCAACAACAAACAACTCTGTAGCGTCTGTTTTAATTTCATCCAACCATTTTACCAGTCGTTTTTCTCGTACAAGGCTTTCTTGTGCGTTTGGCGCACCTAAATGTACATCACTAACAAAGTAAATTTTTGTAGGTTTTTGCATGGTGGCCAAATTAGCAAAGTAAATGCACGATTAATACTGGTTTCTTCAATTAAATGTGAACAACGCTTTTTGCTGCTATTTTTTAGTCAGGATGGTGTATCCCCAAGCTGGAAGTTCTAACGTTGTACTTTCTGCAACCTCTTTTGTTTGGTTTAAGCCATGCATTTGGTAAACTCCAGCATGGTTTTGCGTTTGTGCAATAACCGAAACGGGCTGTGCAGAGAAGTTTATAAACACCAAAACTGTATTAGTCTCTTTCTCTCTTGCAAATGCATATACCTCCTCTGGTTTGTCTGTAGTTACTTTAGCAAAAGAACCACCGTATGCCCCGTTAAAAATAGCGGGGTTTTGGTGCTTTAATGCAAACATTTGTTTGTAAAATTCTTTTTGCGTTGCACTTTTTCCGTCCCAATAGTCTTTTTCAAAAAAGTTTAAGTTTTTGTCTAGTCCATTTTCTTGTCCTCCAAATAATACGGGCATGCCATTAATAAATGTTGTAGCGAGCACAAAGCAAGCGTTATTGGCTTGTCCAAACCTTTCTGTAGCGCTTCCGTCAAAGGCATTTAAAAACGGCCCCGAGGTGAAGTATAAAGGCACATCGGTTGGTAAAAACTGGGTGTAAAAATGAGTAACATAATCATCTAAGGCGGTTATGCTTTGTTTCTTATTCGCCACATTAAAAATCGTTTCATAAAATGTATTGCCAGCAACCATGTTCATCGTTTCTAACTGTTTGGTGTTCTCAAAGTCAGAGATAAACAACAAATCTTGCTTGGTTTGTTTTATTCTTTCTGGCATTATTTCCCAGAAATCTTGTGGTACGTATTGCGCATCTACGCAGTAAAAACCATCTACGTCTAACTGAGCCACCCAATCTCTCATGGCTTCTATCATGGCGCCCAGCAAATCTCTTTCTTCGTAGTTTAAATCTGCAGCATCTGGCCTTCCTAAAGGCTTACCATCATTATCTTTTGCCAATACCGGAAAGTTGTTTTCACTATATCCTGTGTAAAAGTCTGGGCGCATTTCTACCCAAATATTGTCAAAGGCGGTGCTGTTAGGTTGCCAATCTAAAATCACTTTAAAGCCAAGTTCGTGTGCTTTCTCAACAAATGCTTTAAATTCATCAAACGTCCCGTATTCAGGATTTACATCACCATAATCATATATTGAATAATAGTTTCCCAATGTTCCTTGCCGGTTTTTGACCCCTATTGGTTGTACCGGCATCATGCGCAAAATATCAACTCCCATATCTTTTATTTGGGGCAGCATTTTCTGAAAAGATTTAATCGTGCCTTCTGGCGTTATATGCCTAAGATTTACAGTGTACATGTTGGCACTTTTTATCCACTCTGGTTGCGGCACCACCGCTCTTGCTGGTTTTGGTTCAATCTTTTTTGGTATAACCATTTGTTTAGGTTCCTCTTCGCAAGCAACAATACCTATGCATACAGTTAGTAGAATTAATACCTTTTTTAAATAATCCATTACAGTTCCTTTTTGTTTGATTTGGCCAATTTTAGAAAACTAAAAACCGCTTAAAATATAGGGTTATTCTACCTAAACCATTAACCGCCTTTTGCTGGCAAATTAATTGCCAATTATGGTATAAATCAATTTTTGATGAAAAATTTAGCGCGCAATTATTCTACGGAAATGTCCGTTTTCTAATTACCAGACTTAGCATGGGGCGTAAAGGCCTAGCTTTATCAAGAACGTAACGAATATTTAGAATTCCCTTTTTTTTGAAAACCGCAACCTTCATATGCTTCCTACTGTTTTTGGCAACACCTCTTTTTGGGCAAAACCAACTTGGACTACATACGGGGCATTATAGCGGCACAGCAGGTTTATCAGCAAATCCCGCTGCATTTCAAGCATCGCCATACCAATGGGATGTTACATTGCTTTCTGGTGGAACTTTTGTAGAAAATGATTACCTACAAATAGAAAACACTAGTGTGTTCAATTTAATTTTTAAAGACATTGCGTTGGTTGATGGAACTTTTGACGAAGGTCTTGCTACTAGCGAAAACCAAAAAATTTACCGCTTTATTGATGCCACTAAGCCTATGCACAATGCCGTAAATAGCTTTGCTGGTGCTCCTGCATTTGCAAAAAGGCTAAATAAAAAGTGGAGTTTTGGTTTTTATGCAAAAGCGCGATTGGCATTTAATGCAAACTTTGTTCACCCAATGTGGAGTTACCCGCAATTAAATGACTGGGATTATGGCCAAACAAAAACTTCAGATCCCATTTGGGTAACGGGAATGATGTGGACTGAATTTGCCCTAAATGTGGCCACAACAAAAACCATAAATGGATTAAACGTAAGCATGGGGGTTAATGCAAAATATTTGATGGGTAACGATGGGCTTTACGCTTTTGTGCCTAACGCTACCGACATAACGCTATACCCACAAGACTACGAGGTAGATGCACAAATTGCACACTATGGGTTTACCAATCTAGATGAGGGGTTTTCTTTTGCAAGAAAAGGCAATGGTTTAGGTGCTGATATTGGAATAATTATAGAAAATAAAACCAACGAAAACGAGCGAGGCAAATGGAGAACAAGCATTTCTATTATAGACATTGGTTGGGTTACATTTAATAACAATGCCCAAAATCATACTACAACGGCAACCAATAACAGTCAACTAAACAGAGCCAGCTTAAATACTATAACCAGTTTAAATGAGTTTGCACAGACAATTAGTAGCGAAGTGATGGGTAGCCCAACAGCTAGTTTGGTCGGAAACCGTTTTACAATTCTCACCCCAACCGCACTGCTTGTTGGAATTGATTACAAAATGAGCAAAAATTTATATGCCCAATTCGAAATTTCTAGGCATCTTATTTTACATCCTCAGCAATTGCAAAGAGACAATTACATAACCATATCTTCTCGGTACCAAACTTCATGGTTTGAATTTGGTGTGCCTTTGATTCTTTACAACGATGTAGACTTACGTGCAGGCCTATGGTTGCGAATGGGGCCACTTACTGTTGGCTCTGACAATTTTACAACGCTATTCATCCCGCAACAGCGTTTAACCGGAACCGATATATACTTTGCATTGCGCATCAACGATTTTACGTTCGCAAAAAATCGCAACAAGAAAAATAGCCCTGAAGATTGTTATTGGTGAAAGCGTATTCCTATTATAGCAAAATGAAACGTTTCTTTCTTAGCGAGTTTATAACGGTACCCTCAACTTTATTTATTAAAAGCCAAAAAAACGCCCCAAATTTCTTCAGGGCGTCTTCATCGTTTTATCAATTATCTATCTGGCTTAAACGTTTACCCACACTTGCTGTGTCCACAACTTTTGCAGTTTAAGCAGCCTTCTTCATACACAAGGCCTTCGCTATCTCCGCAACTGGGGCATTTTTTGTCTTGGGCTTTTGTGCCGTCTGGTATAAATTGTTTTAGCGTGCGCACCACACCGTTTTTCCAGGTGTTAATGTTATCGCTGTACAGGTTTAAATCTTCTATTAAATCTACCACAAATGGGATGGGCATGCCGTGGCGCAAAACGCCAGAAATTAATTTGGCGTAATTCCAAAACTCTTTATTGAAACTACGGCTTAATCCCTCAATCGTAACACGATATCCGTCTTTGTCTAGATATTGAAAATCATAGCGCGCCATGTTTTCATCATCTCTGTTTTTTATAACCCAACCTTCTTTAACAAACGTTGGCAAGTAAAAACTGTCTTCTGCTTTACCCGTAAAAATTTCATATGGCCTGCCGTTCATTACACCAATTACGGCCATCCACTTTTCATTTTGATTGTTGAAACGAACCACCTTTGCACCTAGTTTATCTGGGCGAGCAGGTGCTTTTGTTTCAATGATTTCATCTACTGTTTTTTCTTCTTTTTTGCTTGAGTCTATCAATACCCCGCTGCGGCTTCCATCTCTGTAAACCGTAATTCCTTTTAAACCTTTTTTCCAGGCTTCTAAATAAATGCTACCCACCTCATCTACGGCAACATCATTTGGTAAGTTAATGGTACTGCTGATGCTGTGTGTAACATATTTCTGTATGGCACTTTGTATTTCTACGCGTTTCATCCAATCAATTTCTGGGGCTGTGCTGCCGTAGTATGGGCTGCTTTCAATGGCTTTCTCTCCGGTTACTTCCATCCATTTTTTCAACTTGGCATGGTAAACGGTAAACTCTTCCCATGTATCACCCATGTCGTCTATAAAAGAAACTTTTGCGTTGGGGTCGCTAGGGTTTATTTTTCTTCTGCGGGTATAGCTTAACAAATAAACAGGTTCTATACCGCTAGATGTTTGTGCCAGCATACTTAACGTTCCGGTAGGTGCAACAGTGCTAATGCTAATGTTTCTACGACCGTGCTTCATCATGCGGTTGTAAATTTCAGGCATTTCTTTTTGCATCATGTGAATAAACTCACTGGTATCTTCTATTTTTTTATCAAACCCAACAAAAGGACCGCGTTCTATAGCCATATCTATGGAGCTATTAAATTCCGCTTCGCATTTTGTTTTCATGATGTTTTCAATCATGGCAATTGACTCATTACCATCATAAGCCAGACCTAATGCAGCAACGGCATCGCCAAGGGCGGTAAAACCTAAACCGGTTCTTCTACCATTTTTACCATTATCATACAGCAATTGCCAAGTAGCTCTTTCTACAGCTTTTATGTTGTCTGGTTCACTGTCATTGTCAATTTTTGCCATAATCCGATCTATGGCTTCTAACTCTAAATCAACTAAATCATCTTGCAAACGCTGGGCTTCATAGGTGATTTTATAAAATTTCTCAAAATCGAATCGCGCATTTTTTGTGAATGGTTCATCTACGAAATTGAAAAGGTTAATTGCAATCAAACGACAGCTGTCTCCGCCTTGCATAGCAATTTCAGAACACGGATTGGTAGATACATTTTCATAACCTGGATAGACAGAACTTGTAGAATACTTATGCTGACGATCCCAAAAAATAAGACCTGGTTCTGCTGTATTATGCGCGCTAGTAATTACGGTTTGCCATAAATCGCGTGCATTAATTTCTTTGGTTACTTGTGGTTTTTTACTGTTTATTGGCCAACGATGCGTGTACGTTTTATTCTCGGCAACGGCCTGCATAAACTCATCGCTTAAACGTATAGAAACATTAGCTCCCGTAATTTTTTTAAGGTCTTGTTTAATGGTTACAAAATCAGCAACATCTGGGTGTGCAATGTCCATCGTAATCATAAGCGCACCACGTCTGCCGTTTTGGGCAACTTCACGCGTTGTGTTGCTAAAGCGTTCCATAAAGCTTACGGCTCCGCTTGTTGTACCGGCCGCGTTACTTACACTTTGCCCAGATGGTCGCAAGGAGCTAATATCTATACCTACCCCACATCTGCGCTTAAAAAGTTGCGTTAATTGCTGGTCTGTATACATTACCCCTCCGTAACTATCATAAATTTCTGGGAGTACAACGCAATTACTCAAACTCGCAATCATATGCTTATTGCCAAGAGCGCTCATTACACTGCCTTGCGGTATTACATATTTAAAGCCTTTAAACAGTTCATAAATTTTTTCGCCTGTAAGGTCTTCTCTTTCCTTGCCATAGGTGCTGCGTAGTTCTGCTGTGCCATTTAAATACATGTTTTGGCGGTACCTTTCTTCAATACGCCCAAACTCACGCGCCATACGCCAATGCATTTGGTCTGGATTGCTTTCTAAAAACTCACCCTTTTTATTGCGCATTGCATATTTATTCATCCAAGTTGTTGCAGCCAACTCATCGTTATCAAAAAATGCCAATGATGCTTTTAAGGTTTCATCATAAGAAAAGGTTTTTTCTTTTTTTGCTTGAACAGGTGAGGCGGAAGTTTTTTTTGCAGCATTCATACGCGGTAATTAAAGGGATTGTTATCAGAAAATTTACTTTTCAAGTTTAATCAATCAATAAAGCCGATTTACTAAAAACCTATCAACTTTATACACTATAAAAAGTTAATAGTGTGGAAAAATATTATTTGAAACCTTGAGAAATGTCATGAAATAACAACGAGCATCTAAAAAGGGGGAATTGGAAAAAGTTATTTTACTGCATTACGCGGCCAACCAATTTTTTCATCAGTATTTCATTGGCTTTGGCCTGGTACTCAGCGGTTAAGTATCTACCGTCCGCCTCTAATTGCGCACGCTGCGCTTCTCTAAACTCTAACTGATTTATACTACCGATGCGATATTTCTCTATGGCTAAATCTAAATTGGCCTGTGCCAATTGCAAACTTTTTCGCTCAAAAGTAACCAGCTTTTTAGCACTTATATAATTTTGATAAGCCGAATATAATTGTGTGTTCACGCTGGCACGTAACTCGGTTTCTTGCAATAAAGCAATCTCACTTTCTACCTGCGCATTTTTCACATTGATGCGGTTTTTGTTTCCATCAAAAATATTCATCCGTAAAACCAACCCAATGGCAGGACCGTAGTTTTGGTTCAAACTCATAAATCCGCTACCAGAATTTATGTTCGCCCCGCTATAATTGGCAATAAAATCTAATTGCGGATATAGTTTGCTTCGCTCTTGTTTAACCATGAGCATGCTTATTTCGCTTTGCTTTTTGGCGGCCAAAATGCTGTAATTCTGTTGGACCAATTGTTGGTTAAGCTGGTTGTAATTTAGATCACTCACACTCGTAATAAAGGTGTCTGTAGTAAAAGTTGTTGCCGCATCACGTCCCAACAAATAGTTTAGTTCTGCTTTACTTATTTCTATGGCTACAACTTGGTTGTAATACAATGAGCTGTCTTTGTTTAAATCTACCTGCGCTTGCAACAACTCAGTTTGAGAACTGCTACCAATTTTGCGTCTTTTTTCTATAACCTCAGCTCTTTTGTACGAAATATCTATAGCGCTTTTTATAGATTCTATAAGCCTTGCTTGCTGCACAACCTTAAAATAAGCAATTTGCACTTGGGCAATATTTTCCTCTATATCTGCCTTTAATTGCAATCTAGATTGCGACTCAAATGCTTCCAGTTTGTCTTTTTCTGCAAACATGTAAAAACCATCAAAAAGCGTCCAGTTTAGCTGAACTCTACCCGTTAACCCTTCTGTTTTCGCTGCATCTATTTCGCGCACTTCGCCTGATATAAACTCTTGCTTTGCGTTGGTAGAATTTAAATCATATCCTCCAATTAACTCCACCGATGGTGCAAAACCAGCGTTACCAAGCGTATTGCTGTTGTTGGCAATCATGGTGTCTTTTTGTGCCAATTGTATACTAAAGTTATTTTTTAGCGCAAGGGCAATAGCATTTTCTAACGGCAATATTTCTTGCGCGTTCGCGGATGTAAACATTGCCACCAAACATAATATTGTCATCGAAAATTTCTTTTTCATTAGGCTGATATTTTCGTTTCATTCACTTTTTTAGTCGAAGCCATGTATGTGTACAAAGACGGGATTACAAGCAGTGTTAATGCCAATGAAAACAACAGTCCACCAATAAGCGCAAGCCCCATAGGTATTCGGCTTGTTGCTGCATCGCCCAGTGCTAGTGCAATAGGGAGTGCTCCCAAAATAGTGGCCATACTCGTCATTAAAATAGGGCGCAAACGTTGAGTTGCCGCTTCTAATGCAGCCTCAAATTTGCCCATGCCCAACTCTTGTTTTTGGTTGGCAAACTCAACAATGAGAATACCGTTTTTGGTAACAATCCCAATAAGGACGATAATACCAATCTGGCTAAAAATGTTTAATGTTTGACCAAAAAGCCAAAGCGTTAAAATTGCTCCCGCCAATGCCAACGGCACCGTAAACATAATAATCAACGGATCTATAAAACTTTCGAACTGTGCCGAAAGTGCCAAATAAATTAAAACCAACGCCAGCAAAAGGGCAAAAACCAAAGAGTTAGAACTTTCTGAAAATTCTTTGGATGTTCCTGCCAAAGAAGTTTGAAAGCTCTCGTCAAGCACATCATTGGCAATGCTTTGCATTTCATCAATGCCTTGCCCAATGGTGAGTCCATCGGCCGGAGCACCAGAAATGGTTGCCGCAACATAGCGGTTGTAGCGGTACAATATGGGCGGTGTAGATTCATATTTCAACGTCACTAAATTGCCGAGTTGAACGGTTTCGCCACGGTCATTGCGCACGTACACATTTTTCAGATCTATGGGTTCATTGCGGTTATCGCGGGTGGCCTCTCCCAAAACTTGGTATTGTTTTCCGTTCATGATAAAATACCCGTAGCGCTGATTACTGAATAACATTTGTATCGTTTGAGCAATATCGCGCACCGAAACGCCTAAATCGCGCGCACGATTCCGGTCTATTTCTACTTGCAATTCAGGCTTGCTAAATTTTAAATCCAAATCGTACATAGAAAAAGTTGGGCTCTGCGAAACGCGATCCATAAACGCGGGTATTACTTCTTTAAGCTTTTCTATTGTTGGCGCTTGCACCACAAATTGCACGGGCAAACCGCTTAATCCGCCACCGCCACCAATGGTTTGTTCTTGAATAACCAAGGTGCGCGCAAAGTTGTATTTAGAAGTAACGCCTCTTAAATACGTGGCCAGTTCTTCTTGCGAACGGGATCTATCTTTTGGTTCAACCAATGTAACGCGCACAAAGCCTGTGTTTACTGAAATTTTAGAACCAAAGCCGGGCGCAGTTACTGCCAGTACCGACTCTGTTTCTGGAAGTGTGTCGGTAATGGTTGTCATTTCCGCAACATATTTATCCATCATTTCGTATGATGTTCCTTCAGGCGCGGTAGTCATTAGGCGCAAACGGCTGCGGTCTTCCATAGGCGCCAACTCAGAAGGAATTAAAGAACCGAGGCCAAAAACCATGGCCATAGATCCAATCATAATGGCCACAGAAATCACGGGCATGCGCATAAAACGCTTCAACAAGTTGTGGTAGCCATTGTTTAAGCGGACGAAGAAAACCTCAGTTTTATTAAAAAACCAACTTTTCTTTTGGTTTCTTTTCAACAGTTTAGAGGCCAACATGGGCGTAAGCGAAAGCGAAACAAAAGCTGAGATAATTACCGATCCGGCCACCACAACACCAAATTCGCGGAATAATCGGCCCGTAATACCTTGCAAAAAGATGATGGGTAAAAACACCGCCACCAACGTAATTGTGGTAGAAATAATAGCAAAGTAAATTTCTTTAGAGCCTTCGTGCGCAGCACGCTTCACTTTCATTCCTTTTTCAATTTTGGCGTAAATATTTTCCAGCACAACAATGGCATCATCCACCACAATTCCCGTGGCCAACACTATACCTAAAAGGGTTAATAGATTGATAGAAAAATCGGCCAAATACATGATAAAAAACGAACCGATGAGCGATATAGGAATGGCAATAACGGGAATAAGCGTAGTGCGCCAATTCCGCAAAAACAGGTAAATAATGAGAACAACCAATAAAAATGCAATGATTACGGTTTCTTCTACTTCGGTAATGGCTTTGCGAATATTTTTGGTCGTATCTAGCGCCACACCCAACTTCACATCTTCGGGCAGGTCTTTTTTAATCTGCTCAACGCGTTCGTACACCTGATCTACAATATCAATATAGTTGGCGCCCGGCTGCGGTTGAATGGCAATACCAATCATGGGGATTCCGCCATTTCCGCGCAAAATTGTACGCTCATTTTCAGGAGCTAATTTTGCGTTGCCCACATCTTTTAGCTTGATGATAGCACCGTCTTCTTCTTGAATTATTAGGTTATTAAAATCTTCTGGAGTAGTTAATCGGCCCAACGTTCTGATGCTTAATTCGGTGTTGTTGCCGTAAATAATTCCTGAAGGCAACTCTACGTTTTCGCGTGCTAAGGCGGCCTGTACATCTAGCGGAGAAAGATTGTATGCCGCCAGTTTTGCGGGAGAAAGCGTAAGCTTCATGGCGTATTTTTTCTCGCCCCATATACGTATTGAACTTACACCCTGAATGGTTTGCAAGCGTTCTTTAAACACGTTTGTACCCAAATCCGTAAGCTCCAATAAATTGCGTTTATCACTCTGTACGGTTAGTGAAAAAATAGTTTCAGAGTCAGCATCGCTTTTTTCTACAATAGGCGGATCGGCATCAGCTGGCAAATTCTTCGCTGTTTTAGAAACTTTGTCGCGCACATCGTTGGCGGCTGCTTCCATATCAACGCCCAATTCAAATTCTACTTTTATAGAGCTTCGTCCATCGCTGCTGGTAGATGTTAGCGAACGAATTCCGGCAATTCCGTTGATGGCTTCTTCAATCGGCTCGGTAATTTGGCTCTCAATAATTTGTGCGTTGGCCCCCGGATAATTTTGTGTAATGGTAACAATGGGCGGATCTACACTCGGGAATTCGCGCACGCCCAAATAGGTAAACCCAATAATGCCGAACAGCACAATGACAATAGAAAACACACTGGCGGTAACCGGTCTGTTGACGCTGAGTGATGATAGATTCATTTTGTTCCGGCTACTTTTGGTTGCTGTTTTCTACACTTTTTACACCTACGGGCATGCCCGGCTTTACTTGCAACAAGCCGCTGGTAATAACCGTATCGCCAGGCTGCAATCCTTTTGATACCAAAACGCTACTGCTTGTATATTCTGATGTTTTTACAGAAACGGGCGTTACTTTTCCGCCTTTTTTAAGCCATACTCTTTGGCCTTGCAGTTCTTGAATTATGGCCTGCGAAGGAATTAGTAAAGCATCTGGAATTGTTTCAAAGCCAACAACAATGTCTGCAAATTGACCTGGCACCAAACGATCTGTGTTTTTTACCAGCGCTCTAGCTTTAATTGTGCGTGTGCTGCGATCAACCATAGGCTCTATGGCATAAATATTTGCTTTGTAAAGGCTATCTGAGGTAGCCACAGAAAAAGTGACCGGTGTATTTATTTTTAGTTGGTGCGCAAATTCTTCAGGCAAATCAAATTCCAATTTTAATTGATCTACTTGTTGCAATGTTGCCACGGGTGTATTTGAGGTAATAAAATCTCCCTCAGAAACTTGACGCAACCCTACCAAACCAGTAAATGGTGCGTAAATGCGCGTTTTGTTTAAGTTGGCTAAATCAAGATGATAATTGGCTACGGCTGTTAGGTAGGCGTTTTCTGCCTGATCATATTCTTCTTGACTAATGCCATCTATTTTTAGCAACTCATCTTTACGGCCCAATTCTGTTTTTAGCATTTTCTGTTGTAAGTCTGCCTTTTCCACTTGCGCTTTTAGGTCATCATTTTGCAATTCTACCAACAAGGTGCCTTTCACTACGCGGCTGCCTTCTTTAAACCTTATGGTTTTAATTTTTCCAGAACTTTCGGTGGTTAAATTCACAGATTCATATGCCATTAAAGACCCTGTTGCTTTATGTTTAAGCTGAAACGGACTTGGTGTTGTTACAAAAACATCAACGCTAATAAGTGAGGGGCCTCCTTTTTTATCGAGGTGATCTTCTTGATTTCCACAGGAAACAAGGGTAAAAAACAACGTGACTGCAAAAAGTGCTTTAAAAATGTACTGCATGTTTTTTAAACAAATTTAGAGGTTCAAAGAACGTAACAATTGTTTAAACATTAAGTTATAGGGAGGGGTAAAAAATGTTATTCTTTGTGAAAAATCACAAACTGTTTTGTACGCTTCTAAATACTTTAATGTGGGGTTTTATTGGCGAAATTATGTCGCCCATACAAAGCTTGTTTCCACACCTTTTAAAACCAATGTGCTACGCACATCATTTATATAATTCGTCCTTATGGGACTTAGAAAATGGCAAAATAAAAGTCTTAGAAGGGCAATGAAGAAATTGATAAATGAAATTCGTTTTCGTCCTGAAGGGACGGAATACCTGAGCGAAGGATGAAATCCTCTGTACAAAAAAACACGAAAAGAAAAGCCCCGAAAGGGCAACATATTTTATTGTGCGAAAGAAGGAGCTAGCGGATTGGCCAATGCGGGCATTCCTTAATTCGTTTTAAGAAATAATATACCCATGCGTAATGGCCATATCTGTTTCAGAAAAATGACCAAACTCCGAATGTACATTTACTTGTTTTAGGCTTTCGAGATTTCCTTTTCTTGTCTCTTCTTCAAGAATGGGAATATTTAAATCAGCATAAATTTTTTGGTAATCTGGCCAGCGCATGCGGTTTTGTGGCTGAATAGAATTATCAATCAAATCCCATTGTTTGGCAGAAAACTTCAAGAAATTATATGCGGTAATGCTTGCATCAAAATGGGCAAAATGATCGGTTAAATCTATAAAGTGACTTTGTACACCTTCAGTTTTAATTAACCTTTTAAATTCTTTTAAAATATCAATAAGTATGTTTTTAGGAATGTGCTCAAACGTATTGTTGCTGCAAATAAAATCGAAACTTTGCGCTTTAAAATTTGTGTTGCGTGCATCTATTAAATGCGTTTGTAAATGTATTTTCTGGTTAAAAGCTTCTTTTGTTTTTAGTTGATCTTTTAAAATGGCCATCAATTCTTGCCAACGTGATTCTTGCAGATTTGGCAAATACGCATCCAACTTTCCGGCATCACGCCATTCTTTAAATTTTTTAATGGTGGTTAGCTGACTTTCGGTGGTCATCCAACTTTGAATATCTATAGAAACCGTGTTCTTAAACCCGTTTAAAAAAAGGGCAATGGGCACAATGGGATACCAGCCGGTACCAAGCTCTAAAACCTGTGCTTCTTTAACATTTGTTTTAGAAAATTTGGTAAAATAATTTACATGGTCTCGTGCATGGGTAATTTTCCAATCAAAATGTTGGTCTGTAAGCAAAACGGCTTTTGTAACATGCTTTTGAAAAAGAAAGTTTACTTTTTCGCTGTTTGGCAAAAAAGAAATTCCTTTTTGAATAATGGCTTTTGCCATCCATTTTAAGCCCATTGATCGATAAAATTTAAAAGTGCAAGTAAACGGAATTTAAGTGAAATGGGAAATTTGCCAAAAAACAAAAATCCTCCTACAATTTGCAGGAGGATTGACTATAAAAAGATACTTAAAATTTCAATTGGGTTCAATCTACTTCTCAATCTTTTCATCTCACTTTTGATATAAATGAGATACGGTGTGTTTGTTGCGTCTGCGTATGCTTTCTTCAAACATTTGTAGGCTTTGCGGTATTCACCTTTACGTTCGTAACCACTACTCAACACATCATATACAATCGCAAATTCAGCACCGGGCACTTCTAAAACGCGATTCAAAATGGCTTCGGCTTCAGAATATCTACGCAATTGAACATACAACCTACCCAAGTTAATGTAAACCGCAGGATAATCTGGGCTATATTTTAACGCAAGGTTGAAGAGTTCTTCAGCACGTGCTGTATTTTCTACTCTAGCTACATAAAACCAACCAAGGTGGTTGTATGCGCGGCCGTAGTGCGGGTCAATCATTAAAATTTCATCGAGCAAGTTTTTTCCCTCTTCGATTCTGTTTTCACTCATGGCAGCATCTGCCATGGCGAATAACACGTCAACGTCAGATTCGTTTCTCATGGCGTTTTAGTATTAAGCTCACCGCTCCGGGAAGTTTGGAGCATTTATAACTGCACACAAGCTCTTCCCGGTATTGGTGGTTTGTCTCCGAGTTGTGTGCAAAAAAAATCCCCTCGCAAAGCAAGGGGACAATAAAAAAAATGTGAGTTTCTTTCGTCTATTGCTTTTGTGAGAAATGGATAATCTCCTGTCCGAAAAATATTGGCAGGTTAGTTTGTTTTGTAAAATGGCGATTCATCGCGTACATAATTTCTCTCTTTAAAGTGGTGCGAATATACCCATGCTGTAGTTCTCTGGGGATGAGATTACACGTATAAAGAATTTGGTTGTTTAGAATGGCTAATCAATTGAGTTATCGATTTTTTATAAATAAACATTTATTTAAAACTTTGCGTTTCTTTGAAAATAATAGACTATAGAATTAATACCTACCCAATGCCAAACCCGATTTCCTATTCGCAATATTTCAGCTATTCTTATATGTTTATACGGTGTCATGTTATAGATGCAAATGGCAATACATTCACTCTAAAAAGAACTATGTTATATACCTGTTAATGGTGGACAATTACATAATAAAAAACTAAAAAGTGTAACCAAGGGTAAAAATTCGGTTCAATTAGACTTATCAGGTTTAAATTTATCGTCAGAAACCTATATTCTCAAATTAGTGTCATCAAAAGAATCACAAAAAGCCTCTTTTGTAATGGCAAAAATAAATCCGTTATGTTATCAAGACAAATTATACAATTAGGGTTTTTCACAATGTGCACAATCTTGTTCTTTTCGTCATGTAAAAAAGAACACTTGGATGAGATTCCTTATACAGGCAATGTAAATGCACTTATTAATGGCGTGCTATGGGAAGGCGATGCACACATGCTTGATCGAGGATCAACTTTTCATCTAGGTGGAGATAAGTACAAAGATATTGGCAATGGCATAGTAGTTCCTTGGGAACACCTTGGAATGGCATATATAAATAAAAGTGTTGGAAATAGGCAGAAAATTATACCCGAAGATTCCTTGTATTTTACCATACCTCCACAGACAATTCACGCTTATGGTGCGTTTGGAACTAGTCAAGATGACGGAGATGTAGCGTGTGATTTATATCAAGTTTTAGGCAATGATTCCGTAAACAACTGGGTGCGTGTTATTCGCCAAGAAAACAATTACAGTGAAGTTTGGGGCAGTTTCAGTATGCACTTATATCGAATTTATACCTGCAATGTGTCTACTTACCCAGACACTTTGCTCATAACAAACGGTTCATTCTATTTTAAAATAAAATAGCAAACCAACCCTTGTAGCCTAAATACACTTAAAATAATCAAACGGCTCTTGGCAAGTGTTGCATTTGTATTGCGATTTACAGGCGGTGCTGCCAAAGGCAGAAACCATTGTGGCTTCTAAAGATTTGCAATAGGGGCATCTCGGTTTTGGTGATTCAGCAAACAAAGCGCGTTTGTCGGCTGTGTTTTTTACTGGTGGTGCAATCCCGTATTCTTCCAGTTTTTGTCTCCCTTCCTCTGTAATCCAATCTGTGGTCCACGGTGGTGATAAAACTGTTTTAACAACAACGTTTTCTATTTGATGGTTTGTCAAAGCTGTTTTTATATCGGCTTCAATCACATCCATTGCGGGGCAGCCCGTGTAGGTTGGCGTTATAACAATTTCTATTCCTCCGTTTACTTCATTTACCCCCCGAACAACGCCCATATCTAAAACAGTAAGAACAGGTATTTCAGGGTCTTTTACAGTTTTGAGAATAGAAAATATATAATCGTTCATAAATGCTTATTTCCAAAACAGATGAGATTTCTAAACCTTTTCTCTTACAATGGGTTTGCTGTAACGTCTAGTGTATAAATCAATTTTAAATCAGCAACAACGGGCACCTTAGATACCATTCCATTCACGTTATATGTAATCATTTTTTGATTTAACAGCTGATCTTTCATATAATTAAACGCGCCAGCATTATCGCTTAAATCTATGATTGTACCTGAATCAAATGCGTTTTGAATGTTGGTTGGTGGAATGGCAAGAAAATATCCTCCACCTAAATCTATAGACCCAGATAATTCGGCATTTGGTGCGCTGTTGCTGCTTAATACCTGTAGCTGAATTCTCTTTACCACAATATTTTCTAGTTTGTTTACGTACTCTTTTACCTCTCCGTCATTCAAATCTATTGTAGCACTTTCTGTAAACACGGCCGAGCTATCAGGCTCCGTTGCTGTTTGAATGTCCAAAGCAAATGTTTCATCAAACGTGGTTTCAAAAGTGATGTTTGCGGCATCTTTTAATTTATCGCAACCCGTAAAAACGAGCAGTGCAATTGCAACTAAGAGTAATATTGGGTTTTTTTTCATGACTATCTATTATCTACAAAATATTGCAGTGTTAAAACGAACCAGTTTATTGAATTTTTCTATTACCATTTTGCATCTGGATAGGCGCGTGGCAAGAATTGCATTTCGGCTAAAATATATCCAAGGTGCTCGCTATGCACACCTTTGCGGCCGCCTGTTTGTGCCCAAGTATCTGTGGGTAATGTTAGCGTTGCCATTTCCATTACCTGGTTAATTTTACTTTGCCAAGCATCTTTTAAATCGGCTGTTTTATAGCCAATACTTGCTACCGCCATCATTTCTTCAACTTGGTCGGTTTCAAACATTTCGCCCACCCACATCCAAATATCATCAATAGATTTTTGCATTTTTTGCTTGCTTTCTTCTGTGCCATCGCCTAGTCTAATCATCCACTCTGCGCTCCATTGGGCGTGGTAAGTAATTTCTTTAATGGCTTTCTGGGCAATTCCCGCAAGGTTTTCGTTGGCGCTTTCTGTTAATTTCTCAAACAAGAAATAGTTTAGCGTATCATAAAAAACAAGTTTGGCTATGGTGTCGCCCCAATGTCCGTTAGGTTGTTCTAGCAACAAAAAGTTTTTAAACTCGTTGGTATCTCGCTTATAGGCAAAATCGTCTTCTGTTGTGCCGTCCCCTTTAATTTCGGCCGCCATTTGATATAGCAGTCTAGCCCGCCCAATATGGTCTAACGCCATGTTGCTCATTGCGATATCTTGCTCTAGCACGGGTCCTTTGCTGCACCATTCAGAAAGTCGTTGACCAAGAATTAAGGCATCATCAGCTAAGCGCAATACGTATTGCAATAACGCCTCTTTTTCAGAAATTTTTTGTTCGGTGATGTTTAACCACCCTCCTTTAAAACTCATGTTTATTAAATTTACATGTGGCCCACTTCATCGGGTATTTCATAAAATGTTGGATGACGATAAATTTTATCATCACTCGGTGTAAAAAGCGGTTCCTTTTCATCTGGGCTCGTTGCGGTTATTTGCTCGCTAGGAACAACCCAAATACTTACGCCTTCACTTCTTCTGCAATATACATCACGTGCATTGCTAATGGCCATATCTGCATCTGGGGCATGTAGGCTCCCAACGTGTTTATGGCTAAGTCCGTTTTTACTTCTTATAAAAACTTCCCAAATTTTAAAGTCCGATTTTTCTGCCATGATTATGGTTTTATGCTGCTGATTGTTTTTTTCTTGCTTGTTGTTTCTTTGCATAGGCGTTGGCGGCTTCACGCACCCATGCTCCTTCTTCATGAGCCTTAATGTGGTTTATTATGCGTTGTTTATTGCAAGGGCCATTCCCTTTTACCACGGCATAGAATTCATCCCAATTCATTTCACCAAAGTCATAACTTTTGCGCTCTTCGTTCCATTTTAAATCTGGATCTGGAATGGTAAGCCCTATAAACTCCGCCTGCGGAACAGTTTTATCTACAAACTCTTGGCGCAAGGTGTCATTGCTTTTTCTTTTAATTCTCCACTTCATGCTTTGTGCACTGTTGGGTGAATTATCATCGCTTGGGCCAAACATCATTAAACTAGGCCACCACCAACGGTTTAGAGCGTCTTGAGCCATTGCTTTTTGCTCTTTTGTTCCCGCAGCCAAACGCATCATTATTTCATAACCTTGACGCTGATGAAAAGATTCTTCTTTACAGATTTTCACCATTGCTCTGGCATACGGACCGTAGCTTGTACGGCAAAGCATTACTTGATTTTGTATTGCGGCTCCATCAACCAACCAGCCTACGGCACCCATATCTGCCCACGTTACCGTAGGGTAATTAAAAATGGATGAGTACTTGGCTTTTCCTGTCTGTAATTGGTTGATTAATTCATCTCTGGTAATACCAAGCGTTTCTGTTGCAGAATACAAATAGAGCCCATGACCAGCTTCGTCTTGCACTTTGGCAAGCAATATTAATTTGCTTCGTAATGAGGGTGCGCGAGTAATCCAATTTGCTTCTGGCTGCATGCCAATAACTTCAGAGTGCGCATGCTGACTCATTTGTCTGATTACCGTTTGCCTATATTTTTCAGGCATCCAGTCTTTCGGCTCAACTTTGTTTTCAGCCTCTACATATTGCTGAAATCTATCTTCTAAACTATATTCTTCTCCCATAGCAACAAACGTTCTATTTTCTGGTTACAAGATTACAAAAATAGCAAGCTTTATTCTTTAGCTGATTACTATCAGTTGTAAGATTCCACAAGTGTACTACTTTTGGCAAATTCTAAAAATGACCATGCTCATGCTTAAATTTTTTGGCCGTAAAAAAGAAGCAAAAACTTCTTTGGTAAATAAGACACTTCAAAATAAAGCCGGACACTTTCATGTATTAAAGGTTACGGATATTAAACAAGAAACTCCCGATTGTGTTTCGGTTGCTTTTGATTTACCGGATGAATTGGTTGAAACCTATAAATATATTCCCGGACAATACCTCACCTTTAAAAAAGATTTTGATGGCGTAGAGGTTAGACGGTCTTATTCTATTTGCTCATCTCCTCTTGAAGGAGAATTGCGCGTTGCCATTAAACAAGTAGAAGGCGGCTTGTTTTCTACCTATGCCAACAACGAATTAAAGGTTGGTGACGAACTTGAAGTGATGAGCCCCATGGGGCACTTTGTTGCAGAACCCAATGCCGAAAACAAAAACACATATGTAGCCATTGCAGCCGGATCTGGTATAACCCCTGTTATGAGCATTGTAAAAAGTGTTTTAGAGGTAGAACCAAATAGCAACGTTGAGCTAATTTACGGCAATAGAAGCAGCAAAAGCGTGATTTTTAAGGAAGAGCTAGAAGATTTAAAAGACAAATATTTAAGCCGGTTAGAAATACACCACGTGCTTAGCCGAGAAGACCAAGGCAGCGATTTACTTTATGGACGTATAGACAACAAAAAACTAGACCAGTTTGCCGAGCAGTTTTTTAGAGCCAAAAGTGTAGCCGGCTATTTCTTGTGCGGACCCATTGATATGATTAACGCAGCGCGAGAAGTTTTAGAAAGCAAAGGCGTTGACAAGAAAAAAATTCATTACGAATTATTTACAAGTGCCGGTGTGGCTGATAAGGTAGATCACAGCAAAGACCAAAAAACGGCCGAAAAAATAGATAGCCGCGTAACCGTAGTTTTAGATGGTGATGAAACGCACATGGAAATGACCAGCACCGGAAAAACCATTTTAGACGCTGCGCTTGATGCTGGTGCTGATGTACCATTTGCCTGCAAAGGAGCGGTTTGTTGCACATGCCGCGCCAAAGTTTTAGAAGGTAGCGCCCGCATGGAAATGAACTACGCCCTGATGGATGACGAAGTTGCCGATGGCTACATATTAACCTGCCAAAGCCACCCAACCAGCGAAAAAGTGGTGGTGAGTTACGATGAATAGGCCTCCCTGCCCCCAGAAGAGGGTTGCAACGCGCAAACTTTTAACCTTAAACGTTTAAACCTTGAACTCAAATTACACCCCGGTTCCCTGCGCGCTTTATGATGAGTTGGCGTTATTAGCCATTCGCCAAAGCCCAGCCGAGATAGAATTGACCAGTGGAGAAAAAATTTCTATTCTAGTAAAAACCATTGAAACGCGCCCCAGCAAAGAAGAATTTTTAATTGCCGCCACAGGCCAAGAACTGCGTTTAGACAAAATCAAAACCTTGAACGGGAAAGCGTTTGGGGAGTTTTGTTAGTTGAGTCGATGGTCGATAGACCACGGACGACAGCTTGAACGGAAATATTTAGCGAATATGAAGACGAATCGGTTTTCTGAAAAACTGATTAGCAAGAGTTCCTTAGAACTAAAGGAAATCGCAAATTCTAAAAGCACATTTGACTCAAGTTTCATTTTAGCATCCTTGTGGGAACTCGAGAATAGGAATGAACTGAGTGAAGATTTAGGCGCGCTAAAAACTTCACTGGAAACCCAACTGGCGGTAAAACAGAAAGCTAAAGCATACAATTCGTATTTAATTCCACCCGATTTACCGCTAACTATTAAGTTGGCCGCTTTTGCTTTCATGCTGGATATTGTAATCGAATTAATTGGAATAATATTTTTAGGCCGTTCAAGCTATCTTTCAATTGCTGGAATTGAAATTCCCGGATCGCTAATAACATTGACAGTTGGAATTTTTCTTCTTTTTGGAAAGCATTGGGCAAAGTATGCGCTTTTCGTGGTTTGGGCACTTTCGACTTTATTTTTTGTCTTATTTGCCACCACCAAATTTGGTCCAATTGAAATTCTACAACAACTTACAATCACAGCTGCACTTGTATTGATTTTATTGAAACCAGCAAGTTTTGGTACAATCACGTATAGTTTCTTCTCCAAAACAAGCCCAACCCTCTTCAGATAAGAAACTACCGCGTTAATTTTCCTCCACTTTGGGGAGATTAGGAGGGGCTGCATATCATCTCCACATGCGGAATGCCATCTTCTAAAAATTCTTCGCTGGCTATTTTAAATCCAAAATCGGCATAAAAATTAACCAGATAAACTTGCGCCATAATGCGCACATTTTGCTCTGGGAAGAGAGTTTTGATTTGGTTTAAACTCGCAGCAAAAATTTCTTTGCCTAATTTTTTACCACGATATTTTGGTGAAGTCACCACCCTGCCAATTGCCGGTTCGGTATGTTGTGTGCCTGGTTTTAAAATTCGCGCGTAAGCCGCTAAATCATCATCAACAAAACCCAACATGTGCCAAGCATCCTGGTCTTGGCCGTCTACATCTTGGTAAGCACAGTTTTGCTCCACCACAAAAACTTCGGCTCTTAGCCTTAAAATGGCATACAATTCTGCTTGCGTTAGCCAAGAAAACCGTTTACACGTAACAATCATTTCACAAGGTTAGCACAATTTTTTAATCCGTTCATTCTATTTTTGTGGCATGCAACTTCCTCAACATTTGTCTGGCAACTATTTGCAAAACCACCTTAGCACAACCGAGATGCGCCAGCAACTTTTAAATCAAACCATAAAAGATTTTGGCGTTGAACCATGGCAGGTTAATACCGAAAGCGAGGACTTTTTTAACCTTTTAGAAAAAGAGATTTACTACACCTTGCAAGCCATAGTAGAGTGCCAGCCACAACTGCTGCCCAATATTATTTACAGAATTGATTTAAACGAAAAACGCGTTAGAGAACTGCTTAACAATCCAGACCAAGACGCCATTGGCGGGTTAACAAAAATGGTGCTTGAAAGAGAAATGAAAAAAGTGTTTTATAAGAACGTTTACAGCGGAAAAATTAAAATTTAGAATCCGAACCCAACGCCAATTCTAAACACCCATGGGCTACTATAATAACTGTCTTGTGCATTGCTCCATGATACGTTGTATAAAACAGTAATAAATACAGTTGAGTTTCCACCAAACTCTTGAGCTATTCCCCCACCCAACAACACATTGTTTATCCAAACTCTTTCTTCGCCTATTATGTAGTAGTTGGCATCAACATTTATGCGTTCAAAACTAAGTGGTTCATATTCTGCTTGAAGAAATATGGGGTCAAAAATTTTATAAATTCCAAAGAAATTAAACCCATAAACATAGCTTTCATCATAGGGTGATGGATAATCTTTAAACTTGGTGTAGTTAAAGGTAATTCCACTTCCAACAAGAAGTTTGTCGGAAACGGTGTAGTATAATCGTGGGGAAATTGCCACATAAGTAACTGTTCCAAAACCCAGACCAAAATTTCCCCCAATCTGTGCATTATCCCAAAAATTATAACGGTTTGCCTTAACGGGCTTACTCGTTCTGGTTGGTTTTTTGCTTGGTGCTGGTGCCTGTTCCTCGGCTTGTTCTAATGGTTTTTCTTCTTTCTCTACAAACCTTTCCTGGTTTTGCGCCAATATTGATAAACCTAAAAAGACAGTAAAAAGTAGCAACAAATATTTTTTCATCTTAATCATTTTCGGGTTCCAAAGTTACATCAACACTTAATTAATAAATAAATTGCCTTTCACAAATCGTATTCCGCATTTTTGGCTTTTTGGTGAGGCGAATTATGTTAGTTTTGTCAAAATTTTTCGGACAAGAAACAATGGACCGATTTTCATTCTTAGGCAATACAAATGCCGATTTTGTAGACGAACTCTACGAAAAATATTTAGTGACTCCTGACGAAGTAGAGCCTAGTTGGCGTGCTTTTTTTCAAGGATTTGATTTTGCCAAAGAAAGTTACAATGGCGAAGAAACGTTGCTAATGAATAATGGGCAGGAGTGTATTCCGCCCGAAGTTATACAAGAGTTTAAAGTTATCGCGTTAATACAAGATTACCGTAAACGAGGCCATTTGTTTACGTTAACAAATCCTGTACGAACACGCAGAACGTACTCGCCAAACCTGGCTATAGAAAACTACGGACTTTCTGATGCAGATTTAGATACCGTTTTTAATGCGGCCAAAGAAACTGGGTTACCTCAAGCAGATACGCTTCGAAACATTTTAACTCACCTCAACGCCATTTATTGCCAATCTATTGGTGTTGAGTTTACCCACATTCGCAACCCAGAAATAATTACGTTTATTAAGAGTTGGGTACATAAAAACGACAATCTGCCGCAATTAAATTTAGGCGAGAAAAAGCGTATTCTACACAAACTAAACGAAGCTGTAGCGTTTGAAAGCTTTTTAAATACCAAGTTTGTCGGCCAAAAAAGGTTTAGCATAGAAGGTGCCGAATCGCTTATCCCATCATTAGATTTTGCTATTAAAAAAGCCGCTGAATTGGGTGTTGCCGAATTTGTTTTAGGCATGGCACACCGTGGGCGTTTAAATGTGCTTACCAACATTATGGGTAAACCACAACGCGAAATCTTTAGCGAGTTTGAAGGCAAGCGATTTACAGAAAAAGAATTTGATGGAGACGTAAAATACCATTTAGGCTACTCTACAACGGCCAAACTTGATAATGGCGGCACAGTAAAACTAAATTTAGCGCCAAACCCAAGTCACCTTGAAGCTGTAAACCCGGTTGTAGAGGGAATAGCTCGCGCCAAAATAAATAATGATTATGATGCTGACCGTAGCAAAGTAATGCCCATATTAATTCATGGTGATGCTGCCATTGCTGCACAAGGCATTGTATATGAAGTATTGCAAATGGAGCGCCTTGTCGGGTACGAAACCGGTGGTACGCTGCACATCGTTATTAACAACCAAGTTGGTTTTACTACCAACTATTTAGACGCTCGCTCTAGCACATATTGCACAGATGTTGCAAAAACTGTAATGGCTCCTGTAATGCACGTAAATGGCGATGATGTTGAAGCTGTATGCCACGCCATGCATTTTGCAACCGAATACCGTCAGCGTTTTAATAGAGATGTTTTTATTGACCTGCTTTGCTACCGAAAATATGGTCATAACGAAGGTGATGAACCTCGTTTTACCCAGCCTCTATTGTACAAAGCTATAGCTCGCCACCCCAACCCACGAGACATCTACAACAAAAAATTGTTGCAAGAAGGTGCTGTACCAGACACGCTTGTGAAAGAAATGGAGTTGGAGTTTAAAACCATGCTGGAGGAAGATTATGACGAGAGTAAAAAAATAGAGCGCAACTACATCACACCTTTTATGGAAGATGAATGGAGCGGTTTTCGTCAAGCTACACCTTCAGATTTTCATAAATCCATAGACACCTCTTTCTCGATAGAGAAACTAAGAGAAATTGCCACCGCTATTACTGAATTACCGGCTGGAAAAAAATTCTTGAATAAAACACAACGCCTCATCAAAGACCGCAATGACATGGTTTTTGAACGCAACCAACTAGATTGGGGCATGGCAGAATTATTGGCCTATGGGTCTCTATTAGTTGAAGGCCAAAACGTGCGTATTTCTGGAGAAGACGTAGAACGCGGCACATTCTCTCACCGACATGCCATTCTAAAAATGGAAGATTCGGAAGAAGAATACACGCCTATAAATAATATAAAAGACAAAAAAGGCCGATTTGCCATTTACAACTCGTTGCTTTCTGAATACGGTGTTCTCGGTTTTGATTATGGCTATGCCATGGCCAGCCCAGATACATTAACCATTTGGGAAGCCCAGTTTGGCGATTTCGCCAATGGTGCGCAAATCATTATCGACCAATTTATATCGGCTGCCGAAGACAAATGGAAAATGCAAAACGGTTTAGTTATGTATTTGCCACATGGTTACGAAGGCCAAGGAGCCGAGCACTCTTCGGCACGCCTAGAGCGCTTTTTGCAGCTTTGTGCACAATACAATATGCAAGTGTGTAACGCCACAACACCGGCCAACCTATTCCACATTTTACGCAGACAGCAACACCGCGAGTTTAGAAAACCGTTGGTGATGATGACACCAAAAAGCTTATTGCGCCATCCAAAAGTAGTGTCTGGGTTAGAAGAATTAGCCGAAGGAAAATTCAAAGAAATCATAGAAGATGATTTGCCAAAAGCAAACATTAAAAAAGTAGTTTTCTGTAGTGGAAAATTCTACTACGATTTACTTGCGAAACGCGAAGAACTCAAAGATACAACCACCGCATTGGTGCGTTTAGAACAACTATATCCGTTGCCTGAGGCGCAATTAAAAGGCTTGTTAGAAGAATACAACCATGCCACTAAATTTATTTGGGCGCAAGAAGAACCCGCCAATATGGGCGCGTGGTTGTATATGATGTGGTTGTTCCCAAAACGATTAGAGTTAGTTTCGCCAAAGGCCAGTGCAGCCCCAGCTCCTGGTAGTTACCAAGCTGCTATGGCAACGCACAATAAGATAATAAACAACGTATTTAGCATTTAAATAATCACCCCGATGATTCTCGAAATGAAAGTGCCCTCTCCGGGCGAATCGATTACAGAAGTAGAAATAGCCCAATGGTTGGTAGAAGATGGCGACTATGTGGAAAAAGATCAGGAAATCGCTGAGATTGATTCTGACAAAGCCACCCTTGCACTTCCGGCCGAAGAAAGCGGCATCATTAAATTGTTGGTAGAAGATGGCACTATGGTAGAAGTAGGCCAAGTAGTTTGCCACATAGATACTTCGGCCGAAGGCACCGTAAAAAAATCGGCTCCAAAAACCGATGCAGCGCCAGAACCTGGCCCAGTTGCACCCTCTGCCGCACCAGCTCCTGCTAGCACAAATTACGCTACCGGAAGCCCAAGCCCAGCAGCCAAGAAAATTCTTGACGAAAAAGGCATTACCCTAGAAAAAGGTACTGGCCGTGACGGACGTGTTACCAAAGAGGATGCTGTAAAAGCAACAGCAAGTATGGGCACCGCTACAGGCGAAAGAAAAGTGGAGCGCAAAAAAATGAACATGATGCGCAGAAAATTGGCAGAACGCCTTGTATCTGTGAAAAATGAAACGGCCATGCTTACCACCTTTAATGAGGTAGACATGAAGCCCATTTTTGATTTACGTAAAAAATACCAAGCGCAATTTGTAGAAAAACATGGTTTCAAACTTGGATTCATGAGCTTCTTCACGTTGGCTTCTGTTAAAGCATTAAAAGAATTTCCTCAGGTAAATGCCATGATTGACGGCCAAGAAATGGTCATGCACGATTACCAAGATATTTCTATTGCCGTTAGTGGACCAAAAGGTTTAATGGTTCCTGTAGTACGTGGTGCCCAAAACTTATCATTTGCCGGTGTTGAAGCAGAAATTGCACGCCTAGCAGCTAAAGTGCGTGAGGGAACTATCTCAGTAGATGAAATGACGGGTGGCACATTTACCATTACCAACGGTGGTGTTTTTGGCTCAATGCTTTCTACACCAATTATCAATCCTCCCCAAAGCGCCATTTTGGGCATGCACAACATTGTAGAGCGCCCGGTTGCTATAGACGGAAAGGTAGAAATTCGCCCGATTATGTTCTTGGCGTTAAGCTACGATCACCGCATTATAGACGGACGCGAAAGTGTTGGTAGTTTAGTTGCCATTAAAGAAGCGCTAGAAAACCCCATAGAAAAACTTATGGGTGGCAATATTGAAAAAGCTTTAGGATTATAGTTACTCTTGCTCCTAGAACCAGAGAGAATAAACGATTGAAAAATAAAATCCCGTAAACAGTAGTTTGCGGGATTTTATTTTTTAAGCCTCTTTTTAAAGCGCAATCGTTCGGTCCATTAAAACATCATCAAACGCAATTAATTTGGCGTGGATGGTTTGTCCTTGGTACGGCATTGCATCAAAAACATATTCTACCTTATGCCTCCCTGGTTTTGCTTTTTGCTGATAAATTTCTTGTAAAACAATACCATCTTCTGTAAACAATGCAATGTGTATAGGTACAGGCCTGCTAAACGAAAATGCAAAATACCCTCTTAATTCTGCTTTATACTCAACTGGCGAGACTTTTCTAGAAGCCTTCTTATAATCTTCTTCAGATACTTTTGGTTGCCCTGTAATTACAGCAATCTCATCTAAAAGCAAACGCTCGTTATTCGTATTCATACCGATTATTCCTGTAAGCTCATTTCCATCAGAAACCACCCACATAGCGCGCTGTCCCTGATAATCTTGCCTATTAAGTCTTGCAATTACTTCGGCTGTCTGTTTTAATTTTGGTTTAGCCCATCCCGACAGCGAAAATGAATCATTTACATCTGGCGCACTGTGATGATTTTGAATGCACATACCACTTAATTGTATGTCAACACTTTCTTTAGGATTTAATACAATCCATTGTTCTTGCGTAATAATAATGTCTTGAACAGTACTGTCATCACTTTTAAAATGATATCCAGGCGGCACAACAAAGCTCACCTTCTTTGTTGTAACATTTGCGAAACTGGCGGTAAGCGGCTTTAAATAATGTGTACTATTTTCAGTTCCCGTAAATGATGCTACAACGGTTTTTGACCGAATAACATCTGTTAGAAAAGAATCATGGTTTGTGGTTGCCGAAAAAAAACCTACACCAATGCCCATCACCAAAAAATAAATTGACTTTTTCATATTTGTGTTGTCTAAAGATTAGGTAGTTTTTTTTCATATGATGAGAATACCTTAAATAACGTGCCACAAAAAATAAATCATATATAAGCCAAAAAATTCTAGTGACTTAGCACAAATGCGTGCATTTTTACGTTTTATTATTTGGATAAAATTTTTAGCGGTATTTTGCCTTTTAAATGAGATTTTACAAGCGTCTTACTTGGTTTCTGTTGCTCTTTATTGTTCCGCTTTTTAGCGAGGCACAATTCTATTATGGGCTTCATCAAAACTTTGGGAAAAACCGGGTACAATACAACGAGTTTGACTGGAAGTTCTTTAGATACCAAAAGTTTGACGTTTTCTTTTACAAAAATGGAAAGCCTATTGCAGAAAAGGCCAGTGTGATGACTGACAGGAATTTAAAAAGCATACAAGGCTTTTTAGATCATACCTTAGACCAACGTATACGCATAATTGTATTTAATAGTCTTTCTGATTTAAAACAAAGCAACCTCAACCCGAGCGATGATGACAGCTACAATACCGGTGGTGTAACCAGAACAGCCGGAACGCGCATGTTTGTTTATTTCAACGGTGATTATGCGCATTTAGAACAACAAATCAAAGAAGGGCTTGCATACTTAATGCTTAGCAATATGCTTTACGGTGGTTTTACTTCCTCCATAAAAAATTCAACCCTACTTAATTTACCCGAATGGTTTTCTGAAGGGCTTATTTCCTATTTAAGCAAGCCTTGGAATCCAGAAATTGATGAACATGTCATGGACGGGTTCACCTCCAAATCGTATAAAAAACTTAATTCTATTGCGGGCGAAGAAGCTAAAATATGCGGACACTCTATCTGGCAATATATTTCGGACACATACGGAGATGGGGTAATTAAAAACATTTTGTACATGACTATTGTAAGCCGATCTGTAGATCAGGCATTGCAGCATGTTTTGGGCGTACCTCTTACGGAGTTTACCACAAATTGGAAATCATACTATAGTGCCAAATATCAAAATGCGTTGGCCGCAGAAAGTTTAGAAGGCCATCAAATCATTAAATCTAGAAGAGAAGAAAAAATATTTGGCTTAACCATTAGTGCCGATGGAAAAACAATGGCTTATGCTAGCAATGAACAAGGGTTGTTTCGTGTAAAAACGTATGATTTTGAAAAGAAAAGAAAAAAGCTTGTTTTAAGAAAAGGGTACCGAATTGCCCAAAATAATGATTACAGTTACCCTCTGCTCGCTTGGAACCCGAATAACAGAATATTGGCTTTTATTACTGAAGAAAAAGGGTTTATCTGGTTATATTTTTATGATAAAGAAAAAAAGAAGTTAGACAAAAGAGAAATTTTTGGATTTCAAAAAATAATGTCCTTTAGTTACTCTCCTGATGGAAAAGAGCTTTTGTTAAGCGCTGTAAAAAACGGAAAACCTGATATTTTTATATATACCATCCTTTCTAAATCTATAGAGCAGATTACAGACGATGACTTTACAGATTTATACCCCGCCTTTTATAATGGAAACAAACAAATCGTTTTTAGCTCAAACAGGATAGATGACTCTTTGCGCACAGACCAAGTGGCTTGGCGCTTTAACCCTAACAATGATTTATTTATCTACCACAGGTTTAGAAAAGACAATAAAGTTTTGTGGCGCTTAACCAATACGCCAAATCAAAACGAAATTAAACCGCAAGAATATGAGCATGGTTATTTAGCCTTTTTAAGCAATCCTTTTTCTCACCAAGAAAGGTTTATGATTGCTATTGATAGTTCCATTGCCTACGTAGATACCACTACACACTACGCCTATTCTTTTACAAGATTAAAAGCAACCAACTATACAAGAGGAATTAGCACAGAAGATTTTAGTGCTGTAGGAGAACGAAATGTAAACCTCTTTTTTAAAGACAAGCGTTACCGCATTTATGAAAGTGAATATATACCCGCCAACCAACTAATTCTTCTTGATGAAGGTGATGAAAGGAAACGCGAACGTGAAGCCAATGAAGAGCGAAAACGAATTTTTGCTGACTTTGAAATAACCGAAGACACCACCGTAAAAAATGTAGTTAAGTTTGAAGTTGATATTGATAATTATGAGTTTGACCCCAGCTTAGTTGAAAATTACGGACCCAAAAGAAAAACACCTACTAAACCACCAGAGCCCGTAGCTCAAGTGCCCATAACCTCCAACATTGAAGATGAAGAAGATTATGAGTTTCCGCCAGCGCGCAATTATTTTATTACGCTGTTGAGAGACAACTTTACGGCAAAAGTTGATTTTGTTTTTGATAATCCGCAATACCAGCCGTTTACAGGTGTACCACAAGACAATTTGTTAAATGCCGGATTCAACGTCCAATTTAAAGTTGGGGCTGTAGACCTATTTAACAATTACCGTTTGGTTGCAGGTTTTAGAACAGATTTCCAGCCCGTACCTGGTTTAAGTCTTAGCCCAAATTCTGAAGTAATGATTGGGCTTATTAATGATAAAAAGCGGTTTAACAAGCAACTTACCTTTAACAGGCGTAGTCAATTTACAACGCTAGACGATGCTTTTTATGTGCGTATTTTAACTTACGAAACCCAACTTAAAGGGATTTGGCCGTTTAATGAAGTACAATCTGTACAAGGGTCTGTTGGATACCGTTTTCAAAGAGGAATAATATTAAGTGATGGCCCCATTTCTTTACCCCAAGAAGATAGTTATGGCAACTATGGTATTTTAAAAGCCGCCTTTATACATGATAATACCCGGAAACTTGGTTTAAACCTATACAGAGGCACGCGCTACAAAGTGTTTACAGAGTACTATAGAAACCTCTCTATAAGTAATTCAGGTATGCACACTTTAGGTATTGATTTTAGAAATTACCAAAAACTGCATAGAACATTAATTTTAGCTACACGCTTTGCAGCCGGAACATCATTTGGTCCAGAAAAACTTATTCATTATTTGGGTGGTGTTGATAATTCAATCAGTCCAAAACTAAATACAGAAACTCCTATTTCTAGAACAGAAAACTACACGTTTCAAACCATTGTTACCAATATGCGCGGCTTTAGGCAAAATGCCCGTAACGGAAATAGTTTTGCTGTACTAAACGGTGAAATTCGCTTTCCAATTTTTAATTACTTGGTTAACAAACCAATCCGTAGCGATTTTATCAATAGTTTTCAAATTGTTGGTTTTGGCGATTTGGGAACAGCATGGAACGGCCCTTCGCCATGGGATGATGAAAATGCTTTTAACAACAAGGTAATTAAAGATAAAAACCTAACAATTTCTGTTAACAGGCAAACAAACCCGCTCATTGGCGGATATGGTTTTGGATTGCGCTCTCGTGTGTTGGGTTATTTTATACGTGCAGATTGGGCCTGGGGCGTAGAAAATGGTGTTATTCTAGACAACATATTCTATTTTTCTTTAAGTACTGATTTTTAGAAAAATCATTCCTTTTAATACTTCTTTTTCTTGTCTATGTATATTTTTGCTCTAAAATCACAACATCAATAAACACAACTTCTATGCGGTTTAAGAAACAATTTCTTTTGCTAAACGCAATCCTTTTATTCGTATTAACGGAAAAAACAAATGGCCAAATAACCGTTTTTGGGAATCATTTAGAATTTAAAAGTGTAAACGAAGACTTTGTTCAGATTCCTGACAACGCAAGTTTAGACATTAATGCGAGTACCGGTTTTACAATTCAGTTTTGGTTAAATCCAAAATCGCTTGATGTAAACCCTAATGCTTTTCAAGGTTTAGTAACAAAAAAAACGGCTGGTGGTATAGGCTATGGCGTATTTTGGGACGTTACATCTGGAGGAGTGGGTAGAATTCAATTGGCCTTAAAAGAAACAGGTGCTGGCGGAGGTTCTTCAAAAACAATTTCTTTAGATACAAATATTAGTGGAGAAGGTTGGCTACATATAACAGCTGTCTTTCAAAGAGGATCGCCAAATGACTCTGCATTTATCTATTTAAACGGACAGAAACTAGAAAAAGATGGGTTTAATACTATACAAGACTTAACCAATAGCCAAGACGTTTTTCTATTTAATTATGCGGGCGGAGCCACCACAAATACACCAAGCGGAAGTTTAGATGATGTGCGAATATGGAATATTGCTTTATCAGAAAAACAAATTCAGCGCTTTTATGCAGAACCTATTTCCGAAATAACAACTGGGCTTTTAACTGGTAAAGTTCAAGGTGCCGCCTCTGGAAAAAGGTCTTTTCTGCTTAACTGGAATAACCTTGTTGGCTACTGGCCTATGGAAGACCCTCCGTTTGGAAATACAATTAGTGACTTTTCTTTAAATGCAAACACTGGTAATTTTTATTCAGGTGCCATAGCTTGTGCAGGAGCCCCTTGTGGCCCTGATATCGTTTCTACTATTTCTGCTGCGCCAACATCGTTTATTGCTCAAAATAGCGGGCTCTGGTCTGATGTAAATACGTGGGGTGGTAACGCCCCCCCTAATAGCGACCGTTCCATTGTATTTATAAATGCTGGAGTAACGGTTACTTTAGATGGCACATACATGTGTGAGTCTATTACAATTAAATCGGGTGGCACGCTTACTGCACAACCCGCAAGCGTTCTACAGGTTACAAAGTATTTTGATGTAGATGGAGTATTAGATTGCAAAACCAATGGAAACATACTATTTGATCAAAATGGCGACCATAAAATATTTGGAGAGGGGCGCTTAGACTTCTTTGATTTTGAACTTTATCAAAACAGCCAAATACAAGTAGAAACAGAACTAGGTAGCCCAGTGAACATTTATGGAATTTTATTGGTTGGTGATGGCCGCATAAGAACGGGTGATAATATGGTTTTACGTGTTAATAAAGCAAACTCTTCTCGCCCTTATGGATTGATTTCTCCTGTAGGAGTGGGCGCACCAGATATAAGAGGCACGCTTAAAATGGATAAAGTTTTGAGCTCTAGCAATTATGGGTGGCGACAAATGTGCATGCCTTTAAAAGGCCAGCTTTCTGATTTTACAGGAATGACACTTTTTGACAATACTGCGCTAGCTTCAAATCAAAATGTGTTTTTCTGGGACAATGCTTCAAATCCGCTTGTTCCTGCAAACAATGTAGGGTGGACAAGTGCACCTATGGGCATAGGACAAGGCAAGCCTTTCTCCGTTTATTTAGGCGATCCTGCTTTTAGCTTTTCTGATACCATCACTTTTGAAGGCGACTACAATTGGGGAGATACTACCTATGTTTTAACTTATTTTAATGACCCTGGAAATGGAGTAACAATAGGCAACGCAGGGTATGAAAACGGTGTTGGGTGGAATTTTATTCCGAACCGTTACCCTAGCCTTTTAGACGTGCAACAAATGATTGCCGATAACCCATTAGCATATAAAAACATACATATATGGGATGCCAACACACAACAATACATGGCGTTTACGGCCAACAACAACGATTATATTGTGCCTTATAATAATAGCGGCACAACAACTGCGGAGCTTGCTGGTGCGGCTATAGAACCTATGCAGGGTTTCTGGGTTAAAACAGAAAGTGGAGAAAACGGAGCTACATTTGATGTAAAAGATACATGGAGAAGCGTAAACTTTGGATTAAACCCACACCAAAGTTTAAAAAACGGTTCTCGTTTTCAAATTAATGTGTTTGCAGAAGTTGATAGTGCATGGGATGGTGTTGCGGCATCTTTAGAACAAAATGCCACAGAGTATTTTAATGGCACTCGCGATGTCTATAAAAAACTATCAAATGGAGATGTTCCCAGTTTGTTTTTAGAAAAAGACTCTCGTTTTATACAAAATGGTGTATTTCCAAAAGATGTTAGTCGTATAAAAATGCATTTCAAGGCTAGCCCTAAAAATAAAAACGGATTGTACTTTTTGCATTTGCAAGCTCCCGTAGAAAAAGGCAAAGCAATTGTTGTTGAAGATCTAGCAACCAAAAGCAGACATAATTTAAGCCAAGCGAATTATCATTTTTATGCTGGTAATTACCCTAGCTCCAATCGGTTTATAATACATTATGTAAACGAAAAAGACGCACAACCTGAAGTGCTTAACGCAAACACCATTACTGCTTATAACACGCTAGACGAAATTATTTTGCAAAGTGCATTTGTTTCTGGCCCAGCTACGATACACATTACCGATATGAGCGGGCGTGTTTTGCTACACAAAAATATAAACCTTGATGTTGAAAACAGGTTTGCAGCACCTCAAACAAATGGTGTTGTGGTTTTAAAAATTCAACATATCAACGGAATGGAAATTATAAAAATGACCTTGACGCAATAGTATTTACGCTCTTCAAATAAAAAAGGCCGAGGAAAATTCCTCGGCCTTTTTAGTATGTTACTTTTTGACCTTATTAATTGTTGCCACCCAATATAATAGGCATTCCATCTTTACCTTGGCCAATCACAATTACTTTACTGTTGTTCGATTTTGCTAACTCTACCGTTGCTTGAATTCCTTTTTCTCTCAGAATTTTATCGGTTAACGAGGCACTTAAAATATTGTTGGCATTCGCTTTTCCTTCAGCCTCAATTTTTTGGCGTTCTGCTTCCTTGGTTGCTTGTTGCAATCTAAACTCATATTCTAAGCTCATTTGCTCTTGTTGTAGTTTGCGCTCAATACTTTCTTGCAGTTTTGTTGGTAGCACTACCTCTCTTATCAATACAGCATCTAAAACAAGGTGCTTAGGTGCTATACGGCTTGCTGTTAACTCAAATATTTCCACTTGTATAGATTCTCTTTTGGTAGAGTACAATTCTTCGGGTAAATACTTACCAATTACCTCTCTGGTTGCCGAACGTATTTCTGGAATAATAATACTTTCTAAATAACCCGCACCAATTTCGTTGTGCAAGTAGCCAATTTCTTGTTGTACTGGGCGGTAACGGTAAGAAAGCTCAGCTTTAATGGTTAGTCCGTTTTTTGAAAGAACTTCCATGATTGATTTATCTTCTTGAATTCTCACATTGTAGATATACATTCTATTCCATGGAGCAATCATTTTTAAACCTTGATCATATACAGTTTCTACATCTATCCCTGTAAATAAATTGTATAAAACTCCGCGTTCTCCTGGCTGAATTTTCACAAATATTTTGGCACCAAAAAAGACGATTAATAAAAAAACAACAAATCCTATAACTGCTGCTTTGGGGAATTTTGTATTCATGATATTTGTTTTTAATATTGATTGCAAACCTAACCTTTATCAACTGACTATTGTTCTTATAACCCCATGCGTATAGACAAATATTTATGGTGCATTCGTGTTTTTAAAACGCGCAGCATTGCCTCTGAACAAGTACGCGGTGGTAAGGTTTTAATAGACGAGCAAGAGTCTAAACCCTCTAGAGAAATTAAGGTAAATGATGTTATTACCGTAAAAAGGCATGGCTATAAACAAGAGTTTAAAGTTTTGGGCTGGCCAAAATCTAGAGTTGCCGCAAAATTGGTTGCCGATTACGTAACGGAAGTAACACCAGCAGAAGAAATTGAAAAGAAAGAGTTTTTACAGCTTGCCCAAAATTTTAATCGGGCGCGTGGCACGGGCAGGCCAACCAAAAAAGACCGTAGAGATTTAGACGGTTTTGAACTGTAACGAGATGCCGTGAAAAACCCGTTAAAGGGCATTTATAGCGTTCTGTTTTTTGCTGAAATGGGGGCATCAGCTACTTGTGTTGTTGTGCGTTATTATTTAATTGAACCAAGTTCTTGGATTTAAAAAACTGAGTTTTCGCCTTCTTGCAAACTTTCTTTTATACTTTTCATAATCACGCCTTTCTTTGTGATTGTAATACCTCAAAAAGATATCATCATCAGAAGTTGGTTCTAAGTCAAGAAAGACCCATTTGACAGTTTTATTTGTTGAATCAAGGATGTAATTATTAGGAATGATTTCTTCAAGTGTCTCCAATTCTATATCATGTAGTTGCATTATTATTTCTGCAAGATCAATCGTTTTATACCATCCGCTACCTGTCTCAAGGATATAATTAAAGTATCTAAAGTTCGCTCTGTATCCAAGACCTGATGGTAGAGAATACACAACTTTAATTTGCCTTTTTTCCTGATTTTTGAATTTGACGTTCCATATATACCATGGAAAGTTTCCTTTTTCTTTTTGTTTATTAAACTCATCCCAGAGAGCAAAGCTATTTCTAGGATGAGTAATTCGCCATTCATTTAACTCCCTTAATCCTTTTTTAACAAGTTTATAAGAGCCTTCAGGATAGTAGACTGCACTACCATTTTCGACAGTCACACCATATGCCTTATAAATACTATCACGCTTACGCTGATATTCCTTATCATAAAAGTATAGAGACATGTACTTTTTATAAATGCTGTCCATTTCAGAAGGCACCTTTATGTCATCTTCTGTGAGTGCTAAACCGTCAACGAAAATTTTAAACTTTCCTTTATCAGTAGGCGTGTACTTGTTCACAGACCAATAATGGAAGTTCATTTCAGGAAATCCGATTTGAATCTCAGTTTCATTTCCAAAATTTTCAAGATTGAACGTGCATTCAACTGTAGCCGAGTCATTATACAAGTTCGCAAATACATATTCACTTGTCATTTGAATCTTGCACTCGCTAACTGTGTAAATACCCTTCACAATGATGGGATTCGGTGCGATGTCTGCAAACAACTGGTAAAACGACACAACAACTAATATCAAAAACAGAATTTGTTTCATACAAAATGTATACATGCTCTACAACGGTTAAAATAAAGACAGTGCGGCTTCGTCCGTGGTGTTGTAAAGAAACGAAAGGTTTCTCTGACCACCGTAAAGCCACTACCGGAGCCGGGTTAAAACCGGCTTGCGCTTATTTGTTGTTGGGCTTAGTTTTTTCTTTTCTATTTATCATTAGGTCAAGTCGATTATAAAGAGAACCATAATGGTTAAGGGTCATGGTTATTTTTGGAATTGGGTCGGTCTTATTCGTAAAATAGCTGTAACCAGATTCTCCTTCTGGCAACAGATAAAGTGAGTCGATACGTTCATGATGATTTTTTAGGAGCTGGTCTATGAGTCGAAATTGTTCCTTTATGGCTATGGTATCAGACTTTAAATAGTTCGCATGAAGATTGATAAATATGATTTTTTCGGGATATAGATACTCCCTAAAGGTATTGCTATCCAATCGTTCAGAAATCCAAAACTCATCCTTGTGTATTTCAAGCTGATAGATTTTTGCAGGATAATTGAAAGAGTTATTTTGCTTTAGAAATCCTGAGATTGAAGTGTCCGTAGAATTGTTGCGGTCCAATTCTAGATTTCGAGCAGATCTTAATAGTTCACTATAATTCCCTTCTATCGGTAAATTCCAAAAATATTCCTTCAGTTGTCTTTGGTTCAAAGAAGGTTCAGTCGGAATTGAGAGAATTCCAAATAAAAACGAAAATATGGTAAGGATTGGTTTCATAAATGTTGCACAACGCCCAGTGTATGTTGTCGTATTTTTCCGCTGGCGGAAAATATGCGACATACATATTGTGTCTGTTGCACAATCCGAATATCGCTGAATATTTCCCAAACGACTTTCTGTACAGGGCATTGATTGATCAGGAATCATACTTTGTTTATTTTAATAATTCCGATTTTTGCTGTTTACTCAGTTGTGCAACGGCTACTCTTGTTGCCCTGCGTTTTTTATTAAGCGCCCAGTTGCGCATTTTTTTGGTTTTGTAAACATAAAGGTTTAGCAGCTTTTTTTAAGCACAAATTTTTTAGATCTGCGCCCCGAAAACACGAGTCGCTAAAGTCAGCGTGCAGAAGTGCGGTTAGATTTTTAAAGTCCAGCGTTGCGTAAACGGAAGGTTTTAAAGTCCGATTTTACGCGCTGTGCCAGCCGCGCAATGTTTACTTTTTTAAACGACCAGTTTTGCGTTGCGATTTTTTTAAGCGGGAGGGAGAGCAATGCAGGGCAACGGTTAAATAAACACTGGCGATAGCTTGGGTTTATTTGTTGTTGGCAAATCGTTTTTTTTAGTTCTTCACAAGCTTAAATGTTGCTTTCTCATTTTGCGATTGCACTGTCAAAAGATAAATGCCCTGAGGCTGATTTAAACTTAGATTTATTAATTGACCATTTGTGATGTCAATAGAACGTAAAACCCGACCAGTTAAATCAGTCATTGTAATTTGAACAGAACTAAAGGTTTTACCTAAGTCAATGGAGAATTCTCCATTGTTTGGATTAGGGTATACCAAAAAATCATTGCCAAATCCATTTTCTGGTATTCCAATGCTTGTACTACTCAGTTTCAGAATGTAGCTGTCATCATAATTTATTGGTAATAAGTTGCTTATTCCAGTGCCAGGGTCAAAGTCTACAGGTACGTTACTCCTAAAAGTTCCACATGTATAAATATTGGATGAAGCATCAGTTTCTATTGCATATGGAATCTCAAATCCATTACTTCCGATTTGATTTACCCAAAGGAAGTCACCATTAGCATTAAGTTTCTGTATATATATGTCCGCACTGCCATTTGAAGTAAGATTTGTAACACCAGTGCTAGGATCAAAATCTACAGTATGCTCAAATTTACCAGTTGAATAAACATTACCCGATGGGTCAACTGAAATTGCATACCCCATTTCCTGATTGTTGTTACCCATTTGTTTAACCCAAACATAATCTCCATTAGTATCAAGTTTAAGGACGAAAATGAGGCCATTGGTGGAAATCAATGTTTCATCATTGACTCCTGGGTCAAAGTCAATCGAATTAGAGAAATAACCTGTAGAGTAAACGTTTCCCAAGTTATCTGTAGTCAGAGAATAGGCTACTTCGGAAGCTACTCCACCGAAGTGCTTTACCCACTGGAAGTTTCCACTCGAGTCAAGTTTTTGAATATAAAAATCAAAATTTCCAACGGTATTTAATTTAGTCTCACCAATTCCTGGATCAAAGTCTGTTTCACTAGAAAAAGTACCAGTGCTGTATACATTTCCATAAGGGTCTAACGCAAGGGAAACACCATTTTCAAATCCAACTCCACCCATTTGTTTTGCCCAAATGAGATTACCATTAGAATCGAGTTTTTGTATAAAAATATCTCGATTGCCATTTGAAGCCATAATAAGTTCGCTAGTTCCAGGGTCAAAATCAACGGTGTCATTAAAATAACCAGTGATAAAAATATTATCATTGGTATCTACTTCTATTGAACTACCAATATCATCTTCAATGCCGCCAAATTGCCTTACCCATTGTAGGTTTCCACTAGCGTCAAGTTTTTGAACGAAAAGGTCGCTTCCACCTTTTGAAATTAACTCTTGTATACCACTACTTGGGTCAAAATCTATAGTGTCCTTAAAATAACCTGTAGCATAAATGTTTCCATGGGTATCTACAGTAATTGAAGCACCGAAACATTCTCCATTTCCTCCCATTTGTTTAACCCAAAGAAAATTTCCATTTGCATCTAGTTTTTGAACAAAAATATCTGCTTGGTATCCAGCAACTCTTGTTTCCGAGCCAGTTACTCCGTTAAACTCGGTTATGTTCTCAAATATCCCAATTGTATAAACGTTACCTAAGTCATCTGTTGTAATAGCAGTAGTGATTTGAGAACCAAAGCCTGCAATCCGTCTGACCCATTCAAAATTTGTGGATTGACCATTGCTTATAAGAGAAGAAAAGCATAGAAATAATATAAAGTGATTTTTCATTTTGGTTTGTTTGTTTAAAAGAACGTCTACAGTTTATTTATGTTATATCTACCTAGTAGGTGGATTCTTTTACTCGAAGTAATGTTTGCCAACAATTAGATAAACACCACAGTGGCGTTTATTTCTTCTTTATGCGAACATATTTAAAAATTAACAACGGCTTGCGGTGTTGTTAGGGTTTCGTGTTTTGTTCTGCTTCCTTTAAAATTTCTCCCAATAATTCTGGGTAAATTTTGTGTCCGCCTGCATAAAAATGCGGAGTTATCTTTATGTTTTGCTCCTTTAATTGTGCCAATAGCTTTCGTGCATCCTCTTCAGAAATATATTCATCGGCATTACCAAAGCATGTGTGCATACAATAAGCAGCAAACTTGTCGCTCTGCAACTTGTAGTCTATGTCTGGCGGAAAACTCCCTGCCCAACAAATAACCGATTTTATGGGGAGCGTAGTTTTATTAACCCACCGTAAAGCGGTAGAAACCCCTTGCGAAAAGCCTAGAACGTGCATTTTACAATCGTCTGCCAAAAGATTGCGGGTGTTGCTAACAAGGTTTTCTAAATAATAAAATTGGTCTTCAATATCTGCCAAACGATTTTCTTTGGTCATCCAGCTAGCGCCAACGCGGCCACTTGTACCGTTTAAATAAAAATGATGCGGTCCTTCGGGGATGATAAATAGGCGTTCTTCGTTTTGAAAAGCCGAAAAATTGCGCGCAAAAAATCGCGCTAATTGGCCGTAACCGTGCAGACAAACCCACACGTTTTTAACCAAAGAAGTCGGTTCGCCAACGGTAACATAGCGAACCGACTTTTGTATGGAAAACTGTTTTTCTAGCATTTACTTCCCTGGAAAATTGGGCTTGCGTTTTTCTAAAAATGCGGTGGTGCCCTCTTTAAAATCTGCCGTGCCAAAGCAATCGCCAAAGGCATTAATCTCGGCTGTAAAACCGTTTACACCATCCTCAAAACCAGCATTAACAGCATCTATGGCGTAACCTATGGCAACGCTAGAGTTCTTGCTAATGGCGGTTGCAATTTCGTTGCACTTGGCAAGCAATTCGCTTTGTGGCACTACGTGATTTACTAACCCCATGTTTAAAGCCTCATCTGCCTTAATCATTTTTGCTGTAAAAATTAATTCCATGGCTCGGCCTTTGCCTATTAATTGCGCCAAGCGCTGCGTGCCCCCATAGCCCGGTATTAACCCCAAGCTAGTTTCGGGCAAACCCATGCGGGCATTATCGCTGGCTACGCGTAAGTGGCAAGACATGGCTAGCTCTAATCCGCCACCTAGCGCAAACCCATTAATGGCTGCAATAACTGGTGTGCGTAGGTTTTGTGTTAAATCAAATAGTTTTTCATGGCCTTGACCCGCCAAGCGTTTTCCTTCGTTTACGCCAAAATGAGCAAACTCCTTAATATCAGCTCCGGCAACAAAGCTTTTTTCTCCGCTACCCGTAATGATAATTGCTTTTATGTTTTTGTCTTTATCGGCAGTCATCAACGCCTCGCTCAACTCGTTAATTGTGTCTCTGTTTAACGCGTTTAACTGGTTAGGTCTGTTTATGGTTATTATACAAATACCTTGCTCTGTGGCGGTTAAAACATTACTCATATCAATTATTTTCTTCTTTATTAATGGCGAAAGATACAATTACGGTCATCATTATTTCAACTTGATTTGGCGCAATAGAAGGGCCTGTTTCTACGGCAGCATCCATAGCATTATAATTGGCCGTATTGGCATAGCGTGTTGCATAATTTTGTTCGTTAAAACTTAACACTTGTCCAAGGTTTACCCCCAACGCACCCGAAAATTCTTTTGCTTTCTTTTTGGCAGCGGCAATGGCCTCTAATTGCACCTGGTGTTTTAACTCGGCCATGTTATCTACCGTAAAAGAAACATTTTGAATGTTGTTAAAACCGAGTTCAAAAAGTTTCAGCATAACCTCATCATATATATCGAAATTTGTAATTGCAATGGTTATAGTTTGTGTGGCACTATACCTTACAGAGGTAGATTTTCCGAACGCATTGTTCATCCGTACAATATCTGTTTCATAACGCTTTATCCCTTTTTTGTTTTTAACCATAGCAATGGCTTTCGTCATTACACCATTTACGGTTTCATATACATCTTGTGCATTGTTGCCCTCCCACGTAACACCAGCTGTAATCATCAGTTCGGTTGGATTTACCGTTTTTAATGCCGTACCACTTACGGTAAAAACTCCGTTTTCTTGGGCAACACCAATTATTGGCAGTATGCCCATCATTACATACAGAAGAAATTTTAACTTTTTCATATTTTATTGTTTTTGGATTATTCTTAAATCTCGCGGCCGCTAATTTTGCGGCATCGCTCTTTTTAAATTATACTTGTTTCATTAAATTTTGGGGTAAAATGTACAAGAAAATTAAACGTTGGTATCAAGACAAAATTGGCATTGGCGAAAATAGAGACAAACTTTTTTACCTAGAAAAACGCATCAAGCTCAACCATGCGCTCATTCAATTGCTTTTGCCCGAATCTTTAGAATTTGATGTAGCCAATAGGCCTTTACCATTTTATAAAAATGCTGGCGCTACGGCCGATGTTTGCTACACCTTACACAAAAATGACTTGATGTTTTTGGGCGTGTTGTTTTCGCACAACGGTGTTTTAAACTCGGCTTTAAACGAATATTTTTCTGTGGGTTATGAAACCGCAAAACAACTACAAGCCCTGGCTGAAAGACATAAAATAACTAGTTTTTTAGATTTTGGCGCAGGCTACGGTCGGGTTTCTAGGTTTTTACCCGCCTTATTTCCCGATGCTGCTATTCATGTTTCTGATATAAAAGAAGAATCTGTATTATACAGCCAAAAAACCTTAAAGCTAAACGGTGAATTTCACGGTACTGATGCAAGCAAAACCAAGTTTAGTCAACCATTTGATTTCATTTTTGCCGGAAGTGTATTTACCCATTTACCCGAAAATATGTGCACGGCTTGGCTAGATGTACTTTGTGCACACATCAACCCAAACGGATTGCTTGTTTTTTCTATTCACAACCCAAAAACATTTGGCATAAAAACAACTCATGGTTTTCATTACCACGAAGACTCTGAAGATGCCTTTTTTAGTTGGGTTGATGATAGTATAAAAGACACAGCTACGTATGGCACATCGTACACCTCACACACACTCATAAACCAGTGGATGGTAGAGCGCGGTTTTACTTGCTCGTTTAAACCCAATGCTTTTGGCGGCACACAAGATCTTGTTGTGGCTACAAAAACGAATTAACTACTGCTTAACTGTTCCGCTTTACTTTAGGTAATTCAATAAAAAAGCAAGAGCCTTTGTCAGGTTCAGATTCTAGCCAGATTTTGCCCTCGTGCCCTTCTATAATGCTTTTTACAATGGCAAGGCCCATGCCCATACCTGTACTTTTGGTGGTAAAACTGGGCTCAAAAATTTTATCGTGTTTATCGGCCGGTATGCCCGTGCCATTGTCTTTTACCCATAACACAGTTTTTTCACCTTCATCATTCAGCCCAATTTCTATGTTTGCTATGCGGTGCTCAGGAATTGCTTGCTGTGCATTTTTTATTAGGTTATTAAAAACACGTACAATGAGCTCTCTATCAACTAATCCAAATACCTTGTGGTCTGGTACGTCTAATTTTACTTTTATTGAGGGGTATAGCAACGCACAAGTGCTCATTAAGGCGGTTAGATCAATTTCTACCTTGTTGTATTCAGGCATATCAGAGAAGCGCGCAAACGCCTCGGCAATGCTGCTCATAGCGTCTATCTGATCTATCATAGCCTGCGTATGTTCGTGCAGCTTTTCGGGCTCAGAGGTTTTTAATGTGCCATCCATATGCTGAATCATTAAGCGCATTGGTGTAAGCGGGTTTTTAATTTCATGGGCTACTTGTCTCGCCATTTCTTTCCAAGCCGATTCTCGTTCTGTTTTTGCCAACTGCACAGCACTTTGTTCTAAATCTTGCACCATCCGGTTAAACTCATTTACCAAATCGCCAATTTCATCATTGCTTCTCCAAGCCAATTCTTCGTTTGTTCTGTTTAGCCTAATATCTCTGAGTTTGCCACTTATGGTTTTTAAAGACCCTGTTATGTAATTAGAAAGCAGGTAGGCAATTACCACGGCACCAACAAACAGCAAAACATAAATGCTCCCTAAAGCCCGTATAAACTGTACATCTTGCTTTGGAATTCTATCGGCCTCTATGTAATACGGAATGTTTAATACCGCTAAAGGTTTGTTTTGATTGTTGTAGATAATGGAGTAGCTACTTAAATAATCGATGTTGTTTTTGGTAACCGTTCTTAACCGTAAGTTTTGATTTAAGATTTGATACAACGTAGTTTTATTTAGGTTTATCGGCATGATTTCATCATCTACAACCTCTTCATTGCTGGCAATCATTAAATGGCCCGATGTGCTATAAATAGCCAGCTCCAAGTTATGAATATCAGAAAGTTCGCAGATTTTATCTGTAAACACTTCTGGTATTTCTTTTTCTCTAAGTCCGTCTTTATAGGGGGTTAAAAAATAATCTATGCTGGCACGCACCGCATATTCTTTGCGCTTTATACGCTCTTTGTGGTATTCTTCTTCTTCGCGCTGAAAATGGTACACCAACACGGCACCGGTCAAAACAAAGGTGATGATGATGAGCAGGATCATGCTCAAGAAAATGCGTGCCCGCAAGCTTAACTGAAATTTGGCCATGAAGTGAAAATAGAAATACTTTGCCAATGTTGGCAAGGTTACACAGCTGCAAATATCTTGCCTAATAAATCAATTGAATATAAAAGATATATCCAGCAACAAATTTATTTAGCCCAAAAGATAATTCAAGCACAATAAAAAAAGCGCCCACATTTCTGTGGGCGCCAATCAAACCAAAAAAAACACGGCAACTTCTACTACTGCCGTCCTACAATCAAAAAACCTACTCTTTATTCATTTTTTGTTTTCTTTTTTCCTGCATGGCTTCCAGTTCTTCTTTGGTAATGTAACCATCGCCATCGGAGTCTATTTTATCAAAGTTATCGGCCATACGTTTTCTGTCGTCTGCTTTTACTTCTTCTAAACTTAGTTTACCGTCTTTATCGGTATCTAGTTTTTCAATGATTTTGTCGGCACTAGGTGGGCCTTTTCTTTCGCGTTGCTCGTTTTGCGCGTTGGCATTAAAACTGATGGCCAATCCGGCACAAATCACTAAGGCAATATTTAATTTTCTTAATTTCATAACTACTATTTTTAAGGTGAACACTCACATGCTTTGATGTTTAAAAAATTAATTGGTTTAATTGCCTTGCAAAAATTTTTAGAAAAGGCATTTCCTTACTCACAAAAAGGCATAAAAAAACCCTGCTAACTTATGTTAGCAGGGTTTTTTAAAACTTAAATTTATTTTTTACAACGCGTTGGCGCCACCTACAATTTCTAAGATTTCGTTGGTAATGGCTGCCTGGCGGGCTTTGTTGTATTCTAAGCTTAGTTAAATGAAAGTTTGTAGTTGTTGCTGTCTAACAACCTTAGTCTTCCCATTTCATAATTTTTGAAATATTCTGTCTCTTCTGGAACATAGTAGAGTATTACTTTGTCTTTATTTATGCCATATTTCTCAAAACGCTGTATTACACTTAAACGAGCCTTAGTCGAAAGGGGTTGTGTTTGGTATATAAACCATGCTGTGTCTTCCAACCCGGCAAACTCCTTGTTTATACAATTAAAACAGCTCATGCTATAAAATAGCATTACATCTATGCTGTTTGTATTGTCATACGGAGTTTGTTTTCTATCAAGCCAATACATAGCTGATTTTTGGATTGCAACATCCGAATTACTGCTGGAGAGAGTAAATATAAATACTGTAATGAGGGTCAACTGTTTCAAACCTTTTGTCTTTATTAATTAAATACTCTTCTTTTCTAATTCCAGCATTTAACCCTTCTGTATAATCATGTCCTACAACTACATATAGTTTGTTGTTGTACAGTTTAATGGGGTAAGAATCCATTACAGAACATGGTGGGTTTTGGTAGGACATTTTTCCTTCAGGATATCGATCAACTCTTATGTCTTTGCAAGTCAATTTCCAAGAATCTTTATTCTTGACATAAATATCTAGCAGCCTATAGTCCCAACCAGAGCCGGGAGCACGTTTTACTATTACAATTGATTTACCATCAAAAAAAATCTTTGTTATTCGATAAACCTTTTCGTCTAACTCTTTGAGTTGAGGAATGTACTCAACTGGTTGTTGACTGCCCTTAAACATAAATAATTTTACTGAATCAATTTTGACCTTTTGAGCTTCATTTCCCAGCTTTCCGACAATTATTCTCTCTTCATGTCCAGTATTTAAATCAATCTTAAAACAATTATAATTTAACGTTTGGCAATAGCACAACTCGTTTCTATTGAGTTCAAAAAAATGCCCCACACGTGCAAAGTAATAAGGAAAATCGTATGGCTTATTTAACTTCGTGTTGACAGAAGAAAACGTTTTTCCGTATTTAATTTTCACCTCAGGTTTTGGTTTGGCAAAATCTGGGTAGCTTTCTATACTTACAACGAATTCATCATTCGAATACGTTTCTTTATACGGGTTTTTAAATTTAAATGAGGAAAAATCACCCGAATCTAATCCCTGTTTCCAATAATTAGAAATACTGCCAAAATAAAAATATCCATTTTGAAAGCTTGCTTGATATACCGATTTAACGTCTTTTGACAGAGCTATTTTTTTTACGCTTCCATCGTGTGAAATTGGCCTGACGTAAATCCTGTGATTGGTTTCTGTATCAAATAATACAAAATTTAACGTGTCATTCTTAAGTATTAGACTTGCATAATCACTATAATTAACCGGAATATTAGTCGTAACAATTGTGTCTAATATTATTTTTTGACCAGAACAAATGATGGGGCTTACAAATTGTAGCCCCATCAATACTAAATGTACATGAAAGTTATTCTTCATCAAAAGAAAAGTAAATTACAATATCTCCTTCTAATTCTCCACTCCACGCAGCTGTTACCGTTCCCCATGTAATACTACCGGAAGACTGCCCGCTATCAATTGCAGACTCTACTTGCCCTAAATAATAGTTTAATGTAGTTGTAGAAATTGGGATGTCATTTATGTTATTCCATTCGCAACGTTTAAAGCCAGGGTTATGACATTCCAAACGATCCAGATCCGATGTGTGCGTTTCTGCTATATGTTTATATCCAAACCACCCTTTGTTTCGTCTATGAATCAAAACTTCTTTTTCGGCTGACACTCCGATGAACGGTACGCAAAAAACTAGGACTAAAAATAGTGCTTTCATAGCTTTAATATTCAAATGTTATTTCTGTTATTCCTTCCGAATTTGTCGACCATTCAGCACTAATCTCAGCAAACGACATGTTTCCGTTGATTTGTCCATTGTCTATTTCCGTTTCTATTTGAGCAAGATAGGCATTAAGGGTAATCACATCTACGGGACAATTGGCTGGTTTCTCGATCCACTTACAACGTGAATGCCCAGGGTCTGTGCAGTTCAATTGACTAAAGTCATCGGTATGTGTTTCTGTTACAAAATAATATCCCCAGAAGCCCTTGTTTTCCTTATTAACTTTTATGGTTCCAGCATTAACAGGAATCATCAGAGTTGTCATAATTGCAACAACAACAATTTTTTTAAGAATATTCATACTTATAAAATTTAGATTAGCTACTCATTCGCTTTTCGCTTTCCGCGGTTCAACTAGATTGCCATCAGTAAAACATCTCAAAAAAAAAAAAAACATTATAAAGCAAATAAATCTTGAAAATGAAGTAAGAACCCTTCTATTTCATATAAATATTTGGTGTTGTAATAAAAAAACCCCACTCATTTCTGAGCAGGGTTTTCAGTATTCTATTATTAAATCTGTTTACAACGCGTTTGCTCCACCAACAATTTCTAAAATTTCGTTGGTAATAGCTGCTTGTCTTGCTTTGTTGTACTCTAAGCTTAACTCGTCTTTTAGTTCGCTTGCATTGTCTGTTGCTTTATGCATTGCCGTCATACGTGCACCGTGCTCAGAAGCTTGGCTATCTATTAAAGATTTAAACAATTGCGTACGTAAACTTACTGGGATTAAGTCTCTAATAATCTCTGCTTTAGAAGGCTCATAAATATAATCACCGGTAGATTTACCCTCTTCTTGTGCAGGAATTACAATAGGCAAATACTGTTCGTTTTGAACAATTTGAAGGGCCGCATTCTTAAATTGGTTGTACAAAACTTCGATACGATCCCATTTTTTATCTGCAAAACCACTCATCAATTCTTCAGCTATTGCATCGGTATTTTCAAAAGTAAGATCATTCCAGATTTCAGTTTCTGTTTTTATTACTCTTCCTGTTTTTGCAAACATGTCATTGGCTTTTTTACCAATAGTCATAATTTCAACATCAACACCTTTTAACTCTTTAATACGAGATGCCGCAGCCTTTGTAATATTAGAGTTAAATCCACCACATAACCCACGGTTAGATGTAACTAATACCAACAAAACCTTTTTTACTTCTCTTTGTTGCGCATATACATTCTCATCTGGCGACAATGAAGAACTTACATTTTGTAAAATTTCTGTAAGTTTTTCAGAATATGGGCGCATACTTTGGATGGCATCTTGCGCTTTTTTAAGCTTTGCTGCAGAAACCATTTTCATTGCAGAGGTAATCTTCATTGTGTTACCAATTGAAGTTATCCTGTTACGCAGTTCTTTTAGGTTTGCCATTGTTGCTAATTATATGGTTAAAAATGGTGCTAGGTTACAGCACCATTTTTTACTTTTCTACTTTATAAATCCAGGAATAATTTCTGCAGCTGCAGCCTCTATTCCTTTAATTTGATCTGGACCCCACTTACCATCACGGATTTGATCTAACACATCACGGTACTTGTTGTCCATATACTGCAAGAATTCCGCTTCAAATTTGCGAATGTCTTCAATCGCAATTTTGTTCATCATTCCTTTAGAACCTACATAGGTAATGGCCACTTGTTTTTCTACAGCCATAGGAGAGTTTACTCCTTGCTTAAGAATTTCTACGTTACGTGCACCTTTGCTAATTACAGCCATAGTAGCAGCATCAAGATCAGATCCAAACTTAGCAAACGCCTCTAACTCGCGATACTGTGCTTGATCTAGTTTTAACGTACCTGCCACCTTTTTCATAGGCTTAATTTGTGCGTTACCACCCACACGAGATACAGAAATACCCACGTTAATTGCAGGGCGTACACCTGAGTTAAACAAGTCTGATTCTAAGAATATCTGACCGTCTGTAATAGAAATTACGTTGGTTGGAATGTATGCAGAAACGTCTCCCGCTTGTGTTTCAATAATTGGAAGCGCTGTTAATGATCCACCACCTTTTACACGTCCTTTTAAAGATTCAGGTAAATCATTCATCTTTTCTGCTACCGAGTCATCACCAATAACTTTGGCGGCACGCTCTAATAAACGAGAGTGTAAGAAGAATACATCACCAGGATATGCCTCACGTCCAGGAGGGCGTTTTAACAAAAGAGAAACCTCACGGTAAGCCACAGCTTGTTTAGACAAATCATCATAAATAATTAATGCCGGACGACCTGTATCGCGGAAAAACTCACCAATGGCAGCACCTGCAAATGGTGCGTAAAACTGCATAGGTGCAGGGTCAGAAGCATTTGCGGCAACAATGGTTGTATAGGCCATAGCACCTTTTTCTTCTAACGTTTTAGCTATTTGAGCTACGGTAGAACCTTTCTGACCTATGGCAACATAAATACAGTACACAGGCTCTCCTTTATCATAAAATTCTTTTTGGTTAATGATGGCATCAATAGCAACCGTAGTTTTACCTGTTTGGCGGTCACCAATAATTAGCTCACGCTGACCACGACCAACAGGAATCATTGCATCAATAGATTTGATACCGGTTTGCAACGGCTCAGTAACTGGTTCGCGGTAAATTACACCTGGCGCTTTACGCTCCAAAGGCATTGCAAGCAATTCACCTTCAATGGGTCCTTTACCATCAATAGGCACACCTAGCGTGTTTAAGACGCGTCCAACAACACCTTCTCCAACATTAATAGATGCAATTTGTCCGGTACGCTTTACAGTAGAACCTTCTTTTATTTCGTTAGAGTTGCTTAACAATACTATACCAACATTGTCTTCTTCAAGGTTAAGTACAATACCTCTTTGGCCACCTTCAAACTCTACCAACTCACCACTTTGTGCGTTGTTTAATCCAAAAGCGCGGGCAATACCATCACCAACTTGTAAAATTGTACCTACTTCTTGTAAACTTTCTTCGCTACTAAAGCCTGCAAGTTGTTGTCTAAGTATTGCTGAAATTTCAGCGGGTTTAACTTCTGCCATCTTGTTTAATCGTTAAAACGGTTTACTTACTAAGTTCTCTTTTTAATTTCTTCATGCCTCCTGCTAAGCTAGCATCAAGGCGATAATTTTTCATATCAACAATATATCCACCAATTAAAGTAGGATCTACAGCCGATGTGATTTCTACATTTTTACCCAAAGATTGCTCTAACTTTTGTTTGATTTGCTCTAGGGTTGATGCAGCTACTGGAGAGGCTGTTGTAAAACTGGCCTCTACAATGTTTTTATAATCGCGGTATTGGTTAATAAAGGCGTCAAAAACGTATAATAAAACAGCGTCTCTACCTTGTTTTACAATAAGCGAAATAAATTTGCTTGTTAATTCTGAAACATTCTTGCTGAAAATTTCTGCTAAAATGATTTCTTTTTGAGATGGTTTAATTACCGGGCTCGTTAAAAATACCTTTAACTCGCGGCTACCATTTATAGCGTTTATAACAACAAGCGCATCATCTTTTACTTGCTCTAGCTCATTGCGTTCAATGGCAAGTTCTAAAAGTGCTTTGCTGTATCTGCTGGCTACGCGTATAGATTTCATGCTGTTGTTGTTTGCTTAATTATAGTTTTGCCTCTTTTAGCAAATCATCAATTAGCTCTTGTTGTTTGTTTTGGCTTTCCAACTCTTTACGCAACAATTTTTCTGCAATTTCTACAGACAATTCTGCTACTTGCGTTTTTATTTGAGCAATTGCATTTTGCTTTTCAGATTCAATTTGCAAACGTGCATTTTCAATGTGCTTAGCAGACTCTGCCTTTGCAGCTTCGTTTGCATCACCAACAATCTTGTTTTTCATGTCGTTGGCTTCTTTTACAATGCGTTCGCGCTCAGCACGGGCTTCGTTTAAGATTTTTTGGTTGTCTGATTGCAACTCTTTAAGTTCTTTACGAGCACGCTCTGCGGCTTTTAAAGATTCTTTTATAGAAGACTCTCTCTCATCTACAGCATTTAAAATAGGTTTCCAAGCAAACTTTTTTAACAAGAATACTAAGGCCACAAAAAGTAGCAACTGCCAGAAGAATAGTCCAAATGAAAAATCGTAAATTAACTTTTCCAAAATGTATATGTTTTAAACTGTTTGAAATAATAACCAGCAGCTGTAACCAACCGTTACGGCTGCTGGCTTTCTAACTTGTTATGCCGCGAATAATGCAGCAAATCCGATACCTTCAATAAGGGCAGCAGCGATAAGCATTGCCGTTTGGATTTTGTTAGTAGCTTCTGGCTGACGAGCAATTGCGTCCATAGCAGAGCTACCAATTTTACCAATACCAAGTCCGGCTCCGATAACGATCAAACCTGCACCTACAATAGTTGGGATTTCCATAATGTAAAAATTAACAGTTAATAAAAATTTTAATGTTCGTCATGATGTTCAGCAACAGCGCTACCAAAGTAAAGTGCGCTAAGCATCGTGAAAATATATGCCTGCAATGCGGCAACTAATAATTCAAGTAATGATAATCCGAACGCCAACCCAAAGCTTAATGGGCTACCGATCCAGCTTTTAAACACAAACATCATCCCGATGATGCTCATCAATACTACGTGGCCCGCAGTAATGTTGGCATACAAACGAATAAGTAAGGCAAAAGGCTTAATAAACACACCCAACAACTCGATAGGTGCTAAAACGATTTTCATAAATACCGGTACGCCTGGCATCCAAAAAATATGCTTCCAATAATCTTTACGCGCTGTAAATTGCGTTATTAAAAACGTAATAAGGGCCAATGCAAACGTTACAGAAATGCTATTTGTAACGTTAATACCAAGTGGTGTAAGGCCGAATAGGTTTACAATCCAGATAAAGAAAAAGATGGTAAGCAAGAAGCTCATAAAACGTTTATAATCTTTCTCGCCAATGTTTGGAATGGCAATTTCGTCACGCACAAAAACAATAATTGGCTCTACAAATTTAGCCATGCCAGAAGGCACTAAACTTGTTTTATAGCTCTTAGCTGTGCGGCTAAAAATCAAAATGATAATCAACATAATCGCCATAATGCTGAATACATTTTTCGTAATAGAAAAATCTAACGGCATGGCATTGGTTGGGTGATGATGCTCATCAAACGTTAATACGCCTGACTCGTCCGTTTTATAAACTTTGCTATGATATACTTTGTAGTAGTTGCCCTTGCTCTCTACCACATCTTCGCCATGGTGAAATTTAGACGACATAAACACGTGTAATCCATCATCCCAAAGGATTACTGGCAACGGAAAGCCGTAGTGAGTGCCTGTGGCGTTATCAGTAAAAAGATGAAAATCATGAGAATCCTGTAAGTGATGCTCAATATCCTTTTTAATCTTCTCTTTAATGCTGGGCTCGGCTTCTGCGTGGGCGGTATCAGCATCGTGCTGTGCGCTGGCAAAAAACGGTGCTACAAACACAAAAAGAAACAGGAAAAGTTTTGACGTTTTGAACTGCATTTTATACTTCGTTGACACGTTTTTAAAATCCGCGCAAAAGTAATGATTATTCTAATTCGCCAAATTAAATTTAAGCCTTTGCTTTAACCGTTTGATTTTCGCTAGCCGTGGCGGTTTAAGTGCCTCACTAACAATGTTGTTTCAACTATTAAGCAGAGGATATATGGAATAAAAAACGTAAAAAACTCCAACTTTTGAAGTATACCATCAGCCTTATAACCGGGCATGAAGAAGATAAAAAATACGGCAAACTTTATGGCGCTTCCCGCTAAAAACAAAAACCCCAAACTTGTTGTAAACTTTTCTGGCGCCTTAAAAGCGGCTACTAAAATAATTTCGGCCAACAGCACATTAACCACATACGATGAAACAATTTTGTGAGCCCAGAGCTCTTTACCCGTTGTTTGCAATACAAAAAGATGAACGCAAAACCCCACTGCAGCTATCAGCACAACAATGATGATGTTGATGAGCAAACTCTTTGTACTAATCTTCATTAAGATTTTTTAATTTTTTTAGCGTAAAATACATTGCCACACTAATGCCAACTAAAACTAAAACGAGTGTAAACCAACTTTTTTCTGTGTGATATTTTTGATCTAACCAACGACCAAACCACGCGCTTAGCCCAATTATTGACGCCATTTGAAACCCCAAAGAAGAGAATTCGTAAATTTTGCGTAATGCGTTTTTCTGGGGCTTTTTGTTTTCAGGCATATGGCAAATTTATCGCTATTTTAATCATTAAGCCCGAATCTTTTTTCACAAAAAAACACCCTACTGTTTATCACATCAATTTATTCCCGCCTCTATTTTGACAATCGTTTTTTAAACCTCTTAAAAGAAAATAGGGTGAAAAACATAAATGGTACAATAAAGTGCAAGGCACGAAAAAACGGTTCTGGTGTGTTTTCTGTAGAAAAAATTAAAAACAACGTGGCCAATCCGAACCTAAGAAACACCCCTCTTTTAAATTCTTTTTTTTGAGCCGTTATTCCTTGGGCAGAAAAAGTTGCTGCTTCTCCAGCCACAAAAAAGAAAAACAACAAAAGGTAATTTAACGCTAAGTCTGTTGGTGTAAGCGATGTAAATAAAAAAAAATAACTGCTGCTAAAATGCAATATACCCGTTACTAAAACCACTATTGCCATTGGCGCCATCATTTGCCAAATAGCACTTACGTTTGTTTTCACAGGTTTGTTTAAGCCGATTTAGAATTTTCTTCTTTAGACATTTGCCTCACCACGGCACCCATACTGCATGTTCCAGTAAATTCAGCACCAGGTTCTACAGCTAATTTGTTTGTGAATAAATCACCTTCTAATCTTGCTGTTTTTGAAAGTGAGGTGAGCTCTTCTATTTGAGCTTTGCCGCGAATGATACCAGAAACAGACATGTTTTTGCAATAAACATCACCCTCAACAAGGCCGTTTTCGCCAATCACAAGTTTCCCTTCTATTTTAATGCTTCCGTTAACTTTACCGTCAATTCTAAAGTCTCCGTTACTAACAATATCGCCAGATATTTCAGTTCCTTTTAAAATTCGGTTGCTTGCTTGCGCTAAATCTGGGTTTTTCTTGGTTGAAGTAATCATATGCTTGTTTTTATTCCGTATTTATCTTCTAAGAATAATAAATACCCTTCTAAATCTTTTGTTTTGTACAACTCCATGTAATTATTGTCTGTAACAATAATCTTTGTGGTTACTTGGGGCGGCAAATATCCCATAATTGCTTGGTTTGCAGAAACAGATTTATAGTAAATTTTTGCTTTTGCAGAATTTTTTAATCCAGTAACCACAATCATTTGCCGGTCTTTATCAAAAAATATGTTTTGCACCTGTAGTCTCTCAAGCTTGTACGTACTTTGGTTAAAGTTGGCCAATTCGCTTAACAGCTTTGGTAGGTCTACACCCTTGTTGGGGAATATGGCTACAAATTTGTGAGGGTCGTTAACAGCGTACACAAAGTTGCTCTTGGGTGTAACGGGCACATCTTCTTCTTTTTCATCGTCTGTTAAATCTAGGGTGCTTTGCGCGGCCAATGCCTCTGGTGTATTTGGGTGTGCTGCAATAATTTCTTTTAATCCCGCAATAAACATTTCCGTATTGTTAAGCTTGCCATAACACATGGTTTCTAACAAATCACATTTAGGCTCTAATAAGCTTCCTTCGTACAGCGCGCGGTTTTTCTCAAAATCTTTTAGAATGGTTTTGTACTTTTTTGCTTTGTAGTCTTCGAACCTTTCTTGGTAAAACGCGGCTATTTTTTTATAATCTTCATCGTTTTTATCCAGTTTACCTTCGTTTAAAATTAACTTGGCGTAAACGCTGCTCGGGTAGGTTGATAGCAGTTTAGCTTTATAAGGTTCCGCTTTTTCTGGCTTTTCATCGCCAATATAAAGGCGATAAAGAGAAAATAAAACACGGGGCTCAAAGGAGCTTCCTGGGTATCTTTTCAAAATATTCTCATACGCGTTTACTGACTCTGGCAAATCCTCTAATGATTCTTTATAAATCCCTCCTAACTCTACATAAGCGCGCATAATTCTGTGATTACTAGAATCTAGCATTTCTGGCGTATTAGGGACTTGGGCCAAATAATATTCTGGGTCATAAACTCCGCCCTTTTTTACCGTTTTGTTAGGGGTATTGTTGGTGTCACCGTTTTCTACATTTTCATCAAAAACAACAATGTTTTTATTTTTTTGTCGCCAACTATCTTCTAGTTTTCTGTTGCCCCATTTACTTTTAAAGCTCGCTATACCTTTTGTTCTTGTGTTTGTATTGTAGAAGTACCACCCTTTTGTATTACCAATAGTTTGGTTCCCTTCCATGTTCCTTGAATCTGCAATTAGCTGCTCATTCAACTCTCTTATTTCCTGTTCTCTTTTAAGTCTTTCTTCTTCTTTTATAAGCCATTCCACATAGTCTTCGTAGAGTTTTTGTTGTTTTTCTGGGCTGAGCAATGCAACTTTTTGCAAGCTGTCTTCAACTTGAATAATTTTAATGTTTTTAACTAACCCTGCCAAACTCTCTTCTCTTTTTTTAGCATAAGGGTGCTTTTTATGCCCTTGAGGTAAAGTCATAGAGGCACTATCATAATACGTATGAGCCTTTTCATACTCTCTAAAGCCAAACTCTATATCTGCAATTTTTAAATAGCTTAAACCTTTTTGATTGTTGTTGCTAACACTATTTCTAATAGATAGCTTTAAAAACTTATCTGCTTTCTGATATTCTTCTTCAGCAAGAGCAACCTCTGCCATTACGTAGTATATCTGGTCTTTATATTCCAAATTTTTCTCGTCTTCCAGCATTTTGTTTAGCTCACGATAAACAATGTTGGAGTTTTCCATATAAACGTCAAAGTTTTTTGCCCTATTTAATTGTGCAACAAACATCATATTATAGTCACTTGGTTTCATACTCACAACATCTTTATACGCTTGACTAGCCTCGTAATTATTACCGAGCCTTTCGTGTAGTTGTGCTTCTATAAAAATCCACCTAATGCGCAATTGTTTTTTTCTTTGGTACCTAACCGCTTCTTTTAGACTCACAACAGCTGCATCATAATTTTTATTGTAGATGTGCATTTGTGCCATCGAGGCATTAATATCGGCCCTAAACTTATTGTCTATTTTTTTGTCGTGATAGAGATCTTCAAAATATGCTTCTGCACTAGATTGGTTGCCAATCATAATTTGGCATCGCCCTGCCCAAAGCCTTGCTTCTGCAACTAGGTTTAACGCTTTTTTGTCTTTAGAAAATTGTTGAATAATATAATTGAAGGTTTCTAAGGCGGGGAAAAAATCGTATTTGTAGAACCTTGCTTTACCAATCAGCAAATACGATTTAACAACATAAATGTTTTTTTGCTTGTTTTTAATAACCATAGAATGGTCGGTAATAACCTTCGCACACTTTTCTAGAGTGCGATCCATTTTTGTAGCAACAGATTTTGCATCTTCTGCAGAACCCCACCTATAAACGTTAAGAACATCCTCGTAATCATCAACATGATTTTGTTCTACTTCTGCCGCCCCTTCAATAAACGATTGCTCTCCATTAAAATATGGATTAAATCTAGAGGTGTTTTTATGAAAAGTTCTACTTGTCCATGAATCGCTTTTTCGGCTACAGGAACCGGCAATCATGGCAAACATTAAAACGGCACAAACGTGTAAATATGTTGGCTTTACAGAAATCACTAACTATTTTTTGTGTTACAGAAAACGGGGCAAAAGTATTTTTATTCTCAACTACATCCTCATTTTACAATATTTTTCGTGATTATTTATACTTTTTGATTTCATATTGCCGTTAGTTTGCGTTGTGTGTTACCTATTTTTGCGACAATCATTATGGCAAAAAAAGAGAAAAGGGTTATTGCTAAACTTAGAAGCAAGTTTAGGCTGGTTGTGCTTAACGATGAAACTTTTGAAGAAAAAATTTCATTAAAGCTAAGCCGTTTAAATGTTTTTCTAGTGCTTACGATTGCCGCTATTTTACTTATTGGCAGCACCATCATGCTTGTTGCGTTTACACCACTAAGGGAATATATTCCTGGCTATGCTTCTACAGAGTTAAGGCGTACGGCCTTAGATTTAACAATAAAAGCTGATTCTCTGGAAGCCCAATTAGCTTACAACAAGCAATATTTAAACAATATTAAAAACATTATAAACGGGGAACCAATAGACCCTGAAAGCTTTAGACAGAGCGACACAACCATTTCTGCTGGAGACATGGACCAGTCTGTATCTAAAGCAGATTCTGCATTGCGCAAAACTGTAGAAGAGGAAGAGCGCTTTAATATTAGCGCAGGAACAAATAAAAGTTTAGCTGGGTTTAGTTTTATTGCTCCTGTAAAGGGCCTTTTAACCAGTAACTACGATTCTGGGTTAGAACACTTTGGTGTAGATGTTACAGCAAAACGAAACACGCCTATTAAAGCGTGCTTAAGTGGCACCGTTATTTTTTCACAATGGACTACAGAAACTGGTTATGTAATGATTATACAACATGCCAAAGAGTTGCTTTCTGTATATAAACATTGCTCGGCCTTACTAAAGCAACCTGGAGAGCGTGTGCAAACGGGTCAAGCCATTGCAATAATTGGCAATTCTGGCGAAAATAGCACTGGCCCTCATTTACACTTTGAACTTTGGCACCAAGGAAATGCTGTAAACCCAGAAAACTTTATTTCGTTCTAAAACAAGCTATTGTTCTTGTTTTCGGCAGCTTCAAACCCCAAATCTTTAGGAAGATTTTCTTGCTGAGCGGCAGCCACGGCAAGTTTATCGCACCGCTCGTTTTGTGGATGATTATTGTGCCCTTTTACCCAAACAAATTTTGGTTTAAAAATGGCATGAAGTTTTAAATATTCCTTCCAAAGATCTGGGTTCTTTTTGCCAACAAATCCTTTTTTACTCCAACCAAACACCCATTTTTTTTCTACGGCATCAACAACGTACTTGGAGTCAGAATAAATAACAACCGATACGTTCTGACGCTTTAACGTTTTAAGCGCTTGTATAACCGCCAATAGTTCCATCCTATTATTGGTGGTTCTTAAAAACCCACCACTAATTTCTTTTGAGGGATATCCCTGACACTCTAAAACAGCACCATATCCTCCAGGCCCAGGGTTTCCCCTAGAAGAACCATCGGTATAAATACTAACAAGAGTGGGGGTTCCTGACATTTACTTTTTATTCTTTGCGCGAATGTCGTCTAGTAAATCTTCTATTACCTCAGGGTAATAGTTGTATTCTAATCTGTGTACTTTCTTTTCAATATCACTTACATCATCTTTAGGCCTTAGTTTTTCCTTTACTTGTAGGATTATTGCACCATCATCATACTTCTCGTTCACAAAATGAATTGTAATGCCGGTATATTCTTCTTTTGCCGCTTTTACCGCTTCATGAACCTTTGATCCATACATCCCTCTTCCGCCATATTTAGGCAACAAAGACGGGTGAATATTTATAATTCTACCGGGGAACTTTTCTATTAAATTTTTAGGTATTAGTTTTAAAAAACCCGCCAGAACCACAAAATCAATTGACTGTCTTTCTAACACCTCTTTAACGGCTCCGTTTTGCAATTGGTCTTTGGTAAAAACAAACACCGGCACTTGCAGTTTTCTAGCTCTTTCAATAACGCCTGCATTAGGGTTGTCAGAAAGTATTAATGTAACTTTATCTTCAGGTTTGCGATCAAAATACCTAGTAATATTTTCTGCATTAGACCCAGAACCTGAAGCAAAAACTGCAATGTTCACAATTAAAATTTTTTATTCGCTCAAAACTATATTTTTTAATCTGTTTAGATTCTAATCATGATATACTTTTTTCAACCTCTTTTAAAAAAACCAAGCAATTCAACCTTTTTGACCCTTTTTTTTAACCAATAAAACATTTTATAGGTGCCTTTTAGTAGTGCAAACAGAAAAAAACAAAATTTGAAGAGATAATTTTTAACCGTTAAACCTATAGCATTCCAACGCAAAAACATAAGTAAATCAGTATGTTGCGTTTTTATTTTTACTTCGCTTCACTTAAAATTTTTAAAAACTAACAGGCTTATGTGTTGTTTTTTATTTCACAACTAATAAATTTTATTTCTTTGCCATTCGAATTAACCCAAATTCACATATCATGTCAGATATCTCATCAAGAGTAAAAGCAATCATCGTTGACAAATTAGGAGTTGACGAAAATGAAGTAACAACAGACGCAAGTTTCACCAATGATTTAGGAGCCGATTCTTTAGATACGGTAGAATTAATCATGGAGTTTGAAAAAGAATTTGATATCCAAATTCCAGACGATCAAGCAGAAAACATTGCTACTGTAGGCCAAGCCGTTGCTTACATTGAAAAAGCAAAAAACTAGATTTACTTTATGGCGCTTAAAAGAGTAGTTGTTACAGGACTTGGGGCAATGACCCCGATTGGAAACACAGTTGATGCTTTCTGGCAAAACCTTATTGCTGGTAAAAGTGGTGCTGCTCCAATTACATTGTTTGATGTTTCTGATTTCAAAACTCAATTTGCGTGTGAAGTAAAAAACTTTGATCCACAAGATTATTTTGATCGCAAAGAAGCGAGAAAAATGGATCGGTTTACACAGTTTGGGATGGTGGTGGCCGATCAGGCCATTGCCGACTCCCGGATTGTTGAATCTAATTTTGACCCAGACCGAATTGGTGTAATTTGGGGCTCTGGTATAGGTGGGCTTGATACGTTCTTTGAGCAAACCAAGTCTTACTTTGAAGCTGGAAACAAACCTCGTTTTAGCCCTTTCTTCATTCCGATGATGATCGCGGATATTACACCTGGTCAAATTTCTATGAAGCACGGATTTCGTGGTCCAAATTTTACAACGGTGTCTGCTTGCGCCTCAGCTACCAACGCATTAATAGATGCAATGACGTATATTCAGCTAGGTAAAGCTGATGTAATAATTTCTGGCGGTTCCGAAGCGGCTATTACTCCTCCAGGAATGGGCGGCTTTAATGCAATGCATGCTTTATCTACAAGAAACGATTCTCCTGAAACAGCATCTAGACCTTTTGATAAAGGTCGGGATGGTTTTGTAATGGGAGAGGGCGGTGCTTGTATTATTCTTGAAGAATATGAGCATGCTAAAAAACGGGGTGCCAAAATTTATGCAGAAATTGCAGGGGGAGGTATGAGTGCGGATGCTTATCATTTAACCGCCCCTCACCCAGATGGACTCGGTGCTAAAAATGTTATGCGCAATTTACTTGCAGATGCCAATCTATCTCCTACAGATGTTGATTATATTAACGTTCATGGCACTTCTACACCGTTAGGTGACATTGCTGAGACCAAGGCTATAAAACATATTTTTGGAGACCACGCGTATAAACTAAACATTAGCTCTACAAAATCCATGACAGGTCATTTATTAGGCGCTGCTGGAGCTGTAGAATCTATTGCTACAATTCTTTCTGTAATTAATGATATTGTACCTCCAACAATAAATCATTTTGAAGACGACCCTGAACTTGACGACAAACTCAACTTTACCTTTAATAAAGCTCAAAAACGAGTGGTAAATGTTGCAATGTCTAACACCTTCGGGTTTGGCGGCCATAATGCTTCTGTAGTCTTTAAGAAAGCAGAGTAACCCATGAAAATCTTATCTAAGTTAATTTCTTTCCGTTTTAAACGTGAAAGCGAATTTTTTAGATATATACATCATCTTACGGGCTTTAGACCTAATGATATTGCCTTATATCAACTTGCTTTTAGACACCGTTCTGCCTCTAAACGAAAATCTGAGAGCCTTATAGAAAACAACGAGCGTCTAGAATTTTTAGGCGATGCTATTTTGGGCGCGTTGATTGCTGAATTTTTATACGAACAGTACCCCGATAAAGACGAGGGGTTTTTAACATCTATGCGAAGTAAAATTGTGAGTAGGAAAAACTTGAATAAAATTTCGCATAAACTAAACTTAAAGGAAAAGATTATTGATAAGTTGGATAAAAGAAAAGCGGCAAAATCCTTAGGCGGTGATGCTCTAGAAGCATTAATTGGTGCGTTATACTTAGACCGAGGTATTGAAAAAACGAAAGAATTTGTTTATAGTAAAATAATACATCAAAACATGTATTTTGCTGATTTAGAACGACATGTTATAAGTTACAAGGGGCTATTTATTGAGTGGGCACAAAAAGAACGTAAAGCATTTTGTTTTACATTAATAGATCAATGGGGACAACAACATAATATGGTGTTTAAGATGGGGTTATATATTGATGAAAATTTAATTACATCTGCTGAAGGTGCTTCAAAAAAAAGCGCTGAAGAAGGAGCTGCAGCTAAAGCATGTGAATTATTTAACATTTCTTCATGACCACACATCTACTACATGATTGGGAAGAGGATGTTGACCTTTTTGTTGTCGGTATTTCATCACACTTAGAAGACTACAGACTTGCTTATGCTATAAACAAAGCTTTAGGTACTGCGTTAGTAAATGAGGCTGCTCCATTTAGCGTTTTTTCTAAAAAAGAAGAACAGCAATATTCCCTATATTTTTCACCAAAAAACTACTCCTTACCACACTTTTATCTAGTAAGCAATCAAAGCCTCCCAAAAAATAATTTAAAAAATATGCCCACGCTTTTTTCCGATGAAGGTTTGTATCGGTCATATTTACTAAACAGATTCAAAAAATGGCCATATATACTTATAAGTGAAGACGGGGCGTGGTTTGATCAACTAAATGTGTTGAGGGAAAATCGTGAAATTTCATATTTACATCCCATAATTTACACTACATTAAACAAAAACGAACAGGCTCTTATTAAAGAAATTACATATGACGAATAATGCAAAAATAGTTGCAACTCTTGGGCCGGCCTCAAGCGAGAAATCAACCATGCTAAAAATGATTAAAGCTGGTGTAAGTGTTTTTAGAATAAACTTTTCTCATGGCGCTCACGAAGTTCATAAACAAACAATAAAATCCATTCAAGAATTAAATTCAGAGCATGGATTAAATATTGCCACTCTTGCAGATTTACAAGGTCCGAAGTTGCGCATTGGTGAAGTAGAAGAAGGGGCGGTGCTAGCCAAAGGAGATATTCTTGAATTAACAAGCCACAAAGTTCTTGGAACAAAATCTAAGGTTTACATGAACTACCAGAACTTTCCGAAAGACGTTAAAGTAGGAGAGAAAATTCTTGTTGATGATGGAAAAATACACTTGTTGGTTAAGGAAACAAACCTTATTGATTCTGTTTCTGTAGAAGTGTTGCAAGGCGGACCATTAAACTCTAATAAAGGTGTTAATCTACCCAATACAAAAATCTCGTTACCGTGTTTAACAAAAAAAGATCTTGCCGATTTAAAGGTAGCTCTTGAAGCCGGAGTAGAATGGATTGGTCTCTCGTTTGTAAGAAGCGCTCAAGATGTCTTAGAATTAAAACAACATATTAAAAACTCCGGCAAAGACGCTTGGATAGTTTCTAAAATTGAAAAGCCTGAGGCAGTAGTAGACATTGACAACATTTTAAATGTTACTGACGCTATTATGGTTGCACGTGGAGATTTAGGGGTTGAGGTGCCTATGGAAAGTGTGCCGTTGATTCAAAAAATGATTGTGGACAAATGCCACATAAAATCCAAACCCGTGATTATTGCTACCCAAATGATGGAGACAATGATTACAAGCATGACACCAACACGTGCAGAAGTTAATGATGTAGCAAACTCTGTATTAGATGGCGCTGACGCTGTAATGTTAAGTGGGGAAACTTCTGTTGGGCAATTCCCTGTAGAGGTAATAGAAACAATGTCGAAAATTATTGGCTATGTAGAAGACAGTGCTGATATCACAGTAAAGAAAGAAAACCCTCCCAGAATTAGAAACGAACGTTTTATTACAAAGTCTATTTGCTATAACGCCTCAAAAATAGCAGATCAAGTTGGTGCTATGGCAATTCTTACAATGACACATTCCGGTTATACCGCATTTAAAATTGCATCTCACCGTCCAAAATCAAAAATTATCGTGTTTACTTCCAACCGCTTTTTACTAAACACAATCAATTTAATTTGGGGTGTTCAAGGCTTTTTTTATGACAAAATGGAAAGTACAGACAAAACTTTTTTAGACATTAAAGCAATTGTTAAAGGTGCTGGAATTGTTCAAAAAGGAGATATCATTATTAAGATTGCAAGCATGCCAATTAAGAATCAAGGCATGACAAACACATTGAAAATATCTGAAATTGACTAGGTGATTGGAAAATATTTCACCAAAAAAATAAGACTGAAGAGTTTTAGTTAACTCACGAAATTGACCATCAAATTTGCGAAAAACTGTGTGTTTTTATACGGTATTTCGCAAATTTTTTGTTTTATATCGAAAAAATAAGGCGAAAGACCGTTTGCTTTCCCTTGAATATGTAAATTCTTTAACTACTCTTTTTCAATGTCATACACATGATCTTCATTAAAATCAAAAATAAAACTGCTTGATTTTATTGATATTCCTTAGACTTCAGAGATAAATTGATTCAAAAAGCGTAAATCGTTCTCAAAAAACATTCTTAGGTCGGTAATTTGGAACTTATTCATTGCAATTCTTTCTATCCCCATACCAAAAGCATAACCAGAATATTCTTTTGGATCTATGTTAGAACTTTCTAAAACAGCAGGGTCAATCATACCACAACCCATTACTTCTAACCAACCCGTTCCTTTCGTTATTCTATAATCTGCTTCGCTATTCAGGCCCCAATAAACATCCATTTCTGCACTTGGTTCTGTAAACGGAAAATATGATGGGCGCAATCTGATTTTTGCGTTTTCTCCAAAAAACTCTTTCGCGAAATAAAGTAGTGTTTGCTTCATATCAGCAAACGACACGTTTTTATCGATATAAATTCCTTCAATTTGATGAAATATACAATGCGCTCTAGAAGAGATAGCTTCGTTTCTAAAAACTCTGCCTGGTGCTAACGTTCTAATTGGTGGCTTTTGTTTGTCTAAAACCCTTACCTGAATAGAAGAAGTATGGGTTCTCAAGGCCCAGTCAGGAGATTTTTCAATAAAAAAAGTGTCTTGCATATCTCTGGCAGGGTGCTCCTCAGGAAAGTTTAATGCGGAAAAATTGTGCCAATCATCTTCTATTTCTGGCCCTTTTGAAATCGTAAAACCTATTCTTTCAAAAATGGATTCAATTTCTTGCCTTACTAAAGTTATAGGATGGGTTGAACCTAATGCAATAGTGCTGGCTTGCCTGGTTAAGTCAATGTCTTTTTGTGTGTTTTGATTGTTTTTAACAACCCCTTCATTTGCTTTAAAAACCTCTTCTGCAAGTTTTTTCACTTCGTTTAGTGGCTTTCCGGCTTCTCGCTTTACTTCCTTCGGCATAAGCTTAAACTCATCCAATAACTTTGCTATTTTACCGTTCTTACTTAAAAAGGTTAGTCTAAACAACTCCAGTTCCTCTACGGTTGATATTTTTACATCATTTATTTCTTGATGTATTTGTTTTAAAGTTTCTATAAAAATCATAAAATAACTAAGCTAATTTTAATGATGCATATTTTGTAGCTTTGGTGCCGCAAAACTACTGATTAAAAGGATTATGAAGCGTTTGATGTTAATTTGTTTGATGGGAATGTTTTTTATGGTAAGCTGTAAAAAAGAAAACACTGGCGCTGGTGTTGTTGGTATTACTGTAGTTAACACTAAGGGTGTGCCAATACAAAATTGTGCGGTTTTACTAAGTGTTCCTATTCCTGGAGCTAACCAATATTATGGCACAACAGATATTAACGGATATGTAGAGTTTCAATCTGGGCTTCATGTTTACTATGACGTAACCGTTTGGAAAGGGTTGTGGGAAGGTTGTGATTTTGTAGAAATTAAACCCGGCAATACTTTATTAAAAAATGTAATTATATATCCCCCAAATAGTTCGTATAATGGGTGCATCTAAAATTATACTATGAAAACATTTCTTAAACTTTCTTTAGCGATATTCCTTTTTTCTTCAATTCTTTCTTGTAAAAAAGAGAATCCAACATATCCTTTTACTATTCAGGTAATAAACGAAGAAGGGGTTCCTCTTCCTAATATTTTTGTTGAAGCAACGGCAGATGTACCTAATTCTATTCCCGACTTTTCTGGAATAACCAATGACGATGGTTTGGTAAGTTTTACGTATGAATATGAGGCTGTTCTCAAAATTCGCGCAACTAGAAGCAGCAACCCACCAACATGGATGGGGTGTAATTTTGTAAAATTAGAGGCCGATAATAATGTTCGTGTAGTTGTCGTTGTTACAAAGTATGACCCCTCTCAACCTGGTTGTTAAGTTTTAATCGTTAAGCCAATCGTTCGCTATAGCGTATTCTACTATAGCCTCTTTCATTAATAACGTTTGTTCTCCTGCCTTTAAGAAAGGTAGCGGAGCAAGAGCCTTAAAATGTGGCCAACCTTGCTCGTCAATGCCGCTAAACTCGTAATAGCCATAAGGTTCTAGCAACCGGCATATTGCAACGTGTAAGATATCTACTTTCTCGTTTTTTTTGTACTTCTTGTAGCCAAAACCTAGCTCTTGTACACCAATAACAAATAATATTGCATCTAAATCCATCTCCTCTCCATCGCCAAACTTTTCAGACATTAAAAAAGTAAGTTTGTTCCAGTTGTTTTTTATCTCATTTATTAGCATCTTCCCTTAATTATAAAAGTGTGAACACATTAGACTACGTAATCATTACAATAACCATCGTTTTTGTTGTAAAAGGTCTGTTTTCTGGGTTTATTAGCCAGTTATTTTCGTTGTTATCTGTTTTTCTTGCAGTTATCGTGGCTTATTTTTTTCATAATGATGCAACACATTTTATAACTGATATTATTCCAGAATACGCTGAATATCAATTTGCCTCTTTTATTATTCTTTTTATCCTAGTCTTTCTTGTTACAATGCTAATTGGTAAACTATTTACAAAAGTTACCAAGGTATTAAGTCTAGGTGTTTTAAATCGCCTTTTAGGCGGGCTTATGGGGTTTTTAACATCGATTATATGTTATATCGCTGTCACCTATTTATATGACTCTATAATAAGCGCCTTTGAAATATCAGAGTCCTATTTAACAACCTCTTCAAAGCTTGTTTCCATTTTTCGTCAGCTGCTTATTATTCTTAAACCCCTATTATCGCTTTAATTCCTGGTAAACTTATGCCTTCTAGAAATTCTAGCATAGCTCCTCCGCCAGTAGAAACATAACTTACCTTACTTTCTAAGTTAAATTTCTTTATTGCCGCAACAGAATCTCCACCTCCAACTAAGCTAAATGCACCATTTTTGGTTGCTTCGGCCACAGCGTTACCAACTGCTTTAGTTCCTTTATTGTAATTTTCAAATTCAAAAACACCCATTGGTCCGTTCCAAATAATGGTCTTAGCTGATTTTATTTCCTCTTCTATTAAACGAATTGACTCAGGACCAACATCTAAACCCATTTGGTCTGAAGGAATAGAAATAATATTCGTAACAGACTTTATGTCTGAATCTGCAAATTCTGAGTTATTAGCAGAATCTACAGGTAAAACAATTTTTACTCCACTTTTCTTCGCAAGATTCATAATCTCATGCGCAGCATCAATCTTGTCTTCTTCTACTAAAGATGTACCAACATTACCTCCTAGTGCTTTAATAAAGGTGAATGCCATACCTCCACCAATAATAATAGAATCTACTTTTTCAATTAAATTTAAAAGCACATCAAGTTTAGAAGAAACTTTTGCGCCACCAATAATTGCACATACAGGATGTTCACCTTCAAGTAATGCTTTATTTAAACTACTTACTTCTGATGCCATTAACAATCCAAACGATTTACTATTTGCCTCAAAATAATTTGATATGATTGCCGTAGACGCATGCGCCCGATGAGCTGTTCCAAATGCATCATTTAGATAAATATCTCCATGCTTTGCGAGCTGTTTTGCAAACTCTTCCGAACCACCTTCTTCTTCAGCATAAAATCTCAAATTTTCTAGCAACAAAACTTCTCCCGGCTCCAGGTTCGCAGACAACTCAAAATCCGCAGCATCAACACATGAATTTGAAAACTTAACCTCACAACCAAGCATTTGACTTAATACAGAAACAACAGGTAGCAGAGAATAACGTTTATCAACAACCCCCTTCGGACGACCTAAATGAGACATTAAAACCACTGATCCACCACTGTCTAAAACTGATTTAATTGTAGGAATTGAGGCCTTAATTCGAGTGTTATCTGTAACATTATTACCACTATCTAAAGGCACGTTAAAATCAACTCTTATTAATACCTTTTTACCTTTAAAATCTAAATCTTTAAACTCTATCATTGTAATAAATTTTCACAAATGTACATTTCCGGCTATACGAAACAATAAACTTTAATACTATAATAATGGAAATTAATCAAACGATTGGTTCTACACATCAAATAGAACTTTTGTTAAAGCAATTCAGTAATAGCAAAACTCCTCATGCCCAAATATTTACTGGTAACGATGGATGCGCTGCCTTAGCTTTGGCGTTCTATTATATACAATTAATGTTATGCGAAAACATAAAGGATGGTAAGGCTTGTAACAACTGTATTCCTTGCAATCAATTGAAATCATTCAACTATCCCGATTTACACTTTACATTTCCATTTTCAAGCACCAAAACCACACCTCAAGAATGTAGTGAGTTTAGGCCTGTTTTTGTCCAAGAGCTAAAAAAATCCTTGTATTTAACACATACGCGTTGGGTTGATAGTCTGAATTCTGGCAACAAAAAGCTTACAATTCCTGTGAACGAATCAAATGCCATAATACACAGTTTATCATTGACTAGACACTCTGAAAAACCCCGCTTTGTATTCTTATGGCAGCCCGAAAAGCTAAATACTAACGCAGCAAACAAACTATTAAAGCTAATAGAAGAACCCAGCGACAACACATACTTCATCCTGGTTTCTCACAGCCTTAAAAATGTTTTAGAAACCATCCAAAGCCGATGCACACTTTTTAAAGTACCTGATAATTCAAAAGACGAGATAAAAGCGTTTCTACAGGTTAACACCAAGCTTACAGTTAAAGAAACCTCCAATATTATTCAACAGTCTAAAAATATAGGTGAAGCATATGATTTAATTGACAGAGACCCTATAAGTGAAGAAAATGATAAAAACATTGTTCTTTGGCTTAGGCTGTTGTTTAAGAAAGACCTAATAGGATTGGTAAAATGGTCGGAAGAAACCGCTAAACAATCTAGAGAATCTATTAGCCACCAGCTAGAAACCATTATGCAAGTGTTTAATAAAACGCTTAGTATAAACACGCAAACAAAAACATCATCAACATACGCTTCAATAATCGAATTAGACTTTGAGCGCTTTTCTCCGCTTATAAACCCACTAAAACTACCACAGATTCACTCAAATCTCGAAAAAGCAAATCAGCATATATTAAGAAATGCAAATCCAAAAATCACACTTCTTAACTTGAGTCTAATTCTTTCTAAGCACATAGGCAAGGCTTGATGCATTTGCGTCTTTGCCTTTTAAATTAGACTTAAAGCCGTTTATACTGGCGTTAAACCAGCGCTTTCTACCATACTTGTATTCTTCGCTTAACAACGATATATAATAAGAATCATAGGGTAGATTAATTGTATCTTCTAAAACTAGCCCAAGCTTTTCTGCTAGCAACTCAATGTTCTTCTTCTTAAAATGATAAAAATGGATTGGCACATCCCAGGCAGCCCAGTACTCTTTATAGTGCTTTGCGTCCCATGATTCTGGGTTTGGAAGCGCTAGTACTAACCGCCCTCCAGAAACTATTTTATTTGTGAGCTGAGTAGATAAGCCTAACAAATCTTCAACATGCTCAAGAACGTGCCACATAGTAACCACATCAACTGAGCCATCTTCTATTCTGTTTAATTCGCCAGGTGAATACACTGTTAAACCGTAATCTTTTATCGAGTTTTCTCGCGGACCATCAGCTAGCTCAACTCCTTTAACGTGCCAACCATTGCTCTGGCAATGATTTAAAAATTCACCCGTTCCAGATCCATAATCCAAAAGTCTACCTTTGGGACTACGAGCTTCTATCCAGTGTAATTTTTTCGCAAGTGCTCGTTTCCTTATGTTTTGATACAACAATCCAAACAAACCCGCTTTTTGATTGGTGTGTGAAATGTAATTCAAGGTATTATAATACGCTCCTATCTCATCTTTTTCTGGCCTTGGATTTGTAAACAACAACTTGCAATCTTCGCAACTCACAACACTAAAAACCTCTTTACTTGTAGAAAAATCTTTAACGTTCAAAAACTTTGTGTGCTTCTCGCTACCGCAAAGCGGGCAATTTTTTAATAAAACCATATTATATGTTTCACGTGAAACTTTATTACCTTCCCATGTAGATTAAAAGCACGCTAAGATCTGAGGGGGATACACCGCTAATTCTTGATGCTTGACCAACAGTTTCCGGGCGAATTTTAGATAGCTTACTCTCACCTTCAGCGCTAAGACCAGAAACAGATTCATAATTAAAGCTTAAAGGAATCTTAAGCCCCTCAAGCTTTCTAGACTTTAACGCACTCTCCTTTTCTCTTGCTATATATCCTCGGTATTTGATTTCAGTTTCAACATAACTAAAAATCTCATAACTATACTTGTATAATTCGTTGTTCTTGAGGTAGTTAATTGCGGTTTCGAGAATAAACCCTGGTCGTAACACAAGCTTTTCTAACTTAACACTCTGATCTATTGGCGATTGCTGAATACTATCTAAATATCCATTAATATCATCAGGTTTAATACTTAAGGTTGAACACAGTTTTAACAACCGATCAGCATTTTCTTTCTTGTTTTTAAAACTATCGTATCTATCACTTCTTACCAAACCTAGACCATAACCCATTTCTGTAAGTCTAAAATCAGCATTATCTTGACGCAACAACAAACGATACTCAGCTCTAGAGGTAAACATTCTATAAGGTTCTTCTGTACCTTTTGTAATCAAATCATCAATTAAAACACCTATATAAGCCTCGTCACGCTTTAAAACGAACTCTGGGACCCCAACACTTAGGTTGTGCGCATTAATGCCCGCAATCAAGCCTTGACAAGCTGCTTCTTCATATCCTGTTGTACCGTTAATTTGACCAGCGAAAAACAAACCTTCTATGAGTTTTGTTTCTAGTGATAGCTTTAATTGAGTGGGTGGGAAATAATCATATTCTATAGCGTATCCTGGACGAAACAACTTCGCGTTTTCAAACCCTGGAATTCTTTTTAGTGCCGCAACTTGAATTTCTTGTGGTAATGATGTGGAAAATCCATTTAGGTAAACCTCAACGGTATCCTCTCCTTCTGGTTCGATAAATAACTGATGTCTATCTCGCTCTTTAAAACGAACTATCTTATCCTCTATTGAAGGACAATATCTCGGGCCTGTACCTTGAATTGCACCACTAAACATGGGTGATTTGTCAAAACCGCTTTCAAGAATTTTATGCACTTCTGGTGAGGTATAAGCTATCCAACAAGATCTTTGTTTTAGTGTGCCTTGTATGTCTAAATAGGAAAATCCGTATGCACTTTCATCTCCTTTTTGTTCTTCAAATTTTGAATAGTCTAAAGACCTGCCGTCTAACCTTGGGGGTGTACCCGTCTTCATTCGACCTGAAGTAAAACCAAGTCCTACCAATTCTTCCGTTATACCTTTTGAAGCGCGTTCACCTGCTCTTCCTCCACCAAATTGATTTTCGCCAATATGAATTACACCGTTTAAAAAAGTGCCATTTGTAAGCACTACAGAATTGGCATAAAAAGATAAACCAAGACTTGTTTTTACACCGTTTATTTTTCCTGATTCTACTATTAAACCAGTACACATATCTTGATAAAAATCCAGATTAGGAATGGCTTCTAAAGCAAGGCGCCATTCTTCTGCAAACCTCCATCTATCATTTTGAGCTCTTGGAGACCACATAGCCGGTCCTTTGCTTTTATTAAGCATTCTAAACTGAATGGTGGTCTTGTCAGAAATAATACCTGAAAGACCTCCTAAAGCATCAATTTCTCTAACAATTTGACCTTTAGCAATTCCACCCATAGCGGGATTACAGGACATTTGCCCAATGGTTTGCAAATTCATTGTTATTAACAATGTCTTAGAGCCCATATTAGCCGCAGCGGCAGCAGCTTCGCAACCAGCGTGCCCACCTCCAACAATAATTACATCATAGTTACTCATGTTGTCCTTTCGTTAGTTTTAGGCAATTGTTTTCCGCGATTCTCATTTCTTTAATCTCCTCCACCGTTTTATCATTAAAACCAATTAAATGCAGCAGGCCATGAAAGACTACTCTATTAAGTTCTTCCGTAAAATCAAGTTTTAAATCTAGTGCGTTTTCTTTTATTACACTGTCACAAATAAATACTTCACCCAATATTTTTTTGCCTTTACAATAATCAAATGTTATGATATCTGTTGGATAATCATGATTTAAATGTGTTGAGTTAATTTCTATTATTTTTTCACGTGGAACAAAGTAATACTTGAGTGATTTAATTTCTTTTTGAAAAGAAACCGCTGTTTTAATACATATTTCCTCCGCTAATTTTAAATTCAAAATTACTGGAGGACCATAAAATATTATTCCTGATTTATTGTGACCCACTTACCTGTAAAATAATTTTTTAATGCGGGCAAATTTACAACACTTGAGCCTCTTTGATTACGTTTTATATAATCCATAATAATAGCATTCTTAAGGCTTTCGTAATCCAATTCATTCTCTTTACTCTGTCTTTTTTCTTGTAGTTCCTTCTTTGAGTTCTCGCTTTCTTCAAGCGTAATTAATTTGTCCTCTATATCTTTATTTCTAAGCAGAGCCTTTTCTAAATTGTTGTTGATTAAGTCGTCAAGCTGTTTGTTCAATTCTTGTGACAACTCACTATCACCGGCTTTGCTGCCTCCTTTTTGTTCGTATTGTTCTATTATTTGCTCTTGCCCTTTTATTAACTCCAGCAATTCAGATTGAGACATTGATTGTTTGCCCGGTTTACCCTTTCCTGGTTTTGGCTTATTCCCCATTTTTTCACCTAGTTCTTTTTGTTGTTGGCTTAACGAAGGTTTTTTGCTTTTACCTGGTTTCTTTCCTTTTCCTGGTTTAGGGTTTTTACACTGTTTATCGCCAGATTTAGCATCCATAAGGCTTTTACTTTCTTGCTTTAAAATATCATACAGAATTGCGGCCAGGTCATTTAACCCATATTGTAAATAGCGCTGAGATGAAATATAACCCTGCACATCCACTACATCGGTTCTTTGCATTTCTACCAAATGCTTCTCTAACGTTTCCTGGTTCTTTAATAATACCTGTGCTAATTCTTCATCACTTATTGTGAGATAGCTTAAAGAGTCTAATATTACTTTTGCGCTTGTGTTTATTTCATTTTGAGAAACACCAACCTTATTATCTATTTGCATTTGTTCTGAAGCTAACAAATACGTCTTTTCCTGATTTAAAGAGTTTTTTAAGGCTCTAATTTCAAGTCTTCTCAGCAACTCAATATTCTTTTCCATTGCCTCCATCATCATCAAGTCACTCATTTCTGATAGCTGTTGTCTTAGTGCTTCGCTATCCTTTTTCATGTCATCTTTAAGATCATCTTCTTTGCTCTTGCTATCTTTTATTTCCTCGTCAGAAGACTTACTATCTTTTTGTTTTTCTACTTCTTTGTCTAAAGAATTATTTGATTTTTTAAGGTTTTCAAACTTGTCCCAATCAACTTGCTTTTTCTCTTCCTCCTCAAGCAACTTTTCCTTTAACTCCTTTGCTGATTGTTGAATCTCTTGCATTTGATTTGCATCAATGGCACCGTCTTTTGTTTTTAAAGAATCTTCCATAGATTTTAATTTTTCTATAGTTTTTAAAATTTGCCACTCTTTTTCAAGCTCCTCTATTTTATCTTCTAATTTTTGCTCCTTTATTTTCTTTTGTGTTTCAGGAATATTCTTTTCAAGATCATCAGCTAACTTTAATATTTCTTCGCTAAGTTTTTCAAAACGTTGATACATTAAAGAGTCTTTTTTTGTCAACTCTTTAGATTGTTCATTTAACTTTTCTAGTGCTTTTTTCTTCGATTTTTCAATTTTATTCTTCTCAGCATCACTTTTTTCTTCATTATGCTCTTTCACAAACTCATCAATTTCAGAACCTGCCTCGCTCAATAAATCCTTTTCCGATTTTTCTTTCTGCTTAAAACGCTTTAAATCAATGGTTTTAGACGATTTACCAATATCATCAAAAACAACAACAGATACACTTTCTAGTGTATTCAATTCCTGTACAGAAATTTCAAAAGTGGATTTTAAAAGCGCTCCTTGATATGGCAACGATACTTTTTCTTCTTTACCATCTAGTCTTTTAAATATAAAATATGCGTTTTTTATTGCATAATCGTCAGAGGCTTTTACACCCACCAGAACACTTTCATTTAAACTATCTGTTGTAACCTCTAAGAGCGGTCTTTTGTCTACAATTGTGTTAATTTGAGTTTTATTTAGCTCATCCTCATTGCTATAAGCACTAATTTTTGTTGTGCTTTCTATTTTAAACTCTATAACTTGGTTATGGTCTAAAAGCAGTGTATCTATAATTCCGTTTGATGATTTAAGAGCCAATAATCTATTTGTGTTTTTAAAAGCATAACCTACTTGAATTTTACTATACTGAGGCACATCCAAAGCTGCTTCATTTTCAAGCTTATATGGTGAAAGGTTTGTATATGCAGGTGGACTTACCAAAACAGATACTCTTCCAACAACGGGCTTTTTTATTACTTCAATTCTATATTCTTTTGATGGTATATCATCATAGATAAACCTAAATGATACTGATCGTATACAGTTTTTAAATTCTGTTGTATACATGTTAATTCCTGATCTAGATATCACTTTTTTTCCCTGTGCAGATTCTATAATAAGTTCATCTGGAATTACATTTCCTGATAAGCTAATCTCTAACAGGAAGTCTTCTCCTTCTTTTACGCTTAAATCATTATTAAGCGTTATAACAAATGGTAATTCTTTCTCGAAATGAGTATTGAAATTTAACAAACGTTCAGCACCTTCTGTAACCATGAACCAACTATTACCCTGACTTAAGAAAACAAACAATACCACTATTGGAATAAGAAAAAGAGAAAACGGTTTTAGTTCTTTAAAGCTAATTGCACTTTTAAAAGAGTAATTACTAAGCTGTAGTTGTTTCTGATTTAATCCCGCATCAATCAAATCGGAACGGTTGGCGATGGTTTTTAATTCTAAATAATTCGTAAGCTTGTCTTTAATACCAGGAAGTTTTTTGCCAATTAGCTTTGCCGCCTTGTAATCTGAAAGGGCTTTGCCTGATATAAATAATTGTAACCCTGGCCAAACGATATAATAAAAAAGCAATACGAGTTCAATGCCTGCGGTAATAAAAAAAAGTGCTAAGCGCTGCGAACTTGTTAACCAAGAAAAATATTCGATTAATGAAACAGCAACAATTAATATTAGCCCCGTTCCTGCAAAAACCATAATGCCTTGCAGTAATTTAGAGAACCAATACTTTCTTTTAAATTGCTTTAATTCGCTTTCTATGAAACTCATGTTACGTTTTTCTGCTTTTTGTGTTTTGTTCGCTTTTAGCTTGTTGCATCAAAACCAACTTTATGCGTCTACAACTTACAACGTATATGATGGCAACGCTAAAATTGAAAACTTTATTTTAAACAAACAATATGCCGAAGCAATAAGTTTTTGCAATAAAGAACTATCTAAAGACTCTAGCCAAAAACTGTCTAGATTTTATTTGATTAATAAAATGAGACTTTTTTTAAAGCAAAAACAAAGTTTAGATTCTGTTCCTGTTTTATACTATAAACAAAAATCTTTAAAATCTTCTGTAGATAGTTTAGATGTCTTTTTAAATGCCCGCTCTTTTGAAATATTTGGTCATTATAATTTTGTTAAAGGTGATAAAACAAAAGCAATAAAAAACCTACATAGAGCAGATAGTTTATATAACTACACTACCTCTTATGTTTACAGAGTTTATAATTTAGATATGTTGGGTACAATGTATAAACTCAACTATAATTTACCAGATGCATACACTGTATTAAAAAAAGCAAAAGCATATTTAATAAAGTATATTCCCAATGATTCTTCTTTATTTATTGATGTGAATAATGATCTAGGTATTGTGGCTATTTCTTTAGAAAAACATGAAGAAGCATTAACCTATTATTCTTCTATAACTTCATATAAACTTTCTGTTAAGCAAAAAGTACAAATCTTAAACAACCTTGGCATTATTTACATAGAAAAACAAGACTATAAAAAATCTTTAGAACATTTAAATTTTGCTTTGACCGTATCTGAAAATATTGACGGAATCTTTAATAAATATTATGCTCAAATCTATAACAACATTGCTACAGCATATGAACAATTAAAAAAACCTACAGATTCTGTTCTTTATTTTTATGATAAATCATTACATCTAAAAAAAATAATGAATGACACGGCAGGAATAGTTATTTCTTGCTTTAATATGGCTAATTACGCTTTTAATTCTGGCAATTTTAAAGAGGCGGAACAACGGTTAAACGAAGCTCTAAAATTAAAAAAACACTTCCTTTATAAAGACCTAGCAAATACATATCTCATATTATACTACATAAGCCAAAATAAAAAAGAGTATGAAAAATCAATAGAATATTTACAGCTTCACTATAATTACAATGACACCATAAAACAACTAGAAAACGCCTCTAAAATAAGCATGGTACAAGCTTCTATAGCAATGGAGGCAAATGAAAACTTAATAAAACTACTAGAAAAAGAACAAAAAATTATTGAAGTAGAAAACTCTAAAAAAGAAGTCATTATTATTTCTCTCTCAATTATTGGTTTTGTATTTACCCTAGTGCTGGCGTTTTTAGCTAATTACTTTTACAAGCGGCAACGTATGGAAAATAGAATTAGAAATAGAGATGTGCGGCTAGCTAGTGTTTCTAGTTTATTAAAGGGTCAAGAAGAAGAACGACAACGAATATCTAAAGAATTGCATGATAGTGTAGGAAGTAACTTGGCTATAATTAATGCGCAAATTTTAAAAAGTATATCAGGAGATAATGCCAATTATTTAACTTCCTTAATTAGCAAAACATCAGAGGAAATAAGAAATATTAGTCATGATTTAATGCCTTCTACAATTAATAAATTTGGCCTTATTGAAGCACTATCTGATTTAAAAGAAAGGTGGAATGCAACGTCAAAACTTATAATTGATGTAAATTTTACTCCAACCGATATTAAACTAAATCCAACTGTTGAACTTACCCTTTACAGAATATTACAAGAGTTATTAAAAAACTCTGTAACCCACGGTTGTGCCGATTATGCCCTCATTAATATTACTAAAAACAATGAAGAATTAAAGCTAATTTATGAAGATAATGGCACCGGGTTCTGTTATAAAGAATCAAAAAACAAAGGCTTAGGATTTAGCAACATAGAAAATAGGGTCTCCTATTTGCATGGTGAAATGAAAATTATTGAACAAGAAAAAGGAGTAAAGATTATTTTTACCTTCAGACAACAGCACAATGAAAACAGTAATCGTTGAAGACCATCAGATAATTAGATCTTATTTAGAACATTATCTGTTTACTCATTTTTCTACTTATCATGTTACTTTAATAACCACTTTTACCTCTAATTTAAAAGAAGAAATAGTCGCAAAAAAACCTGAATTATTAATTCTAGATATAAGTTTAGAGTGTGTAGATACAATGGATATTTTTACTTGGTTAAAAACCAAATTGCCAAATACTTACTTTATCATTTACACCATGCATAATATTTCTAGTTATAGAAACTTTTTTTACAATGCTGGTGCTCATGCATATATTTTAAAAGAAGATGGAGAGCAAGAATTAAAAGACGTTATTAAAACTATTTTAACAGGCCAAAAAGTTTTTCCAAAAGCAAACAATGCCGAATTAGATGAATATAGGTTAAATCAACTAACCTTTACTGAACAAGAAAAATCTCTTTTAAACGTGCTATTATCAACCCAAGAAACAGAAGAAATAGTCAAACAAATTAAATTATCTAAGACAGAAATTCTTAATTTAAGAAGACGATTAATAGAGAAGAGCGGTGCAAAAAACACACAAGAATTATTAAACTTTACCATTGACTATAATTGGATTCGATAATTAAAATATTTCTAGTTGGTCTTGTATTTTTAGTGAGTTGTAAACCCACAAAAGATGTAGAAGAGTTTTACTTTTTTGAGGAAAAAGGAGAAATTATATATTTAAATTTTGAGGAAGAAAAAAAACCAATTATCATCATCATCCCATCACTATACAATTCTATTTTAACCAGTAATACTTTTAATAATCTGGCTAAAAATGCAAGAGTTGCTGTTTTAATGTTTCCAAATTATAATAATGTTTTACGTTTACAACAAACAGATAAATTAGAATATAGACTTACATATTATACAAATGCCATTTCTAACATTATAGAAACTTATGGGCCAATTTCTAAAATAATATCTGAGGGAGATAATAGCAACTTATCTATCCTTATTGGTGCAAATTTTAAAAATCCAAAACTTACTTTTATCAACAGCTGGTATCCAAATATTAAAGAAATTATTATTGATAAAGTATATAACAATCCCAGTAGTCAAACAGATTCTTTGCTTAGTTATCTCCATTTTTCTGATAGATCTACCATAGATGTACTAATAGGCCAAGATTTAAACAAAGGTGTAGACAACAAGTATGGCTATTTCACACTCTCTAACTGGAAGGACTTTTTAACCTATGAGAATAATGATTTAATTAAAAACTATCCAAATACTTTAGATTGGATTTACACAAACAATACTGGTTTAGTTACTAAAAATGAGGTTGAAAAGCTAAAAACTTCTTTATCTAAAAGAGCTAATACCCAACTCTTTACGCTTAAAGAATTTTATAAAAACAAAAATATTTTTAGCAACTAATTTTAGCAACTCTATTTTGGTGTCTTCCACCTTCAAAAGAGTTTTCTAAAAATGCTTTCACACAAGCAAGAGCTACTTCTTTAGTAATAAAACGGGCAGGTAATGCTAAAACATTAGCATCATTATGTTGTCTTGCTAAAGCAGCTAAAGCTTCTTCCCAACATAAAGCAGATCTTATACCAGCGTGCTTATTAACGGCCATATTTATTCCATTACCGCTTCCACAAATCACAATGCCTAAATCGCACTTGTCGCTTTCTACAGCATCGGCCACAGGATGAGCAAAATCTGGATAATCTACTCTATCTTCAGAATAGGCACCAAAATCCTCTACATCAATAGATAATGTTGTTAAAAACTCCTTTACTACTTCCTTTAAATTGTAACCTGCATGATCGGCACCTAGCGCTATTTTCATTTTATTTATTTTTTACAAAAATCATAAAAACCAAGCATTAAAACTTAGTTGATAACATGTTAATTACTTCACCTTAATTACTGATAAAATTATACAACTATCACTTGTGTAATTCAAATAATAATTGCTAGTAGATAATGCACTATATAAAGCAAATTTATTTTCTATTATTTGTCTTAATTTTAATAGCACACAATATTGAGCTTATAAACTTTTCTTGATAAAAATGATATTAATATTCTTCTATGAACAGTGTTTATTAACCTTTGTTAATATCATTACAAATAAATTGAGCATCAACATATTGACTAAATAATAAATGTTAGCTATCTGTTTAAAATATTTAAATAGTAACATTTGCAAGCAATAAAAACAAAAGTTATACAAGCTACTAACAGGCTATATATACTATTATGAATTATTTAAAAAAATCTTTTTTATTATTTATTTTCTTACTAATTGTTTATAACCCAATTTTTGCCCAAACAGAAGATAGCCTAGTAAAAACAGAGTATTATTTTGAAAACGGTAAAATTAGTAGCGAAGGCTATCTGAGAAAAAGTAAACCAGACGGATATTGGAAAAGTTATTATCTAGAAGGTACATTAAAAACAGAAGGAAATAGAAAAAACTATTTGCTAGACGGCACCTGGAAATTTTATACAGAACAAGGTGTACTATATTTAACTATAGATTATAAAGAAAATGTAAAAAATGGGAATAGAATATCCTATAAAGGCAATCATGTTTATAAAATAGAACGTTTTATAGCTGACAAAAAAGAAGGATTGACAGAAGTTTTTTACGACAATGGAAAACCAAAACTTCAGGTTCCTTTTGTAAATGGTAGAGAAAAAGGATTGGCTTATGAATATGATACCCTTAATCAAGTAATTTCACTATTAACCTACAAAGCTGGTGTTTTGGTAAAAGACCAAAAAATAAATAGGTATGATGCTGCGGGATTAAAAAAAGGTTTATGGATTGATTTTCATAAAAACAGAACCATAAAAACTGAAGGATTGTATGTAGAAAACTTAAAGCACGGATATTGGAAGTACTTTAAAAATGATGGCAATCTTATTAAAATAGAAAAATGGGTGCATGGCGTGTTGGTAGAAAATGCAGATGAGCTTGCTAAAATTGATGTGAAGAGAGAAATAGATCCTCAAACTGGTAAAATAAAAAGCATTGGTGGATATAGAAATGGGAAAAAAGAAGGTGTACACAGAGAGTATGATGAAAATGGAGAAATAGTTAATTCTGAACTCTATACCAATGGAATTCTACTAGCGAAAGGAATTTATGATGAGCAAGGGCGAAAGCAAAAACTATGGCAATATTTTTATTTAACAGGCGAGGTTAAAGAACAAGGCCAATATATTAATGATAAAAAAACAGGTACCTGGAAATACTTTTTTTTAAATGGTGATATAGAACAAATTGGTGATTATAGAAATGGTTTAGCAGAAGGAACCTGGCGCTGGTACTATGAAAATAAAGAACTTCATTTAGAAGAAGAATACATAGATGGCTATGAAGATGGAGAATCTAGAGAATATGATGAGCAAGGAAAACTAATTGCAAGCGGTAATTACATAGAAGGTTTTAAAGAAGGCGAATGGGAGTATAACATTGGCAACATTATAGAAAAAGGAAAATACTATGAGGGAGAAAAACAAGGCGTTTGGCAACTCACCTATGTTGATACCAAAAAACTTGCCTTTGAAGGCGAATTTTTAAATGGTATTGAAAATGGAATGCACACAGAATATTACGGTAACGGACAAGTAAAAAGACGAGGAAGATACACGCTCGGACAACGAAACGGGATTTGGGAGTTTTTTAATGAAGATGGCGTAATCTACCTTACCATAAAATACAAAGACGGAGAAGAATTAGAATATAACGGAGTAAAAATTAGTTATGGAAAACGAGTTGATAGGCAACTGGAAGAGGAAAAGCAGAATACAGAAATACAAGAATAATTGGATAGAAGTTTTTCATGACGAAGTTATAAACCCTGGTGGAGGAAATGGAATTTATGGGGTTGTTCATTTTAAAAACTTAGCAATAGGTATTTTACCTATAGATTATGAAGGAAATACGTGGTTGGTAGGTCAACATAGATATCCCCAAAATAAATTTAGTTGGGAGATTCCAGAAGGAGGAGGTCCTCTTGATGTAGATCCAATAGTTAGTGCTCAAAGAGAATTGCAAGAAGAAGTTGGTTTGTCTGCAAAAAACTACCAACTTATTTTAAAAATGGATTTAAGCAACAGCGTTAGTGACGAGGAAGCTTTAATATATTTAGCAACAGATCTTACTTGTGTAGAAAAACAACCCGAAGAAAGCGAAGAACTACACATTAAAAAAATAAAATTTACCGAAGCTTATAGAATGGTTATGGAGGGAGAAATTACAGATTCTATAAGTGTTGCAGCAATCTTAAAAGCAAATATTCTTCTTCAAAATAAATAAGTATTTTCTTACTATTATATTATAAATACCTAGTATAGAAGTCTTATTTTTTATAACATAGGTTGAATTCTAATATATTGTTGTTAACTTGGTTGTCCTTTTAACCAAATATTTAACAACCATGATTTATGAAGCTTTTGCTATTCTTGGCAATCAATTAGAGCAATTTATTCGCTTCAATTCTACCATAGTTTCTTCGGATCCAGAAGTTGTTATAGGAAATATATCTTTAGCGGAAGCACCGCTAGTTTCAGAATCTTTAAAAGATAAAATAGTACTTAGTCTGGTAAAAACAGAAGAAGAAAGTGCATTAAAAAATGGGCAAACAAGGTTTGCTGAAGGCGGTAGTTATATCAAACAAAATAGGCCAGTATTTACAAGTTTATATGTTCTTATAACCGCAAATTATCCTACAAGCTATACCAATGCATTAAAGCGCATAGGTACTGTCATTAAATTTTTTCAAGGAAAAAGAGTATTCAATTTGGCTAATTCACCACTACCCGAAATTGAAGGTGTGGAAGGAATTACAGAATTTAATATGAGCATAGAATTGGTTAGTTTATCATTAGAAGAACAAAACCATATGTGGGGAATGATGGGTGGAAAGAATCATCCTTCTGCTTTGTACAAAGCAAGAGTGGTTGCATTAAAACGAGATGCTGTGCAAGGGGTAGAAATACCAATTACAGAAATTGTTATAAAAGAGAATTTATGAGAATTAAATTTTCTAAAATAGCAAGCATTGAGTTAAGACATGACTATTTCTATAGTACAGGTTTAGATTGGTCTTCAGACTGGCCAAAAGAATATACTAAAGAGTTTTTACCCAAAATTCATCCTACAAAAAGCACTTACAAGTTTTTAGAAGACCTAGGTTTAAGGTTGGTTAAAGATCAAAGAGGAATAAGTATCTATGCTGAAATTAGAGAGGATGCAGGCGTTTATTTTTTAGAAAAAGAAATAAATAAAAATATAATTCTAGAGTTTGAAATAGAACCACCTTTCCCTACATGGTTTAATAATACTAGATCCTACAACAAAGAATCACAATTTTGTTTATACAGTAACAAAGAGGGTTTTAAAAGCGGAAGTGAGTTTTATCTACATAATGAAATTGCTACCACAAGTGCAGGATTTAAAGAACCTTCTGAGTTAAGAAGGTCTGGGTTAAAAGTTTTTGAAGCATTAGAAAGAACCAATACACAACCACCAGGTGCAAAGTGGAGAGACTTAGGAAGTAATAAAAACTACACTACGCTTTCTAACACAATAGATTTAAAAAAAAGTAGCGTTCTTTTTAAAGACACAACATTGGCTGGAAAAACGATAAGTGTAAATAATGTTTATGACGAAGAAGTTTTTTCTAAAACAATTGAAGTATCAAGCACCATAAACCAATTGTATGTTGATTTAAGCTTTTTACCCGATGGGAAATACAGCAGTTTAATTGATGGAGTAAAACAAGAGAACTTTTATTTGGGTAAAAACATTAGAAAAAACAGGTTTGGTATTATTCGTCTTTTTATACAATCAAACCCAAGTATTATTCCGGCACCACACCAAATAAATCAAGAATGGTTGCCTATTGGTAACGGCACAAGCAGTTTAGCTATAGGGCAAGTAAACCCTATAAATTTTGTCATTCATTTTTTACCACACATTGCTAGGTGGAAATACATTGTAAATAAAGATTTAAATATTAACCCAGCCGATGTTACATCGGCTGGATATCAAAAGCTCAGTAATACAGAGTTTATCTCAAATGAAGCTCAAACAATTTCTTATAAAAATACAGGGGCAGATCTTGGATTAACAAATAAGTTTCCTGCACCAGGAAGCACTGTATTAGAAACGCTGAAAAATGGCAGCGGTGAAACAGTATCTTATGTATCAGAAATATTTGTGAACGTATAATTTTAAATAAACAATCATGCCCACGTACAAAACACCAGGAGTTTATGTGGAAGAAATTTCGGTTTTTCCACCCTCTGTTGCGCAGGTAGAAACGGCAATACCCGCTTTTATTGGCTACACAGAAAAGGCAACTAAAACAACGTTGAACGACTTAAACATGTTGCCAACCCGCATTTCTTCGTTAAAAGAATTTGAACAATATTATGGAAACGCATTTCCAGAAACCATATCCTTAAATGTTGTAGAAACACAAGATTCAGGCGCGGTAATAGCACGAGACCTTACAATAGCTTCCGTTTCTACCATTAAGTTCTATTTATACTATCAACTTCAAATGTATTTTAGAAATGGTGGTGGTCCTTGTTACATAGTTTCTGTCGGATTATTTTCTGCAAACCCCGGTGCCGCGGCTATAAACACCGCTCTCACCAATGGTTTGGCTGCAGTAGAAGGGGTAGATGAACCAACACTTTTGGTTTTTTCAGACACAAATATTTTATCAGCTGCACAACATAATGCGCTAAGCAGTGCTGCCTTAGCACAAGCAGGTAAGTTAATGGATAGGTTTGCTATCATTGATGTTCATGAAAGCAGCGCTACACCTCTAACAGATATAGCAGCTTTTAGAAGTAGTAGTGATTTAGGAAATAACAATTTGAGCTATGGCGCGGCATATTACCCAATGATTAAAACTTCGCTAACACCACACTATACGAACGCAACAACAACAATTGCTGTGCATGATGATGGTGCTGGTGGAGATGGACCGTTTTTAGGGGCAACCTTAGCAACGGTTTTAGCCGCAGACGAAACTTTTTACAGAGAAATTAATAACAAGCTAGCAGACGCTCTTTTACAGCATCAAATAGACTTATATCCTTCTGGTGCAGTTGCCGGTATTTATGCTACTGTAGATGCGGCTAGAGGTGTATGGAAAGCACCAGCCAACATTTCTATTTTTGGTATTAGAGGCACCGTTGTAAATGTTACAGATGAGCAACAAGGACAAATGAACGTGGATGCTGGTTCGGGGAAATCGGTAAACGCTATAAGAACATTTAACGGTAGAGGAACCCTTGTTTGGGGCGCAAGAACGTTAGCAGGAAATGATAATGAGTGGAGATATATAAGTGTTAGAAGGTTTTATAATATGGTTGAAGAGTCAGTTAAAAAAGCCTCGGCCAACTTTGTTTTTGAACCCAACAACGCAAACACTTGGGTAAAAGTTAGAGCCATGATAGAAAACTTCTTAACGCTACAATGGCGTGCAGGAGCATTGGCAGGAGCAAAAGCAGAAGACGCGTTTTTTGTACGTGTTGGATTGGGGCAAACCATGAGTGCCCAAGATATTTTAGAAGGAAGATTAATTGTAGAAATTGGTATGGCAGCAGTTAGACCAGCCGAATTTATTATTCTTCGTTTTTCTCACATGATGCAACAATCTTAAAATTTAAAACATGAGCAATTATCCTTTAACAAAGTTTCACTTCGAGGTAGATTGGGGCGGAACGAGAATAGGTTTTACAGAAGTATCAGGTCTTTCTGTAGAAACAGAAGTAGTAGAATACAGAGACGGAAGTAGCCCAGAGTATAGCAAGCAAAAAATGCCCGGCATGCAAAAGTTTAGCAACATTACACTTAAAAGAGGCACGTTTAATTCAGACAATGATTATTACAACTGGTGGAATACAGTTAGTATGAATCAAATAGAACGCAGAGATATTATTATAAAACTGCTAAACGAAGAACATGAACCAGTAATGATTTGGAAAGTAAAAAACGCCTGGCCAACCAAAGTAGAGAGCACAGACTTAAAAGCTGATGCAAATGAGGTTGCTATAGAATCGGTAGAAGTTGTACACGAAGGGTTAACCATTGAAAGTGTTTAGTAAATGTCAGAAAACTATCCACCAACGGGATTTCATTTTTTAGTCCAGTTTAATTTGGGGCTTGACAATGATGTGGATGCACGTTTTCAGAGTGTTTCAGGAATTTCTACCGAAACAGAGTATGAAGAAGTAAGAGAGGGTGGTTTGTGGTTGCACAGCCACCAATTGCCTGTGCGAACAAAAAATTCAGACCTTGTTTTAAAGCGAGGAATAGCAACAGGCTCAGGATTAAACTTATGGTTCGATGCGGCATTTAAAACCTTCACATTTGTGCCAGCAACACTGCAAATCTTGCTTCTTAATGAGCAACATGACCCATTAAAAGTATGGGCTGTTTTTCATGCGCTGCCCAAAAAAGTAGAAATATCTGAGTTTAATGCGGAGCGTAGCGAAATAGTTATAGAAACACTAACGCTTAGTTACAACACAATACAAAGAATGTAACCTTATGCCAATAGAAATTAGAGAGCTTATAATAAAGGCAGAAATAGGATCATCATCAAAAGATGAAGGTCTAGCAAATAGGCTAAAACAGAACCCAAAAATTAGCGAAGAAGAAGTGCAAGAAATTGTAAGTCGTGTAGTAGATGTTTTAAGAAAAAGAGAAGAAAGATAATATGTTACCAAGTTTAGGTTTATTAGAAAAAATGATTGTCATCGCTTACGCAAACGATAGGTTTGAAGATGAGCAAGGGCGATACAGCGTAATGATAAACCCAGAAACGTACGCACATAGCTATAATTTAAATTTTTCACAAACACAGGGAAAAGGAACATCTTCTAGCAACTTAAGATATAACAACTCTGGTCCAGAAACACTAACGTTTGATATTGTTTTTGATGGGACTGGAGCCCTGCCGCTAAACTTTGAAAAAGGACCGTTTGTAGATGTTTCTGAAGAAATAGAAACCTTTAAAAATCTCATATTAAAATACCAAGGAGACATCCATCAACCGTATTATGTAAGCCTTGTTTGGGGCAGTTTGTTGTTTAGGGGGAGGCTAAGCAGTTTACGTTTAAACTATAAACTTTTTGGCAACAACGGTAAGCCGCTACGGGCCGTTGCCAGTGTAAGTTTTATGGGGTCTGTAGAAGATGAGTTGCGTGTTGCACAAGACAATGCAATGAGCCCAAACCTGACACATCTGGTAGAAGTAAAAGAAAAAGAAACCATACACCAATTAACAAACAAAATGTATAAAACACCCAGCAACTATATACAGGTTGCAGAGGTAAATCAACTTAATCATTTTAGAAAACTTACTACAGGACAGAAAATTAGTTTTCCGCCTTATGATAACTCAACAGCAGAATGACCGCGCCTCGATACATACCCTCCAATGATGTTATTTCATATACCATTTTGTCTGAAGGCAACGAAATACCTCATGCTTTTGAATTGGTAAGTATTCAAACAAACAGCGAAGTAAACCGAATAAACACGGCTGTTTTAATTTTTAAAGATGGTAGTCCTGCTGATGAAGAGTTTGAATTAAGCAATCAAGAAGAGTTTGTATTAGGCAACCAAATTGAGATTAAACTTGGCTATGCACAAAACAACGAGTGTGTTTTTAAAGGCGTGATTGTGAAGCACAAAATTGGAGCACGTGGGCAGCAAAGTTATTTAGAGGTCTTCTGCAAAGACAAATCTTACGTCTTAACAAACACGCAGAAGTGCACTGTTTTTTTAGAAAAAACAGACGGAGACATTATAGAAGACATTGTATCAGAAGCAGGGCTAGAATCAGAGGTAGAAACAACCTCATTCGTTCACAGTCAAATGGTACAATACAACAGTACGAATTGGGATTTTATAATCAATAGGGCAGAATCTAATGGCCAAATTGTTATAGGGACAAAAGGAAAATTAAAAACACAAAAGCCAGAGGTAAAAGAAACCGCAGATTTAGAATTGGTTTTTGGTGCTACCATAATAGATTTTGAAACAGAGCTGGACGCAACGTTTCAAGAAGAGGAGCTAGTATCTAGAAGCTGGGATTATTCTACCGGAGAAGCATTAGAAAACGTAATGAATGTAGAAGATTTAAGCAAGGTTGGAAACCTCAGCAGTAACAGTATAGCAACGGCAACGGGTTTTGATAAAGCAGAATCTTTCTTAAGCGCACTAAATAAATCAGAAGAATTAGAAAAGGTTGCAGAAGCTGAACAACAAAGAAGAAGGTTAAGTAAAATGAGAGGATCGCTTAGCTGTCAAGGTACTTCAACCGTAGAGGCGGGCTGTACGATATCACTTAATGGTCTTGGCAACAGGTTTAACGGGAATGTGTTTGTTTCGGGCGTGTCTCACGTAATGCGAGGCGGTGATTGGATTACACATTTACAACTTGGTCTAAGTGAAAAAAATCACCTAGAAAAGTTTAAACCAATGCCAAAATCGGCTTTTAATATTCCCAGAACACATGGATTAGAAATAGGGAAAGTAGTGGATTTAGACGACCCTGATGGAGAATTTAGAGTACAAGTAGAAATGCCTGTTTTTAATAATGAGGGCAAGGTGTGGGCAAGAGTAGCACAACCTGATGCGGGTAATGAAAGGAGCCTTTTTATTCGCCCCGAAATTGGCGATGAAGTTGTACTGGGCTTTTTAAACAATGACCCTAGGTACCCTATAATTCTTGGTGGGGTGCATAGTAGTAATAGCCCATCTCCCATAGAACAAAACAGCGAGAACAACGAAAAAGGGTTTGTAACAAGAAGCAATTTGAAATTAATATTTAATGATGATGAAAAAAGCATATTAGTAGAAACCCCTGGAGGTAACAGTGTGGTATTATCAGATCAAGACGAATCAATAAAAATGACAGACCAACATGGAAATAAAATTGTTATGGATCAGAGTGGTATTTCTATTCAGAGCGCAGGCGAAGTTTCAATTTCATCTTCAGGCGAGACAGAGATAAAAGCAGGGTCAGACGTGAATATTGAAGGAATAAACGTAAACGCCTCTGCGCAGGCACAATTTAAAGCCGAGGGAAGCGCAGGTGCTGAATTAAGCACAAGTGGGAGTGCGGTAGTAAAAGGGTCAATTGTTCAAATAAATTAATAATGGGAGGATCAGTAAGAATTGGAGACTGGCATTTTTGTCCAATGGTAAACCCATCGGGCGGACCACATCTTGGGGGTTTTATTATGGGGCCTGGTGCGCCAACTGTTTTGATTGGTGGGATTCCCGCGGCAGTTGTAGGAGATATGGCTGCGTGTTTTGGTCCTCCAGACACAATTTTGTTAGGGTCTACCACAGTCTTTTTTGAGGGAAAACAAGCAGCAAGAATTGGCGACACAATGGCGCATGGTGGTTCGTTGTCAGTTGGATTACCAACAGTAATAATAGGATAAAAATGAGGAACGAATCTTTTTTAGGAACTGGGTGGGAGTTTCCTCCAACATTTGAAAAAAATGCCGGAGGCGCACATACAGTTTCTGAAGACAAGGACATCATGCAAAGCCTGGAAATAATATTGAACACAACACCGGGAGAACGAGTTATGCGCCCTGATTTTGGGTGCAACATGCAAGAAATGGTGTTTGAATCTTTAAACGAAACACTGAAAACATATATGCGAGATACGGTAGAGCGAGCCATTTTATACCACGAACCGCGCATAGATTTAAAAAGAGTAAACATAAATGTTGCGCAAGCCACAGAAGGTGTGGTGTTGATTGAAGTTGATTACGTGATTAGAAAAACAAACAGCAGACAAAACTTTGTTTTTCCGTATTACATAAATGAAGGTACAGATGTGAAAAAATGAAAAAACCCTGTGGAAATAGTCATCCCATTTACAACCCCGGCAGCGTTCAGTCTGGAAGGTTACCACATGCCTTGTCTACAAAAAACACAGAATACGATCAACGAACCGTTACGGATTGGTTGGTTTATTTAAATAAATATGCCAAGCACGTCAACTTTTTTTCGCTTAATGATGAAGAAATAGCCTCAGGTACATGGCAGAATTTTTTCTCTCAAGATGTTTCTATGCTCTTGGCACAAATAGCAGAAGAGCAGATATCAGAAATACAAAGTGCCATCCACGCAGAAATGCATTTTTTACAACACGAAACAGTGGGGGAGCAAGAGGCTAGAGAACGCTTTACCTTGCTTTTTTCGCATGTTTTTAACCTTGTAGCACGTTTAGACGGCTATTACAAAAACATACCAGGCAAACTAGAGTTTAGACAAAAGTTGGCAAACCATGTTTTTTCTAAAATGGAAATCAGACTTTCGAGGTGCATTGCTTATTATAAAGCTGCAAAGGCCGCATCGCTGTTTGAATTTAATCCAACAACACCCTTTCCAAAAACACATGTTTCAATAGAGCATATAGCCAGCTGGGAAACCACCCAGTTGTGGTTGCAGCAAAGCGGCCATTCTTCTTGGCCAGATTATTTTGCATCTATTGCGGCAGACAATAAACCATTTTTAAAAATTACCAACCCACCAGCAAACGATGCCGCAAAAATAAATTTGGCGGTTCGCTATCAACTTTTATCAGAATCTATAAAAGGCATTGTTAGTGCATTTGCGTCCATTGTTTCAGATGCAAACAAACAGTTTAAAGAAACCATGGGCAGTTGGCCCAGCCATCAACCAGACAAGGCGCTGTTGCTTTCTTTTTTACGATTGCTAGAACTTTATAGAAAAGAATTAAACACGTTTACAGGGAAACACCTAGATTATTATTACAAAGAGGTGTTGCGCCTCAACAACAAAAAAGCAATACCAGACTATACCTTTTTGGTATTAGAACTAGCCAAAAACCAAAACGAATATGTGCTAGAAAAAGGAGCTCAATTTTTAGGAGGAAAAGACGAAGAGGGTAGTGAAAGGGTTTATAGCACAGATCAAGATGTTGTTATAAACAAGGCTAAAGTGGCTGCCAACAAAGCAATTTTAAAATCAGGAAACAAGGTTTATGCGGCACACAATATCGCCACAATTGATGGTGTAGAAAAAGAGTTAGAGTTTCCAGAAAACGGATATTCGGCATTTGGTACGAGCGCAATGCAAGAGGCAGAGCTTGGTTTTTCTGTAGCCAGCAAACATTTGTTTTTGCGCGAAGGCGAACGCACCATAAAATTGCATTTGACGTGTAGACAATCGTTCAATAGCACCATGGTTACGCTAATTAAAAACCGTGCTATGGTTCGTGTTACGGGAGAAAAAGGTTGGATAAATTTAGAAAATGTAATATTTGGATTAGACCCATATACTACAACTCTTACCGTTTCTGGTAAAGTACCACCTGAAGAAAATGCCATAGTAGCCATAGATAAAAAAGTACATGAACGCACATTTTATCCAGATTTACCAGTGGCCGAAGTTCTTTTTAAGCCTCAAGATTATAACTATTTAGCGCAATTTGAAGTAAACCATGTAAGCGTAGAGGTAATTGCCAATGGTTGCCAGCAAATAGATGCGTTTGCCAACGGTAGTAAGGTAGATATTGCCAAACCATTTACTCCTTTTGGCGGGTTGCCTAAAGAGGGAAATGCACTTGTTTTAGATACGCAAGAAATGCTGACGAAGAACATCAGAGCCCTATCTATTGTGGCCGACTGGCAAGTTGATGATACCGCTCAACGTAGAGTAAGTACTATTACTAGCAGTATATCTAAATTAAATTTTCAGCAATTATCAGGCAATAGTTGGAACGCATTAAGCGTGAACAGAAGCAATAGCGGAAACAAAGCAACGTATGTGGTATCTAGCTACACAAAACAAAAAATAAACACCCCAGAACCGTATGGCCGAAACTCCACCAAGGGGTTTATAAGAATCTTGCTTAATGATGATTTGGGTCACAGCGGCTATCCCAAAGAAGTTTCAAACCACATCATAGCATTAAATAGCGACTCACCTCCGTCTAATACAAATATTCCCAACCCGTATTATACCCCTGCTTTAAAAAGCGTACAAATAAATTATACAGCAAAAAGCGCAGAGTTAAACCTAGCACAGAGTCAAAACTATAAGGCCGATGAAGAAGTGTTTTTTCATATTACGCCTTTTGGAGGCTACGAAGCCTCTGGTAACATGCTTAACGAACCCTACCCCACAATTTTACCGAGTATAAAAAACGAAGGGGAATACTTTATTGGGCTTTCTGATTTTAAAAAAGGGCAATCGGTAAAAATTCTTATTAGTATAATTGAAGGCAGTGCAAACCCACTTAAAGCAAAGCAACAAGTTTCTTGGCAATATTTAGAGAACAACCGTTGGGTAAACTTTGCGTTTGGGTTACTTAAAGATGGCACAAACGGCTTGCTACAAACAGGAATTGTAGAGGCCGCGCTACCTTTTGATTTTGATGACCAAGGCACTTTTTTTACTGATGATCTCACCTATATAAAAGCAACTATAGCGCAACACACAGATGCTGTTTGTTTGATAAATGGAGCGTTTGCTCAAGGTGTAAAAGCCACTTTAATTAGCGAAGGACACAGTACAACTCATTATCAAAATGCGTTGGAGGCAGGCAGTATTTCTAAACTAAAACCAACGGTGGCAGCCGTTAAAAAAATTACGCAGCCCGTTTCAGCTTTTGGTGGTAAGCCGTTAGAAGATGACAATAAGTATTATCAGCGGGTTTCAGAAAGGTTACGTCATAAAAACCGCGGAATTTCAATTTGGGATTATGAACGTTTAATTTTAGAAGAGTTTACGCAGCTAGCCAAAGTAAAAACGCTTAGCCACACCCGTTATGAGGTGAATGAAATTACCAACCAAATACGCTATAGCGAGGCAGCACCGGGTCATGTTTCCATAGTTTGTGTTCCACAAAAACAAAAACAAGTTGGCAATTTTGATGTGCCTTATACGCCAATAAACACACTAGAAAATATAGCGAAGTTTATTAGCATTTTGAAACCAGATTGGGCTAATATTCATGTGCGCAACCCAATCTTTGAGTTTGTCCAAGTAGATTTTCGAGTTCAATTTTACCCAGAAATCATTGATACAGAGTTTTATAAGTTAGAGCTTCAAACCGCATTAAAAGCATTCTTGTCGCCTTGGCAAAACCAGCAAAACCAAGAGTTTAAGTTCGATTGGAGAATTCACAAAAGTGCCGTTATTGATTTTTTAGATGAGCATCCAACGGTAGATTATGTAAGGGACGTAAAACTAAACGTCTTATATAATTTAGAGGATGAAGAGACCGAATTGAATGTAGAAGAAGCAAGGCCGAGATATGCCGTAAGTGTTTTAATAAGTGCTGAAAACCACATAATAAACCTGGTATGATGGATAAAAAAACACGCACAATATCGCCACAAAAAAAACTGCCAGCCATACAAAATTATAATGAGCTGAGGTTGCTGGGTTTAAAATATATAGAACAACTGGGTAGCGATTTTTGGACAGACTACAACAGTCATGACCCAGGAATTACAACGTTAGAGGTGTTGTCTTATGCCCTCACAGAGTTAGGTTACAGAATGGGCTTTCCTATGCGCGATTTGCTAGAAGGTGCCAACACAGAACCACACGTGGACGATACCATTTTTACAGCAAGAAATATTTTAACAACACACCCCGTAACAACTTTAGACTATAGAAAAATTTTGGCAGATCTTCCCCAGGTTGCCAACGCTTGGCTAATGAAAGCTAACCCGCTTAACCCACCTGTTTTTGCCGATTGCAAAACAAAGAACTTAAGTTTTAACCAAACCGAAAACCCACTAGAAATAAAAGGAGTTTGGGATGTTTTGCTAGAGTTAGAAAAGAGCGATGAATTTGGAGAAATAAACGCTCCTGGATTTTATTACACCATAAACAAAGGATCTTTAAAAGATCAAGAAATAGAGTTTATAGCACACACCAGACCCGACATAACTTGGAATAGTTGGTTGGTATTAGAGTGTAACAAAGCAGAAATAACCGCGTGGCAAAAAAACACAAATACAGAATGGGCATTAACCCTACAGCTTACGCTTGATGGGGAGCTAGAGAAAGTTAAGAAGCAATTAGATTTTACGTTAATAGCCAAAGGGGTAGAAAAAGAAAACCCCGATATAGCGTTAAAAAACGTGATAAAAGCACTTGGTGTAGAAACACTAATAGATGCGTACTTAAAAAGAGAGCGTTATGTACTTAGTGTGTTAGAGGCGGTTAACTTTACCTTACAGCGCAATCGAAATCTTTGTGAAGACTTTAGAAAAATAACATTAATTAGTGCAGAAGAAGTTAGTTTTTGTGCGGATATTGATGTTAGCCCAAAGGCTGACTTAGAAGAAATTGAAGCCAACATCATTTTGGCTATAGAAGATTATTTATCTCCAAAGGTTGCCTTTTACAGTTTGCTAGATCTGCAAAAAGAAGGCATCGTTACAGACGCCATTTTTAATGGCCCAAAGCTAAATCATGGTTTCATAAACGATGATGAGTTAAGAACATCTGAATTGCGAAAAGCCATTTACACATCAGACATCATAAACCTAATCATGGACATTGATGGCGTTAAAAGTGTGAGCAATTTTGTGATGAGCAAATTCACTTCGGCAGGTAAACTGCAAGTTAAGGCAGAAAAATGGGCGCTTAACATTACAGAAAATCATAAGTCTAGATATGCACGAAACAAATCTAAGTGGTTGTTTTTTAAAAACAAAATACCCTTTGTTACCAGAACGCAAGAGGTAGATGATATAATGCAGCTGATTAGTGCAGAGGTGCAACAATCTAAACTTTTAAAAAACACAGTAGACCTTTTGCCGCCTATTGGAAACTATAGAGAGTTAGATCAATACTTTACAATTCAAAATGATTTTCCAAAACTCTATGGGGTAAGTAACGAAGGTTTCCCAGACAATGCAACTCAAGAGCGTATAAATAAAGCCAAACAGTTTCAGGGTTATTTGCAGTTTTTTGATCAGGTTTTGGCGGATTTATTGGCACAAGTTGCCAACTTTAAAAACTATGTTTCTTTAGATAAAAACCTAGACCATACATATTTTACAAGCTTTGTTCAAGAAATTCCAGGAGCCAGTTACATCTATAAAAATGCGGCTTTGCTGCAAACAGAACTGCCTGAAATCAGCGAAGAAAAAGAAACGTTTCTTGCCCGAAGAAATCAGGTTTTGGATCATTTGCTTTCTCGTTTTCAAGAATCGTTTAACAACCATGTATTAACGCTATACACCCAATCCGGGACAGAAAAAGCAAAAGAAGAATTAATTGCCGACAAGATTTCGTTTTTAAAAGATTACCCAGAAAAGAGCAGCAGAAGATTTACCGCAATAAACTTGTTAGAAGCTGGTGCTTGGCCGTATTCGGCAAGTAGTGGATTAAAAACTCGTGCATCGCAACTCGCTGGTATAAACAATACGGATGAGCGTTTTTTAATGCCTGTGAGGTTAGAGCTTTTATTGCAAAGCCCACCCGAAGACAATTTATGGAAGGTGCAGTGGCTTCATAGAGAAAGTAATGCCAAAATATTTGTCTCATCCAACAAAATAGAAGGCAAAGAAAATGCCATGAGAATGGCCAGAAAAGGCTTTCAGCGTTTTGTAGAAGGTGGTTTTGAAGTGAAAAAAGCAGGAGCTAAATTTCGTATTGTCTTTGGTAATGCAGAACACGAACACAGAAGCAACGCATTGTATGCAAAAGAGAAAGAGGCGCTTGCCGAAGCACATGCGTTAAACAATTTGCTTAACGAAACAAGCGAAGGTATGAACCTCTTTGAACACCTTTTACTAAGGCCGTTTGATAAAATGTATCAGCTTATGGATGCGTGTATACCAGACAACTGCGCCTTTTGTGGAGACGAGGATCCATACAGTTTTAAACTAAGTGTAGTGTTACCGTATTGGCCAAACCGTTTTAGAAAAATGGCTTATCGAAGACACATAGAAGAGCTAATTCACAAAGAATGCCCTGCTCACATTTTACCAAAAGTTTGTTGGGCAGACCCGTTTACGTGGCAAGAGTTAGAAGATGCATACTATTTATGGCTAAACGCCAGGTTATATGCAGATAAAGAAGAAAGAAGAAACACCACAACGCGCTTAATACGCGCGTTAGAAAGCGTTGAAACAGTTTATCCAGAAGCTGTATTACACGATTGTGAAGATGACCGTGACGAAAATCCGGTAGTATTGAATCAGACCAAGCTTGGAATATTTTAACATAAACACCATGACAGCAATTGGCAAATTTCCCATTTATGAGGCAGACCAAGTTCTAAGTGCAGAACACCTCAACCAGTCTTTAGGCTTTTTAGAAGAACATGATAGATTAAGCAGAAGGTTGCTACACGGAGTTGGCATTGTGTGTGGCTTTAATTTTACGTTTAAAGATGGCACGTTAACAATAGACAAAGGTGTTGGAATATCATCAGAAGGATATTTGCTGTTTTCTGATCAAGAAATGGTCTTAACTAAAGTGAGGGATTATATTCCTCCTTATCCACCCAAATACCCATCATTTTACAGTGCAGCTAACCAACCGTTTAATCTCTGGGAAGCGGTACCAGAAAGCCAAGCTGAAGGCGAAAACTTACACAAGCTTTCAACGTTTAATACAGCAGACAAAGTGCTTTTGCTATACTTAGAAGCCAAAGACAAGGATTTAAAAGAATGTGTAGGTGATGATTGCGACAACAATGGTACGGTAAGAGACTTTACACTTAGACCACTGTTTATAGCAGCCGCAGATTTGGTTAAAATTTTTAATAGAGACGGCAATACGGTAGAAGATATTTCTTCGGCCGTATTTGCAAGATATACGTTAAGCGAAGTGGTTCCTCCAAGGTTTGACGTTACCCCTACAAACATTAAAACTCTTGCCGACATAAACCTTGCCTATACAGCACTTTGTGATGAGTTATTGCCAGAAATAAAAATAGCGTTGGCTAAAATAGAACTGCTATATACTGATGCATTGGGTGTTACAAAACAGTTAGCAGAGCGTTATAAAGAAATTGAAAACAAATTTAGTGCGGCTAAAAAAGAAGAAATGGGGTTGCAATATTTCTTTGATTATTTGTGTGATGTTGCCGCAGCCTACAATGAATTTACAGAAGTAGCTACCCGCTGGATGGTTTCTTGTATTCCTGACAAAGACGATTTTCCTATGCATTTGGCCTTAGGAGAATTTACCCAATTGGGTAATTACAAAGAGAAAATATTTAGAAACTATTTCACTCATGCATCAACTTCGCCAGAGGCACAAGAACAAAAAAAACACGTGCTTTTTTTATACAAAAGGTTGCTTAAAATAGCCAGTAACTATGATTTAGAAAGCCAACGAGACATTAAGATTTCACCATCAAACTTTGCAACACCGCTTTCCAACAAGGCTATACCGTACTATTTTAAGCCCAACAACAAAGCAGATACCGGTTGGTTAACGGGCTGGAATTTTTATAGAACAGAAAGAAATACCTGGAAAAGAGTTGGGCACTATTTTAATCAGCCAGAAACATTGTTGCAAAAAGAAATTGAGTTTAACAATTTTTATAGGATTGAAGGGCATTTAGGATTAAACTACAAAACCGCATTAGCCGGCATACAAAAGGATATTCAAAACTTTAGACTGCCCATAAAAACCATTGCGCTTAGCACAGGCTCTGTCCCCTTTGATTTAAGCTTGTTAGAAGAGTGTAGAGTTGCCGATATTGAAGAAAACTTTAGAGATGCAAAAAACAGTCTCTATTGCCAGATGCAAGAAGTTTCGTGCTTCTTTGGGGCGATAGAAACTCCTGGGGCAAACCAAAATAAAAAAGCGTTGGCGGAATCTTCGGTAAAAACGCATAAAACAGCAGACTCTGCGACAAGTTTATCTACGCCAGATTTATCTGCTGCAAAAAGTTATTCTGATAGTATTGCGCGCTTTGCATTGGCCAATAACGCAAGAACAAGCAACTTTTCTAAAGGGCAGTTTATAGGTAGCCGATGCAAGGTGAAAAACCAAACCCTAGGCCGTGCCTATTTAGACGCAGCAGCCGAAGGAACGATTAAAAACATCAGTTTATTAGATGTGTACCTCCCGTATTTAAATATGGCCAATAGGTCAGTAGCAGTAAAAACGCTTTATCTAGGATATCTGTTTCCTTATATAATTATAGACGAAATTGAAGAATTGGCGGCCATTTTACACAATGCAGATGTAGCTAATCTAGATTATAAGGTGCTTAAAGTTTTTGCAAACGAGTTCACAGCATTAGTAGATTTATACATAAATGAAATAAACCAACTAGAGCTTGATGTTGAAGTTGATTTGCCACCGTTGGTGCATGATATAAAACATCATTTATTACACTTGCGAAGCTTCTGTAAACTTACAGCACTTTTTGGTGTATATAAGGCTTATCGCCAAAGGGTAATGGACTCTTTAAGTAAGTTTACATTTAGTCAGTTTCTAAAAACGCATCCAGGCATAGACCATAAAGCAGGGGCACCAAGAGGAGGCACCTTTATCTTAGTTTACCACACCTTAACTAAAAACAATATAAGAGAAGTACAGCCAAAATTAGAAATGGCTAGAACAGACGTCAGAACGAGTGCTGCGCTATATGAACGGGTTGTGAATTATAACCCATCCGTAATATTAACCGCGACAGCAAAAGAGCAAACAATCAAAAGCATTTCTAAAGAAGATGCTAGCCGTTGGATGCAAGAAAACTTAGCCAAGTATGGCGAGATTACCAATAGATATATTAGCCCATCATTACTTGAAAAGCTAAGAGATTTGCTTGATTTAACACTTGGTAGAGAAGAAGAAGAAAGCAACTTGACAGAAGGCACAGTGATTGCCGATTTTTATTTGCCCTACATCTGTACAACAGGCTGCGGAGGAATTGAAATTACGCTAAAAGAAGAAAAAGAACCGCTGACATTATCGTTAGAAAAAGCAAGATTTTGCATAGGCGATGAAGGAAAATATATATTCAAGTCGAGTCCGGTAGGAGGTGTTGTAACAGGTGATGGCGTTGAAAAAGAGGGTGCAGATTTTGTATTTAGTCCATCGGCCAGCAATTTAAAAGCAGGACCCAATACGTTTACTTATACTTTTGAAGGCAGAACCGTTCAGCTTACCATAACACTTTTAGAACAGCCCATTGCTGGGTTTACCGCAGAGGTTACAAGTAGCCGCAGCGCAACATTTGTAACCCTTACCAACACATCTAAGAATGCAAAATCATTTAGATGGGATTTTGATAACGGACAAACCAGCACCGATGAAAATCCACAACCGGTAGCTTACAAACGCAATAAAGAAGAAGTTGTGATTACACTTATGGCCAGCAACGGCATTTGCGAAGATGTTGAGGTGCAAACCATACCGCTTGTTACTACTCAATATGAAATTGTAATCAAAGAATCATCTAAAGACTTTTGTTCTGATGAGGCAGCGCTGCCGGTTAGATTAATCGCAAACGGAGTAGAAGAATCAGCCCCATACAGTGGTGTGCTTTTAGGAAAAGGAGTCACCTTGACGAGCGGTGCAAAATCTCGGTATTTCTTTAATCCAGGTAATGCAGACCTTGGGGCCAACACCTTGCAATATGAGGTTGGGGGAGAAATTGTTGCCACACTTGATATCCAAGTAGAAAAAGGGTTTATAGCTGATTTTATAACCAAAACAGAACTTACCCAATCGGGATTGATTGTACAGTTTAGCAACATTAGCCCCGCAGGTAAAAATGAATACAGGTGGATGTTTGATAAATCGAACCCATTGGGAATAGATGTGCGTAAAGACAATAAAGAGTTTACACATTTATACACAGCAAGAGATTTAAAGGGAAAAACCGAAATTGAAGTAGAGTTATTGATTAGTGATGGGGCGTGTTCACCAACTGTAACAAAAACAGTAACCATCCCTAAAAAAGCAACAGAAAAGAAACCCAAAAAATTTGTGATAACCGATGTTACCAATAGAATTAAAAAAACTACTACAAAACGGATATTGATAACAGGAGGGTTGGCAACGATTGGCAGAACTACCGTTTCTACAAACCCAATTACAGCTGCTAATAAGTTTATAGAAGATGTTAACAAAGCGCTTGAAGATAAGGCTGTAACTAAAAAGCTAATTGCTGGCAGCATGAATAATGCAATAGGTAAAGAGGCAAGCACAGTTTTAACAAACTTGCAGGGCGTGCTTTCTAAATCTAGAGCCAAGCTTACCAAAGAAAGCAGAAACCAATTGGTAAGCACCTACGGTAATGTTGGTGAAACGCTAATTAATGTAATTGGGCTTATTAACAACGACCTCTCTAAAACAGAAAGCTTAATGAAGGCATTAACACTTTTAGGAAGTCAAACCAAAGCATTAAAACCGATGCTAAGCAAAGAGGTTGTAAACAGTATAAAAGATAGAATGGCCGCACTTAGCTTGCTAGATAAAGCAAATGTTTCTGCCGCTGCATCTAAAATTGTTAAAACATTATAAAACTTATAGATGAATCATATCATCCATTGTATGCGCTGGGAGGTTTACTTTAACGGAGAAAACCCAGCGCTTGCAATAGATCATGAATTGTCTCAAATTACTACAGGCCAAAGGTTTCTTAATCAAGCCAACAAAAGTTTAGATGAAGTTTACCCGAAAAACAAAATTGTTTTTATAGATAAACTCATTCTAGATTTAGGAAAGTTACCTGCAGAAAACTGGCAAAAAGAGTTAGAAAACAAATTGTTAGAAGCCCTAAAACAAAAACTTATAGAGGCTCGCACAGACGCTAAAACGGTAACCCTAAACCAAAAAGAGTTTGCCCTAAAAGGTTTGGTTGCATACTTAAAAACAGGAAATCTACCCACCCAACTTCAAAAGCAACAGCAAACACAAGAAACGTTTTTTAACAGGGTAAGCAACATTGCTAAAGCAAACAACATCAGTGTTTTTCAACTGATATTGCCGCTACTACAAAGCGACAAAGCTCTGTTAACAGCACTTACAAAATGGCCACTAAAAGTGCTTTTTGCGTTGTTTTTTAAAGGGGATGCTATAAAAGAAGCAGCGGCAGATAAATGGCTAAAATTGAAGAAGCACCCAAAGCTTAAAAGTGTTAAAACAAAGAGTTTTAATACGTTGGTGTGGTTAACCTTTCGCCAAGAAAAACCGACCGAACCACTAACCGCAGAAAAAGTGTTGGAGCAACTAACAAACCTTCAAATTGAAAACAAAAGGATAAAAAAGGTTGAGAAAACCAACCAATCAGACCAAGAAAAAAAGACGTTAAAATGGATGAGTGAATTGAAAAACCAGGAAAATGAGAATCTCGAAACAAAGGCTCATCCAAAAAACCCTATACAGACGAAACACAATGATGAAAAACACACACAAGAATTATATGTGCAGAATAGCGGTATAATTCTAGTTTACCCTTTTTTAGAGAGGCTTTTCAACACGTTAAATATTGCTAAAAACAAAGAGATTATAGACTATGAAAAAGCATTACGAGTTTTAATGACATTAAATTACGGACAACCGAAAAACCAATTAGAAGACTTTGTTCTTTACAAAGTTTTGCTGGGTGTGCCTATGAATAAAATTTTAATTCCTTCAAAAATACTAAGCGAAGAGGATGTTTTAATATGTAACAACCTTTTGGCCACCCTAATAGACTTATGGGATGTGCTGAAAAAAACCAGTCCAGAAGGATTGCGCGAGGCTTTTTTTAACAGGGAAGGAATATTAAAAAACACAGGCAAAGGATATGATTTAATGGTTGAAACAAATAGCATTGATGTTTTATTGAGTCAGTTACCTTGGCCTTTGGGTGTAATAAAACTACCCTGGATGCCAAAACCGTTGTATGTAAATTGGGGGTAAAAGAATTGAGAATGAGCGGAAAAGAAGTAGAAACAGATTTAAAATGGTTGGCAAGCGTTATAACATTTAGGCTGCAAAACAAAGCCAATAACAACAACTTTCCGCTGCCAGAAAAGCTGTTAGCGAAATCAGGATATGGCAAGTTTTTAAAAAATAAAAAACTAAAAATTAAAGACAGGCTCTTGTTGATTACGGTATTGACACCGTTTTTAAACCCTCAATTTTTTGATGAAATCATCAAGAAAAACATACCCGAAGAAGGCGATCATGTTTTTATTGGTGGCCACCGATCTGGAAACTTTAGGGGCTTTTTACCCACCGGAGAAACCGTAATGTTTTTGCTGGCGGGAAATGACTTTACAGCTCGATTGGAAGCATGGCATTGGTTGAGAAAAGAAAGTGTACTTGTGGCAAAAAATTATGTGGATATAGTAAGGCCCAAAACGGCAGAAGAGCCTCCGCAAAGCAGTGCTATTACGCTTACCACAAAAGTTACAGAAGAGATTCTTTTTGGCGAGTCAATCGCGCCAACATTTTCATTAGAGTTTCCTGCTAAAAAAATGGAAACAAGTCAGTTGTGGTCGGATTTAATTTTGCATAAAGAAACCCAAACACAGCTTAATGAGTTAAAGGATTGGATAGAGCACAACCATGAAATAAACAAATGGGGCATAGGCAAAAAAATAAAAAAAGGGTATAGAAGCTTGTTTTATGGGCCACCTGGAACAGGAAAAACATTGGCTGCCACTCTGTTGGGCAAACACACCAACACAGAGGTTTTTCTGGTTGATTTATCGATGGTAGTTTCCAAATATATTGGCGAAACAGAAAAGAATTTAGGCAACTTATTTAAGCAAGCGCAAAACCAAAACTGGATTTTATTTTTTGATGAGGCCGATGCTTTATTTGGTAAGCGAACCTCTGTAAGAGACGCGCATGATAAATATGCAAACCAAGAGGTTTCTTACTTATTACAAAAAGTAGAAGAGTTTTCAGGTCTGGTTATCTTGGCTTCAAACTTAAAAGGAAACATAGATGATGCTTTTTTAAGGAGGTTTCAATCGGTGATTTACTTTCCATATCCTGGAATAAAAGAACGTTATGTTATTTGGCAAAAAGTATTTGAAGGAGTGCCTAGAGCAGCAAAAGAAATAGACCTACAGGTGCTAGCAGAAAATTATGAGTTAACCGGGAGCAATATTTTAAATGCAGCTCATTACGCTTGTTTAAGAGCGGTGGCAAACGGCACAGAGGTTTTGCTAAAAGATGTGATTTATGGAATAAGCAAAGAAATGAGAAAAGAAGGCAAGGTGGTGTAAATACTAAAGTTATGGGGGGGAATAGAAGAAGAAGAGAACAAAATCAACAGCAAACGCAAAATGCGCCAAGGCCATTTTTTAGCAGCATTTATCAACCAACGTTACCTTTTTTTGGGTTTAACCCCAGGTCTCAATCACCGCTTACTCCCGCACAACAGCAACAAAGAAATGAAACGGTGGCACAAGCAGAGCAAGGCATGATAGCCAACAATGCTGAGCCCCAAAACACACAAGAACCAACTAGCACTACACAAACAGAGCCGCAAGAATCGCAAGGTGAAAGCACATCTTCCAATCGCGATTATTTGGGCGAATTAGTAGGCGGTCTCGTAGAAAGTCAATTGGGTAATGCAGGGTTTAGGGACCACATAAACACATTAGCCGGTGAGTTGCAAAGCTTAGCCGAAAACGCAACAGATGATGTTTTGCACGACCCTTCTCGCCTTGCCGCATTGGGTGTTGAAAACGCATTTAAAAACGCGGCTACAGAAATTTTAAACGACCCAGCCCTATCAGCAGTGCGGCAGGCCATTATTAACACGGTTACAGAAAACGATGAGGTTGCTTTGGTTACCGCGCTTGCGGCTGTTTTGGCTGCGTATTTTATGGATTACGGCCTTGAAGGCAGTCCAGAGTTTGAGCTTGGTCAAGGCGCTACCCTGGGAGGTGAATTTGATTTAGGCTCTGCCCAAGATGTTGAGTTCAATAAACTTCAATTGTTTTTTCAGTATGCCAATGATTATTTTCAATCGCGCAGCACAATTTCTTTAAGGCGAGAAGTATCGGAACCTGATGCCGAAACGGGAGATGTGGGTGGAGAAGAATCGTTTGTAGGAACCGCAATAGGGATGATGAGGTTTGGAACAGACCTTTTACACCTGCGGGGATCCTATACGTTGGGTACAGACGGAACGGCCATATTTACAGGCAGAATTAGCGCTGGGTACGAATTTGGCAACAGCAACCGGTTTGTATTTACAACCGATGTAACACATAATGTTCAAGAAGATTCTACCGTTTTTAGGCCCGGAGTTGATTTGCGTTTTAATCTAGGAAATAACCAAAGCATACAATTGGGCGCAACCGCAAACGTAGATACGGACAACGGTTTAGAAGGCTTAAGCGGTCATATTGAATACCAACGATCTTGGTTTCAGGTGAGGTTAGAAGGCAATATGGAAGGTATACAAGAAGATAATAGCCTTTCACCGCCTATTTCAGAAACAGGGGAGTTTGGTTTACAACCACTACACTTTCAAGGCGTATTGCGTGGCATGTTTTAGTGCTATTAATTTTTGATGTTTAGCTGTTTCCACGTTAATAACTCACTAGTGAAATCTACCGAGCATTGGGCTGTTTCTTTTTCTAGTTTCTGTAAAAACTTGTTCGTGTTCGCAGAAGTTGCGTTAAACAACCGGTGGTTGAGCATGTTTTTAATACGGGCTATTTGCGTGTTTAACGCAATAGTTTTGGGTGTAAAAAAAGCCTCACTAAATTTCTCCCAAATGTAATCAACAGCCACTTTATTGGGGTGGATGAGGTCTTCTTCGTAAAAACGATAATCGCGTAAATCGTCTAGCAGCAGCTCATAACTTGGAAAATAATGCACATTGTTTAATTCTTCGGCCAGGGTTTGTGCTGCTACGATTAGGATGCTTTTACTCAATTGATTTTGTGCACTCCCGTGTTTTAAATGCCTAATGGGGCTTACCGTAAAAACAATTTGCATATGTGGGTTTTTCTCTTGCAGTAACTCCACCACATGTTGCAAGGCATGTTTCGTTTCATCAACCGATAGTCGTTTTTGGGTGAATAAATTTCCAGGTTGTTTATGACAATTATTTACTACCCTTTTTTCGGCATTTAACCACCAATAAAAGGCGGTGCCGAGGCTGATAAAAACGGCATTTGTTTGTGGCAATGTTTCGCGCGATGCCTCCAAACTTTTATTCATGCTTTTTAGGGCTAATTCGGCAGTGGTAGCAGAAAATCGGCTATGAAAATCATAACTAAAAAATTGATTATTAGCGTGCTGTAAATCGGCATTTACCAATTGGCGCTGACGGCAAAGCAAATTTGTTGTGGTTAATAAGCTATGTGGATTGTACACGATACCCGTTGGGTTTAGAATGGTATTAAACTTAAAATATGCCATTCTTCTGCCAATGTTTTCGGCAAAACAGCTACCCAACAAAAGCACTGTTCTTTGGTGGTTTAGCGTAAAATTAAATGGAGGAATTTCTGTAGTTGTTTGCCAGCGCATATAGGTTGAAAGTTAAAGGTTCAAAGTTGAAGGTTTTGGTTGATACATTCAAACAATATTCTTAGTTGCAAATCTTTGTGAAATGTGTACTTTAATTTCAGATTAAAACGTTTTATACAAAGGTTTTTAAGAGAATTTTATGAGATTAATTTTACTAATAATTTGCTTTTTAGTTTCTTTTTGGAGCAGTGCCCAAGAAACAAAACACCGCATAATTTGGTATTTACCCGCTCACGAAACGGTTGTAAACGGCATAGCCATCGGGCCTATTTTTGAAGGACTAGATTACATAAAAAACGATTCATCAAAGTCTAAAGTAAACGGCATAGTTGTTGAAATATTAGGTTTCGGATTAATTATGCCATTAATGCCGAAAAGCCCATTTTTTCCTATAGATACTACACAAATTGATACCGTTCTATATGGTAAAACAGATGTAATAAAAGGTGTAAACGGCTTGGTTGTTTCCCCTGGAGGGTTTGCCTTAAACGCATATGTTAATGGTATAAACATATCTGGAATTGGCACCAGTACAATACAATCAAATGGAATTTCAATGGCAATGATTGGTAGTCATTTTAGAGCAAATGGCATAACGGCACACATGTTTAATGAGGTTGTTCGGATATATGGATGCCAGATTGGATTGTTTAATCATGCATATTTACTAAAAGGGTTGCAGCTTTCAGCGGTCAATACATCTACCATTACTAAGGGTGTGCAAGTTGGTTTGATTAATAAAACAGATCGGCTAAAAGGAATTCAAATTGGTTTATGGAATGAAAACGACAAACGCAAAACGCCTTTGATAAACTGGAGCTTTTAAAGAAATAAACAAGATTTTGAGGTATAATTTAAAACACAACAACATTCTTGGTTGCATATCTTCGCAAAGCAGATAAAAACAAACACATGAATTTTTTTCTTTTTGAAGACGAAGTAGAAATGCCGGACGAACTTTTAAACGAAGACGGTCAACTTTTTAGCCATTGCAAACAATGCCATCAAAGCTTGCAAGATCCGGCCCAGCCCTATACGCTAGAGAAAGTTTTTAAGCGCTACCCAAATACCGAAAAACCGCAAGTACTTTTTGAATATGCCATTTGCGATACCTGCGCTGGCGAAATACGGGGTGAATTTTCTGAAGAAAGTGCCGCCAATATGCAGGGCTATTTTGCCGAAAAATTAGAAGCGCGGGAAGAGGAATTTTCGGAGGACATTCATCATAGAATGCAACATTGCATGTTGTTAGGTTCGCCTTTAGCAGAGGAACAAGAATACGCAGTAGTAGCACGCGGCAACGGCAGTAAAATGTTGCAAAGCCAATATCCGTTTGCTATATCAGTAACCGCGATGGACGAAATGCAAGAACTCATCAGCGAAAAAACCCGTGATTTGTTGGATGATTTTGTCGGTAAAAACTTCCCCGGACCTCCCGAATTTGAAACCGTGCCGGTTGATGGGAAATGGGTTTTGGTGTAAAATCCCTAATCTGTTTTTACACCCCCCAAAGCCTTAAGCAGAAAAAACCCCACCAAGAGGCAGGGTTTTGTTATGAACAAATTGAAATGCTCATTATTGAATAATGATTCGTTCAACAATGGATTGGTCTTCGCTAGATATTTGTAATAAATAAATACCCGCTGCTAAACCTGAAAGCTGAATTTCATTTGAAGAGTACTTGTCTTTGCTTTCTACTTTTTCAGCATGTAATGTTCTACCATTAAGGTCCATTACGGCAATATTATATGTTGTTTCTTTTTCATTAGTAATAATGTAAGTAAACGTACCGCTGTTTGGGTTTGGGAACACAGAAACATTCATAGTTACGCTTTCAGTATTACTCATTTTAGGAACAAGACATGTTCCGAAGTAATAGTTTCCTGTTTTTAATGAATCCCTCATGTTTCTTGTTTTTGGTACACAAACAGTTGTGTTATTAACAGAATTACATAGAACGTAGAACCATAATTGTCCTTGAGGGTTACAAGTAAACACATCGGTCCAATCTATCCAAATAGAGTCTTTTATAGTACAACCAGCACCTTGGTCTGTAATTTCTACATACATCCAAGTAGGACCAGTTGGATAGTATAGTCTTCCTTTCTTGTTTGTTACACCTTTCATTGCATATCCAGCGCTATTAGACCAGCTATAAGTATATGGGCCAACACCTCCTGTTGGGTTTGCTTTTACAAAACCAGTTGATAAGCCCCAGTAGTACATATTTGCCTGGTTAGCTCCCGCAGCAGCATAAAGACTAGCTGTCATTACAGGTTGTAAGGTGTTAGTGAAAGCACATCCACCACCCGCAGCAACGTTTATGTTTACGTTTGATATTACTTGACCCGCATTATTGTCTGTTGCAGAAAAGGCTATGGAATGGCTACCTACATCTCCAGGAGTTGGTGTCCAAGAAAAAGCTGTCATTACAGGATTAGCAGCAGGGCCGGGAGAAAATGTAGCTCCGACAGGCACACCACTTGCACTCAAAGAAACTAAGTCTCCAGCGTCAGCATCAGAAGCTTTTACGGTAAAGCTCATTGGCACACCAACAGTAGCATTTATGGTTGAGTTATTTGCAGGTGTTGGCGCAACAAATACAGGAGCTGTGTTGGGAGAAGCACTCGTAATTTTCATGATAAAATCTAGAACGGTTCTGGCACCCTTGCTATCTGTAGCGGCAAATTGAATGGCGTATAATTGACCATCTACAATTCCTGCTCCAGTTGTGTTTAAACTAACTAAACCGGTGGCTGGGTTTAATGAAGTGAAAAAACTAGGTGTTGTTGTAGTTAAATCAGATTGCGCTGTAGTAGAAACAGAATAACTCATCGCGTCACCATTAGGGTCTGAAAAGTTTAAATTAAAAGTATGCAAAGCAGCATTATCGGGCACATTTACAATAGGCGGTATGCTAGATAGTGGAGAGGCATTGTTTGTTTGGCTTAGTGTAACCACGGATTCATTTCTCATAGATCCGCTACTATTATTCACTAAAGCACCAATTCTACAGCAATTGTCATAATTTGCTATAACGTCAACATTTCCAGTGTACGTATGGGTTAGGGTTCCAATTCCCGCAAACCAGTTTTCGCCTGCATTAACAGATGTAACGGTAAACGCAAAGTAATCGCCACCACCGTCACCATAGTTCATATAAAAATCACCGTAAGATCCAGCCGCATAAACGGTTCCAACAGAAGGAAATGCACCAAAGGCATCACCACGCCACGCTTGCCTAATTGTAAACTGAACAACAGTTTGTTTAGCTGCGCCAGATCCACTTTCAGAAAGAATGGCATAATTAATTGTTCCGTAACGGAAGTGAGAAGCCTCAACTTCAAAGAAAAACGCAGTTAATAGCGACAAAAGCGCTACTTGAATAATTTTTTTCATAACATATTGAGTTTTTGGTTAAACATTAATTCATACGCTATTGTAAACTATTGAATCAAATAGAAAATCGTTTTAGAGAATGAATAATCGAATTGGTTTTCATTAGTTGTATAGCGGTGAATTTTCACCGTTAAATATACATAATAATATTACAAAAACTAAGTTTAAACATTGACCATCAGGGTGTTATGAAAAACATAGCTGAGACGGTGTGAGCTAAGTATTCCCTAGACTTAAACCAAAAAGCCCCACCATTTGGCGGGGCTTTAAAATTCTAATAGCTAGAATATTATTGAATAATAATTCTTTCTACTGTACTTGCATCGTTGCTAGATACTTTTATCACATACACACCTGCAGCAAAACCTTGCAATGAGATTTGACGAGATGATATAGTAGAAGAACTTGTAAACGATTCGGTGAATAACACGCGGCCGTTAATGTCCATTACTTGCGTATTGAATGTAGCATCAGCATCTCCCATAACAATGTAAGTGAAATTGCCATTGCTTGGATTTGGGAATACATTTACGCCTAACTCACTTTGTGCAAGGGCACCAGCTTTAGTAGCTATTGCACAAGGACCAAAAACATAGTTACCTGTTTTCACAGAGTCTCTCATGTTGCGTGTACCGGCAATACAAACACTTGTATTTGTGTTGATGTTACACATTTCGTAGAACCAGATATCGGGTTGGTTACAGGTATAATCTACCCAATCAATGTAAACAGAATCTTCTACGGTACATCCTTCAACCAAATCTGTAATGGCCACTTTAACCCAGGTTGGGCCAGTAGGATAAAACAAACGAGCTTTCATGTTAGATGTGCCCGTCATGGCATAACCTGCACTGTTAGACCAGCTGTAGCTGTAAGAACCGCTACCACCTGATGGGTTAGCTTTTATAAAACCAGTAGATAACCCCCAGTAGTAAGTTTCGGCATCATTTGCTCCAGCTCCAGCATAAAGACCAGATGTCATCATGGGGGCGAATGTGTTGGTTGTGGCGCAAGGGTTAGTAAGTGAATAACAAATAGTCCCGTTCCAAATTCTCGGAGAAAACGTGGTCAGTCCAAATCCTGCAGAGCCGTACCCTTCATAAATTGTCAAGTCAGAATTAGATACTGCAGTATCACCAACGGCAGTTGCATTAGTATACCTGAGTGAACCCGCATCGTCAGAATCAATCATTATAGCAAACCCTGTTGTATCACCAGCTAATAGTGAGATATTAAAACCACCAATACTAAATCCAGATGCAGTTGCCGTTAATACAACAGAGCCTCGAAGTGTCCAGCCTGCCAAAGAACCTGTATGTCCTACCATAGTTCCAGAACGTGTGTAAATTTTCAAATCGTCATTCGATCCTCTGTTTAGATAATTTATCTTGATATCATCTATTGAAACATCATTTGCAGAGTAGACGTCAAAGAAAATTGCCGTTTTGACTATTATCGTCTAAAAACGTAGTCGTTATAGAATTGGCACAGACTGGAATAAGAGCATTAAAATTTGATATTGTATTACTTGGTGTATATGTGTCATCATCGTCCATAAGAATTGGATTCTGTGCAAAGAGGGCTCCGCATGTAATCAGAAAAAGCCCGATAAAGTAAGTTGTATATTTTTTCATAATAATTATTTAATGTTAAAATTTGATAGATTTTTTCTTTGATTAAGACTCTTTTAAAGAAACCACAACACAGCAAACGTACATATCTGCATTGTGGACAAAGGGGGAAAAAAAGGGTTCATGAAAATTGGTTTTAGCAAGTCTAAAAATAGGTAGCTCTTAGTTTTGTTCGTAACCGTTTATTGGACATATGTTGCACCTCGCTAAAACAAGTAAACATGAAAAACCCGCTCAGAAATTATTTCTGAGCGGGTTTTTTATCTCTTTAAATTGAAGGTTTTACAGAGGCTTTAAATCTCAAACTTTATGCCTTGCGCTAATGGCAAAGTCTTTCCGTAATTAATGGTGTTTGTTTGTCTGCGCATATATGCTTTCCAAGCGTCTGAACCACTTTCGCGGCCACCGCCTGTTTCTTTTTCGCCACCAAATGCACCGCCTATTTCGGCACCGCTGGTACCAATGTTAATGTTGGCAATGCCGCAATCGCTGCCCGTAGCAGAAATAAAGGTGTGCGCGTCTTGTAAGTTATTGGTCATGATGGCTGAGCTTAAACCTTGCTTTACACCATTCTGAATGGCGATAGCGTTATACACATCTCCACTGTATTTCATGATGTATAAAATAGGAGCAAACGTTTCGTCTTGCACAATCTGATACGAATTGTCTGCTTCAGCGATAGCCGGTTTTACATAGCAACCGCTTTCATAACCTTCGCCAGAAAGCACGCCACCCTCAACCAAAATGTTGCCTCCTTCTGCTACAACTTTTTCTAATGCCGCACTATACATGTTTACCGCGTCTTTGTCAATTAGCGGACCTACGTGGTTGTTTTCATCTAGCGGATTACCAATGCGCAATTGTTTGTATGCACTTACCAACGCGTCTTTTACACGGTCGTAAATACTTTCGTGGATGATGAGTCTGCGGGTACTAGTGCAGCGCTGGCCACAGGTGCCCACCGCGCCAAACACAGCTCCGGTAATCGTCATTTTTAAGTCGGCATCTGGCGTGATGATGATGGCGTTGTTGCCACCCAACTCTAAAATAGTTTTGCCCAAACGTTTGGCAACCTCCGTACCGACAATTTTACCCATGCGGATAGAACCAGTTGCTGAAACAAGTGGAATACGCGTGTCTTTGGTCATCATTTCGCCCACCTCATAGTTGCCCGTAACAATACCAGAAATACCTTCTGGCAGGTTGTTGGCGGCAGCTACTTCATTCCAAATATTTTGGCAGGCAATACCACAAAGTGGAGCCTTTTCGCTGGGTTTCCACACACAAACATCTCCTGCAACCCAAGCCAAAGCGGTATTCCAGCACCAAACTGCCACCGGAAAGTTAAAGGCAGATATAATGCCTACTACGCCCAATGGGTGCCATTGTTCTTGCATGTGATGAAGACTGCGCTCGCTCTTAATAGTTAAGCCGTGAAGCTGGCGTGAAAGCCCAACCGCAAAATCGCAGATGTCAATCATTTCTTGCACTTCGCCCCAGCCTTCTTGCAGGCTTTTGCCCATTTCATAAGAAACAAGTTTGCCGAGCGCATCTTTTTTCTCACGTAATTTTTCACCAAACTGGCGAACAATTTCTCCTCGTAAGGGAGCCGGTTTTTGGCGCCATTCTAAAAAAGCAGATTGTGCCGAAACCATCACTTTTTCATAATCGCTTTTTGTGCTAGCACGCACAGTACCAATTAACTTTCCGTTTACTGGTGAGTATGATTCTATAAGATCGCCCGAAGCAAAAAAGTTTTTGCCGGTGCTAGAGCCGTTATTTTCAGGTTGTACCCCTAATTCTTTTAAAAATGTTAAATCCATAACAATATTTATTGAAGCTGTTTTTTTTGAGAGTGTCAAAGGTAACTTTTGGCATGAGGATTAAAAATAAATCGAATCGAAATATAAGCGACATGTTTTGTCGCAACACCCTTTTATGTTTGATAAAAATTATAACAACATGGATGAAATTGGCAATTTTAGAACAGAGCTTTTTAGGACTGAAGAGAGAAGCGGCTTTACTTCAAAAGGTTCTATCGATTTAATTTACCCGACATTAAACGGTCATCATTTAAACGAGTATAGACTTTTTACTTTTCTTTATGGAACCATTCCGCACAAAATTTCTGAAACGAAGATTGAAGTTGAAAATGCGCGACTTTGGTTTTTAGACAAATACCCCCACTTAATTACAAACACCTTTTACAACGAGCGTTGCTTTGGACAAAACAAAACTGCCAAAAAAGATGATTGTCTTTATACACTTAATCCAGATTTGCTTGTGTACTTTGACACCCAACAGCACATCGTTCGTTATCTTTTTAGAAAAACAGATGAAGCCTTTGTCAGGAAGTTGGTAGATGAGCTGAATATGTTTAAAGAGCCGATAACTGAAGAAGCGAAAATATATTTACTCGTTTTTAAAGGGGATTATTTTGATGTTGAAAAATTTAAATTAAAGGAACCAGAATTTAATATATCTGATAATTATAATGACGATTTTAGCCCAATTCATAACCTCATTCACAAAAGACTAAACAAAGAAAACGACAAAGGTATAGTGCTTCTTCATGGTGAACCAGGAACAGGAAAAACATCATATATCCGTTATTTGACTTCTGTTCTTAAAAAGAAAGTCATCTTCTTTCCACCCAACCTAGCTGACAATATTACCCATCCCAATCTCATTTCCTTGTTGATTGAAAACCCAAATTCAATTTTGATCATTGAAGATGCCGAGAATATTTTGTTAGATAGAAATTTCAATGACCGAAGTGCGGTTTCGGCATTACTCAATTTATCCGATGGGTTGTTATCCGATTGCTTGAATATTCAGCTCATCTGCACATTCAATACAGATTTGGCCAAAATAGATTCGGCCTTGCTGCGAAAAGGTAGGTTGATTGCTTCCTATAAGTTTGACTTATTAGCAAGAGAAAAAGCACAGGTATTATCAGAAAAATTGGGCTTTACAAATTATATTGTGGAGCCCATGCGATTGACTGATATCTACAACCAACAAGAAATTCAGCAGACGGCTGAGACTAAGAGACACATTGGATTTAAACTGAATTAAGGAAATATGGAAGCATCAACTACTATAAAACAAATGTTAGCAGGAAATCGAATTTTTGTGCCAACATACCAAAGAGCCTATTCTTGGGACACCGAACTTGAGAAATCAAATTTACCCAAACAGATAAACGTATTCCTATCTGACTTGGAAGACTACAATCGAAGCACCACAAAATCAAAATATTACTTCGGACACTTTCTATTTGAAGAACAAGCAGATAATAAATTTGGAGTTATTGATGGTCAGCAAAGAATGACAACCATAGTTATCTTTCTTTCAGCCCTGTTTAAAAAGCTCGAATCAATTCGCCAATTAACAGAATACGAAGAAGTTTCAAAACCATTCACTGATTACACTTGGTGGAATCGGTATTGCAATGCCGTTTATCATTAAAGCATACAAATTTGGACTGTCTATTAACCAAATCAATCAGCTATGTAATAAATTGGAATCAATGGTATTACGTCATAGACTGATTGGAACGAGAGCAGACATTACATCTCGACTAAATGGCGTTTACAAAGACTTCACAAATAAAAATCCAGATATTCAACCAATAGTTGACAGAATCGAATGGATGAAAAATGTATCGTCAGACTCTTGGTGGTGGGCGTATTGGAATAACAATGAATTGGCACGTTCAATTCAAGGTGGCTTAAATCACAGTATCGTAAAGTATCTACTTTGGAAATATGAAAACCATTTAGAAGGTCAAGGAAAAAGCGGTTACACACCAACACGTTTCGACAAAATTATTAGTCCTGAATTAGAACATATCGCACCTCAGACCGAAAATCCTGAAACAGGTTACGACAGCTATGACGAAGAATTTAGAAATCAATTCATAAACTGCTTAGGCAACTACCTTTTACTATCCAAATCTCATAATTGCTCGGTCGGAAATAAACCGTTCAAAGACAAGCGAGACAGTTACACTCATTTGGAACAGCAAAGAGAAATTCAAAAATTGACATCTGAAAATCAAACTTGGACAAGAGACCTAATCCAATGGAGAAAAGACAAGCTAATTAAATTTATACTGAACAAAATCTAGGGTAAATACTAATCTCAAGGAATGGAAATTAAAAGAAAATTAAACAAGCTAGACATTTACAAACGTTTTAACTTCATGAAACCGTTTATCGGTAAATTCTATAAGGCCAGCAATATCAAGCTTTTGATGATTGGGGAAAGTCATTATCTACCAGAAGCAGACAAAGCCGAAAGATATAGAGAAACGTGGTATAGCGCACCCGGTATTGCGGATAATCTCTCAGAAAAGGCTAAAAAATGGGTGACACCAAGGTACATAATCGGTGAGGATTTTATGGAAAACCCCACTAATAAGCCATTTTCTATTTATAAGAATACCGCAGAATGTTTGCGAGATGTGCATCAGTTATCGAATGTTCCAGAAGCTATTAATCATTTGAGTTACTACAATTACTTTTTACGACCAGCAGAAGTAACTGGCAAGAGTATTCGGGCTCACTCAAAAGATAAAATACTAGCGTATGAACATTTTTTAAACCTGCTTGAAATACTTCAACCCAAGAAGGTGGTATTTGTAAGCACCTTAGCGTTTAATAGTTTCAAAAAGCAACACAACAGTCATCGATCAAAAGAAGGGTTCGTTATACCAAAATCAATGAAGAATACTTTAATAACACGAACTTGTCACCCAGGGTCTGCCTGGTGGAATAAAAAAAGTAAAAAGTATGCCTTTGCTGGTAGCGGCCCAATCACTGGAAAGGAACGATTTATTAAGATTATACAATACTAATCACGTGACTTATAACGCATACAGCCTTGGTTCCCAATGGCAGTTCCTCAGTCCATATTGGCACTTTGAAGAAGAGCCAGTTACAAGAGGTTTGGTCTGGTGTCTAAAAGATTTCGGATGTGAAGGTCTGCATTTACGTTGTTCAAATGGCATATTCGAAATTATTAGCGAAAAGTCTTGGGGTTTTGTGCAAGAAGAATTAGCCGGGCATATTGAAATGCACCTTTGGTGCAAAAAACAGAGTAGTTCAATAGACGATTCTCGGTTTAAATCTATCCAAATAGAGTTAAACGAAGCGAGTGTGGGATTGAATAAGCTGGTTAGTTCAATTACTCAAAACGAGGAACTAACGCAACTTTTTTATAGGATTAACGAACAGATTAACGCAATTCACTAATGCCAAACACAACGCCTCTCTTTAGGCAAAAAGCTATTTTAGCGTTCATTAGAAGAAAGCCGTTTTCAACCTTTGAAGAAATTGAAAACTATGTAAACCAAAAGCTTGAAGAACAATATTTTGTAGACGATAAAACAAAAGCGGGGTTTACAAAACGAACTTTTCAGCGGGACTTAAAAGACATCGCTCAAATCTTTGGCAAAGAGGTTAAGTATGATAAAAAAGAGAAAGGCTACCACATTGAATCTGACGTAGGAGATTTTGCACTTGAGCAATTAATGTCAGCTTTTGATGTAATTAACGCCATAAAACTTTCAAAAAACATCGCGCCATTATTTTTTTTAGAAGATAAAAAACCAGGAGGAACAGAACATCTATTTGGCATTCTTCATGCCATTCAAAGAAAATTGTTTCTTGAATTTGAGCATAAAAAATTCTGGAAAGATCATACGACCAACAGAAAAGTAAAACCATTAGCAATTAAAGAATATCGTCATCGATGGTATCTTGTGGCGCAAGACGAAAAAGATGGTGTGGTTAAAACATTTGGGCTAGATCGCGTCTCAAATCTTCATGTATCCAGCCAAACGTTTAAGGTAGGGCCTGAGGTTGATCTTGTTAAAAAGTTTCAGCATTATTATGGGATTATTGGCTCAGATGATGAAGCACCTACAGAAGTTATGCTCGCTTTTACGTCCTTTCAGGCGAAGTATGTAAAATCTTTGCCCCTTCACTCTTCACAAAAAATCGTTTTAGAAAATCCAGAAGAAACACAAATTTCGCTGTGTATTTTTCCAACGCACGATTTTATTATGGAGCTACTTTCTTTTGGCGCAGAAGTAAAGGTTTTGGAACCTGAGTGGTTGGCAAAAGAATTAGCCGAGCGACACCAAAAAGCGTTTTTAAAAAACATGTGATAAAAAGGAAGGCTCTTTAGTTTCTACTGAGAATTACAGCGTTTTTGATGAAATTTTTCCTAACACACACCAGGCATTATTTTAACATAGACAAAAGTCTGGCAAGTACCTTTTTAAACAAAAACCCTAACAGTACCTAAATTCGTACAGTCAGGGTAAAATTCAACATTCAACATTCAACATTCAACTTTCAACATTCAACTTTCAACCTTCACCCCAACGTGTACCTTTGTTTTTAGAATTCACATCAATTTTAAGCAGAAAAATCATGCACAACATTTTACTTTATTTACTCATAATCATTGCTTTGGTGATGATTTTTTTAGGCATTAAAGCAAGTATGCTACCGCCTGCACTTACAGGAGTTGGCTTTTTGGTAATTGCCGCAATGCGCTACAAAAAAGGTTAGCATTTTTGCGCAAATGGAAAATAATCTCAATCTATACCTAGAGGAAATTAAATCAAAATTAGGCGCAACATCTGTAGATGATGTAGAAAAGCTGCAAGCGCTCTGGAGCAATTATGGCGGTATTTACCGGTTGCATCTTAGCGGTGCAAAATGGTCTTCAGTCATTTTAAAATGTATCGACTTTCAATCTTCCAAAACTCACCCGCGGGGCTGGGCTACCAATCGCTCGCATCAACGCAAAATAGAGTCGTACAAAATAGAAACCCATTTTTACAAACAGTTTGCTGCTACTTTAAGCAGTAAAACCAAAGTGCCAACGTTGCTATTTGCCGAAAAAAAACAGCAAAACCAATTGTTGGTTTTAGAAGATTTGTCAGTTGAGTTTCCAGCTCTAAAACAGTGCTGCACCCTTGGCGAGGCCAAAGTTGTGGTGGAGTGGCTGGCGCGGTTTCACGCCACCTTTTTGGGCTTTACACCAAACGGGCTGTGGCCCGTGGGTAGCTATTGGCATTTGGCAACGCGCCCAGATGAGTGGAAAGCTATGCAAGATTCTCCGCTTAAAACGCACGCCCAAAATATTGATGAAGCACTGAACAGCGCAACATTTAAAACCATTATTCATGGCGATGCCAAGGTGGCTAACTTTTGTTTTAGCGAAAACGGAATGCACGTTGCTGCGGTAGATTTTCAGTACGTGGGTGGGGGCGTTGGTGTAAAAGATTTAGCCTATTTCTTAGGAAGCTGTTTTACAGAAGAAGAATGTGCGCTGTATGAAAAAGAGCTTGTGACGATTTATTTCTCAACCTTAAAACAAGCACTTACGGATTATAACTCAACCCAAAAAACAGCTTTAGAAGCCGAGTGGAGAACATTGTATCCGCTGGCTTGGGCCGATTTTAACCGTTTTTTGTTGGGTTGGCTACCGGGTCACCATAAACTACACGCCTTTGCGCTGGCAAAAAACCAAGAGGCAATAAAGCTAATCCATTAGTTTACCATTGTGCCTTTTTAAAAATAAACCTGAACGCCCGTTTTGGGGTAAGTAACCTCAAAGCTAAATTTTCGTTGAACTTGCTCGCCTGGTTTTAAGGTTATTTCCCATGTAATTTCTCCCGTTTCGTCATCTACTTTTCCATCGGTTACTTCACCACGTTTTATAGAAATACTCTCGTAGGGTGTAAGCGGAAACTGATCTTTAAGCACGAGTGTAACCGGAACTTTTTTATTGTTGCGTACATCAATTTGGTAAGCCATGGTTTTAATGCGATTACCGCTTAAAAATGTTTTGCGTATTTGCTCCGGAATGGTCGTTCTCTTTACCACCACATTTGGATCTCTGCCCATGCTTAAGCTAAGCGTATCGGTAACGGTTTCGGCATTTAGGTTAGATGTACCTACGTAGCCGCCTTCAACAAACAGTTTCATTTCTCCGCTAATTAATCCTAGCGTATCCCAACCCAAAAGTTGCGCTTCTAAAAACGCGTCTTGGTCTAGTTTAGGAATGGCCAAGTACCGATAAGAAACAGGCACAGTAAAGGTTTGTAGGCTAATGTCAAGAGCTTCGCCATCTGCCTTTACGGTATAAGGAGATTTTGCCACAAAGCGTTGGGTTATGGCTTTGCGCACCTGCGTAGCATTGTGGTAATTTACCTCGGCTTTAGCTTTGCCACGCACTTTTACGCCATCAATAAACTGAACATTTGTGTTTGATCTGCTGCCGCGTACCTGTTCGCTTTGTACATGCCGTGTTGTGCCCGTACTAATAACAACTTCCTCTAGCATAACGGTTTCTTCTTGCAGTCTAAATTGTAAAAATTGATTTGGTGTTGCCGCCAAGTTTTGTGTTTGGTAACCCAAAGAAGACACTTGCATGGTTACCACAGGTTGGTTGCTTATGTGGTTAAAGTTGCCATCAATATCGCTGTTTGCGCCTCCGGCAACTTCTCCGTTTGCTTTGTAAAAAATAATGTTTGCAAAGGGAATAACCTCCCCTGTTTTAGCATCGGTAACCCTACCATAAAAACGCCCAGTTTTGCCTACGGCACTTGCACTAAGATTCGGGTTTTGATATGTGGCCGGCCTTGCGGGCGGTTGTGTAATGTACCATGGAATTAGGTCTGGAGCCGTGCTACCGCGCTGCGGGTCGCCTGTGCTAAAACTAAGGTCTACGTTTTCCCAGTTTATTTCTGTAAGGTTTATTAGCTGTGCTTTTAACTCAAGTACAACAGGTTTCCCAACTTCGTCTGCACGCATTTCGTAGCTTGGTGTCCAACCGGCTTTATCAACCAAATAGTCTATAACAAAGGTTGTACTTCCAGCTGTTTTGGCATCAACCAGAATTTCTAAATTACCAATGGTGCTTGTCTTTACGCTGGTGGCCAAAGAGTACTCCATCATTACCTCGTTTAATGTTTTGAGTTGGGCTTTTCGTCCAACTTCTAAATCGTACAGCGCAGATTGAATGCTCTCTGTTTTAGATCTAAAATATTCTGTAGTTTGTTGAAATTGAGCTAGCGTCATGCTCATGCCGTCTTGTCCGTTAATTACCATATTTTGGTTGAGCAGATCCCTCTCCTTTAGCAAGCCAGCTTTTTTGGCATCAATTATTTCAAGCTTTCTTTTTTCAGACTCAAACTTGTTGCGCAAAGTTTCTGCGGCTGTTTTATTGTAATCACTTTCTATCACTTCGGTTGTAAATATAGATTGCCTCACCATTGCATCTGCTCTGCTAGAACGCACACGAATGGAGTTTTCCACCACATAAGGAGATAAATTTTTAAGCAGTAAAGTTTGCTCCCCGGCTTTTAAGGGCACATCATTTTTATGTTCAATTTGTGCATTTGCAGCAAATACCGTTACGTGTTCTATTTGGTTTTTTAGAGTTTGTTGCGCGTAGCTGTGTACAAAAGCAAGTATGCTGAAGAAAAAAAAGAGCTTTTTCATTTTCATTGTTGTTTTTATCAGCTCCGAAAATAAGATAAACAACGCCTATTTTGGGGTGCTATTTCTAAAGATTTTGTAAAGAATAGCTTGCTAAATTTACACTATCAATATAATTATGTTAATTTGATGGCTGCGTGCATTCTTCTTACTTTTGCGCGCCTTACATAAAAAGGGAGAATCGCATTTCATGTGGACTACAATAGCCAGAATTTTACTTCGTAACAGAATTCTCTTTCTAGTAATAGTTGGATTGGTTACAGTATTCATGCTTTTTCAAGCACAGAATATAAAAATGGGTTATGGCTTTGCCGTAATGATGCCAGACGAAGATTCGGTATCTATAGAAAACGCATTGTTTGAAGAAACGTTTGGAGAAGCTGGAAACACAGTTGTAATTGCGTTAGAAGATGAAAACTTTTTTACGCTAGATAGAATACAGGCATGGCAGAAATATACCGATAGCCTTACACATGTAGAAGGAGTAGAAAACGTAATATCAATCACCAACACGTTTGACTTAACCATTGATACGCTAAAGGATGAGCTTACACTTTTACCTCTTTTAGAAGGCGAGGTACAAACCGAAGAAGAGGTTGCCGCGTTTAAAGAGCGCATTTTAAGCTTGCCGTTTTACAAAAACTTACTGTACAGCGAGGAAGGGAAAGTAATTATGCTCTTGGTTAGAATAGAGCAAGACGCTTTGTACGATAAGCAAATTATTTCTACCATAGAAGACATTAAAAGCCTGAATGAAAATTTTGAGAAACGTGCCAACATAAAGATTCATGCCAGCGGATTGCCATACATTAGAATGGCAAACACAAAAAGGTTAGAGCTGGAGGTTTACCTGCTTATTTTCTTTACCATACTTATTACAACACTTTTGTTGTACGCCTTTCTTAGGAGTTTTAGAGCAACGCTAATTAGTTTGCTTATCGTTGTGTTGGGCGTAATATTTACGTTTGGCCTCTTGGGCTTTTTTGGTTTCGAAATCTCAATCATAAGCTCATTAATTCCGCCCTTGGTTATTGTAATTGGTGTGCCCAATTGTATTTATTTAATAAACAAGTACCATCAAGAATACAAAGCGCATAGCAATAAAATAAAAGCACTACAGCGTGTAATACGTAAAATTGGCAATGTTACCGTAATGACCAATTTTACAACGGCATTGGGCTTTGCTACATTTATTTTAACAGATAGCTTGGCGCTTGTAGAGTTTGGTATTGTGGCCAGCAGCATTATTTTGTTGGTGTTTTTGCTTTCCATCATTCTCATCCCCATTATCTATTCGTATTTAAAACCACCTAAAGAGCGCCACTACTCTCATTTTAATATTTCATGGATTCAAGGGATGTTAAACTTTTTGGTAAACGCAGTTACTAATCATCGCCCAAGGGTTTATTTAACGGCACTTGTATTATTGTCTATAGGGGTATATGGCATGTTTCAGTTACGGGTAACGGGAAATTTAACAGGCGACTTTAGTAAAAAAGACCCGGTTTATTTAGACATAAAGTTTATTGAGAAAAAGTTTAAAGGTGTAATGCCTTTGGAAATAGTAGTAGAAAGTCGCGCAGAAAACGGAATTACAAGACTAAGCACACTTAAAAAAATAGATGAATTTCAGAGTAAAATAGCTGAGCTACCCAAAGTATCTAGAAGCTTATCTATTGTAGATTTTGTGAAATTTTCTAGACAGGGAATTTTATTTGGCAACCCAGATATGTACGCGCTGCCCTCTAGGCAAGAACAGCAGTGGATGAAAAAATATATACCTAGGAATAGCGAAAAGAAAAGCATGGTGGGCACCTTGGTCGATAGTACGGGAAGGAAAGCAAGAATAAGTATGCAAATAGAAGATTTGGGTACTACAGAAATGAGGGACTTGCAAAATCAGATAACCACCTATGCGAAAGATATTTTTGAAAAAGACAAGTATAAAATAACAATTACGGGAGCCAGCGTAAAGTATGTTCGTACAACAGATTATTTAATAAAGAACCTTGCAATTAGCATGCTTTTGGCCATTGTTTTAATTTCATTTATGATGGCATTTTTGTTTGGTTCAGCAAAAATGGTATTCATCAGCATCATCCCCAACATGATACCGCTATTGCTAACGGCAGGTTTAATGGGCTATTTAGGCATACCGTTAAAACCATCAACCATATTAACTTTTAGTATTGCGTTTGGTATTTCTATAGATGATACCATACATTATTTAGCACGATACAGACAAGAATTAAAAAGCAACGGCTGGCGCATAGGCGAAGCAGCAAAAGTGGCAATTCAAGATACGGGCATTAGTATGTTCTACACTTCGGTAATTTTATTCTTTGGGTTTAGTGTTTTTCTAATGTCAACATTTGGCGGTACACAAGCATTGGGCTTTTTAGTTGCTATTACCTTAATTTTTGCCATGCTAACAAACCTCTTAATTCTTCCAGCGTTTTTAATGTCGCTAGATAAACGTATCCGCGCAAGAGATTTTAGCGAAAACATCATCGAAATAATAAATTCTGACGATGATTTGGAAGAAGAGGATGAAGAAACAAATCCAAATTAAATTTTAATACCAAGTAAACACCACGAGCATGAAAGGAATAATTTTAGCCGGAGGATCTGGTACAAGATTGCACCCATTAACATTAGCCGTAAGTAAACAGCTTATGCCTGTTTATGATAAGCCGATGATATATCACCCATTGTCAACCCTAATGCATGCCGGTATTAGAGACATTATGATAATTACCACACCGCATGATTCTGAAGCTTTTCAGAAACTTTTAGGCGATGGTAGCCAGTTGGGTTGTAACTTTCAATACACCGTACAACCAAGCCCTGATGGTTTGGCACAAGCCTTTATTTTGGCCGAAGATTTTATTGGAGATGATAGCGTTGCACTAATTCTTGGAGACAATATATTTTACGGTACCCAAATGGGTAGCTTGTTGCAAAGCAGTGCAAATCCAGATGGTGGGATGGTTTTTGCCTATTGGGTAAGCGATCCAGAACGCTACGGAGTTGTAGAGTTTGATGACGATTTAAAAGCGATGTCGATTGAAGAAAAACCAGCTTCGCCAAAATCTAACTACGCGGTTCCCGGTTTGTATTTTTATGATAACAGCGTTGTAGAGATAGCCAAAAATCTAAAGCCATCTCCACGCGGAGAGCTGGAAATAACGGACATCAATAAAATTTATTTAGAGAAGGAAAAGCTTAGCGTAGGTATTTTAGACCGTGGCACAGCGTGGTTAGACACAGGTACTTTTAATTCGTTAATGCAAGCCGGCCAATTTGTACAAGTAATAGAAGAACGTCAAGGTTTAAAAATTGGTTGTATTGAAGAAATAGCCTATAAAATGGGCTTTATTGATGCTGCTCAACTTGAGAAAATTGCAACACCTTTAGTAAAAAGTGGCTATGGCGAATACTTGATGCATTTGTTAAAACGATGACCGCCAAACTAGAAGCGTTACTTTTAGAAATCAGTAAAGAATTAAACGAAGTTGGTTTTCAACAAGAGCCAAAATCGCTGTATCAACCTGCAGAATATTTGCTGTCTTTGGGTGGTAAAAGGTTGCGCCCATTGCTTGTATTACTGGGCTGTGGTGCTTTTAGTGACCCTAAAAAGGCGATGTCCCAAGCTTTGGCAGTAGAAGTGTTTCATAACTTTAGTTTAATGCATGATGATATTATGGACGAAGCGCCACTGCGTAGAGGACATAAAACCGTGCACGAAAAATGGGGTTTAAACACGGCCATTTTAAGTGGTGATGCCATGCTTGTTAAATCGTACCAGTTGCTATCTCAAGCAGATAACACCGTGCTTCCAGAACTCTTGTCATTATTCAATACAACAGCCATGCAGGTGTGCGAGGGTCAGCAGTACGACATGGATTTTGAAAAGCGTGAAAGCGTTACAGAACAGGAATACATCCAAATGATTCAGCTTAAAACATCTGTTTTGTTGGGTTGTGCCTTGCAAATGGGAGCTATTGTAGGCGGTGCGAGTAAAGCAGATGCAGAACATCTGTATCAGTTTGGTTTATTATTAGGTACCAGCTTTCAAATAAAAGATGATTGGTTAGATTGTTTTGGTGCGCCAGAAAAAGTAGGCAAGCAAGTGGGGGGCGATATTTTAGCCAACAAAAAAACGCTCCTATTAATTCATGCTTTGCAAGTAGCAAAAGGGCAGGAAAAAGATCAATTGTTAAAATGGCTAAGCGAGACCGATTTTACTCCTGAGCATAAAATAGTAGAAGTTAAGAACCTGTACAAAACCCTAAAGGTTGATGATTACGCAAATGTGCAAATGAACGCGTTTTATACCGAAGCAATTTCGCACGTAGATCAATTATCAATTTCGGATAGCGCCAAACAAGAGTTTTTAAACTTTGCCAAGTGGATATTAGGCAGAGAGAGTTAAAAACGGTATTTTAGGACGATAAACGTACATTTTGTTTTCGAAAATTGAAATGCACAAAGAGAATATAATCGGATAACCAGCGGTTTGATTGTGTTATAATCACCTTTATTCGCTACTTATGAAGCATAAAAAAAGCGCTGTTGTTTCAGCGCTTTTTTTGTTTGAATAATTATGTTAGTTCAGAATAATGAACTTTTTATTGGCCACAATTCCATCTGCGTTAACCACAATAGAGTAAACTCCAGAAGGCAACTGTAGAGGTAAAGCAACCTTGTTTGTATTGCTTTTTTGTACTCGATATACCAATACCCCAGCACTATTTACAAACGTAATTTCAACATGGTTGTAGCTGTTGGTTAAATTTAACGTGACATAATCATCAGCTGGATTTGGATAGATAGAGAGCTGCGCTTCTAAAATATTTTCATTTATACCAATGGTGGTAACGTCATAGCAAGCTGATGTATCAATACATCCGTTGTCATTTATTTCTACTGCGTAAGAACCGTTTGCTGTTGCTTTAAACGTTTGCGTTGTGGCACCAGCAATAGGCATAAAACCGTTGTTGCAATCTAACCACTGGTAAGTTGCGTTATTGGCATAAGAAGTTAGAAATGCGCCATTGGCAAGTACCGTAGTATCTATGGTATTTATGGTAAGCGTAATGGTTAAAATAGAATCGCAACCGTTGGCGCTTTGTAAAGTATCATATACGGTTCCAGAAGTTGTCCAGGTTTGATTCCCGCTTGGCCCGGTGTATTTGTTGCAACCAGTTGCGGTTAAGGTTCCCGAAGAACTACTATTTACAGTTAATGCAATGTTTACAACAGAATCACAACCATGAACGTTCGTAAGCGTATCAACATAGTTGCCAGAAGTAGTCCAAACCGAACCATTTTGCGCAGTGTAAGAATCACAAACGGTAAGTGCAGCATTTGTGGGTGCACTTGCACTACCAGAGCTTAAAGACGCACCCGTAACCCAGTTAGACCCGGAACCTGTTAACGCGAAATTATTTAGAGTTCCGTGGTTAATTCCAACGGCATCGGTAAGCGTAGTTAGGCCAGTATTAGACATTCCCGCTGTTCCTTGATTCATTTTGAAATAGGCAACAAGACCTGTTTCCGGACCACAAAACTCTGCATTCATATGGTTAGAAATATCGCTAGCTGTTCTGGCAATGTTCCAGATGCGTATTTCGTCTATAATCCCATCAAAATAATTGTTGCCATCATTTCTTCTTCCAAACTGAAACCCACCCGTTGCTGCAGTATTAACCGAAACGGTAGTATTGCCGCTGGTTTCTAATGTACCATCTATGTACAGATTAAATTTGGTTGAGGCTGCATTGTTATAGGTAACGGCAACGTGATGCCATTGTCCATCTGCCACATTTGTGGTTCCTTGAATTCCGCTACCGCCTACTTCAATACGAAGTTTTCCGTTACCGATTATATTTAACGTAAATCGCGTACCTACAACCATAGTTCCCCAATCAATCAATACTTGTTGAGAACTAATACTGGTTGATGTTTTTATCCAACATTCAACCGTGCGATCGCTGGTACCGCTGGGTCCGCCAGAAATGGCCGAGACATAGTCGTTTGTTCCGTCAAAATCAAGACCATTTTGCGCGTATGCGAACAAATTAAATAGGGCAAAAATTAGCAATAATCCTTTTTTCATTTTTTTACTTTATAAATTATAAAACCGTTATTTTTTTAATAGAAGTAAACTCTCCTGCGGTAATTCTCACAAAATAAATTCCATTAGGCAAATTTAAAGGAAGTGAAATCTGGCGCGCAGCGTTTTGCGTTTTTGTAGTTACTATTTTACCCAAGGGGTCTACCACATCTACAGTAACATCATGATTGTTATTCGCAATTAAAACATGAATGATGTTGCTTGCCGGGTTTGGAAATACCTTAACTTGTTTCTCAAAGTTGTTTTCATCTATTCCAACATTGGTAACAGCATAACAAGCAGAGGTATCAATACACCCATTATCATTTATTTCTACTGCATAAGAACCATTTGCCGTTGCTTTATAGGTTTGTGCTGTGGCACCAGCAATGGGCATAAAACCGTTGTTGCAATCTAACCATTGGTAAGTTGCATTGTTTGCATAAGAAGTTAAGAATACCCCATTGGCAAGTACTGTGGTATCTATTGTGTTTATGGTAAGTGCAATGGTTAAGATAGAATCGCAACCGTTGGCACTTGGTAAAGTATCATATACGGTTCCAGAAGTTGTCCAGGTTTGATTACCGCTTGGCCCCGTGTATTTGTTGCAACCTGTTGCCGTAATGGAGTTTGTGCTATTAGGTTTTACCGTTAAGGTTACGTTTACCACAGAGTCGCAGCCAGTTGGTGTAGAGATTGTGTCGGTATAATTACCGCTAGTGCTCCAAACTTGACCTGTATTGGCTGTATACGGCCCACAAGAGGTAATGCTTGCGTTGCTAGGAGTGCCGCTACCAGAAGTTAAGCTTGCACCAGATACCCAATTTGAGGAGGTGCCCGAAAGAGAAAAGTTAATGAGTGTACCATTGTTACTTGCTACTTCATCTATTGCTGTTGTTACTCCTGTATTATTTCCTCCAGCAACACCACTATTCAATTTGTAGTAGGCAGTCAAATTTGTAGGTATCACGCAATATTCATTATTCATATTCGCTTGAATATCGGCTTGAGACAATGCTGTATTCCAAATTCGTACTTCATCAATAACGCCATCAAAGGGAATGCTTCCGCCTGTAACGCGTTCACCAATTTTTAAATTATTATTGCCAGCAGGGGTGTTTACGGTAGTTAAAGAACCTGTTCCCACTTGTGAGCCGTTAACATATAAATAACCCGTTCCGTTATCTAGCACAAAAGCCACATGTGCCCATTGGCCTATCGGAACGGCATTGTTGTTCGTAGAACCAATGTTCGCATTTGTTCCACCAGAAATAAACCCTAGTTTATTCGTAGAAGTTACATAAAACGTGTTTCTAGAACCCACAGCATTTAAGCCATAATCTAGAATACAAACATTAGAAGAAGGACTAGAGCTTAAATAAATCCAGGCTTCAAAAGTTCTATTGGCTGTCCCTGTAATTCCAGGATACGTTGTTTGAATGTAATCATTAGACCCATCGAAATCAATTCCGTTTTGTGCAACACCAACCATTGTTGAAAGGGCAAAAAACAGTGTAATAATTTTTTTCATAGAGTATTTAAAATTTAGTTTTTGCGAAATTAAATCTATCTGTTCATTTCTAATTTGTTATTAAGAGCTCTCAAGCAAATTAGAATTAGATTAAACATTATTGTATACAAGTGTTTATAATTATACAAAATCAACGGTTGCGGTTTGGATTCATCTCTTCATAAATCTTTGTTATATCGTTCTACCATTTGCTGTTGTGTTTCTGGTATTTGATTATCGCCCAACTGATCTTTTAACATTTGCCCCATGGTGGGAAAATCTTCTCTTTTTATTTGTACCGCTTCATCCCATAATTTTGAACGCATCAACGCTTTGGCACAATGTAAAAACACTTCTTCTATGTGCACCAAAACGCAGGTTTTTGGTGGTTTTTTTTCTGCAGCAAAGCGCGATAGAAAATCAGCGTCAGCGCTTATTTCTGCGGTGCCGTTTATGCGCAGGGTTTCGTCTACTCCGGGAAGTAAAAACAGCAACCCAACTTGGCCGGTTTCTACAATATTTACCAGCGTGTCTAAACGGTTGTTGCCCGATGCATCGGGAATTAAAATTTGGTTGGACGATAAAATGTGTACAAAACCCGGTTGGCCACCGCGTGGCGAAGTGTCAGCTTTGCCTGCCGCATTGCGGCTAGAAAGAACAAAAAAGGGTGATAAATTGATAAAGTGTTGGGCGTGTTTGTCGAGCGATTTTAGCACTTTGTTTTGTGCCCGCTCGCTGGGGGATTTGTAAAGTTCTCGGAGCTGAGTTTCGGTAGTTATTTTCATAAACATGGGGTGCATTAAAGAACGATAGTTACCGTATCACTGGATTCACAAAACCGGATATATTGGGTTATGTCAATTTCTGGGTAATTGAACGATACCGAATCGTTGCGCCAAACGTTGAGATAAATGGGTGTTGCTGGAATTTGTTTGGCGAGGTCTACATGTAAAGGACCTGTAAAATGAAGTGTTCCAGAAAACGTTCCAACGGGTAAGGATTGATATCTAAAATATCGAATTGAATAAATTGAGGGTTGGCGAAGAGTAATGTTTATCTCACAGTTGGTGCAATTGTAGCCGCTCGTGTCTATTTTAAACGGAATTCGAAGATGGTTTTGTACGGAGATTGTTCCCAAACTATGATTGCCTTCAGGCAACATATCTAGCGATAAGATAGGCGCGCCATTACCTGATTCTACTTCTAATGCGGGAATAATCTCTTTGTGTAAAAACCCTCTGTTTTCGTCCCAACCACCTGATATTTTAAAAAAACCATTTTCGTTGGTTGTTGTTTTTTGATCGCCTGTAATCCCCGCATATACAGAAACGTTTGCGTGGGCAATTGGCATAGAAAGGCAAGAATCAACCAAAACGCCACTATACGTATAAGCCCCAGTATCGCGGCATGCAGAGGCCAAAACAATCAGAAGGATGCCATAACCAAAAGCGCTTAATATAGATTTCATGACAATTGTTTTTGGGTTCTCAAAGCTAAAGGCTTTCATGTAAACCTTGTCAGGACAAGTTCAAAATCTTTTGATGCGATAAAAAAGACAAGAAAATATTAACTCTACATTTAGCCAGAATAAAAAGTAGAGATGAATGAAAAACGCATTGTACGATAAGTCACGGGTGGCATCTTTTAGTGATGCTGTGTTTAGTATAGCCATAACGTTGCTTATTTTGGATATTGACACACCTTCGGCAGAGGATATATATACAATTCCGTTCCATCAAATTTTAAGGGATAGAATCCCTGACTTTATAGGGTTATTGGTTAGTTTTTTGGTGATTGCTGTGTATTGGACATCGCATTTACGCGTATATAAATATGTGACCAAGGTAAATGCTAAGTTGCTATGGATTAATATTTTTCTATTGCTTTTTGTTGTCTTTTTGCCTTTTTCTACAGCCGTTTATGTTGATGGGTTTACCAGTCAAGGTCCTTTTGTTTTTTATTGTGCCAACTTGGTTTTTCTTGGGTTGTTCAACTTTATCATGGTGTACTACATTACAAAAACAGAGCGAAGTAACGCAGAAATGACACCCATTCTTTCAAGTTGGTTGCGCTTCCGATCTTTAAACGCTTTGGTTATTTGGCTATTGGCAGCACTTATGGCATTTGTGTGGCCACTTGGAGCACGCATTATTTTTGTGCTCATTTTTGTTATTCAAGCCCTTGGCGACCGATATTATAATAAGAAAACAATTGCATCGGAAGCCACTGCGGAAGAAGAGTAAGTGCTTCGTATCGCAATAAAATTTTAAGGTGTTGAGTGTCATTCCCTTTTAATCACCTTTTCTACCACCGATTTTTTCTTGCCAGAAATGTGCAAAAAGTAAACGCCTTTGGGCAAATTAGATATATCTATTTGCGTTTGTATTTGCCCAGATAGCATTGTTTGCCCGAGTTGGTTATAGAGACGAAATGCATCAAAATCGGCCGCTGAATAGTTTATAGAAATAATGCCCGAGGTTGGATTGGGGTAGGTTTTTAAAGTTGTTCTTTCTTCGGATTCTAATCCGCCTAGCGCACTGTTGCAAGGTATGGTGGCAGAATCACCATACATGCACCAAAATCTATGACCACCAGAAATTGAAAAAGCCGAAAAATTATTCCACAACATACCGTACCCACTGATATTGCCAATGCCCTCAACCCATTCGGTTGGCAAGTAATAAGGTGAATTGGTTAATAATGTTATTTGTCTACGGCCATAGTACCCTGTAGAGTCATCAAAAGCTACGTAAAAGGTGTCTATGCCAAAAGTTGCATTTGCAATTATAGTATCTCCAACAGTGAGGTTGAAATCATATTTTAAAGTTGTGTCGTTTCCTTCAATTAAATAAATCTGCTTATTGTCTTCAAAATAACGGCCATCGCCAGACATCAATCCTGTTGTGGAATTATAGGTGAAATTTAGATTGGTGCCGCCAATAATAGTCCAATTATCGCTGTATTCGGTATAATGCCAAACACCTTGTTGTTTCGGAAAAGCGGAATACTGATAGGTTTGAGCCATCAGAAAACTCGATGCAAACAACCATACAATTGCGAATAAAAAACGTTTCATGTTGGTATTGTTGAGGTTGAGAAACCCGAAGGTAATAAAAAAGCGTCTCAGAAATTTTTCCGAAACGCTTTGTAAAGTTTACCCTTGTCAGGGTTGGTATAAAAGTCTAAGCTTTTTCTACAGAAAGCACACTTTCAATGCCGTCAAAAACTAACTCGGTGCCGGTTACATTTTCCGCGAACGCGATTGAATCGCCCAGCACTTCGGCTTTAATGTAATCGCCAAAAGCGGCCGTTGCGGCTTGTAAGGCTTCATCGTTTTGCAGGGTGATGTTGATGCGATCGGTTACTTCAAAACCGCTGTCTTTGCGCAGGTTTTGTATGCGATTGACCAACTCGCGGGCAACGCCTTCTTGTTGCAAGCTTTCGCTTAGTGTGATGTCTAGCGCCACGGTTACGCCACCTTCGGTAGCCACCAACATGCCCGGCACATCTTTGGTTGTTATTTCGGCATCATCGGCACTTAATACAACTTCTTCGCCATTTACGGTTATGGTAAAGGTGCTGTCGCGCTCAAAGGTTGCAATTTCTGCTTGACCAAATTTCGAGATTTCGCCCGCAATGCCTTTCATCAGCTTGCCGTATTTCGGGCCCAAAGTTTTAAAATTTGGTTTGATGTTTTTCTCAAATACATCATTATTGGCATCCACAGCTTCCAGTTCTTTTACGTTTACTTCGGCCAAAACTAAATCGGTAACCGATTTTAAACGCTCGGCAAAGGCTGGGTTTAGCACGGGCACAATTATTTTTTGCAAGGGCTGGCGCACCTTGATTTTCTCTTTTTTGCGCAGCGATAAAACCATGCTGCTAAGGTTTTGCGCCAAGTGCATTTTCTCTTCCAACTCGGTGTTTATAGCCGTATTGTCTGCTTTCGGGAAATCGCTTAAGTGCACCGATGTGGCTGTGTTTTTACCCGAAACTGCGTTTAAATCTTGGAATAATCTGTCCATGTAGAACGGAGCCAACGGAGCCGCCAATTTGGCTACGGTTTCTAAGCACGTGTACAGCGTTTGGTAGGCGGCCATTTTATCGGGGCCATAATCTCCTTTCCAGAAGCGTCTGCGGCACAGGCGCACGTACCAGTTACTCAGTTTGTCGTTTACAAATTCTTGAATTGGGCGGAACGCGCGGGTTGGCTCAAAGCTGTCCATTCCGTCTTGCACTTGCAAGATTAGCGTGTTTAATTCGCTTAAAATCCAGCGGTCTATTTCGGGTCTTTCGGCAAGCGGAATGTCTTTTTCTGCGTATGTAAAACCGTCAATATTTGCGTACAGCGCAAAGAAAGAATAGGTGTTGTAAAGCGTTCCGAAGAATTTGCGTTGCACTTCAGCCACGCCATCTAAATCAAAACGGAGGTTGTCCCACGGTTGCGCGTTGGTAATCATGTACCAGCGTACGGCATCGGCACCGTAGGTGTTCATGGTCTCAAACGGATCAATGGCGTTGCCGAGGCGCTTGCTCATTTTGTGTCCGTTTTTGTCTAAAACCAGCCCGTTAGAAATTACATTTTTGTAGGCCACGCTATCAAAAACCATGGTGGCAATGGCGTGAAGGGTATAAAACCATCCGCGGGTTTGGTCAACGCCTTCGGCAATGTAATCCGCTGGGAAAGTTCCGCGATCCTCCCCCGAACCCCCTCCAGAGGGGGACAAGCGCGCATCGATAAATTCTTTATTTTCAAAAGGATAATGCCACTGCGCATACGGCATACTTCCAGAATCAAACCACACATCAATCAAGTCGCTTTCGCGTTTCATCGGCTTGCCCGAAGCAGAAACCAGCGTGATTTGATCAACAATGTTTTTATGTAAATCGATGTTGTCGTAATTCTCGTCAGAAAGGTTTCCGACTTCGAAATTTTCGAAAATGTCTTTTTCTAAAACCCCAGCTTTTATGGCTTTGGCCATTTCTGTTTTGAGTTCTTCTACAGAACCAATGCAGATTTCTTCTTTGCCATCTTCGGTGCGCCAAACGGGTAGCGGGATGCCCCAGTAGCGGCTGCGCGATAAATTCCAGTCGTTGGCGTTGGCTAGCCAGTTGCCAAAACGGCCTTCGCCCGTGGCTTTTGGTTTCCAGTTGATGGTGTTGTTGAGTGCTACCATGCGCTCTTTTACATCGGTAACTTTGATGAACCAAGAATCGAGCGGGTAGTACAAAATGGGTTTGTCGGTACGCCAGCAGTTGGGGTAGCTGTGTTTGTATTTTTCTACTTTAAACGCGCGGTTTTCTTCTTTTAGCTGAATGGCAATTTCCACATCAACCGAGCGTTCGGGCGCGGTGCCGTCATCGTAGTATTCGTTCTTCACATATTTGCCGGCATATTCGCCCATTTCGGGGCGGAATTTTCCTTGCAAATCTACCAAGGGTACGAGGTTGTCGTTTTCATCTTTTACCAACATAGGCGGCACGGGTGGCACGGCTTGCTTGGCCACCAGCGCATCATCGGCACCAAATGTTGGCGCGGTGTGCACAATTCCGGTTCCGTCTTCGGTGGTTACAAAATCTCCGGCAATTACGCGGAATGCATCTTGCGGATTATCATTCGGCAAGGCGTATTTCATCAGCTGCTCATAACGCATGCCGACTAAATCTGTGCCTTTAAATTCTTGTAAAATGCGGTAAGGAATCTTTTTGTCGTTGGCTTTGTAATTCGCGAAATCTTCATCGCCCGAAGCGGCAAAAAACTTACCCGCAAATTGTTTGGCTACCAATGGTTTTCCCAAAATTACTTTGATGGGCTCAAACGTGTATTGGTTAAACGTTTCCACCAAAACATAATCGATTTTTGGCCCAACGGTTAATGCCGTGTTTGAGGGGAGAGTCCATGGGGTGGTTGTCCAGGCGAGGAAAAAAGCCCCACTTAAAGCGCTGACCCCCTCTAGCTCCCCCGTAGGGGGAGAAGTTGTGCGGTCTCCCTCCCCTTTGGGGAGGGCTGGGGAGGGGTCAATTATCTTGAACATTGCCACCACCGTGGTATCCGTAACATCTTGGTACGTGCCCGGTTGGTTTAATTCGTGGCTACTTAAACCGGTGCCCGCTTTTGGCGAGTAGGGCTGAATGGTGTAGCCTTTGTACATTAAATTTTTGTTGTAAATCTGCTTGAGGAGCCACCAAACGCTCTCCATGTATTTGGGTTTGTAGGTGATGTATGGGTCTTCCATATTCACCCAATAGCCCATTTCGCGGGTTAGGTTGTTCCACACATCGGTGTAGCGCATTACGGCTTTGCGGCACGCTGCGTTGTATTCTTCTACACTAATTTTTGTGCCGATGTCTTCTTTGGTGATGCCGAGTTCTTTCTCAACGCCCAATTCTACGGGCAGTCCGTGAGTATCCCAGCCGGCTTTACGGTTTACGAGAAAACCTTGCTGCGTTTTGTAACGGCAAAAAATATCTTTAATGGTGCGGCCCATTACGTGGTGAATGCCGGGCATGCCGTTGGCACTTGGCGGGCCTTCGTAAAATACCCATGATTTGGCGCCTTTACGGATTTCCGTGCTTTGCTCAAATGTTTTGTTTTCTTCCCACCAGGCCAGCATTTCTTCGTTTACTTGGCGTAGGTTTAGTCCTTTGTATTCTGGGAATTTCTTCATAAAAATAAATTCAATAGCAACGTTGTGGCACTTCTGTTAAAGCGCGCAAAAATAGCACCTCTTTTTGAGGTAGAATAAGTTGAAAAACAAGGATTTGATTTTGGTAACTCTTAAGTTAGTAACTGAGTGGGTACTTTTTTTACATGGTTGAAAGATAAAAGGCTGGGCGTGAGTAAAAAGGTTTGGACACGCTTTTCAAAAGCGCGCCAGCGGAGGAACTCTATTCCGGACCAAAAGCAGAACTGGCCATGCAACGGGCGCAGAGCATTGCTACTATAATTCAAATCAAAATGTTTTAGAATCCATTTCCAAATAGTTAACAATAGCTTTCTAAGTAAATCGCAACTCTTCAATTCATTATAACCTAGCCAATTTATAAGTATCAGTAATTCAAATTGACCATAAGTTTTAAAACGTATTTTGATTATTTTAACCAAGTATTTATTCTCAATTTTTGTTGTTTTTCCTAAAAACACTTGTGTAGTATCGTTTTTTTTTTTATTCGAAGTGTATTTAGCTAAATACCCCTATTGCCGAAATGGGAAATAGTAGGCGTAATTCTAAACTTTCAATTATGAAAAAATTCAAACTTTTAGCAATAGGATTGCTAGTAAATCTTGTTGCAAATGCAGCTATTTACAGAGTAGTAACTGAGGTGGCAGGTGTAGACCTAGACGGTGATGTAGTTTGCTGTTACTATTTAGATCACATGATCTATATGAATCTTGGTGGCGAAGAGATTTATATGGGCTGTTACAGTTCAATGGCAGGTGATTGTTGTCCGAGTACTGGCACATTACACAATAATGGCAACGGTAATTTAACTGATGCTCAAAAGGAGGAGGTAATGCAATCCGAAGAATTCACTAACGAAAATAAACGTGCAATTCTTGAATATAATCTACAGCAAGGAGGTGGAATGGGAAGTATTGATACAGAAATAAACCGAGAAAATGGACGATTGGTATTAATTATTGACTCGAACTTAGAAGGGGTTGCCTATTTAACAATCAGACCATTTACTTTTGGCCATTATTTCGAACAGCCAAATGTTACTATTCAAAAAGGTATAAATAAACTTGAAGTAAACTATTCTCCTTTTGTTGAAAGTAACAGACCGCAGAACTACATTATCAAATTGATAGGCAAAGATGTGGGATTTAAAACCATAGCTAAAATTTAGTATTTAAACATTTATCGCTTCAGCCCCAAATGCAATCTGAATTTGGGGCTTTTTTAATGGTTATCAAATTATTTCCCCCTGCTGCTGCGCGAATCCTTTCGCGTAATCCTTACACCTCCGCCACACACTTCAGCTCAATGGCAATTTGCGTGGGCAACGAAGAGATTTCGCAATTTGTGCGGTTAAAGATTAAGTTTCTGTAATTCCTGTTTCAGTTCTGGTAAATGTATTTTAACTGCTGCCCAAACAATGTTGATGTCTACCCCAAAATAGTCGTGGGCAACAAAGTTTCGGAACCTAATTATAGATTGCCAATCGATATTTGCCATTCTGCTTTTTGCGTTTTCCGAAAGCCGATTAGCAGCTTCGCCAATAATGATGAAATTCATTAAAACGGCATCATAAGTTTTAGAGTCGTTCATCAAATCATCCATACTTGTTATGCCAACTACATATTCTTCGATATGATCAATGGCGAACAAGCAGTCTTTTACATTGGCAACATCTTTTTCAAGCATATACAACTTGCTTTAAGATTCTATCCTTATAAAATGGTTTGATGGATTTTGGGTTTGCCACATCAACTTCGCGGCTAAACAGTGTTTTTAAGTACTCAATCAAAGATTGTCGGTTAGAAATATATTTCTCTAAAGGGACATCAAATTCAACCACAAAATCTATATCGCTTTTTTCTGTTCCCTCATTTCTGGCAAAAGATCCAAAAAGCCCGATACGCGAAACGTGAAATTTGTTGCGCAGCACTTCGTTGTTCGCTGTTAGTGTTTCGAGAATTGTATTTCGAGAAAGGCTTTTCATACGTGTAAAGATAAATTCTTAAATCGTAGCCACACACTTCAACTCTATCGCAATTTGCGTGGGCAAAGCGTTGATTTCACAGGTGGTGCGGCAAGGCTGATTGTCTTTAAAATACTCGGCATAAATGCGGTTAAAGGTGTGGAAGTCGCGTTTCATGTTGACCAAGAAAACAGTTACGTCAACAAGCTTGTCCCAGCTGCTGCCGCTAGCTTCGAGCACCGCTTTTACGTTGGCAAAAACGCTGTGCACTTGGGCTTCAAAATCGAACTCTTTAAAGTTGCCGTTGTGGTCTAACACCAAACCGGGTACGCCACTGTCGTTGGCATCAGAGCCAGCCGTGCGCGGACCAACGCCACTTAAAAATAAAAGGTTGCCTACTTTGCGGGCGTGCGGATATAAACCTACAGGTTTCGGGGCGTTGCTTGCGTTTATTTTGTTGCTCATGAGGAGGAAAGTTAGTTATTGAAAGTTAAATATTGTAAAGCGTGTAAATTTTGCCAAAGGTAGGAATTGGAAAAAGTTATTTATCCCTTTTTTGGAATTGAAGGATCACCAAAACCCCAAATAGCATTTTCGATTTCAGCATAAATTTCAGCTTTAAAAAACCGGTGTTTTTAAATTGTTGGTAGGAGCTGAGCACGTAGCGCAGCGCATATTCGTAAAATTTACGACTGTGTTTTCGGGTAAAATCCAAGTTTCGGTCGGTAATTTCGTGCCATTGTCCAGGAATGATTAATTGGGTTTCCATTTCGCTGTAAAGCGATGTACCTTTTATGGGATAAGCAATGGTTGCTGTTAATTCATTTGGCGTAGCCACTTTTAGATGCTCTACAGTTTCTTGAATTTCGGCCAAACCTTCACCTGGATAGCCCACCATGATAAACGTGCCGGCCTGCATGCCAAACGCTTTGGTTTTGTTAATCATTTCGCGCACAGTGTTTACATTCACCTTGCGGTCCATAGCGTTAATGATTTTTTGCGAACCGCTTTCGGCACCAATCCAAATGCGGAAACAGCCCATTTCTTTTAACTGCTTCAGAACCGCTTGATTTAAGCGTTCGGCTCGGGTAATAATTTCAAAATCGATGGTCAGGTTTCGAGCCTTAAATTCATGGTGCAAATCGGTAAGCCATTTGTGGTTTACGGTAAAAACATCATCCACAAACCAGAGGCCGTTTACGCCATATTTTTCTTGTAACAGTGTGATTTCATCCGCCACAGCACCTGCGGGGCGCCTGCGGTAACTTTGGCCATAAACCGCAGTACTGCACCATTTGCAGGTGTAAGGGCAACCGCGTTGGGTGCTGATGTTTGCCATGCGCATGCCGTGGTGCGTTTCCCAAGTTTGCAAATATTTTTCAAAGTCGATGGCGTCTCGGTCTGGCAGACCAATGCTGTCCATCTCCTTAATCTTGGTTCGTGCAAGCGTTGTGATGAGTTTGCCATTTTCTAGAAACGCCAATCCAGATATGTCGTGCTTTTCACTTCCAGTTTCCAGGCTTTTGATGAGGTCGAATGCCGTTTCTTCTCCTTCACCAACAACTAGATAATCAAAGCCATGTTTCAGGTAATTTTCTTTGTTGTAGGTAACATCGGGCCCACCCGCTATGGCAATAGCTTGTGTGTTTTGCTTTAAGAATTGCAAAAGCAATAAGGTTACCGGCTTGGTGATAAGGTTGGCGTAAAAGAGCACCACATCGGGTTGCTCGGCACGCATAAAATCTTTCCAGGCTTGCTGCGAGCTAAAGGTTGAATCGAATACTTGGGGTTGAAAACCGTTGCGTTTTAAATGAGCAGAGACATACAGCAAACCCAATGGCGGATAGGGCTTCATGATTTTCTGCTCCGAGGCATCGTCAGCTATAAAATAAGCATGTGTAATGACGATTTTCATACGGCCTTCTTTTCTAAACAGATGAGGTAGTGATCAGCAAAATCAGCAAAGGGAACGAGCCAGAATTCATCCATGAGCGCACAAAAACGGAGTACCAAACTTTTGTTTGAAAAGAAATGCTCCAAATAGGAAGGGGCTACAAACAGGCCAATCGGCACGCTTTTGCGCTTTTTAAAATGCTTCGTAGAAAGTGCCAAAATCTCCTTTGGCGAATAGTACCACGTGGGCACATCTTTACCGTCAACATGGGCCATTACGGGCCCAACCGATTGCCTTCTTTTTGCTTTTTCCTTTTCACCCTTAAGCGAGAAATACAGCTTTTCCCACAATGTATTTCGGCCCATAATCACCAGCATGAGCAAACCACCGGGATTGAGCAAAGCATGTGATTTTTGAATAAAAAGCGCTAGTTCTTCGGGAGACAAACAATTCAGTCCGCCAAAATTCGAGAAGATTAAATCAAAGGTTTGGGGCGCCAGTGATTCGATGTTGTTGAGGTCTAAAACACCAAACTCAACATTGGATTTTTCCGCGGCTTTTTGTTTCGCCACGGCCACCATTTCCGGAGAAATATCGGTTGCTAGTACGCTCTTTACCCGCTCGCTTAACCAACGGGCATCTTCGCCCGTTCCGCAATTCACTTCCAACACATGCCAATCTGGCTTGAGCATGGGCTCCACTTCGCGCAACACTTGTCCGCGTTGGTACCGCCCAATTTTCGTGTGCGTAAACTGGGCATCATAGTCGGTGGCAACATGCGAGAATTGCTCAGACATTTGTGGCCTCTTTTTTCGCCCTGTTCATGCGCGCCAATTCAACAAAAGACAGCGGTTTGTGGTAAAAATAAGTGGCGATGCTTTTTGCATTTGGTCGTTTTAAAAAGTTGCGTTTGGCGGCTGCCGCGCGAAATCTTCGGTGCAAATAGCGGTGCAGTTTCTTGTACAAATCGGGCGAAAATGTGCCTTGATACATCATCAACAATTCATCGCTATCTGTCCAGTTTGCTTTGTCGTGCAACTGCGATTTTACGTTTTCGTAAAACACAGTTCCCGGAAGCGGATAAGAAACAGACACGCCAATATCAAACGGCTGCAAATCATCCACCATTTTTAAGGTTGATTGGATGTCTTCCCATACTTCGCCCGGATAGCCAAACTGCAAAAAGAAACAGGGTTTGATGTTGTGCTTTTTCATCATGGCGGTGGCATCGGCAATTTGATCTATGGTGGTGCCCTTGTCCATGGCATCCAACACTTTTTGGCTGCCACTTTCTGCACCAATCCAAACCTCATCGCAACCTGCAGAAGCCAGGGCTTCAACGGTATTTTCTTTCACCAACAAATCGGCACGACTTTGAATTTTAAACGGGATACGCAGATTTTCCTTGGCCATCAAGTCGCTGAATTCTTGCACCCAGCCGGGTTTTAAGCCAAAAATATCATCGCAAAACCAAATGTGATCAAACGCAAATTGCGCCTTCATTTCTTTAATCAGCTCTACTATGTACGCGGGAGAATGCGAATTGTAGCGGTTGCCGTAAATGGGTTTTGCGCACCAATTGCATTTAAACGGGCAACCTCGCGTAGTGGCCACATTTACCGAAAAGTAACCATGACCTGCCCATGCGTTTTGGTAAGGCGTCATGTCAATAACGTCCCAGGCGGGTTTTGGAAAGTCGTCTAAATGGGAATGCACCGCACGGGGTTTGTTGCGCACAATTTTGCCCTGATCTTGCCAAACCAATCCATCAACGTTTTTAAGGCTATTTGGATTTTCAAGCACGGTTAAAAGCGTTTTGTCTGCTTCGCCAATAATGATTGCATCAGCGCCCTTTTGCAAGTACTCTTCGCAATGGTCGGTACTGTCGCTGCCCGAAACCAAAACGTGTGCATGCATCTTCTTCGCCATGCCGATCATGTCAAAAGCGGCATCGCGCATATTGGTCAAGCACATTTTGGTGAGGTAGTTAAAACCATCTTCGTAAAGAACAACCACTTCCGGCTGTACCTTGTCTAAAATGCCTTGGAAGTGTGCGGGGCCCGACTCAAATTGTACATCATGAAAATGCACCTCATGCCCGGCATCGCGCAAGGCCGCCACAGCATAAAGTGTGGCGAGTGGGGCATAAGGCTTTTGCGCCTCCCATTGTTTTGAATCGAGCTGCAAATAGTAGTTATGGGTGATTAAAACGGTCATGTTAAAGGTTGATGCGCTTTAGCATTTTGGTTTTTTGCTTTTGAAATTTATTTAGCACAACGGTTTGAAAATCTTGAGGATGATGCTTGCTAACGTTACGTGTGCTTCGCAAAGTTAAATCGTATTTAGAACGGCTAAAATGTTTGAATTTTACACCCCATCGCCAAACAGTGATGTACATAAACAAGATATCAAGTAGGTTGCCAATGGGGTTGTTTAATAAGAATTCAATACATCTTTTTACGGGTTTTTTGCCAGGAGAAAAATCTACAATACGATTCTTAATCTTAAAATGGCCATAATATTGGCCAATCCAATTGTTTGCTTTTTTGAATTTTGCAAATTCCTTTAGTCCATAAACGGGTAAAAGCGTAGACACTTCGGTGGCTGTAAAAATGTTTCTGTCGGGAATTTCTAAATGCTTTTCGCTTATAAAATAATTCACGCAAAAGTAGCGGTGAGAGTTAAACAAGAAGAGCTTTTTAAAAGCGACTAATAAAACTCGAGCCAACCAGAGGCGCTTATCCGTGGTAATAATAAAATAATCTATATCGCCACCTTTATGAATAACGCCTTTAGAAAGTGAGCCAGAAACCGCAACGCCTCGTACGTAGGGAAAATGGCTGATAAGACGCGCGTAAAAGGGCAATTTTTTAAAAAACAATTTTGCGTTTTGTTCGCCTTGTTTTCTTCGTTTAAGGTCTGATTTTATGCTTGGTAAGGCAGAATAATAGTTTTTGTGTTGAAAACACAATCTACTTTCGCACAGTACTTCTAAGGCTTCATTAATATGTTGAATTGCATAGTAATGATGGGTTGAATTCTGTAATTCGGAGGCTGTGTTTGGATGTTTAAACACAGCAAAATAGGCAAGCTTTTCTACAATCTCTATTTGTAGGGTACTTAGCTTTTCGCAAACTAGGGTATGTTGATGATTCGTTTTCAATTGCTGCTAGTTACTTCAATTATTGGGAACGGGGAACCTCCAATAAGTTTGCGGATAAATTTATGCGGTGGTTTATAAATTATTTTAGCATTAGGCCCAAGGTCTTCAACAGTAAAATGGTGGTAATGTTCAGCCATGCTGGCTTCGCCATGTTTTTCATAATATTTTTCTGATCTTTTTTTTGCATGCAATTTTTCTTGATTTGTGTAAAAAGGGGTGTCTAAAATGTAAATATGTTTTAATGTTGGGTTGATGTGAAAAAGCCTTTTAAAAAGTTGTTTTGGTGCAGAAAAGTATTGTAAGGACGCATTAATAACTACAAAGTCAAATTTAATACTAGGTTTCCACTCAAATATATTGGCAAAAGCAAACGAAATGTTTTTATGCAAAAATACCCGTGAAGCTTGTTCTAACTCGGGTAAGTTTACATCAACCCCAATAACTTGAAAGCCGGCTAGAGCCAATTTGTTAGATAGCCAACCGTTGCCACACCCTACATCTAAAATTGTGCAATCTATGGCGTGCTTTTGTGTTAAATAAGTTAGCAACCTCTTGCTAGAATATGCACGCATTTTCCATTCGGCTGATAAGTTTTTGTCTCCGAAAAACAGGGGTAGTCTGGCTACATCTTGATCGGATAAAAATCGCCCTTCATTTTTACGAACGCGCACATATGCTTCTGCAAACCCTTGCCAAGGTTGCGTTTGTGTATAAATTTTAAGCGACATGAGTTTTGTTTTTTATCGCCAAATGCAAAAGTGCACCCACCAAGATCCACCAGCTTAAACCAAACTGTGCGCTGTTTAAGTAATTGTTGAAAAGGCTGTGAAGGGTAAAAGTTAATAGGCCTAAATAGGTAGCAAGGGCAAGGTTTTTTTCTTTCAGATGCAAAGGGCCATTCCAGATTTTAAAAAAGGTAAATAACAAGATAACTTGCAATCCTACCCAAGTCAACAACCCCAAAAACCCTGATTCAGAAAACAACAATAAATACTCACTGTGTGCAGATCCGCCTCGGCCAACAATAGTGTTAAAGGGAGAATCTACACTGATATATGTTTTGTCGGCATCACGTTGATAAGGAAAGTATTGAAATTGATAAGTACCTGGACCAAACCCAACAAAGGGTCTGTCTAACCCCATTTCTATGGCGCACTTCCACCTGTTAAGTCTCTCTAAATTGCTAACATCGCTATTCATGTTGGTAACTGACATTGCTTGTTCTTGTAAATCTACCGTTGCTTCTGTGCTGGAATACGGATTTACAAACAGCTTTTTTTCTATACGGTCTGCATTTGTCCAAAGCAATACCAGGGTAAAAACCATACCCATACCAAATGTTTTTAGCGTACCGCCTAAACGTATATATACATAGAATAAAGCTGCAATAATCATGGCAAGCCAAGCCGCTCTGCTGCTAGAAATAAATAGAGCAAACAGCATGGCAACGCCAGCAAAATGAAAAAGCCAATTGTATTTTTTAGCAGAAGAGCTGTAAGTGCACCACAATAAAAATAATGGAACAAATAGCGAGAATGTTGCACTAAAAACGGTATGGTCTTTAAAAAAGGGCAATGCTATTATTGCTGCTGCCCCCGGGTTAAACCGATAGGGCCATAAATTATAAACGGCATAGAGGCTAAAAAATAATGTGGGAAGCCATAAAAGGCGCAATACATCTTGCAGGCTAAATTGGGTTGTTTGCCAAAGCAGAGAAAAGCCAAAAACACCGACTATAATGTAAAGTGAGAGAATAAAAACATATTTGGCCGAGACAATAAAGTCGCTAGAAAAAGCCATGCTGAGGGCTAACGAAAAGAGAAGGCCTAAAACTGCCCAAAAAATAGGTTGTTGAAAATAAAGCAATAGATTTTCACGCTTATTAAAGAGCATAAACAGCGCGATGGGTGCAAAAAGTAGAGCCAATGGTTCTGCGGGTAAGCTCAACGATGCACCACCTAACAGCGGGATTTCTACACTAAAAAATAGCGTGAGTATGAGTGCAGCAAAAATGTGCTTTTGGGCATTTTTGGTATAAGCAACCCAAGCGGCAAATACTCCAGTTAGCGCTACCAAATAGAGCTGTGCATCTTCGCCAAAGCGATAGACAATGGCAAAAGGAATTACCACGGCAAACAAAGCCAAAATAGCATTGGGTATTTGCCGGAGCGCAAAATGCATTTATTGTGTTTTTTTTATTTGTAGTGAACCTACATATACCAAAACAGCAAGGCTTGCGGCTAGTAAAGACAATAAACCTTTTTTAGGATAAACAGGTTTGCTAGACGGAACGGCTGTACTAACCACATAACTTTTTGGGGTGCTTTCGCGCAACAAATCATCCAATTCTTCCCAGCGTATTTTTAAATCTAAATACCGATCTAATTCTTTGCGGTATTGCAATTCATAGTTTTGGTAACGACCGCTTTTTCTTTCCTCACCATAGGTCCAAACGCTTTCACCGGCCTGGCGCATAGTTTCTAAAGAATCGGTCATTTCTGTAATAATAGCCTCCTTTTCTTTGTAACTAGCCAAGGCAGCATTTGCCGCAAGTGCAATGTTTTTATGTACAATTTCGCTTTTATGATCATCGGCTAAAACAACCAAACGGTTGGCCATGGCGGCTGCGCGCGATGGGGATTTATCCCGCACATTAATGTTAATGCTTTTGTTTATGGTTCTGTCTAAAGAGATGTTTCGGTCGTACTCCTTGTTAAGTTGCTCTATAAAATAAGCATCAGTAGTATCTATGTTGTACTCATGTATTAAATCAAATTCACGTATTAATGCCTGACGTACAGCGGTAGAGTTTAAAATTTCTATTTGCTCACCTATTTCTTTGTCGTAGCCAAAACGTATGCCGGCACTTACAAGGTGAATGTTTGCATGGGTATTTGGTGGAAAAATTACGGCAGTACTTTCATATTTTGGTGTGATAAAAAAATATGTAAAACCGTAGGTTAATATGCCGCAAATCAGGAAAACAAGTACAGGTACCCGAATCTGAGCCGTGAAAAATGGTTGCATTCTATTTTAAAATTAGCTTTTGGTGTCTGTAAAAATAGACAATGAAAACGGATGGGTTTATTCGGCAACTTGATACGTCATTTCAAACCGAGGGCGGTTGTACGTAGCGTCTTCTGCAAATGTTTCGTCTAACGTAAATTGGGCAAAACAATCTTTTTGCTTCATATAATTTAAAACGGCCAACATGCGCTTTTCTAATATGCTTTTGTGTGCAGCCTCTATGCTACTCGGTTTTACATACAAATCAATTAATGCGTCTAGTTTTAAGGTTCCGGTTTCTGTATTAGTTTTAGATTCTAAGAATGATGCAAAACCCTCATCTTCTTCTATCTCCATAATTTTAATATGATCTACAGCGCTTAAAACTACGTTTGCCGAATCTGAGCCATAGTTTTGTTGTAAATAGTAACCTTTCTTAGCCAAGAATTCGCGCACATACTGGCGCTCTTTTTTTGCATTTACATGCAACATTGCATTTACGCTTAGCTCTGGTTTTTGCGTTAATAAATCAGCAATTAAATCTAGCTGGGTGGTTTGCTCAGGGTTTAATTCTTCTTGCAAATTTTCCATCCGTACAAACTTAATGTCGTCTTCGTTGGCGCCTACTGCACCGGCCAATAAATTGTAGGGAGAAGTTGCGGCTTTAACCAGCACGTTTAAAACAACTTTCCAAATCAGTTTGCTGTATTTAAATTCAGGGTCGTCTATATCGCCTTCGGCTGGCACATCTATGTTTATACGGCCTTTAGTATCTTCTAAAACAACCAAACCTAATTTTAGCGGAACGTTTACATCGGGCTTTAAATCTTTGCGCTTATCTCCCAAACCGGTTTTAAACATTTGCAAAACAAGGTGGCTGTTTAAATGATTGTTTACAATGGTATTTCGGGTTTGAAAAGCAAATCTTCCGTCTGTAATGGGGAACGCGGTAGAGTTTTCGCAATAGACAGAAAAATCGGCCAACGATGTGTTTTTAATATCAAAGTTAAACGTGCCGTTGCCGGGATTGCCGGGGTCTGTAATTACCTTGCCAGTAAACGTGCCCTTTTTGTTCAACAAGGCGCTCATATCAAAGGTTACGGGGCGCCCCTCAGAAAGTTGGTTGGCTGCAAAGTTTATGTTGCTGATGTTGTACGCAAATACGCCTGCTTGCATGGTGTTGTCTTCAATATCAAACGTACCATCGTTAAGCCTAAATTCATCTAACAAATAATGCAGCGGTTGCTCTTCAATGGCTTCTTCTTTGGCAATGGCAGAATCTACGTTGGTTTGAACGGTTTTTACAAGCGCACTTAAATTATCGCCACTTGCTGATAAAACAGCATGAATAGTAGGTTTATTTACGTGAAGGCTCCCAAAATGAAAATTGTTTGTAACCAAGTTTATTTCTTTGGCATCCATAAATACAGAGGAAAATCCAACAACCTCTTTGTTCTCCGAGTCGGTTAACAAGAAATTGTTGATGTTCATGCTGCCGCTTACAATGGGTTTAGCAGGTTCATCAATATCGCCAATAATGGTAACATTGCCACTAAACCAACCCTGAAGCGCATTTATGTGTAAACTTTCTTGCGCATAGCGTGTAAATGGCGCTAAGTCCAATTGTTCTATTTCAAGCACCCATTTATAGCTGTTTTCAATCAAATTGTAATCGATGTTTGTTCGGAACACTCCTCCCTCTGTAAAAGCAAATTCTAGTCCTGCTTTTGTTTGTTCATCGCTAATGCTAATGCCGGGTAGCTTTATGTTTAAATCTTTAAGGTTGTGATTTACCGCCAATTTTTTGTCTTCATAATCAACCGCGCTATGAAGAATTTGAATGTCGTTAAACGTAACCTTGTTAATGAATGACTCTTCTTGTTTTATCGTATCGTTGGATGTACTGTCTGCTGGAGGAATTAAATCAGAGAAGTTAAACACATCGCCATCCATCCATAAATTTACATTTAAACCTTTAAGGTGTAGTGCATCGCTCCACAGGTGGCCGCTAAAGAGTTTGTACAAAGCAAGGTTTATAAATAGCGTGTCAAACTGAACAAAATGCGTGTTTTCATCGGGCTCAAAAAGTCTAAAATCTGTAATAAGCACATGGCCGTTTAGCGCATTAAAATGAAGACGCTCCATCAACACTTTACGGCCAATAAGTTCTTGGCTATTTTCTTGGATGTAGTTTTTAGCAATGTATGGCCCACCAATTAAAGCAGAAGCAATTAGTAAAACCAGCACCGCAAGGGCGATGAGTAACCAGCGTTTTTTCATGAGACAAAATGTGAGGTAAAAATAACAAACAAGCTAAAAGTTAAACGTCAATTATTCAATCAATCTTCGGTACTTCGCGCAGCGATGAAATCAACAACAAAAGCACATCTTGCTTTAATAATTGTGGCGTTAATTTATAGCCTAAATTATGTAATTGCCAAAGAGGTAATGCCAACTTTTATTGGCCCTCGCGGATTTATTTTTATGCGTGTTGTAGGTGCAACAGCGCTGTTTTTCCTGTTCTCTTTATTTTTTAAAAGCACCATTAAAATAGATAGAAAAGACTGGTGGCGTGTTGCTGTTTGTGGTTTTTTTGGCATTGCAGGTAATCAGCTTTTATTTTTTGAGGGACTTAACATTACCACCCCTATAAATGCATCGGTAATTATGACGAGCAACCCCGTGCTTGTTTTAGCATTAAGCGCCATTATATTAAAAGAACCACTTAGAAAAGTACGGTTACTGGGAATATTTTTAGGAGCTGCAGGTGCCATATACCTTATTGTTGGCCGAGGCGAAGTTTCGTTGCTAGAGAGCGGCAAAGGGCTAGGAAACCTGTTTGTTTTTTTAAACGCCATTAGCTACGGAATTTATTTAGTGCTTGTAAAACCTCTCATGGTAAAATACGAGGCCATGCAGGTAATAAAATGGGTGTTTTTTGCTGGGATGATATTTGTAATCCCTGCTGGCGTTGGACAATTTGCCGCAGTAGATTGGAGCATTTGGACGCCCACTGTTTTTTTACAGGCCGGATTTGTTGTGGTATTTACAACGTTTATTGCCTACCTGTTTAATGTATTTGCGCTTAAAACCGTAAGCAGCACAACGGTGAGCACCTACATTTATTTACAACCCTTACTTACGGCAATATTGGCCATTTGGTTGGGCAAAGATGTGCTTACCACAAACGCAATTATTGCGGCCGCACTTATCTTTTTGGGTGTTTATTTGGTGAGTTTTAGCAAGAAGTAGTTTTAATTGAGTGGATTACTTAGGTTCATTTTTAGAATTGTCATCTTGCTTTTTTTGCTTTGCAAACCCTACCGCTGCGCCAATGGCAGTGCCAACGCCAACGCCAATGGCAATATTTTTTAAAGCCACACCTAAAGCTGCTCCAATTCCGGCTCCAAGAGCAACTCCAATTCCTACGTAGTTCTTTTTGTTCATTGTATATAATTTCTTGCAAGTTCTCATTTTTATATATATCGCTAATAATCAATTGCAATCGGGCTTTAGACAAGCCTTTTATTACTTTTGCCGCACTTTAAAAAACAATATGGTTTTATCAATGACGGGCTACGGCAAGGCAGTAGCACAATTATCAGGCAAAAAAATTACGGTTGAAGTTCGCTCTTTAAACAGCAAACAAACCGATATCAACATTCGCATTCCTCAACTTTACAGAGAAAAAGAGCTGGAAGTACGTGACATGATTGCAAAAGAACTGAAAAGAGGAAAAATTGATTTTAGCATTTATGCCGAAAGTACAGGAATTGAAGAGGTACCGGTAATCAACAAACAGATTGTTTTAAGCTATATAAAGCAATTACAAGAAATTAAGGAAGAAACCAATATACATGGCGATGCCCTTTCAGTAGCCATGCGCATGCCCGATGTGCTTAAAGTTGAGCGCGCAGAACTTAGCAGCGAAGAATGGGCCAGCGTTGTTGCAGTTATAGAAGAAGCCATGAGCAAGCTTAACGAGTTTCGCAAGCAAGAAGGCGATTCTTTAATGGTTGATTTTAGCGAGCGTATTGCCTCAGTTAAACAACTGCTTTTGCAAGTGCCGCAGTTCGAAGAAGAACGCATTGTCACCGTAAAAGCACGGTTTGATAAAAACCTAGACAACGTAAAGTTTGACAAAGATCGTTTTGAGCAAGAGCTTATTTTTTATCTAGAAAAACTAGACATAAACGAAGAAAAAGTACGCCTAGCCAATCACCTAGACTATTTTGTAGAGGTGATGAATGATGAAGATTTTAGCGGAAAAAAGCTAGGGTTTATCTGCCAAGAAATAGGGAGAGAAATAAACACATTGGGTAGCAAAGCCAACCATGCCGAGCTGCAAAAAATTGTGGTGCAAATGAAAGAAGAGCTAGAACGCATGAAAGAGCAGGTTTTAAATGCCCTATAATAATGGAAGGAAAGCTTATTATTTTTTCTGCCCCTTCTGGCAGCGGTAAAACTACAATTGTACACCACCTGTTGGCAAAAATGCCGCAGTTGGCTTTTAGTATTTCGGCAACAAGCCGCCCACCACGTGGTGCCGAAAAAAATGGCACAGACTATTTTTTTTTATCGGCCGATGAATTTGCGAAAAAAGCAAAAGCGGGCGAATTTTTAGAGTGGGAAGAGGTGTATAAAGGCACAGCTTACGGAACTTTGCGCAGCGAGGTAGAGCGCCTGTGGGCAGAAGACAAACACGTTATTTTTGACATTGATGTGGTTGGAGGCCTCAACCTTAAAAAGCATTTTGGCAATAAAGCTTTGGCCGTGTATGTAAAAGTTTCCAATAACGAAACCTTAGAAAAACGTCTTCGCGGCCGCGGAACAGATAGCGAAGAAAAAATTCAGCAACGCCTTGCCAAAGCAAAAGAAGAGCAAAAATTGGCGCCACAGTTCGACCATATTTTGGTAAACGATGATTTGGAAAGAGCCCAACAAGAAGCCGTAGAAAAGGTTCAGCAATTTTTAAATTCATAGGCTTTAAATAAAAATGAAGGAGCACGATGGGGGTTTGTAACAAAAAACGGACACACCCCTGCCCCTCTCAAGAGGGGAAAGCTACCCGTTAAACCTTCCCCTCTTGAGAGGGGATAAAGGGGGGTGTTTTTGCAGCGTTTAACCGAAATAATGATTCTGAGTACGAATTAATTTTTGTTTTGGGTTTTGATGGTTCATATTTGCTTTGGAGTTCGCAAGAAAAAAGGTGGAAAGAAAGTTTTCCAACAATACAAGATTGCAGAAGTTAATAACTCAAAAGGAACAACTCAAAACTAAAAATGAAAACCGGTCTCTTTTTCGGAACATTTAATCCCGTGCACATCGGGCACATGATTATTGCGCAATACATGTTGGCGCATTCTGATTTAGACGAAATCTGGTTTGTTGTTACGCCACACAATCCGTTTAAAGAAAAACGTACCCTTTTAGACGACAGGCAGCGCCTACACATGGTGCGCTTGGCCATTGGCGACAACGTGCATTTTCGCGCCAGCGATATTGAGTTTTCGTTGCCGCAGCCATCGTTTACCGTAAACACCTTGGCGCACTTAGAAGAAAAGTATCCAGAAAGAAAATTTGGACTCATTATGGGTGCCGATAACTTGGCAAGTTTTCATAAATGGAAAAATCATGAAGCCATTTTGGCCACCTGCAACCTATATGTTTATCCGCGGCCAGGCGCGAAAGAAAGTCGTTTTGAAACCGACAGCCGCGTACATAAAATAGACGCTCCCATCATGGAGATTTCGTCTACGCGCATCCGCGAAGCCGTAAAAAACCAAAAAGACGTAAGCTATATGTTGCCCAAAGATGTGTGGGAATACATAGATAAATGCGGGTTTTACAAAGCATAATTGGCCCATGGAGCAGTTTTTAAAAAAACAATTTACACCCTTGGCTTTATTGTTCTTGTTGATGCTGGCCTACTTGGGTTTTGTGTTTGGCCCCGTTTTGCAAAGTCCAAATAGCTATTTGTTTTCTAGCTCTAATGATGGTATTAAGAACTATTACACCTACGCCTACACCATAAAAAACAACCATTCCGTTACCAATTTTGAGGGAATGAATTACCCCTATGGCGAAAGCATGATGTACACAGACAATCACCCGTTTTTAGCGTTTTGTTTGCATACCATGAGCGGGATTTTTCCAGGAATATCAAGCTACAGCATTGGCATCCTCAACTTTTTAATGATTTTTTCTATAGCCATAGCCATGTGGGTGATTTTTTTGCTGTTGAAAGAACTGAAAGTAAACCCATATTTAGCGGCACTTGGAGCATTTTCTATCTGCTTTTTAAGTCCGCAAATTTTTAGACTTACGGGGCATTATGCGCTTTCATACAGCTTTGCCATTCCGCTAACCATTTATCTGCTTTTGTTGGTACAACACAATAAAAAAGGGGCACTGTTGGGCATGTTTTTCTTTTTGCTCTTTTTGTTTTTTACCCATGCTTACTTGGGGATGATTGCCCTTACACTTTTGCTTAGTTTTTATGGCTTTGTGTTTTTAGAAAACCTGTTACGGTGGGATAAACCGGAGCTTTTCAACACCATAAAACGCGTTTTTTTTGCCTCTCTGCCATTGGCCATTTTTTATGTGTTTGTAAAAGTTACAGATACGCATCTGTACAGAACCACAAATCCTTGGGGACTGCTTGAAAATCATGCGAACATCAATACGGTATTTGTGCCGGTTTATAATTCAAGTAGTTTTTTAAACAACATCTTTTTTCCGGGCCAAGAGCAACTTTGGGAAGGCTGGTCTTACATAGGTTTTGCAACAATGCTTGCTTTGTGTTTGTATCTGTTTGTGCATGTTTTTATGATTTTAAAAAAGAAAAAATTATTCATTAAAAACCCACTAGTTGAGAGCAAAACATGGCAGTATTTGCTGCTGGCATCGGTAGTGGTTTTGCTGTTTTCCATGTTTGTTCCTTTTCGGTTTAACCGCTTGCATTGGTTAGAACACGTTGCGTTTTTAAAACAATTTAGAGCCATTGGCCGGTTTGCTTGGGCCTTTTACTACGTGGCCACCATTACGTGTTTTGTTGTTTTCAACCAGATTTTTGTGCGGTTAAAATCATATAGCAAATGGGCTGCGTACACGCTGGTAATTGCTGTTGTTGTGTCTTTTGTTTTAGAAGGAAAAGCCAACCAATTATCCATGGCAAGTATAATTACAGATTCGCCAAACTTGTTTGCGGTTCATCAAAATTCATCAGATTTTCAGCAAGATGTTACCCACAAAGAGGCTGATTATTTTCAAGCCATTATACCCTTGCCGTATTTCAATATTGGTTCCGAAAACTTCGGCAAATTGGCCGATTCTCAGATTTACCAAAAAACAATGTTGTTTTCGTATCACTTGGGTTTACCTACGTTTGGGAGCTATTTAACGCGTACATCTATAGAAGAAAGCAAAAACAACATGCAGCTGTTGGGCGCATATTTTTACCCAAAAAACATAGAACGAGATATCCCCAACAAAAAACCATATTTAATTGTTGCCACAGGCGATGAGTTTGATGCTGATGAATTACAGCTACTAGAAAAAGCAACGTTGCTTACTAAGCGAGAAGCATACGCTTTGTATGCACTTGGGTACGATGAATTGTTTGCTTCTTCGGCCAAAAACGAATGGCAACGTTTTGATGACAAGAAACCAGAATTGGTAGAGCGAAATGGCTTTTTAACAGCCGATTCTACCGGTTTTTTTGTGTTTATCGATTTTGAAAATGAAGCCAAAAGCCCTTCGTTTGCCGTTAAAAACGGCTCTTACATTGGTACACATTACAAATACAACAACGTATTTCAAATTGCGAGTGAAGAACTTTTGCCTAACAAAAAATACATACTTCGTTTTTGGATGTACAACCAAGGCGAAAATTTTGGGCAAGATGCTTTGCCAGGAACGGTGTATGTGCAAAAAGAGGTAAACGGAAATCATACCTGGGTTACCGGACGAATAGACCCGCGCAACAGTCATCAAATTTTAGGCAATTGGAGCATGGTAGAAGTCGCGTTTACAACAACCAACGAATCGTGCAATTACGAGTTGATTATAAAAGGCAACGACAATAACGAGCACCCGTTTTATGTAGACGATTTGCTGTTTTACGAGGAAGGTTTAAACGTTTACAAAGAACTTATTGAAGAGGGGCGCACAGTATTATTTTTCAACAATCACCGGATAAAATAGCCAGAACAAAAAGTAGTAGAGGATTTTGTCTCATTTTAGCAAAGAATAAAATGTAACACCTTTTACCTTGGAAACTTTTCTGTCGCAAGCCGCAAAAAAAATAGTTAGACTTTACCCTAATGATTTACAAGATGTGCTGGTTTTGTTGCCCAGCAAGCGCGGAGAATTGTTTTTAAAACGTGCCATTAGCGCCCATGTGCAGCAACCCAAATTGGCCCCGGCCATGCAAACTATAGAAGAGTTTGTGCAAGAGGCTTCGGGTTATCAAAAACAAAGTCAACTACAACTTTTAATAACTCTTTATAAGGTTTATAAAAGCAACGTAAAGGCCGAAGAAACGTTTGATGGTTTCTTAAAATGGGGCAACATGTTGCTGCATGATTTTAACGAAGTAGACAGGCATTTGGTGGATGCGCACCAGCTTTTTACCAATTTGCTTGATGCCAAAACAATAGAAAATTGGGGGTTAGAACCTGGGCGAGAAGCCACCGAATTGATGGGAAATTTTCTTGGGTTTTGGAAAAACCTGCTGCCGCTTTACATGGCTTTTCAGGCCGAGTTAAAAAAGCAAAATACAAGTTATCAAGGCAAGGCTTATCGTAAGGTGGCCGATGATTTATCATTGCTAGACACGCAGTTTGCTGGAAAATATTCGGGAATATTTTTGTTGGGGTTTAATGCGCTAAACAAGGCCGAAGAACAAATTTTTCAGCACTTAATAAGCCAGTATAATGCCGTTGCGCTTTGGGATGCAGATGCATTGTATTTAAACGATTGGCAACATGAAGCCGGTGAATTTTTACGCGCATATAAATCAAAATGGCCAGTTTTTACCAAGCATCCTTTCGAGTGGGTTTTCGAGAATTTTAAGAATGAGGATAAACAGATTTTTATAAAATCCGCACCAACAAAATTGGGCATGTCTGCCGCAGCCGGACAAATATTAAACACATTGCCCGTAGAAGATCAAATTTCTACAGCCGTAGTATTGGCCGATGAAGCCATGCTTTTGCCCATGTTAGATGCTGTGCCCTCACAATACAGTGCCATAAATGTTACCATGGGTTTGCCGCTAAAACATGCCCCGTTGGCGCAAGATGTTTTGGCCATTTTGCATTTGCACGAGCAAGCCGAGCGTAGCGCGGCCGGCACATCAAACTATGCATTTCATCACAGTACTTTTTTAGCGGTGATAGAAAGTGCGCTGTTTAAAAGTGTTGCTGGCAAAATTGGCCGAGAAGTGGTTGCGAATCTCACCGCACGCAACAGTGTTTTTATTTCGCCAAAAAATATCGAAAGCCTGTTTATATCGCTTGGATTTAATCATAAAGATTGGTTGGCCCTTTTTGCAAAACCCACAAGTGCATTGCAGCTTATCGGGTTTATAGATGCCGTTGTGCTTGCACAGGCCGAGGTAGAAGAGTCTAATCCTGTTCAGTATCAATCGGCATTTGCGTTGCACCAAACGCATAACCAATTGCAAGAGTTACTTGCGCCATTAAACGAGCAGTTAGAAAACAAAACCCTGCTACGGTTGTACCAAAGCATTTTGGCCGAGCATCAAATAGATTTTTATGGAGAACCACTGGCCGGTTTGCAAATTATGGGGATGCTAGAAACCAGAACGCTCGACTTTAAGCGCGTAATCTTAACCTCCCTTAACGAAGGGATTTTACCCGCTGGAAAAAGCCAAAACTCATTTATTCCGTACGATTTAAAACGCGGTTTTGGTCTACCAACCCATCAAGAAAAAGATGCGGTTTATGCCTACCACTTTTACAGGTTGTTGCAGCGTGCCGAAGAAATTTGGCTTATTTACGACAGCGACATGAGCGGTTTTGGCGCGAAAGAAAAAAGCAGGTTTATTTTGCAAGTAGAGCATGAATTGGCTCATTTGCCAAAAATTAAAGTGCATACAGAAACACATTATGCGCCCAAAGTAATGTCAACAAGTTTGTTAGAGTTGCCGCGATTTAACAAAGAAGGTTCGGTGTTAACTCAACTTGAAAAATTGGCAGAAAAAGGGTTTTCTCCTTCTGCATTAACCGTATTTTTAAACGACCCATCAGCCTTTTACATAGAGAAGCTTTTGCGTGTAGAAGATGCAGAAGAAATAGAAGAAAGCATGGGACATGATGTGTTGGGAAAAGTGGTTCATGATACCCTAGACGCACTTTATAAACCGTTTTGTAAAAAGGTTTTGTTAGCGGAACAGGTGCGGGAAAAACAAAAAGAGGTGCCTCAAGAAGTACTTACACAAATAAGCAAACATTACCAAGGCAACACAAATGTAGGGCACAACTTATTGGTTAAAAATGTTGTGTTACACATGGTAGAGCAGGTGCTTAAAGAAGATATTAAGCGCATTGAAAGGTTGAAAAATAAAAATCAACGGCTTACCATAGAGCTGTTAGAAGAAGTTTTGCATACAACATGTAGCGTTCCAGGAATTTCTTTTAAAGTAAATTTTAAAGGCATTGCAGACCGCATTGAACGGGTGGGAGATACCGTTTACATTCTAGATTATAAAACCGGAACCATTGGCGATTCTGACATGAGTTGCCCTAATGGCGTTGTGCAAATGTTTGAGCCGGGCAAGAAAAACAAAGCTTTTCAGGTAATGTTTTACGCGTGGTTGTATGTAAAAAATTATGGGTTTCCGGCCGGAGGTCTGTCTGCTGGATTATTTTCTACACGCAGGCCAAGTCTTGGGTTTACAAAATTGGCGCAGGGCAAAAACAGAAACATAACCGAAGAACAAATTAGCGAGTTTGAAACCGAGCTTTTTAACTTGGTACAAGAATTGTTTGATGAAACAAAGCCATTTACGCAGCGTTTAGTAAATTTGGAAGAAACAGAAACAGCATGAAAAACTTACTTTTTATCGGGATGATTTTCGTTGCCTTTACCGCTTTTGGGCAAGAAGAAGCAAATGAAAATATTCAGGAAAAAGGTTCACAAGAACCTGAAATTGGGTGCATTATTTGGCCTGAAGAAATAGCGATTCGTCAGTTGGCTTTTAATGTGGATGATTATTTTCGGTCGCAAATTGTACAGCCATATTCTTTAATTACTCGTTTCCCATGTGGCAATATTTCGAAAGAGGCGCGTGAGCGTTATTTTGAAAAAAAGAGTAAAAGAGTCGGCCCGCTCAATCAAGACCTTCCCTTTATGCACACGTTAACAGGTTCAGTTTATACGTTTGATTACTTTCGAAATTCTGTACGCTAATATTGGTAACTATTAAAAAAATAAAGTCATGAATAAAATCACATTTATCATCGCCATTTTTATTGGATTTACCGCTTTTGGGCAAGAAGAAGCAAATGAAAATATTCAGGAAAAAGGTTCACAAGAACCTGAAATTGGGTGCATTATTTGGCCTGAAGATATTAAGGTTCGTCCGTTGGCTTTTAGTGCAGATGATTATTTTAGAGCACAAATTTTACCCAACAATTACGAAACCAACATTAATGTTTTTGGTAGTCCAAATGGTAGTATGCCTCTGAGCAAAGACTTGCCATTTGTGCATACAATTCGTGGCGCAGTTTACACAGCCGATTATTTAAAATATACCCCTCGGTATTAAATCGTTTTTCAATGCACGACTTTTAATACGAATTGAGTAACAATCGTTAAGCCGTTTTGATTGCAATGTGAATTTTACATTCTCAAGATATAAACATTGGCAGATTAAGGTCTTCATTTATTTGTTAAAGTTATATTGAATCAGCTTCTGGCAATAACAAAAAGGCTATTTTAGGCAAATCAACCAAAACCTACCTAGTCTATGCCCATCTTAAAAACTGATGTGGTACTTATTCGTGCTGCGTTTACATCGGCAATTTATAGCGGTGTATATAAAACCAATTATAAAATTGGTGAAAAAAAAGTAGATCCTCCATTTGCACTTATGCAGCTTTCTGCAGCATTGATTAAAAACAATCTTTCTGTAAAAATTATTGATGGTGAAGTAAATAATTATTCTTTGGTTGAGACTGTAGATGAGGTTGTAAAGCTAAATCCACTATATGTAGGCATTACTTCTACAACGCCAGAAATGTTTGGAGCTATAACACACTTAAAAGAGGTTAAGAAAAAGCTTCCAAATGTTAAAACAGTATTTGGAGGTGCCCATGCTACACATGTGCCTTGGGAGATTATAGAGGCTTTTCCAGAAATTGATTTTGTTGTTATGTATGAAGGCGAAAAAAGCCTTGTAGCAATTTGTACAGAACAAAAAGAAAAGCTTTTAGAATATACGAATAATGCGAAATTTTTGTTTGAACAAAACAAAATTCCTAACATACTATTTAGCGATAAGATTTTATTAGGACCAACACAATCTCGCGAAGAACTTGAATTAAATTTTGCTGCCAGAAGTGAGGAAATTATATCATTAGAAAATTACAAAGCTACCGACCCTAGTTTTGGATTAATGTATAGCGATTCTATTGAAACGGCTAGGGGATGCCCATTTGGTTGTACATTTTGTAGTAGTGCTAGAAGCGGAATTAGAGTGCGAAGTGTAGAGAATGTGTTGGACGAATTGGAACAAATGTTTTTGTTGAGAAGTCATTCAAATCGTAAGCTTTTGGTCACGTTTTTAGATGATACATTAACGTTTAATAGAGAAAGAGCTGCAGCAATTTTTGAAGGAATTTTAAACAGAAATCTATCTATTCACTTTAGAGCATTTACCAGAGCAAATACTATACACACAAAAGCAGGAAGAGCGGAGGATTTGGAGTTTATTAAGCTTATGATGCGTGCAGGGTCAACCGCACTTTCTTTTGGAATAGAGTCTGGTTCTGAACAAATACACCAAGGCATGAACAAAGGTGTAAAACTGGAGGATTATGAAGAAGCTTATCGTTTAATGGAATTGGCTGGTTTTAAAGAAAGAAGAGGTTCTTTTATTGTGGGGCACCCAAATGAAACAATTTATACTATTAAAGAGTCTATTCAGTTTGCGAAAAAACTCAAATTAAATAGAGTGGGAGTAAATATTATGATGCCGTATCCAGGAACAAGTACATATAACAAAGCGCGTTTGGGTGAAGGTATTTATTTTGAGAAGGAAGCGAAAAATTCGTCTAATTATAAAAGGTGGGGGTCTAGTATTGTTACAACACCAACATTAAGTCAAGAAGCACTTGTTTATTGGCAAAAAAGATTTCTAACCGAAGTGGCATTGAGTAAACCAGCCTTAAAGTTTACAATGCAAAATGTATTAAACGGAAATTATTCGGCTTATTACCATCAACCAACTATATCAGCTGTAAAATCCATAGGTAAATTATTACATCCAATTCCAAATTTTAAAAAGCCGGATCACTCAAATTATAATCCAAATGATTTTGGATTAAATCACATTTCAAAAAATGATTGTATTAAGGCTCTAAACCTAATGTACAACACCTCTTTTTCCACACATAAAAAACAGCTCATTGCTGTGCAACAAAGTTGATATGGCGTAGAGCCAGTTTTACTTACTTTTTCAATTAGATAATCATGAATATCACTTTTTTACCGATAGACATAGAAAAAGCACATCAGCGCATTGCGCCATTCATCCACAAAACACCCATTTTTACAAACGCATTTTTAAATAATTGGGTGGGTGCCGAGTTATTTTTTAAACCTGAAAACTTGCAAAAAGTGGGTGCGTTTAAAGCGCGTGGCGCAATGAATGCCGTGCTAAACCTCCGCGAAGCCGAAAGAAAAAATGGCGTGGCAACACATTCTTCGGGCAATCATGGCCAGGCATTAGCTTGGGCGGCAGCGCAAAACAAAATCCCCGCATTTGTGGTAATGCCTAGCAACTCGCCTCAGGTAAAAATAGATGCCGTTCGCGGCTATGGTGCTGAGGTAATTTTGTGCGAGCCAACCTTGCAAGCGCGAGAAGAAACGTTGGCAGAAGTGGTCGCTAAAACAGGGGCTACATTTATACATCCATACAACAATGTACAGGTAATGGCCGGACAAGCTACATGTGCCAAAGAGCTTCTAGAACAAATTGAGGGTTTAAACGCTATTGTTGCGCCCGTAAGCGGTGGCGGATTGCTCAGCGGCACCGCACTTAGCGCGCATTATTTCGGAAAAAATGTACGTGTTTTTGCCGGAGAACCCGCATTGGCCAATGATGCCAAACAGAGTTTTGATGCTGGAAAAATTATTCCGTCTACCAACCCAAATACCGTTGCCGATGGCCTTAGAACAAGCTTGGGAGATAAAACCTTTCCGATTATTAAGGAGTTGGTTGTAGATATATTTACCGTAACTGAAGATGAAATTTTGGCCGCCATGCGCTTGGTTTGGGAGCGGATGAAATTAGTAATTGAACCCAGCGCAGCGGTGAGTTTGGCAGCCGTTATTAAACATAAAAAGCAATTTGCCGGCCAGCGCGTGGGCGTAATTTTTACTGGTGGGAATGTAGAGTTGAATAAAATGTTTGCCAATATTTAACACAAAAAAAAAGCAAGCTAACGTCACACTGCATGCAAGGCTCAACACTACTTTTTATACCCTTCCACCATACGTGCTACATATTTGCCAATCACATCAAACTCTAAATTTACGGTATGGCCAGCTTTTAGGTTTTTAAAGTTGGTGTGTTCAAATGTGTACGGAATAATAGCCACCGAAAACGTGCCTTCGCCAGAATCTACAACAGTTAGGCTGGTGCCGTTTATGGTGATGCTGCCTTTGGCCACGGTTACGTTTCCGCCCTGCGGTTCGTACTGAAAGGCAAAATGCCAGCTGCCGTCTTTTTCTGTAACGCTGGTGCAAACGCCAGTTTGGTCTACATGGCCTTGCACAATGTGGCCATCTAGTCGGTCGCCCAATTTCATGCAGCGTTCTAGATTTACTTCAGTGCCTTCGGCCAATTGGTTCAGGTTGGTTTTTTGCAGTGTTTCATTAATGGCGGTTACTTTGTACACGCGGTCGCCAACAATATCAACCACCGTTAAACACACACCATTGTGCGCCACGCTTTGGTCAATTTTTAGTTCATTGGTAAATGCGGCATCCACCCAAAAATGTTTATTGGTGCCTTCGGTTTCTATTTTGGCAATAGTGCCAAGTGTTTCTATAATTCCGGTGAACATAGTTTTTGGTTTTACACACCCCCAGCCCCTCTCAAGAGGGGAGGCTCCCCCTCGTGTTTTCTTCGCGCGATTTCCCCTCTTGAGAGGGAATTAAGGGGTGTGTTTTCTGATTCTATTTTTATGTGATTAAGCACACGCAAGTGGATGCGGTGAATGATAAAATCACTCCATTTCCCCCAATAAGCAACGGGAAAAATTTTGAGTTTATACCAAGTTGTGCCTGCTAACTTTGTGGTGCCATCAGGCATTTCCGTTAAGCTAAACTCTCCTTTTTGGCTGGCAAAATAGCCCGACAAATGCGGTGGATGAATGTCGTAAAACGGATTAAATTCCTCCATTGGCACAGGTTGTTCTGTCACATCAAACTGCAGCAAATGTGGTTCGTTCCAAGCGGTGATGGGTTCTACAAAACGGCCCGTTGTGAAGTTGCAATAGCGAATGGCGCCAACGCCCTTGCCTTTAATAGTGGCATTTTCGGGGTATGCAATTCCAGTTTTAAATACCCAATCAGTGGGTGGGTTGATGGTATCAAACGCTACTACGTTTTGCCAAACGGTTTCGATAGGTGCGTTCACATAAATGGCAGTGCGCACTGGAATAAGCTCCAGCGGTTTATTTTGCAAATCAAAGCCAAAACTTAAAATTACGATGATTGGAATTACGATTGCCGCAAGCCCTTTTTTTGCCGCAGCTTTTTCATTAAAATATTTGCCAGCAAGACCGCCAAGTACTGACATCAACATTAAAAGAGGAGATGCCATTGCCAAGCATATAAATCCTTCAACAGCAAAAATCAACATTAATACACAGGCAAGAAAAACATTTGCAATAGAAATGGCAATAGTTGTTTTTAGTCCAATAGCCTCCTTTTTAGATTGAATATAAACGGGAATAAAGCCCAATAAAACAGGCAGAATTACAAAAACACTCCAGCCATACTGATCAAGTAAATAGATGGAAGCAAAGCCTAAACCGAAGACAACTATGTTGGTTAAAGCCATTGAAATGGCAAGTCGTTTGAAGTTTAGTTTTTCCATTTATTTTTTGCTGAATTCACTCACCCCTCGCTCCTCTTGAGATTGCTTGTCCCGAGTATCGGGAGGATAAAGGTGTGTTTTTTATTTAACATTCAACTTCACCCTTAAATTCTTGAGCATATCTTCCACCATTTTGTCTGTGGTAAACTCAGGTTTCCAACCCCAATCTTGGCGTGCTTGGCTGTCGTCAATACTTTGTGGCCAGCCTTCGGCAATTTTTTGGCGGAAGTCAGGCGCGTAGTCTATTTCAAAATTCGGAATGTGTTTTTTGATGCTTTCTGCCAACGTTTGTGGATCAAAACTAAACGCGGCAAAATTGTAGCCGGTACGCAGTTTTACTTGGTCGGCTGGCGCTTCACAAAGTTCTATGGTACCGCGAATGGCATCGGGCATATACATCATCGGCAGGTTGGTGTTCTCACTCAAAAACGAAGTGTATTTTCCATCTTGCAGGGCTTTGTAAAAAATATCAACGGCATAATCTGTTGTGCCTCCTCCCGGCTCGCTTTTCCAGCTAATCAGGCCAGGGTAGCGGATGGAGCGTACATCAACGTTGTATTTATCGTGGTAATATTGGCACCAAAGCTCACCACTCAACTTGCTAATTCCGTATACGGTGCTGGGGTCCATAATGGTGTGTTGGGGCGTATCTACACGTGGCGTGGTTGGTCCGAAAGCAGCGATAGAACTGGGCCAGTACACTTTTTTCAAGATGCCTTCGCGCAACATTTCCATTACGTAAAAGAAACTTTTCATGTTGAGGTCCCAACCTTTTTCCGGAAATTTTTCGGCCGTAGCGCTAAGCATCGCCACCAAATGATAAACCTGTGTAATTTTATATTTTTTAACGGTTTCAATTAAAGCCGCGCGATCCATAACGTTGAGTGCCACAAAGGGTCCGCTTTCTAAAACCTCACCTTTGGGCGTGTTTAAATCACTAGCAAACACGTTTTGATTGCCATAAATACCGCGCAAACTCATCACCAACTCAGTGCCTATTTGACCGCTAGAACCAATGATTAATATTTTTTCTGATGCCATCTTCTATTTCTTAAAGGGGCGTAAATATAGCCAATACGCACTTTTGAAATAGCCTGTTTTTGTGCAAAAACCTATCTTTGCCACCTGGTTAAAAATCAAGATTGTATGGATCCGAATGCGGGGAAAAAACAGCTGATAAACAAGCTGAGTCGCGAAGAACTCATTGAAAAATTAGCACAAGAGAATTTTAAGCGCAAAACAATTTCGTTTTACAAATATGTACAGGTAGAAAACCCCTACGAAATGCGCGATGCGCTTTTTGCGTTGTGGACAGATTTTAATTGTTTGGGCAGAATTTACATTGCTCACGAAGGCATTAACGCGCAAATGAACGTACCCGAACACAACTGGGATAAGTTTGTAAAAGCTTTATACGCGTTCGCGGAATTTAAAGACGTACCCTTTAAAATTGCGGTAGAAGATGATGGTAAATCCTTCATCAAACTACAAGTTAAAGTGCGCCACCAAATTGTAGCCGATGGCCTAAAACCCGAAGATTATGATGTAACCAATGTAGGCACACACCTAGATGCCGAAAATTGGAACCAAGCGTTAGCAGAAGGTGCCATTGTGGTGGATATGCGCAATCATTACGAAAGCGAAATTGGCAAATTTGAAAATGCCATTACCCCGCAGTCGGAAACGTTTAAAGAAGAATTGCCGGAAGTATTAAATTCTTTAAAAGGACGCGAAGACGATAAAATTTTGCTGTACTGCACTGGCGGAATTCGTTGTGAAAAAACCAGCGCTTACCTTAAACATCATGGTTTTAAAGATGTTAATCAGCTACATGGCGGCATTATAGATTATCACAGGCAGATTAAGGAAAAGAATATTGAAAACAAATTTCACGGAGTAAACTTTGTGTTTGATGAGCGTTTGGGCGAGAGCATTTCTAGTGAAGTAATTAGCGAATGTCACCAATGCGGAAAACCCAGTGCGCGCCACACCAATTGCGCCAACAAAGCGTGTAACTTACTGTTTATTCAGTGTGATGACTGTGCGGAAAAACATCAAAACACATGCACACCGCAATGTAAAACAGTTGTGAACATGAGTGCCGAAGAACAATTGGAGTACAGAAAAAAACACGCAGGTACCAAGCGTTTTCATAATCACGAAAAAGTAAATTTACGTGGTGTTTTTAACGACTGATTTTTATCAGCCGTAATAACAAAGTATTTAATCAGATTTGCGATTAATCATTAAAAAAGAACAATATGCCATTTTATCATAAACTAGGGAAAATACCTCCAAAACGCCATACAACATTTGAAAAACCAGAAGGAGGTCTTTACCAAGAAGAGCTTTTTGGAACTTTGGGATTTTCAGGAATGTCTTCGTTGATCTATCATATCAATCCGCCAACAATTGTAACACAGCCAATAAAAAGCTATGATGTTTCTCCGAAAATAGCCATAGAAAAAAACATGAAAGCCTTGAGTCTTAAAGGGTTTTCACTTCCGCAAAGCGAAGAGTTTATAGCCGGTAGAAAAACACTTTTTGTAAATAGCGCACTGCAAATTGGTTTGGCTGCACCTAAAACGTTTAACCAAGATTGGTTTTATAAAAATGGCGATGCCGATGAAATGTTATTTGTACACAAAGGCGAGGGCGTTTTAAAAACCATGTATGGCAATATTCCTTTTGGCTATGCAGACTACTTAATTATTCCACGCGGTACGGTATATCAAATTGAATTTAAAACAACAGACAACAGACTTTTATTTATAGAATCTGCGAGTCCAATTTACACGCCAAAGCGCTATAGAAATGAGTGGGGACAACTGCTAGAAAGTTCTCCGTATTGCGAGCGTGACTTTAGAAGACCTCAGGATTTGCAAACGCATGACGAAAAAGGCGAGTTTCTTGTAAAGGTGAAAAAGCAAGGCATGATGTGGGAATACGTGTATGGTCGCCACCCTTTTGATGCAGTAGGATGGGACGGTTACAACTATCCGTATGCCTTTAATATGTTCGATTTTGAACCTATTACCGGCCGCATTCATATGCCACCACCTATTCATCAGCAATGGGAATCTGCAGGTTTTGTGGTTTGCTCGTTTATGCCGCGTATGTACGATTATCATCCAAAAGCAATTCCAGCTCCCTATCATCATAGCAATGTAGATTCAGAAGAAATTCTCTATTATGTAGATGGCGATTTTATGAGCCGTAACAATATAGAACAGGGCCAATTTACCCTGCATCCAGGTGGCATTCCGCACGGACCACACCCTGGCGCAATAGAGCGCAGCGTTGGTAAAACCCATACCGAAGAAGTTGCTGTAATGATTGACCCATTTGCACCAATGATGATTACGGAAGACGCAATGAAACTGCAAGTGGATGATTATTATAAAAGTTGGATGATAGAGTAATAGAACAAAATAAGAACCCTGTCGAATAAAACGACATTAGTAAGAACAAGTAAAAACAACCAGAGATCGGCACATTGGTCAGTCATAGACTCATTGCCCTTTAATCTCATTAATACAACCCATCGATGGCAAAAAAAGTAGAATCAGTAAACTACGGTTTAGAAAAAATATTTGAAGGCGCACAAGATTTTCTGCCGCTTTTAGGAACCGATTATGTAGAGTTTTATGTAGGCAACGCCAAGCAGGCAGCACACTTTTATAAAACTGCATTTGGTTTTCAAAGCTATGCATACAAAGGTTTAGAAACAGGTAGCAAAGACGAGGTAAGTTATGTGCTTAAGCAAGATAAAATACGCATTGTTTTAACCACTCCTCTAAATAGCAAAAGCCCTATTAACGATCATATTGTTAAACATGGTGATGGCGTAAAAGTAACAGCCCTTTGGGTAGAAGATGCACGCAGCGCGTGGGAAGAAACTACCAAACGTGGAGCGAAGAGTTACATGGAACCAACCGTGGAAAAAGATGAGCATGGCGAAGTTGTGCGTGCCGGAATTTACACTTATGGCGAAACCGTACACATGTTTGTAGAGCGCAAAAACTACAAAGGCGCATTTTTACCTGGTTTTGTAGAGTGGAAGAGCGACTACAACCCAGAGCCTACAGGATTAAAATATATAGACCACATGGTAGGCAACGTAGGTTGGAATCAAATGAATGTGTGGGTAAAATGGTATGAAGATGTAATGGGCTTTGTAAACTTCCTTTCGTTTGATGACAAGCAAATTCACACCGAATATTCTGCATTAATGAGTAAGGTGATGAGCAACGGAAATGGCCGCATCAAGTTCCCAATAAACGAACCAGCTAAAGGAAACAAACGCAGCCAAATTGAAGAATACTTAGATTTTTACGAAGGCGCTGGTGTACAACACTTAGCATTGGCTACTGATGACATTATTAAAACAGTTAGCCAATTAAAGGCGCGTGGCGTAGAGTTTTTGCCACCTCCACCACAAACATATTATGACGAAATTCCTGGACGTTTGGGTAGCCATATGGACATGATGAATGAAGATATAAAAGAGCTACAGAAACTTTCTATTTTGGTAGATGCCGATGAAGAAGGTTATTTGTTGCAAATCTTTACCAAACCATTAGAAGATCGTCCAACATTATTTTTTGAAATTATACAACGCATGGGCGCCAAAGGTTTTGGAGCAGGAAACTTTAAAGCTCTTTTTGAAAGCATAGAACGTGAACAAGAAAAACGCGGAACGCTGTAGCGATTTTGCATTTTATTAAAAAACCCGATTGACGAAAAGTTAATCGGGTTTTTTGTGCGTTGCAAAACGCTTTTAAAGTTTCAAACTATAAAAGGGTTGAAAATGGTTTAATTCGAGAAGTGTTTTCTATGTTTTAAAACTCTTCATCCTTTTAAAACGTAGCAAGCTCTGAAGATTAAATCAACAACAGATTTTCCTTTTCTTTACAACACAAAAGTCAATTCCTGATGAAAAAAGTATTGGTTTTTCTTCTTGCCATAAGTAGTATGTTGTTGCAAGCGCAACCGTTTTCGTTTGGCGCTCATTTTAACCTTGCAACACCATTAGGTCCTCAACCATTTGGCAGCACTAACCTAGCAAATTATACAGGCAAAGAATTTGGAGCACCGGGTATTGGCCTTGGTGGCGGAGTTGAGTTTAATTGTTTTATTACTGATCGTTTTTCAGCAGGAGTTGGCGTAGATTTTACAAGTTTTAGTTTTGGGCCATCAAGCACTGGCGGACAAGGTTTGGTTTATGACAATTATTATTCTTTTGAGTCTACGGCTAGTACGATTCCACTTACAATTAACATCAAATATTTGCTAACTAAAAAAGCGATAAAACCTTATATAGGTTTTGCCACAGGTTTTGCTTTTTACAATCAAACCAAAACAGTAACATCGGTATCAGGTGATTTTATTACTGATCCATATTGGCGTGAAACGAGCAAATTATCTTGGAAGCAAAACGGTTTTTTTGTGCAGCCAAGATTTGGGCTTTTCTATAAAATTTCTGAAGAAGTTGCTATAGATTTTAGTTTACAGTACACGGCAATGTTTAATAATTTAGAACAGGATTATAATATTACAACCACCACAAAAAACGGCAACACGCAAACTATAAACATGTTAGCTTGGCAAGCTGAACCAACCAACTATGTAGAAATTCGTTTAGGTATTATTCTTTATTTGTCGAAATAAATTGCTTGATACAATCAAAACCCGGTTGAGGCATGTTAATCAGGTTTTTTTATATTTTAAAAGGATTCGGGGATAGTCTAAATAGGCGGAAAAAAGCACCGCGAACGTCAGCTGATTCTAAGCACTTGATTTAAACAACGTCAACTTTTTAAAAAATATGTTGTTATTTGGATACTTTATTTATTAATTTCAAAAATCAACATGAGAAAATCAAAGATTACTCCCCTACTATTTTTAGGTGCTATGCTTCTTATTGGGGGCAACGTTTTTACAAACGCGGGCGGTGTTACAGCCGCATTAAGTGGAAGCCCGTTAAGTAATGGCACTTGTACAAATTGTCACGGTGGAGCAAGCGTTACAGCACAAACCGTAAGCGTAACAACTAATATTCCGGCAACAGGTTTTGAAGAAAACACCGACTATATTATTACGGTAAAAGCACAAGGTAACGGAGCAACTGCCGTAAAGGGTGGGTTTAATACTACCATTGAGACACAATCTATGAATGTGGGAAACATAGGCACATTAACCGGTGGTGGTGCACAAACCACGGTAAATTTGGCTACACACAAATCGTCTAGCAATACGTTTGTAAACGATAGTTTAGTATGGAAATTTACGTGGAACTCGGGTACAGCTCAAAACGCAACCATATACACAGCTGTAAATTTTGCCAACGGAAATGCCGCCACAACGGGTGATGCAATTCATACAACAACTTTGGCGCTAAACAAATCTACCATTGGGCTTGAAGAAAATACTTTGGCCGATGTTGGCGTTTATCCCAACCCCGCATCAGAATACATTACCGTTTCTGCTTTGTTGAAAAAAGAAAACAGCTTGAATATAAAACTGTATGATTTGCAAGGGCGTGAAGTAGCGGAATTATTAAACAATTATTACTCGCAAGGTATTGTAGAAGAGACAATTAATCTGCCTCGTTTAGCTTCAGGAAATTATATACTAAGCATAGCCAACGATACTGAAATCCAAACAGAACGCATTATGATTAAATAACTACGTTCAAGACTTTATAAAGCTTTATAACATATAAATCTTGTGGCCTTTTCTAAATGTGCAAAAGGCCACAAGATTTTTTTTAACTTTCTTTATCAATAGGGGTTTTTAGGTGCAAGTAGTAGTTTGCTTTTCTTATTTCATTTAAATCTTCGTACGACATTGAGTTACCATCAATTTGTTTAAAGATAAAGGACGGGTTTAGGTCATCAATAGAGTTGCATCCTGTTGCAGCCAACAAATCCATAAAATCTTCTAAAACGGCCTCGTGGTAATTTTTTACGCGTTGCCATTTTTCTTTCACTACTAAGCCACGCATCAACCTCGGATTGTTGGTAGCAACCCCCGTTGGGCACGTGTTTTTGTGGCACTCTAATGCTTGTATACAGCCTAAGGCCAACATCATGGCGCGGGCCGAATTACATAAATCAGCCCCTAAACTCAAGGCTTTAAGCACGTCAAAACCATCTATTATTTTACCTGAAGTAATGATTTTAATATCCTTTTTAAGGTTGTGCTTTTTTAGGGTTTCTACCACAAACATAAGGGCATTTTCCCACGGCATACCCACATGGTCTGAGAATGTGATGGGCGCAGCACCGGTACCGCCTTCGGCACCATCTACAGTTATAAAATCGGGTTTTATTCCGGTTTCTACCATGGCTTTGCAAATCCTATCAAACTCCGCAGGGTTACCCACACACAGTTTAAAACCAACGGGTTTACCGCCCGATAAGTCGCGTAAGCGCGCAATAAAATGCAAGAGTCCATCATAGCTTTTAAATGCGGTGTGGCCCGGAGGAGAAAAAATAGTGGTGTGCGGTTTTACGCCACGTATGCGCGCAATTTCTTCGTTGTTTTTAGAGGCGGGTAAAATACCGCCATGCCCCGGTTTGGCGCCTTGAGAAAGTTTTACTTCAATAAGTTTTACTTCGGGTATTGTGGCGCTTTTGGTAAACATTTCATCAGAAAAGTTTCCGTGTTCATCGCGGCAGCCAAAGTAACCTGTACCAATTTGGTAGCAAATATCGCCACCTAACTTGTGAAAATCTGAGATGCTACCCTCGCCTGTGTTGTGGTAAAAATTACCGGCCTTGGCGCCTAAGTTAAGGGCCGATATAGCATTTTTGCTGAGGGAGCCATAACTCATGGCCGAAACGTTGAGTAAACTTGCCGCATAGGGCTGCTTGCACTCTGGGCCTCCAATGGTAACGCGTGGCGGTTGCTCATGGGCAAGCTTAGGAAACATAGAATGTCGTACCCACTCAATATTGTCGTTTTGTAAATCTAGTTCTGTACCAAAAGGGTGATTGTCGTTTTGCTTTTTGGCGCGCGAGTAAATGTACGTGCGCTGATTGCGATTTAAGGGTTTTCCGTCCATATCGCTTTCTACAAAATACTGACGAATTTCTGGGCCAATACCTTCTAGCATATAGCGCATGTGGCCAATTACAGGGAAGTTTCGTAAAATGGTATGCTTGGGTTGGAAATAATCATACAGTGCTAACAATAAAAGCGCACCAATAATTGCCACCAATGTGTACTCCGGAAAATAGAGGATAAGGTAAAAGAACGCAAGTGCAATCAGGGAAATGTTTAAAAATCGGATGACATTTTTCATAATAAAACGAGTTACATTTTTTGTGTTTACACGCACAAATTTCAACAGGTGAAGATATGACCACTTTTGCGATTTTGCACGTTTATTAACAGTATTTAAAATGTGCAATACAACGTATATTTTACCGGAAAAAAAGCGTTAAAATCTTAGTTGTGAATGGTGATGCGTAAAAAACCAAACTATTTAAAAACCCGAAACACAGGTACGTATATAATACCGTCTTCATCACGCTTGCCGCCAAATTTTTGCCATGTTTTAATGCTTTCTGGGTTAAGCTTTAGCTTTACGGTTGTGCTATTGTAAAAACCGTGCACAACACCAACAATAGGGCTGCCACCATACCCGCGCGGCATAAAAGCAACAACATCATTTTGTTTGAAATCGGCTTTGTTTTGTGTAAGCAGGTTAACATCTTTTAAATTGGCATAACCGCTAAAAGAATGCAAGAGCTTGTTGTTTTTGCTTGCCTCATCTAACTCTATATGAACTATTTTGTCTGAAATCCATTTTACGGTGCCCAGCAAAGATTGATGAAGCAGCACGCCATCATCGTATTTAAAGGTAATGCGGTCTCCTTGTGTTAAGTTATACGTAGCAACATCTTGTATTGCGCTGTTGGTAGTGCTTTCATACTGTTTTGTTGCAAAGTTTAGGTTGGCAGAAATAATAAGTTTATGCTGATAGTACAGAAAGAAATAGTTTGTTTTTTCTTCGTCAACCGAGACGTTTATGAATTGGTTTGGCAAAAACCCACTGCGTTTATCGTTTAGCAATATTCGGGCTTCGGCCATCATAGGTTTTTTGTTTTTTCCTCCAAAACCTAAAAAATAATTGCGTGTTGTTTGCGCTTTTATTTGTGCGGTTTTGGGTGGCAAAAATTCATCGTTTACACTTACATGGTATGTTGGTGTATGCAGTGTATAGCAACTTGTAATACTTAAAAACAAGGTAAAGGCAGCAAGGTATTTTGCGGTTTTTGTCATCATAAAATCCTAATAACGGAAGTAATTTTTTTAAGAAAGCACGTTTTGGTATGTGTGTGCCAATTTAGGTTAAGCAGGTTTAAAATTCAAGCATTTTAAATTTGGTTGCCGTTAAATAGGTGCAACTACACGTTGGGTTTTTAGGTGTTTGTTTTACTCTAAAATTCTGCACCTTTACCCTCACATAAAAACTACACATGCGCTTTCCCTTTTTAATCATTCTAGCATTGTTTGGCTTTGCGGCTTTTGCTCAGCCTCAAAAATTAACAGGTCAGGTTTTTGATAAGGCAACAGAAAAGCCTCTTCCGTTTGTTAATATCACCATCAACAATTCTCGTCAAGGTACAAGTGCCGATATAGATGGCCGCTTTAACATTAGCCATTTTCAGCCCGTAACCACACTTACATTTAGTTTTATTGGTTACAAAAAACAAACGCTAACCATTACCAACGGCACAAAACTGCCGCTAAAGATTTACTTAGAAGAAACAACCACAGAGCTGCAAGAAATAGAGGTGGTTGCTGGCGAAAACCCCGCACACCGCATTATAAAAAATGCCGTTGCCAACCGTAAAAAAAACGACCCGAAAAATTTAGAATCGTTTTCGTACACATCATACAACAAGTTTATTGTTACGCTGCAAAAAGATTTTGTTGAGGAAAACAAGGGCGAAAGCTTACTAGAGGTATATGAGGTGGTGCAAGATACCAACCTGCAAGAAATTGAGGCGTTTATGAAAAAACAGCATTTGCTGATAATGGAAAGCGCCAGCGAGCGCAAGTATAAAAAGCCCAATTTAGACAACGAAGTTATTGTGGCAAATCGTGTAAGCGGACTAAAAAACCCCACGTTTGTGTTGTTGGCCAACCAACTACAAAGCTTTAGTTTTTACGAAGATTTTGTAAGCGTTTTAGGGTTAGATTACCTAAACCCCATTACAACGGGGAGCACCAGAAAATACCTTTTTTTATTGCAAGATACCACGTATGCCGGGGCCGATACAACCTTTGTCATTTCTTTCGCCCCAAAAAAAGGCGCCAATTTTAGTGGATTAAAAGGGGTTTTGTATATAAACTCAAATGGCTGGGCGGTGCAAAATGTTTTGGCCAAACCAGAAATGGTTGAGAAAGATTTTAGCATAGAGATTCAACAACTATACAAACAGTTTGGTGGGGGAAGCTGGTTTCCGTTTCAAATGAATTATGATTTTACATTTCACAACATAGATTTAGAAGGAATTAAACCCAAGGGCATTGGCCGCACGTATTTAAGCAACGTAAAAATTAATCCGCCTTTGGCAAAAGCCGATTTTTCTAGAATAGATTTAAAAATAGAAGATGAGGCCACAAAAAAAGAAAACAACTATTGGGATAAATTTAGAACCGACACCCTCACCCAAAAAGAAAAGGAAACGTATCGCGTAATTGATAGCATTGGCAAGGCCGAAAATTTTGACGCAAAGCTTACGTGGCTAACCGCATTAACCGAAGGAAAAGTAAGATGGGGCTATTTTGATTTTCCGTTAAAGCACATTATGCGCTATAATTTATACGAAGGTTTTAGACTTGGTGCGGGAATAGAAACAAATAATAAACTCTCTAGTTGGTTTACCGTGGGAGGTAATTATGGCTATGGTTTTAAAGACGAAACCATAAAATACGGCTACTATGGGTCTTTAAACCTGCACAACAAAACCAACCTAAAATTGGGGGGCGGATATCAGTTTGATATTTATGAAAGTGGTGGCGAACATTGGATAGATAAGCCACAGCGAACCATTTTGGCAGAAGGAAACACACGCCTACTATGGGTAGAGCAGTTTGACGAATTAAGCGAAGCCTATGGTTATGCATCTTGGCATCCCATACCCAATGTGCACACAAAAGTTCAAGTGAGCAGGCAAAACAGATATATGCCAGGAGAGTACGATTACCTCACCAAAAACCAAGAAGGAGAAATCGTTTGGCAAAATGGTTTTGTTGCAGGATTAATACAAGCAACCGTACGTTGGGCACCAAACGAAAAATATATGGAAGGCCCGTTTGGTAGAAAGGCTATGGGCAGAACCTTTCCCGTTTTTACCGCGCAATACACCCGTGGCCTGAATGATTTTTTAGACGGCACGTTAGATTTTCATCGGGTAGAAGTAAAGTTTAGACACGATGTAAAAACCAAAGAATTGGGTATTACAACCTTTGCCGCAGAGGGCGGAAAAGTGTTTGGCGATGTACCTTATAGTTACCTGTACAATGGCCGCAGTAATTTGCCTGCCAGTTATGATGGACTGTTGTTGGTTGCAGACAAATACAGTTTTGAAACCATGCGGAACAATGAGTTTTTAAACGATCAGTTTGTACAAGCCATGTTTCGGCATAATTTTCAATCTAGGTTTTTAAAAATTGGCAATTGGGCGCCAGATGTAGAAGTGTTGGTGCGCGCACTTTGGGGAACTTTAAACAACCCAGAAAGACACCGCGGCATTAGCGTAAAAGAAGCCAAACTTGGTTTTTATGAAACAGGTTTAGAATTGAATAAAATATTTCAGTCTATAGGCGTTGGCGCCTATTACCGCTTTGGTCCAAACCAGTTGCCAGAAGCTGCAGACAACTGGGCGGTAAAATTATCGTACAGTGTGTACTTGTTTTAGAATATTAATTAGCGAGAAGAGATAGTAAAGACGAAAGTTTTAGCACATCAGAATGTGTTTACTCATTCATACTTTTTTTAATTGTTGTGTATAGTTATCTTGCTCATTCAATTTTAAACCTATAGAAAAAATGACAAACCTTTACCTACCTACCTACCTACCTACCTACCTGCCTACCGCGGATATGGCGTACATTACAGAAAAATGTAGCCTATAAAATCATCGTAATTATGGGTTTACTTTTAACGTCTAGTTTAAGTAATAAAGCGTTTGCACAATACGTACACCCCAGCGATGAAGTGCACTATATCTGCGATGATTCCTTTGAAGTTTCGCTCCAAAATGTAGATAACGATTACGATTTAACTTCCTTTACCAGTTTTAATTTTGACAATCCCAGTTTTGCATACGATGTGCAGCTAGGTTTACTAACCTTTACAACAGGCGGATTAATTGGCCCTGAGAGTTATGGCTTTTTTGAATTTGAATTAACCTACCAAGGTAACCAAATAGCAATTTTAACTATTTACGTACTTGATTGTTGTTTGGAGGGAATAGATTATGATTACATCATATTTAATGAAGACTATTCTAACCTTTTTACAGGCAGTCAGGTAAGCAATGCAGATTTCCTTGTATTAGATCACTTTACTATTGATGATGATGTAACATTTTCGCAATGCAACTTTCTGTTTGGGGCCGATGCGAAAATGACAACCCAAAGTGGAACACACTTATTTTTTCTAAATACTCTTTTACAAAAGGCATGCGGGTATTGCTGGGATGGTATTTATGCAGATGGCCAAGATTCTAGAATAACCATAAGGTTTAGTGAATTGTCTGGCAGTTGCAACGGGTTTCAATTAACAAACAATGTTCTTTTTAAAAGCGTTGGTACAGATTACTTGGCCAACCAACATAGCATTTTTGGGCAGGGATATACTTTACCTGGAACATTTGCAGGTAACTCACGCTGGCATATTTTCGGAAACACCTTTGATGCCGTGGATACAATAACCCCTGTGGTTGTAGAACATCCACTATCTACCGTGTATCAAAGCACAAACCCTTACGTTAACCACACCGCACATGTAGCAATAAACATTGCGCTTGCTGCAGAATACATCCAGATAGGTGATACAGCAAAAAGCCCAAATGTTTTTACGGGAATTGATATGTATGGAATAACGCCTAACACATCTAAAGTTAGTCTTCAAAATAACACATTTAAAGATTTAGCGTGGGGTGTCTATGCCCGTTTTAGTGATTTAATATTGGGCATAGATTCTACTACAATAATTAATCAGTTTCTAACAACAAACCCTCCTTTACCTGGTTACCCCCTTAGATATTCAGGGTTATTTACAGAGTATTGTAATCATTATATACAAAATAATTCGTTTAATTATAGTTTGATAGATATTAATAAACCAAGTAATGATTCTATTGAAGACAAAAAAGGAACATACCTAGGAGACAATTATTCATATGAAACGTTAGCCGAATTTACTGGAAATGTAAATAACATAAGTGCTTTAAATATTGAGTTGTATAATAATGCTTTAAATAATTCTCAATTTGAGTTTCGAGATATAATAACTACCAGTTTAAATGAAGGGGTTAAAATTCATAACAATTATTTTAGATCATCTGGGATTAGTACAGATAAAGCTGGAGATTATAGAGTAAAGTTTATAAACACTCCTGGAGTACGTTTTGGCGATAATATATTTTTCTATACAACGGGGTTTCTGGGCGGACCCGTTATGGGCAAGCCTTGCATATACTTAAATAATGTACCCAATGCCCAAATAAAGCGTAATGAATTTTTATGGGCAACCAAGTGTATCTACGGAACGGGGGATTTAACAAATACCATTATAAGCTGTAACAAGTTTAGTGCATATCAATATGGTATGCAGTTTTACTCAGCCATTATTTCAGATTTTGGTTCAGACACCGCTGGAGTAGAAAATACATTTGATATACAGGACACCATTTCTAATACATACCCAACCATTGTAGCCAACATTGAATTAAAAGATTGCCCAACAACAACAGAACCAGAATATAATGCACAGTTTTATGCCACACAATATACCACGAATAACCCATGGTATTTTGGGCCTGGGGCGCAAAGTACAAAGGGTGTCAGATACTTAGATACACTTGGTAACGTAAGTACCAACCCTTTTTTTAGCGATCAGTTAATTAAGAATCCGAATGCGGCTTCAGGATTTATGTATGCTTGTAATGTATTGAATAAACAAACCGTTGTATCAATATTAAGAAAAAGTGAGGTGAACATTTTTCCTAACCCTTCATCTGGTCAATTTACTTTAGAAAGTGATGTAGCCATAAAAGAGGTGAATATGTTTGATGTTAGCGGTAAAAAAGTATTTCATAGTGAGAATACTACAGTAATAAATGTTGTATTACCTGAAGGTATTTACTTTATTTATTGTACGCTTATAGATAATAATACCGTAACAAGAAAATTAATAATTGCTCATTAAGTATGTTTAAGCAAATTGTATTTGTTGCTTTGCAATTCTTAGGTGTTTGCGCTACAAGTCAAAACCTTGTGCCTAATCATGATTTTAGTGACCTAAAATCTAATATTAACAGTGTTGGATTGATAATTATTGGAAGTGAGCCATTCCTAAACTGGAGAGCACATAAACCAAGTAATGGAGAAAGGGAGTCAAGACTTGGTTCAGTACATGATACAGCTTGTTATTTAGGCCCATGGTTTGGCGGTTGCCCAGGGTTTACAGCCAATAGCTCGGCACTAGATTTATATACGCCATTGCCGTATGAAGGAAAAGGATATAATTCACTTGTGTATTATAAGAATCCATTGTTGTATCAAGGTAGTGCACTAACATCAATAGCTTATAATCGTTTAACCGAAGTGTTAGCAAAGGACACTGCGTATTGTACTGAAATGTCGGTTCGATTTACAGATGGTAAGATCGGTATTTATTCTTGCTATACGCACAATGGCCTGGGCATGCATTTTCGACAAGACAGTGCTTTACCATCTTCAAGGCCATGGGACGATGGTATTGTCCCTCAAGTTTCTGGTTTTGGGTACATTACCAATACAAACCATTGGCGCAAATTAAAGGGTAGTTTTACCGCGGATGGTACAGAAGAATATGTGCTGATTGGTAATTTTAATCCATTAGCTTCAGCGCCTTTGCAGATAGGAAATAATCCAGACTGTACCTCTTACGGAATAATTTTTATGGATGCCGTTTATGTGTACAATTGCAACGACACTCTTTTTTCGGTACACCAAAAAGACACCACGGTTTGTTATGGCCAACCCGTTACCTTAAGCCCAACACGCAAAGGGTTTAAGCTGCAAGACAGCACCATAACCTACCACTGGCAAGCGCCTAGTGGTACAACTAGTACAACAGATACTTTTTTTATAGCCACAGAGCCGGGCAGCTACACCGTAGAAATTGAAATTAACAAACGGTTTACAAGCAGCACCACGTTTTATGTAAACTGGGTAGAAAAAGAGCCAGACAACACTTTACTAGATTCTACTTATCGTATTTGCATGGGCAAAAACATACCGCTAAGTGTGCCGCAATATACAGGGGCAAAATATAGTTGGAGCAACGGAGATACAACAGCAGCCACCGTTTATAATGCACCCGGCAACCATATTGTAGAAATAACCACACCCTGCTGGCAACACCAAGAATATTTTACATTAGAGCAAGACCCCTGCGAAATACGTTTGTTTGTGCCCAATGCCTTTACCCCAAACGGAGACGGAAACAATGATTACTTTCAGTTTTACGGGCCAGAAGAACCCATAAAGTTGTGGGTTTTTAACCGTTGGGGCCAAACCGTTTTTTATAGCGCCAACTATAAAAACAATTGGGATGGCACCTATAATGGGGCGGTTTTACCCACAGATTCTTATACGTATTTAATAGAATATAAAGTTGTAAATCCAAATGCTACACAACCAAACCCAGAAGGTAGTGTAAGGCAAGAGCGGGGCATTGTAAATATTTTGCCGTAAAAAGGAACTTTTTAATTCGGCCAAATCTATTCTGTGCAAAATGTACAAAGCCAAACTTGGTTTTTATGAAACAGGTTTAGAACTGAATATAATATTTCAGTCTTTAGGTGTTGGCGCCTATTACCGCTTTGGCCCCAACCAATTGCCAGATGCGGGAGATAATTGGGCGGTTAAATTATCTTATAGTGTGTACTTGTTTTAATTTAAATGATGGTTTTGCTCTATTGGAGAAGCTATAGATTTAGAAGAAAGAATAAATATTTGTGCCAAAATGCATAGTAGAATAATAATGATGATTTGAAAATCGCTAAGTGCATGAGCATCAACCATAGTTTTTTCAGAGTCGGAAAACAAATCTTGGCCAATGCGTAATTGTATGGCACTTAAGGTTTTTAATTCTTGATGAACCCGTAAAAATTCGGTACGTAACAAATGCAACTCTTCGGTTTCAGGTCCACTTAAAACCACGCTGCTCTCTACAACCGTATAATTTTTTAAATGCATTTTTAATTGACCCAAGCTTTCGGTTTCGGCTTTTACCAAATAGGTAGTTTCAAAAGCAGTCAATAAAGTATCTATGGTTTGTTTATTCTGGTTTAATAAGGTTTGTGTTTCAACAACAGAGATCTTTCCTTTCGAAGCTAAAAAATCTTCTACCAATAAATGGCGCTCAAGCATTTGGTCTGCAAGCCGAAACATTTCGTTGGCGGGCACTAATCGATCATTGTAAATAGAAGAGTTAGATTCGTTAATGGAGCTAACAAACCTACGCTCAAACAAAGTTCCGCTTAAAACTATGATGATAAGAATCAGCAAGATTAGGGCAATTTTAATCTTGGGTTTTATCGCTAAAAAAATTTTCATTTGCTTGTTTTTAAGCAGTCGTTGCAAAGGCCTTTAGAGCTCAATAATACCAAAAAAATGCTTGTTTATATAGGGGTAATTCTCTCTTGCCAAACAACTTGTTAACGCACTAATTTAAGTAAACACGTTTTTTTTAGATAAATGTGGTTAGGGTAATAAACCTACTTCAAAAATTTTACATGTAAACGCAATTAAAAACGGAGAAACTGCACATGAGTTTTGGTTTGAATAAGCCCCGTATATCTTAGAGTAAATAAAAAGGCCCAAAATGTATGTTTCGGACCTTTTAGAAAAAACAATTTATGCGACTCGAGATTTTCTTTTCTTCATTTTTTTATCCTCAAGTTTCTTTAATACTTTTAATTGTCTTTTTGCTAATAATTCTTCTTTTGTGAGCTTTTTTCGTAAAACGGCCATGATATATATCTTTAAAATTATACAATTACAACATTGTTTTGGCTCCTAATCTATACACTATTTTATGCACGAGTTTAAGCATCCTGTATGTTTAATAAGAATAGCTTCTGTAAAGGAATAATGTAAAGGAGTTGTTCAGGCACACTCGGAATGCCTGATTAATTCAGGAAGATAATTTTCCGTTTTCGAAATAAAACAAAATGTAAAAATGTACAAAACAACACACTGATTTGCGTCTCGCAGAATCTAAATAGTTGTTGTTTATTTGAATATCGCATAGTACTGAAAAGCAATAATTTAACATTCTTATTGGGCGAACATAGCCATAAAGATTGAACTAAACAAATGCGTTAAAAAACGGCACGAAACCAAGTTTAAATACCATTATAACACCCATTGGCTACGGTGCTTATTTTAATGTTTTTTTTGGAGTGAAAAAACTGAATAGGGTACTAAAACCTGTCAGGGTTGGGCGGTATAATTTTATAGCTGATTAAAAAGCACGCCAACAAATTTCATCTAGCTTAAAATCGTGCGGTTCGCGGGGCACAGTGGGAACTTTTTGTTGTGGATAAAAAATCCCCATTTTATAGGCTTCGGGGTGGGTGGCTAAAAAATTATCGTAGTAACCGCCACCGTAACCAAGGCGGTAATTTTGGGCATCAAAAGCAAGGCCGGGTACCACAATAAAATCGAAATGTGCGGTGTAAATATCCGGCTCCGCGGGATGTTGTGTGCCCATAATGCCGGTGCCAAGTGCGTGCATAGAATGTAAAATGCGATTTTCTAATTGGCGTTTCGGAAGTGTTTTTGGCGCTACTACGGTTTTACCTTCGGCCAACATTTTTACTATAAATGGTGTAATGACAATTTCCGTAGAAAACGGAATATATACATGTATCACCTGGGCATTTTTCTCGGCTACACGTTTTTCTAGCTGCGCGCAAATCCACGCATCGTAGGTTTTTTTTGCTTCGCGATTTACATTTCTGCGCAGGTTTTGCATTTCTGCACGCAGTGCTTTTTTTGCAGATACAATGTCGTTCATGGTTTTACATGTTTTTATTTTCCCACCACAATTCTAGTGGTGGCAAGGTTTCGTCTAATTTTATTTCTTGGCCAATGCGCGGGGCAATTAGCGGCATGTGTAGCGCTTTTGCTTTTTCGCGTACGCGGATGATGGGGTCTGTCCAAGAATGAAGACTTAGCGTAAACGCGCCCCAATGGATGGGCATCATTAATTGAGCTTTTAGATCTACTGCGGCTTGGGCAGATTCTTCGGGCATCATGTGTATTTGGGACCAGTTTTGGTTGTATTGTCCGCATTCAATCATGGCCAAATTAAACGGGCCATATTTATCGCCAATGGCTTTAAAGTGAGGGCCGTAACCGCCATCGCCACTAAAATAAAAATTGTGGTTGTCTCCGGCAATCACCCAGCTTCCCCAAAGCGTGGTGTTTCTATCGGTTAATCCGCGGCCAGAAAAATGGCGCGATGGCACAAAAGCCAGTGTTAAATTTTCGTGTTTTATTTCTTGCCACCAATCCATTTCGTGAATGCGTTCTGGTGCAATTCCCCAAGCTAAAAAATGGGCGCCAACGCCCAGGGGCACGTAAAAATGGCGGGTTTTGTCTTTTAGTTTTTCTATCGATTCATAATCCAAGTGGTCGTAATGATCGTGCGAAATAATGATGGCGTCTACAGCCGGAATTTCTTCTATTTCTAGGGGTTTAATTTTATTGTAACGTTGGCCGCCCAGCCACGGATGTGGCGCAGGAACATCGCTAAGCATGGGGTCTAACAAAATAGTTTGTCCTTCTACTTGCAGCAAAAATGCCGAGTGCCCGAACCAAATTAACCGCGTTACTTGCTTATCGTTTACCAATTTTGTCGAGTCAATTTTATCTACGGGTATGTAAAAATCGGGGCGCTGATTAGGCACGCCATCCCAATATTGCTTTAAGGTATTTTTTATGTTTTTAAAACTCATATCCATGGTGGTGGGTATTAAGTTTACAAAAATGCCGTCTTGGTAATGCCCTGTTTTCTGGTAGTTGGCTGTGTCTTGTTCGGTTGGTTTTCCGCCAAACTGGGGACTAAACGAAACAAATAAAACGCCAATAAAGACAAGCAAAAATATCAAGGCGAAAAACAATTGTAGAAAGCGTTTCAAAACTTTTTTCATGTGGTAGAATTGGCTAAGCGTAAGATGTCTGCTGGGTTAATTATGTTTTTATAATAGCCTTTCTGCGTGGCATTTATCATGGCTAAGCCTATTTGGGTGGTGTTAACAATGCTGTTGGGCGCCAAGCGTTTTAACCCTTTTACAAGCCAAGTAAGGTTGTTTACCAAAAATTTATAAACCTTGTTGCTGGGCTCTATTCCGCGTAGCGGGATAATGGCGCCCGGTCTAAACATAAAGGCTTGTTTAAAGCCTAGTGCAAGAATTTTATTTTCTGTTTTGCCTTTTACTCGCGCCCACATTTGCCGACCTTTTTCGGAGCTATCGGTGCCCGCACCACTTACATAAATAAAGGTAGATTGCGGGTTTAAACGGTAAATGGTAGTTGCCAAAGCCAGCGTAAAATCGAGTGTCATTTTTGTGTAACTGGCTTCGTTGTGTTGCGTTGCGCTAACGCCCATGCTGTGGTAGCAGGCATCATATCCGCGCAGGTTTTCGGCTACAGAATCAAACTCAGAAAAATCTGTGTGTATAAGTTCTTTTAATTTCGGATGATTTATGCCCAATGGTTTGCGGCCTACAGAAAGTACTTCGCTTATTTCTGGGTGATCTAGGCATTCTAATAAAACACCTTTGCCCACCATGCCACTGGCTCCGGTTACAATTACTTTTTTCATTTTATTGTTTAGTTTATAATCAGCCAAAAGTGTGTTTAAAACAATAGATTTGGCTGGTTATAGCTAGGCTGTTTTTTTACTTGTGTAATAATATCACAATGTCTTTTTCAAGTTTTTCAGGCTTGGTGGTTGGTGCGTAACGCTTTACCGGTTTGCCATTTGGACCAATTAGAAACTTGGTAAAATTCCATTTAATGCTGCTGCCCAAGATGGATCCTTTTTCTTTTTTTAAGTATTTAAAAACAGGATGCGTGTTGGCGCCATTCACATCAACTTTTTGGGTGAGTTGAAAAGTAACTCCGTGATTGAGTTGACATTTTTCAGTCATCTCTTCATTGCTTAACGGTTCTTGGCTACCAAATTGGTTGCACGGAAAACCAAGCACCACCAGGCCTTTGTCTTTGTAGGCTTGATGTAATATTTCTAACCCTTCAAACTGAGGTGTTAGACCGCATTGCGTGGCGGTGTTCACAACCAAAACGGTTTTGCCTTTAAAATCGGCCATGTTTATGGGTTGGCCGTTGGGTTTTTTTGCTTGTAAATCATGAAAATTCATACAGAGACTATTTAGTTTTCATCACGAGGAGGTGTTTCTTTTTTTCGAAATAATCCTATAACCTCCTCTATAATGGTTTCTATAACAACATATTTTAAAAGCTTTAGTTGTGTCGTGATGGATGTTTTGTCTGCCTGTATTTTTGCTTTAACCTCTTTGGTTTCTGCCGCCAAGTTCTCCAGTGTTATGGGGCGTTCGCTTTTTATCTCAAAAATAAAGGCCAATATTTTTACAAATAAATTACTAAAAAGAGGCGTTTTTGTTTTGTAGATTCTATAGATAATGCCCGCTATAAGCACAATGTAAAATGATACTACAATAACAAATCCTAAAAATTGACTATTTAAAAGGTTGTTTAAAAAGCCAGAAATGGCAAAAGAGCACAATGTAATAACCAGCAAAAACATTAATGACAGTAAAAAGGTAGTTACCAGAATGCCAATCATTAAAGCTATTTTTTTAGAAACCGTTAAGGAGATTAGCTTTACATAATCTTGAGCCAAATCTTTAGACTCTGACGTAATGTTTTGTAAGCTGTTTTTTAGATTTTCCATAATGTAAATGATAAGGAATAAAGATATTATTCTTAATCTTTTGCTCATACAAAATGTCAATTCAACTTCATCTAAAATGGCGTTACATTTGCTTTTTAATTTTTACAAGAAATGACACTGTAAATAAATTGTCATTTCACAATTTTATTTTATGTCATTTAATTCGTTGGGCTTGTCTGATGCCCTGCTAAAAGCAATTAGCAAAAAAGGATACACAACACCATCTCCCATACAAGAAAAAGTAATTCCACTTGTTTTAGAAAAGAAAGATGTATTAGCCTCAGCCCAAACGGGTACAGGAAAAACCGCGGGTTTCACACTTCCCATGTTGCAGTTATTAAACCAAGGCACAAGGTTAAGAAACAGACCCGTACGCGCATTGGTGCTTACACCAACCAGAGAACTTGCCGCGCAGGTTTTTGAAAGTGTGCAGGACTATGGTGCATTTTTAGATTTAAAATCGGCCGTAATTTTTGGTGGAGTAAACCAAAACCCACAAGTACAAAACCTAAAAAGAGGGGTAGATATTTTGGTGGCTACGCCCGGTAGGTTGCTCGATTTGCAAAATCAAGGATTCTTATCGTTGGCCAACATAGAGATTTTGGTGCTAGACGAAGCAGACCGCATGCTTGATATGGGATTTTTGAGGGACATAAAAAAGATACTGTCTTTAATGCCCGCTAAAAAACAAAACTTATTATTCTCGGCCACATTTTCTAAAGAAATTAGAAACTTGGCCAATACCTTTTTGCGCAACCCCGTATCTGTAGAGGCTACGCCCGAAAACAGCACGGTTGATATGATTGTGCAGAAAGCCTATCGTGTAGATTCAAATAAAAAAACGGCTCTGGTTACCCAGCTTATTGGCGATGGCAACTGGAAACAAGTATTGATTTTTACGCGCACAAAACATGGTGCTAACCGATTGGCCGAAAAATTAAACAACAAAAATATTACGGCTGCAGCCATACACGGCAACAAAAGCCAAGGTGCTAGAACCAAGGCGTTGGCCAATTTTAAGAGCAATCAAATACGGGTTTTGGTAGCTACAGATATTGCCGCGCGCGGTTTAGATATACCCTTGTTGCCTCACGTAATTAATTTTGAATTGCCCAACGTGCCCGAAGATTATGTGCATCGCATTGGTCGTACAGGCCGTGCAGGTGCTAGCGGAGAAGCCATCTCGTTGGTAAGTGTAGATGAGAAAGAATACCTACGCGGCATAGAAAAGCTTTTGGGCGAAAAACTTACAATGACCGAAGTAGAAGGGTTTGAGGCAAGCAACATTCCTACGCCAAAAAAAGCAAAACCTCCAAGGCGAAATTTTAAAAGCAAGAAGCCAGCTAGTGGCGAAGCAAAGAGCAATTTTAGAAAACGCAGATATTAAGATAAAGATTGAAAAACCCTGGTGTATGCAAAAAGCATTGGGGTTTATTCGTCATGCGTTTTAGCCGATTCTTCTACCAAACTATTTATTTCTTGCAATTCTTTAGGCGTTAAATAACGCCATTGGCCAACCGGAACATCTAAAGAAACATTCATAATGCGCAGGCGTTGCAGCTTGGTTACGCGGTAATCTAAAAACTCACACATTCTGCGTATTTGCCTGTTTAAGCCTTGCGTAAGCACAATTTTAAACTGCACCGGACCAACTTGTTCTACCAAACATTTTTTTGTTGTGGTGCCTAAAATGGGAATGCCGTTGGCCATCTTATGCAAAAAATTGGGCGTAATGCGTTTGTTTACCGAAACCAAATATTCTTTTTCATGATTGTTTCTGGCTCGCAAAATCTTGTTTACAATGTCGCCATCGTTGGTTAAAAATATTAAGCCTTCGCTGGGTTTGTCCAATCGCCCAATGGGGAAAATGCGCTTCGGGTAATTTATAAAATCAATGATGTTGTCTTTCTCTCGTTTTGTATCGGTAGTGCAAACAATTCCCCGAGGTTTGTTAAAAGCCATATAAACGGGCTTTTCGTTTGGTTCAGAGACCAATTTGCCATCAACATGAACTTCGTCTTCCGGGGCAATTTTGGTGCCCATGGGCGGAACTTGACCGTTTATAGTTACGCGGCCCTGTTCTATAAGTTTGTCGGCTGCTCTTCTAGAACAATATCCAATTTCGCTTAAATATTTGTTGATGCGCGTTAATTCCGCCATGCTAAAATGTATTGTTGAGAGAATAAAAAGGCAAATTTAAGTGCTATTCGTTTAGGCAACGAAACGATTAATCAACGTCTTTTAATTAACCTTTTTTCAACTGCTTCTATCCTTATTTTTGCCCCCATGAAAAATAGCATCATCTTATTTATATCGGCCCTATTTATTTTTTCTAGTTGTAAAGAAGATCCTAAAAAACCGCTTCGCCAAGAAGATTTGCCCATTCACCAAGATACATCGGTTACGGTAAATCAGATAAAAATTGCAAGCGATTCGCTCAACAATTTTATTGCCGAAAACCCAAGAAATATCGAAGCGTTAATTGCGCGCAGTAATCTATATCTTGAAAATAAAAATTTAAAATATGCCTATGCTGATGCGGCTGCGGCAATGGAAATAGACTCACTAAATGCGGATGTTTTATTAACATGGGGCAATGTAAACTACGTGATTAACAAAACACGCATTAGCAAAACGGCTTGGGAAAAATGCATTAAAATAGATGCAAAAAGTATTGATTGCCGTTTAAAATTGGCCGAACTCTACAACATAGTTCAAGACTTTAGAAAGAGCCTAAAATTGGTAAACGAAGTATTAGATATAGACCCAAACCAACCCATAGCCCTTTTTATTAAGGGAATAAATGTTAGAGATATAAACGGAGATACGGCCAGCTCAATGCAGTATTTTCAACGTGCTATAGATTTAGACAACAATTATATTGCTGCGCTAGATATGATGGGGGTGATGTTGAGCGCGCAAAAAGACCCACTTGCATTGGCTTATTTTAATAGAATTTTAGAAATAAATCCTAACAGCCACAGCACATATTACAATATGGGCATGTATTATTTATCTATAGAAGATTGGAACAATGCCATAAAAGCGTTTACAAATTGTACGCAATTGCAACCTAAAGATATAGAGAGTTACTTTAATTTGGGGTACATCCATTTGCAACTAAACATCAATGATGTTGCACGAGATTATTTTACACAAGCGCTAAAAATTCAGCCTATAAACCACCGAGCATTGTATGGCAGGGCTTATGCTTACGAGCGTTTGGGCGATATCATTAATGCCGAAAAAGATTATAAAGAAGCATTGAGTTATAACCCACAACACGAGGCATCTAAAATTGGTTTGAAGCGAATTTTAGATATGAAATAGCAAAGTTGTTTAAGGGGTTAAAAAATCTTCTACGTGTAATATGGCTTGCTTGAGCCTTTCTTCATTGAGGTCAGAAATAATTTGATAGGGTGCATTTTGTGCCTCAAGTGCTTTACGATTTTCTTCAAATAAATAGTCTCTATTGTTTTTGTCTTCGCGCAATACGTCTTCTTCCCAAATTATATTTGGTGCACATAGCAGGTAAAAGTGGGTGGTGTTGTTTTTTAACGCGTCCTCTACAAAATGCAATTTGGCGTTACATTTTTCTTGGGCCCAAATCTTAATGGTTATTAAATCGGTATCGCAAAAAAGCAGATTGGGTTTGGCTGATATGGCCTTGCGTGTTTGGGCTACTTGTTTGCGGGCAATAAGGTCTAAATCAGACAATTTATAAACATATCCGGGCCTATTTTCTAAATATTCTCGTGCGTACTCCAAAATAAAAGGGCAAGAAAAATGTACAGCCAACTGCTTTGTAAGCGTAGTTTTTCCTGAAGATTCAGGGCCAATTATGGAAATAACTTTAGTGATAGCTGTCTAAGTTTACGTTGTCAACAACATCGCCCTTTAAAACTTTAAGTACAAAGCTGGCTTGCTCTTCTTGTGTAAAGGTTTCTTTAATTTCAGTTTGCAATGCGTGCATTACTTCGTCAAAATCGCCAATAATCATGGTGCTAAGATGATGTGTTTTTACGCGGATGCTGGGGTATTTGTACAGGCTTTTTATAAAAGCATCTATAGTGTGCAGGTAATTTTCTTGAAGCGGATAAAGGCTAATGTCTACAGAAATCTTCATGGTGTAATGTATAAACTTCGATTTGTTTTTGGTGATGTAATTCGTCTAGTTCTTTGTGGCTAAAATGAAAGCCACATTTTTTAAGTACGGCAATACTGGCAATGTTTTCAGACTCGGCACGACCCACAATTTTAGTGAGATTTAACGTAGTAAAACCATAAGTAATGCACGCATTTGCAGCTTCGGTTGCAAACCCTTTTCCCCAATGTTTTTTCTTAAATCTAAACCCTAAATCTACCAAGCCATCGGGGTGTTTTTTTAAGCCACACCAGCCAAGCATTTTTGGGTTGGTTTTTAATGAAACCGCCCAACGCCCTATGCCATTACGCTTGTAATCAGTATAGTTTTTAATGAACATTTGGGTTTCTTCAAGGTGCTTAAAAGCCAAGTCACCAGTATATTTTAAAACATCTGGATCCGCGTTTAGGGCAAACATTTCTGGGGCATCGCTTACTACAAATTCGCGTAAAACAAGGCGATTTGTTTGAAGCAAAAAAGACATTTTATTAAATGGAATTTAAGGCTTCGGAAATCTCGAAAATTATTTGTGGTTGTTTTTCTGTAATGTTTCCAACCACAACAATGTTGGCACCTGCTTTTGCGCTTTCTACAGCTTTTGCAGCATCTTTAATTCCTCCACCAACAATAATGGGCACATTTACTTCTTTGCGCACTGTGGCAATCATTTTTGCAGAAACAGGGTTTTGTGCACCGCTGCCAGCATCTAAATAAATATGTTGCAGGCCAAGCATTTCTCCAGCCATGGCCGTGCATGCAGCAATGTCGGGTTTGTTAGCGGGTATAGGAAGACTGCCGCTTATGTAGCTAGCAGTTGTGGGCTGGCCACCATCAATTAACATGTAGCCTGTAGAGAGCACTTCCAACCCACTTTGTTTAATCATGGGCGCAGCCAAAACATGCTGACCAATAAGCAATTCTGGATTACGGCCAGAAATTAGCGAAAGAAACAAAATAGCATCGACTTGCGGAGAAACCTGCTGGATGCTTCCAGGAAACAAAACAATTTTTGCGGTCGTTCGCTTTTTTATGTAAGCAAGTTTTTCTTCTAAAACAAAACGCGTTAATAGGCTTCCACCAAAAAATATAAAGGGCACTTTTGCCTTTTCTATGGCATCTAATTGGGCATCTAGCAAGCTGCTATCAGGCTTATCTGGGTCTATTAACACAGCCAATTGGGTTTTGCCGTTGGTGTTTAATTGCTTAAGAATAGTATGAATTTGGTTCTTACTCATGTTGCAGTGCAAACGTACATAAACCAACAAACACAAAAAACAAAATTATTGGTTGATGTTATTTTTTAAAATTGAGTTTAAATACTCTTGTACAGCTCATTTTTTTTTTTTTTGCTTCGATGGTCATAAACTTTAAATTTTTTAAACATGAAAAAAGTATTTGTTATGACTTTGGCTTTATGCGCAATGTTAGCATGCAGAAAAGAAGTGAATGACGCTCCTTTTGTTGAACCTCAACCAGAGATGAGTGTTGGTAATTTACTAGATTATGAGTATTACGATCCTTCAGGAAATGATCTAGAAGGAGAAATACGAATCGCATTGCTTGCGCTAGAAAACGAACAAAGCCTGGATTATGTAAGCATAAACCGTGGTATTTGGTTATTAGAAACAGGAATTAATTACCTTTTCCCAGATTATTTATATGAACATGATAGCGTACAGATTGAGTCCTCATCTTTTATTTTTCAACTGAATGGAGAGAATGAGTTAGCCGAAGTAGACGTGCGTGACGTATTGATTAATGTACATACAAATATTTTGGCAGAAGTAACCAATGAAAAAAAACATGTAGGTACAGATTTTTATGTATCTGCTATTGAAAACAATACGGTTGTTTTAGAGGCTAAGCATGTGTTTTTAAAAGGTGTTACGGGAACGTTAACCCAAACGGGAAAACCTATAGGAACAACTGCTGATGACCGAGTTGCAGGATATGCATATTATTGCCCCTATGTTCCAGGAAACAAAGCAAGGGCGGCTTGGCGTGTGGCAAAAGAAAATGCTGAAATAGCTTTACGTTCTTATTGGGGCGTAAATTCGAACATAAATCCAAAGTATTATACAAATGTTACCAGGTATTCTACATTTTTTAACCCGTTAATTCCAACGAGTTATATATCTAAGGAACATTTGTTAGGTAACTCAAACGCATACATATTAGCTCATCAAGGCCCAATACCTGCGGCAATGTGTGTTACTGCCCAAGAACAAAACAGTTATGCACAGGCTATTTATGATGATGTTAATTTAATAACGGCAAAAACTAAGGGCATTCTTTATTTAGATGTTCAACGTAAAAATAATACTCAAGGAAGTGGCGTTGTTGAAACGTTTTGGCATTATGAACTTTTAACCGTTGGTACAAATGGTTGGTTTGCACCAAACTTACCAGCACTTACACTAAGCTATTTGTAATTAAAGTTGGAGACTGTTTTATTAACAGTCTCCTTTTAAAAACATGTTATGATAAAATTAGTATGCATTCTTTTCCTAATGTATGGCTTTACACTTACTGGCCAGAACTTAGAAAAATATCTAAAGAGAGACAGCCTAACCACAACAGGTGGAGATGCTTTGGTGCATGAAGGTGCCATCTATTTAATAAAAGGCAAAAAGGCAAATCTGTCAGTTAATAACAGCTTTGACCCCATAATTTATCAGATGGATTATTCCTTAAACCTACTAGACAGCCTTAGACTTTCTGGTATTATTTCACCAACTCCGTCTGCTGTTAATGCCTTTTTCACAAAAATAACCTCTGTTGGTACTGATTCTTTGGCTGTTACCTTTGGCGTTTTCGAAAACTCAACTACCATTAGCAGGTATTTTGTTGTTTTCTTAAATTCTTCCCTTGATGTGTTAAGCTCTTTTTCTCTGAACGATGTAGGAGATAGTCTAGTATATTATATTCTAAATTGTAAAGAGTATAACAATACATTGTTGCTCTCTGGGGCGTTAGGAAACAATACCCCTAATGTAACAGATGGATTCTTAGCTCAATTTGATTATGAAGGCAACAAGTTAAATGAAGTCATTATACCCGTAGATACATTTTTACAATTGCCATTTCCAATTCCTTTTCCAAAGCTTAGTATTGGTGATTTTTATCCCGTTCCAGATGGTTTTTTAGTTTCCTTTTATCCTTATCAATTATCTTTAAACATGGGTTTTATTGATACAGCGTTTACACTGAACAGATTGATGTATGTAAAAGATACTGCAAGTAACTATGGCCATCAACTTGAGCAAAATATTCAATTTATAGAAAACCAAGCCAACGAGCCGAAGTTGGTAACGCAAACAGCGAGTTATTTAGATACTCTTTTTTTACCTCCAGATACCGTTGGCTATACTTATTATTATAGAAATCTTTCGATGGTAAGTTTAAACTCAAATTATGAATTTGATAAAATTGACACGTTCGCTTACTCTAAAAACAAAATATTTGATACAATATATACAGAAGTAACCACATTTGATTATGGCATGTTTGCTGTTAATAACGCAAAAGATTCTGCCATGATTATGGCTACGGATATGGAGCCTTCACCTTTTTATTATTTAAAACCAAACAACACAACATATATTACTTGTTTTAACCCAAACACGGGTCAAACAAATTGGTCTAAAGTTTATAGCAATGGGTATGCCCATAATGGGCAAGAAGTATTAAGCTTACCAGATAATAAGTGGCTTTTAGTATTTGATGAATACAATTGGGATAAATTTGGAGAGAATAGCCTGGCCATACATTTAATAATTATTGATGGAAAAGGAAACCCAATTGGAATTAATGAAGATGAAGAAAAGGCATTAGGACAAGAACCTTTTATTTTCCCAAACCCAGCAAAAGATCAACTTACTGTAGGGGCATTGCATTGGCCAGGCAATGTTTATAATTATCAACTTACAGATTTAAAAGGCGCACTTGTACAAAAAGGTGTTTTGCCAGTATCGGGTAAAATTAATCTCCTAGAAATTTTAAAAGGTGTTTATGTTTTAAGCATTACCAACCAAACGGGCTTTGGTTGGGCAAGAAAAGTAATTATAGATTAGCTATTATACCACGAAAGCCTTGATTAGTTTTAAATGGTGCCTTTTTAACATTTAATTTAATATTACCTATGCTCTCGTTGTAGAAACCATAAAAACCCGTAACAAAGACGTATTGTTAAAATATCATTTATGAAAGTTTTAAAACTTTTCCTTTGGGTTGTTTTGGGTTTGGGCTTGGCATTTCTTCGAAATTATTTTTACATATTTCAATTGGTTTTGCCTGTTTATGGCTTGGTGTTTTTTTACGGTTTATTAACCTCGTGGTTGATAAAACAAAAACAAAAATTTAAGATTCTGGCTATTTCTTTAGTGATAGGCTTAATTGTTTTTGAAATACCCGGCATAGATGTTTTTAACAGGTATAGCTTAGAGCAATTGGTAATTTTTGGCGCAGGATTTTTAATTGGCTCGTTAGCATTACGGGCCTATTTTAAGGTTGGCCTGAGTATTTTATTTTGCGGATTAATCTATGCCTATGCTACTGCAACCTTAATTTTAAACAACTATTTTATTTATAACAAAGTAGTGCCCAATTATGCTTTTGAGTTTATTGGCGATGGCTACCATTTTTTTCCAGAAGATAATGGAAAGGTAAAATTGGTTGAGCTTTGGTTTATTAATTGTGCCCCGTGCCAAGAGCAATTAAAATTTATGGAAGATTTTAAAACCAATTTTACCAATGACCCAAACGTAGAGTATGTTACGTTTAATATCTCGGCACATGATTCTAATAAAAAGATTATAGATGTTTTAAACGTGTTGAATGTTAACCCAGTTGTTGGGAGAGATACTACAAATTATTTTGAGCGTTTAACAAACCTTTCGGGCTACCCACAGCTTTTGCTGATAGATAGAAATAACAACTTAAGATTTGTTTATCATGGTTTTCCAAAAGAAAGCGAGTGGTTGTTTGCCTATTGGATAAAAGACAAAATTTCTGCGCTTGCAGTAGAGCCTTTAAATAATAGTCGGTAAATTTTAGAAAAACTCTTTTGGTTTTGCATTCTATAGCTGATCTGTCCATGCTATAACCAAATGGTAATTCTCTACTTTTTGGTAAAGGATTTTACACTCAATGCATTGGTTGTTTTTTAAAATGCGTCCGGTAGTTTGGCCATCATTTGTGCCTAAAAAAGGGTCTACGCGCAATTCATGGCTAAAATCTACTTCGCCTTTTTTCCAAATTTTAAAAAGCGCCTCTTTGGCTCCCCAATACACGTGCAAATCTTCTAGCACACGATTTGGGCGGATTAGCATTTTTTCTTCTGGATGTAAAAACTTGTCGCTAATTCTAAAGAGTTGCTCGCGTTGCAACTCAACATCAATACCGACTACAAATTCCTTGCTAAGCACAGCGGCAGCTACATTATGCGCATGCGTTAAAGAAATGTAATGGCCATTGTCTAAATATGGTATGCGATCTTGATATGTTATTCTATACTTGCTACTAAGCTCGGCAAGCGCTAGTCTAGAAGCTAAAAATTCTCGTTTTTTTTGCGGATGCTTAATATCGCGAAGTCGCACTTTATCGCGAGCAGAAATTTTTTCTATAGCCTGCAACTCATCTTCTATAGCCGAAACCGGATAAACACAGACATCAATACCCTTTATGGGTTGCAATCTCATTTTACTGTTAGGATGAAAAAGTGTATTCATGTAAACTAAAGGTACAAGATTGTGTTTATACAATTACAAAAGTATTTCGCTGGTTTTAAGTACTTTTGCCGAACTTTTTTTTGAAAACATTTAATGACGAATAATAATGAGTGAAGTAACAACAAAAAGACCTCCTTACAAAGTTAAAGACATGAGCCTTGCTGCGTATGGCCGTTTAGAAATAGAATTGGCCGAAGCAGAAATGCCTGGATTAATGTCGTTACGTGAAGAATATGGTGCAGAACAACCACTAAAAGGAGCACGTATTGCTGGCTGCCTACACATGACCATACAAACTGCGGTTTTAATAGAAACGTTGGTTGCATTGGGTGCTGAGGTTACTTGGAGCTCTTGTAATATTTTTTCTACACAAGATCATGCCGCTGCTGCCATTGCTGCTGCTGGCATTCCTGTTTACGCTTGGAAAGGCATGACCGAAGAAGAATTTGATTGGTGTATTGAACAAACACTTTGGTTTGGAGAAGACAATAAACCATTAAATATGATTTTGGATGATGGTGGAGATTTAACCAATATGGTTTTTGATCGCTTCCCAGAATTAACAGCAGGTATTCGTGGTTTGTCTGAAGAAACAACCACTGGTGTACACCGCTTATACGAGCGCCAAGAAAACGGAACATTGGTTATGCCAGCCATTAACGTAAACGATTCTGTTACTAAAAGTAAATTTGATAACAAATACGGTTGTAAAGAAAGTGCAGTAGATGCTATACGCAGAGCAACCGATATTATGATGGCAGGTAAAGTGGCTGTCGTTGCCGGTTATGGCGATGTAGGTAAAGGTACGGCTGCAAGTTTGGCCGGTGCCGGATGCCGCGTAATTGTTACAGAAATAGACCCTATTTGTGCACTACAAGCTGCCATGGACGGTTTTGAAGTAAAACGCATGGAAAACGCAATTCCTCGCGCAAACATCATTATTACAACTACCGGTAATAAAGATATTATACAAGGCCACCACTTTGAAATGATGAATGACAAAACCATAGTTTGTAACATTGGTCATTTTGACAATGAAATAGACATGGCTTGGTTAAACAAAAACCACGGCAACACTAAAGTAACGGTGAAACCACAGGTAGATAAATATACTATAGATGGCAAAGATGTAATTGTTTTGGCCGAAGGTAGATTGGTTAACTTAGGTTGTGCTACAGGTCACCCAAGTTTTGTAATGAGCAATAGCTTTACAAACCAAACATTGGCACAAATAGAAATTTGGAACAACTACAAAAACTATAAAAATGAAGTTTATATGTTGCCAAAACATCTAGACGAAAAAGTTGCGCGTTTGCACTTGGCTAAAATTGGTGTTGAGTTAGAAACGCTTCGCGAAGACCAAGCCAAATACATTGGTGTAAAAGTAGAAGGTCCATACAAGCCAGAATACTACAGATACTAGACTTTTCTAGTTTTAATACATTTAAAGCCTCGTTCCAACATATTTGGTACGAGGCTTTTTTTAGCCCTGAAGGTTTAATCATTTAACCCTAACAGGGTTCTAAACCCTGTCAGGGTTAGCCGCGCGAAACATATTGGCATGAATAAAGGCCTCAATATATTTATGTCTTTCTACAGATTAGTATATATAGATGCATAATGTTATTTTGATGAAATACACGATTCTAGCATTCTTCTTTTTATTTCCAGTTCTTGGGTTTAGTCAAATAGAATCATACCATCCGTTTGATTATTTGAATCACGAAAATGAACCTGAGCTTTTTAGTCGAAGAATAATAACCGAAAACAATGTGACATCTTTACTGATTCAAGATTTTGTTGTTGATGAATATGATACAACTAAGCAGAGGGCACAACATATAGCATCTTATACATTTCAAAAAAATGGCCAGATTGAAGCTGTTTATACAGCTCTTTTTATTCAAAAAGTAAATATGGATAAAGAACGATTTCTTGGAAAAATGAAGATGGTAACCGGCCTGAAAACAGATTTAATTTATGAGCAATTCAATCAATTTTACTACAATGAAAAGGAGCTTTTAGATTCAACTTTTTATTTGGAAACGAGCTACTCAAATACAGAGTATTATAATCTCGAGTTATTAAAATTCCAATATGATTTACTAAAAAGAATGGTTTGTCAGAAAAAAGAATCTCAAATTTTTTGGAAAAAAAACAGCGAAAGTAATGACACAATTACAGATTGGGTTAAAATAAAATATAAAGGTAAAACACTCGAATATGACACACTAATTACATTTCGTCAACTTTGGGGCAGTACCGGAAGTTATGATACAATTATTGGTGCACCCAAAACCACATATCATTTGGGATATACCCCGGATAAATTTGAACTTGGCGAAAACGGATTTATTAAGAAAGTAACACGAACCCACAAGGTTTACAAACAGCAAGAAAAGCGCAAAAACCCCACCAGTTCTGGAGGAGTTTATAACGATTACATTGTTTTTGAGTACAATGATTCAAATCAATTAATAAGCAAGCGGTATTTGGGCCGTAATTTAAACGAAGATTTTCGTGTGCAGTATATCTATAATAAAGAAGGATTGATTGTTAGAAAAGAAACCATTAAAAAAGGCGTCCGAACATTATCAACCTTGTACAGTTATTCTTCACACATCATTAACTAATAATTTTACATTCATGCAAAACATAGAATGCTTTAAATTCAATCTCCCATTACAACTACGTTGGAATGATATGGATGCACTAGGCCACGTAAACAACGCGGTATTTGTAACTTATTTTGAAGTGGCACGTGGCCATTATATGCTTAAAGCTTGCCCCGGTTGGGATTGGCACAAACACATGTTTTTAATTGGCAACATAAACATAGATTTAAGAAAAGAAATGCTGCTTAGCGCAGAAGATGCACAAGTTTTAATGCGCACTTCTAAAATTGGCACCAAGAGCTTTGTGTTAGAATATGCCATTATTAGCAAAAAAAATAACGAAATTATTGTGCATGCAACGGGTACAACCACACAGATTATGTATGATATGAAAACCCGCAAAACCATTGAAGTTGCAGATTGGGTAAGACAAGCACTAAACAATTACGAAAATTAATGTGCCAGTAATATTGCACAACCTATTTTTGCGGCCCTAAAAATTTTAACATGACAAATCCTTGGCACGATATTTCGCCCGGTAAAAACATTCCAGAAATTGTAACTGCTGTAATTGAAATCCCAAAAGGAAGCAAAGGAAAATTTGAGTTAGACAAAGACAGTGGCATGTTAAAATTAGACCGTGTTCTTTTCTCGGCTGTGCACTATCCGGCTAACTATGGTTTTATCCCACAAACGTATTGTGACGATAATGATCCGCTAGATATTTTGGTTATCTCTAGTGTTGATTTACCTCCACTTTGTTTGGTAGAAGCCAAAGTAATTGGTGTAATGCGCATGATTGATGGGGGCGAAGAGGATGACAAAATAATTGCTGTTGCCAAACATGATATGAGTGTTAATCACATCAATGATATTCACCAATTGTCTCCGCACACAACTATTGAGTTGCAACGATTTTTTGAAGATTACAAGAAATTAGAGAATAAAGAAGTTGTGGTAGATCAGTTTCAGGCCAAAGCAAAGGCGCTGAATATTGTAAAAGATTCTATAAAACTATACGATAAAACGTTTCGTTAATTGTTTCCCTTTTTAAGGAATCAGCATAAAAGTTAAAATAAAAGAGTCTGTTAAAACATGTTTTAACAGACTCTTTTATTATTATGTAAATGGTATTTTTAGCTGCCTTTACCTAACATGCTGTTTGCTGAGGTTAATAAGCGCAATGCTATTTTACAATTACCTTTTCAGAATGATTTCCTACCAAAACAAAATACATTCCTGCCGGCCATGGCGTAGTGTTTATTTCTAAATCATATTCTAGAGTACCCTTGTAAATGGTTTTTCCTTGCACGTTAAAAATGGTTACGGCAATACCTTCATTTAATGGGTTATTCAATTTTATGTTCAGCTTGTAATCAGTTGGGTTTGGGTACACAGTGATATCAATTTTAGCAACTGATTCTTCGTCTTCAACACCCACATTATTCACCATGTTTTCGGCATTAAATGTTGGTGTCATGCTGCTAAAGCTGCCAGTTCCGTTTGGGAAACGGCCATAAGAAACATCTGTTGTTTGTGCCGTAAACTGCACAGAGTCTGCGTATGAAAGTGTAGAATCTGATAGATAAAGGGTTTCTCCGCTGGCAGAAATTTTAAAATCGGCATGGTAACCCGATTGATTTAAATCGCCATCGGCCCAAACAATTACATAACTGTTTGGCGCTAGGGTGGCCCCTAAAGGAAACGTAAACTGACCTAAATCGCTGGCATCATCACTTAACGAGTATTTAGACAAATCTATAATTGTGTTGCCTTTGTTGTACAATTCAATCCAGTCGTCAAACTCACCATCTTGGTCGGCCATTGTGGTATCATTAGAGGCCAAAAACTCGTTGATTACTAAATCGCCAATGGGCTGTACCAATGCTTCTATAGTATAAAAAACATGCTCTGCATTGGTTGGAGAAAACTTACCAATATTTGCGTTTTCAGCATAAATGTAATACTGGGTTGTGCCGCCTGCCAAAGTTATATCTGTTCCATATACATCATCGTTGGCGGCACCGTCATTGTGCAAACCATCATCAAACATGGTTACTTTTTCAAATACCCCATACGGATTGTTTCTATAGCCGAGGTAAACCGTGTTCTCATTCAATACGTTTGCTGTAAACGTAACTACATCGCCTGGAGCGGGGTTGTTGTTAGACAATGCAATAGAAGAAATAGTTGGTTCTGTAGCTGTGAAATCACTCTGCGCCATTAAATAGGTATATCTGCCATTCATCAAATTTGTAATTCCGGGTGTAGCACTTGGAGGGCCTCCACCTCCGCCTGTTGTTACATCATTTGTTAGATTACTGGTAAAGTTTGCGTACGTGTAAAACTTGTTTGGATCTGCCTGTACGGCTGCATCAATAGTAGATTGTAGCGCTTGGCCACTTGTATAATACGGTCCGTTGTTGGTAAAGTTATCTTCTAAAATGGTTTTGCAATGTGCTAAGTACATTTTTTTGTAACTCGGTATACTTAATAATTTGCTTACCAAAGGATAATTAGCATCATTTTGGTGAAGCAAATGACTTAGTTGCTGCTTGCTGGTTGTGGTGTTTAAATTGCCTGTACCCGTCATAGAAAACCTGCCGAAAGATTCGTTTAAGTCCCAAACGGTTGGCACAAAACGGCCATTGTCATCTCTGTATAAATAATAGTTTTGGGCAAACTCACCAATGTAGCTGTCTAAGTTTACAAGGATGTTATCAAAAGCCAACATCCACAATGCTCTGTCAACATCAAGTATTTTTTCAATGTCATTAACATAATTGTTCAGCGTGTCGCAAAGGTTAATAAGCTCATTCCAACCATAGTCAGATTTTAACTCGTACTTGGCATAATACTGCGTGCTGTCTTGGCTAATGTACACTAGGTTTGGGTAATCTGAGCTACCAGGACCAGCGCCTGCAGGCGGGTTACATTTTACACGTGTATTGGTTTTAGATCCGTAACGTTTGTTTACAAATTTCTTTGAAACAGATTCTGAATTGCTGTACAACCCAATTAAAGCTCCGTTTACATAAACGTTGGCGTAGTTAGAAAGTGGGGCATCCATATAATTCCTAAGCACTTGGTAGCTCAAAACTTCACGAACAAATGATGGGTCGTTTTTAACATTGCTCAGTTTAATATCGGTATAGTTTTGATATTCGTGGTCTTTGTACGTATCTAATTCAATGTGAAACGGGTTTTTGGTTTGATTGGCGCTATACGTGCTATTGCCTTTGTATTTAACTCCAACACTATCAAACAAGACTCCATTTATTTCTACGCTTTGTGCCATGATGTAGCCATCATTTCCAGCTTTTTCAGCATCAAGCAAGGCATCCCAATTGCTCTGGGCAAACGTTATTTTTATTTCTTGAATGGTGCCCTCATCGTAAAAAGATTGAGAAAAGGCTGCGCTTGTTACAAACAGTGCACAGATTAGGGTAAGAATTTTTGTCATTTTATTTTTGATTTCTTACTTGGACTTTTAAGCCGTAAGAATGTTTAATGACAGTAAGTGAAAATATTCAAGGTGCCTAATTTGCTACAAATCGGGGATGGCGTTTGTATCTAGATTAAACTCATTTATAGGAAAAACATGAATAAGATATAGGTATAAAAAGGCGATGGCTAAAACCAAGATAATTAACCCAATTACGGATGAGTTCATTTTAATACCCGAAGTACTCATTTCTAACTCTGTTTTTTCTCCTTCTGCACCTGGTGGGTTTTTTAGCGATTTGTAAAAGTGCATATAGCTTAAAGCTAACCCAGACAGTACAATAATCATAACAATGGCAAAAATCCATTTGCTAGCTTTTAACTGCCAAGAAAAAACTTCTTGTCGGTGATCTAAACTGTTAATTTGGTAGGTGCTTATTTTGTTTTTAACTTCTTGACTGAGTTCAATACTTTCCAAAAGAGCCTCGCTGTCATTTTTTACATTACTGCTTTTTTCGGCCTCCAATTCATCGGCAATTTCTCCTAAAATAGAATTCATTTCAGAAGTAACATCTTTGGAATTTAACTCATTATTTTCTGCTTTTTCTTGCGCTTGGGCAAAAGCCAAAAATAAAAGGAAGCAAATAAGGGTGAATATTTTTTTCATCATAGTTGTATTAAAGCTTTTTACTAAACGCAACAATTACGTTAGTGCGGAAATCAACGATTTCTTTTAGCGTAGTAAAATTGCGGCTTTTTTCTGTGGTTCTAAACGCGCTAAGGTTATAGCCATCTTTTGGATATTTTTTATCAAGCGCCAAAATTAATCTGTGAATAAGCACTTCTAATTCTCGTGCAACATAGTCTGTATAAATATTTTCGTTTTCGGGCATTTTGTCTATTTGGCTGCCTCCTTTAGTATTATTTTCAAGTATGAGTCTGTGGTCTTCTAGCGCCTTTTTTATATGTGGGTAGTTGTAAATTGAAAAGGTATCGGGAAGACAAAAAACATCTTGAGCCGTAAAACCCTGAGTCGTGTCGGTTTCAGGAAAACGAAGAGAGTTTCCTTGGATGTAAATAAAATAAAAATCAATTTGTTCGAAATAAGTAATCTCCGGATATTGCAAAAGGTTGTTTAGTTTTTCTACATCGGCTAAAAGTAATTTGCTGTTTTCTGCGCAACGTTCTTTAAAAATTTTGCGCAATCTTTCTTGTTCCTTTATTCTTTCTTGCTCTTCAAAAGCGTCAATTTTATCATCGGTTTTATTAAAAACAGCCACAACATTGTTGGTGTTATTATCAGAAATGTTATTCAGTTTTTTTTCAAAATCAGAAGTCTGAGCAGCACAGTAAAAACTGAGCAAAAGAAGAAATACGGATGTAAAAACGGCTGGCTTCATTCTTTAATTTTTTGCAGACATTTTGATAAAAATTTGGTGCGGGCTTCTAACGCTTTTTCGGTAGAATCAACATTAACCTTGCTTTCAAAAGCCAAGTACTGTAAGTAATTTATTCCAATTTTATCGCTGTATACATTTAAAACCCGTTCTATTTGTACCAACAATTGTTGGGCAGATTGTGCCGAGTTTGTTGCCTCTGGCATTTTTTCTACCTGCGTATAATTTGAGAATTGAACACTTTCCAAACAAAGTCGTTTGTCTGCAATGGCTTTGCTAATTTCAGCGTATAGCGCCCAATTTATAGAGTCTGTAAGAAAAGGAATTTCGCAGCCTTTCAAATATTTTCTTTGCTCGTATCTAATTTTTACGCAGGTGCTACTTTCCTTCCATTTACCAACAATTAAAAACTTGTTTGATTTGCATGCAGCTTGTAATTCATTCAGCGGAATAATCAATAGCAAGCTATCAAGGTGCCTTAATTCCGCTTCAAAAGCTTTTTTTGCAGTATTTCTTTCATCATCACATTCACCCAGCCTAATAGCTCTTTCAATTGCATCTTTTTCTTTATTGTACTGGTTAAGGTGTAGCTGTAGAGAATCTGCCTCAACATTAACTTGTTGCGCAAAGCTATTGTTACAAGATAATGCTGCTAAAGCAAGGGCAAAAAATTGAATGAGAAATGCATGAGGTACAGATTTAAAAAACATAATCAGTTGGGTGGTTAAGTGGTACTAAATATAGGTGAAAAACAAAAACCGCACTTTAAATCACATTCTTAAAGAATTAGTAACTTTCAAAAAGTTAATTAACCAGACTATGAACAAGAAAAAGAAACAGATCAGAGCTATTTTCTTTTTGTTTTTATTTTCCATTACTCTTTTATCGTACGCCCAAAAACCAGCTTTTTATGTTGGGTACTCTGAAGAAAATGAAGGCGAAGAATTATGCGACTTTATGAAACAAGCTTCTTTTACAACCAATAAAGAAGTAAAAGAAGCCGTTGGAGAAATATTAAAAAGAATTGGGCTGCCTGTAAATTTTGTATTGGTAAGTTGCCCAAACATAAAAAATGCACGTGCCGCTACGGGCGATGATGGCTTACGATACATTGTTTATGATATGAACTTTATTTCTACCATAGGCAGCGGTTCTAATACCGATTGGGCAGCCATGAGCATTTTGGCCCATGAATTAGGGCATCATTTTGATGGGCATACGTTAAGGCCACCAAAAACATTAGAAGAACAAAGAAAAAACGAATTGCAAGCAGATTTTTTTTCGGGTTTCATACTGCAAAGGTTGGGCTCTACGCTTGAAGAATCTCAAATTGCAATAAAAGCAAACTCTGCAGATGGAGATGATACCTACTCTACACACCCAAACAAAGAAAAAAGGTTAGCAAGCGTTACAGAAGGATATAACTCAGGAAAAATGCTCGGAATACCAGGTTATATTAATACCGAGCCTGGTACTGAAGCTTATTTTAATGATGGGCTTGAAAAGCTAAACAACAACGATAACATTGGCGCTATAGAAGAGTTTAACAAAGCCATTGAATTAAATGCAAACAATGTTCAGGCATATTACAATCGAGGTCAAGCTAAAAAAAACATTAAAGATTATGATGGTGCTTTGGCCGATTTTTCATCAGCTATAGCCCTTAGGCAGTATTTTCCGGAGGCGTATAAATTTCGTGGTCAAGTAAATTTTGAGAAAGAAAATTACGGGCAAAGTTTAGAAGATTTAGATAAAGCGGCAGACTATTTTGATGCACCAGATACAACCGTTTTGTTTTATAGAGGGTTAGCAAAAAAGAAACTTTTAGACTATACAGGCGCATATGCAGATTTTACCGAAGCCTTGAAGTATGCTCAATCAGCAGAATATTATTTAAATAGGGCAGAAATAAGAATGTTTTTAACAGATTATGCTGGCGTAATAGACGATTGTACGGAAGCATTAAAAAAGAACAACAAGCTGTTTGATGCCTATTTTAATAGAGCAATGGCAAAGTCTCAGTTAAAAGATAACCGGGGTACCATTGAAGATTTTACAACCTATCTTACCTATAAACCCTATGATGCAACAGCCAAATTAAAAATTGGCATTGCCCAGTATAATTTAGAAGAGTATGATAATGCCATTGTTTCTTTTACGGCTGTAATAAACATTGAGCCTAATAATGAAGTTGCATATTTTTATAGGGGCACAACATATAAGCAGCAAAATAAATTTGTTGATGCCCTTGCAGATATTGATAAAGCGATAAACTTGGGTTATAAAGAAGCACAAATATTTATTACCAAAGCAAATGCTTATTACGGAATTGATGATTTTGCTGAGGCATTAAAAAGTGTAAATATTGCTATTGCAACAGACCCTATTAATTCTAGGGCTTATTTGCTACGAGGAGTAATTTATATGCAATTAAAAGAGAATGAAAAAGCTTGTTTAGACTTTAGCAAGTCATGTTCATTGGGAGATTCATTCGGTTGCCAGAAAAAAGCTAAATATTGTAAATAATAGACAATGCAAAAATGAAATGGGTTGCTTTTTAGCAACCCATTTCTTTATTTAAAATATTATTTAACAATTCTCCAAAGCTCGGATACACGCATATTTACAGCGTCTTTCCATTCTTCTAATAAGTCATCCCAAGATCCTTCACCATACATTTTATCAAATTCAGTTTTCATCTCCCAGTCATCATTATCAAATTCCGCCCAGTTTTCTATTGGCCAAGATAGCGCTACATCGCGGCCATCATTTTGGCCAAATTGCTTGTTGTAAACCCCAATTTCCGAATCCATTTTTTTGTTTACTTCTAGAATTAGTTTCATCGCGTTTTCAAATCGGTAGTACTCTCCGCGATTTATGTCTAACCACCATACTTGAATCATTTTTTCATCAGACTCTTTTCCTAAAGATAATTTATCATTCCAACGCCAGTATTCAACACGGCCATATTCTGCAATGTATTGGGCTACATTTTTATCCCAATCTGCTGCATGATCATCTCCAGCTGGGCGATTGTCTAAATCGGTAAAGGTAAATCCACCCATGCCCCAAACGTACCAACCAGATTCATTCCCGGTAGAAATTGCATATAGCGCTGCTTCGTATACGCCTTCTTTGTGAAATTTTTCGTTGTGCTTTTTTATAGCGGCTTCAAATTTAGCCTCCATACCAACTTTGGCTTTCATGTAAGAAAGTTCTACAATGCGGCTTTTAGCTTTGTCATCGCCTTGTGCGAAAAGAAATAAAGGCATGCAAAATGCCATTAAAATTAATTTACTCATGATTTTCATAATACTAATGATTAGGTTAATAAGTATGTAATTTAAGGCTTAACCTAGTGGAATACACAGAATTATTCTGAAGGCAACTTGAAGTAAAGCAATTGCAACATGAGGGTACTTAAAGGATAAGTGAGAAATACCACGTAAAAAAATAATAGAGGTAATAGCATAGTGTTTTGAATGCACAGGTTCTTTTTTCAAAAGCACAAAAAAAGCCTCCTGAATGCAGGAGGCTTAGTGTTCTATAGTTTAAGCGAATTCAAAAAAGCTTATTCTACTTCCATATAGCTTTCAATAGACTCACAAGTACAAACCAAATTGCGGTCGCCATAGGCATCATCAACTCTACGAACGCTTGGCCAAAACTTATTCTCACCCACATAATCTAACGGGAAAGCAGCTTTTTGCCTTGTGTACGGTAAGTTCCATTCATCGGCAGTAATCATGGCCTGCGTGTGAGGCGAGTTTTTAAGCACATTGTTTTCTTTGTCAACGGTGCCATTTTCAACTTCCCTTATTTCTTGGCGGATGGCTAACATTGCCTCGCAAAAACGGTCTAATTCTTCTTTGCTTTCGCTCTCGGTTGGCTCAACCATTAAGGTTCCTGCTACGGGGAATGAAACGGTTGGCGCATGAAAACCATAATCCATCAAACGTTTTGCAATGTCGCTAACTTCTATGCCGGCTTGTTTAAAAGGACGACAGTCTAAAATCATTTCGTGTGCACAGTGGCCATTTTCGCCCGCGTATAAAACTTCATAGCTACCATGCAAACGAGCTTTGATGTAGTTGGCGTTAAATATTGCGTAAATGGTTGCGTTTTTCAATCCCTTTACACCCAACATTTTGATGTATCCGTAAGAAATCAACAATACCAAAGCACTGCCATATGGTGCGGCAGAAACCGCTGTGATCGCATGTTCGCCTCCTGTTTTTACTTCAAAATTCCCTGGAAGGAATGGCGCAAGATGCTTCTTAACGCAAATGGGTCCCATACCAGGCCCACCACCACCATGTGGAATGGCAAAGGTTTTATGTAGGTTGAGGTGGCAAACATCGGCACCAATATTTCCTGGGCTTGTAATACCAACTTGAGCATTCATGTTTGCGCCATCCATATACACTTGGCCGCCATGGCTGTGAATAATGGCGTTCATTTCGATGATGCTGCTCTCAAAAACTCCGTGTGTGCTTGGGTAGGTAATCATCAAGCAAGAAAGGTTTGCGCTGTGCAACTCTGCTTTTGCTTTTAAGTCTGCAACGTCTACGTTTCCGCGCTCATCACATTTTACAACCACTACTTTCATGCCTGCCATAACCGCGCTTGCTGGGTTTGTGCCGTGTGCAGATGATGGAATTAATGCGATATTTCGATTAAAATCTGCGCGAGATTCATGGTACGCGCGAATCACCATTAAGCCGGCAAATTCGCCTTGCGCACCAGAATTTGGTTGCAAACTTGTGGCATCAAACCCGGTGATTTCTGCTAAATCTTTCTCTAATTCACGCAGAATAAACTGGTATCCTTCGGCTTGGTTTAGCGGCACAAAGGGGTGAATATTTCCAAAACTTGGCCAGCTCAACGGAATCATTTCTGAGGCTGCGTTCAGCTTCATTGTGCAACTTCCCAACGAAATCATGCTATGATTTAAAGATAAATCTTTGCGCTCTAATTTTTTCAAATAGCGCATCATGTCGGTTTCAGAATGGTATTTATGAAACACATCAAACGCTAAGAAATCGTCTGTGCGCGTTTGCTTTTCTTCAATGGTTGTGGCCTCTTCAAGCGCATCAATGTGATCTGCTTTTACACCTTTGGCATCTGCAAACAATTGAATTAAATTATTGAGATCAACCAACGTTGTTGGCTCGTTAAAGCTAATTCCCACGCGTGTATTGTTAATGTAACGTAGGTTTATTTCGCGCGATTCTGCACGTTGTTTTAATTGTTGTAAATCAACACCATTCAGCTCTACTTCTAATGTGTCAAAGAAAGAAGCATTGTTTTGCGCATAGCCCATTTTTAGTAAGGCGCTGTTCATGGTAACCGCCATGCGGTGAATTTTTTGTGCGATGTAACGCAAGCCGTCTGGCCCGTGATATACGGCATACGCACCAGCCATTACGGCAAGTAAAACTTGTGCAGTACAAATATTAGATGTGGCTTTGTCGCGCTTGATATGCTGCTCGCGTGTTTGAAGTGCCATGCGCATAGCTTCGTTACCATCTTTATCAATGGTTTTTCCAATAATGCGGCCAGGAATGCTACGTCTGTATTCATCTTTTGTAGCAAAATAGGCAGCGTGTGGGCCACCATAACCCAATGGAATTCCGAAACGCTGGGTGGTTCCAAGAACACAATCTGCGCCCCATTGACCCGGAGGCGTTAACATTACCAAACTCATAATGTCTGCGGCAACGGCAACTTTTACATCACTGGCATGCGCTCTTTCAACAAATGCGGCATAGTCATTTACACTTCCGTTTGCTGTTGGATATTGTAATAAGCAGCCAAAAAAGCTATCGTCAAATTGAAAATCGAGGTGATTGCCAATAACCAATTCAATGCCCAATGGGGTAGAACGGGTTTTTAGTAACTCAATATTTTGTGGAAGACAATCGTATGAAACAAAGAATTTATTCGCATCAGCTTTTTGCTTGTCGCGGCTTCTTAGCGAGTAAAACATGCCCATTGCTTCGGCCGCTGCGGTGGCTTCGTCTAGCAAACTTGCGTTCGCAATTTCCATTCCGGTAAGTTCAACTACAGCTGTCTGAAAGTTGATTAATGCTTCCAATCTGCCCTGCGCAATTTCAGCTTGGTAAGGCGTATAAGCCGTATACCATCCTGGGTTTTCTAAAATATTACGCTGAATTACACCCGGCAAAATCGTTGGGTTGTAGCCCAAACCGATGTAAGTTTTAAACATTTTGTTCTTGCGAGCCTGTTGCTGCACATGACCCAAGAACTCATTCTCGCTCATGGCAAGGTTAAGCTGCAAAGGCTTTTTTAAGCGGATATTATCAGGCACGGTTTCGTTGAGAAGTTGATCGAAAGAATCAACACCAATTGTTGCCAACATGTCGTTAACATCACGCTCGCGTGGTCCAATGTGGCGGTAAGCAAATGAATCAATTTTCATAATGAATGAAGAATAAAAATAAGCCTGCAAATTTAGTATAAAACAAGTGCTAAACGTGGTAATAAATCAGGGTTTTAAAGATGCGAATTGTACATTTATCTTTTTATAACGGTCTTAGTTTTTGTAGTGAAAAAAATCTTAAACCTTATTGTTTATTCTAACATTTGGGTAGCGCTTGCTGTGGCATCTTTGGGTGCGCTTACGCTTAAAGTTGTTGGTGGAATTTTTTCTGATATTATTTTTTTTCTGTTTTTTTCTACACTTCTCATGTATGCCTACGCCCGTTTTTTTGAGTCTCCAGCAAGAATAGACGAGCCAAAATCTAATCTCACCAATTGGAAAGAAAACAACAAATGGGTTTACATAAGCAGTGGAATTGTTGGTGCGATTGGCACGTTGTATTATTCATTTTCGTTAGAAAAAAACACCCTCATTTGGTTGGTGGTTTGTGGGGCCATTTCGGCACTTTATCCGTTGCAATTTTTACAAAAAGGAAAAACAGCGCTGCGCAATGTGGCGGGTGTAAAACTGTTTGTTATTAGCTTGGTTTGGGCCATTGCTACCACGGTATTGCCTGCTATGCAAATGGGTTTGGGCTTGAGTTCTGAATTACTTTTTTTAACGGCCCAGCGGTTTTTGTTTGTTATGGCCATTACCATTCCGTTTGATATTAGAGACTTGCGCATAGACAGTCCTGGCATTCAAACTCTGCCCCATAAATTGGGCGTAAAAACAGCGCGTACAATTGCTTTGTTTGCGTTGTTGTTGGCCGAGGTTGGCGCGGTAGTTTTATACTTTTCCGATTTAATTTCTGCCGCCAATATGTTTGGGCAAATTTTGGCTTTTGAAGTTACCAGTTTGCTTATTCGCGGCAGCAATCCAAAACGCCCAGATTTGTATTTCTCCTTTGGTGTAGAAAGCACCTCTATTTTCCTTTTTTTATCCGTTGCCATTTTCACCTATTTTTGGCCGTAAAGCATATCCGAAATGACGTTTGAATATTCGCAAGAATTTGCACAAAAACAAGATGAACAAGACCCGTTAAAAGGGTTCAGAAATAAATTTTTTATCCCTACGTTAAATGGCGAAGAAACGGTTTATCTCACCGGAAACAGCCTTGGCCTACAGCCTAAAAACGTAGAAAAGTATATTAAAGAAGAGTTAGAAGATTGGAAAAATTTGGGTGTTGAAGGCCACTTTCACGCCACACGCCCGTGGATGCCTTACCACGAATTTTTTACCGAAAGTCTTGCAAAACTTGTTGGCGCAAACCCCACAGAAGTGGTGGCTATGGGCTCTTTAACAAACAACTTGCACCTTTTAATGGTTAGTTTTTATCGCCCGGCCGGCAAGCGGAATAAAATTTTGTGCGAAGCAAAAGCCTTTCCCAGCGACCAATATGCATTGGCTAGCCAAGCGCGTTGTCATGGTTTTAATGCTGATGATGTTGTGGTAGAAATTGGTCCGCGCGAAGGCGAGCACATCATCCGCAAAGAAGATGTATTAGCAAAAATTGAAGAGCTTGGTGATGAACTTGCCTTGTTGATGATTGGTGGCGTAAATTATTACACCGGCCAAGTGCACGACATGAAAACCATTACTGCGGCCGCCAAAAAAGTAGGCGCTTTTGTAGGTTGGGATTTAGCACACGCCATGGGCAATGTAGAAGTAAACCTGCACGATTGGGACGTAGATTTTGCTGCGTGGTGCACGTATAAATATTTAAATTCAGGACCGGGCGCAACGGCCGGATTGTTCGTTCACGAAAAACATCATGGCGATGCAAACATGCCCCGCTTTGAAGGCTGGTGGGGCCACGAAAAAGAAAGTCGATTTAAAATGCCCGACAAGTTTGTGCCGATGAACTCTGCCGAAGCATGGCAACTAAGCAATGCGCCTGTTTTTGCCATGGCACCGCAGCGCGCTTCACTCGATCTTTTTGACGAAACAACTTTCGCGCAGCGCAGAGAAAAAGCCATCAAACTTAGCAGCTATTTAGAATTTGTGTTGGATGAAATCGCGAAGAAAAACAACGCCAATTTCGAAATTATCACACCCAGAAATTGGGACGAACGCGGCAGCCAACTCTCGGTTTTCTTGCACGGCCAAGGCCGCGAATTGTTTGATAAACTAATGGCCGCTGGCGTAATTGCCGATTGGCGCGAACCTAACGTAATCCGCATGGCACCTGTACCGCTATACAATAGCTTTGAAGATATTTATCGTTTCGGGCAGAAGTTAGAAGAGGCGTTGAAATAACGAAAAGCCCTGACAGGTTTTAAAAACCTTTCAGTTTCTTCTCAAATCCTGAAGCGATATTATGGATTGACGGTGCTGAGTTTTTTTACTGCTGAAAATAATTACCCTTGAAGATAATATGAAATACAGTTTTTTCCTAAAAATCACCTCTTTTAAGAACTGTTTCAGCGCATTGGTTATTGTGCTTTTTGTTTTTGCACCTTTTTCAAGTCAAGGTCAAGTTATAGAAATAAAAAAAGGATTTGGCGGACACAGCTTCTATGAAAATGGAGAATTATTATCGTTAAAGGAAGTAGTGAAAATTACTGAAGCAAACCCCGCTGCGCATGATTTTACCGCAAAGGCAAAAGGGCAATCGGTATTGGCTGGCGTATTTGGCTTTGCGGGTGGATTTTGCTTAGGTTATGTGGCGGGTAGTGCAATTTTTGGAGATAACAAGCCGAGCAATGACACCTATAATTATGGTCCGTTATTCGCGGGAATCGCCCTGATAGGGGTTTCTGTTCCCATTGCAATTAGCGCCAACAGAAATGCCTTGCGCGGTGTTAAGTTGTATAACGACTGCGTACAACGCCAGTCAAGTTTCTTGCAGCTCCGATGTGTGATGAATGGAAATGGAATCGGATTTTGTTTGAAGATTTAGAAGAATAAAAACAATTAATTATTTCTGGATCAAGATTTCTACACTGCCGCTTTTTGTGGTTTCCCAAGTTGCTTTTAATCCATTTTTTTCAAAGCTTCCGGCATCTGCGCCTTTATCAATTTTTTTAAAAACTTTTCGGACGAAACGGTTCACGTTTTTGGCACTCGTGTTTAATGATTCTGGCGGATAAAGAAATGCAGCACGGTCGTAGCCTATGCCTGAAACCACCAATACCGAGCTGCCATCTTCGTGCGTTTCTGCGATTTTGTTAAATCCCCAAAAGCCACCTTTGTTTTCTTTGATAATTTTTACTTCGCCTGCTAGGGCGCCAAAAGAAATGGCGAAGAAAAAAATAGCAGTGATGGATAATTTCTTGATGTTCTTCATAGTACAGGAGATTTATTACCCCGAAAGATAAAAATTTTTTTAAGTCGCGCATCTTGTTTTTCAATTCAAAACAGATGTCTCCAAAATTCTCATCGGCATAAAAATGGAGAATTAAAATAAAATCCCAGCGGGATGATACTTAGTGCTACTGCTTTTCGGGCTCTTTCAGAAATTGCATATTAGTTTTTTCAATTTTAATAATATGTGTTTTTGCATGTGCGATTTTGTTGTGCTTAGCAATGTAATTTCCAAATCTTTATTTGTGGGTGTAAATTAGATTGGCGTTTTTTGGTGTGTTGAAATAAAAATCATGAAAAACATAACCATTGCCGGTGGTGGCCTAGTAGGGAGTTTACTCGCATACGTACTAGCAAAAAAAGGATACCAAGTACATGTGTACGAGCGCAGGCCAGACATGCGCAAAGAGGTAATTGATGGCGGACGAAGCATCAACCTTGTAATTTCGCACCGCGGTTGGACAAGCCTAGAAAAAGCCGGCATTGCCGAAGAAATTAAAGAAATTATTGTGCCCGCCTTTGGCCGCATGACGCACGATGTTAATGGCGATCAGCATTTTTATCCGTACAGCATTCACGGCAAATCAATCTCGAGCGTTAGCCGTGGCGAGCTCAACAAAAAATTAATGAACTTGGCCGAAGCCATGCCGAATGTAAAATTTACCTTCAACCAAAAATGCGTTGATGTAGATGTAGAAACGGGCACCGCTTGGTTTGAAGATTATAACACCAAACAAACCACCGAAGTAAAAGCCGATTTATTGGTAGGTTCTGATGGCGCCTACAGCGCTGTGCGCGGAAAAATGACCAGCTTGCCGCGCTTCAATTACAGCCAGCAATACATCGATCATGGCTACAAAGAAATTCATATTCCGCCTGCGGCCGATGGCAGCGCGCAACTAGACTTAAAAGCCCTGCACATTTGGCCCCGCAAGCAATTTATGCTGATGGGATTAGCTAATCTCGACAACGGATTTACCGGCACACTTTTTTTCCCTTACGAAGGCGAAGAATCGTTTTCGACCATTGAAACGGCCGAGCAAGCCGAAGCGTTTTTTCAGCGCAACTTCCCCGATGCCATGCCACTTATCCCGAATTTGACAGAGCAATACATGAGCAACCCAACATCGCCCTTGCTAATTGTGCGTTGCAGTCCCTGGAACCACAAAAGCAAAGTGATGCTAATTGGCGATGCCAGCCACGCCATTGTGCCATTTTATGGCGAGGGCATGAATGCCGGCTTTGAAGATGTGAAAATTTTCACCGACATTCTAGAAGAATTGGGCGATGAAAACATGCACGAAGTTTTAGATCAATACAGCGCTGCGCGCGAAAAAAATGCCAACGCCATTGCCGATTTAAGCCTGCGCAATTTTATAGAAATGCGCGATTTGGTTGCCGACCCGCAGTTTATTCTCCGCAAAAAGATTGAGGCAAAAATCTACAAGAAATATCCTGAAAAATGGATGCCGTTGTACAGCCAAGTCAAGTTTACCAACATCCCGTATTTTGATGCCTGGACTGAAGGTCAGCGCCAAGATAAAATTATGGAACCCATTATGGCCTTGCCCAACATTGCCCAAATCTGGGATAGCGATGAAGTGGAAAATATGATTTTGAAATCGTTGTAAAAACGGGGTTGTTTTGCTGAGAAACGCAAAAGTTTCACAGAGTAACACAGAGGATTTCACAGAGCTTCACAGAGGAAAATATTCACGTCTTGTCTCCCCCTTAAAGGAGTTCGAGAGAGGAGCACAGCTAGTGGTATCGCAAAGTGCGCTAAGCAAAACGCAAAAGTTTCACAGAGTAACACAGAGGGTTTCACAGAGCTTCACAGAGAAAATATACACACGGATTGTCTCCCCCTTGGGGGAGTTCGAGGGGGTTTCACAGCTAGTGGTATCGCAAAGGGCGCAAAGAAAAACGCAAAGGTTCGTAGAGAAAACCCTCATAAATAAACTCAAAACCCTGACAGGCTTCAAGCCCCTGTCAGGGTTATTCCGAAAAAGTAAAACTTAAATTTTATCGTTTTTCAAATCTTTCTGGTTTCGTCAATGAGGTACCGGAAATTAACTTGAGGTAATTGTTGCTCTATTGAAAAACCTGTCAGGTCTTTAATAATTCAGTAGGGTATATTTGCTTAGTGGTGATATCTTAAAAAAAATGAGAACAACTTTATTCATTCTTACCTTTTTATTTTTTGCCTCTTGTTCGGTAAATAAAAATTTAACCCATGAGCAACTTTTTGGTAAATACCGCAGAAATCCAATTTATGGAGTTTCAAATTCTATTGAATTGAAATCTGATTTGACTTTTATATACGATTGGCAAGCAGGTTTAATGAATGGTAGAACATACGGGAAATGGGAGGTAAATGGAAATAGGATTGTATTGAACAGTGAACAAAAACCACCTGAATACAATTATGAAGTTTTAAAAATAAATAGCCTGAACAGCGACACATTAACAATTAAAATTTATAATGCTGAAGGTATGGAAATGCCATTTGCAAATTGTCTGTTGAAAGTAGGGGCTACAACATTAATCAATGCAAGTTCAGACTCAACAGGTGAAATGAATTTTCCAAGAATTAATACAGCGGATAGTTTGATAATCAAATATCTTGGCTATAAAACAATTCGATACCATATTGAAAACTCTGAGTTTGATTACATTTTTCATATGAAAGATGAGATTACTAACATTAGATATTTTTCAAATGAAACATGGATATTTAAGCGTGATCGACTTTATGACCCATTATTCAAATGGCACTTTTATGATAGAAAAAACTATTATATAAAGATTAAATAATAAAGAAGCACAAAGTGTTTCACAGAGAAAATATACACACGGTTTGTCTCCCCCTTGGGGGAGTCCGAGGGGGGAACACGACATGTGATATCGCAAAGTGCGCTAAGCAAAACGCAAAGGTTCGCAGAGAAAATCCTCATAAATAAACTTTAAAACCCTGACAGGGCTTCAAGCCCCTGTCAGGGTTATTCCGAAAAAGTAAAACTCAATTATTACAGTTTTTCTAGAACTCGTCCCCGCGCTTAAAAACATCAAAAACCAACCCCAATCTCATATCAAAATTATTTTTAGATTTGCCTAAAAATATATTTAGTCAGAATGGAACTCAGCGTTGCCGAAGAAAATTACATCAAAGCCATTTACTCACTTTCGCAAAGTGGCAAAGTAAGTACCAACGATTTGGCGCAAGCCATGCAAACCAAAGCCAGCAGCGCTACAGACATGCTAAAACGCTTGGGCGAAAAAGCCTTGGTGAATTACGTAAAATACCAAGGCGTTTCGTTGAGCGATGCCGGCAATCGCGTGGCGCTAAAAACCATTCGGAAACACCGCTTGTGGGAAGTTTTTTTGGTAAACAAACTGCAATTTGGCTGGGACGAAGTGCATGAAATTGCCGAAGAACTAGAACACGTTCGCAGCGCAAAACTCACCGAAAAGTTGGCCGAGTTTTTGGGCGATCCGCGGTTCGATCCGCATGGCGACCCGATACCCAACAGCGCAGGCGAACTGCCCAAACACTCGGTAAAAACTTTGGGCGAATGCAAAACAGGCGAGCAACTCATCTTGCAACGCGTAAACGATGGCAACCCCGAATTTCTGCAATATTTAGAACGCATTGCCCTGCATCTGGGCGAAAAGCTTAAAATAAAATCGCAATATACTTTTGATAATTCGGTAGAAATTGAGCGCCAAGACGGCTCTGTTTTGATGCTCTCAGAAACTGTAACCAACAATCTTTATGTTATTGAACAATGAAAAATTTTCTTCAATTAATTTTAGTTGCGCTGCTCTTTTGGCAATGCGGAGCACCACAAGAAAAAAGCAGTAAAACAAGCATTGTTTGCACCACAAGCATGGTGGGCGATGCCGTAAAAAACATCGTTCCCGAGGGCGTAGAGGTGATTAGTTTGATGGGGCCGGGTGTTGATCCGCATTTGTACAAAGCTACCCAAGGCGATTTAGAACGCCTGCAAAATGCCGATGTAATTGTGTACAGCGGCCTTCATTTAGAAGGAAAAATGGGCGATGTTTTAGAAAAACTTGGCCGCATAAAAAAGGTTATTGCCCTGAGCAACGGCATTCCCGAAACAGATTTATTGCATCCGCCAGAAAACCCCGAAGGTCACGACCCACACATTTGGTTCGATTTAAGTTTGTGGGCCAAGGGCGTAGCTTTTGTAAAAGATGAATTGGGCGAAATTTACCCGCATTGGAAAGACGATTTAGGCGCCAACTTTTTTGCATTTGAGCAAAACCTGTTAAGCACCCATAACTGGGCAAAATCGGTAATCGACAGCATCCCAGAAAATCAGCGAACGCTGGTTACCGCGCATGATGCGTTTTCGTATTTCGGCCGTGCGTACGGCATGAAAGTCCGCGGTTTGCAAGGCATTTCTACGGTTTCAGAATTTGGTTTGCAAGATATTTCTACCCTTGTAAATGATATTGTAGCCGAAGAAATTCCGGCCGTTTTTGTAGAAAGCTCGGTACCCAAAAAAAGCATAGAAGCTGTAATTGATGGTTGCCGCCAAAACGGACACCGCGTAATTTTAGGGGGCCAGCTGTACAGCGATGCGCTGGGCGAAAAAAACAGCCCAACCGACAATTTAATTGGCGCGTTTAAAGCCAATGTGCAAACCATTTATTCGGGCATTACACAGAAAAAATTACCTCAAAATTTAACGCAATGATTCCGGCCGTAGAAGCACATAATTTAACCGTGAGTTACGCCCGCAAACCCGTTTTGTGGGATGTAGATTTTACCCTGCCGCAAGGAAAAATCATTGGCATAGTTGGCCCCAACGGATCGGGAAAAACCACGCTTTTAAAAACCATCATGGGCTTGTTAAAACCCGATTCGGGTTATGCCGAATTGCTGGGAAAACCCCTCGATGATATCCGCGAACGCATTGCCTATGTGCCACAGCGCGAAAGTGTAGATTGGGATTTTCCGGCCAGCGTAATGGATGTGGTTTTGATGGGCCGCTACCGCAAAAAAAATCTGTTTAAGCGGCTTACGCGCGAAGACAAACAATTGGCCACCGAGGCCCTAGAAAAAGTAAACTTGTTGGAGTTTGCCAACCGCCAAATTTCTCAGCTTAGTGGCGGCCAACAGCAGCGCGTTTTTATTGCGCGCAGCCTGGCGCAAATGGCCGATGTTTATTTAATGGACGAACCTTTTGTGGGCGTAGATGCCGCCACCGAAGAATCTATTTTGCAACTGCTCACCAACATGCGCGAAGACGGCAAAACCGTGGTTATTGTGCATCACGATTTACAAACCGCGCAAAGTTATTTCGATTGGATTGTGCTGCTAAATACACGCTTAGTAGCCTGCGGACCAACTGCCGCAGTGTTTACCGATGATAACCTAAAAGACGCCTACGGTGGCCGATTAAACCTACTTTCGAAATTAGGCGATTTGATTTCTCAGAAAGAATTTCCGCTGCGCGAAAAAGGATTTGAAGACAAAAAAGCTCACTCCAACCCTCCCGAAGGGAAGGAATAAAAAAGATCCCACCCGACCTCCGCGAAGGGGAGGAGAAAAAAATTGGAATGGAAACACTGTTAGAATTTTTTAGTTTTTCTTCACCCAACGTACGCATGGTTACGCTGGGCACGGTGCTTTTGGGCGCGGCTGCGGCCGTGGTGGGCAGCTTTGCGTTTTTGCGCAAACGCGCACTGGTGGGCGATGCCATTGCACACGCCATTTTGCCGGGCATTGTTTTGGCGTATGTGGTTACCGATTCTAAACACCCACTTGTGCTGATGATTGGCGCGCTGTTGTGTGGCTGGCTGGCCATCCTCAGCATGGATTACATCGGCAATAAAACAAAATTAAAAACCGACACGGTTATCGGTTTGATACTTTCTGTGTTCTTTGGGCTGGGCATTTTTATGCTCACGGCCGTGCAGCACACGGGGCGCGGCAATCAGGCGGGGCTCGATAAATTTCTTTTCGGCAAAGCCGCCAGCATGACCCAAACCGATGTGTTTGTTTTTGCTGGATTTTCAATCGCACTGCTCATCATCACTTTTGTGTTTTTTAAGGCGTTTAAGATTTTATCTTTTAATCGCGATTTTGCTTTAACGCTGGGTTTGCCCGTAAAGTGGGCCGAATTTGTGTTGGCCACACTCACGGTTTTGGCCATAACAACGGGCATTCAAGCCGTTGGCGTTGTGTTGATGGCCGCCCTTTTAATAACGCCCGCGGCTGCCGCGCGAAGCTGGACAGACTCGCTGGTGCGCATGATTTTTATTGCCGCAGCGCTGGGCGCCCTGGGCGGATTGGTTGGTTCGTACATCAGTTTTACTGCGCCCAATATGCCCACCGGCCCATGGATTGTAATGGCATTGAGTTTTTTCACACTCTTCAGTTTGTTGTTTGCACCCAAACGAGGCGTGTTTGCCAAGTTACAATTGCAGCGCAAAAACCGCGAAAAAATTATCACCGAAAACTTATTGAAAGCCTTTTACCTCACCGGAGAAAAAACAGGAAATGTGCAAGCCATAATTGCCAAAGAAACGCTAGACAGTTACCGCAAATTTCCGGCTTCAGAATTTCAGTTTGCGTTGCGAAAACTTAAGCGCAAATTGCACATTATTGGCAACGAAAACGGCTGGCGACTTACCGAAACTGGCGTTGTTAAAGCCGCTCGTGTAGTGCGTTTGCACCGCCTTTGGGAAATGTATTTAACCGAGCGTATGAATATGCAAAGCGACCACATTCACCCGAATGCAGAAACCATGGAACACGTTATTACACCCGAAGTAGAAGCCGAACTTATTAAAGAATTAAACCGACCAGAAAAAGATCCGCATGAGAGTGTGATACCATATTAAAAGCCCCACCAAGCCTCCCCAAAGGGGAGGAGATCTGGTGGGCAGAAAAGATAATTCATTAAAAAATCAAATGTGATGCTAAAATCAAATATAAACCGGCTTAAAAAATCCCCGCTTTGGGGGGTGGGGGGGCTGTGAACGACATCTACATCATCCTCACAGCCTCTTTCATTGCCATAAGTTGCGCGCTTATTGGGGTGTTTTTAATGCTTCGCCAAATGGCCATGGTGGGCGATGCTATTAGTCATGCAGTACTGCCTGGCATTGTGCTGGCCTACCTTTTTACTGGCGAAAGAAGCAGTGGCATTATGCTTTTGGGCGCGGCTATTTTAGGCGTTTTGGCCACGCTGCTCATCGAGCTTTTTCATAAAAAAACAAGGCTGCAAGAAGATGCTTCTATTGGAGTAACATTTACATGGCTCTTTGCGCTGGGTGTTATTCTGATTTCCGTTTATTCCGGCCAAATAGATTTAGACCAAGATTGTGTGCTCTATGGCGAGATTGCCTACGTGCCACTCGATTTGTGGTTTACCGCTTCGGGGATGAACCTCGGGCCGCGCCCCTTGTGGATTGCCGCAGGACTTTTACTTGTAGTTTTACTCTTTGTTTTGCGCGGTTACCGCGGATTATTCATTACCTCTTTTCATCCCGATTACGCAGCCGCACTGGGCATTTCTACCGTTTTGTGGCATTACGGATTAATGAGTATGGTAAGTGTAACAACGGTTATTTCTTTCGAAAGTGTGGGCGCTATTTTGGTGGTGGCCTTGCTTATCGCGCCTGCCGCAGCAGCTTACTTGTTAACAGAAAGTTTGCCTAAACTTTTAAGCCTGGCGGCCTTGTTTGGCGTGCTCAGCAGCGCTGGCGGATACTATTTAGCCAAGTGGCTAGATGGCAGCATTGCTGGGGCAATCAGCACAGTGGCGGGTGTTATTTTTATAGTTGCATTTGTGGTTTCGCTGGCGCGGAAATCAATTCAAACTAAATCTATTGCAGGTTAATTATTACCTTTCTGCACTTGAATTATTACCTTGTGGAAGCGTAAAATTAGAGACAAATGGAAACTATAAAGCTAAAATTAGGATTACATAAAATGATTGACGAACAAAAGAATAAGCAGCTTTTAATGGCCGTTTATGATTTTCTGAAATCACGTCAAAACGAAGATTCTTCACTTTGGGAATTACTTTCTGACGAACAACAAAAAGAAGTTTTGCTTGCTTTTGAAGAGTCTGAAAATGCAGATAATTTAATTGATAAAGAAACCTTTTTTGCTAGCTAAAGATGCAGCTTATCTTTACAAAAAGATCGAAAAAAAGTTTCAATCGAATTGAAAAGATTATTGAAAAACGGTGGGGAAATGTTGTTGCTTCAGCCTTTCGGCAAAAAGTGCTAGATTTCTTTAAAATCTTAGAAAATTATCCAGAAATCGGCCGTTTAGAAATTAAGGAAAAACGGATTTATGCTTATTGCTTGACTAAACAAACCACTATTTTTTATCGGATAAAGGGCGAACAAATAATTGTCCTAGTATTTTTTGATACGCGTAAAAATCCATCGAAAAGACCAAAATAAATTCTACGTTTTTAAATCCTATTCTCTTTCTTAACATTCAGATTTTAACCGCCCTCCAAATCTTTATCCGGTTTGGGTTTTGCCTTCCCCTTGCGTGTATATTTCCTTTTATTTTTCTGCACGTTGGGTTTTGTAGCATCCCAAATTTCTTGCATGGTGAGTTCTGTTTTCTTCATGATAAAATACAATTGCTGTAAATTAAAAAACCCTGCGGAACTTGTTCGGCAGGGTTTAAAGAATGTATAAAACAAATTAGCTAGCGGCTTCTATGGCGGCTTTTGTTTTTGCTTCTATTTCTTCGGCTAATTCGGGGTTGTCTTTCAAAAGGTTTTTAACCGAATCTCTTCCTTGTCCGAGTTTGGTATCGCCATAGCTAAACCAGCTACCGCTCTTGTTTACTACTCCGTGTTGTACGCCTAAATCAACAAGTTCTCCTACTTTGCTAATGCCTTCTCCGTACATTACATCAAACTCTGCAAGTCTAAATGGTGGCGCAACTTTGTTTTTTACAACTTTAACGCGCACACGGTTACCATCTACACTATCTCCGTTTTTAATTTGAGAGCTTCTTCTAATATCTAGACGAATAGACGCATAAAATTTAAGTGCGTTACCACCGGTAGTAGTTTCGGGGTTGCCAAACATTACACCAATTTTTTCGCGTAGCTGATTGATGAATATGATTACACAATTTGTTTTACTAATTGTACCGGTAAGTTTTCTTAATGCTTGGCTCATTAGGCGTGCGTGCAAGCCCATTTTGCTATCGCCCATTTCGCCTTCAATTTCGCTTTTGGGTGTAAGGGCAGCTACAGAGTCAATCACTAAAATATCAATAGCGCCAGAGCGTATCAAGTTGTCAGCAATTTCTAAAGCTTGCTCGCCATTATCAGGCTGAGAGATGATTAACTCTTCGGTATTTATGCCTAATTTTTCTGCATACGTTCTATCAAAAGCGTGCTCTGCATCAATAAAAGCGGCAATGCCCCCTTTTTTTTGTGCTTCGGCAATGGCGTGTAGGGTTAAGGTTGTTTTACCAGAACTTTCAGGGCCATAAATTTCTACAATACGTCCTTTAGGGTAGCCACCAATGCCAAGGGCAATATCTAACCCCAAAGAACCTGTTGGAATAACATCTACTTCTATTACAGGAGAATCTCCCATGCGCATTACGGCACCTTTTCCGTAGGTTTTATCCATACGGTCCATGGTTAATTGCAATGCCTTTAACTTGTCGTTTTTATCGGTAGCCATTTTATGTAATTTAATCTTAAATAAAGTTGATAAACAAATGTAACGGATGATGCCTTTTTATTTTACTAAAGAGGCGATAGTTTTTCACACCTTTTAGGCGCTACAGCGAAAGACTAATACCTACAGAAAGGTTCTGCATTTGATCAATTCCTTCTGGGCCATTTTTAAGGTTGGCAAAAACGGGGTTTAAACCGTAATAGGCGTATACATTAAAAAACCAAAATCCTGTTCGTGCAAACACGCCATATTGCCAGGTGGCCAAATCTTTTATTTTATAATATTTTACACTGTAATCGCCATCAATAAATTTGCTGTAAGAGCCAATTCTATAACCAATTAAGCCGCCAAAGTAGAATCTAAAATATTGGCCTTTTTCATTGCTTTTAGTCCGAAACCTAAACTCAATGGGAATATCAATATAACTTGATGAAAAACTGTTTTTGCGGTACGTGCTGTCTGATGGTAGGTAAGCATATTGCCTATCGGTATTGTTGGGAACAGGTTTAATGGCCAAATTGGTATGCCAATAAGAGCTAGTAAAACCCAATCCGTAACCTATAGACCAATGGCTTCTACGTCCAAACAATGTTTCTCTCATAAACATGAGTTGCCAACCGTTGCTATTCCATTTTTGGGTTAACGCATCGGGTGTGTTTACCAACGTTAGCTTAGCATAAGAAAACTCAAGCCACTCTCCTCTTTCAGGTATGTATTGTGCCGATGCGTTTTGCGCGGCAATGAATAATGAGAATGATAAGATGAATAAAGTGCGGACAATCATTGCTTAAAGTTAGTCCGCAAAGTTACTAATCGTCATCAAAGGTATCATCTAAATCTTCGGTGGTACCTTCACTTTCGGAATCATCGTCTTCGTCATCATCTTGAAAAGCTTCAAACTTGGTAATGAGCTGGGTACTAACTTTTATTAAGTATTTGGTGTCTGCTGTTTCTAGGGGCACCGCTTCTACACGTTCTCCTTTGGCATTTGTAAAGTGAATGGTTTCTCCTTCAAACCCGTAAGGGTGTTCTTCAGAAAGCAGTTGCAACAACTCTTCTGTAATGTTTTTGTAATCTACAATTACTCTTTTTTTATTTGGAATGTTTTTCATTTTTAAAAAAAGTTTTACCAACCTAAAACCCAAGAAAACACAAGTGGCGCAACAATGGTTGCATCACTTTCAATTATATACTTTGGGGTATCTATATCTAGTTTGCCCCAGGTTATTTTTTCATTTGGTACGGCACCAGAATAGGAGCCATAGCTTGTTGTACTGTCGCTAATTTGGCAGAAATAGCTCCAAAAAGGAATGTTTTCCATTTCCAAATCTTGGTATAACATAGGCACTACGCAAATGGGAAAATCGCCTGCTATGCCACCGCCAATTTGAAAAAATCCTACACCTGCTCCCTCACTGTTTTTGGTGTACCAATCAGCTAAGAACATCATGTATTCTATGCCGCTTTTTACGGTAGAAGCATTTAATTCGCCTTTTATGCAGTAGCTAGCAAAGATGTTACCCATAGTGCTGTCTTCCCAACCAGGAACAATAATGGGCAAGTTTTTTTGTGCTGCTGCAATCATCCAGCTGTTTTTAGGGTCTATTTCATAATACTGCTCCAGCTCGCCACTTAGCAACATTTGGTACATAAATTCATGAGGTAAAAAGCGCTTTCCCTCGGCTTCGGCATCTTTCCATCTTTTTTCTATGTGGCCTTGCAAACGTCTAAAAGCTTCCTCTTCGGGTATACAAGTATCGGTTACACGATTTAGCCCTTTGTCTAACAATTCACGTTCTTGCTCTGCAGTAAGATCTCTGTAGTTTGGTACGCGTTTGTAATGGCTGTGTGCCACCAAGTTCATTAAATCTTCTTCTAAATTGGCACCAGTACAAGAAATAATATCAATTTTATCTTGTCTAATCATCTCGGCTAGACTAATACCAAGTTCTGCTGTACTCATAGCACCTGCCAATGTTACCATCATTTTACCACCTTTGGTAAGGTGAGTCTCGTATCCTTTTGCGGCATCAACCAAGGCTGCGGCATTAAAATGACGATAATGATGTTCGATAAAATTTGAAATGGGACCTTTATTCATAGTGTAAATTGTTACTGCAATTATAAAACTGAATTTTTTAATAATTTAAATCGCACATTAATTTTTATTTAATAGCCAAGTATTTTCATCATAGATTTATGGCTTTGTTCTTTGGCGAATAATCTTGTTTTGGGTTCTCCGTCTGCATCTAGTTCTATAACTACGTGTTTAGGTTGAGGGATTAAGCAGTGCTGTATACCACCGTAACCAGATAATGATTCTTGGTAAGCACCGGTATTAAAAAACCCAATATACTGCGGATTTTCGGGCCTTATTTTTGGTAAATAAATGGCGTTTACATGTTGTTCTGAATTGTAATAATCATCACTATCGCAAGTTAATCCGCCTAATAAAACACGTTCATACGGGCTGTCCCAATTATTTATGGCAAGCATGATAAACCGTTTGTTTATGGCCCAGGCGTCTGGTAAAGTTGTCATAAAGCTTCCGTCAATCATGTTCCATGTTTCACGGTCGTTTTGTTTTTTCTGGCCCATAATACTGTAGAGTGTGGCACCACTTTCGCCAACGGTATAGCTACCAAATTCGGTAAAAATGTCTGGCTCCGGAATACCGGCTCTTTCGCACGTTGTTTTAATTTGTGCTATTATTTCTTGGGCCATATACTCATAATCATAGTCAAAACCCAAAGAATTTTTAATTGGAAATCCACCACCAATGTTTAATGAATCTAAGCTGGGGCAAATCTTTTTTAAACGTACGTAAAGGTTAACACATTTTAAGAGTTCACTCCAATAGTACGCACTGTCTTTTATACCAGTGTTGATAAAAAAGTGAAGCATTTTAAGCTCGAAATTCTTGTTCTCTTTAATTTTCTTTTCGTAAAATGGGATAATGTCTTTATAACCAATTCCTAGCCTTGAGGTGTAAAACTCAAACTTAGGTTCTTCTTCTGAGGCAATTCTAATTCCAATTTTTGTTGGTGTATTAATTAATTCAGAAAGCGCATCAACTTCAACCATATTATCAAATACAGGAATCACATTTTTAAAACCTGTTTTTATTAACCGGGCAATATTTTCTATGTATTGCGCCCTTTTAAACCCGTTGCAAACCACAAACTGATCTTTGCTTATTTGCCCGCTTTCAAACAAAGATTCTATGATATTAATGTCAAAAGCAGATGATGTTTCTAAATGTATATCGCTTTTAAGCGCAGTTTCTAGTACAAAACTAAAGTGGCTGCTTTTTGTACAATAACAATAATGATACTTGCCTTTGTAATCTGCCTTGGCCATGGCTACATTAAATACGCGTCTGGCTTTTTGAATGTTCTCCGTAATTTTTGGGAGATAAGAAATTTTTAATGGAGTACCATATTGCTTAATAATGTCCATCAAATCTATGCCGTGCCAGAACAGATTCTGGTCTTCAACATCAAATTCTTCGGTAGGCCATTCAAAGGTTTGATCTATAAGATCATAATATTTATCGCGCATTTTTTAATTTATTTGGTGAGCAAATGTATAAGTAAAAATGTTAGTCAAAGAATTTTTCATCAACCTAACATAGCTAAACTTACTTGAAAATAGGTGGACTAAAATTTTTAGCGCTTTCTATTAATTAGAAATCGTCTTTTTTTAACCTTAAATAACGTTTTAAATAAATATGCCCTAAGAATTTAAGCAAAACCAACTTGTTTACTTTTTAAGAATGTTGTTCATGTAATCACGTTGAATAACAGGGTTTGTTGAGTGTCTGTTTAGGGCTAAAACAATAGAAATCAGTCTATTTTTTAAATAACTGTAAATGTCTGTATAGTTGGATATTAGATTATCTTCGCGCCCCCATTTTTAAAATGTTATGACAACAAAAAACATTGCCATTATTGCGCACGTAGACCACGGTAAAACAACCTTGGTAGACAAGATTTTACATTACTGTAGCCTTTTTAGAGACAATCAAAAAACGGGCGAATTAATCTTAGACAATAATGATTTAGAGCGCGAACGTGGAATCACCATTTTGAGTAAGAATGTTTCGGTGGTTTACAAAGACACAAAGATTAACATCATTGATACTCCTGGTCACGCTGATTTTGGTGGTGAGGTTGAACGTGTTTTAAACATGGCCGATGGCGTTTTGCTATTGGTAGATGCCTTTGAAGGCCCTATGCCTCAAACGCGTTTTGTATTGCAAAAAGCCCTAGAAATGGGCCTAAAACCTATTGTGGTTGTTAATAAAGTTGACAAGCCAAATTGCGATCCGGATTGGGCGCACGAAGCTGTTTTTGACTTGATGTTTAGCTTAGATGCTACCGAAGAGCAGTTGGATTTTCCAACCGTTTATGGCTCGGCCAAAAACAACTGGATGAGCAACGATTGGAAAGACGAAACGGATAACATTTCGCCACTATTAGATGCTGTAATTGACTACGTTCCTGAGCCTATAATAGACGAAGGAAATTTACAAATGCTTATCACTTCTTTAGATTATAGCAGTTTTACAGGTCGTATGGCTATTGGCCGTGTAAAACGTGGCCAGTTAAAAGAAAACATGACGGTTACGCTTTGCAAGCGCGATGGTAGCATGGTGAAAAGTAAAGTAAAAGAAGCATTTATTTATGATGGCTTGGGCCGTGTACGTGTGGGCGAAGTGCAAGCAGGAGATATTTGTGCTGTAAATGGTGTTGAAGGATTTGAAATTGGAGATACCATTGCTGATGCTGAAAACCCAGAACCATTGGAAACTATTGCTATTGATGAGCCAACCATGAGCATGCGCTTTACTATTAATGACTCTCCGTTTTTTGGTAAAGAAGGCAAGTTTGTAACGTCTCGTCACTTGCGCGATCGTTTGACGAAAGAGTTAGAAAAAAACCTCGCCTTGCGTGTAGAACCAACAGAAAGTGCTGATGCATTTCAAGTTTTTGGCCGTGGTGTTTTGCACCTTTCTGTATTGATTGAAACCATGCGCAGAGAAGGTTATGAAATACAAATTGGGCAACCACAGGTAATTATAAAAGAAATAGATGGGCACAAATGTGAACCTATTGAGGAATTAACAATTGACCTACCTGAAGACGTTTCTGGGAAAGCCGTTGAGTTGGTTACCATGCGCAAAGGAGAATTGCTAAACATGGCGCCTAAAGGAGACCGCATGCAATTGTTCTTTAAAATTCCTTCTAGAGGTTTGATGGGGTTGCGAAATAACTTACTTACTGCAACAGCTGGTGAGGCAATTATGAACCACCGTTTTATTGATTACGAACCATTTAAAGGCCCCATTGCTGGTCGCCAGAATGGCTCTATGATTTCTTTAGAAAAAGGAACGGCCATTCCTTACAGTTTAAACAAATTGCAAGATCGTGGTAAATTCTTCATCAACCCAGGCGAAGAAATTTACGGTGGCCAAGTAATTGGAGAACACAGCCGAGACAATGATTTGCCCGTAAACGTTACAAAGACCAAAAAGTTAAGCAACGTACGTTCTTCTGGAACTGACGAAAAAGTAAAATTGGCTCCTGCAATTAAGTTTTCTTTAGAAGAAGCTTTAGAGTACATTCAAGGAGATGAGTATGTGGAAGTAACTCCTGGTAGCTTACGCATCCGTAAAATTTACTTAGACGAAAATGAACGCAAACGCAAAGCATCAGCTATTGCAAGTGCGTAATACATAATTATAAAAATTGAAAATCCCACTCTGATCTTTTTCTGAGTGGGATTTTTTTATGAGTTGAACCTGTTTGGCAGTGATTTTCTTGGTCTATTACAAACCAGTGCTATTTTTTACCAATTGGAGTAATACCTCGTTGAGGTTCTAACGGGTTATTGAATTCTTTTTGCTTGTGTGGTAAATGATAATCCTTGTTGTCCCATGGTTGACGTCATGATTCCTTCAAATAAAGGTTCTGGGCAATTTTTAGGGATTTTCCACTCCAGTATAAAGTTTGAGCCGGTACCTCCAGAAACGTCAATTTCATCTATAATAATCTCGGTTGTTTCCATGGGTGCCAGATAAACGGGAAAGTCAAAATATTTTCTAACCGATTTTCCATGTGTATCATAATATTCGGCTCGTAATAAATAGATGGTATCGGTTTCACTGGTATTCCTCATACTTAACATAGATGTTAAGTTGTGGGTTCTATGTTCTGTTATGCTATAGATTTGAGAGTAGATAGACAAATATGATTTTCCAAATTCAAGCGAATCTTTTGATGTAAGGTCTGCGGCTCGTTTGTTCCAATTTGCTGGATTAATAGAACTGTTTTCTTTCTCTTTACCACAGCTTATTAGTAAAATAGCCAGCATTAAGTTTAGGTACGTTGCCTTCATTTTGGTTTATGCTTTCTTGTTGCTTATTAAGTGTTAAGTCGCTATAAAAGTACGATCAAATCAAATGCTCGGTTTTTCTTCAAACTCCAAACAATCTAGGCGAATTTCATTTGTCTCCAATGGCTTTTGAAGTAAATTACAGTAATTTATTCCATTGTTTTTTTCAAAATACTTGCATCCGAAACAAGTTCTTTGCACTCTTAAAATTCCGTTTTTATTTAACTTGAAAATTAATTGGCTCAACGTTTCAAACAAGCTTTCTAATTCTGGTTGAGAAAAACCATCAACCTGTTTTTTTAGGGGGTTTGAAAAATTAAATGTTTGAGCAATAATATCATGCCCAACATCAGACAGCGTTATAGAATAGCTTCGACTATCGGCAGATGAATGGTCTTTTATAATCATCCCTTTTTTGTCTAAAACTTTTATGGCATCGCTTATGGTAGGCTTGGTTACATTAAACTCTTTGGCAAAATGGCTTACGTTACACAAGTCTTGTTTATGATATGCCGTAAAAATGAGAATCTGAATCTGAATAGGACTTAATCCAACTGATTTTGCTTTTTCCCATAACAATACCTTAAATACTTCGGCAATGCGTTCTAATCCAACTACAATTTTATCAGAAAGATTGGCTTCTTGTTGTTTGGGGTTAAATGTACTTTCATTCATAAAAAAAGCCTGCCGAAATTTGTTCGACAGGCAAAGTTAGTTGTCCTAACAATAAAGTGCAAAATTTAACCTTTCACATCGGCCATAGATGCACCAAAATTTATGTGCAAAGCATTTCCATTTGGGGTTACCAATGCAGGTACAGATTTTACACCCGCTTTTTCTGCTTCTGAAATACGAGATTTGTTTTCACCAATATTTACAACCTCTACATTTTCTTTTCCTACTAAATTAATTATGTCATGTTCTGCACTTACGCAAACGGGACATCCTGCGTGATAAAAAATTGATTTACTCATTTTTATTGAATTTATGTTTATGCAATATTGCACGACAAATATAATAAGGATTCCTAACTAAAAAGAATTTTGGCTTAATTTTTTTGTTTGTAAAGATTTACAATGAAATGTGAGCGTGATTTTTACCGTGTACGCATAAGTTTATTCAGGTAAATAAAGCCTATTGGAAAATGGATTTTTAAAAAAAGAAGAAAGGAAAAAACCAACCGTGTTGTTACTGTAGTTTGCCACCTTCTTTAAAGGTAACATCCAATACATCTTGTAGGCGGTTTAGGCTGAGGTGAGATAAAAACCGAAACGCAAGCTCAACAATGACAAACCTGAGGATGATTATTTGCAAAGCAGCCGCAAGAATCATGATTGGTTCAAACGCAATTTTAGCAATAAAAAGTTGAGCAACGAGGCCAATTACAGGTAGTAAAAACAATATGCCGAGCAATATTCTAAACGCTTTGTGTATTTCTACATGAACGGTTCCGGTATACTCATTAATCTCTCCGGTTAATGTGCAAAAAGCACCAAAGCCTATGGTTGCCGAAATCACCTGAAATGTATTTGCTTTAACAATGCCAATAAACGATTTATTGGTTAGCCGCGAAGTTAAATTTTCCGAATATTCAGTTCTTCTTGTAAGCCTTGCTAACGTTTCTTCTTGACTATTAATTAAGCTAAACGAAATTTGCTTTGAAGGATAAATTTTCATGGTTGGGCAAATTCAAGGGTTCTTGTTGAACGAATCTTCACTTGGGTTAGAAGCCAAATTCGTTCGGGTTAAAAATAGTAGAAATGCTTAGCATGGGGTAGCACGCTCAAGATGTAAAAGCAATCGCAAAATCCTCCTTAAAAGCTTGCCCGAAAAATCATTGCGCCATTGGCGCAATGGATTTGCTAACGCTACGTGTATGGTGCGTATCCCGAAGGGTATGCATTATATATCTTGTTAGCTACTGATTTAATTTATTTATAGAATTGATAATTACTCGAATCATTAACTCTTTTTCTTCAGGTTTACTTAGAGCAATAACCAATGTCAACGAGGCAAGCGCATTGTTTTCAATCACCAACTTTCCTTCTATGGTGTAGAGATATTTGTTTTTATTTAAGTACCAGACAAATAGCCAAGCTGCTATTCGTTTGTTGCCATCACTAAACGAATGATTTTTCACAATAAAGTATAGAAGGTTTGCAGCTTTTTCTTCTATGCTCTGATATAACTCAATTCCATCAAAAGTCTGGTCGATTGATGCAATTGAGCTCTTAAACGATTCATCTTTTTCGTTTCCAAATAGGTCAGAACCACCAAATTTCTTTTTTAATTGGTCAATGGCTTCGATGGCTTCTTGGTATTCTATTTTGTAGATCGCTTCCTTAGAAACATCCTTAATTTCTAAAGATTGATTGTCATATCCATCAAGAATATCAAGTCCAAGAGCAAAATCTGTTAAGACAGATATAATTTCTCTTGATTGATCACTATCTAGTTCTTGTGTTGAAGTCTGAATAAGTTGGATAGATTGTTTTAGTTGGTCTAACCGATGTTGATTAATAGAATAACCTTGTATTAGATACTCTTTCAACTTGTTCGTAGCCCAAATTCTGAATTGAGTACCTTGCTTTGAGTTCACTCGGTAACCTACTGAGATAATAGCATCGAGGTTGTAAAACTCAATGTCTCTTTTGATTTCTCTTTTTCCTTCAATTTGAACTGTTGCATTTTTTGCAACGGTTGCTTCTTTTTCTAATTCCCCCTCTTTGTAGATGTTTCGAAGGTGTCTTGAAATAACGGATTTATCCCTTCCAAATAGATCTGTTATTTGATTGAGACTTAACCAAACTGTTTCTTTCTCAAATTTGACTTCAATCTGAGTCTCGCCACCTGAATTATATATTTCTACTGAATTATTCACTTACTTTTTTTGTACTAAACAGTTTGTCGTTAACGGCAATTGCGCCAACTACAGCAATCATTGTTATAAAGTAATCATAAATAAAGTTGTTTCCGTTCCAGCCTCCAAATGTTTTTTCTGGGCCCAATGTGAACTGATAATAAAATTGAAAAGGGAATCCAATTTCGATTCTTAAATCGGTTGGCAAATCATGCCATTGAGAGCCAATATTATTTAGGATACTCAAGAATGAAATAGCAAAGAAAAATAAGGTTGAGATTGCAAAAACTCTAATTGCGTATTTCAAATATTGTTTCATGATTAATTGTAGCTAACGCCAAAATAAAAACCGTTTTCAATGGTTTTTATTGTAAGTAGTTTTATTCTTTAAAATTTTCATCTCTAAATATTTCGTATTCAGAACTATTCCCAGTCCAATCACGAATAAAAAAAGGTTCATTGTCTTTTATTACCCAAAAGGAAGTGGGTGCATTTGTCCAAGATGAAGGGTTTTTATCAATACTTATTACATGGTTCAAGTATTCCATTAGTTCCCTTTTAGATAGCTTTTGTTCCTTAACTTTAAAGACATCAGCACTTTTTTCATCAACTTCAGTTTTACATGTAGGATGGTCTTTCCAAAAGACACCTTTTAATTTTCCATTTTTATAGTAACATTTTATATACTCAAGATGACCACCAAATTCGCCACAATCTCTCAATTCGCTCATAATTAAAAGAGTGTCAAAATCTCCATCTATAGAAAGAGGTTGCAATGGAATGTTTAACACTTCAGCTTTTGTTTCTTTGGCTATATACAAGAATTCATAAGAGTCAGGGACGTATTCTTTATTGAGCACTGCTGATTTTTTGACAAGTAATTCAGCTCTATTAATCAGGTTTATAAAATCACTACTGTCCAGATTGACAGGGGAGCTGGAGTCATTACATGCAACCAGATAATTCAAGTAATATACACCGAGGTTATATAAAATAAGGCTTGTGTCTGAATCCTTACCAAGCGCAAGAGCGAGTCTTAAATTATTGAGATAAACTGTGTCGTAAATATTGTGTTCTACTTGAAAATGAGTTTTTACATGATATAACTTATTATTAGTCGAGTTCGTTTCAATTAGGCTATCTAAAAGTTTCATCCCTTTTTGATATTGATTTCTAATTATTAGGCACTCCACATCTTTTAATGCAGTATCCACCGCGGTTGGAATATCAACAAGGTCAAATTTCCAGTTTAGCAGTTCACAATTATAATCTTCATCTATGTAACTCTGGCAAATGCTATTGAAGTGAAGAATAATAAACGATGTTATTAGAAAAAGCTTTGTTTTCATTTAGCAGGAATTACTTACAACAATTGAATAAACACAACTCAGTTGCGTTTATTTTTTCCTTTGGAGTTTCATATATATGGTAACTCTTCGCTTTCAAAAATATGGTTTTGTGCGTGCAAGTGAAATATGCACCAGCAAAACCGCCTATAAAAAAGTACCTGAAAAATTGGTTTTCCTATGGCGCCATGGATGTGCCAGCAGTTACATATACACTGGCGATAGCTTGGGTTTATTTGTTTTTGTAGAGCGTTCTTTTTTAAACCGGTTTTACATTTAGCTGCCCTCCAATTGCTTGCAGTACTTTCACAATAGTTTCGAATTGAGGTTTTGCACCTACTGAAAGTGCTTTATACAAACTTGGTCTACTCATTCCTGTTTCTTTGGCAATTTTAGACATACCTATAGCTTTAGCAATATGGCCTATGGCTATTACAACATCAGAACTATTGCCTTCTTCAAGAACTGTATTTAAGTATTCAGCAATCATTTCTTTACTATCCAAATAGTTAGCTATGTCAAACTTTGTTGCACTCATTTTAATTGTCTTTTAGTTTTTTCCAAATTTCTTTTGCCTTCTTTATGTCATTTTGTTGCGATGACTTTTCACCGCCAATAAGCAGGATTATTATAGTCATATCCTTTTCTTTAAAGTAAACTCGATATCCTTTTGCGTAATTGATTCTGAGCTCGCTTATTCCATCGCCTACCGGTTTACAGTCTCCAAGATGTCCTTCTGATTCTATTTTCTGGATTCTGAAAAGAATTTTGGCTTTTGCTCTAATGTCTTTTAGCTTCCCAAACCATTTATCAAACTCTGAGGTTTTCTCAACAAACTTCATAAACAGGTGTATCCATTCGGATACAAAAGTAATCTTAATTAATTAAGAATGATTGCTTTTCGAAAATTCGTTTAAATGAACGTCAATGGTTTGACTTTGCGTAGCGCAGTCAACCGTGGCGAAATTTGAATGAGAAAGATAATTAGTATTAACCCGCAAAAACCGCTTGAATTTTATTTTTTGTTGGGCACAGTTTTAATTTTACTTAGTTTCATCAAAATTCGATCTGCGAGTGTTTTATTTTTCTTTTTCCATTCTGGATCATCAGTTGTTTTCCATTCTTCTTTTGACCCTGGTGGAGGGGGCGCAGGAGGTGGGTAAATATGAGGATCTGAAACATTGAAATATGGTGCGCAACCATCCATTTTGAATGAATCGTTTAAGGTGCCAAAAAGAAGCCATTTGCCCTTTTTGTCCATGACTGAGTTGCAATTTATTTTAGTTGAATGAACAAAAATGTCTCCAGCTTTAGCACTGCCTTTATAAGTTTCGACAACTCTAATTTTGCAAATGTTTTCGGAGTTATTAATCTCAAATATCTCAGCTAAGAAAATGTCATTAGTCTCTTCAATGACTATATTTATTTCGTTGTCAGTTTCAGCGATTGGTGGACACATGCAATTCAAAAAGCAAATGGATAGAAAAAATATAGTTACTCGTTTCATTTTTTTTATTGTGCCCAACAATTGAATAAACACAACTCAGTTGCGTTTATCTTTTCCTTTTGAGTTACATATATGTGGTAACTCTTCGCTTTCAAAAATATGGTTTTGTACGTGCAAGTGGTATATGCACCAGCAAAACCGCCTATAAAAAAGTACCTGAAAAATTGGTTTCGCCATAGCGTACGGATTCGTCAATAAGGCATTCATATTTGGGATATCGACAATAAGAATGCTTGTTTATTGGCACATGTTTTTTACGGTAAGTAAAGATTACGAAACCAGTGCAGCCTACCTATGTATATCAAAAGAAAAACATTCTTCGGTAGCAATGTTTTCGGTTTCTACACCTGTAACAATGGCTGCTTCTGGGCCTTGGTAGCACCACGTAATAAATTGTTGCAATGCGGCATTTTCGCCTTGTGCTTCGGCCAATACATGTCCGTTGCTTGTGTTTTTAACCCAACCATTTAACCCAAGTTCTTGTGCTTTTGCTTGGGCATTTTTTCGGTACCACACGCCTTGTACTTGGCCGCTAATGGTTATGCGTACACGCTTCATTCTTCTTCGCTGTTTTTGCTGCTGTATTGTCTTTTTAGCCATTGGCTTAACCCATCTAATCCCGGAAAAAGTACGCGCTCGGTTATGTTGGCTTGATCTAATTTATCTCTGATCTCCCACTTTAATTCTTTGGGTAAAATTACGCGCTCGCAAAACTGATTGTGATCTTCTAGCCAATCGTCAAGTAATCGGGTTGGGTTTGAGAGCAAACTAAAAAGCGCAAATTGGTTTACAATTCTATCGTCTAAACTTGGGGGTTCTAAAAACAGTAAAAATTCTTCTTCAGAGAGCTGGTCAAGCTCACCCAAGGTTTTACATACTCCGTCTAGCATTTCGGCTGTAAACGTATTGCTTTGCTCTTGGTTTATTGCCTCCTTTAATTTTTCGGGCATGTATTGGTTAAGCTTTACGTAGTTAAGCACCCAAATTACACCGTCTTCGTTGTAGCGTTGCAAATCGTTGGTGGCAAAATGTAGAGCCACGTAAGGCGAATATGTCCAATCTAACAGTCTGCTCGGTAAGCCGTGGTGTTGTGCTAAGGCTAGCCAATTCCAATTGCTTTGGCCAGAAAGTACGTTGGTGTGCGCATACTTTTTAAAGTTACGCAACAGGTGGTGCTCAAGTTTATCAAACGGCCCACCAAGACGCGCCAAACTTGTTTTTAGGGTTTTGTTGGCATCGTTCATGCCGCGGTAAATAAAGGGCGAACGGTGGCGTTGAATTTTATCGTCAAACGTATTGCTAAATAGTTTGTCTTGTAAATCGGCCCAACTTTTTATACGGTATTCTGTGCTCATAGTAGTGGCAAATGTAGTGGGGCGCGTTTAAATTAAATCAGCCCTTTAAACCTTTTTTTAAAATCGGCATCAAAACAATTGATACTTAAATACAAAAAAGATGAAAAAGCAAATTTTAGGATTATTGGTGTTTTTTATTTCTGTATCGGCATTTGGGCAGAAAAAAGAGGGGGATGCGCAAACACGCCTAGACCGCATGAATGAAAAAATGAAAAAGGAGCTTAATTTAACGGATAAGCAGTACGAAAAAGTAAGTGCAATAAATGCCGATTTTGTAAATGCAAGAGAAGCTAACAAAGATTCTGAAAGCCCCGAAGCGCGCAAAGAAGCAATGAAATCTTATCACGCAGAAATGGAAAAAGTTTTAACTGCAGAGCAAATGGAAAAATTTGAAACGCAGATTAAAGAAAGAAGAAAAAAAGGTGGACATGGCCCAAAAAACAGAATGGACAAGTAGAAGTAGGTTTTGACTTGGATGTAAAAGGCCGCAAAACATGTCATGCTTTGCGGCCTTTTTTGTTTTTAAAACGTTTGCTAGTACCCTAATTTTTCGCGAACGCGTTTTAGCGTTTCTTGGGCAATGGGCCTTGCCATGGTTGCACCAGATTGCAACGCATTTTCTATTTCGGCAGGGTTGGCCATAAGTTCATCAAAACGTGCTCTTTCTGTAGCAAACTTTTCTAGTATGGCATCAAGCAAAGCAAGTTTTGCGTGGCCATAGCCGTAACCGCCAGCACGGTAGTTGGTTTCCATTTCTGCAACCTTCTCGGCAGGAGCAATTAGTTTGTACAGTGCTACAACATTACACGTATCTGGGTCTTTGGGCTCTTCTAGCTCTTTGCTATCCGTAACAATACCCATTACCTGTTTTTTTAGCTGCTTTTTGGGCAAAAATATATCTATTATGTTCCCGTAGCTCTTGCTCATTTTGCGGCCATCAGTTCCGGGAATAATCATGACATCTTCACTAATAGAAGCTTCTGGAACGACAAAGGTTTCGCCAAATTTATTATTGAAAGAGTTGGCGATGTCGCGTGTTATTTCTAAATGTTGTTTTTGGTCTTTACCAACGGGAACCACTTCGGCATCATACAAAATAATGTCGCTAGTCATTAGCACAGGGTAGGTAAACAAACCGGCATTTACATCGGCCAAGTTTGCGCTTTTGTCTTTAAAACTGTGCGCATTTGCCAACATGGGGTAAGGCGTTAAACAGCTTAAATACCAGGTAAGCTCTGTGCATTCTGGCAGGGCGCTTTGTAAATAAAAAATCGATTTCTCGGTGTTTAATCCGCATGCCAACCAAGCGGCAGCAGTGGCCAATACATTTTGTTTGCGTTGTGCTGCATCTTTAATGGTAGTTAAAGAATGTAAATCGGCTATAAATAAAAAAGATTCGTTTTTTGGATTGTTGGCTAATTCTATGGCGGGTTTTATGGCGCCCAAAATATTGCCTAAATGTTGTCTTCCAGAACTTTGTATTCCAGTTAAAATACGGGCCATTATAAATGTTAAATATTATTTTTTAGTCATTGCTGCTTGTACCTGTACAGGAATTGAATCTAATCCTGCACCATAATCTAAAACAATAGATGTACGCCAAACTTGGCTGGTAGATAAATTGGTAATTACTTTCCAGTTGGTAATGGTATCATTACTCCACATTTTTACATACGCATCTTGGTCTGTAGGTTCCCATAATCCAGACTGACCTTGATTTACGGTTACAGCCAAGGGTTGCCCTAAGCCAATATCTATCTTGGCAATAAAATTTATATCAAACGCACCGGTGTTGGTGTCTGAGTCAAACTGAAAATAGCCGCTCACATTTTCTCCTTCTCCGGCAAATGGTGTTCCTTGGTTTGGGTTTTGTTGGTCGGGCAACATACCGCTGTAGTTTACTGCGGTAATCTCCCATGTTCCAGGCAATCTATCAGAAAGTGGTGCAGAAGGATCAATTTGATTTTTATCTTTTTTACAGCTCATAATCATTAAGCCGATAGATAATAATAATGCGAATCGTTTCATTTTTTGTTTGGATTTAAATCTCGTAAAGAAAACACCTTTTCTGGAATTTCGTTTGAGTTATTGATTAAATGAATAATTTTTTGCGCAACCTGCTCTGGCGAATCTAAATTTCCCTGATTTTTTAAATCAACAAAGCGGTCTAAATCTTCAAATAATGCGGGTTTTGCATTTCTTATGCTTTGCTGCATGGCCGTATCTACAACTCCAGGAGAAATAGCATAAGATTCTATTTGAGGATGTTCTTCGTTGATAACGCGCGTTAACATATCTAAACCCGCCTTGCTGGTACAGTAGGTTCCCCAACTTTTAATGGGATATTTTCCTGCGCCCGAGCTTATGTTTACAATAACCCGTCTGTTTGTTAACGCATGTACACGGCTAATAAATTGGTTAATGAGTATGCTGGGAGATGTTAAATTTATATTCAAGCACTCTGTAATGGCATCAAAATCTTGTTGCCCCATGGGTGCAATTTCTCCAACCCAACCGGCATTGTTTATCAGTACTGTTTCGGTTTCATCGCCATCTATAGGTAAGGTAAAATTTCCAACATCATCTACGTTGCTTAAATCTAGTTGATGATGCGTAAACCGCGGATGTTTAATGAAATTTCTCCGGCTAATACCTGCTACAAAAGTGTGCTCATCTTGCAATAGTGCGTTTGCCAAAGCTAAGCCAATACCGCTGCTAGTACCTGTTATGATGTAACGTTTTTTAAAGGCAGAGCTCATGCTAATTATATTTTTTCTAGGGCTTGTTCTAAGTCAAAAATTAAATCTTCTTGGTCTTCTATGCCAACGCTTAAGCGTATTAGAGAATCTACAATGCCCGTTTTTTCGCGAACGTTTTTTGGTATGCTGGCGTGCGTCATGGTTGCTGGATGACCTACTAGGCTTTCTACACCGCCTAAACTTTCGGCCAAAGTAAACACGTTTAAATGAGAAATGATTGTTTTTACCTGATCTAAACCGCCATTTTTCAAGTTAAAACTCAGCATACCTCCAAAACCGCTCATTTGGCTGTTGGCAATTTCATGGTTCGGATGGGTTTTAAAACCGGGCCAATACACATCGCCAACCTTTGGGTGGTTTTGTAAAAAATGTGCAATAGCCTCACCATTTTTACAATGATGATTCATGCGCACGTGCAACGTTTTTATACCGCGTAGTGCCAAGAAGCTATCCATCGGGCCACAAATGGCCCCACTAGCATTTTGTATAAAATGTATTTTTTCTGCAAGCTCCTCCGTTTTAGCAACTACGGCACCAAGCACAACATCGCTATGGCCACCCAAGTATTTGGTGGCCGAGTGCATGACCAAATCGGCACCCAACTGGATGGGTTGTTGCAAATAAGGCGTGGCAAATGTGTTATCTACCACCAACAATGCGTTGGCTTTTTTGGCAATTGCAGAAACCGCCCGCACATCTATTACATTGAGCATTGGGTTGGTGGGGGTTTCTACCCATATCATTTTGGTTTTGGGGGTGATGGCTTCTTCTAGCTGAGCTAGATTGCCTATGGGCAAAAACTTAAAAACAATGCCATATTTGGCAAAAATGGTGTTGAAAAGCCTGTAAGTTCCTCCGTATAAATCGTTGGTAGAAATCAGCTCGTCCCCCGGTTCTAGCAATTTTATTAGCGCATCTATTGCGGCCATGCCGCTACCAAAACAAGCGGCCCCGGCACCGCCTTCAAGGGCAGCCAAGCTGTTTTCTAAAGCCGAACGGGTTGGGTTTGCTGTACGCGAATATTCATAGGCTTGATGCGCACCAAACTCTTTTTGGGCATAGGTGCTTGTTTGGTAGATAGGTGGCATAACAGCGCCCGTTGCGGGATCTGGTTTCTGACCTCCGTGTATGGCTAGTGTACCAAATTTGTAGCTGTTTTTCTTACTCACCATTGTTTGATTTGAGGGAGCAAATGTAAAAAACCGAAAATGGCTTGAAGAGTATTCTTAATTAAGAATAAACCGATCAATACGATGAAGAGTAACGCATAACAGGAATGTACTTTCGGTTTAGAAAAGGTCTTTAAAAATCAGCAAAACGAATCGTCTGTAAGTGCTTTCGGCAACTTTTGAATGCTATTTTTGCAACCAAATTTTTAGCACATGAATGTACTTGTACTTGGCTCTGGCGGAAGAGAGCATGCACTTTCTTGGAAGATTGCCCAAAGTAAAAATATTGATCAACTTTTTATTGCTCCGGGAAATCCGGGAACGGCTAGTTTAGGTACAAATGTGGCCATGGGCGTAAACGATTTTGATGCCATTGCAGATTTTGTTCGCTTAAATAGAATTAATTGTGTGGTTATTGGGCCAGAAGATCCGCTGGTAAATGGGCTAACCGATTTTCTACGCAATACGTCTGGCGGCAAAGATTTAATTATTGTAGGCCCAAGCAAAGCTGGTGCAGCATTAGAAGGAAGTAAAGATGTGGCCAAGGCTTTTATGGCGCGTCACAACATCCCCACAGCAAAATACCAAACATTTACAGCCCAAACGTTAGAGGCGGGTTATGCATTTTTAGAAACGTTGCAACCTCCTTACGTACTTAAAGCCGATGGACTTGCAGCCGGAAAAGGGGTGCTGATTATTGACAATTTGCCCGAAGCAAAAACCGAATTGAAAAACATGCTGGTTAATGCAAAATTTGGCAATGCCAGCGCACAAGTGGTTATAGAAGAATTTTTAGACGGAATTGAGTTTTCGGTATTTGCCCTAACCGATGGTAAATATTTTGTTGTATTGCCCGAGGCCAAGGATTATAAACGCATTGGCGAAGGAGATAAAGGGTTAAACACCGGAGGTATGGGAGCAATTTCGCCTGTACCATTTGTAGATGAAAAACTCATGGATAAAGTACGTTCTCAAATTATTGAGCCCACCATTAAAGGGTTTGAAATAGAAAATATAGACTATCAAGGGTTTGTGTTTTTTGGATTAATAAAAGTAGGAGACAACCCGTTGGTTATAGAATATAATGTGCGCATGGGCGATCCGGAAACGGAAGTTGTTATGCCACGCATAGAGTCTGACATTTTAGATTTGTTTGCGCTTATGCACAAAAAAGAACTAAACACGGCCAACATAACATTTAGCAATAAAACGGCAACAACGGTAATGGTGGTTTCTGGTGGATATCCAGAGAGCTATAAAAAAGGAATGGAAATTACAGGCTTAGAAAATGTTGAAGGATGCACCGTTTTTCATGCCGGTACTGCAATGGCCAACGAGAAGTTGGTAACAAGTGGTGGCCGCGTAATGGCTTTTACAAGTTTAGGAGATAACAAAGAAAAAGCACTAGAGCAAAGCTATAGTGCTATTGATAAAATAGATTTTACAGGTATGAACTACCGTATGGATATAGGGTTTGATTTGTAACCTTAAAGGTTACTTCTCGCCACGTTTAGCTTGGCCAATCATCTGGCCAATCCAATATATATTCAAGGCAGCAATTACCAAAATCCAGAACACGTTAAAGGCACCAATACCGTTAAAACCTGAACCTAATATTTCTAATAATCCAAATGCCCATTCAGACAACTCTCCAATTCCTTCAAAAAATGCTCTCCAAGTCATAATAAAATGCTTAATTAGTTTGCGCGCACAAAAATAAACATAAGCTTTATGCTCACAAGATTATTTGCACAGATCAATTCATCAACCTCATTTTTTGTGGGGCTATTTGCTGTGTGCCTTGCTGTGGCTAGCTTTTTTATATCGCCAAACAACATATTTTTTTTAAAAACCGCTTACAACACAATTAATTTTGGAATTTGGATTGGTTTAGCATTAACAATCGTAATCTCGCTTGTTGTCATTTTCGGCTTTCAAGGGTTATTTCAAAATCATAAATTGCTTAAGAGAAATGCCTATTTAGGTGTTTTTTTGCCCGTACTCATTCCCATTTTCTTCACGTTAGGCAATATAAATTTTTTAATAAACTTGGTTTTTCTGCTGTTTATTTATTGGAGTTGGTTAGCCATATTTCAAGGAGAAAAACTGTTGGCAAGAACGTTAAACACGGGTTTACTTATTGGGGCCGCAAGTATTTTTGATGTTAGAATGGGGTTTTTACTCCTCATCAGCATGGTTGTTTATATAATTTTTGGCCGATTAAATGTGCGCACCTTCTTAATTCTACTTATTGGGTTTTTGTCTATATGGCTAAATGCGCTCATGTTAGAATTTATTTTTTTAGACAGTAGTAGTGTGTATGATGTGTTTTTAACCCAGTTTAACGGAAAAAACATACATGACATCAATAGTATTTCTGTGGTTTACATTGTAATAGTAGCCGCATGTTTGTTACCGGCCATTTTAGAGTTTGCAAAAACGTTTAGCAGAGAAGGTGTTTTTAAAAGGCAAGCGTTTACTGTGCTCATGGTTATGCTTTTCTTGGGCATCTTGTTAGCCTTTGTATTAGGTGTAGAAGTAATAAGTTTGGTGCTAATTGTCCCCGCATTGGCTGTATTGTTCGTCAATTTTTTTCAGAATATTTCTCGCATTTGGGTAAAAGAGCTTATCATTTGGTGTTCTATAGCAAGTATGCTTTTTATTAATTCTGCTTGGTTATGATTAAAAAGTATCTCATCATTCGGTTTAGCTCTATTGGCGACATTGTATTAACTACTCCAGTTATACGTTGTTTAAAAAAGCAAACCAATGCCGAGATACACTTTTTAAGTAAAGCACAGTTTAAAAGCGTGTTGGCACCCAACCCGTATATAGACCAATTGCATCTTATAGACCAGCATGTAGAAGAGGTTATTGCCGATTTAAAAGCCCAGAATTTTACAGAAATTATAGATTTACACAATAATTTGCGCACGTTAAAAGTAAAGCGTGCCCTCGGCATTAAGGCTACTAGTTTTAAAAAGCACAATTGGGAAAAGTTTGTTTTGGTAAACTTTAAACTAAACATGCTGCCCGATGTACATATTGTAGATAGATACATGCAAACCGTGGCGCATTTGGGCGTAAAAAATGATTTAGAAGGCTTAGATTTTTTTTTAACAGAAAATGATGAGGTTGATTTAAAATCGGCATTACCAGAAAAATTCCAGAACGGTTTTGTTGCTTTTGTTATTGGTGGCCAGCACGATGGTAAAATGTGCTCGTTAAAAAAAATTGTGGAGATCTGCCAAAAAATAAACGTGCCAGTATTGCTTTTGGGCGGGCCCGAAGATGCAGAGCGTGGTGCAGAAATTGCAGAGCGCGTTGGCGCAAACGTGTACAACGCTGCGGGTAAATTTAAACTAGGGCAGAGTGCTTTTTTACTAAATCAAGCAGAGGCTGTAATAACTCATGATACAGGATTAATGCACATTGCATCGGCCTTTAAAAAGAAAATTATTTCGCTCTGGGGAGGAACTGTTCCCGAATTAGGCATGTATCCTTATCTACCAGGAAAGGGCTCTAAAATTGTAGAGGTGAAGCATTTTATGCGCCCAAGTTCTAAACTGGGTAGCCGCAAAGGCATTTACAAACTTTGGAATTTTATGGATATGATTCCAACAGATGAAATTACAGCTTTTCTTCAGGAAAAAACAAGGCCTTAAGCTCGTGGGCATCCTCCGGTTTCATTTTTCCAGATAGGATTAAAGAGAGTTGTTTTCTGCGCAAAGCACCTTCATGTCTTTTCTTTTCCAAATCGGTTTCAGGCTCAACCGGTGCTATTTGTATAGGGTTGCCTAACTGGTCTACCGCTACAAATGTATAAATGGCTTCATTGGTTTTTGTGCGTTTTCTGCCACCGCGATTGTCTTCTATAAACACATCAACAAATACTTCTATAGATGAATTAAACGCTCTAGAAACCGTTGCTTCTAGCGTTACAATGCTGGCTTGCGCAATGGGTTGAGCAAAACTCACATTGTTTACTGCAGCGGTTACTACTTGCCTAGAGCTATGTCTATGGGCAGATATTGCTGCACATCTATCCATCCAAGAAAGTAATTGTCCCCCAAAAAGATTGTTTAGATTATTTGTGTCATTTGGCAGAACAAGTTCTGTCATAATGGTTAAAGATTCACTCGGATTTTTCGCTTTCATACCCTGTTTTATGTGGCTGCAAAGGTAAGTTTAGCGTATGTAATATGCATTTATAAAAGCAGTTTTTGCTGATAAAATGTAGAACCTCTAAAATGATAAAATGAAAAAGTGAATTTAATTGCTATAAATCCAAGCGCCTTTGTGTGCACTAAGTTTATAGGCACGCATTGCTTTAACAGCCTCTATTCTTGTAGAAAAACCCTCTATACTTACTTTAGAAAAATTTCCACCATCTTTTATTATAGAAGAATTATGTCCCTCTGCGCGCAATTGGGCAAGTAAATCTATAGCGTTAGATTCTTCTTTAAAAGAGCCAACAATAATTTGATAAGGCATAGATGCGCTATTAGATTGTGCTACAGGTTGCTCTTTTTTTATTGGCGCAACTTCTACCTCGTTGTAATGAACGGTTTCTTCGGTGGCCGTTGGGGTAGTTTCTGTTGCTGTTTCTTCGGTAGCATCTACAGGTGTAACTTCTGCCGGAGGTAATTCTATTTTTTGTGCGTAGTGTAGTGGGTTAAAGTTAGCCAACATTCCGTCTTTTAAAGAAAGGTCGGCTTTAAAAAAGCCAACAGTTAGCAATGCGCCCACGCCAATAAATACGGCTGCAGCTCTCCAAAAAGGAAACGCATTGTTTGTTTTTTTAACACTTTCAGAAATGGCAACGGTAACGGCTTCTTTAATTTCAGAATCGCGTTTAATGGCTGTTGCTCTAAACATATCTAAGCCAAAGGCATCTAAATCAAAGTTAGATTCTAGGCTTTGGTTAAAACAAATGGCGTTTTGTTTGTCTAAATAGAATCGGCCAACACTGTCTATTTTAACCGAATTTTTAGCATTTAAATCGGCTTTCCAAACGTCTACAACTTCGGCAATAAGTTGGTTTGCCTTGTCGGCAGAAACTTTTTGCAACGCTGCAATTTTATTGGTAAGCAAATGTGCATTTGACGTTAAATCGGCATGAAAACTAACGCGTTTTGTTGGAGGACGCATGATGTTAGTTCCAGGGTTAATTTCAGCACGGAAACGTTGCGCCACCAATCCACCAAAATTGGGGATGGAAACACAATCGTGTTCTAGTAGTAATTCGTGAATATGTGCCGCCAGATTTAACATAGAGCAAAACTAATCGATTACACCGATTTTAAAAAGTTTTACACCCTTATTTGTTTAATAAATTTTAGATGGAAAACTTTACTTGAACGGTGTATTTTCTGGGAGGTCCGAGTTGTGATGGACGGCTTACAACTTCTCGGTTTGTAAGGTTATCTACAATAAAAGAAACGCGCCAATTTTTGGTAATGTCGTAATAGGCTCTTGCATCAAAAATGAGATCGCCAGATTTAAAATTTTGGCGAGATTCTTTTACCCCGGGGAACAATTCAAAATTGCCTAAACTTTCTTCGAAAATCTTGTCAATATTCTGCATATAATCATTGTACTTTATGCTCGTTCCCAAACCAATTTTTTTATACTCAAATTGTACATCAAATCTAAATAAATGCTTGTATCGGTATTTCAATATATTGTTTGTAGGGTCAGAACTGGTGCTTTCGTATGATACATCTTCGGTTTTACCACCAGCAAGTTTATAGTTGGCATATACTAAATCAGGGGCTAAAGAAACAGGATTCATAAACGAGTATCCGGTAAGTAATCTCAATCCAACGGGGCCAATTTTACCTTGGCTTGTAATGGTGGCTTCTAGGCCTCTTATTTCTGTAGCACCTACGTTAACCGATTTAAACCCAAGGTTATCAAAAGGATTTGGACTGCTGCCCCAAAAGCCAAAACTAAACTCGGTCATATTATCAAAGTGGTTAATGAAGGCCGCTATATCTAAAAATCCCTTCCATGTATCACTTACCTGAAACCCTTGTTTAAGGCCTATTTCTGCTGTCCATCCGCTTTCAGGCAATAATTCGTAATTGGGATAAACGCCTGTAGAGCCTACGTTGGTTTTTGTAAAAACTTCGGCCATACTTGGGAACCTATATCCCCCACCATAACTTGCTCTTAAAAAGGTTGCTTTGGCAATTTTATAATTTGCTCCAGCCCGCAAAACGGGTTTGCTAAAGTTGCGGTCGTCTAGTTTAAATGCTTCGTAGCGAAATCCGCCAGAAATACTTAAGCGCTTGAATGTTTTATCCACTTGGGCAAAAAAGGCACCGTTTTCCGATTCGTGATAACCATCAAAAACTGCGCTTTGCGAGTATGCCAATGCACCAACCATACCCGCTGTTATCCATAAATCGTCTGATAAAAAGTGCTGGTATTGATATTCTGCATAATAATACGTGCTGTTGTTTGCGTAGTTTGTAGATTCATTGGCTACATCATTATTGATACCTAAATACCGTCCGCGCAAGGTGTGTTTGCCCCTTCCGTGCCGAAACATGACAAATGGGTCTATGTAATAATCCCAACCGCTAGCAAGGGCGCTAGAGCTATCTCTTGGGATGTAAGCATTTTCATAATCCCACCATAAAAGTGCGTCACCAGATTCTGAGTACAAAGCGCTAGCATTTACGCCCCAAGTTAAGCCCTTTACGCGTTTCGGATAAAATTGTGTTTTCACGTTTATTCTGTTTCTATCATCGGTTTCTTGCCATCTAAAACCTTGATCTCGTGTAAATATGCCTGATATAGTAAAATCTGTTGTTCCAATTTTACGGCTGTGTAAAAATGTTAAACCGCCAATGGCTTGCGGGCTGGTCCACCATTTAAGCGATTTTCTTTTCGGAGCATCATAAGCGCCACCATATAAAACAACTTCGGTAAACGGTTCTTGTTTTGGTATGGCTGTTCGCACATTTATTAAGCCGTTCATGGCACCTGTACCAAACAAGGCACTTGCGGCACCCTTAATAACTTCCATTTGGTAAATGGCTTCGTTAGGCAAAAGTTTCCATTGTATTTGTCCGGCATCAGGGCTCATCAATGGCATATCATCTACCATCATTAGCACTCTAGAGCCCGCACCAAAACTCCAGCCGCTACCACTGCGAATGTTTGCTTGATCGTCTGTAACAATTACTCCGGGTACCTGATTAAAGGCATCTTGTAAAGCAATGATGTTTTTTTCTTCTACTAGATTAGGTTTTATCACTTCGAGCGAAACCGTAGTTTCTTCTATGCGTTGTTCAAACTTTCCTGCAGAAATTACAACTGTTTCTAACACTTCGTTGCGGGGAATTAAGGAAATATCTATGTTTTTGGTTTCACCGTTTTTAAGCGAAACTTCCATTTCTTGCGCATCGTAGCCTATATAACTAATTTGAATTTTGCTTGTTCCCGCAGTAAGCGGAAGTATAAATTCACCTTTGTTGTTGGTAACAGTACCCTGCCTATTAGGTCCTAAAACGTTTACCATGATTAAGGTTTCTCCGGTATTAGCATCTTTAACCGTGCCCGTAAGCGTTTGAGATTGAGCTGTTACAAAACAGAAAAAGAGTAGTATGGAAAGCGAGAATAGTTTTTTTATCATATTTGGAGAAATAGCAAACCGAAGGTATAAAAAATGAATAATAGAATAGTATTTATTACAGTAGCAACAGCAGGTATTGGAAAGGCCACGGCACACCTATTTGCGCAGCATAAATGTAACATTGTTATTACAGGCAGAAGAGAGCAGCGCCTTCATTCTCTAGCAGATTTGTTGGGCGATAAATACGGTATTGAAGTATTGCCATTAACATTTGATGTGTGCAAGCAAACGGAAGTTCAGTACGCCATAGAAAACTTGCCTACCAATTGGAAAAACATTGATGTATTGATCAATAACGCAGGGCTGGCTGCGGGCAAAGATGCCATCCAAAATGGAAAAAGAAACAACTGGGAACGTATGATTGATACAAACGTAAAAGGTTTGTTGTATGTGAGTGAACAAATTATTTCGGGGATGATAGAGAGAAAAAATGGACACATTATTAATGTGAGCAGTACGGCTGGAAAAGAAGCATATCCTGGAGGTAACGTTTATTGCGCAAGTAAACATGCTGTTGAAGCCATAACCAAAGGTATGCGCATAGATTTGTTGCCACACAACATTCGCGTTAGCCAAATTAGCCCTGGAATGGTAGAAACAGAGTTTAGCATTGTACGCTATGATGGCGATAAAAAAGCAGCCGATGAAACATATACAGGAATGCAACCGTTAAAGGCAGAAGATGTAGCGGATGCAATTTATTACATGGCAAGCCGTCCGGCACATGTTTGTGTAAACGATTTGGTGTTGTTACCAACCGCGCAATCAAACTCAACAACCGTGTTTAAAGCCGGGCATATTTCATAGAGAATGCAACATTTCAATTACACCTTGGTCCCAAAATCAGATATCTTTAAGAGATAATTTTTAAACTTAAAATCATGTCTAATCAAGAAAGAAATATCGAAGTAGAAAATCAAAGCAATTTTGAGAGCCTTGAAAGTGATATGTTAACCAGAAAAAATACGGACCAAACAAAAGGTGGGCTTTCTCGCAACGTAAATAAAGGCGAAACGCAAGAGAAAGAAAAAGGTACATCTACCACAGAGATAGGATAACATACCCAGTTAAATAAAACGATATTTTAAAAGCGCATTTTTTATGCGCTTTTTTATTTCTTTATCACAAACTTTAACCATGTTAGATAAGCGGATTTACCAAATTGCAATGACCATGTTGCCGGGTGTTGGAGATATAAACGCAAAAAACTTAATTGCCTATTGTGGTAGCGCACAAGCCGTTTTTGAGCAGAGTAAAAAATCGTTAGAAAAAATTCCAGGTATAGGTAGCCATGTTGCCTCAAAAATTAAAGAAGCAAACGCCCTAAAAAAAGCAGAAAAAGAATTAGAGTTTGTAACCAAAAACCAAATTGACGTACTTTTTTATCTAGATAGCCATTATCCGAAAAGATTAAAACTTTGTGCAGATAGCCCCGTTGTACTTTATTTTAAAGGTAAAGGAGAGATAAATTCGCCCAGGGCTATATCGGTAGTTGGCACCAGAAACGCTACTGCGCACGGCAAAGAAATTACCAACACCTTTATTGAGGGTTTAGCGCCTTATTCTAGCACTGTTTTTAGCGGATTGGCATATGGAATAGATATAACCGCACATAAAGCATGTTTAGATTTTAATGTACCAACCATCGGGATTTTGGCCCATGGGCTTGATAGGATTTACCCGCAAATGCACGCAAAAATTGCAGACCAGATGTTGGCTCAAGGTGGTTTGCTTACCGAGTTTCCGAGTGGTACAAATCCTGATAGAGAAAATTTTCCGAAACGAAATAGAATTATTGCGGGAATTGCTGATGCTACAATAGTTGTAGAAGCTGCAATAAAAGGAGGCGCGTTGATCACCGCAGAGTTGGCCGCGGGTTACAATAGAGATGTGTTTGCGTTTCCGGGTAGAATTGATGACAAGTTTTCTGAAGGCTGCAACAAGCTTATTTTTTTAAACAAAGCGAGTATAGTAAGGTCTGCCAAGGATTTAGAATTTTACCTTAATTGGGAGTTGGAAAGTAAAACCAACCTGATAAAATTTGGTCAGGCTTTGTTGTTTGTAGAATTAACCAAAGAGGAAGAACCAATTGCTGCTATATTAAAAAAAGAAGGTAAAATCCATATTGAGAATCTGTGTCTTCAGGCAGCAATACCGATATCTAAAATTGTAGCTATACTTTTTAATTTAGAGTTAAAAGGAGCCGTTAGAACCCATCCAGGAAAGGTTTATGAGTGGCTGGCCCAATAGAAAAAAGTATGTTATGCCTGTATGAAAATCATGTATTTTTGCCGCCTAAATTTCCTTAAATAACAAGAAATGTCTCAAAATTTTTCAGCCCAGATTGATGCTTTCATGCAAAAAGTTAAGGCAACCAACGCTCACGAGCCAGAGTTTCTACAAGCGGTTCATGAAGTTGCAGAATCGGTTATTCCATTTATGAAGGATCATCCTAAATACGAAGCAGCTCGAATTCTTGAACGCATAGTTGAGCCAGAAAGAGTATTAATGTTTCGTGTGCCTTGGATGGACGATGCAGGAAATATTTGTGTAAACAGAGGATACCGTGTAGAGTTTAACTCAGCCATTGGCCCATATAAAGGTGGTTTGCGTTTTCACCCTACGGTAAACTTAAGCGTGCTTAAATTTTTAGGGTTCGAGCAAGTTTTTAAAAACTCGCTAACCACATTGCCGATGGGCGGTGGTAAAGGCGGGTCTGATTTTGACCCCAAAGGAAAATCTGACAATGAAGTAATGCGTTTTTGCCAAAGCTTTATGACGGAGCTTAGCCGCCACATAGGCCCAAATACTGATATTCCTGCTGGCGACATTGGCGTTGGTGGAAGAGAAATTGGCTACATGTTTGGCCAGTACAAAAGATTAAGAAATGAATTTACAGGTGTACTTACCGGAAAAGGCAGAAACTGGGGTGGTTCTTTAATTCGCCCAGAAGCTACAGGGTACGGTACCGTTTATTTTGCCCAAGAAATGCTTGTCACTAAAGGCGATAGCTTTAAAGGCAAAACGGTGGTAATTTCTGGTTCTGGTAACGTTGCCCAATATGCTGCAGAAAAATGTTTAGAACTGGGTGCTAAGGTTGTAACCTTTAGCGATAGTAAAGGTTTTATACACGACCCAGCAGGTATTGATGCTGAAAAATTAGCATGGGTGATGGACCTTAAAAACGTACGTAGAGGCCGCATAAGCGAGTATGCTGAAAAATTTGATGGCGCAACCTTTACCGAAGGTAGACCATGGAGCGTAAAATGTGATGTTGCTATGCCTTGTGCAACACAAAACGAGCTTAATGGTGACGAAGCAAAAACACTAATTGCTAACGGAGTAATTTGCGTGTCTGAAGGAGCAAACATGCCAAGCACACCCGAAGCTATTGAAGCTTTTGATAAAGCGCGCATCTTGTTTTCGCCAGGTAAAGCAAGTAATGCAGGTGGTGTTGCAACAAGTGGTTTAGAAATGAGCCAAAACAGTATGCGTTATAACTGGACTCGCGAAGAGGTTGATGCAAAACTTCACGCCATTATGATAGACATACACAATGCATGTGTAGAATATGGTAAGCGCGAAGACGGCACTATAGATTACGTAAAGGGAGCCAATATTGCTGGCTTTGTAAAAGTTGCCGATTCTATGATAGATCAAGGTTTAGTGTAAACAAAACCTGAAGTAAAATAAAAAACCCTGACAACGTTAAATCTGTCAGGGTTTTTTGTTTCCATTTGTTTTAAAAACAAAGTATGTTTATCGCAAAACTTTTGGCACTCTAAAATAATCAGTGTCTTTGTCTGGGGCATTTTTTAGCGCCTCTTCATGCGTAATTTCTTGCTTTATTTCATCGGCACGCAACACATTTACTTCATCGCTCATGTAAGCCAAAGGCTCAACGCCTTCTAAATCAAGCTCATTAATCTTTTCTACAAAGCTCAACATCTTATTCATGTCTTTTTGCATAGATGTTACAGCCGTTTCGTCTAGTTGTAGTCGGCTTAAGTGAGCCAATTTTTCTACTTCTTCTTTAGAGATTTTCATGCGCCAAAATTACTTTTTTTCTTGGGTATAATTTGTTTTTCCTTGTTGGCCATTTTTTACCAATTCATCATGAATAATAGCATAACATTTATCCATTAATTTCGGAATGTCGTTTTCTGTTAATCCGGTAGTATCAATAGTCTGGTGGATGGTTGCTTTTAGCTTTCCTGGATACCCACCATCTAGAAACTCGCCAAAATGTTGTTTATTATTTATAAAGGTAATAGGCAGAATAGACACGTTGCTTTCTATGGCAATCTTAAAAGCGCCTGCTTTAAATGGTGCAAGTAAATAATCTGGAGTTGGTATGCCGCCTTCTGGAAAAATGCAAATTCCGGCACCCGTTTTTAATTTTTCTGCTGCTTTTGTTAAAACTTGCTTTTTGCTAGAAATGCTGTTTCGGTTTACAAGAATGTTGGTGCGTTTATAGAAATAGCCAAACAAAGGCATTTTGGCTAATTCGGCTTTTCCAATAAAAACAAATCTGTTTTTTACCAATACCAAAGCCATCATAATATCTAGTTCACTGGCGTGATTACCTATTATGATATACGGTTTATCGGGGTCTAACGTGGCCAGGTTGTTCGCGTTCCAGCGGTAACCCATAAGTCTTAAAACCAGCTTCGCCCAAATGCGGCACCACCAAAAAAAGTTGTTGTGGGTATCTTCTTTTAGTGTGGTGATGTAGATAAAAGGTAAAATTAGAATGATGCTAATAAAAACAACTAGATAATACCAGATGTGATAAATAGCGCTCCAGATTTTCCTCAAAAATCCCACAAATAATTAATCGTTTAATTTTAATACAGCCAAAAATGCCTGCTGCGGTACTTCTACATTACCCAATTGGCGCATGCGTTTTTTTCCTGCTTTTTGTTTTTCTAGTAGTTTACGCTTACGCGAAATATCGCCCCCATAACATTTTGCAGTAACATCTTTTCTAAGTGCACTTACCGTTTCGCGCGAAATAATTTTGGCACCAATGGCCGCCTGTATGGCAATAACAAACTGTTGGCGCGGAATAAGTTCTTTTAATTTTGCACAAATTTTACGTCCAATAAATTCGGCATTTGTGCGGTGAATTAAAGCCGAAAGGGCATCAATGGGTTCGCTGTTTAACAGTATATCCACTTTAACCAAGTGCGATTCGCGGTAGCCGATAGGGTGATAATCAAAAGAAGCGTAGCCGCGCGAAATGGTTTTTAGCTTATCGTAAAAGTCAAACACAATTTCGGCCAATGGCATATCAAAACTAAGTTCAACGCGCTCACTAGTTAGATAAGTTTGGTTGGTTAACACACCACGTTTTTCAATGCAAAGCGTCATTATAGAGCCCACATAGTCACTTTTGGTAATAATTTGTGCTTTAATAAAAGGCTCTTCAATTCGTTCCAAATGCATCGGATCAGGAAAATCAGAAGGGTTTTGCACCAGTACGGCAACCTCCGGATTTTTCTTCATGTATGCGTTGTAGCTCACGTTAGGTACGGTAGTTATTACCGTCATGTCAAACTCACGTTCTAAACGTTCTTGAATGATTTCCATGTGCAACATGCCCAAAAATCCGCATCGGAAACCAAAGCCTAATGCCGCAGAAGTTTCAGCTTCAAACGTGAGCGAAGCATCGTTGAGTTGTAGTTTTTCTAATGATGCGCGAAGGTCTTCGTATTCATCTGTATCTACCGGATAAATACCGGCAAACACCATGGGTTTAACGTCTTCAAAACCGCCAATGGCTTTGGTGGCGGGGTTTTCTACGGTGGTAATGGTATCGCCCACTTTTACCTCGCGGGCTTCTTTTATACCTGAAATAATGTAGCCAACATCACCAGCTTTAATTTCGTTGGTTGGCGATTTCTGCAATTTCAGAATGCCTATTTCATCGGCATGATAGGTATTATCTGTGGCCATAAATTTCACTTTTTGGCCTTTTTTCAACGTGCCATTCATCACTCTAAAAATGGCTTCAATACCGCGGAATGAGTTGTATTCTGAATCGAAAACCAAGGCTTGTAATGGGGCATCTTCATCACCCGTAGGAGCAGGCACTTTGGCAATGATGGCGTCTAAAATTTCTTGTACTCCTTGTCCTGTTTTGGCACTGGCATGCAAAATATCTTCTAAATCACAGCCAATTAAATCTATAATTTGGTCAGAAACTTCGTCTGGATTAGCACTGGGCAAATCTATTTTATTAAGCACGGGGATGATTTCTAAATCATGCTCTAGTGCCAAATACAAGTTAGAAATGGTTTGTGCTTGAATGCCTTGTGCGGCATCTACAATTAAAAGGGCACCTTCGCAAGCGGCAATGCTGCGGCTAACCTCATAGCTAAAATCTACGTGGCCGGGTGTGTCTATTAAATTTAGTCTATACGTTTCGCCATCTTTTACATAATTCATTTGTATGGCGTGGCTTTTAATGGTAATGCCACGTTCGCGTTCAAGGTCCATATTGTCTAACAATTGGGCTTTTTGTTCGCGTGCCGTTACGGTTTGCGTGGCGTCTAAAAGTCTATCGGCCAAAGTGCTTTTACCGTGATCTATATGCGCAATAATGCAAAAGTTGCGTATGTTCTTCATCATTCAGTCTAATCGTCTTCTAAAAAAAATCTGGCTGCAAAACTAGCGTATTTCGCACTCTTCAAAACATGCTAATCTCCACATTTTTATTGTTGGTTTGTGGCGTTGATTGATTATTTTTCGCCCTCAAAACCAAGCACATGAAAAGTTATAGCGACATTAACAATAGGTTAGGTCATATTTACAATTTTCCGATTAGAATAGGTGGATTTTTAATTGCCGTAATTGGCGTAGCCATTTTACTTACCCGTGGATGGGGTTTTTTAGTTGGCCCAATATTAATGTTAGCGGGCTTGTATTTTGCTACGGCTCTTAGTGGTATATCTATAAATTTAAAAGATAAAGCCGTTTGGCAATACAACAGTTACATTGGTTATAGAACGGGCAAATGGAAAGAATACCCTACTTACAAATACATTTGTATTATTAAAAAAAACATAAAAGGGCAAAAATTTAAGCAAGTGCCAGAGGCTTCTATAGGTGCTTCTTATCAGTTTGAAATAAATTTGGTAAGTCGCTCGCAACGGGGTAAAGTTTTGCTAGATATACTATACAACAGGGAAGATGCTGAGTTTAAAGCGAAACGATATGCAGAAGAAATGAGTATTTCTGTTGTTGAATATGAACCACCTTCTCGCGCAAAAACCAGAGTTAGCTCTGCTAAAAAAACCAAGGAAGAATAAATCAGCGCACTTTTATCTTCTCACAATTTTTTGTGACAACATTATCTTAATAGATTTGTTGCTTAGTAAAGAAACGTATAATAATAAAAACAAAATATTATGGCTTTTGAATTACCAAAATTACCTTATGCATATGATGCATTAGAACCACATATTGATGCTCGTACTATGGAAATACACCACGGTAAGCACCACCAAGGTTATACAAACAATTTAAACAACGCCATTAAAGGCACCGAAATGGAAAAATTATCGATAGAAGAAATTCTACAGTTCCATAGCGATGTACCTGCAATAAAAAACAATGGTGGAGGATTTTTTAACCACACTTTATTTTGGAACTCGATGAGCCCAAATGGTGGAGGCCAACCTAAAGGAGAGCTAGCAGAAGCAATTAATAAATCTTTTGGTTCTTTTGAAGGGTTTAAAGAAAAGTTTGCTGCTGCTGCTGCAACAAGATTTGGGTCTGGCTGGGCATGGCTTTGCCAGATTAAAGGCGGTAACTTAGAAATTTGCTCAACAGCAAATCAAGATAACCCAATGATGCCCGGTGTAGGATGTAGCGGAATGCCGCTTCTAGGTCTTGATGTTTGGGAGCATGCATATTATTTGCATTATCAAAACAGAAGACCAGATTACATAAACGCATTCTGGAATGTGGTAGATTGGGATGCTGTGGCGTCTCGTTTAAATAAAGGTTAGTAAATAACAACATATTTATGTTTAAAAATCCGCAGTCATTTCGCTGCGGATTTTTTTATGGATTGGAGCATTGCCTAAACGCCATAAAAAAAAATAAAAATTTTGTGCGGACTTTTTTCACAACTGTCGCTTATTAAAATGAAAAAGGGAAGTTTTTCATGGTTTTTGGTTCCCGGTTCCAACTTCGGTTGGGGCCGGGTTTTTTATTTTGCTTATGCTAAATTGCATCAACCCAATTTAATGCCATGAGCGAAGATTCTAAAGACTACACCAAAACTCTATTAGACCTTGTAGAAGGGAAAGTAGATGCCCAAGAGCTTTTTGTAGAACTCTATCCGGAGTTGCATAAAATGGCAAAAAACTATATGCGATTTGAGCAAAAAGCCGAAACCCTACAAGCTACAGGGTTGCTGCATGAAGCGTATGTAAAGTTGATAGACCAAAGTAAAGTTGATTGGCAAGGAAGAACTCATTTTTTAGCCGTAAGCGCAACCGCCATGCGCAGAATTTTGGTTGATAATGCTCGCGCCAAAATGAGAGAGAAGCGTGGAGGAGACAAGCAGAATATTTCTTTAGACGAAGCTTGGATGGCCATGAGCCCTGAAAAAGAAGCTCATATTTTGGCTATTGAAGACGCACTTATGAAGCTTGAAAAAATAGATCCAGAACAGGCCGAAATAGTTGTATTGCGTTTTTACGGGGGCTTTTCTGTGCAAGATGTTGCAGACCAGTTTGGGTGGAGCAAACGCAAAGTAGAAAAAGAATGGACCGCCACAAAAGCATGGTTACGTAAAGAGCTTAAAAACGACCTAGGTTTAGCATGAACAAAGATCTTTACAAGAAAGCAAAAGAATTATTTGCACGTGCAAGGGCGTTGCCAAAGAAAAATCAAGCAGCTTTTGTAAGCGCAGAAGCAAAAGAAAATAGCGAACTAAAAAAAGAAGTTTTGGCTATGCTTGAAAATGATTTTGATGAAACTATTTTGGCAGTAGATCAGCAAAAAAAGAAAACCCAATACATAGACCCATTGGGGTTAAATAAGTTACAGCAAAGTAGCGCGTCAAGTAAATTTATTCAGGCTTTTTTTAATACACGAGGCAGAGCTGCATTAGCCTTTTTCGTATTGGCGTTAATTATTGCCATACTTGGTTTTGCAGCCATTTCTAATACCAAAAAACAATTGGCAAATATTAGAGGAGAAGAAACCTCCACTATTCTACTATCAAACGTACAAGCCTTAAAATATTGGTTAGAAAATTATAAAAATGTTACAGAATTGGCGGTGGCAGATGTGCACATCGCTAAGGCAATAGAGCTGTTTAATCACAATACTACCGATACGGTATTTGCAAACAAAATAGACTCTTTATTAGTGCCCTATTTAAAGCATGCACAAGCATTTGAGTACACTATTTCTTCGTTAAGCGGAGAAATAACATTTTCCTCATATAAGCCACTAATCGGAAAGAAAATGGGTAGCCGTTTTGGGCGGCAATTACTTTTAGTAAGCGAAGGAAAGCCACAATTTGTTTTGCCCTTTTATGCTGATTTAAATGTAAAAAGCAGAAACCAAAAACCATTGGTTTGGATGATGGTGCCTGTTAGAAATGAAGCAGGAGAAGTTTTTGCAACTTTTGGTATCGGGCGGCAAGCGGATAGTGAATTCACAAAAATATTGCGGACAGCACGCATGGGTTTAACAGGCGAAACGTATGCGATAAATAGAGAAGGTTGGTTTATTTCAGAAAGTAGGCATGAACATGATCTAAGAACCAAAGGCATGATGCATGAAGACACCAATGTAAGTAGCATTTTAAACCTTCAAGCACGAGAATTAAATTCAATCCAAACCATTCCTCAACTTACGAAATTGGCAAGCAATATTGTTGTGGCCGCTACAGACTCTACTACCTTAAAGATGGGGGTTAATTCAGAACCAACACAAGATTATAAAGGAGAAAGTGTAATTGGCGCGTGGATTTGGTTGCCGCAGTACAACTTTGGTGTAATCTCTCAAGTAAATGCTAATGAAGCTTTTCGGCCAGCAAGAAAGTTTTATTTTATAATTGGTATTGCCATTTTGTTGTTATTGGCGGCATCAATGTTTTCTTTTTACAATGCGCTGGAGCTTGTAAAGTTTAAAAGTGCAGTTTCTACAGCAACACGTTTAGGACAGTATGAATTAAAAAATGTTTTGGGCGAAGGCGGTATGGGCACTGTATATTTTGCACAACACAGCCTGCTAAAACGGCCAACAGCTATTAAAGTGGTACGTGTAGACAAACAAGAAGAAACGGTTGTAAACAGGTTTGAAAGAGAAGTAAAATTAGCGAGCCAATTATCATATCCGAACACAGTAGAAATTTTTGATTACGGATTTACACAAGAAGGGCAAGCGTATTATGCCATGGAATTTATAGATGGAATAAATCTAAACGATGTGGTTAAAAAAAGTGGACCCATGGACCCCTCAAGGGTAATTTATATTCTTAAACAAATATGCGGCTCTTTGGTAGAAGCGCATACATTAGGCTTGGTACATAGAGATATTAAACCACAAAACATAATGCTTTGCAACCGCATAGGTCTGCCTGATTTTGTTAAGGTTTTAGATTTTGGTTTGGCCAAAATGTTTACACAATCTCAAGATACCGAAGAAACCAGAGAAATTACAGGTACGCCAGTATACATGGCTCCAGAACGCATAAAACGGCCAGGCACCGCGCACCCAAGCGGAGATATTTATGCGGTAGGCGCTTTGGCCTATTTTCTATTGGCGGGTTTTCCTATGTTTAGTTTTTCTTCAGATTTAGATGTTTTGTATCAGGTGCTTAATGATAAGCCTAAAGAACTGCCTAGCCACATTCCTGAAGAGCTGAGAAGATTGGTGTTTCATTGCGTAGAAAAAGATGAAGATGAACGACCAAACAGCATAGAAGAACTAAAAATGTTCTTAGATAATTTGGCCGATAAGTATACTTGGACCAAGGAAGAATCTGACTTATGGTGGAAAAAATATAAGAATTAAATGCGGATTTTGGCGTCAATAACGCGTATTTATACATGAGGTACACTTACTACACATGCAGCCATAAAGGGAAAAGAGCAAGAAATGAAGACGACTTTTTTCCACACCCAAAACAGCAGCACAATAACTTGTTTTTTGTGTGCGATGGCTTGGGCGGGCACGGAGATGGTGACATTGCTTCGGCTTTTGTGCAGCAAAACTTACCGCTAGAACTAAACAGATCTGCAGAAAAAAACACGGATGTATTGAATGATGCTATCTTAAAAACGCACCATAATTTATGCAGATATGCCTTGCAAGCCGGAAACCTTAAAATGGGCAGTACAGTAGCCGCGTTACAGTTTTATAAGAACAATGCCTTTGTGGGTTGGGTTGGCGATAGCCGTATTTATCACATTAGAAATGGGAGGGTTTTAGGAAAAACAAAAGACCACTCTATTTATCAATTAATGATAGATAACGGGCAAATAATGAACGAAGAAATTATAGACCCTAGTTTAAAAAATGTAATATATCAAGCATTAGGCAGCGATGGAAAGCGGATAAAACCATCTAACTATGTGGCTGAAAATGTAGCTGTTGGTGATGTTTTTGTCTTGGCCACAGATGGTGTTTTTGAGGCGTTAAACGAAGAAGAGTTAATTATGATTTCTGCCAAAACAGGGCAATCTAAGATGGATGAAATAAGAGAATTGTGCGAATTAAAATCAACCGACAATTTTACGTGCATGCTTATTGAAGTTCAAGAATGACGTGTTTTTAATTTTCTTAAGAACAAATCAAAACAATAGATTTGCCCACCTCAAAAAGAAGTCATGAAAAAAGCATTTATTTTTATTATCGCCCTAACAGCTATTTTGTCTACAGGCTGTGTTTCTAATTTTACAGCAAGCGCAGATTATGATAAAACCACAGATTTTACGAAATACAAAACATACTCTGTTTTACCATGGAACGCACAAGCCAGTACAGATATAGGTGAATCTCCAAAAGCAAAAATATATGCGGCCATTAACAATGAAATGCAAAAACGCGGCTATAAATACCAAGAAAAAGGTGGAGATTTAACCATTGGCTTAAGCGTTTTAATAGAAGAAAAAGTAGAGATTAGAAGCGATGGAAGCGTAAACTACAATGTAGGTTACGGTTATTACGGCTATTACGGTGCAGTAGGTATGGGCTATGGCTCGCCAACCACCTATAGAGAGTATTACTACAATGATGGCAGCATTGTGATTGATATTTTTGATGAAAAGCAAAAAAACTTAGTATGGCAGGGATATGGGTTTGATAGATTAGATGACAACCCACATAAAAACGAAGAAAAAATAGACATTTATGTAAAGTACATTTTTCATAAATTCCCTGGAAAAGTAAAGCAATAACAAAACTCGAGTTTTTTAAAATGACCAGCTAAATAGGCAGTTTAGCTGGTTTTTTTATGAATTATATTTCGGAGGTTATTCACCTTTGCTTTCTTACATTTGGTTTTACTTAAAAAAATGTTGCATGAAAATTTATCCTCTAAATACTGGTAATTTTAAGCTAGATGGTGGAGCCATGTTTGGCGTTGTACCCAAAAGTTTGTGGCAGCGTACCAACCCAGCAGATGCCAACAATATGTGCAGCTGGGCCATGCGAAGCATGTTAATAGAAGATGGAAAGAGACTTATACTTATTGATACAGGTATTGGCGATAAACAAGACGCGAAATTTTTTGGCTACTACTTTATGTATGGCGATGATAGCCTGGATAAAGGCCTAAATGCCCACGGTTTTACCCGAGATGATATTACAGATGTGTTTTTAACACACTTGCATTTTGATCATTGTGGTGGCGCCATTAAATGGAACAATGATAAAACCGGCTTCGAACCTTCGTTTAAAAATGCAACATTTTGGAGCAACAAACGCCATTGGAATTGGGCCACAAAACCCAACGCCAGAGAAAAAGCATCGTTCTTAAAAGAAAATATTTTGCCCATACAAGAAAGCGGCCAACTAAAGTTTATAGATGTTGCCCAAGATGCTTTTGTAGCTCCAACCCCTTTGGGTTTTGATGCCGTTGTAGTAAACGGACATACCGATGCACAAATGTGCCCCATACTAAACTATAACGGTAATAAAATTGTGTTTATGGCCGATTTACTTCCCAGCACGGGACATATTCCGTTGCCGTATGTAATGGGTTATGATACGCGCCCTTTGCTAACGCTAACAGAAAAAGAACGTTTCTTAAACATGGCTGCCGATGAAAATCTCATCCTTTTTTTAGAGCACGATTCGGTTAACGAGGCATGCACCGTAAAACACACAGAAAAAGGCGTGCGATTAAATAACACAGGCTTATTGTCAGAATTTTTATAACAATTTATTTAACCATTAGGTGCATTTTTTGGTGCCTTTTTTAAGCGCAAATGCCAAAAAAGGTAAAGCAACGTTAATTAAGACAAACGATTTTTTTTATCATTTGTACTTGTTGTATCATTGCGCAAATCCGTATTTATAAAGCGTATAAAGCAATATGAAGCATATTTTCACTCTCACTTTTTTTATCGCCTCATTTTTTTCTATAGCCCAATCAGGCTATTGGCAGCAGCACGCATCTTACAAGATGGATGTAAAATTAAACGTAGAAAACCACCAGATTACCGGAACCCAAGAGTTGGTTTATACAAATAACTCTCCAGATACACTACATCAAGTGTTTTACCACTTGTACTTTAATGCATTTCAGCCGGGGAGCATGATGGCCGTGCGTAGCGATAATTTACCCGATACAGACAAGCGCCTTAAAGGAAGGTTTGTAGATTTATCGCAAAGCGAGATTGGTTTTCAGAAAATATTGAGTTTAAAACAAAACGGAGTTGGCCTTGCATACAACACAACGGGTACCATTCTACAGGTAAAATTGAACCAACCAATTTTACCTGGTACAAGCACTACGTTTAGCATGAGTTTTCTATCGCAAGTGCCTGTGCAAATAAGGAGATCTGGCAGAAACAACCAAGAGGGAATAGAGTACACCATGACCCAGTGGTACCCAAAAATGGCCGAGTACGACAAGGATGGTTGGCACCCAGACCAATATGTAGAACGAGAATATTACGGTGTTTTTGGCAACTTTGATGTTTCAATTACACTGCCCAAAAAATATGTGGTTGGTGGTACAGGTGTTTTGCAAAACGCTAATGAAATAGGCTATGGCTATAGCACAGAAAAAGTAAAAATTAAAAGATCTGTAAAAGAATTAACCTGGCATTTTAAAGCAGAAAATGTGCATGATTTTGCTTGGGCTGCAGACCCCGATTTTATACACAAATCATTTCAAGTAGAAGATGGGCCGTTGGTGCATTTGTTGTTCGACCCTAAAACGGCAAACAAAGAAAATTGGGAAAATATTGAAGGTGATGTGGTAAAAACATTTCAATATATGAGAGAACATTATGGTAAATATCCTTACCCTCAGTTTTCTTTAATTCAAGGGGGAGATGGCGGAATGGAATACCCGATGTGCACCATGGTTTTAGGTTCTGGAAAAAATTATAAAAGGTTTTTTAAGCTTTTTGTACATGAAGCATTGCACAATTGGTTCTACGCTGTACTTGGCACAAACGAGCAATTGTACCCATGGATGGACGAAGGGTTTACCAGTTTTGCCGAAGAGGAAGTGATGAACTTTGTTTATGATACTCCAAAAGCAAATCCCAATATTGCAGCGGTTTCTAGATATATAGAACATGTAAAAAGCGGAGAATTGGTACCTATTACCACACCTGCAGATCACTACAATTCTAAGAAAGCTTATGTTACCTCATCATACTATATGGGTGAGTTGTTTTTAATGCAAATGCAATATGTTATTGGCCAAGAAAAGTTTAAAAAAGGGATGAAAACATATTTTAATCGCTGGAAATTTAAACACCCTACGCCTGCAGATTTTACCAAAGTAATGGAAGAGGTAAGCGGTTTGCAGCTAGATTGGCTTTTAATTTATTGGACACAGTTAGTTAAAACTACAGACTATGCTTTAGGAGCCATAGAGCCAGAAGGGCCCAAAGGCACCAAGATTGTATTAAAAAACCTAGGAGAAAGACCTATGCCGGTTGATGTGGTGGTAATGTTTAAAAACGGAAACTTTAGTTTTTATACCATCCCATTAGTGAGTATGTACGGTGCAAAAGAAGAATCGCCCTACCAACAATTACCACCATGGGCTTGGACTAACCCAGAATACGAATTGCATATTAATGCGCAATTACAAGAAATAGAGTCGGTGCAAATAGACCCGTTTTATAGAAGTTGTGATGTTGATCCCGCAAACAATGTTTGGCCAATCATTATAGAAGAATAAGACTAAGCCATTTTTGCTTTAATTTCTTGCAATTGCTCTTTTGCTTTTTCTTGTAGATAATAATTTGCCAAGCCAAAAATGCTGGTAGCTACCAAAAAAATGCTGAGGTATATGGGATGAGTAATTAGCTCTAAATTGTTTGTTTGCCCAGGGTTTACCCAAAACCCTTGCAAAGGGATGTAAAGCAGCAAGTAGCTAAAAATGGTAAAACCGCCACCTCTAGATGCCCCAGCCATTAAAACAGTTTGTTCATCTCCGAGTGCCTTTTTATTGTTTAAAAACTGTTTGATTGTTAAAGTAATAGACAACAAAAAAAGAGCAAGCCCAAGAAAGAACAATGGCATACGTGTAGCTTCTAAAGCATCGGCTAGATAGTATATTCCTACGGAAGCGCTTAGCGTTAAAAGCACGCGGGGTGGAGTAATACAAGATTTTGTGTATTGCCATATTTCTCGCCAATAGCGCTTTCTCATTTGGTTTTCGTGCTGGGCAGCAATATCCATAAAACCAAAAATGCCAAAAGATTTATACACGCCATGAAAAGCATCGTGAAACGAGGTGTTTGGGTGTTTTTCTTGATATGCCAAAACCATCTCAGCCAAATGGTCTACCAACTCAATGCGCAAATCGATGTAACAAACATCTTTTTTCTTGCAAAAGCCATCTATGTATTTTAGCTCTTCGGCTGTAAGTTGTTTTGGTGTGCTCATTTTACCACAGGTTTTAGATTAAAAATTTGCTGCATACCGCTAAAAAAATCAATTAACTCTGTAGAGCTTGAAGCAACGGTTTTGCCACCTTCGGGCGTAATTGTGTAGTATTTGCGCGTTCTACCATCAACCTTTTTAAACGTTGCGGTTAGCTTTTTTTCGTTTTCTAATTTGTGTAGAATAGGGTATAATGCACCTTCAGAAACGGCAATGGCGCCTTTGGTAAGATTTTGTACTTTTTTGGTTATTTCATAACCATACATTTCATCTTGCTCGTTTATCAGATGCAATACAATATCTTCTAAAAATCCTTTGATGTACTTTTTGTTTTTCATACCTAAGAATCAAATGTATTATAATTGGTTTAACATAAAGCATAGATTTTTTAAAAATCACATTTAATTCGTTTTAGAAATTGATGGTTGACTTCTTTACGTGTATATTTTCGTCTAAAAAACGTATCGTTGTTACATGAATGCATCGTGGTTTTTTGTTATCAATCCGGTTTCTGGTAAAAGCGCTGGATTGGCTTGTTGGCAAAAAGTACAACCTCTTTTAGTTGCGGCAGAAATTGATTTTAAGTTTGCGATTTCTGAGTATCATACCCACACCATTTTGCTAGTTGCAGACGCTTACAAAAGCGGAATTAGAAACTTTATGGGTATTGGCGGAGATGGCACCATTAACGAAATTGTAAACGGTATTTATCATGATTCCCAAAATGCTTCACCCGATTTATGTACGATAAACTTATTGGCTGTGGGCACAGGGAATGATTGGGTGCGCGGACAGCGCAAAAAATTAAGCGTGCAAAATCTTGTTGGCAGAATTAAAGAACACAAAAAGTCAGTGGAGCATATAGGGGTGGTTACGTTAAATAATCATTCGCAAAAAAGGTTTTTTATAAATGTAGCTGGCGCAGGTATAGATGGCCAAGTGGTGCGCGAAATAGAAAAATTGAGTAAGGCAGGCAAAGGTGGTAGGCTTGTTTATATACAAGGTCTGCTTAAAGCATTGTTAAACTTTAAGCCGTTTCAATTGGATTTGAAACTAGATAAAAACCAAGTGAATATTGGAGAAAGCTATACGGCAATTGCAGCGCTTGGCAAATATTTTGGCGGTGGAATGATAATAAACCCAGCACATGATATCAGAGAAAATGCGTTGAGATTTACGTTAGTGAATAAATCAAACAAACTAAAAATACTTTGGCATATTTCTAGACTTTTTACGGGAACAATAGAGAAAGCACCTTTTGTGATTGTAAAAAGTGGTGAGCAGCTCAAACTAAAGAGCAAAACAAATGTACCGGTGCAGGCAGATGGTGAATACTTTGGCAACGCTACTCAAGTTGAGTTTAAAATTCTGCCAAACGCCATTGAGGTTTTGGATTAAAATGTGCCAAGAAATATTAGGGTTCTAAAACAACATCTTTTAGTTCGTGTAAAACATCAACTCCGTTAGACTCTCCATATCCGCGCACTATTAGCAGCACTCCAAAAATGATTAAGATAACGCCTACAATTTTTTCAATTTTTATTAGAACCAGTGGGGTTAGTTTTTCTTTAATGCGTCTTGCGGTTAAAATTTTGGCCACATCAGTTAAAAAATAGGCCGCTACAGTAACCGTAAAGTATATAAGCATGAGTTTATCTAACTGGCTGTCTTGAGGTAAACTAGCCCTTAGTGTAATTGATGTTGCAAGCCAATAAACAAACACACCAACATTTAAAAAATTTAGAAAAAAGCCTTTTATAAAATAAACAAAGTATGAAGAATTGTTGGCGGGTATTTCGTCATTTTCGGCAAGGTGTATTTTCTTTTTCTTGGCATTTTGAATGTTATATATGCCGTAGGATATAATGAGGATTCCACCTATAGAATACACCCAGATTACATATTCTACAATGTTGATAAAATGTGAACCAATGGCAACGAGAATAATAAAAGCAATATCTGCAGAGAGAACTCCAAAATCAAAAACAAATGCTTTTTTAATGCCTTTTGTGAGAGCAGTTTCTATTAATAAAAAGAAAACGGGCCCTACCATAAATGCTAAGGTAACCCCAAGAATAACTCCGGCTATAATAACTTCTAACACGTATATAACTACAGTTTAAAAGAAGCTTACTCGTCTTCTTTTTTTAATTGAGATTCTAGCTCAGAAATTTTTAAAACAGCTTTTTTCAGTTCTTCAGACGATTTGCTTAACGCTGCATTAGCTTGCTCAAGGTCTTGTGTAAGGGTAGTGATATTCTGATTTTTTTCAAGAATGGTTGCATCTCTTTTTGCAACAGTGGCCGTAAGCCTTCCCACTTCTTCTTTTAAATTATGTACAATTTTATTCAGACCATTTATTTCTTTATTAAGGTTTTGAGAAAGAATGAATGAATATAAAATGTAGATGATAAAGCCGAGCGAAAAGATGATGTTAACAGATCTAGCAGCAACACCTTCTGTATCTACATACATTAAAAAGACGGCCGCACCAATTACCAAAAGGCCCAAGCCTAAAACAATATTTTCTAATACTTTTCCCTTCATATCTAGGTGGTTTTAATGGGTTTTTCTAAAGGTACAAAATCAAGCTGTTTGCGCTCTAAATCTGCATTTTTAACGCGAATGCCTAGTGCATCGCCCAGCTGATATATTTTTCCATATCGTTCGCCAAAGATGCAGTAATTTTTTTCATCAAAAACGTAATAATCATCTTTAAAGTCTCGCATGCGCACCATGCCTTCGCAATGATTGTCTAGCAACTCTACATATACGCCCCATTCTGTAATTCCGCTAATTACTCCGGTAAATGCCTCGCCAACAAATTGCTCCATGTATTTAACCTGCATGTATTTAATGCTATCTCGTTCTGCCATGGTGGCCATTTTTTCGCGTTCGCTGCAATGCACACAAAGGTCTTCTAGCTCTTGCTGGTCTCCTGGTTTTTGCTTGTCTAAATATTGTTGTAAAAGGCGATGAACAAGAACATCGGGGTAGCGCCTTATGGGCGAGGTAAAGTGCGTATAATAATCAAAGGCTAAACCGTAATGACCAATGTTATGCGTAGTATAAACGGCTTTTGCCATGCTGCGTACCGTTAGTGTTTCTACCATATTTGCTTGTGGCGTGTCTTTAACTTCGCCCAACATTTTGTTTAGCGATGCCGATATTGCCTTGCGCCCAACGGTAGAAACTTTGTAGCCAAATTGTTTTACAAAGCCGGCTAGATCAAACAACTTTGCGGGGTCAGGATCGTCATGTACGCGGTAAACAAATGTGTTATCAGAGGCTTTTCCATCGGCAGCTTTGCCAATAAATTCGGCCACGCTGCGATTGGCCAACAACATAAATTCTTCTATAAGGTGGTTGGCCTCTTTGCTAATTTTAAAATAAACACCGGTGGGCTGATTTTCTTCGTCTAAGCTAAATTTAACCTCGTGCTTATCAAAACTTATGGCGCCATCTTTCATGCGTTTGGCACGAAGAATTTTTGCCAACTTATCTAACGTGTTTATCTCGTCTGCCAATTCTCCATCGGCACCTTCTATAATGGCTTGGGCGTCTTCGTAGGCAAAGCGTTTGTCAGAATAAATAAGGGTTCGGCCAAACCATTTGCTTTTTATTTTGGCTTGGTCGTCCATTTCAAACACCGCACTAAACGTTAGTTTTTCTTCATGCGGACGTAAACTGCACACACCATTGCTAAGCACTTCGGGCAACATGGGCACAACCCGATCTACCAAATACACACTAGTGGCGCGGGTTACAGCTTCTTCGTCTAGCTCGGTACCGGGTTTTAAATAATGGGTAACATCGGCAATGTGCACACCAATTTCCCAGTTGCCGTTTTCTAATTTTTGTATGGAAAGCGCATCATCAAAATCTTTGGCATCGGCCGGATCTATGGTAAATGTGGTGATGTCTCTAAAATCTCTGCGGCCTTTGCGGTCTTCGTCTGTAATGCCCAAACTAAGATCATTGGCTTCGGCTTCTACCTCGGCCGGAAAATCATACGGCAAGCCATAATCGGCAAGAATGGCGTGTATTTCTGTATTGTGCTCTCCGGCATTGCCCAGCACTCGTGTAATTTTTCCAAATGGGTTTTGCGCATTTTCAGGCCAATCAGTTAACTCGGCCACCACTTTTTGGTTATTCTCGGCATCTAGAATATGCTCTAATGGAATAAAAATATCGGTAGTCATCTTGCGGCTATCAGGTATAACAAAGGCAAACGTTTTTCCAATTTCTATGCGCCCAACAAATTGATTTTTAGCTCTTTCTAAAACCTCTACAACTTCGCCTTCTGGTCTGCTGCTGCGTTTGCTTGCAAAAACAGAAACGCTAACCAAATCTCCGTGCAATGCTCTGTTCAGGTGATTGGCTTTTACAAGAACATCGCTTTCTTGGTCTTTAGAAACGATGTATGCGTTTCCAGAACTCGTCATATCTACTTTTCCTTCTACAAGAGATGCCGTAAATTTTAGTTTAAAACGCCCGCGATCTACGGGTACAATTTTGCCCTGTTCTGCCAAGAGCTTTAAACATTGCTCCATTGAATATTGAATTGAGGCAGGCTTGTAACCCATTTTAGCGGCTACTTGCTTATAATTTAAAGTACGCGTTGGGAATTTTCGGAATACATCTAAGACTTTATGACTTAATTGTATTACGTTGCCTTTGGCTCCCTGCGGCCCTTTTCTTTTCTTTTTTGACATGGGCTAAAAGTAAGGAAGGCACAAGAAATATTGTGTACTTAATTAGTTAAGAGAATGTTTTGTTTTAAACTCAAAAAACCACTAAATCCCTTAAAGGGAAATTTTTGCTTTTGGGGAAACTTTATCGTTCACTCCCAACCCCCTAAAGGGGGCTTTCATTCGAGTAGAAAAAAATCCATTGTTGTTCAACCCTAAATTCCCTAAAGGGGACTTTCTTTAAAAGTGAAAAAAATCCAGTCGCTAAAAAGCTCCCTTTAGGGGGTTGGGGGTTTTAGCTCTTCAACTCGCACAGCAATTTCTTTTTCCAGCTCCTTAATCACATTTTGCAAATCAGAATAGATTTCCTCATTTCTAAACCTAATTACTTTCACACCAAAAGTTTCAATTTCTGCCGTGCGGCCTTCGTCCCATAAGGCTTGCTCAAACTCATTGTGTACATCGCCATCCACTTCAATTATTAGGCGTAATGCATGACAATAAAAATCCGCAACAAAAAAGGAAATGGGGTGTTGCCTTCTAAATTTAAAACCAAGAAGATTTTTCTGGATGACAGTCCAAAGGCGCTTTTCAGCGTCAGTTTCTTTGCTTCGTAAAATTCTTGCCAGAGCAAAAACTTCGGGCTTTGCCCCGTAAAACATGTCGGTGGCGGTCATTGTTGGGTTTTTGTTTCGTAAATATAACCCCTAAATCCCGTAAAGGGGACTTTTCTTAAGGTGTTAAAAAACTCCCTTTAGGGGATTTAGGGGTCATTTAACTTCCGCTAACTAACTTCTAGACGTACTTGCCGAATTATGCCTCCAATATGAAACCAGAACACTTTACATTCCTAACCCATTATAATTTAATCATGAAAAAAGCGCTTTGTTTTTTGGTTTTGGCTTTTGCTTGTGGCATTGTTTCGGCACAAAATGGGACGTTAAATTTAAATTTTGGAGATAGCGGCACAACTGTTATACAACAAGGATGCTCAGATAGTCAAGGTACTTCGTTGTTGCTTCAGCCCGATGGAAAAATAATATTAGGTGGCGATGCCCAACATCCGTTTTTTAACTATACCGGTATTTTAGCTCGCTTTTTACCTTCTGGAGATTTAGACAGCACCTTTGGTATACACGGTGTTACAGACCCTAAGTTGTTTTTAGATTGGAACATTTATGATTTAGCCTTCCAAGCGGATGGTAAAATTGTTGCCGCAGGAATAATTGGCACTTACAATTTTGCTGTTTTTCGGTTTTTGCCCAACGGTAGTTTAGATAGCAATTTTGGTACAAATGGCGTTTTTTCTTTTGAACCTGCATGGTTTTTAGGCAACGGTTATGCCGCAAGTATTGCCGTGTATGGCACAAAAATTTTGGTTTGCGGAGAAACCGACAGAGACTCGGCAGCGGTTGTATTGCAATTAACAAACACGGGCAAGCGCGATAGCACTTTTAACGGCAACGGCACAAAGGTTTTGGCATTTAATGGGCAAAACACAAAAGCCAACGATTTACACATTCAACCCGATGGTAAAATATTAATTGGCGGAAGTGTAAGCGTAAACGGAACGGAAGACATGGCCTTGTTTCGCTTAAACAGCAACGGAGATTTTGATCAATCTTTTGGGAAAAAAGGCATTGTACATATAAATGCAAACAACCAAGAAGAAGTACAAAATGTGCTGGTGCAATCTGACCACACAATAATTGCAGTAAGAAATCGAACAGATTCAGGGATAAATAAAATTGTGGTTTCGCGGCATATGGCCAATGGCGATGTAGATTTAACCTACGGCCTTAATGGCGAAACCGAAATTGCGGCAACAGGGTTTACATCAACCGCGGCAAAAAGCGCATGTATGTTGCCCGATGATGGTGTGCTAATTGCTGGTAGTGCAGACTCGCTATACCAGGCGCAAATGGTTACCCGCGTGTTTTCTAATGGCTTGGTAGATGGCAATTTTGGTTGGAACGGATTTGTTCTCATTAAAGATTCGGTTGATTCCTTTTTGAGCGATATTGTTGCTCAAGGTTCGGCCCACTTTTTTGTAGCGGGTAAAATGTTAGACACGTGTTATTTCGAGGCTTTTTTAAGCGGATATCAATATCAGAACAGCATTGGTTTGGATGAGTTTACTGCGCCAGATTTTAAAATTTACCCCAACCCAAGTTCTGGCATGTTAACCATCGCCACCAAAACCCCAGGAGTTTTTACGCTCTACAACAACCTTGGCCAAGAAGTTTGGCGTGGCTTTGTAAGTGCAGAACCTTCAACTATAAACCTAGAACATCTCCCAGCAGGGCTCTATTTTATGGTTGATAATCGCGGTAGCTCACAAGCCATTGCGCTATCTAATTGATAGGCCTGCTTTATTGTTTATCCATTCTTATCATTGAACGGTTCATTTATATTTGATTTTAAATGAGCGCACAATGAAAATACCTTATACCATATCATTCCTATTCTTTTTGTTAACGAGCCTTTTGGTAAATGCACAATCCACCAATAAATATTGGCACACGGTTAATACACCTAGCGATTCCATTCATTTTGTAGAAGATTTAAATGACACACTCTATGGGCTTACTTTAGTAGGGAATACGGTTGAAGTAAGGAGAAGGTTATTCAATACTTGGATGTCAATACAGCCTATTTCGTTGGCTGCAAATGAAAACTATAAGCAACTTGTTAAATATAAAAATGAGCTTTACGCGCTTACAAGTAATAGACTATTAAAATATTCTGGCTCAAGTTGGACTACCGTGTTAAATCAAAGTTTTTTAGAAAAGATGATTGTTTTTCGCAATCGACTTTTACTTCATGGTGGTTTTAGTTCGTTTCAAGGAAACACTGCTTACGGCTTTATTTACTATGATGGGGCCTCGTTTGGTGTTTTAAAATATGCCAACAATCAAGTTTTTGGCTTTACAGGCACCTTAAATGATTGGCTCGTTTTTAATAATAAATTGTACTTAGGCGGAGACATATACAACACCTCTGCTGGTCAAATACCATCTGATTTATTAATATGGAATGACTCAACAGTGGTTGAAGCTTATGTTGCAACCACGAATAACCCTATTGTAAAGGATATTCATGTTTTTAATGGTGAGGTTTACATAGTTTCAGCAAAAGGATATGCCCGCAAAGTGTATAAATTAAACGGTTCATCATTGGTAGATTTAAACTCATTTGCTCATCCTAATTTAAACGTTGTTAATTCAGATTTTGGAGGTCTATCTCATTACAATAACCAACTGGTTATTTCTGGATTTGTGGCTGATACCTTTACCTACTTTTATACAACATTAGCATATAACGGAAGCAATTGGGAGAGCCTAGGAGATTCTATTTACCCTTATTCCAGCATAATAAGGTATAATGAATATTTTAAGCCAATGATTAATTCAGCTGGTGTTTTATACCGATTTGGGAAAATAAACAGGCAAAAACCTTTTGTATTTTATCGCGATACTAATCTTGTTTCTTTAGAATATTCAGTTACAGATGCTTTGCCAGATTCTTGTTACTTAAAAGATGCGCGCTATTTTTTATCTAAAAAAATAAGTATGAACAACAATGTATCTCGCGTGTATTCATCATCAAAGGGAGTTTCAACAGTAGAAATTCCAGCTAACCAGATTCAAGGTTTACACTTAAAATTATCAGAAAAAGAAATTAGCTATTACCAACCTTTAGCCTGTAGCGATTCTATTATACCCGTTATAAAAAATAGCGCAGGAACTTATGAGGCACATTTTTTTGTAAAACCCATTGTAGCTATAAATGATGTCAAGGTTACTGTTTCTGGCGAAACAGGTTGGCGAGCAAGACAAGGATTTAAGCAAAACTATTACATAGATGTATCTAACGTGGGAACAGAACCACTTACTAATGTAACAACCAATTTTAGTTTTTCATCAAATTCTATCGTAGTAAACAGCTCAGATGTACCAACAAGTGCTCAGGCAACAAACCTCACATTCTTAATAGATTCTTTAAATGTTGGCGAACAAAGAACCATTCGCGTAAAGCTGGAAAACACGCTCGGTTATGTAATAGGAGATAGTATTCAATTTACAGCGCAAGCATCTATTGCTCAAGTAGATGCAGATTCAACCAATAATACATATAGTTTGAATCAACTAGTTACAGCAGCTGTAGATCCCAATAGCAAAAAAGTAAATAGAGAAGCTATTACAAGCTGGGGAGGACCGTTACGATATCAAATTAATTTTCAAAATTTTGGAAATGATACGGCCTATACCGTGGTGATTGTAGACACCCTTTCTCTAAGCTTAAAAAGGGAATCATTTGAGTTGGTTTCTAGCAGCCATCCGGTAGAATTTGAATTGATGGGCAACGTAATAGTTTTTAGATTTAAAAATATTTTGTTAGTAGATTCTGCCAGTAATGCAGATGCCAGCAAGGGTTTTGTGCAGTTTGATATAGATATGAAATCGCAATTAGCAAAAACAGATACCATAAAAAATCGTGCACATATTTATTTTGACTTTCAACCAGCGGTAATTACCAATTACGCAAAAACCTATCGTATGTCACAAGTTGGTATATCAGAAAATCAAAAAAGAAAATTCAAAATTTTCCCCAACCCAAGTTCTGGCATGTTAACCATCGCCACCAAAACACCCGGTGTTTTTACGCTCTACAACAATCTTGGCCAAGAAGTTTGGCGTGGCCAAATAAACCTTGAACCTATATCATTAAACTTAGAACATCTTCCAGCGGGCCTCTATTTTATAGTTAATGAACTTGGAGCGAGCCAGAAAATGATCTTAAGCAAATAATGTGCGTAGCGTTTCACGCTTTCCTCATTAAAAAGACAAAGAATTTTAAGCCAATTTACGGGCAACGTTTTTAACGTTTGTGAATCTATTTAGAAAAGTCAAAAGCTCATGAAAAATAGTATTCTATCTACATTTTTCTTTTCGTTCTACTTATTATCGGCCCAAAATGGCATATTAGACTCTAGTTTTGGTCATCAAGGCCACGTAATAAAAACGCTTAACACAGATTATGGCTCGGGCACTACGGCACATATTTTACCCAACAATAAAATATTGGTGGGAGGTTATGCTGGCATTTCCTCACAACAGGTTCACTTAAAAGGCGTGCTGCATAAATACAATGCAGATGGTACGGCAGATACGGGTTTTGCCGACCAGGGTGAGGTTAATCAAAATTTATTGCCCAACAATTGGGCACTGATGAAGCTTGCCGTGCAGCCCGATGGAAAAATAGTTGCCAGTGGTCATTACGATTTTTCTAGCATCGGCCTTTTGGCCAGATTTCATCCTGATGGCACGTTAGATTCTAGTTTTGGAACGGATGGCGTAAACATTATCGATTTTTCATCAACTGCAACTGAGGCTACATACGTGAGTGATTTGGCACTTTTACCAGACGGTAAAATTTTAATTTGTGGCTACACAGATGATGGCGGTACGCCTTTAAGCTACGTTGCACGTTACACCACAGCAGGAAAACGAGATACCAGTTATGGCAATTTTGGGATTAATATATTACCACAAGTTGGCATTTATGAGTTTTATGCAGACGGCATGATGGTTCGGCCAGACGGAAAAATTGTGTTAAACGGCTCCTCGTCTATTTGGGGAGGTAGCCGCATGATGGTTGTTCGATTACATGCAAACGGCAATTTTGACTTTACGTTTGGCACCAACGGTGTAGTGCGCCATGCGTTGTTTTCTAGCGAATGGCTCCAGAAAACCATATTGCTTCCAAATCAGAAAATGATATGTGTTGGAAGTGTGGGAACAAATTATGCAGATGTTTTTATTTCGAATATATCATCGAACGGAGATTTAGATTCTAGCTACGGAACAAACGGAGTGTTAACGTTTAATTTAGCTTCGGGTTATTCTTATTCGGTTGCAGATGCGCATCTTTTGGCAGATAATTCGGTGCTTATTTCCATTCGGGCAACGTTTGGTAGTCAAACAAAATCTATTGTAACCAGAGTTCTAGAAGATGGGAAAATAGACTTTTCGTTTGGCGCAAATGGTTTTATTCATCCTGCTTTTCCAGGCAATTCAGCATACCATTCTATTGCAATTGTAGATCATCAAAGCTTTGTTATGTCAGGGTTTCAGAGCGATTCGCTAGGCGCGTCTTTGCTGCTTTCTAAATATGTAATAAAAAGTTACTTTTCTATTGCAGAATCTAGCCTACCTAAAACAGATTTTAATATTTACCCCAACCCAAGTTCTGGCATTTTAACCATCGCCACCAAAACACCCGGTGTTTATACGCTCTACAACAATCTTGGCCAACAAGTTTGGCGCGGCCAAATAAACCTTGAGCAATCAACATTAAACCTAGAACATCTCTCGTCTGGCCTCTATTTTATGGTTGATGAAGTTGGCACGAGCCAGAAAATCATCATCGCAAAAAATTAAATTTTTACCCCTCAAGCAACCTTTGACTTACTTTGTGGTGTCTTTGTAATTGTAAGACCACAAAAAGTGAAAGTGCTACGACTAAAACCTACCCTTGAAACGCTTATTGAGCGCTGCCGCAAAAACGACAGCAAGGCACAATATGCGCTTTACCAAATGATGGGAGCAAAAATGCTGGGGGTTTGTAGGCGGTACGTAAAAAGCATAGAAGAGGCAGAAGAAATACTTAGCAATGGTTTTGTAAAAGTGTTTACCAAGCTAGATCAATTTAATGGCGAGGGTTCTTTTGAAGGTTGGGTAAGAAAAATTATGGTGCGCGAAAGCCTGAATTACATCCGCTATCAACGCAACATTTTTGTTGAGGTAAATCCGGACTGGGTGCCAGAACAAGGACATAGCCCCATAGAAGAAGAAACAGAGGCCGAAGAGCTTTTGTGCCTTATAGATGAGCTACCCATTGGGTACAAAACAGTATTTAACCTGTATGCAATAGAAGGGTTTGCACACAAAGAAATTGGCGAAATGTTAGGCGTAACAGAAAACACCAGCAAAAGCCAATTAAGCAAAGCCCGTAAATATTTAAAGGAGAGAATAAATCAAACACAATATCTTTCTAAAACATGAAGAATCCGATAGATGAACATTTTGAAAGGGGATTAGAAAGCTTAGAGTTTAAACCCAATGCAGAATTATGGAGCCAAAAAATTGCTCCGAAACTAGAACGTAAAAAAGTAGTGCCTCTATTTTGGTACAGAACGGCCGCTGTAATTGTTTTGCTTTTATGCGGGTGGTTTACGGCCGAATATTTTACGGCTAACAATGGCGAGCAGCGCATAGAACCAGAGCAAAACATTGCCCAAGAACAAACGCCAGAAGTGTTGCCACAAGTGGTGATTACTATTACCGATGAAGAAAAAACAGAAAAGGAACCGAAAATCCCAGCCTTAGAAAACATAAACCAAAAGTTAAAGAAAAGGAGAATGATTGCGGTAAACGAGCAACCCATTAAAAAAGAGGTTGTAAAAGATAAAGCTGCACCTGTGCAACTTGCCATGGCAGAAACAGAACCTACCGAAACGGTTTACAAAGTGCATTTGAGTTTAAACAGCATAAAAAATGTAATGGCTGTAGAAGAAGTTGAAGATCAACAACAAGAATTGGGCATTGTTAAATACGCAAGAGACCAGTGGAAAAATGTAAAAACGGGCAACAAATTAGAGGCACCAACAAGAGAAACATTTTCTTCTATTCCAAAACTAGGTGTACGTTTTGAAGGCAACCCACTAAAGAGAATTTTAAATAACTAAGCACATACACACAAAAGAGTAACATAAAAACTAAACACTAAAACTAACAATTAACACAACATCAAAATGAAAAAACGAGCCATCATTTTAGCCTTTCTAGTTTGTTTAACTACGGCATGGGCACAACAAAAAGACACGCTTCAAATTAATGTGAATAACAATGAAATGGTTATTTATACCAGCGACATTAATAGTCTTTCTAAAACAGATTACAACGCCATAATTGGAAAAATCACCAATGAAACCAATGCGCTTGCAAAAGAGTATCAAACAGAAGTAGAACGAATTAATAAATTAGAAAAAAACGGAGATATAACTTCAGAAAAGGCGCAAGAATTAAGAAAGAGCAACGATGCTTTTTTGGCCACAAGCATGGAAGCACTAACAAGTAAAATAGAACGTTGGGCAGATGAATATGGAGAATCTTTACATGAAGATGCCAACAATGCTGATGATTGGGCGAAGCAATGGGAGTACAATGCAGAAAAGTATGAAACTATAAATCCGCCAGACGCGCCAACACCGCCAGCCACAGATTCTGAAGATGGAAATACAGTAGTTGTGATTAATGATGATGGAATTTCAGTAACAGGCAACACAGATTGGGATCCAGACGACATTAAAGAGGCCAGAAGCAACTACAAACGCAACCAAACTATTGGATATTTTGATATGTATTTTGGATGGAACAATTGGGTAAACGGTGATGGGTTTGCCGTAAATCAAACACCTGAAAATGGAGAGCCAAATGCTACCGCAGAGTTGAACTTTTGGCCAAGTATGGTTTGGGGATTTGGATTTGGAGGTAAATCTAGAATGGGTACAAGCAAGCTTTATGTGCGCTATGGAGCACAGTTTAATTGGCACTACTTTCAATTAAAAGGGAACACCATTGTAAACAAAATGGCAGATCCCAATACGGGCTTTGATGGTGTTTCTTTTGTGCAAGACAATACCAAAAACTATTCAAAATCATCTTTTAGAATGGTGTACTTAGATGTACCTGTAATGTTAGAATTTGACAGTAGCAAACCTGGACGCAGCAACGGATTTTCGCTTGGTGTTGGAGGTTATGGTGGCGTAAGATTGAGCTCCAAAACAAAAGTTTACTACAGCGACTTTAATGGTGATAAAACCAAAGTGAAACAAAACAACAACTATTACACCAATGGCTTTAGATATGGTTTGCTTGGTCAAATAGGATTTGGGACTTTTAAAATAACCGCCAAATATGATATGAATGAGCTGTTTAGAGATGACAGAACAACACCAGATTATCAAATTGCAAGCTTGACTTTAGGGTGGGTGTTTCCATAAAAAAAGCTAATAATTAAAAAACCCGAAAACATTTTGTTTTCGGGTTTTTTTATGTGATTTATTATATAAAAACAAAGAGTGCATATGCGTAAATAATCTCACACATCAAGGTGTTTTCTGTAGACTCAATAGGTGTTTAAACATTGTATATTTAACTCCTAGAATAATATTACGCCTATTGTCGTAGGTTTAATATTACATTATTTTTGCAGGCAATAAATGCAAAAAATCATGAAAAAAATCACTTCATTATTACTCTTTTTATTTTTTACATCTTTAATTTCAAATGGCGCAACGTATTACACGTGCAATGTTTCAAGTGGAACAAACTTAACTACCAGTTCAACGGGAGGCGGTACATGTAATGTGGCCATTGGAACGTGGAATAACGCATCGCACACCATAGTTATTCGTACGGGGACAACTTTTAATTTATCGGGTAACTTAACTTTAAATTGTCAGGTTATAGTAGAAGATGGTGGTGTTCTTAATAACATTACTTCTGTAAATACCACAACATTAAACACATCGGGAAATTACAATGTCCCAGCTAATATTAGCCAATTAACGGTTACTGCTTGGGGCGGTGGCGGTGCAGGTGGTGGTTCTACCATTGCAAACGCATTTGAAGGTCGTGGCGGTGCAGGAGGAGGCGGTGGCGCGAGAGCGCAAAGCGTAATTACTGTAACACCAGGTTCTGTTCTAGCTGTAGTTGTAGGCGCAGGTGGAACAGGTGTAGTTGCCGGAAATGGAAACAATGGAGGAAACTCAACAATAACTGGTTTTTCAACTCAAATTTTTGCTGAAGGTGGCAAAGGTGGTGGCGTAAATACAGGAAATACGCCATCAGGTGGTGCAGCAGGTCTTGCTGCTAATTCTATAGGGGCTACCGTATCTAGCGGAACAGGTGGAGAAAATGGTGCCTCAGGATTTGGAATATCGTCAGGATCTGGAGGAGAGGCCGCAAACCCAGGGGGTGGCACAGGTGGTGCATCAATAGGAAGTGGCTCTTCTAACGGTAACAATGGAAATGCTCCAGGAGGAGCAGGAGGAGGTGCCCGTTCAAGTGGAGGTTTTACAGGTGGTGGTGGAAATCGCCCTGGAGGTAATGGAGGTGCAGGCCGTGTTGTTATTGAGTATAACGTTGCTGCCGCATTAACCTTTGCTAATAATGTTACATTAAGCGGTACTGTAAATGGAGGTGCTGTAACCATAGGAACAGCATCTGTATTTGTTGGTACGGGTGCCCTAAACTTTAGCTCATTAACCGTTAACGCTACCACGCCAGCAAGTTTTGTTGATAATTTTAGACTAAGCCAAGGTGCCGTTTCAGGTACAGGTAGCATAAAAATATTGCGTAATTTATCTACATCTAACAATTGGTATGAGCTTGGTTTTGCTGTTAAAAGTGGTACAGTGGCAGATTTAGTTTCTACCGGATTCCCAATTCGTGATGCTTCATACCCTGCAAATTTGCGCAATATTTATCGCTGGGATGCCGGAGCTGCAGACTGGGTAGCCGCAGCTACTACAACATCTTTAACGGAAACTGCACTTAAGATATTTGCGTTTGGAACAAGCCCATCAATTTCTATAACCGTTAGTGCAACAAATTTTAATAATTCAACATTGGCAGAAGCGCTAGACTGGAACGATGGACAAAGTTCTATTTATTTGACAGGAGGAATTGACGTAACCGAAGGATGGAACAACCACTACAATCCATTTCAGGCTTTTATAGACTGGGATAATGTAGAGCCTGTTTTAGATGCAAATTCAGAATTCACCAATCTTGGCGTAGCAGTAAAAAATAACACCGGTAGTTATGAGTATTACAATGGTGGTGTTGGTACAGCAAGATACATTGCACCTACTCAAGGCTTTTGGCTTCAGTCAAATAATACAGTAGCGGCTCCTACCACATTTAGCTATACAAATGCAATGCGTAATAGTACACCAGGTACACCGGTTTCTTCGTTTAAAACCAATACCATTACTCCTAAACAAATTACCTTAAAATTAAATGGTCCAAATGGCGAAGTTCTTACACATGTAGCAAAAAATGTAAATGCTACAGATAGCTTTGATGCTGGATTTGATATGCGCTGGTTCCAAGGAGACCATGAACATTTTTATACGCTTGATAACAATGGAAATAAGTACGGTATTAACCAAAGTGGCGCTGTAGGAAATGCTCCAATACCATTAGCCTTTTCTCACACCAATAATGGTGTAACGTATTCTATTTCTGCGGATTTAGAAGATTGGGATAATAACATTGAAGTTTTTGTTAAAGACACCTATTTAAATATTACCACAAGTTTGTCAAACAATAACAGCTATACTTTTAGTAATGTAACTGCAGCATCAGAAAATCGTTTTATGGTTTTGTTTGTTCCGGTACTTCCATGTATAACAAACACATTTACACCAATGTTAACGGCTAATATGTATGCCAACGCAGGTGCAAATCAAGTTGAAACTTATTATTGGGGATTATCTACGGGCTTTATCCAAGCAAACCCTGAAAATGGCGTTGGCCCATACACATATAATTGGACGAATAGCGCGGGTTACAGTATGAAAGGTACATCAAATAAAAAAGCACGATTATTATACCCAACGGGTCCTACTTGGGTTAAAGTGGCCATTACCGATGAAGGTGCCGGTTGTACTACAGAAGACTCTATCTACATAGACTGGATAGACTTTACCTGTAACCAACCAGACATTTGGTTTTATGAAATGTGTAACTTAAATACATTAACAAGCGTATGTGTAGCAGGAACACGAAACATGAGAGATTCTGTAAAAACAGGAAACTACATTTTTGGTTCTTGCAACCAACCGGTTAAAACGGGTGTTGCCACACAAAGCAATTTTGGCGTAAATGTATTTCCTAATCCGAGCAACGGAAAAGTTTCTATTATCATGGCAAATGCTAATAAAAGCATGTATGATATTCATGTAATGGATATAAACGGAAGAGTGTTGTTTTCAACCCAATTAAATAGTACAGACGGTTACGCAAGTAAAGAATTAGACTTATCTGAATTGGCCAGAGGTGTATATATAATGCGAGTTTCTGATGAAAACAATAGTGCAACACAGCGTATTGTTATTCAATAAGGCTGTTTATTTTGTATAAAAATTAGTGTTTGAGGCTGTCTGAAAAGGCAGCCTCTTTTTTACCCAAACAACGCGCTTAACAAATCTTCAAACTTGGCCAATTCAATAACCTTTATTCCGAATTGCCCGGCTTTTACTTTGTTAAAACTGCTGATGTAAATTTCTTCAAAACCCAATTTTTCGGCTTCGCGGATGCGTTGCTCAATGCGGGCAACGGGTCTAATTTCTCCTGTTAATCCAACCTCGCCAGCAAAACAAGCATGTTTGGGCAACGGCAAATCTTGGTCAGACGAAAGAATAGCTGCACACACCGCCAAATCCAACCCAGGATCGGTAACTTTTAGGCCGCCAGTAATATTCAAGAAAACATCTTTGGCACCTAATTTAAACCCGCATCTTTTTTCTAAAACGGCCAAAAGCATGTTTAATCTGCGCGACTCAAACCCCGTGGTGCTGCGCTGTGGCGTGCCATAAACGGCCGTGCTTACCAAACCTTGAATTTCTACCAACAATGGTCGCGCACCTTCGGTCATTACGCCAATGGCGGTGCCGCTTAGTTGCTCGTCATTTTTACCGATTAGAATTTCGCTGGGGTTGCTCACTTCGCGCAAGCCGCTCTCAATCATCTCGTAAATCCCAATCTCGGCCGTAGCGCCAAAACGATTTTTATGGGCACGAATTAATCGGTATAAATAATGTTGGTCGCCCTCAAACTGAAGCACCACATCTACCATATGCTCCAGCACTTTTGGCCCAGCCAAATGGCCATCTTTTGTGATGTGCCCAATTAAGAAAACGGGTGTGTTGGTAGCTTTTGCGTAGCTGATGAGCTGGGCCGTGCATTCGCGAATTTGGCTAATGCTGCCGGGCGATGACTCGATGCCCGCTGCTTGCAAAGTTTGTATAGAATCGATAATGACCAACTCCGGTTCGATGTGGTTGAGCTGGTTAAAAATATTTTCAGTTTGCGTTTCGGTTAACACAAAACATTGTTCGTTTTTAATCCCGATGCGCTCGGCCCGCATTTTAATTTGTTGGCCACTTTCTTCGCCCGAAACGTAGGCCACGTTAACATTTAATCGCAGCGCCAATTGCAGCAAAAGCGTACTTTTTCCAATGCCGGGCTCTCCGCCCAAAAGCACCACAGAACCGGGCACAATGCCACCACCTAACACACGGTTTAATTCTTTGCCGGGTGCTTTTATGCGCGTGCCTTCATCATAGGTAATTTGTTTAATTGGTGCTGCCACGGCTGCTTTTATGGGGGCATTTTGGCTTTGCAACCAAGGCTGACTTTTTGTGGTTTTGGTTACAATTTCTTCTACCAATGTATTCCACTCGTGGCAACTGGTGCATTGCCCCAACCATTTGCTGTGGTTGGCTCCACAATTCTGACAAACAAATGATTTTTTAACCTTCGCCATGTTTTATTTTTTTGATGAGGTTGGTGGTAGAAAAACCATCTTCGAACGGAATAACGGCAACTTGTCCGCCATAGCTTTGCACCAAATCGGCTCCAACAATAGTATTTATTGTGTAATCGCCACCTTTAACCAACACGTCTGGTTTTAATGTTTGCAGCAATTCCATGGGCGTGTCTTCTTCAAAAATAACCACCGCATCTACCACTTGTAAGGCTGCCATTAATTCTGCTCGGGTGGTTTCGTTTTGCATGGGTCTGCTGGGGCCTTTTAAGCGTTGCACGCTGGCATCGGCATTTAAACCAATAACTAAAAAGTTACCCATATCGCGCGCAGCCGCCAAATAACGTATGTGGCCAGGGTGCAACAAATCAAAACAACCGTTGGTAAAAACTACTTTTTTGCCAGTAATTTTTAGCGATTGAATCTTTCGCGCAAGCGTGAATTTATCCGTTATTTTCTGTTGTATTATTTGCTGATAGCTCATCTGCTTTGCGTTTTTTATTGGCGAAACTAAAATAGATTAATCCAATTAAACCGGCAGACAACAACATGATGGTTTGCGAGGTATGCACAATGGTGGCGAATGTAAAGCCAATGCTTTTATCTATAGCCAAAACAACCATTGCCAAAGTTACCAAGTAATGGTAAGAGCCCATGCCTCCGGGTGCTGGTATAACAATGCCGAGGCTGGCCGCAACCATTATAAAAAATCCGTCTGAAATGGTGAGGTGTGATGTTTCTGGCAAGCTAAAAAAACAGATGTACACCATAAAGTAGTAAATGGCCCAGATAAAAACAGAATGTGCGATAAAGGCCCATTTGTTCTTTAATTTTTTAATAGATGCAAAACCTTCTTTTAAGCCATACCAAAAGTTGCGTACAACCTCGAATTTTGGGTGATTTATTATGCGCTTTCTAAACACCAAAAACAGTACGAGAAATAGTAACGCTGTAGTGCCAAGAATGTATTTTGCAGTGTGATCTGATGCTTCTTCCGTCATGGCCACAGGGTCAACAATTTCAACCTCAAACATCCCTAAAAAGTTATTGATGTTGAGCAAAAATGCTGTTGCCATAATGCCGATAAGAAAAATAAAATCGATAACGCGTTCTAAAATAACGGTACCAAAAAGTTTGTCAACAGGAATTTTTTCGGCTCTGCTCATTACGCCACAACGACCTAACTCGCCACCCCGTGGTACAAATATGTTAAACATATAGCCAAAACTTACGGCATGTATACTGCTCCATAATCTAGGTTTGTAACCAAGTGGCTCTAGCAACATCAGCCAACGGTAACCCCGGCTAATTACTGCTGCGTAACCCATTAAAATACTAATGATTACCCACGTGTAGTTGGCGCTTTTAAGGTGTTCTACCAGCTCGTTAAAATCGGTACCCTTAAATGCAAAGTACAGCAATGCCACGGCAATGGCTATAAACAATGTGTACTTGAGAATATTTTTTGTAGTTGAACTCAACGGGCGTTAATCTATGCGATTGGTTTCTTCGTTTGGGAAGACAATGGCTGGGCTAAAAGTTTTAGCCTCTTCAAATGCCAATTGTGCATAGCTTATGATTATAATAATATCGCCTTTTTGCACTCTGCGTGCGGCAGGACCATTCATGGTTATTTCACCCGAATTACGTTTGCCTTTAATAACATAAGTATCTATGCGCTCGCCATTATTAATGTTAACAATGTATACGCGCTCGCCTTCAATAATGTTAGCGGCATCCATCAAGTCTTCATCTATGGTAATACTACCGATGTAATTTAAATCGGCACCTGTAACTTTTACCCTGTGAATTTTGCTTTTTACAACCTCAATCTGCATGGCGCAAAATTATAAATATTGAACTGTTATTTAACACAAAATAACTCATTGGTTATCAGTGCTAAAGGATTAAAATATACTGAAAAGTGTAAAAATTTTTGCTTAATGCAGCGGTTAGAAAAGCAGAATATTGTCTATGACTTTTACCTGACCAATAAAAACCGAAACAAATGCACGAACACTTTTACATTCGTCCCAATTAGAGATAGGTTTAAGCGTTTGTGCGTTGCATATTTCTAAATATTCTACAGCCAACCTTGGGTGGCTATTTATGGTTTCAATAGCCTTGGCAATGGTTCTGTTGAAGTCTTTATTTTGCGTGGCTCTTTCTTTAATTTGAAGCAAAGCTTGGTAGATGGCCGGTGCTTCTTGCCTTTCATTGGCTGATAAACGCATGTTTCTACTGCTCATGGCAAGGCCATCAACTTCGCGCACAATGGGGCAACCAACTATGTTTACAGGAATACTTTCTTGCTCCACTAGCTTTTTAATAATGAGCAACTGTTGGAAATCTTTTTCGCCAAAGTATGCGTTTTTAGGCTGTACAATTTCTAGCAATTTTTTAACAATTGTGGCCATGCCTTCAAAATGCCCCGGCCTATGTTTACCTTCCATGTACAGTCCTAATTCGCCAAAGTTAAAACGATCAGAAACTACGGTTTCCGTATACATTTCTTCTGTTTTGGGCAAGAAAACTGCATGACAACCCGCATTCTTCAAAATCAATAAATCTTGCTCTTCTACCCTTGGGTATTTATCTAAATCTTCTTGATTATTAAATTGTGTAGGGTTAACGAATATGCTGCAAACAACAAGTTCGTTTTTTGCCAAAGATTCTGTAATTAAAGATAGATGGCCTTTGTGCAATGCGCCCATGGTAGGGACAAAACCTACATTTTTACCGTTTTTCTTTTCTTTAGCTATAAACTTTTGAAGCTCTTGCTTTGTATGAAACTTGTGCATATCAGGATTTCTTGAGCAACAAATCTAGACGAATTGTTGAAGCCACAAAGGCATTGAAAAAACAAATCGAAAATATTATAGATAATCAGGGGTTTTTTTGTAGTAGCCTTAGATACAATGATTGCGAAGAAAGTAGTACTTTTGCATACCTTATATTTTAATGAAAATTCGAGATAAATGGAGAACAAAAGGATACTGTACATTTCACAAGAAATTCATCCTTACCTTCCTGAAAATGATCTCTCCAGAACAGCACTGGCACTTCCTAAAAAAATGAATGCTCTTGGTCATCAAGTGCGCGTTTTTATGCCGCGTTTTGGAGTAATCAACGAAAGAAGACATCAGTTACATGAGGTGATTCGATTAAGTGGAATTAACATTGTTGTTAATGACATTGATATGCCTTTGATTATTAAAGTAGCATCTGTGCCACAAGCGCGCATGCAAGTTTACTTTATAGACAATGATGAATACTTTAAGCGTAAAGCCACGATTTATGATGAAAACAAACAAATGTTTTCTGACAATGATGAGCGTTCAATATTTTTCGCGAAAGGTGTAATAGAAACCGTAAAAAAATTAGGCTGGAAACCAGATATTATACACATTAATGGCTGGATGCCTAGCCTGGTGCCTATGTATTTGCGCATGTTTAACCATGACAACCCGCTTTTTGCCGATGCAAAAATTGTTTACTCTGCGTACAATTCTGGGTTTGAAGGTAACTTGGGAGAAAACATGAAAAACGGTTTGCTGTTTGATGAAATTCCTGAAGAGCATTTAGCACATTTAGATAAGCCATCTTTTAACGATTTAAACAAAGCAGCTGTAGATTTTAGTCATGCTGTAGTTAAGGCTCAATCAGAAATAGACCCTGAGTTAGAAGCTTATATAAAAGAAAAAGGTGTTGTTTATTTTGATGGATCTGATTTAATAAACAATCCGCAAGACATACTAAACGTTTATAAGGATATAATTGTAGAAGAAGAATCAATTGCATAAAACTTCTGATAATACTATATGAGTAATCCTTTAGCAATATTTGTAAAAAGAGCCATTTTAATAATGGCTCCTTTCTTTTTTATAGCCTGTGAAAAGAGTACAGGAGAAATTGGATTGAACCAAGTTATAGACTCACAAGCTGTACTAGGTACCAAAAAATCAATACCAATTACTACTTACAATGTTGCTTTTGATTCCGTTGTGAGTGATGGTCCATCGCAAGAAATTGCGGGCGCCTACATAGACCCCTATTTTGGCGGGGTAGATGCACGGTTTAACAGCCATATCATACTTAGTTTGTTAAGCCCAAACTTTGGTACAGATCCAATTTGCGATTCTGTGGTGATGTTGCTTGGTTACAACGGATATTATGGTGATACAGCCATGCCTGTAACATTTGTGGTAAAAGAATTGTCAGAATATATAGATCCGGATAGCACTTATTATAGCAATCGAGTTTTTGCTGTTGATAAAGAAATAGGCAGAATAACGCAAAACCCAAGGCCAAGAACCGTTGTGTATTATCAAGGAGATACACTTTCGCCAGCACTTAAAATGCAATTGGATAAACAATTTTTTCAGGATAAAATTATTGATGGTGCCGTTACAAATAGCGCCTCCTTTACAGATAATGACGAGTTTATTAAGTATTTTAATGGAATTCAATTATCGGTAGATGGATATTCTGACGGGCTGTTGTATTTCAATACAGGAAGTTTGTCTTCTAAAATAGTTGTTTATTACAGAGAAAGCCCTGCCGATACTGTGTCAGAAATTTATACCATGGATTATGGAGTACCAACATCCACTGCCTACACAACCATAAACTCATTTGCGCAAGATTTTACTTTAGGCGGACCAAACTTAGGCATGCAAGACACAGTTAATGGCGAAGAAACGTTGCTTTCTCAATCTATGGGTGGTGTTGTACCGCGCATTGTGTTACCAAATTTAAAAGAGTATAAAGATTCTAATTGGATAATAAACAGAGCCGAGATTGTTTTTCATGTAAGAGAAGGATCTGTTGGTAAATACTCTTTGCCTGGCTCAATTATTATTTTAGAAGAAAAAGATGATAGAAGAGTGCTTATAGACGATTATGCATCAAACGGCATTTCTGCCGATGGTAATTTAGTTGTTGGTGAGTTAAGAGGTAAAACCTATACTTTTAACATAACCCGGTTGGCCAATAGATATATGAGCACAACCGATGAAATAAAGCCCTTGATTTTATTGCCAGGGTCATCAGCCTCTAGAGGTTGGCGAGCCGTGCTTAACGGAAATAAAGATGCAGTTAGCCCTGTAGCTTTTAATATTTATTACACAAAAACCAAAGAGTAACTAAGATATGTGTGGAATAGTTGGGTATATAGGTGCTAGAGATGCCTATCCTATATTAATAAACGGATTAAAAAGATTAGAATATAGAGGCTATGATTCTGCTGGCGTAGCAATGCTACAAGGCAACAATATTGGCCTTTATAAGTGCAAAGGAAAAGTAGTTGACTTAGAATCTATAACCGAGAATAATGATGTAAGCGGTAAACTTGGTATTGCACATACTAGGTGGGCTACGCACGGAGAGCCAAACGATATAAATTCTCACCCTCACGTTTCTAATAACGGAAAGCTAGTTCTTATACATAATGGTATTATTGAGAATTACGCCTCGCTAAAAGAAGCGCTTATAGCAAGAGGATATACGTTTAATAGCGAAACAGATACCGAAGTTTTAGTAAATCTTATTGAAGATGTACAAGAAACTGAAAAAGTAAGTTTAGAAGAAGCCGTACGCATTGCGCTTAACCAAGTAATTGGTGCCTATGCAATAGCTGTTTTTTCGCTAGAAAATAGCGACCATTTTGTAGTAGCCAAAATGGGAAGCCCATTGGTTGTTGGACTAGGGAATCAAGAATATTTTGTTGCCAGCGATGCAACGCCTTTCTTAGAATACACCAAAAAAGCTGTTTACTTAGAAGATGGCGAAATGGGCGTTATAGACCTAAATGAAGGTTTTAAAGTAATTCGAATTAATGATAGCAAAGTTGTAGATCCATACGTACAACAGTTGCAATTAGATTTGGCTGCCATAGAAAAAGGTGGTTATGAGCACTTTATGCTCAAAGAAATTTATGAGCAACCAAAAGCAATAGAAGATACGTATAGAGGTAGACTACTTCCAGAACAAAACCTTATTAGGATGGCTGGGATGGAAGAGTATATTGAAAAATTTGTACAGGCAGATCGCATAATCATTGTAGGTTGTGGCACTTCTTGGCACGCAGGTATGGTTGGCGAGTATCTCTTTGAAGATTTGGCGAGAGTTCCTGTAGAAGTTGAGTACGCATCTGAGTTTAGATATCGCAACCCGATTATTACAAGTAAAGATGTAATCATTGCTATTTCGCAGTCTGGTGAAACAGCAGATACATTGGCAGCGATAAAATTGGCTAAGAAAAGAGGTGCAACCATTTTTGGCATATGCAACGTAGTTGGTTCTTCTATTGCTAGAGAAACGCACGCTGGTGCTTATACCCATGCCGGACCGGAAATTGGAGTAGCATCTACTAAAGCATTTACAGCACAAGTTACTGTGCTAGCAATGTTGGCCTTAAAGCTTGGAAGAGAAAAAGGTACCATTCCTACAAGCAAGTATCAAGAATTGTTGTGGGAATTAAACTCTATTCCTACCAAAATTGCGGCCATGTTAAAAACAGATTCGCAGATTACAGAAATAAGCAATACCTACAAAGACGCGCCTAACTTCTTGTATTTGGGTAGAGGATACAATTTCCCTGTTGCACTAGAAGGAGCGCTAAAGCTTAAGGAGATTAGCTACATTCACGCAGAAGGATATCCAGCGGCAGAAATGAAACACGGCCCAATTGCCTTAATTGACGAGAACATGCCGGTTGTTGTTATTGCGCCTAAAAATGGGCATTACGAGAAAATTGTTAGCAACATACAAGAAGTAAAAGCACGTAGCGGTAAAGTTATTGCCATTGTTAGCGAAGGTGATACTGAAATAAAATCGAGTGCCGATTTCACTATTGAAGTGCCTGATACTTTAGAAGCATTTACACCATTGTTAACCACAATTCCATTGCAATTGTTGAGTTACCACATTGCTGTAATGAGAGGTTGTAACGTAGATCAACCGCGTAATTTGGCAAAATCTGTTACCGTAGAGTAAATTGATATTTGGGAATATTATTATGTAAAAAGAGCCGCATTTCGCGGCTCTTTTTTGTTTTATTTAAAGTAAGAAACGGCAAAAACTACTTCTCAACTTTTCTGTTTTTAACATATTTTTCTAACCATTGATCTTGCTCCCAAAGCACATGTAAAATGCTTTCTATAGATTGATAGCCATGACTTTCTTTAGGGAGCATAACCAAGCGGGTAGTGGCACCCAAACCTTTTAAGGCGTTAAAATAGCGTTCGCTTTGCATGGGGTAAGTGCCCGAGTTGTTGTCGTCTTCACCATGAATGAGTAGCAAGGGGTGTTTCATTTTGTCGGCATGCATAAAAGGCGACATCATATTATATACCTCTGGTACTTCCCAGTAATTTCTTTCTTCGCTTTGAAAACCAAAGGGTGTTAACGTACGATTATAGGCGCCACTTCTGGCAATTCCTGCGGCAAATAAATCGGAATGCGAAAGCAAGTTTGCCACCATAAATGCACCATAACTGTGACCTCCGCAGGCTACTCGATTCCTGTCAATGTATCCAAGTTCATCAACAGCATCAATGGCTGCTTTTGCATTGGCTACTAATTGCTTTCTAAACGAATCATTGGGTTCTGTATCTCCTTCGCCAATAATTGGGAACGAGGCATCATCCAACACAACATAGCCGCGCGTTACCCAATAAACCATAGATCCGTAATACGGAAATGTAAACTCATTGGAGTTTTGAGTGGTTTGGCCAGCGCTGGCTTTGTCTTTAAATTCCGTTGGATACGCCCATAAGATCATCGGCATTTTCTCTTTTTTATTTTTGTCATAATCAACAGGCAAATACATTGTTGCCGATAATTCTAGCCCATCTTCGCGGGTGTATTTTATGACTTCTTTGTGCACATCTTGTATGCTTTTAAATGGATTTTGGAAAATGGTAATTTGGCGAAGTTTATTTGATTTTGCATTTCTAAAAAAGTAATTCGGATATTCTGTTGGTGATTCTATCCGTACCAATAATTCATCTTTTTCAGGATTATAATCGCTTAAACTTTCTTTTTTATCTGTGAGTTTTGATTGATAAATACGCGTTGTTTTTGCCGTGTTTAAATCAAAAGCATCTACAAACGGAAACTGTCCTTTTTCTGTATATCCAGCACCCATTAAAAAAGCTTTGTTGCCAGAAACTTCTAGCACCCTACTACCCATTTTATTACGTTTGGTTGTAAATCTTCCGGGGTCGCTGTAGCGATCTTGGTAATTTCTATCCCACAAAACTTTGGTTGTTTCTTGGCTGTTTGACGGATTGAACATGTAGGTTTTGGTGTTGCGCGTGTTCCACCAATAATCATAAGCAATGGCCATGTTTTCTGTGGCCCAAGTGATGCCAGAAAAGCGATTTATTGTTTTTAATATGCTCTTGCCACTTCCGTTGTATGGAGCTTCTAATTCAAATACTTCGTCTCTTAGTGCAACTTCATTTTCTGGGTCTCCACCGTCTAAAGCCTCCACATAAATTAAGGTTGCAGCTTTGTCATTTCTCCATTCAAAGTCACGTTTGCCGGTACGTACAGCCATAAATCCCTCTGGCAAATCTTCAATAAGTGGCACCTCTAAAACGGTTTGTACGGCTTCGCCATCTTTTGTAAAAATGGTGGTTTTGGAAGGAAACCTGCTGTAAGGAACTAAATAAGAAAAAGGTTTTTCTACGGTGGTTATCATGATATAATTTCCATCTGGAGAAAAATCTAACCCGCGATACATGGCACTTTCTAGCCATTTTTCGGCATTTCCATCGAGTGATATTTTGTAGATTTCAGAAAGTGCTAATTGCTCAAAATTGTATTCGTCACTTGGGCTTTTAAGTAAATCTTGATACGTTCTGTTCTGCGCTTTTTTGCCATTGTTCTCAGAAACAATTGGCCCCGTTGGCACTTCTGTTTCTGTGTTGATGAGTGCTTTTCTGTCTGCAGAAGTCATTTTAACCAACATAGATTTACTATCATTAAACCAATTGATAACACTACCAAGATTGGCGTTTAAACGTGCAGGAGACAACCTTTTTACACTGTAAGTTTCGATATCCAATACCCAAAGTTCTACACCTTTTGCGGTTGTATTTGTAAGCGCAATTTTTGTTTGGTCTGGCGACCATGAAAAATTTGTGAGTCGTGGGTTTTGCGGTAGCCCCGTCACTTGAATTACATCGGCATTGTTCCTTTTTATGTTTTTAAGCTGAATATTGTTGTAGTAAGTAACACGGCTGCCAATGTTTGTTTTTTGGTCTATGCGCAAACCACCCAGCCTAAGTTCTTCTTCAGACAATTCTTCAATGGTTTTGTAAGCGTTTCTAGAAAGCAAAACCATGGTTTCTTTATTGTCACTTAAGAGCACCGAAGGCGCTCTGGGCACATCTACCAAGTCTAAAATTTCTTTGGGTGGTTTTTGGTAGGTCAGGCTTTCTTGGCCAAAAGCATCAATCATAAATAATACAGTGCAAAGGATTAAAATACGCTTCATTTTTTGTGGAGAATGTTATGAGTTACGTTTAATGGAGGCTGAAAATACAGTTTTTAAAGGAATGAAAAAGGGCGTTTGAGCTTTTTCGTATAGTCCTAACGATTTAAAATTACGCTGCTCCAGCGTGATTACATTGTGTTGCTTTTTCCTAACAAATTGCAAAGACGGTACAGCAAACGGGCGCCTACATTTTCATCCCATTCATTTTCACTCGGGCCTACTTCATTCAAGTCGAAACCAATAAGCGTTCTGCCGCTACCAATCAATTCTTCCACTAAATACAAAACATGGTCTGTTTCAAATCCGCCAGCAACAGGAGTACCTGTATTAGGGCAAAGCTTGGGGTCTAGGCCATCAATATCAAAGCTTAAATAAACGTTTTGGGGTAGCTCAGAAACTATCTCGGCTACTTGTTGTTTCCAGGTTTTACCTTCAAACTGTGCCTTTTTTAAATCACGGTCAAAAAAGGTTTTTATGCGTTCGCCTTCAGTCTCCATTACATCAACTTCTTCTTGGCAATAATCTCTAATGCCCACTTGCACCAACTTTTCTACTTGCGGAATTTTTAGTGCATTGTACATGATGCTTGCATGGCTGTATTCAAAATCTTCGTACGCAATGCGCAAATCGGCATGGGCATCTATTTGTAGTATACCAAAGCTTTTGTAATGCGTGGCCAACGCTTGTAAATAACCTAAAGGTGTGCTATGGTCTCCGCCTAGAAGCGCAACTTTTTTACCCGCGTTTAAATAGTTTAACGCTTCAGATTTTACCCAGAGTACCATCTGTGTGCATGCTTCGTTTAGTTCCTGCAATTGGGCTGGAGATGGTGGGTTGTTTTCATCTACAAATTGGTCTAAATATTTTTCGGCAAGTTTGCGGTTGTGTAAACTTTTTGCGGCCAAATCTTGGTTTACATCGGCCATCCAGATGCCTATTTGCCATGCGTTTTTTACCGCAGGATCAAACAAATCTACCTGTAAACTAGCTTGTTTTATTGCCGCAGGGGCTTTAGCCGTGCCAGGCGAATAACTTACGGTAACTTCCCACGGAACGGGTAATACAACGATTTGCGCGTGTTCTTCTGTAAAGGGTAAACCAAAAATATTGGTGTTTAACGAGGGACCGTTGATATCAAAATTTGCGATTAATTCTTGCTTTGTCATTTTATTTATCGGCTAACAGATACATTTAGTTTAGTGCCACCTTGCGTGCCATCTGGCGTTTGCCATTCTGCTAAGATTAGGTATATGCCAGAACTTGCAATTTGGCCCATATTATTTTGTCCGTGCCAGATGATCTGGCGAGATTGATCAGTTAAATAATTTTCGGCAATAGTATGAATTAGGTTACCATCTGTACCAAAAACTTTAAGTGTTAAAGCGGTGCCTATTGGGAGATCGTAATACACAATAAGCAGGTCGTTTTGGCCATCGTTATTTGGCGATATAAAATTGTTATTCAGCCAAATAATTTTTTCATTATTGGCCATGCTAGAGAATTGCGAATTGATTTTTCCAGGAGTTGCATAGTTGGCCGATGAACCTGCACTATGCCAAGAGTTTGGTTTTTCGGCAGGTAAAGAAGGGTGTATGCGCTCTAAAGAAACCCCTTGCGTAACATTTAGCACAGGGTGATGCCAACTAGATTGATATGGCACATGCTCTATAATTTGCAAATCGGGGGTAACGAGGGCAATGTTGCCTTCTGTATTTGGCATGCTAGGCATTTGTTTTATGTTGAAGAAACTCTTGGGATTTGGGCAATCGTTTACCGTACAAATTTTACGGTAATCGGTACTAATCGCCAAAAAGCTTTTTGCCGGAAAAAGAATAATTTCGTCTGTAATATGGTATTGGTTCTGAATTAAATTTTCTTGACTTAATGTTGCAATCCGCAGGGTAGAGAGGTTTATGGTTTTGTCAGAAATATTCCAGATTTCTATAAAATCGGTGCCAGAGTCTTTGGGTTCAAATAAAATTTCGTTCAGCACAACATCGCCCATTTTTGCCGCTTGGGGAGATGAAATAACAAGTGTGTCTGCCAAAAATCTGCTTTGGCAACTCGGCATATCAGCGATGTAAATAGATACGTTTTGTGTGCCAATGTCTGCTTTAAAATTTACGGTTACCTCGTTGTTTTGGTTTACGCTATGAATAATTTCTTCAATACTTAACGAACTAGTAATTGCATTTTTAACGGTGTTATTTAAGCCGTTTGTAAACGTTAATTTTATGCTTCGCTGATTTATAAACGTTGCGTAAAACAAGGCAGTTTGTTCTGCTTTAAAATTAAACTCAGGACTGTTTTTACTACCGGGAGTACCGCCTAATGCGTGTTTGCTCGGGCTCCAATTGCTAAAATCTGTACAAGGTAAATAAGCCTGAATTTGTTCTAAACTCCATCCTCCGTCTGCTTTAGGGCTCTTGTTGTAGAAATCTTCAGCATACTCTATGGCGTCAATTACAACGTTGTGTTCATCAAGCAATACTAGTGGTTCGCCATCATTTTTTAGCCAATTTGTTTTGTTTATAAAAACCCGATTGATTGTATCATAAAATGCAGAATCGTTTTTACCTAAAATAAGTGCAAAATTGTATGGCTGTATGGTAAATGTTGGCAATAAAATGGTGTCTTCATCGGCAACCAATTTCCAGTTTTCTATGGTGGCAGAAAACAGTGTGTTGTTGTAAAGTTCTATGTACTCAACATCGGGTAAACCCACAACGGGTGCGGGGTCCGCCATGATTTCGTTAATAACAATGCTACGGTATTTCGGCTTAAAAAATGTAAATCTTATGGTGGTGTCTTTGATATAATTGTTGGCTAAATCAGGAAGGTTTTTAATGAGTAAAACAACGCTTTGCTCGTTGTAAAAGGCCTGCTGAAACGTTAGGTTAATAATTTTTGGAGACAGGCTGCTAACAGCTGCGCTGGCCAATGCATTGCTTGTACTTTGAAAAAAATAATTGTTTAGATCGGCAGCGGCTAAAGTATCTATCGCTTCAGAAAAAAAGAGGCGAATGGTTTGAGAATCGGGCACTGCGAAATTTTGTAAAACGGGTTTTATACTATCTACATAGATTTTTCCTGTTACAACAAAATCATCAAAATAAAATTTGGTAGAGCGTGTGCTTGTATAGTTGCAATGAGCAAGCAAGTAAGCACTTAGGGCAATGCTAGAGTCGGTTGCAGTGCCAATTAAATTAAAATTAGAGGTGCCTAGCGTATCAACAAAGAGGTTCCAATTGTGCTGCGCGTCTCTTTCTACCTTAATTCTTAATTCAACATCAGCCTTATTTAGCAAGCCATTTGTACTAGTTATTAAGGTTGTGTTTTGGTTGTTTTCTTTTTTAATAAGCTTAATGTTATCGGTAGTAGACCCGCCAATTTGCACAAAATAACCTTCTTGGTTTTGGCTTTTGGTTGGTGTTGAGCTCATTAAATAAACCTCTGCATAATTGCTGCTAGAAGGGTTAAAATCTAGTTTAACCCAAAACTCCCATGTAGCAGCTAAAGCTGCGGTACTTGGAGTATAAAGGGTGCGCGTGCTGGAAGTAGCGGGTGCGTTTAGTTGCAATTGCTTTTGTGCATTCACCATAAAATCGGCAGAGTCTCCTTCCCATTTTGGCGTTGTGGTAAAGTTTGAGTCGTTAAATTGGTCTGTCCAGTTTGTTTGAGAAAAAACAATTTGGCAAATAATTGAAAAACTAACAACGAGAATTATTTTGATGAATTTAGGCATGGTGTATTGAAGTACATTTGCTGGTAAATTAAGAAATTTAAACATGTTAAAAGTAGCGGTTGTTGGTGCAACAGGAATGGTTGGCCAAGTCATGTTAAAAGTATTAGAACAAAGAAATTTTCCGGTTGGAGAACTTATTCCGGTGGCAACGGAGAAATCTGCAGGGAAAAAAATAAAATTTCAAGGTAAGGATGCCACTATAGTAACGTTAGAGGCGGCATTAGAAAAACGGCCTAATATTGCGTTGTTTTCTGCAGGTGGCGAAACATCATTAACGTGGGCCCCAAAATTTGCGGCAATAGGGTGCAAGGTTGTAGATAATTCTTCGGCATGGAGGATGGACCCGGCTATTAAATTGGTTGTTCCCGAAGTAAATGCAGGTGTATTAACAGCCACCGATATGATTATTGCAAACCCGAATTGTTCTACAATACAACTGGTAATGGTATTAAAACCATTGCATAAAAAATATCAAATAGAACGCGCTATTGTTTCTACCTACCAAAGTATTTCTGGCACCGGTGTTAAGGCTGTAAACCAACTTGAAAATGAGCGAAACGGTGTTTCGGCAGAAATGGCATATCCGTATCCCATAGATAAAAACTGCCTACCGCATTGCGATGTTTTTTTAGAGAATGGTTACACCAAGGAAGAAATGAAACTAACGCTAGAAAGCAAAAAGATAATTGGCGATGACAGCGTAAAAGTGGTGGCCACTGCGGTACGTGTTCCTGTAGAAGGTGGTCATTCTGAAAGCGTGAATATTCAATTTAAAAAACCCATACAAGTTGGCGATGTAAGAAGCCTTTTGCACAATACACCGGGTATAAAAGTACAAGACAACCCAGAATTAAACATTTACCCAATGCCAAAATTTGCGCATCATCAAGATGATGTTTTTGTGGGTAGAATTAGGGAAGATTTTACACAAGAAAACACAATTAATATGTGGATTGTAGCCGATAATTTACGCAAAGGTGCTGCAACAAATACCATTCAAATTGCAGAGTATTTGCTTGAAAAAGGTTGGCTGTGAAAGGTATTTGGTATTCATCCGTCTTTTAATAAACCTTAAAGAAAGATGATTAAATTAATATTAAGTGTTCTCATTTTGTTTACGGCATCATGCCAGGGTAAAAGCAATGAAAGCGCAAAAGTTGAATTGAAAAACATGAGTGAAGCAGACAATAAAAATTATGAAACGGCCATTTTTGCAAGTGGTTGTTTTTGGGGTACAGAGTTCTATTTGCAAAAGGCAGAGGGTGTAATTTCTACAACGGTTGGGTATACTGGCGGCACAGTAGAAAACCCAACGTACAAACAAGTTTGCGAAAAAAACACAGGCCATTACGAAGCTGTAGAGGTGGTGTTTAATCCCGAAAAAATTAGTTATTACGATTTGGTAAAGTTGTTTTTTGAAACTCATGATCCTGAACAAAAAAATGGGCAAGGACCTGATATAGGGCCACAATACAGAAGTGCCATTTTTTATATGAATGATGCACAACAACAAACGGCAAAAGAGCTAATTGCGGTATTAGAAGCAAAAGGCTATGATATAGCAACAGTGGTATTGCCAGCAAAAAAATTCTGGCCAGCAGAGTTATATCATCAAGATTATTATGATGCTAAGGGTGGAACGCCTTACTGTCACTCGTACAAAAGGAAGTTTTAAAAACAGTTTATAATAAAAGAGCGGCCTAAAGCCGCTCTTTTATTCTTCTATAATTTCTTCTTTGTGTTTCGGAAAAATTCTTTTCTGGAACAAGAGTAATAGTCCAACTCCTGTAGAAATGGCCATATCGGCAAGATTAAAAATTGGTCTAAAAAAAATAAAATAATCGCCACCCCAAATAGGTATCCAATCGGGCAACGTATTATTATATAACGGGAAGTATAACATGTCTACAACTTTGCCTTGCAACAAAGGTGCATACCCTCCACCAGCAGGTAAAAACTCTGCAACTCTTCCTAAAGAATCTGTAAAAACAACACCGTAAAAAACACTGTCTATAATGTTTCCAATGGCTCCTGCTAAGATTAGCGAAACAGCGGTTATTGCTACACCTGGAGCTTTGGTTTTAAATAATGATTTTAGCCAATAAAAAAGAGCTCCTATTGCAATTATTCTAAACAAAGTAAGCGCAATTTTGCCCCAAACGCCTCCAAACTCTAAACCAAAGGCCATTCCGGGGTTCTCTGTAAAGTGTATATAAAACCAGTCTGTAATGCGGTAATCTTGCCCCAGAAACATGTTGGTTTTTATCCAAATCTTAAGCGCTTGATCTGCTAAAAGAACAAGAAATACAAGGATTAAAGATTTTTTCATTGTTTGTTTTTAGCCTCAATACTTAACGTTGCATGAGGTACTAAACGAAGACGTTCTTGAGAAATTAATTTTCCTGTAACACGGCAAATGCCAAACGTTTTATTTTCTATTCGCGTTAACGCTGCTTTTAAATCTCTAATAAATTTTTCTTGCCTTGCTGCTAATTGCGCATTGGCTTCTTTGCTCATGGTTTCAGACCCTTCTTCAAAGCTTTTAAAAATAGGTGCGGTATCGTTCGTCCCATTACCTTCATCATTGGCAAATTGCTCACGCAAAACGTGTAAATCATTCTCGGCTTTTGCTATTTTTCCTTCAATTAGCAAGCGAAAGTCAGCGAGTTCGCTATCGGAGTATCTTAATTTATTTTCATCATCCATGATATCATCGATTTTCAAGAGTTTGGCGAATATATATTTTTTTGTTTTTCGTTTTACTATTAAAAATGGTTAAACTTAGGCATGTTTTTAAAGGTACTAAAACCAGCTGTTAGCACCCTATTTAAACGGCATAAATCTACTTTGGTATAAATATTGAATTTCTACCGAAAATAATTTTTAAACCCTCATTTTTTATGAAATCTCTTTTTTGTATTGCTATCATTCTTCTCCCTTTTCTAAGCTTCTCTAAAGAAGTAAAGGTTAGTTCTAACATTCATTCGGTAACTGTATTTATGCAAGGCGCACAGCTCTTTAGAACGGCTACAGTTAGCTTGAACCCGGGCGAGCAAGATTTGGTCTTCACAGATTTATCAACCTCTTTAGATCCAGCGAGTGTTCGTTTTGGCGGCAAGGGAAATCTAACGGTATTATCAGTGTCATCTAGAATTAACTATGCGCAAATTCCAGATAAAGACGAAAATATTGTTGCCTATGAATCGAAAATAAAATTACTGCAACAAGAAATAGAGGAGCAACAATTGCTTATTGCGGTTTATCTACAAGAAGAAGATTTGCTTTTAAAAAATAAACAGCTTGGAGGCACGCAAACAGGATTAGATGTTAATCAATTAAAAATGGCTTCGGATTTTTTAAGGGCACGGTTAACGGAGATAAAAAAGGAATCATTATCAATACAAAGAAAGATTAAAGACAACCAAGAGGAAATAAACAAATTGAAAAACCAAATAAGTCAACTAAATGGGCAGCGGGGTAAAACAACCAAAGAAGTAGTTGTTAAGGTGGCGGTAAAAGGCAAAACCAATGCAAATTTTACCCTTAACTATTTTGTAAATAATGCGGGTTGGACTCCTTTTTACGACATCAGAAAGGTAGGACTAAACAAGCCAATAGAAATTGATTATAAAGCAAAAGTTTACCAAACTACTGGTGTAGCTTGGCAAGATGTAAACTTAGTGTTAAGCAGTGGCAACCCAAACAAGAATGGAACATTGCCCGCATTAACCCCATGGACGGTTGATTATTATAAAAAGAACATGAATGTAAGAGGTAGTAGAAATGCAGAAACAGCTTATTATGTTGATGGGGTACAGACTTCACCTAAACAAGATAAGGCAGCAAACGGCTATGCAGATGATTTGGAAGAAGTAGAATCTGTAAAAACCAGTTATGTAGAAAACACAACCGGCTTTGAATACAAAATCAGCTTACCATATACCGTAAATAGCAGCAATCAGCCCCAAGATGTAGCCATACAAACGCTAGAAATTCCTGCCGAATTTGAGTACAAAGCAAATATTAAATATGATGCTACGGCTTATTTGGTAGCTAAATTGCACAATTGGCATACGTACAACCTGTTGGCAGGAAGCGCTAAATTATTTAATGAAAACACATTTGTAAGCGACATATTTTTAGATGTAAATAGCGCTGAAGACACACTTGTTTTGTCTATGGGTAGAGACGAAAATATTGTAATTAACAGGGTAAAACAACCCGATGTAAATAGTGTAAAATCGTTAGGTGGTCATCAAAAAAAGACCAGATTCTGGGATGTTAGCATTCGCAATAACAAATCTCAAAACATTAAAATTATTGTAACAGATCAGGTTCCAGTTTCTGTTCAAAAAGACATAGAAGTTAAAATTGAATTGAATGAAGAGGCAAGTGTAGATGAGGATAAAGGCTATTTGGTTTGGCGTTTACAACTTGCCTCTGGAGCAACTAAAAAAGTAAGTTATGGCTACTCTGTAAAGTACCCTAAAAATACCAATACAACCTTTATTGATTAATACTTTGGCGTAAAATAAAAATGCCCAAGCACATTGCTTGGGCATTTTTTATGATGAATAATTCATCTTAATTTTTAATGAATCGTTGTTGCACTTTGTTGGCCTCATTATCAATTAATTGGAGAATATAAGCGCCATTAGCCAAATTACTTGTGTTTATGCGTAAATTTTGCGTACCAACATCCAATTTTAGTTGGTCAGCATAAACCAATCTTCCGGTAACGTCAACAATATTCACCGTAACTGTTCCAGCGTGCTTCATTAAAATCTCGGCCTGTAAAGTTGTACTAACAGGGTTTGGATAAATTTTAATTCCACGATTTAGTAGCTCTTCATCCAAGCCAACTTGATTAACAGTGTAAGGATCTGAGATGCTCTCGCAGCCGTTGATAAATGTTAGCTTCACAGTATAATCTCCTAAAACATATGGGATATAAACAGTATCGGTAGCATTTGGAATGGCGTTTCCTTGTGGATCATACCATTGGTATGTATATGATGTTGAAATAGGATCTGCTTTTAATACAAAATTAGTATAGGTTACAGTAGGTTTGGGTGGGCCATTATTAACAGAAATATTTTTTTGATCACTGTTTTGACATCCATTTGCGCCCACATAAGTGTAGGTAATTATTTGTCCGCCCACACCCGTAAGAGCTGGGTCAAACACACCGTTTACTACACCATTTCCGCTATAAACTCCTCCTGCCGGACTTCCACCAGTTAGCACTATAGGACTGTCTCCAACGCACATAGATGGAAAACTATTAAGTGTAACATTGGGTATTGGAATAATGTTGATTTGCACATTATTAGAGGCAACAGAATCAGTAATTACGCACTGCAATGATGAAATTAAAACACATGTAAAAACATCGCCATTGTTGGCAGAAGTGGTATAGGTTGAAGTTCCTTTTGTTTCAAAAACATTGTTTCTAAACCACCAGTAGTCAGGGTTTGCTCCTTCGTTTGTGGTAACAGCTGTTAGTGTAAGTTGCTCGTTGGCACACAAACTTGTGCTTGAAGATGAAATAGTCACTGTTGGCATTACCGCTTGGTCTATAGAAATATAAGCGGTTTTGGTAATCGTATCGGCACCTGCTGCGTTGCTTGCAATTAATGTTACGTTGTATGTGCCGCCAGTGGTATAAGAAACCGTTGGGTTTGCGCTAGTAGATGTTGATGGTGTTCCTCCGGGGAAAGACCAATTCCATGTTGTTGCATTACTTAAAGAAACATCATGAAAACTAAAAGTGCCGATGGTACAACCTGTAGTATCTCCTATAAAATTGGCAACGGGTTTAACGTTTGGAGTTCCTGTAATATTTACATTATCAATAAATAAATTGTTGCCGTATGCATTTACGGTTTCAAACTTAATGCGCACATCATCATTGCCAGCAAACGTATTTAATGAAATTGTTTTGCATGTAGCATTTCCAGAACTACCACACCAATCTGCAGAAGATGAGGGAATAAATTGACCTGTGTTATTGCTACCAGTTACCCAATTTGTTGTGCCATCTTCGCCATAGGCTTGTAAGAGGGTCCATGTGGTGCCGCAGTCTGTACTTATGTAGACCTTTAAACTGTCGTTTTTAGCGGCATTGTATTTTATATAAGCATGATCAAAGGTTAGGTTAATGTTACTGAAACCTGTAAAATTTAGGGGTGGGGTTATCAACCCGTCTTTGGCACCCACAGAATTGTAATTATAAAAATCTAACATCATGGCTTGGTTACCTGGACTACTTCCGCTAACCAATGATGTTAGCCAAGTAATGTCGTTGTCTGGGTTTTCTATTGTCCATTGAGAAATGTTGCGTGCGTCTTCAAAAGTTTCAACAAACGGTAAAGGAATACCTCCAACAAATATTGCTTTTGCTTTCGTAATGGCATCGCTACCGTAAGAGTTGCTTGCATTTAACGTAACAGAATATTCGCCTTTTGCATTAAAAATTACTTGTGGATTCTGACTAGAGTCAGAAGTTCCATTCACATAAGTAACTGTATTTGGGTAGAAGCTCCATTTAAATTGATCCGGCCCTAAATCAGATTCATCAAATAATGAAATTGTATCTGTTACGTTGCAAACCGAAGCGGGAGAAATACTGAAGTCAGCTTCTGGTACGCCTAAAAATTTAGAGATTAAAGAGGCTTCCCAAATGCCACGACCATATGTTCCGGCTCTTAATTTTTTAGTTGGATAAAAGATTTCTAAATCTCTAACAATGACGTTTGGTAGCCCTAACATGTAGGGTTTCCAATCAGACATTGTACCATCTTTGTAGTAAACGCCAACATCTGTACCGATGTAAACCCCGTCTAATGATCCTTCTTCGTAGATAACACAATTTACTGGTAAATTGGGTAAAGATCCTGTAATATTAATCCATGTTGTGCCCGCGTTTTTAGATTCAAAAACCTTGTGGTTAGATGCATATCCAGAGCGTGTAACCCAAATGTGGTTAGGGTCTGTTGGAGAAATTGCTATACCTGTTACCGAACTAGAACCCACAAGGTTAAAGCTAATTTGAGACCATGTTGAACCGCCATTTGAACTTAAAAAAACATCATCATCTATGCCCACATAAATGATTTGATTGTTTGATTTAGACACGGCAAAAACATCAATATTGCCATTCCCAACGGTTTGAGATGAAGTTGCCTGCCAAGAGCTTCCTTTGTTGGTAGATTTCCAAATTTTATCAAAGCCAATGTAAACTATGTTGGCGTTAGATGGATCTATAAGCATAGGTGTTACCCAATTTCCGCTTCCATTCGGTGGCAAATTCATAGAGCTAAAGTTATTACCACCGTTGGTAGATCTTCTAAAATTTCCGTTCTGCGAAGAAGCGAACATGATGTTGTCATTATCCGGATCAATGGCATTGTCCATCCCATCGCCACCGTTTACTTGAGCCCAATTGGTACCTACTTGGCGGTGTGTGCCGTTGTCTTGTGCACCACCTAAAAATAAAGTTGAATTAGATGTGGATTGTGAAATTTTGTAATACTGCGTAATATTTAAACCAGACTTCATTTCTATATAACTACTGCCTTGGTTTGCCGTTCTGTATAGGCCGCCATCAGTACAAATAAATAAGTTATTGGTTGATGGGTGCCAGCCAAAATTGTGAATATCTGCATGCACAGTGGGTGTGCCTCCGGCTCCATACCAATGTCCCACACAAAGCCAGCCTGTTCCTCCGTTGTTGCTTCGCCATAAATTTACACCACCAACAAAGAGTTGGTTTTTATTGGTTGGCGATACGGCCAGTGAAAGATCATACCAGCCCTGACCTCCATTGTCATTTCCGCTCACAGACCATCCAAGCAGGTTGGGCGATGAGGCTCTTTGAATCCATGTGTTTCCACCATTTGTGCTTCTGTAAATACCTTCAAAACCATTGCTATTGTTACTGTAAAGGGCATAAACATAATTAGAGTCTTGGGCACTAACAGCAATCTCAACCCTTGCTATTCCGGTTACAGGTAGTCCTTGGGTAAGCATTGTCCATGAAGCACCAAAATCTTTAGAAACCCAAATTCGCGTTGGGCTGTTAATAGTACCAGCAAATAATTTATTTGGATTACTTGGGTCTGGTGCAAGCATATTAAACTGTCCAGATTGAATCCCATTAAACGTTGCACCGCCATCTGTACTTCTAAAAATACCGTTGCGTGTAGCGGCAATAATAATTTGTGTGTTTGTGGGTACAATGTGTATGCCTCCAATTCTTCTAAGTTGTTGCACAGAGTTTGTCATACCTGTAGGATTCCAAGTTTGGCCACCATCTACAGATTTAAGAATTCCAAAACTATAGGTATCACCTCCATCTCTATCGCCTGTAGCAATAAACATAGTATCTGGATGTAGCGGGTCAATGGCAATATCAGAAACACCTAAATTTTGTAACAAATCTGTATTTGTACTCCAAGAAGTCCCACCATCAACACTTTTCCATAATCCACCTGCTGGCGTTCCAATCCAAATAATATTGTTGTTTGTTGGATGAAATTCTACACAATTAACCCTTCCAATTCCAGAATAGCTATTAGAACTTGGCGCACTCATTGGCCCAATAGCTTCCCAATCTCCAGCATTTGCCGCTAATGTTTTGTTTGATTTTGCTTGCGTTTCTTGCCATAAAATTTCTGGGTTTGGTCTATCTCCAGTTGGATAAGTACGTACTTGCCAAAAATCTTCCCAACGTTTGTATTGTGCCCATCCATGACCAAAACTAGATTTGCCTGGCCTAAAATTTTCATTTGTTTTTGCTGCTTTTTTCTCCATCTTTTTCCAGTAGGCATCAAACTTTTCTTGAACCTCATAGAAATTAACGGAGTGGTCTTGCATACCTTCTACCCAATCTTGAGCAAAAAGGTTTGCAGATATTAACAAAGCCATAAAGGCAAATCCAAATTTCTTCATAAATGTATTTTCATCTAATTAACAGCTGTTGTAGTAAGACGTTTAAAACAACGAAATGTTTAAAGCCAGCTATTATATTTTTTTAAAATGTGGCCGAATATAGTGAAACCAATTTTGCCGTAACCAATTGATAGTATGAGACTTTCGTTACGGATAAATTGCAATGGGAATGATGTGGAAGTGTGAAATTTTTAACGCACTCTTTTGGTTTTTCACATAAAATTGAAGCACACCAGAATAAGCTGTATCAGTTATAAGTTGCGCTTTATACTCATCTTGGGGTGCAGTAAAAAACGAAGAAACATATGCCGTATCTCCTACTTTGGTTAGCTCTACACTTAAGGGGATATTGTTTACCCAAAGCGTATCTGCTTTTAACGCTTCTTGTAGCGCATAAAATTTTACCCGAAACGTTACGCCTTTATAGCCATTTCGGGCTCCCGTATTCCAACGTTGTGCAGTGGCTTCTACAAGGGCGTTTTTGGTTTTTGCGGTTGAGCTAAAAAGTGAGCACCCACCTATTAAGAGAACAAGAACGGATATATATAATATTGTTTTCATCAATCACTAACTTCTATTAATTTTCTTCTGTATGCCGACAGCATTTTAGATTTTGAAATAAAACCAACGTATTTGCTGTTTTCTACCACTGGTAAATTCCAAGCACCAGATGCCTGAAACTTTTTCATCACAACACCCATGTTATCATTTTTCTCAATAATGGCGGCTGGTTCCAGCATTAAATCAGAAACAGAAATTTCGTTATGCAGCGATTTATCAAATAAAAGTTGCTTAAAATCTTCTAGAGTTAGAACCCCTACAAGGTTGTTATCATCATCTATTACAGGATAGATGTTGCGCGAACTTTTTTTGAAAACACTTACCAAATCTCCCAGTTTAGAATCTGCTTTTACTTGTATGAAATTGCTTTCTATAATGGGGTCAATTTTCATTAAGGTTAAAATCGCTTTGTCTTTGTTGTGCGTAATTAAATCGCCCCTACGAGCTAATTGCACAGTATAAATGCTGTAAGGCGTAATGGTTTTGGTAAACAAATATGCCAAGGTGCTTGTGATCATAATGGGCAAGAAAAGCTTGTATCCACCAGATATTTCGGCAATCATAAAGATGGCCGTAAAAGGCGCATGAAGTACGCCAGCCATTAAACCAGCCATGCCAGCCAAAGCAAAATTAGAGGTGCTTAGCCCATCAAAATACGGCAATGTGTTTACGGTTTTTGAATATACATACCCCAAAGTGGCGCCCATAAAAAGTGTTGGCGCAAAAATTCCACCCACTCCTCCAGCATTCATGGTAAAGCTCATGGCAAAAACTTTAATCAGCATCATGGCAAAGAGCAGACCTAAAATCAGGTAGGTGTTTGTCGCATAATCAGCAATAAAACTTTGCGCAAAAATCTCGGTTACATTTCCACTTAAAAGTGCATTTATGGTTTCGTAACCCTCGCCATAAAGTGGCGGAATTAAAAAGATTAGCAAACCTAAAAGCAATCCTCCAACAACAACTTTAAGCTTATACTTTCCTAAAAAATCAAAAAACTTCTCTATTAAAAAATAAACTTTTTGAAAGTAAACCGAAGCGGCTGCGCAAAGTAGAGCCAACACTATGTAATAGGGCAAATGGTTTACATCAAAATTGTCTGTAACTTCATAATTAAATAGGTAGCTGCTTTTGTTTTCTATAAATAGAGTGGTTACGGCTCCCGACACCGATGCCAATAAAAGTGGCACCAAGCTCGCCAAGGTTAAATCGAGACTAAAAATTTCTATGGTAAAAATGATGGCAGCAATGGGCGCATTAAAAATAGACGAAATGGCCCCGGCTGTGGCACAAGAAATAAGCAGAATCCGGCTCTTATAATTCAGGTGCATCATCTTGGCGAGGTTAGAACCAATGGCCGAACCTGTAGATACGGTTGGCCCCTCCAAACCAACTGACCCTCCCATGCCTACTGTAATGGCGCTGGTAACTACAGAGGCCCACATTTTATAGGGTTTTAGAAAACCATTTCTGCGCGATATGGCAAATAGCGTAGATGGAATACCTTCGCCAATGGGTTCTTTGTAAAACCGTTTTATGGCCACAACAATGTACACGCCAATTACAGGAAAGGCAAAGTAATAGTACTGATGCCAGCCGCTATTCTTGATAAAATCTTGTATAAAATGTACAGACGATTTTAGCAACACAGCCACCAAACCGGTAACCAAACCAACCAACACACTTAAGATAAGCACAAACTGTTTCTTAGGAATGTGCTTAACCCGCCAGATTAAAAATCGGCCTAAGTATGTATTTGAGCTGGGCATTAATTTTCTTGAATAGCCAAAGTTAGTTCCTTTAATTGTTCTTCTGATATAGTAGCCGGGGCATCAATCATTACATCGCGGCCGGCATTATTTTTTGGGAAAGCAATAAAATCTCGAATCACTTCTTCGCCACCCAACAGGGCTACTAATCTATCAAATCCAAACGCAATACCACCATGTGGCGGAGCGCCATATTCAAAGGCATTCATTAAAAAGCCAAATTGTTTTTGTGCTTCCTCGTCTGTAAAGCCTAAAATAGTAAACATGCGTTTTTGCATTTCACGGTCGTGGATGCGGATAGAACCACCGCCAATTTCGTTGCCATTTAAAATAATATCATAGGCATTGGCGCGTACTTTACCGGGGTCTGTATCTAGCAAATGCGCATCTTCTGGTTTTGGTGCCGTAAACGGATGGTGCATGGCGTGGAATCTTTCCGACTCGTCATCCCACTCTAAAAGTGGAAAATCTGTTACCCAAAGTGGTGCGAAAACGTCTGGATTTCTAAGGCCCAATTCTTCGCCCATGTGCAAGCGCAATTCGCTTAATGCTTTGGTGGTGAGTTTTGTGTTTCCGGCTAGTACTAAGATTAAATCGCCCGGTTTTGCACCTGTAATTTCGGCCCAATTTTTTAGTGCATCGGCATTAAAAAATTTATCTACCGATGATTTAAACGTGCCATCTGCATTGTATTTGCAATACACCAAACCTTGCATGCCAATTTGGGGGCGTTTTACCCAATTGGTTAAAGCATCTAATTGTTTCCGGCTGTACTCGGCACAACCGGGCACTGCAATGGCGCTAACCATCTCGGCATTTTCAAACACGCTAAATCCGCTGCCGGTAATGGCTGGTTTTAGGTCGGCAAACTCCATCCCAAAGCGGATGTCTGGTTTGTCGTTTCCGTATTTGCGCATGGCATCGGCATAGGTCATTCGTGGAAATTCTTCTACCGAAATGCCTTTTATTTCTTGCAATAGATGGCGCACTAATCCTTCAAAAGTTTGCAGAATATCTTCTTGTTCTACAAACGCCATTTCGCAGTCAATTTGCGTAAATTCTGGCTGACGGTCGGCACGTAAATCTTCGTCTCTAAAGCATTTTACAATCTGGAAATATTTATCCATACCGCCCACCATAAGCAATTGCTTAAAGGTTTGTGGGCTCTGCGGAAGCGCATAAAATTCGCCCCCGTGCATGCGGCTGGGCACCACAAAATCGCGGGCGCCTTCTGGGGTAGATTTTATTAAAAAGGGGGTTTCAACTTCGGCAAATTCTAAGTTGGCTAAATACTGACGAACCGCCAAATTTACACGGCTGCGCAACAACAAGTTTTCGCGCACCGGTTTTCTGCGGATGTCTAAATAGCGGTATTTCATGCGGAGTTCGTCTCCGCCATCGGTATCGTCTTCTATGGTGAAAGGTGGGGTTTTGCTTTCGTTTAAAACCGTAAGTTTTTCAACTTTTACCTCTACATCGCCCGTAGGCATTTTGCTGTTTTTGCTGCTGCGCTCAATTACTTCGCCTGTAATTTGTATGACAAATTCGCGGCCTAGTTTGCGCGCTTTTTCTAAAAGAGCGGTATCCCACTCTTCGTTAAACGCCAATTGCGTAATTCCGTAGCGGTCGCGGAGGTCGATAAACGTCATGCCGCCCATGTTACGGCTGCGTTGCACCCAGCCACTTAAAGTTGTTTTTTCGCTGATATTTTCTGCGCGTAATTCGCCACAGTTTTGCGTTCTATACATCTGCCAAATTTTAGGCTGCGAATTTAACGCCATTTGGCTAAAACACTGTACTTTGACCGTCTTTAAAATTTGCAGTTTTGATAGATTTATTTAGCGATGACAGATTCATGCGCGAAGCCTTTAAAGAAGCCGAAAAAGCCTTGGTGATAGACGAAGTTCCGGTGGGGGCAATTGTGGTATGCAACAACAAAATAATTGCGAGAGCCCATAACCTAACAGAGCGTTTAACAGATGTTACGGCCCATGCCGAAATGCAAGCAATTACTGCGGCAAGTAATTTTTTGGGCGCCAAATATTTAAAAAATTGCACGCTCTATGTAACGTTAGAGCCTTGCCCCATGTGTGCAGGTGCACTTTTTTGGAGCCAAATAAGCAAAGTAGTTTATGGTGCCACAGATTTAAGAAGAGGCTTTATAGAGAATGGAGGGAATCTTCACCCAAAAACAGAAGTTGTTAGTGGCGTGTTGCACCAAGAATGTGCCCAATTAATGACCGAATTTTTTGCGAAAAAGAGAAAATAAAAAACTCCACGTCAAAATGATTAACGCGGAGTTTTTGATTTTAGCATTGCAAGGTTATTTCTGAAAATCTGCAATTTGGGTAGAAACACTTTCGTTAACGAAGTAGTAATTTTTTCCGCCTTCAACTTTCTTTTCAAAATTATAGCCCGCGGCTTGCACAACGCCAGAGCCACTCAAGTTGCTCATTTCGGCTGCTGTAAAAGTTACCGAAGTACCTGTGCCAATGGTGCGTGTAACCAATTCGTGTTCTGTGCCGAGCACAAAAATTACCGAGTCTGCATCTGCGGGAAACTTGTTTATGGTTACGGTTAAATCTTGTGTGGCATCAACCGTAGCATAGGTGCCTGTTAGGTTAAATTTTTCAGGCATTACATTGTTTGTGGTGTGTGTCATGGCAGGCACATTGGTGCTTCCAGTAACATTCCAAGACGGAGCAACGCCATCCTCAAAGTCCAAATCAAGCTGAAAGTTACCCGAGGAAGGTAATATGTACGCATTGTTGCTCGCCTTAGAAAGGTCATATCCGTTTACCGAAACCGTTCCGGCCGCAAAGAAGTTTGGGCCATTAAAAAAGTTGGCTACGGCAACATCTACTTTTGAAGTAATGGGCCCAATGGGTGTTGGGGTTACAGAAACAGATTGCACCGCGGCCAATAGGCCATGTTGATCTGCAAAAGTGGGCAGCGGTGTTTCTTGGGTGGTTTCGTTTTGAGGTTCTTCGGGGGTTGTGTCTTCCGTTTTTTTGCAAGCATTTAACCCGATCATCATTGCGGCTACGGCAATGGCAGTTAGTTTAGAAAATTTCATTTTTAATAATGGTTTTTAAAAAATTAGACTTGCCATCGTGTTTTAAAAAACCATGCCAAACAGAATGTTAGCGTTTGTGTTGTAAGAAAGATAGCGCTTTAAAAAAGGTGGGTGATAAGCGCAATTAAAAGAAAAACAGCAGATTACTATTTTTCTGTTTTAAACTTAAAATTTTCGAAATCGTGACTGGGAATGCTGGCAGAAAAAGAAAAAAGTTCGGGTAAGGTGAGTTCAAAAGCTTTGGCAAATACGGCAATGTTGGTTAGCGACAAATTTCTTTCGCCACGCTCTATCATGCCAATATATGTTCTATGAAACCCAGTTATTTTGGCCAACGCTTCTTGGCTAATTCCTTTAGCCATGCGTAAATCTCTAATTTTTCTACCAAAATCTTTAAGTACAAACGAATTTATCATGCCCCAAATATAGCAATGATAAAATGCAGAAACACAATTAGTAGCTTAATCGGGATTTCGATCTTTAAAATCTTCAAAGCTTTCGTCAACTTTGTTGTAATCGGTTGTTTTTTTGTTGCTGTTGCAGGCGGCAAAAAGCAGGCTACTCAGCAATAAAAGTGCAAAAAATCGTTTCATAAATTTTTTATTTAATTCTATAAATTAACAAAAACATTGCCATGTAAATTCATGTTAACTTTGCACAAAATTATTTAAAATGTATCCAGAAGATTTAATAGCGCCAATGCGCCAAGAACTTGCCCAAGCAGGATTTATAGAAACAAAAACAGCAGCAGAGGTTGCAAGTAATATTAATGCAGAAGGTACAACGTTTGTTGTGGTAAACTCTGTATGTGGTTGTGCTGCAGGCAGTGCAAGACCCGGAGCCAGAAAAGCAGTAGATTCTGGTAAAAAACCAACGCGTATGATTACCGTTTTTGCTGGTAACGATGTAGATGCCGTTAACAAAGCACGCGAAATGATGCAGCCTTTTCCTCCATCATCGCCCGCTATGGCCCTTTTTAAAGATGGCGAATTGGTGCATATGCTAGAACGCCACCACATTGAAGGTAGAAATGCCGATATGATTGCAGAAAATTTAGTGCAAGCATTTAACGAGTATTGCTAGCAGATTAAAATGAAAATTTGAAAGCCCAATCGAATGAATTTTTCGGTTGGGCTTTTTTTTAGAACAACTTTTTTCTTCAAGGGGCTTGTGATTTACCGTGAAGCCTTTCCCCCTTTGGAGGGGGTTGGGGGGAGGACGATTTAGTATAAATTATTCGATGATCAACTTCTCAAACACAAAATCGTCCATCACAAAACCGTTGCCAATGTCTATTACCAGGGCTTCTACGTTTTTAAACCCATTTTTTTCGTAGGCTTTTATGGCACCCGTGTTGTATTTGTTTACGGTAAGCTGCAGTTTTTTAGCGCCTATTTTTTTAGCGCTTTCGCGGATGAATGCCAACGCGGCTGCGCCAATTCCGCTACCGCGAAATTGCGCTTTTATGTAAATTTTACTAATGAATACGAGATCGTCTTTTTGGTAAAAATCTAAGTAGCCGATGGGTTCTTTTTCAACCACATCGTTAACCCTGACAGGGTTCCAAACCCTGTCAGGGTTAGATCCGTTAAGTCTCAACAAAAAATAATTGTGCCCCGTTTTAATCTGCGTTGCAATAGCGCTGGCCGATTGAAACTTTTGCAGCATGTACGGCACTTGGCCTTTGGGCAAAAATGGGGTGTAATATTGGGTCCAGATTTCTTGGGCCAGTTGGGCGGTTTGGGCAATTTGGTTGGGCGAAACTACTTTTTCGAACATTACTTTATTTCTAAAATTATCGCTTCCACTCCTTCTTTAATGCCTTCGTAAAAAAGCTCACTTCTAAAATAAGGCAGCATTTTTTGGTCAATAATTTTCTTGGTTTCGCTATCGGTTATTTTATCGGTCATGCCCAAACCATTTTTAATGCTAACGCCACTCCAATATTTGCTAACCACAATTACCACCCCGTTATTTTTTTCTTTTTTCCCCACGCCCCATGCGTTTGCTAAGTTCAACGAAAAATCGTTTATGTTTTGGTATCCGTAAAAATTGTTTACGGTAACTACAGCAATTTCGTTGCTTGTTTTTTTCTCGTGGGCCGAAATAATTTGCGTTAAAACGCGCTCTTGTTCGGGGGTTAAAATGTTTTCAAAATCGTTTACAAAACCCGTGTATGCGGGCAGCGGCTTGGTTTCATCGGCTACAAAGGCGAAAGAAAAAAAGACAAGCAAAACAACGAAAAGCCCCCTCCAGCTCCCCCAAAGGGGGAGAGCCTCATCTGATGTCATTTTGATTTTTGTAAGCATGATGTTTTTTTAAGTAATTGATGTGGCACTGTGTTTCTCTGTGAAAAAAATCTCTTTTTCGCTTTAGCGAAACTTCACTTTTTCTCCTCCCGCCATAAAACCTCCGAGCACCTTTGCGATATATACACGCAGTTTATCCACCCCGTAAAAAGCCTCCCCTTTGGGGAGGTATGGAGGGGCTAGTTTATAACGCCAAAATCTGCTCTGTAGCCTCTTTGGTTTTAACTTTTAGAATAATATGTTCAATTACACCGTTTTCATCAATCACAAAAGTTTCGCGGTGAATGCCGTCATACTCGCGGCCCATGAACTTTTTGTTGCCCCAAACGCCATATTTTTTAATTACATCTTTTTCGGTATCGGCCAAAAGCGTGAAGTTGAGTTCGTGCTTTTCTATAAATTTTTGGTGCTTTTTTTCGTCATCGGCACTTACGCCTAACACCACAAAACCTTTGTCTTTAAGCAAGCTGGCATTGTCTCTAAAATTGCACGCTTGGGTGGTGCAGCCGGGTGTTAAATCTTTCGGGTAGAAATATAAAATCACCTTTTTGCCGGCAAAATCGCTCAGGCTCACGTCATTTCCATTTTGGTCTTTGCTTGTAAAATCGGGGGCTTTGTCGCCCACTTTTAAATGTGTCATTTTTGTGCTGTTTATTTGCTCTCGCAATATAATCAACCGCACCCCGCAATTGTTTAAACAAACGTAAAATGACCAAAGCCGAACGCGTAAAATTTGTCATCGAAAAATTAGAAGAACTCTACCCGGAAACGCCCATTCCGTTAGAACATCACGATCCGTTTACGCTGTTGGTGGCGGTGGTTTTAAGCGCCCAATGCACCGATGAACGCGTGAATAAAATTACGCCCCTGCTGTTTCGGGTGGCCGATAATCCGTACGATATGATGAAATTATCGGTAGAAGAAATTGCAGAAATTATTCGCCCATGCGGACTGACGCCCATGAAAAGCAAAGGCATACACGGCTTAAGCAAAATGATTGTAGAACAGCATAACGGCCAAGTGCCCGACAATTTTGAGGACCTCGAAGCCATGCCGGGCGTGGGCCACAAAACCGCCAGCGTGGTGATGAGTCAAGCCTTTGGCGTACCGGCCTTTCCGGTAGATACGCACATTCACCGACTGATGACGCGTTGGAAATTAACCAACGGCAAAAGCGTGCAACAAACAGAAAAGGATGCCAAGCGCCTTTTCCCGAAAGAACTTTGGAACAAGCTGCACTTGCAAATTATTTTCTACGGCCGCGAATATTCGCCCGCCCGTGGCTGGGATTTGGAGAAAGATGTGATTACGCGGATGGTGAATCCAAATTGCGCCAATTAGATTTTAGGAAAGTCATTTTTCCGAAACCAGATAATTAAACACACTTTGCTTTTGTTCAAAATTCATGGCGCCCCAAATCACTTGATTCTGGTTATTGATGTAAATAAGTGCAATGTTTTCATCTTGATTTTTAACGTATTTCTGAACCCGTTTTATCAACTTCCGAGAAGGCCGTTTATAGAAATCATTCCAAAAAACTACGGCATAATAATCGGCTTTTGGCAGATTCGCCAGCGTAATTTTTTGGCCATCTATTCCCGAAACATGCGTCAACAAAAAGTTTAAATCAAACCGATGAATGGCTAAAGTTTCGTACGAAATTTTTGGTGGAAAAACATTGAAACAGCCATCAATGTTCCAGTTCATAGGTATGGGCGGGTCTATGTAGCAGTTCACTAATTTAAAAATCTCTTGTCCGTTTTTGGTAAAGAGCCTAAACTGTGTGGGTTGTAAATCATCGTTCAGCGCCTTTTTAAACACATGCTTTTTTGTAGAATCGGTATCGGCAAGTTTAAGCGAATCGGCAACTTTTAGATACAAGGTTTTTATGCTGTTTCGAAAAGATGCGGTGTCTAGTACAAAATTGTAAGCAGCCGGTATATTGTACTTTTTAGCCTGCTTGTTGATGTCTTGTGTTTCTACCCAATCAGGTGATGTGTCTACGCCCAAGAGTGTGCGGTATGCCAAATTGCATCCGGAGAAAAAGAGGAGAAGTAGTAGGAGTAAAAGGTTTTTCAAGAGCAATTAGGGATAGTATATTAACATTTAAATAAAGAACAAATATCACAATCAACTCTTTAAAACTTCCACAATTTACCGCGTAAATTCGCAGCGTGAAATTTCTTGACAAAATACAATCGCCATCCGATTTAAAAAATCTGGCCATCGCCCAGCTGCCGCAGCTTTGCGATGAGCTAAAAGCGTTTGTGTTGGAAACAACTCCCGAAAAAGCAGGACATATTTTAAGCAGCATTACCGCTACAGAACTCACCGTGGCGCTGCATTTTGTGTTTGATACCCCCAACGATATTTTGGTGTGGGATGTGGGCCACCAAGCATACATACACAAAGTTATTACCGACCGTAAAAACACCTTTGCCAGCAACCGTAAAATGGGCGGCTTGTCGGGTTTTACGGCACGCGCAGAAAGTAAATTTGATCCGTTTGGCACGGGGCATTCAGCCACGTCTATTTCGGCCATTGGCGGATTTGCCCAAGCGGCAAAACTGCAAGGCAGCACCCGCAAACACATGGCCGTAATTGGCGATGGCGCGCTTACAGGCGGCATGGCCTACGAGGCGCTTAACCATTTGGGTGCAATAGATTTGGATGTTTTGGTGGTGCTCAACGACAACGAAATTTCTATCGACCCGAATGTTGGTGCGCTCCACGAAAAGCAATCGTACCGCGCCTTTTTCGAAAGTTTGGGCTGGGCTTATTCGGGTACCGTAGATGGCCACAACACCGCTGCTTTAGTTGATGCTTTATCCGCAGAAAAAACCAAAACCGGTCCGCGCGTTTTGCACGTAAAAACGGTAAAACGCAGTTTAGATTATTGGAAAGATTTGCTCCGCGTTCAACGTTCAACATTCAACGTTCAAGGTTCAACAACCACGCTTTACCAAGATATTTTTGCGAATAAACTCATCGCGTTGGCGCAAAAAGATGAGCACATTGTTGCCATAACTCCGGCCATGCTTAGCGGTTCTTCGCTCACAAAATTTTTAGCCAAATTTCCAACGCGCACGGTAGATGTGGGCATTGCCGAGCAACACGCGGTAACATTTGCCGCAGGTTTGGCGGCAAGCGGAATGAAGCCGTTGGTGCATTTATACAGCACGTTTGCGCAGCGCGCCTTCGACCAGATTATTCACGATGTGGCGTTGCAGAATCTGCCCGTAGTTTTTGCGCTAGACCGTGCAGGCTTGGTGGGCGAAGATGGCGCCACGCACCACGGTGCTTTTGATTTAAGTTTTTTAAACGGCATTCCGAATTTGCAAATTTTAGCCCCAATGACGGGTGCCGAACTGGAGCGCATGTTGGCGTATGCGTTTACGCAAAATGGCCCGGTTGTCATTCGTTTTCCGCGGGGTGGCGAAGCTCCTTTTCGGGCCGAACCATTACCGATGCAAACAGGTAGTTTTCGGGCGCTTAAAACCGGAAAAAAGGTGTGTGTGGTTTCGTTGGGCGCCATTGGTGTTGAGGTAGAAAAAGCCATCAAGTTGGCTCAAGGCGAAGAAATTGGCCATGTTGATTTACGTTTTTTAAAACCCTGGAACGATCAAGAATTAATAGATGCGCTTCGCGATTATTCTACCATTATTACAGCAGAAGAAGGCAGCATGCGCAGCGGCTTGCGCGATGCGTTTTCTGCGTGGGCGCAAAATAATCTCCCCAAAGTTACTGTACACGGCATCGGCTTGCCCGACCAATTTATACCGCACGGCACACCCGAACAGTTGGCCGCAAAATATGGTTTAGATGCTGCGGGTATTTTAAAGAAAATTACAGAAGTTAATTTCTAACGGAGGACATAAAAAAACCGCTCCAAAAAAATCGGAACGGTTTCTTATTTTGGGTAGGCGGTAGTTTTATTTTAACACAAAATCTTCCATAAATTTTGTGGTATAGTTACCAGCTATATAATCTTTGTTATTCATTAATTGCAGATGAAAAGGAATGGTTGTTTTAATTCCTTCTACAACAAACTCCTCTAGCGCGCGCTTCATTTTATCAATGGCTTCTTCTCTAGTACGTGCCGTTGTAATTAGTTTGGCAATCATACTGTCATAGTTCGGAGGAATTACATATCCCGCGTAACAATGCGTATCTAACCTAACACCGTGTCCACCTGGGGCGTGAAAAGTAGTAATCTTTCCGGGGCTTGGTCTAAAATCGTGATAGGGATCTTCGGCATTAATGCGGCATTCTATAGAGTGCAATTTGGGGTCGTAGTTGATGCCGAGAATCGGAATGCCTGCTGCAACTTTAATTTGTTCGCGTATTAAATCGTAATCAATAACTTGTTCTGTTATGGGGTGTTCCACCTGAATTCTGGTGTTCATCTCCATAAAGTAAAAGTTACGGTGTTTATCTACCAAAAACTCAATGGTACCAGCACCTTCGTAGCCGATATATTCTGCTGCTTTTACAGCAGCATCACCCATTTTTTTACGCAATTCAGGCGTCATAAATGGTGATGGGGTTTCTTCTGTAAGTTTTTGATGTCTGCGTTGAACAGAGCAATCGCGCTCACTTAAGTGACAAGCTTTGCCGTATTGGTCTCCAATAATCTGGATTTCTATATGGCGAGGCTCTTCTATAAGCTTCTCCATGTACATGCCATCGTTGCCAAATGCTGCGGCAGCTTCGCGCTTGGCGCTATCCCAATGGGTTTTAAAATCTTCTTTTTTCCAGATGGCACGCATGCCTTTACCGCCACCGCCAGCGGTAGCTTTAATCATAACTGGGTAGCCAATTTTCTCGGCTATTTTCAGGCCCTCTTCTGCGGTATCTATAATTCCAGGGCTGCCAGGAACACAGGGAACACCAGCTTCTATCATGGTAGCTTTAGCACTGGCTTTGTCTCCCATTCTATCTATTTGCTCGGGCGTAGCTCCAATAAATTTAATGCCATTTTCTTCACAAATTCTAGAGAATTTAGAATTTTCAGAAAGAAAACCATAACCCGGGTGGATTGCATCTGCATTAGTAATTTCTGCAGCGGCAATGATGCGCGGAATATTTAGGTAACTGTCTTTACTTGGGGGAGGGCCAATACAAACCGCTTCGTCTGCAAAACGTACGTGCAAACTTTCTGCATCTGCAGTAGAATATACGGCAACTGTTTTTACGCCCATTTCTTTGCACGTGCGAATAATTCGCAGCGCTATTTCGCCTCTGTTGGCTATAAGTACTTTTTTAAACATGGTCTTATGCAATTAGGGTTGAAGCAAGCCCAATAAACCCAATTATTATGATGGGTCTACAAGGAATAATGGCTGATCATACTCAACAGGCTTTTGGTCATCTACCAATACCTTTACAATCTTTCCAGAAATTTCAGATTCAATTTCATTAAACAGTTTCATGGCTTCAATAATGCAAACCACAGTTCCTGCTTTTACTTCATCTCCTACAGAAACAAATGCGTCACTTTCAGGAGATGCTCTGCGGTAAAATGTACCAATCATTGGTGATTTGATGGTAACAAATTTTGCGTTTTCATCTGCTTCTGGAGCTGGTGTTGGAGCAGCAGCAGGCGCGGCAGGAGCTGGAGCCGGAGCAGCAGCTTGTTGTACTACGGGGGCTGTATGTTCTACAACTCTAACGGCACCTGTTTCAGGTGTTGTTTTTATAGTAATTTTAAAATCTTCTGTATCTAAGCTAACTTCTGATGCACCAGACTTAGCTACAAATTTGATTAGGTTTTGTATTTCTTTGATATCCATTTTAAAGGCATTTTAATGGTTGAAAAATAACAATTATTTTTTGGGGTTTAGCGCCCATGTTAAATAAATAGCTCCCCAGGTAAAACCTCCACCGAAAGCTGCAAAAACGAGCTTGTCTCCTTTATGAAGTTGGTTTTGGTAATCCCAAAGCAATAAAGGTAATGTTCCGCAAGTTGTGTTTCCATAACGTTGGATGTTTATCATGACCTTTTCTTTGTCTAATTTCATGCGCCTTGCGGTAGCATCTATAATGCGCAAATTGGCTTGATGAGGTACAAGCCAGTCCACATCATCTCCCGTAAGGTTATTATTTTCTAATATTTCTGCGCTTACATCTGCCATGTTAGATACGGCAAATTTGAATACTTGTTGGCCTTCTTGGTGCACAAAATGTTTGTTTGTAGCTACAGTTTCTGCAGAGGCTGGTAAAATAGACCCACCGGCATCTATTTTTAAATATTGTCTTCCGTTACCGTCACTTCTTAGAATTTCGTCTTGTACACCAAATCCTTCCTCGTTTGGTTCCATTAGCACGCATCCACCGCCATCGCCAAAAATTACGCAAGTCGTTCTATCGGTATAGTCAATGATAGAGCTCATTTTATCGGCTCCAACAACCAATACTTTTTTGTATTGGCCAGACTGTATAAATTTAGAAGCGGTTGATAAGCCGTAAAGAAAACCAGAACAGGCGGCCATTAAATCATAAGCAAATGCTTTTGTGGCGCCAATTTCTGAAGCAATATAGCAGGCTGTAGAAGCTACAGGCATATCAGGCGTTGCGGTGCAACAGATTAGTAAGTCAATGTCAGTAACCTCAACATTGTAATCTGCTACCATTTGCTCAATGGCTTTTATGCCTAGGTAAGACGTGCCTTGGCCTTCTTCTTTAAGTATTCGCCTTTCTTTTATTCCAGTTCTGGAAGTTATCCACTCATCTGTGGTTTCTACCATTTCCTCTAGCAGCTTATTGGTAAGCTTAAATTCCGGTACATAGCCGCCAAGTGCGGTAATGGCTGCGGTGATTTTTGTCATAGCTTATAAATCACGTTAAAAAATTAAGGAAGGCGAAGGTAAAGGTTTTGATTTTTTGTAATGGATACAAAATAAAAAGCAGACCAAGTGAGTAATAACTCTCAGGGTCTACTTTGTTTTTTTTGAATCTTATTTGGATTAGGCTACTGCCTTTTCCATAACTACTTTACCCTTGTAATAAAGTTTTCCTTCATGCCAATGTGCACGGTGATAGATGTGTGCCTCACCAGTTGTTGGGCAAATTGAAATTTGTGGCATTTCTGCCTTGTAGTGTGTTCTGCGTTTATCGCGTCTTGTGCTACTCTGTCTGCGTTTAGGATGTGCCATCTCTAATACTTTATACTAATTCAACAAATCTTTTAACTTATCCCATCGGGGATCTATACTATCTTCTTCAACTTCAATGTTCGGCTCTTCTTCAACTTCAAATTCTGGTATTATTTTGCCAGAAAGTACATCGGGGTGTACGTGTTTTAAAGGAATTGAAAGTACAACAAGTTCAAACAAATATTGCGCAACGTTAAGTTTGTATTCACCATGGGGTAGAATTAACCTTTCGTCATCTTCATCATTATATTCATCTCCAAACTTTACAACAAGCATAAAATTGTTTTCTATGGTTTGTTTGAATGGGATGCTAGATCGATCACAAATTGTTTCAACACTTCCGGTAAACTCAAATTTAAGTTCTAAAAAAGTGCTGTGTTTGTTTAGTTCTATGTTGGCGTTGGCCTCTATATTACTAAAATCATCGTACTCAAAAAGGGCAAAGAACGTGTCGTCTAATTCAAAATCAAAATGATGAATGCCCAGACTTAATCCAGAAAAAACAATGTCAAAATCACGTTTGCGCATGTCATCATCATTTTTTTGAGCCTGCAAAAGTAAAAAATAAGTTGACAGTTGCTAACTTAATTTGTTAATAACCAAAGAACTTACCTAAATCCTTCTTTTTGTGCTTTTACTTTCGCTTTTTTTAAAGGGTTGCTGTTTATTTCTGCATATTCTTTTCTCTGTTTACTTACGCTTAGGGCTAAAAAAACAGCTTGTCTAAACGATGTTTCGCTGGCTTGATTTTTTCCTGCAATGTCCATTCCGGTGCCGTGATCCGGAGAAGTACGCACAATGGGTAAGCCTGCGGTAAAGTTTACGCCTTCCTCAAAAGCTATGCTTTTAAAGGCAATTAATCCTTGATCGTGGTACATGGCTAAAGTGGCATCAAATTCTTTATACGTTTCAGCCCCAAAAAAACCATCTGCGGGGTAGGGCCCGTAAACAAGCATGTTTTTGGCAAAACTATTTTCTATAGCTGGGGCAATAACTTTTGCTTCTTCATCGCCCATTAGGCCATTGTCTCCGGCATGCGGATTTAAACCGAGCACGGCAATTTTTGGTTTTCTAATGCCAAAGTCTTGTTGTAAGCTATCGTGCAATTTTTTTATGCTTTTTTCTATAGCTTCTGTGGTAAGTTTTTGTGCTACTTCTGCCAGGGCAATATGTCCTGTTACCAGAGCGATGCGTAAATTTTCACTGGCTAAAATCATCAAAGGTTCACCCTCTGTTTCTTCGCCAATATAGCCTGTATGGCCGGTAAACAACCTGCCGCCCTCTAGGGTAATGTTGTTTTTGTTTATAGGTGCCGTTACAAGCGCGTCAATTTTTCCTTCTTTCCAGGCGGCAATACCTGCATCTATAGATTTTAATGCGAATGCCCCTACTTCATCAGAAAGGGTTCCGTATGAAAGGTCTACGGGTTCATTCCAAGAGTTTAATACCCATACTTTTTTGGGTTTTATTTGATCAAAACTATTTGCTGTTTGAAAATTAAAGTCGGTAAACTGTAGCGATTTTCTGTGGTAAGAAGCCACTTTAGAATGGGCAAAAATTACGGGTGTGCAAAGTTCTAACATTTGCGGATTGTTGAAAGTCTTTAAGATGACCTCCATTCCGATTCCGTTTAAATCGCCACAACTAATTCCAATTATTGGCACGTTTTCTTCGCTCATAAACTTGTTTGTTTTAATAATTTTTTAAGAAGTTATACAGCAAGCGTACGCCTACACCAGTTCCTCCTTTTTGCAGGTAACCATCAGTAGCATTAATAAATGCAGGACCTGCAATATCTAAATGTATATACGGATAATCAGTAAAATTGGCTAAAAATTTTCCTGCGGTAATTGCTCCTCCCTCGCGGGTGCCTATGTTTTTAAGGTCTGCAATGGGCGATTTTAACAACTCATCATATTCTTCCCAAAATGGAAAGCGTACAATGCGCTCGTAAACTTCTTCGCCAGACTTGCTTAATTTACTAAACGCCTTATCTGGTGCTGTACCCATGGCTACAATGCCATAGCGACCTATTGCCATTACGGCTGCGCCCGTAAGCGTTGCTAAATCTATCACCATTTCAGGGGAATATTTTTTGGCGTAATGCAAGGCGTCTGCTAAAATTAAGCGGCCTTCTGCGTCTGTGTTCATCACTTCTACAGTTGTTCCATCGCTTATGGTAATTACATCTCCGGGGGTTACGGCATTGCCTCCAGGTCTGTTATCGGTTGCAGGCACCAAACCAATAATGTGTAGGGGTAAATTTTCTTTAGCCGCGGCACTCATGGTGCCAATAACAGCTGCAGATCCGCCCATGTCGCTTTTCATTTCGTCCATAGAGGTGCTAGGTTTTAGGCTAAGCCCACCGGTATCATACACCACGCCTTTACCTACAAGCACAATGGGTTTTTTGTTTTTTGCGTTTTTGGGTTTGTGCTCCATAATAATGAAGGTAGGAGGGTCTATACTGCCTTTATTAACAGCAAGTAAGCCCCCCATTTTTAAGGCTTCAATTTTTTTCTTGTCAAATACCTCAACATCAAAGCCAAATTCTTTACCAGCTTTTACTGCGCTGTTGGCAAGCTGGGTGGCGTTTAAATCCCAAACAGGTGTGTTTACAAGATCGCGACTAAGGTATACCGCGCTGCTTACAGCGTTCAACTCGTCAATTAATTTTTTAGATGCACCTACCCATTGCACCTTGTTAAGTGTATTTTCTTTTTTATTCTTTTTAGAGAAATACCTTAAGTATTGGTAGTTACCTAATGCTAAACCTTCAGCTAAATATCGGTTTAGTGAAGACTCTTCTAAGGCTACAGTTTTAATCTTTTGCGTATTTAACAAACTGCCTAAAGAGGCGCCTGCCTTGCGCATAGCTTCGTTTAGCTGATTTTCTTCTTTTTTGTAATCTGGTTGAAAAAGAAATACCTTACGTGCATATTGATTTACCTCTATCCACGTATTTTTCTGATTTTTCAGCGCACTTTTAACATATGTGGTTTCGTCTTGGTTGAGTAAACCATTGGGTAAGTTTGACGTCTTATTAAGGATAACGGCAACATTATCTTTTTCTGATATATTTTTTTTTATTGAAAATTGCATGAAAAAATTGGGTTTGAAATAGGCAGCCAAATTAGGTATTTTTGGCCGACATTGCTTTTAATAAGTACAACTTCACGAAAGGGCTGGATGTCTGCTTCTTGACTCATTGACTTAAAAATTGAAGCAACATTATTGGTTTTTTTCTGTTTTGAAGTTTCAAAACGATGCGTAAACACAACACATGAATAGAATAATTTTTTCAATCCTTTTTTTAGGGGCTTCGCTTTTTGCAAATGCAACGCACAACAGGGCGGGAGAAATTACATATAAATGGTTAGGTGGTAGAACGTATGAGGTTGTGATAACGACTTACACCAAAATAAGTGCCCAGGCCGATAGATGCGAACTCACATTGGATTGGGGAGATTTTTCAAGTTCAGTTTTAATAAGAGAAAATGGGCCTACGGGCAGCTGCGGTTTCCCCGCCAAAATGGGAGAATCTGTAGGAAATGACATTCGCAAAAATATTTATAGAGGCCAACACACGTATCAATCGCCAGGTTTTTACACCTTGGCCATGCAAGATTTAAATAGAAATAGTGGGATTGCCAATATTCCAAATTCTATAAATGTGCCTTTTTACATCACAACTGTACTTAATGTGAACCCCGCCTTAGGCACCAACTCTTCTCCACAACTTTTAAACCCGCCCATAGACAAAGGGTGCTTAAATCAGTTGTTTATACATAACCCAGGTGCTTGGGATCCGGATGGAGATAGTTTGGGTTATGAGTTGATAGATTGCCGTGGACTTGGTGGAGCCCAAATAACGCAAACCTATTCTCCACAACTTGTGCAAGATGCCGTAACTATAGATCCAATTACCGGAGATTTTATTTGGGACAAACCTAAAAATCAAGGGCAATTTAATTTTGCTATTCTTATTTCTGAATATAGAAAGGGACCCAACGGAATCTGGCAAGTGGTGGGGCAAATAACACGAGATATGCAAATTGATATTGATCAATGCTCTAATCAACCGCCCGTTTTACAACCCGTTGGCCCGTTTTGTATAGAAGTGGGTAAAGAATTGTCTTTTACCGTAAAGGCAACAGATCCAGACAATAATCAAATTTCTTTAACAGCAACGGGTGGGCCGCTAATTGTAGAAACAAAGGCGCAATTTTTTCAACCCACAAGTGGGGTAGGTTCTGTGCAACAAGTGTTTAAATGGACGCCAGATTGTGTGCATGTACAAAAGCAACCTTGGTTTATGTATTTTAAAGTTGAAGACAACCCTTCATCGCCAAACGATCCGCCATTGGTAGATTATTTACCCGTAGAAATAACGGTTATTGCGCCAGCACCGCAAAACCCACAAGCCGTACCTACGATAAACAGCACCATTGATTTATCTTGGAACAAATCTATTTGTACCAACGCAATAGGTTATAAAATATACAGGCGAGAAGGATTTTATGGCTACACACCCGATAGCTGTGAAACAGGAGTACCTGAATACACAGGCTATTCATTCTTAGCAGAAGTTGATGGGCATTTAGATACCACTTATATAGACAGCACCGATATTAAGCGCGGCATGAAGTATTGCTATATGGTAACGGCCTTCTTTGCCGATGAATCGGAAAGCATTGCCAGCGTTGAAGTATGTACTGAATTAGAGAAAACAGCGCCCATAATTACCAATGTAGATGTGCTAACTACCGATGCAGCTAACGGAAAAATTGAAGTGAAATGGCTTGCACCACGAGTTATTGATACGGCTGCTTTTCCTCCTCCGTATAGCTACGGATTAGAGCGCGCCAACAATATAGATGGCTCTAGTTTTATTGAAATAAAAACGTTTACATCGCTACAGGATACCAATTTTGTAGACAGTGTTTTAAACACGCAAGATCAAGGATATGCATACAGGGTTGCGTTGTACTCTGGTCAAAACAATGTTTTAATTGGCCGGTCTGATGCGGCTTCCTCCGTATTCTTATCCATTTTTCCGTTCGATTTAGAAAACAGATTAACCTTTAATTTTTCTGTGCCTTGGAATAATGATTGGTTTGTGGTGTACAAAGAAACTTCGCCAGGCTCTGGTATTTTTGATTCACTTACAACCACCAATACTACGGGGTATACCGATACGGGTTTAGTAAACGCGCAAGTGTATTGTTACAAGGTAAAAGCCATAGGCAATTATACGGGAGATAACCTGCCGGATTCGTTAATCAACAACTCGCAAATTGCATGTGCATCTCCGCTAGATACTATTGCACCTTGCTCACCGGAGTTTTCTTCTAACGCAGATTGCGAGAATGGTGTAATAGAATTTATGTGGACCAACCCAACGGGAGAGTTTTGCGGAAACGATATTGTTTATTACAATATTTACTACAAACCAACGCAAGAAAGTGAGTGGCCCAATACGCCTTTGGTGGCCAATTTAGATGTTAACCAACTGAGTTATACATACACAAACACGAGCATTGTTGGGTGCTATGGCATTACAGCGGTAGATAATGCTTCGCCCCCAAACGAGAGTGATCTAAGCAACATTATTTGTGTAGATGGTTGCCCTGTAATAGAGCTGCCCAATGTTTTCTCGCCAAACGGCACACCGCCCAACAATTACTTCAGGCCTGTTAGAAACGCAAATGGCGAGCCTCGGTTTAAAGATATTGAGCGTTTTAATATTCAGGTGTTTAACCGTTGGGGAACCTTGGTTTACGAATCTTCTAATCCAGATGATTTTGTAGAAACAGGCTGGGACGGAAAAGATAAAGCTACGGGCCAAGATGTGGCAGCTGCCGTTTATTTTTATGTGTTTACATACACGCCAAAATCTGTAAATGCACCAGAAGAAAAACTGCTAAAAGGTACAGTTACTATTTTTAGATAACCTGTTTTTAAGGGAAGAATAGGCAATTTGATTTAGTGCTAAAAAACCGCTAGAATTTTTTGCGAGACCTTATTAAAAGTAATCTCATCGCCAACGTGTTTGCCGTGTAGTTTTTGCCCAATGGGCGATGCACTAGAGATGACAAAAACAACCTCATTGCCAACCAAAACTTTGCCCAAACCGGCCGCAATAAAATAGATGCCCAAGGTTGTTTTAACCAAACTTCCCAAACCAATTTGATCTGTTGTTTTAGTTTTTTCTGCATTAAAAATAGCTTCGCGCAGTTTTAGTGTTTCGGCCAATTGCCCGCTTAGTTTTTCCTGCTCAAAATGCATCATGGCGCGGGTGGTTTCAAACTTATCTCCTGCGCTACTTTTTGTATCATCATTGCCCGCTTGGCGCGCCTGTAAAAGTGCTTCATCAATCGTAGCAATTTGCTTTGCGATGTACGCATTGCAAGCGGCAATAATTTTTTCTTTGGAGAGCATTTTCGTTTGAAAAAAAGCCCTGACAGGATTTTAAGCCCCGTCAGGGCTGCTTTAGATTATATATTTAAGACAAAACTGAAATTCTGCTAGAGTTACATTTTACAACGGAATATTACCGTGTTTTTTCTTAGGTAATTTAACCGCTTTAGTTTCTAGCATTTTAAATGCCTTAATTAATTTAGAGCGGGTGTTTTCTGGTAAAATAACCTCGTCTATAAAGCCGTATGCGGCAGCGCTAAACGGATTGGCAAAATTTTCGGCATATTCTGCTTCTTTTTCTGCCAACGTTTGCTCAGGGTTTTCCGAGGCATTAATTTCTTTTCTAAAAATAATTTCGGCCGCACCTTTTGCACCCATCACCGCAATTTCTGCTGTTGGCCACGCATAGTTCATATCGGCACCAATGTGTTTGCTATTCATTACATCATACGCGCCACCGTAGGCTTTTCTAGTAATTACGGTAATTCTAGGCACGGTTGCCTCGCTAAACGCATAAAGCAATTTAGCCCCGTTTGTTATAATGGCATTCCATTCTTGGTCCGTTCCAGGTAAAAATCCGGGTACATCTTCAAACACCAAAAGAGGGATGTTAAAGCTATCGCAGAAACGCACAAAACGTGCACCTTTTTGACTAGACTTAATATCTAATACGCCAGCCAAATAATTAGGCTGATTGGCCACAATACCAATAGATTTTCCGCCTAAACGCGCAAAACCAACAACAATGTTTTCGGCAAAATCTTTATGCACTTCGTGCCAAGAGTCGGTATCTATTACATTGTCTATAACCTCTCTTATATCGTAAGGCTGGTTGGGGTTTTCTGGAATAATGTGGTTTAATTCGGGTCTCATTTCGTCACCAGCTTCGTAAGGTAAAGCAGGTGCTTCTTCTTCGCAGTTTTGCGGCATGTAGCTCAGTAACTTTTTTATGCCGTTGATGCAAGAAATTTCGTTCTCGTACGTAAAATGGGTAACGCCACTTTTGGTAGAGTGCGCAGACGCACCACCTAGATCTTCGCTGCTTACTTCCTCGTGCGTAACCGTTTTTACTACGTTAGGTCCGGTTACAAACATGTAGCTTGTATTTTCAACCATCATAATAAAATCGGTTAGGGCAGGGCTATATACTGCGCCTCCGGCACATGGACCCATAATGGCGCTAAGCTGAGGTACAACACCGCTGGCCTGAACGTTTCTGTAAAAAATATCGGCATAGCCACCAAGGCTAACTACCCCTTCTTGTATGCGGGCTCCACCAGAATCATTCAACCCTATAATAGGTATGCCGTTTTGCATGGAAAGATCCATAACACGGCATATTTTTTTGGCATGAGCTTCGGCCAACGAGCCACCAAGTACGGTAAAATCTTGGGCAAAAACATAGATGGGTCTTCCGTTTACGGTACCGTAACCTGTTACAACACCATCGCCATAAAACACGTTTTTATCAAGCCCAAAAAGTGTGCTACGGTGTGTAACTAAGCGGCCAATTTCTTCAAAGCTACCTTCGTCTAACAAAAAATGAATCCGCTCTCTTGCGGTTAATTTTCCTTTTTTGTGTTGTGCGGCAATTCGTTTTTCGCCACCACCTAAAAGTGCTTTTTTTCGTATGTCTAGAACCTTGTCTACTTTACTGCTCATGCATCATTTTTTTAAAGCAGCGAATTTAGAATATTCTTAACAAGGAGGTAACGTGAAATTTGTTGTTTAAAAACGAAACTTGAACTTGTTGGATGATTATTCTCTTTAAATAAGTAAGGTGCTACTTTTAACTTATTTGTTAGTTCTTGAAATATATATAACAATTGGCTTAATTTTTTAAAACTGAAATAATAGAATTGTGATTTAGAATGGATTTTTCACATAGCAATATACATAGGTGTAGCAAGAGGTGAATAACGTTTGGGCAAAAAAAGGAAACTAAAGCACCTTCCTATAGGGTATTTGATTTTTAACAATTCTAAAGAATAAAACTGAGTGGGACGTTTGTTTTGCGAAGTGTGCACACTTATTTCATTTGAAAAAGCCATTATTAACCAATATATTGCGAATTCTTTTTAAAAGTAAAACACAGTAGTATGAAAAAAATTCTATTTATCAGTTTAATTTTTCTGGGATTTGTTGCGCATAGCCAAGTTCCCGAGTTAATTTATTATCAGTTCGAAAATTCAGGATCTGTAATAAATCACGCAAGTTCTCCCGTAGGTACAAATCCGGCCACGATGACTGGGCTAACTTCTGCCACTGGAGGATTTTTAGGTTCTAACGCGCTTTCAGGTACAGGGGCATCTTCTACCGGTGCTACCGTGGCAACAGGTTGGAACACGACCATTAACGGGAGTTTTACTCTTGCATTTTGGACAAGCAACGTTCCGTCATCTTCTACCCTATACTATATTTTTGGAGATGGAGGCGCTTCATCCTTTAGATGCTTTACCAATGGTGTTGCAGGATCAAATAATTGGATGGTTAGAGGTGCTGGATTTCCTGATTTAGCAATTACGGGTGCAGCAACCATGACGGCAAACATGATTCACGTTGTTTATGATGCAACAGCAGGAACTTTTACGAGTTATGTTAATGGAGTACAAAATACCCAAGTTACAGCATCAACATCCGTATCTACAACAGGTTCAGGATTAACCGTTGGTGGTTATTCTTCAAGTACAGGATTAAACGGTTTAATGGATGAGTTTAGATGGTATAACAGAGCGCTTTCTACAACTGAAATTACCAATACATACAATATCGATTTAAACTTTGGTGGAAACTGTGCCAATGCGTATTCAAACTTGGTTGTTGATAGTATCTTATCAACTTCTGTAAAAGTTGACTGGACGCCTGGTACAGGAAACACATCTTTTTATTTAGAGTATGGTCTTGCTGGTTTTACACCAGGAACAGGAACTAAGGTTACAGGTACATATCCAGGAACCCAGCCACCCGTTTTAATTTCTGGATTAACAATAAACACAGAATATGATTATTACTTTGGTGAAATTTGTAATAGTGGAGCCGATTCTATTTATGCTCCTGCTGCTGCTCAATTTACAACAACCAAATTATGTTCTCCTCCTACTAATTTAGCTATATCTAATATTACTGGATCTGGTGCTACAATTAACTGGAACTACGCAGGTGCTACAAATAATTTTACCATTTTATATGGTCTAAAAGGTGCCGCTCCTGGTTCAGGTGGTTCTATTAACACAACGAGTTCGCCATACAATTTAACCGGTTTATCTGGAAATACAGAGTACGATATTTATGTTTATTCTGACTGTGGAACAGTAAATGGAATTAGCGATACAACGGGGCCAGAGGAATTTTTAACTCTTTGCTCTAGCAGCGTAACACCATTTTCAGAAGGTTTTGAAAACGTAAGTGGTGGAAACACAACAACGCCAAATGCACCTACGTGTTGGAATTTTGAAGAAACACCAGGTACATTGGGTTATGGCTATACGTATGCCAGTGCAACATATGCAAACACAGGAACCAATTCATTCCGTTTTTACAGCAGTAACAACCCTGCTAACGGAGATACCATGGCCCTTGTTTCGCCAAACGTAAATGGAATGACGACAACGCCAAAGCAAGTTGATTTTTATGCAAGAAGTATGTATACAGGTTCTTCTTATAATGTTAGAGTTGCCGTAGGTACTGTTGCAGGCCACAATCAGCTTAACACTTTTGTGCCACTAGATACTTTTGAGATTGGAGATAACAATGTATATCAAAAATTCACGGTTTATTTTACTACGGGCAAAGGCTATAACGGCACGCATGAGTATATCGCGTTTGTTGACGCATCTGATGCAACTGATTATTTGTTGATTGATGATATCACGGTTTTAGATGCGCCAGCTTGTATACCATCAACAGGGTTTGGCTTTTCAAACATTTCAAGTTCTGCAGGTACAATTTCTTGGGATCCAGGAGCGGGTATTTCTAGTAATATAGAATATGGCCCATCAGGATTTACACAAGGAACGGGAAATGTTATACACGGCATAACTTCTTCAAGCTATAACATGACGAACTTAGGAGGAAATACTTGCTATGATGTTTATGTTCAGGATAGCTGTGCAAATGGTTTAAGCCCATGGGTAGGTCCTTATACATTCTGTACATTATGTAACGATTTTGTTGGTGCGTTTACAGAAGACTTTGATTTAGGTCCTGCGGGAAATACTTCAAACCCATCGCCTCCAGATTGCTGGACTTTTGTAAAAACTTCTAACGGTGGATCAGGCTATGGTTATACAAGAAACCTTGCTAGTTATGCCAATTCAGGTTCGCAGTTTTTCTACATGTACTCAAGTAATAATAGTACAAATGGAGATTTAATGGGGTTAGTTTCACCTGGAATTGCAGGCATGACAACTGTAGACAAACGTGTTGAATTTTGGGCAAGAAGCTATTATTCAGGAACTTCTTATGATGTAAGTTTAATAGTAGGAACAGTAGCATCGCCAGATCAGCTAAACACATTTGTTCCAATTGATACGGTAACTATTGGTGATAATACGGTTTATCAATACAATGTTGTAAATATTACAGCAGCAAATGGATACAATGGCACCCATAAATACATTGCAATTATAGATGCATCAGATCTTTATGACTATGCATTGATAGATGATATTAGTATCAGTGATGTGCCTAGTTGTATTCCATCAACAGGATTGAGCGCTTCAAACATTTCAAATAACTCAGCAGATATGAGCTGGATTTCAGGAGACGGTTCTGTATATAATTTAGAATACGGCCCAACGGGCTTTACCCAAGGAACTGGTCCTGTAATTACAGGTCTTACTTCTACCAATTATTCGCTATCAGGTTTGATGGGCAATACGTGTTATGATGTTTACGTAAGAGATAGTTGTGTAGGCGGTGTAGGCCCTTGGTTTGGACCATATACTTTCTGTACAGCTTGTGACCCTGTTGCAACACCTGTTGTAGAAGGTTTTGAATCTACAGCTACGGGTAATACTTCTAACCCTTCACCACCTAATTGCTGGACTTATGTTGAGGCGCCTAGTACAGCAGGATATGGCTATACCTATGCGTTTGGTACACCAATCGGATCAAAACATTTTAGAATGTATTCTAGTACGATAAATACAGATACAATTGCCTTGATATCTCCGGCTATTTCTGGTTTAACTGCGGGGAACAAGCGGGTTAAGTTTTATGCAAAATCTAGTTCTTCCCTTTATAATGTTCCTGTAGTTGTTGGTACAACACCAGGAATTGGGGATTTGCGCAACGCTACGGTATTGGATACAATTTATTCTGATGGATCAGCTTATAACACGGAGTTTGTTGTGAATTTAGATACGGCCTCTGGTTATAACGGTTCGGATGAATTTGTGTTTATTATGCATGGTAACTCGTCTCAATACACAATTACGTATGTAGATTCAATTTCAATTGTAGACATTCCTGCATGTGTGAAACCATGGAATTTGAATGCGAGTAGTATTACGGCAACAAGTGCAGCAGCGTCTTGGACTAATATTAATGGTACAGCATTCTATTTAGAATATGGACCAAAAGGGTTTTTGCCAGGTACCGGAAGTAATGATGGTATTGTAATAAATAATGCTACATCACCCACAACAATCAGTGGTTTGTCTCCCAATACAGAGTATGATTTTTATGTGGCAGACAATTGTAACACTTCTGATTTAGCGGGACCTTATACCTTTAAAACACTTTGCTTAAGTCAGCTTTCTGGAGTTTATACTGTTGGTGGGGCAACTGCCGATTTTGCTACTTTGGATAGCGCTCTGTATGTGTTAACCGGTTGTGGTATTAGCGGACCAGTAACCTTGAATTTACAAGGTGGAACGCATGTAAATTCGCAAATTTTCGAAACCATAGTAGGAGCAAGTTCTACCAACACGGTAACTATTAATGGTGGGGGTATGAATGTAGATACCATCTCTATTCCTGCTGGAATTTCAATTGGTTATGAATTTAACGGTACGTCTTATGTTACCTTTAAAGATGTTACCATAGATGGTTCAAACGCGAATCGTGTTATTTGGTTCCATGACAATGCTAATAACATTACCATAGATGGTTGTAGAGTAATCGGAAAAACATCAACATCATCCTTAGATAATCCGATAGTAGCATCAAGTTCTCCTACAAGCGCGACTTCTTATGGAAATAACGCTAATGACATTACCATTGAGAATAGTGAAGTATATGGAGGTTACTATGGAATTGTTATGGCTGGATCAGGAACTACTGCGAAAGCATCGAACATTACCATTGAGAATAACTATTTAGAAACCTACTACTACGGCATGCGTTTCTATTATGTTGAAGATGTGATTGTAAAAGATAATGTTATCAAGCCAACAAATTCAACTACATATGGAATGTACATGTATTATGTAGATAATTTTGAAATTACAGGAAACGAGATTGTTGCGAGTTACTGTATTTATGTTGGTCAGGGTAATGCAAATACACCTACCAACAATTCAAAAATTATAAACAACATGGGTGCTGGTAAGAATTACGGACTTTATTTTAGTACTGCTAGTCATGTAGATATTTATCATAACTCATTTAAAGGCAATACGTACGGTGGATATTTCCTTGGAACAGAGAGTGATTTGGATATGCGAAACAATATTTTCGAAGGAGGTACTTACGCAATCTATTATACTGGTTCAGTTACTAATATAGATTTAGATTATAACGATTATTACTCTACAGGAACAAACTTGGCGCGTTGGGGAACAGGAACCTATGCAAATTTAGCAGCATGGAAAACGGCTTTAGCTACACAAAATGTAAATTCAGTAGAAGGAGACCCTATGTTCTTAGCAACAGATAACTTGCGCATAGCGTTAGGAACTACTCCAAATGACGCTGGAGATAACACAGTAGGTGTTTTGGTTGATATAGACGGAAATACAAGACCAAAATCTGGTTCTACAACTGTTGATATTGGCGCGTATGAGTACACACCCGTAACATCGGATGTTGGATTAAACTCTGGGAGTTTAGAAAGAGGTATGTGCTTAACCACTAATGACACCATTGTTTTAGAAATAGAAAACGTGTTAGGCAGCACCTTAAATTTTGCGACAGATAATGTTGTAGCAAAATGGGATGTAACCGGACCAGCAAACTCAAGCGGAACGATTACGTTAAACACAGGCACATTGGCCGTAGGTGCAACCACAACGTTGATGGCAACAACCGTAGACCTTTCTATTCCAGGAGCGTATACATTTAACGCTTATATAGAACCAAGCTCTTACAACCTTTCTGCGTTAAACGATACGTTAGAAACGGGCATGTTTACCGTATACCCAGTATGGGAAGTAACCCCAGATACAGATACATTGTACACTGTATTAGACTCAGCAGAGTTGAAAGTTAAATCACCATTTTTTGGAGCTGGGGCATTCTTTATCACAGAGATTTGCCAGTTTAAAACCACAAGTGGTGCTCCAACAGGGGGATGGCCAACGTATTTAACGGCCGATGATTACATTGAGATTACAGGAGTTCCTGGATCAGACTTAGGAGGTTATTCATTAGAGCAATGGACTACATCTGCCAAAGTTCAAGATTACACCTTCCCAGTAGGAACATTTATTGGACCAAACGGAACATGTATTGTTCAAACAGGACAAGGAGCAGGAGCAAGTGATGCTACTAACTTCTATTACAATGGTATCGGTACACAAACGTACACATGGA